>JASDSY010000030.1:0-135977 GCA_041441465.1 Candidatus Wallbacteria bacterium
TAATTTGAAATATAAATAACGAATTTACAATAGTTTTGCTATGCGAAACTTAAGTTAAAATAATAAAAAGTCAAACATTCTTATAAATTTCTTGTAATCTTATTTAGATTATAATCTTTTTATATGGGTTTCATTTGCTCATTTAATTATACGTTCATAGTTAAGAGCCGTCTCAAAATTTTTTTGAATTATAAAAAACCCCCGCTGTTTTGAAATTTTATATTCGTAAACAACGGGAATTTTTTATTTTTAAGATTTTAGTTTATTTTATCTTGCCATAATTCTGAAATAATCTCCGGTTCTTCCGGCGAAGAATATGAAGCTGCCTTCAGGAGTGTATAGCTCATCATTTTTGTCTATATAATTATCGAATAATGTTTCATCACCTTTGACTACGATTATACGCCCTTTTTCAGGAGCTTCAAATTTAAGGATCGCGCCTTTTTCTACTTTCATCCATTCGTTATAATTATTAAGGCCTATAAATATTCTATTTATGCCCGATACGACTTTTTTTATCTTATCAGCCGGCGCGAGTAAGAAACAGCTTGCCTGTGCCCATATTTCGCCGTTGTTTTCAATAAGGTACAATTCTGACTGGTCGCGGAAAGCCGTAGCTGCTATGCTTGCGAAATCGGCGCTCTCAATTTTTTTTATACCGGCGAAGCTGATATATCCCGGCAGGTCTTTAATTAAATTTGAATGCATCGGTTTAATACCGCCAGCGGTAACATAAGGTTTGATATTTTTAAAAAGCCAGGTTTTGCCGTTAAGGTCGATTTTCATGGCCGGCGGATTTTTTACCGGTTCGAGTTTTTGGAACATTACCATATCAACGTCGTATGTATCAATATGGCTTGCTGCGATATATTTAACACCGTCATTTTCAACAAAGTAGAATTTCAGTTTGTTTTTATAATCATAAAAGAAGCCGTTATTGTAAATGAAAGTATAAATCGGAGTTTCTGTAGATTTAATTCCGTCCTTTGAACCTTCTGCCGCGTCCGTCGAATAGAGGCTGAACCCTTTTTTTTCTGAATCGAATTTCAGCATTACGAGTTTAGCGTCGGATACGTAATAACCTTCATAATTAAGCATATCTTCTGATACTTTTTGAGCTTCTAACGGTTTTTCAACTTCCTTCGGTTTTGGTTCGGCTATATTTTTGTCTTTAAGTATGCCTTCAAGAACTGGACGTGCGAGCGTTTCGCCTGAAGCCGTGCCTGATATAATAACGCCTATGGAAATTTCTTCTTTTGGAAGTACAAGCAGGCATGTCGAATTATATGTCGTGTTGCCGCCTTTGGACATCACCTGAACGCCTTTAGCGCCGTAATAAGGGTTATTCACGTATTCCCAGCCGAGTTCCTGCATCATTTGCGGCCCTCTTAATTTCATTGAAAATTCAGTAGGCTGTGTTTTACGCATTTCGATAAGCGAGTTTTTTGAAAGCAGTTGATTGGCGTCGTCACAGAAGCTGTAACCAAATCTGCAGAGGTCTTCGGCGGTTGATGAAAGGCCGCCGGCGCCGTAAACCATCATTACTTCGTTCGGATGTTTCAGGCCTTTAGCATCGTAATAAAGAGCTGCGTTCTCAGGATTGAGTTCGCCTGTGCTCGCGCCTGTATTATGCATGCAGAGAGGTTTGAATACGCGCTTATTCAAAAAATCCATATATTTTATGCCTGACACTCTTTCAACGAGTATTTCGGCGAAAGTGAAACCGTCGTTGCAATACATCGACATAGCGCCGGGTTTATGTTTGAGCATTGCGCGTTTCATCGAATCTATAAGGATTTTATGCGTGTCATCGCAGGTTTCATAACCTGTGATTGTAGTTGTTCCAGGCAGGCCTGATGAATGGTTGAAAAGCATGCGTACAGTTATGTCTTTATAACGCGGGTCGCGCATCGTGAATTCGGGTATATATTTTGCCATAGGCTCGTCGAGATTCACGCGGCCGTCATCGACAAGCAGCATTACTGCGGCTACTACAAACATCTTGCTTGTCGAGCCGATGTTAAAGCGCGTATATTTGTCTACCGGTGAATTTTTTGAGCGGTCGGTAACGCCGATTCCTTCGCTGTAAACGATTCTGCCGTGGTCCATTATCGCGACCGTAGCGCCGGTGCCCTGACCGTTTGTTATGGCTTTCCATAATGTTTCGCGCGCGGCTGTTATCGCGTTTTTATATTTTTCATCGTTAATTCCGGCCCTTTTCGCCAGATTTTTCGCGTCGCTGACCCCGGCGGCGCACATGATTAATGAAAGACATAGGATAAGAATATAAAATTTTTTCATACTTTAAACCTCCGTAATGATTGAATTTTTGTTCAATTCTTATATTTATAAAAGAAATTTTTACATTTTGTTTCTAATGATGTTTTTTCAATATGCCGGGCTTTGCAAAAATTGAGTTATTAAATTATTAAATGTTAGTTATTTTATAATTTTGTCTGCTTTTACTTTTTGATGAACTTGGCCTGGAAGAAGCAATTCGGCTACTTCATTGAAAACTTTTTCAGGCGCGCCTTTGACGAATTGAATGCTCATAGGCATCATACAGATTATTGTTACCGCGTGATCCGGGTGATGGAACATTGCGATGCAATAACCGTTTATTGAGCCGTTATGACCTAAAAATGTTCCAAATGACATAATCCCGAGGCCGTAACCCATTTCAAGGTTCTTTTCCTCTGAGACTAATTTAAGGCGTTCATTCTGGAGTTCTTTAGATATAAGCTTGCCTTCGGCGATAGCGGCTGCCCAGATTTTGAGGTCGCCGATTGTCGAAACTACCGCGCCGGCAAAGTTCGGGCCTGACGGTTCGAATATCGAAACGTCAACTGTGTCGTTATAACCGTGAAAATGGCTGCCTTCAATTTCAGGAGTTACCGCATAATATGTATCTTTAAGGCCGAGCGGTTCGCATATTTTTTTCTTAAGAACGTCCGCAAATTTTTCGCCTGTTAATTTTTCTATGATCATTCCTGCGAGGAGATAGTTTGTATTTGAATAGCGGTATGATGTGCCGGGTTCGAAATCCGGTTTGTTGTCGGCTGCGATCTTCAGTAAGTCAGTCGTTGACCATTTTTTGAGCGGTTCCGTGATGACGAATTTATTGAATTCATCGAGCGAGGTGTACGAATATAGGCCGCTTGTGTGGTTAAGAAGCTGTCTTACCGTGATTTTGTCGGAGTTTTTTACTTCAGGAAAAAATTTTGAAAGCTTATCGTCAAGGCTTAATTTCTTTTCGTCGACAAGCATTAAAAACAGTGTAGCCGTAAATGTTTTAGTAAGGCTTGCAATGCGGAATTTGTCGGTTGTTTTGGCGTCGGTGCCGGTTTTAACATCAGACTTCCCTCTTACAATAACCTGCTCTCCGTCAGGCGTCCATACGCCGAGTATGGCGGCCGGCGTTTTAACTTCCGCGATATGCTTATCGAGTACCGCTTCGATCTTTTTTTTGTTTTCTTCCGTCAATAGTTTTGCTTTTTCCGCTTTTTTTGCATCCTGCGCGAAGCCGTTCGAGAATGCGCATAACGCTATCATAATCAATGCCAATACGAAAATTGATGATTTGAAATACCTGGTCATAAATTCCTCCAACATAACGATTAAATTTTTTTATAATTTACAAATATTCAAAATAAAATTTTGTGGATTTAAATGGTTTTATTTTTTATCTGTTATATAACCGGCTAATTTTATTTCGAATAAATATAAATCTAAATGTTTACAAATTAAATTCAAGTATAAAATTACT
Source organism: Candidatus Wallbacteria bacterium (assembly GCA_041441465.1). GTDB lineage: Bacteria > Muiribacteriota > UBA9980 > UBA9980 > UBA9980 > JASDSY01. The sequence continues at coordinate 3,767 of JASDSY010000030.1, forward strand.
TCCGCCGTTTCTTTCGATCCTGATAACTCCGTCTAATTGCCGGACCATAATTTCTACAAGATGTAATCCGAACCCGCTGGTATTTGTAAAATTAATAGTTTCAGGAATTCCAGTGCCGTCGTCTTTTATTTGAAGAACTATATGTTTATCATCGCTCGCGGTTGAAAGAGTTATCGTTCCGTTATCACGCCCGTTGAACGCGTATTTCATGGCGTTGGTAACAAGTTCGTTGACTATTACTCCGATGTTATATATTCTTTGAGGATCGGTTTTGAAATTAGTTATTTGTTTTTCGATTTTTATCTTTGAGCTGTTTGAAAAATTGATTGAGATTTCTTTCAGAAGGGCGGTTAAAAATTCGTCGAATGAAAGTTCATTCATATTGTCGGTCCTGTAAAGTTTATCGTACAGGACAAGCATATTTTTGACACGGCCGACAGCGTCATTCAGCGCTGAAATGGCAGCCTGATCTTTGAGCGTACTTGTCTGCAATTTCAGCATGCAGCAGACTGAGTTAATATTATTTTTGATGCGGTGATGCGCTTCTTTCAATAGAAGGTCTTTTTCGGCAAGCAGGGTCTTGATTTTTTCTTCGGCTATTCTGCGGTCAGTTATATCATTGAACAGGCATATAGAAACATCTTTTTCAAAATACGCAGATATGAGAACTGTTTTTACGCTGCCGTCTTTGCCGGTCACAAAATATTCGCGTACGGGGGTGGAGGTATTATTTTTAATAGCTATTTCAACGTCGTCCGACCAGCTCTTTATAACTTTATTTCTATATGCCGGATCGGGATAGGCTGTTTCCAGCCATTTTTCAATCGTTGGAACATCATCGGGTGTATATCCGAATGTTGTCATGAATTGATTATTGTGAAATATTATTTTACCGGAGTTATCTGAAAGCGCAATTGGAATCGGCAAAAACTCGAGCGCTTTTCGAAATTTTTTCTCACTTTCTTTCAGCGCCTGCTCGTCTAATGTCCGTTCGGTAATGTCCTGGACGGTGCCGATGGAAATTAAAGGGCTGCCGGCGGAATCGAATGAGGTTTCGCATTGTTCTTCAACATATTTAATTCTTCCGTCTGGAAAACTGAGCCTGTGAGCTATTTTGTAATTATCGTGTGTTTTTAGTGAATTCTTGTAAGCTGTATCGACTGCGGCGCGATCGTCCGGATGAATAGCCTGCAGAAACGATTCATAAGATATTTCGGATTTTTCTCTGTCGATTTCGAATATGCGGAAGATTTCATCGGACCATGTCAATTTATTATTAAGAAGATCAAGTTCCCAGTTGCCGGTTTTAGATACGCGCTGCGCGTCATTTAATTGACGTTCACTTATTTTAAGGGCTTTTTCGGCTTTTGAACGCTCGCTGAGTTCATGCTCTATTTTTTTATGCGCTTCAAACAGCTTAAATGCCATTTTTATTGAAGCGTCAATGACCGTTAATGCTGAGCCTTTAACTATATAACCGTATGAATTTATTTTTTCGGTTTTAGAGACTATTGCCTGTTCATGGTGAGATGAAAGAAATACAACGGGCAGAGCGTGCTTTTTCAGGATGATTGCGGCGGCTTCGGTGCCGTCCATTCCTGGACCGAGGTCAATGTCCATAAGGATAATGTCAATGCCGGGATCAGTGGCGGCTGTTTCTATAGCAGCTTTGCCTGATTCTGCAGTTATTACCGAATAGCCGTATTTTTCTAAATCATATTTTGCGGCCATAGCGGGAATAATTTCATCTTCGACGAGCAGTATTTTTTTTACAGGCGACGCTGACATATTATATTTTGCTCTCCTTAATCCGTAAGCGTATCTCAAAAATCGTTTTGATTAGAATTGCCGGATGGTTAACTGGAATTTTTAGCGTTTACTTAGATTAATGTAAGTTATTGCTTTGCAGTTATTTGGTAAAAAATTTTTTACTGGATTTTATAATATAAATTTATATTGCCTATTACTAACCATGAAGAATAATGCGAGTATACTACATTAAAAATTTGTTGTCAAGCGTGCGTCAGTAATAACTGATTTATTGATTATTCAATAATTAATGGGAATTAAAAGCAGCATAATGGAGTTATAAGAGCTTATTTATTAAAATTAAATGGTTTTTGTGAAAATAAAAAATTTAATTTTAATAGTTTTATACCGCAATCGCCATGATAAATTTAAGTCGGAAAAAACTCCGGACGTGAACGGAAAAAACTCCGAATTTGTGTTGGAATATCCAACAGGTTTATTTTTATTAATGATATTTTTGGGCATTGATATTGCTCTTCTTTTAACCATTATGCATTTACTCCGTAGTAAAAATAAAAAATATATGAAGGGGGATTCATTATGATGAGAAAAATTATTGTCTTCATTGCTCTTTTTTTTATTGTGTATTTGTCTTTTAATACAGCTGCCGCAGCTATTGAAGACGATACAGTCGAATCTAAAATAGCGTCACAGTTCGAGTGTCTTTATAAATTTACATTAATAAAACAGGCCGAGGATAACGGTGCGAGTAAAGATACGCTGGACAGGCTTCGTGAAAAATACTCGAGTGAATTATCTTATTATAACAGCATATTGAAATCGTATTACTCAAATCAAATCGCGGATACTTCGTCAGTTTCTTTTGATAACAACAAAACTCACGGTTCGTCATCGGAAGTAATTCTTAAAATCGGCCCTAAACATAACGATTACCGTACACTCAAAAAAATCTGCATTGCTTATGTTTTAAATCTTGTTCTTGGATATTACGGCCAGGACGAGGATATGTACACTACTCTCGATAATATCAGAAATACTGATGTTCATTCGGATTCGCGCAATGTTATCATTGAATATCTCGGCGACCGCTCGATTGGCGTGGTCGTTAAAAATGACGCGGTAATAGAGGATATAAAAGATTCTATTGACTCTAAAAATCCGGTTATATGTTATGTCGGCGTGAAAAATATATCGCATTGGGTTCTGGTTATAGGATATTCCAAAGGCGCTGACGATTCGATTGCGGCCGTTTATATTAGGGACGCTTATTGGGGAAAGAAAAAACAATATAAAATTCCGGTTGAATTATTCTTAATGATATGGAAAACTCCGGAAGCAGGAAAAAAGCTCACTCTCGAAGGTGAAGAAAAATGCTCGAATTATATGATAACGACTTTTAGCGCTCAGACGCCGGAAGATACTTCTGAAACGGGAGTAACTCCGCCGCCGATCCCGCCGGGGCCTCCTGATTCAGGAGATTCGTCTTCGGTTGAAACTGGTCATCCGCCGATCCATGACGCTGATACTGCCGAAAATCAGTCGTCTTCAAACCAATCGCAAACGCAGCTTGATATACTGAAAGCTCTTACCGAAATTCTCAAAAAGCTTATCGAACTTCAGCAGAGTATGTTGTCATCAGGGCAAAACAATAATAATTCCGGCGGCTATCCGCCTCCGCCACGACATCATTCCCACGGGCCGAGTGAAATTGTCGGCGACTCGTCGGAAGTAACTTCAAACTCGGGAAATTCGGCAAATTTGAATTCTAACGGCACATCTCAAAGCCAAAATAAAACATTCCTGAATTTTTTTAACCGATTTAAATGAAATGATTCGTGATTTGGTGTTTTTTAAATTCTATAGTTATTCTCGTATTAATTTGTTCACATGCAGGTTAGAGTTTATATAGTTATTAAGCGGATAAAAATATGTAACATGTATATGAATTTTATTATATGCTAAAACAGCTAGTTTATAATAAATATTCTGAAAAAAATATTTTAAAAAGGCCGTTCCTAAATATCGGAAGGCCTTTTTTATTTATTGCTCGTATTTTTATTTAATATCGCGGCATATTTTCTATTTTTGCCCAGGCCGATGATTTTTATCAGTCCTTTTTCTGCCATTTGACGCAATATAACGTTTGCGCGTGTCGTGCTGACTTCGAGAAGTTCCTGTACTTCAAGACGGCTGATTTCTTTTTTTGGGGTAATAAAATTGATGACTTTATCCCACTGCGGATTGTTTGGATGATCGACTGCAGGCGTAAATGATTTTCCCGAATACATGGAAGGCAATGTTATCATAAAAGCGCTGGATGTCGCTTTTATTTCAGGTTTGATGCTGATGTCACGGTAATTGTTCATTATTTTGCTTATTCCCGTGCCGTAAGCTTCAATAAGTTTTAAGCGATAGAATATATTTGTCAGTTTTTCATTTCTTGTTTGTGATATGCCAAGCATTATGTCATCGACGGTCAGGCCTGAAACCGGACCTCCTAATGAAATAAATTCAATATGATCATGAAAGATATTAATAAGCGTACTGCCGCTGTATGAATAATCACGATGTACCAGAGCATTTAGCAAAGCTTCACGAATTGCGACTTCAGGATAATCTCTGTATTCGGTTCGTTCGAGCCCTGATATCTTGGCCTGTAATCTGTTATGAAGGTTTATAAATTCAAAAGATTCATGTAATTGCCGGAGCAGCGAACCTCCAAATTCCTGTCTATCTTTAAATACGTTCTTGTCATCGCCTTCGAAGCAGGCGAACTTTATTGTGTGCATGCATTGTTCGGAAAGTAAGAGGCCCAGGTTCGAAAAAAGTCCGTCTGAATTTTTGATTCCTAAAGTGATCATTTGTGAATCGCCAAAATCGATATTGCGGGCGGCAAATTCTTTAATGGTAAAATCGAAATTCAGTTCTTGATTTATCGCGCGGGTGTTTTCAAATCTATCGCCGTCAGATTCCTTTATCATTCGTCGAATTGCTTCTTCTGAGGCTGGAATTGAAGCGGTAGCGTGTCTCACATAAACTCCCGATGGTTTGATGCCTTTATCGGAAAGGTAATAAGGCCTGTCGGTGCCGCGTGTTAAGGAAATAACGATTATATTTTTACCTTCTTCATTTTTGATTTTGCATTTAGTGAATATCGTCATGTCTGGTTTAATTCCATCGCGGATGGCATTTATAACCTGGAGCCTGACATTTTCCGGATGTGAAATTCCGGTAATTTTGCCGTCATCGGCAACTCCGATATAAATTTTAACTTCATCCGATAAATATACGCATTTATTGAAATATAAATGCAAAATGTCATATGTTTTACCGCTCACTTTAATATTTGCGGGATTAATTTCAATTTTGGAGTCTGCAAGGGTAAAATCGTCCTGCAGCGAACAATATGACCGGTAAACATCATCGCCGGTGCCGGCAGTTTTATCGTATCCTCTAGAATATTGTAATAAAAGCGGATTTGAACCGGCATACGTTTCTTAAATGAATAAACATTCATTTTATTCCGCAGCTGAAATTTAATTAAAAGTCTATTTACCTTTTTTAGATTTTTTTAAAGCATTATAATTTTTTTCAATATAAATAGAATTTTGCAAACAATACATTAGCTGATATAGGCCTGTTTGGTATGTTTTTTTAAACTCAGGAGGAATGTAACTTACTCCCGCTAATTTGAGTGCTTCTATCTGGCATTTACCCATTTTACTCGCCGGATATAATCCAAAGGCGAGAGTAAGTTGAAAATAAAAAAAATTCATTACATTGTCATCGCTGGAATTTGGGAAAAGCTGTGATATCAGGCTTAATAACATTGATTGTAATTTTGCCATTTCCTTTTTGAATTCAGACAGCGCTTTGATTGAAACGTTTTTTTCGATAAATGTAGAGAGTAAAGCGTATAAATCTAAAAGCCTTATGTGTTTGATCAACGCGTTTGTCCATATCTCGCAAATTTCATTAATTGAATAAAGTTTATTAAGCTTAAATGATTTAATTAAAGATGTTACGAATGATTTAAAATCATCTTTCATAATTATGAGAAGAATTTCATCTTTAGTCTTGAAATAATTGTAAATATTTGGCCTCGTAAATTTAGTATGTTCGGAAATAGCGCTGAAACTTAATCCTTCATAACCTGCCGAGTCATATATAATAGATGCGGCGTTAACTATCTCTTGAATTCGAGCTTGAATCTGCTCTTCGGATCTTGCGCGATGAAAACTCATATTATGTCTCCCTGAATTACCTTTTCTTTGAAAATCAGTTGATACAGTGTCGCTCTTTTTATATGTCATAATTTTATATCAAATGATTATACCATAAAATTTTTTATTCTTAAATATTTAACTGTTTTTTTGCCACTTTAATTGTAAGATTAATAAAGATTCATTATCAGCCTGTAAATTCCCTGCTATGATTTTAAAAAGATTATTTAATAAAAGCCTTTGTTTTTAAGATAGCCCTGATTCAATTTATTCAAATGAATGCAATTAATAATTAACATGAATTTAGAAGTGATATATTGACAAGTAACTTTGTGTATGCTAAAATTAAATTAAGTTACACAATGTAAATTAATTTAAGGCGGAAAATATGTTAATATTTTATTTTACGTCAACCGGTAACAGTCTGGCCGTAGCCAAACGTATTGGCGGAAACTTAATTTCTATTCCCCATGTTGTTAATTCCAATGTGAAGGAATATAAGGATGACGCGATAGGGTTGATATTTCCTATTTATAGTCTTGGATTACCTGAAATGGTGCGTCAATTTTTAAATAATGTAAAACTCGATGCCGGTTATACTTTCGCAATCGGAACTTATGGCAATATGCCGGGAGCCGCATTGCTGGAATTACAAAATCTAGCAAAGGCTAAAGGGTTTTGCTTTGATTATGCTAATAGCTTGCTTATGGTGGATAATTATCTGCCGATGTTTGAAATTAATAAACAAATCGCCAGATTGCCGGAAAAGAAAACAGAAGAAATGACAGTCAAAATCGTTGAGGATATTCATAATCATAAGCATTTACAAACAACGGCGGCCTGGTGGGCGCGCGGTTTAACTGCCCTGCTTAGAGTCTTCGATAATATGGCATATAACGGAAAACAATGCGAGAAGTATATAATAAATGATCAGTGTAATAAATGCGGCATTTGCGCTAAGGTCTGCCCGGCGGGAAATATCATTGTAAATCATAAAATGCAGTTTAAGTCAAAATGTCAGGGCTGCCTGGCCTGCGTGCATCATTGCCCTCGGAATGCCATTCACCTTAAAAATGAGAAGAGCGCCAAACGCTGGCGGAATCCTGAAGTTTCTCTTAAAGAGATTATTGATTCGAATGAAAATTGAAAAAACAAAAAAACAATTTTCACGGAGGTTTCTTTTATGACCCCAGGCGGATTTGAAGCAGTGGCAATACGTTTGTTACCATCGATGAAACTTTGATTTTTTACAAGAAAATAAAGAAGATGGGCCGCTTTATTTTTGAACTGTTGCCAAAAACGCAACAGTTGACTTCTGGTCTAATTCCTTGGTTGAATATATATTTCGTAAGTGACTAGAAATTATTAATTTATCACGTTCAAATAATTCGGAAATTTCATTGAGATTAAGCTAAAAAGTTGCTATTTCCAGTCGCAAATTAAGAGAAGTAGTACAGTCTAAATTAGTTTAAAGAATTATAGAATCCGTTTTATTGTTATTGCTTAAATACATTTTTGGGGCTTCATTAATAATCCTTAAAATTAATTCTTTTTATGAATAAAAGCTATTCCTTTTTTTGTAAGCCTGTATTTTTGCAGCCGGCTGTTTGGTTTATCCGGTACGGTCATCTCGATTAATCCATTGTATAAAGCTGGGTGGAGGTAATTATTTCTGAATGTCGGCCTGTGGGTTAAGTCGAGTTTTTGCATCAATTCTGATGTTGCAAGTGAATTGCCGTTAAATAATTTTAATAGTATTGCGACTTGGTCGGTAACTTGGTCGTCGACTTGGTCGGTTTCTACATTTTCCCGCAAGACTTCAAGTATTGCTTTAAGCATAAATTTAATGAATTCAGTCGAATCCGCTGCATGGTCTGATTTTCCTAAAACTCGATAATACTCTTCCTGGCGGTTACGTACAACTGTTTCAACTGGAATATAGCTAAACAAAGGTTTCCATTGGCTTAAAATAAGCGTTTGCCATAAACGTCCCATTCTGCCGTTACCGTCTGCAAACGGATGGATGAATTCAAATTCATAGTGAAAGACTGAGCTTGTAATAAGAGGATGCTCGTTAGTATTTTTGAGCCATGATAAAAGATCGTTCATTAAAGCTGCAACATGATCGGCGGGTGGTGCGATATGAATAACTTTACGGCCTTTTACGATTCCAACCCCGCCTGTCCGATATTGTCCGGTTTCGTTGACTAGCGATGACATTAATAAAGCATGAGCTTTTAACAAATCTTTTTCTGAATAAGGATTCAATTTTTCAATTGTTTCATAAACCGAAAAGGCGTTTTTGACTTCCTGTATTTCGCGCGGATGGCCTAAAATGCGCTTGCCGTTAATAATTGCCGTTACTTGTTCAAGTGTAAGAGTATTATTTTCAATTGCGAGCGATGCCTGAATGCTGCGTATATGGTTACCGCGCCTGAGCATCGGCGTTTGTTCAAAATGATTTATAACTGAAAAGCGTCCAAGTATTTCACTGATTTCAGAAATGAGATGTATGATTTCAGGAGTAATTATATATGGCGGCTTATAAGATGTTTTTTTAATCATTTTGACTCCAAGTTATTGACTGTTATATGTTAGTAAAATTATATCATAATTTTGTTTGCTTTGAGTTATATTTAGCGCCAGTCATTTGTTTTATCCTGTTATTTTATAATTTGAAATTACTTCAAATTAAATTTTTTTAACTTTTTTGATCAAATTTTTTAAAATTATAATTTCCAAAATCAATGAAACTTTCATTAATATATCATATTTTGGGTTATTAGTCTATATGTTTTAACACTTATGTCAAGTTAAAATATTTAGTTAATATAATAATCATAAAATTTCGCTAAAAGATTATGGCATGTCATTTTTATCAATTTTTTTAGTTAATTCTTTAGCGGCCACAATTCGGCATTCTAGTAAACGATCCCATAAATCTAGACACTTTTGCATTGTTATATCATTTTGTGAATAATATATATCATATAATTTTAATAGTAGTTCTGATATATCATCTGCAATAAAATAATTTTTATCGTTAATTTTATTATCACATAATCTGTTGCCTAAAGTAAAAATTAGCTCTGAGAAATCTGTTATTATCTGAGTATTTTCTTTTAATTTATACATAAACTATAATGAACCCCAAAATTAAGACAGAAAAATTCTAAAATTTAAGGTATAATAATAACATGAAAAAAAGTTACACACCAGAACAAAAAGCACAAATAGTGTTGGAAATTTTAAAAGAAGAAAAGACACTAGCGCAAATTTCATCAGAAACAGGGGTTCATGTCAATCAGCTCCGACAGTGGAAAATGGCAGCAATTGAAGCTCTTCCAAAAGCTTTTGAACGTAAAAATCAAGAAATTAATGAATTGCGTAAGTCGAGCGAGAAAAAGGAAGAAGAGTTGTACAAAGAAATCGGGAAATTAACCACTCATTTAGAGTGGCTTAAAAAAAAATCTGGTCTTAAGCCGCCGTTCTGAGAGAGTTAAGATGATCGAAAAAGATCATCCTGAAATTTCGATTTCAACACAGTCTGAACTTCTTGGCCTGAATCGTACAAGTCTTTACTACAAACCAAAAGCCAGGAATGATTCAGATAATATTGATAAGCAGTTGATTATTGAAGTTTTTGAAAAATATCCGTTCTTTGGCTATAGGAAATTGAGCATTTTTCTCCGTACTCAAAAAGGCCGTGTAATAAATCATAAGCGTGTATTAAAATATATGAATGAACTTGGAATTCACGCAATTTATCCTGGGCCTAATATGAGCAAAAGAAATTTTATGCAGGCGGCAAAACCGTATTTGTTAAGAAATATAAATGCTGAATATCCTGATCATATTTGGAGTATTGACATAACATATATAAAAATGCAGCAAGGTTTTATGTATCTTGTGGCAGTAATTGACTGGTATTCACGCTATGTGGTGGCATGGGAGCTTTCAAATACACTGGAAATATCTTTTGTTTTAGAAGTAGTCAAAAAAGCATTAAAAACAGGCGTGCCTGAATACTGGAACAGTGATCAGGGAAGTCATTTTACAAGTTCACAATACATAAACATGTTGGAAGAGCTGAAAATAAATGTAAGCATGGACGGAAAAGGCCGCGCTCTGGACAATATATTTATCGAAAGATTTTGGAGATCAGTAAAATACGAGGAAATATATTTAAAAGAGTATGAAACTCCACGTCAATTAAGACAATCAATCATAAAATACATTAATTTCTATAATTATGAACGGCCGCATCAGTCATTGAAATATAAAACGCCTAATGAAATCTATACCGGCAAATATATTGTAAAAGAACACAGTAATACAAAATCTCGAAAAAGCCCATCCAACAGTTGGATGGCAACAACTGCCACTCGCTACGCTTCGAGGCAGTTGTTCGAAGACCAAAGGCACGCAACCCGGGAGAATTAAAAAAGGAGGACATACCTTAAACTTGATTAAAAAATTGTCTTGACATCGGGGTGCAGTTTAGGATTTACTATTCTATCGGAAGGTAATTTTATTGGATAATCTGTATTTTGGCAATAGGTTCTTACTGAAAAATCACTAGATTTCCATGGACCTCGTGGGTCATTATCGGGATTTTTATATCTTTCATTCATTTCTTCGGTTCTTGGTAATAAGTTAGGTCTCCATATTTCTTTACATTTAGCGTAACCTAAAATATGGTCGTGACTGTCTGACAGCCATTTTGCATCATTTTGTGGAGCATATTTTTTTTCCCATATAACATTATTAATGAAATTTTTTCTTCCAAAAATTTCGTCGCACAGAATTTTTAAATAATGGCATTCATCGTCATCTATTGAAATCCACAAAGTGCCGTCTTGTTTTAATAATTTATGCATTAATTCCAAACGTGGTTTCATAAGGCTCAGCCAGATTGAATGCTCAAGACCATCGTCATAATGTTCAAAAGCATTGCCGGTATTATAAGGCGGATCTATATAAATGCATTTGATTTTTCCGGCAAAATCCTGTTCCAGCGCTTTTAATGCAAGAAGATTGTCACCATAAATCAGCATATTTTCAGTGCTTTTATCACCGTGTGATTTTTCTGGATCACTGATTAAAATTCTTGACTCTAATTTTGGTTCCTTATCTTTGCTTATCCATGTTAGCTCAAGGCGCTGATTATTATTTTTAGACATATCTACCTCTTTTTTATTTTTTCAATATTTGAATAAATTCATTAAATTTGCATATTTGAAAATCTCTTGTTAAATAATTTCATGTTATTTATTATATTAACACTTTCCAATAACCGCCGCGATCAGGACCAACACGTTCAAGTATATTCATTTTCTTTAATTTAGATAAATTGTCTTCGATTTTTCGCTGCGAAATGCCGACTATTTCAGCTAATTCTTTTGCTGTAATTTCAGGCTTTGCCGAAATCGCATCAATCATTTTTTGTTGGTTTTCGGAAAATTTTTCTCCGACCTTTTCTCCGACCTTTTCTCCGACCTTTTCTCCGACCCTGTTAATTTTTTTAATATTCTTCATTTCATGATTAGCCGCAGCGGTTTCTTTTTCAAGCGGAAATGTCATCTTAAAATAATAGTTGGCTGTATTGTTGTCAATTAAAGGTGTTTTGTAATTTAACTGTTTCCAGGCATTGAAGATTTTAACCATGCCGCTGCCGGCTGTTTCGGCAAGACCGATCATTCTGAATAACTTGGCTATAAGCGGATTGCGCGGCGCGGTAGCTTCATTGGTTATTATTTCTTCCACAGTTTTTGGTGCTGCGCCGGCGTTATAGGTTTCTATTCTGTCATTAAAAATTCTCATTCGTGCCTGCGTATTATCAAAATAGTCGCGGTGTATCAAAACATTGACCAGCGCTTCGCGGAGTGCCACTACAATCGGTACATTTTCGGTCCGTGTAATATTGTCTGGTTCCATCATGAATGGAATTTCAATCTTGCTTTTTATGTAGTTCATTGCTTCATAAAATGTTTGGAAAATGTTCATTTCATATATTTTTCTATCATCCCAACGCCTGTCCGGAAATCCGCTCTCGCTTGAGCGTATAAGATAAATGTCAAATTCATACGCAGGAAACCTGCTGCGGATGCTTTCGACTTTACCAAATAGAAGGAGCCCGGCCATGGTCAGTTCTTCTTTACCTGAACTATGGTTCAGTTTCAGACAGCCGATTTTCATAAGCAGTTCATTGGTTTTTAACTTGTGAAAAAGACTTTCCGGTAATTTTAACTCAAGCAAATTCTTATATTCTGAAACGCTTTTAGAATCAATATCTTTAATGCCGTATCCTTCTAAAATCATAGAATCTGATGAAAATTCAGAGGCTTCGCGCAGCATTCGGTTGACTTCTTCGCGGCTGCACTTATAATCTCCGCTGCCTCGTCTTATGTAAGTATTGCGGATATCACCGCCGAAATAAATAGGCTTGCAGTTTCGCGGCATTGAATTTATGTGAAACAAAAGCACTTTTTTGCCGTCAAAATCAAAAATATGAGCTTTGGAAGATAATTGGATGTTAAATTTTTCACCGCGTAAGCCGGATATAAAATCATTCTGGAGTTTTTCAACGCTGCTGACGCCGGTAATTTCAAAATTGCCTTCGCCATGGTCTTTTACTCCAAATACAATATTGCCGCCCTCTGTGTTTGAAAATGCACTTACGCTTTTCCACACATCTTTAGGTACTTCATTTTTGGCCTCTTTGACTTCGAAATCAATCCATTCATTATATTGAAGCCTTTTTATCAGAGCTTTTTTGTTTATGATTTTATTTCCAGATGTCAAATGAGCCTCCATTTTATTGTAAACAGTTCTTCAAGTTCAACTTTTTGTTTTAATCTTGACTCAATTTCGTTAATAAGTCCGTCTTTTTTATTGTCCACTTCGTCCTGAGATTCATATAGGTTCAGTCTTAAAATATTGCGCTTTTTTTCAAGCTCTTTTATATGTTTCTGAGCCTTTAGTTTTTCTTCGAGAGTTAAAATTTTTTTTGATTTGGTTTTAAGAGTTTTTATTTCTTTGTCGAGTTTTTTTTGAGTTCAATTTCAAGACTGGTTTTTACGTCTTTACTCTTCAATTTTTGTCAATGTCCATATTTTTTTTAACGGTATCTCCGATTTTATATCTTCATCGAGTTTATCATAAACGTTAAATAATTCACGAACGATATCTTTTTGATCCCACAATCTTACTTTAAAAAATTGGGCAGGTATTTCTTTATTAAATGAATTTTTAAAGCCGCTCCATGAAATCAGTAACCCTTGTTCGGCTGAAAAATTTTGCATTGTACCTATTAATTGATCTAAAACAATCCGTTCAATTGGATTGTCTTGAGTTTTTACCTGAACGCAAATTCTTGGATGACCAAAACCAAGCGGACCTGGAGCAGCCAGAATATCTACTCCTTTATCAGGACCTTCTGGACTTTTATGTGTTGAATAACCTTGTGCGATAAGCATTGCTTCTATAAGTTCCGTCATCCTATGTCCTTTAAATTTTTGAATAATAAATTTGGCTATTGAATCTATTGCATATTGTTCAAGATCAATGTTTTCTGATTCTTCTCCAAGAAATTTTTCAGCTTTGTTAATTGCAAATGTCTGACTGCTTTTCCAATTATTTTTTTCCATTTTACGAATTCTATTTTCGGCATCGTTTCGTGTTATCCGGCACACTGTCATAAAAGCTCCGAACGAATATAAGAGGTCTTGATCAAAATTGGAGCGCGGAACATCTAATTTAAACCATTTGACATTCATTGAATGATAAAATGGCTCTTCGGCTTTTTTATTATAAATATATTCACTCGTTACTTCTCCGATGTGTATTGAAGAATTAATTTTACTTGGTAATATTATCCAATCTTCTTTTTTTATATCATGGGCGATTGGCCATATTTGTCCTACCCAGTTTCTATTTCTTCCAGGTTTTTCAGCAGGATAATTTTCATTCAAATAATTGTATAGGTCTATTTTTTCCTTGAAATTTTTTAAATTAACGTTTAATTGATCCCAAGTCAGATATATCTTACCGTCTTCAATAAATTTGTTTTCGTATTCGCCGGTTCTACCTGCCCGAAACAACCAAATAGCCATACTTCCTCCATATTATTACAAAGGTTCTGTAAACTTAAATAAAAATTAAGGGCTTGAATCCAATTTAGTGTATTTTTTTAACCATAAAATACTTTCCAAAAAAGAATTAAGCCTTCACGCCGAACATTTTATCATTTATATGTTCAAAGTGCAACAATAATCATTATTTTTATCAATTAGGCGAACATATTAAGGGTTTTCAAAAAAATATATTTTAAGCGTTTGTAACTACAAGTTTTTTATTGGCAATAAACTTAATTATTCTTTAAGTCCTGTTTGTGATAAAGTTAGCTGATTAGTTTTTTTTTAATGGCATTTAAATAATCTAGCCACCAACTCGTCAAAAACACCCAAAACGGACTTCCCTTAAAAAACAAAAACCCCCGTTTTCACGGAGGTTTCTTTCATGCCCCTAGGCGGATTTGAACCACCGGCACACGGTTTAGGAATGAGCAAACGTTCGTTTGAAACCGTGAGTTAAAATTTGATTTTCTTTGTTTTATAAGCTTTTTGAAAGACACGTTTAAAGTTATGTTAAGTTATTTTGGTTACATTTTAAGTTAGTTGGTCCCCAAATGGTCCCCATTAATTTTATGTCGTAAATTTATGTTGTCATTGCAATATTGAGCTATTTGAAAAACTTTGCTGCCATTTTTTTATAGAGCTCAGCTAAAATTTAAAAAGTTCTTCGGTATTTTTGCCGCTGGCGTTCAATTCTTTTTTTATTTTATTTTCGACAAATAAGATGATTCTGTCGGCTCTTTCAATAGCGTCAACTGCGTCTGTCAAATCAGGTTCATCGTAATTGCCAGGATATCTGAATTCGTCGCAGTATGGTTCAAGTACAATTGCATCGTCAATCAGATTTTTAAATTCATTATCAACCTGACTGCAATATTCAATTAATAATTCTAAATCATGCGTTTTTTGAATGTTCTGTTTTTTAAAAGCAAGAAAGCCTTTTAAAGCTTTTTCCGCACATTGTTGTGTATGATAAACCGATGTATCAAGAATACGTTCGTCATCTTTTATTAATTTTTTTGCGGTCCTGAGATCTGTCCTGGCTTTTTTAAGCCACATCAGATAAAATTCCATATATTTTTTTACCTTCATTTTTTATTTTATAACATAATGTTGAAACGTCGCCTGACATCCCGTTGAATTCCTCTTTGGTATATACCAATATATCTTTGGCAATTTTAAGACCAACCAGAGAACGTATTCCAGGAATAGGGCGTTTGTAAGTTTTTTCGTTGGAATGATCGATGACTACAAGTAAATCAAGATCACTGGAATCATCGGGCTGGCCCCAGGCATATGATCCGAAAAGGTAAATTTCTAATGGATTATAGGTAAAAACAAGCCTATTTTTAACTTCCTCAATCAAATTTTCCGAAATCATAATCGCTCCAAAATAACGAAATATTTGCTTTATTACGACATGCCAATATAATTAATATATCATATTTTGAGTTATTAGTCTATACATATTTGGCTCCTTTGATGCTCTGTTATTTTTGCTATAAAAAATTAATAGTAGTAAAAAAGAAGCCGGAGCAAGCTCCGGACTTCTTTTCGCTATCAGGACGTGCCTGACCGCTCCCATTGCGGATGAAGGATGCCTTTGGGGCTCCTCAGCCGTCCCTAACATCCCTAGAACGCAGCTACGGCTTTCGCCGCTAAAGGAGTCCCCCCAGAGGTTCCTCAACTTTCGTTGGGGCAAGGAAACGCAGTATTACCTGTCCGGATCCGTTTTAACCTCCAAGATTAAGTTTCTATACGCGGGCAATATTTATAAGGTAACTACTTATTAAATTGAGTTTTTAATTGTCATTTTTTATATAATTTATAGCAGCAACTTATGTGCCATTTTTTAGTATAAGAGTTATTCTTGATAAATAATTTTAACAAATAATAAATTTTATATGTTTTTTTATTTAAATACTACATACTTATATCATTTTATCATTGTAATTATGAATGTTTTATAGTTAAAGACAAAATGATAAAGTTACAGTTATATTTTTATCTGTATTTTCATTTAAACAGTTTTAAAATAAAAGACAATTTAATTTAAGTAGTAAACTTAACCGTATGTAATAAATGTAAACAAAAAATATAAATATATAAAAAAACTTATATTAAATATAGTATTTTGTATAATAATAAATAAAAATGGTTTGGCCTGAAAATTAATTCTTTTTATGAATAAAAACGGTTCCTTTTTTTGTTAGCCTGTATTTTTGCAGTCGGCTGTTTGGTTTGGCCGGGACGGTCATCGCGATTAATCCTTTATTTAAAGCCGGGTGAAGGTAATTATTTCTGAATGTTGGCTTGTGAACTAAGTCAAGTTTTTGCATCTTTATTTAGCATTGCATAAGTGAAATTATATCATAATAAAAGCGCTTTCGCAACTTTTTAAAATATGTTTGTTTAAATAGGTCTTGATTAATTGTAGTTTATATGCTACAATAATGTTATAATGAACCAAAAAAAAGAAATAAAATACTATGTTAAATCTAACGGCTTGGAACCATATACAGAATGGTTTAACAGCATTAAAGATGCTAAAACTAAGGCTGTAATTTTAACTCGAATCGATCGTTTAAAATTAGGCAATATGGGCGATTGTGAGCCGGTTGGGCAAGGGCTTTCTGAACTTAAAATTCATTATGGCGCCGGTTATAGGATTTATTTTGGCCAAATTGGAACAACATTAGTGATTTTGTTATGCGGCGGAGATAAATCTACGCAAAAAAAAGATATAAAAAAAGCACATGAATATTGGAATGATTTAACGGAAGGCGATTATGAAAAAAAATCAAATTAAAGATCATCAGAAATTTTTGATAGAACAATTAAAAGATCCTGAAGTAGCAGTTGAATATCTGAACAACGCACTCAGCGAGAAAGATAATGCTATGTTTCTTCTTGCATTAAAAAACGTTGTAGAAGCGCACGGAGTAAGCAAAATTGCGCGGAAATCCAAATTAAACCGTGAAAATATGTACCGCATATTATCTGCCAGCGGAAATCCACAGTTATCAAGTATAATGAGCCTTATTAATTCTTTAGGATTAAGTTTTTCTATAAGGCCTGCTTTTTAAGACAATTAATATCGACGAGTATAAATCTGAATTAAAATAACAATTATCCTTTTCATTGCCAAATAAATCTAATAATAAAAAGAAGCCGGAGCAAGCTCCGAACTTCTTTCCGCTATCAGGTTGTTCACCTAATAGCTACCATTGCGAATGTGGCTGCTAACGGGCTTTCCTCACTATCCCACTCATTCATAGGGACGCGGTGCAGCCGAAGCTGCTAAAAGAAAGTCCATCGAAGGTTAGATGACTTTTGTCTTCGCACGGAAAATCAGGTTTAACAGTATAAGCTTCCAAAAATACCTGCTGAAAAGGAAAGACGACTTATGCCATAGTATGGCAAACTCGGCTTTTACCCTCAGAATCCGTCTTAACCTTCGCTTTTAAAAGATATTTCATAACACGCCTCCAATCGGATAATCAAAACACTTATTATTAAATTTAAAATTTTATTATTTCAAATCGTCATTATTTATCATCAGGTTTGTGTTATTTTTCTTTACATAATTCACAAAAGCAAGTTGCGTGCCAATTTTTATTTTATTTTCAATTTTTTCATTTCATTAGAGAATGTTTGATAGTTTTTATAACCAAGAAGCCTGGCTGCACCGGTTATGCTGCGATTAGTTAGTTCTAATGCCTTTAAAATATATTTTTTTCGGAATTCATTCGTTAATTCTTCTAAATTTATAGAATTATTGGCCGTTAATTCCGTCTGTTTATTTTCAGGCGGCGTATCTGAACCGGCGATAAGTTTTTTTATATCTTCATCGTTTATGGTTTCGCCGCTGTTCCATATGCATACACGCTGAATTGTGTTATATAATTCGCGGATGTTCCCTGGCCAATTATATTTATCAATAAAATCCAACGCCGATTTTGAAAGCTTTTTTGCGATATATTCGCCGAATATTTTCTTGTTGTTATTGTTAATATTATCAATGAAATGTTTTGAAATATGCGATGCATCGGTGCCGCGCTCGCGTAATGGCGGAATTTTAAGCGTGCCGACATTAATTCTATAAAAAAGGTCTTCGCGAAATTTACCGTCGATGATTAGTTTTCGAAGATCTTTATTCGTGGCTGAAATTATTCTTACGTCGGTTTTTAAGATTTTTCCGTCGCCGACCCGCTGCACTTCGCCTTCCTGAATTGCTCTTAAAAGTTTTGTTTGTGTTTCGAGGCTTAAATCGCCTATTTCATCTAAAAATAAGGTGCCGCCGTTGGCTTCAAGGAAAAGTCCTTTTCCTTCGCCATTCGATCCTGTCCATGCTCCTTTTGACCATCCAAATAGTGTCGCGTTCGCGGTGTTTTCGTGTATTGCCGCGCAGTTTAATGTCAAAAGCGGTTTACCTTTACGCATTGAAGATTTGTGTATTGCTTTAGCGAATAACTCTTTGCCTGTGCCTGTTTCGCCGAGTATCAGCACCGGAACGTCATATTTGGCTATTAAATAAACATCATTTATTATTTTTCTCATTTCAATATTTTTATGTATTATTAAGTTATATTCCGGAATATTTGCCCATTCTTTAAAATTGCCGGCTTGCTTTAATTTTGAGAGATAATCGAAAGTGTCGCTGTCAATGTTTATGTCGGGGTTATGAATTTTGTTTTTGAATTTGCCGATGGTTTTATCGAATGATGTCATAATAAGTATGGCCGGGTATTTGCTTTTTGCAAGAACGAGCCATATTGCGCACATTTGGGCTGTTCCGGCTCCGATTTGAAAGTGCCAGTTAAGCTTTTGACCAGCAGAATCTTTTTCGATCTGTTTTATGACTTCAGTGGCGGCGCTGAAAATTTTTACAAAATCTTTATCTATTAAGTCAAATTCATATAAGTTTATGATTTTTTTTCCAGAATATTGATGTCTGATATATTTTAAAAAATTATTTACATGATCAATATTTTTAGTTTTCTTGTTAAATAGTATATGTATTTCATTAATAGGCACGGCTTCTTTAGAATTTAGAAACGCTGTCAATGGGCCAAAATTATCAGGTCCTTTTGAAAATTGCTCAAGATCATAATTATCAAGCCATGTAAGATAAATATTTTTCATTTCGCGCTCCGGTTTATGAAAATTTAAATAGTATTATAAGAAAGAAAAAAATTATATATTGAAAAGTTTATCATAGCAAAAGTTAAATGTAAACATAAAAATGTTTGCGCGAACATGTTACATTAGTTAAAACACTTCTGAAACTTGATTATCAGGCTATGTAAAAATATTTATAATAATATAAAAAAACATATAATTGAACTGAATTTTAAATATTAAGTTATATGGTTAAATGTGAATTTTTATAATTTATAAAAAAGATATGTAATTAAATAAGCCTGAAAATAAGACTTTTCTACTTTTGCATTCGTATGGAATTCTTTGATATATAATTGGCACGCAAGTTGCAATTACAATTTGTGTAAAAGTAAATCGAAAATAAATGACCAGAGTTAAAGTTTTTTAACAATTGAATATGTTTTTTTGATCGACAGGAAATGATTAAAACATTACGTTTATATTTAGCAGATATTGGATGAAGACAGGTTCGATTCCTGTCATCTGCATACCGATTCCAATTGTTTTTCCAGCGTCACAGCGGGACGCTATAGGAAGTATTATTTATTAACTACCGTGAGGGTGTGGCAGCTGCTGCATCCGAGCGCAAACAAATAAGCCATATAAAAATGATGAAGCGGTCTTTTTAAAATGAAATTGAAGTTATTGGAGGGAATTAAATGAAACTTGCCGAAGCGCTTAATCGCAGGACGAAGGTTCGCCGTAAACTTTTTGAATTGAAAATCCGGCTTGACAGAAACGCGCAGGTTCAGGAAGGCGAAAAGCCGTTCGAAGATCCGAATAATCTTCTTCTTGAGTATGAAAGTGCCTTTGACGAGTTAAACACACTTGTCAAAAGAATCAATAAAACAAATAACAGTACTCAGCTTGAACCAGAGAGGACTCTTATGGAAGCGCTTGCGGATAGGGATTGTCTGGCATGGCGCCGGGCCGTCCTGGAAAAGTTCAAAAGTGCCGCAGTTATGCCGCAGAAAAGGTACAGTCTTAGTGAAGTCAAGTTTGTCGCTTCGGTTGATGTAATTCAGATTCAGAAACAGATTGACGAGCTGGATAAAAAGCATCAGGAACTTGTCTGCCGCATTCAGCAGATGAACTGGCAGGTTGATTTAGCGGAATAGCTTAATGGCAAATTATCATATTTTGTAAAGTAAAACCATATTAATAGAGGAGGAAATTTGATGAAAATCGCGGAAGCACTCAATCTCAGAGCTGATGCACAGCGAAAACTTTCGGAATTAAGCCAGCGTCTTGAGAAGAACGCGCAGGTTCAGGAAGGCGAGAAACCGGCTGAGAATCCGAATAAACTTCTGGCCGAGTACGAAATAGTTCTTGAAGAATTAAACGTACTTGTCAAAAGGATCAACCGGACTAATAACACAGTTGAATTGGAACCCGGCTTGACGCTGATGGAGGCAATAACGGACAGGGACCACATTGCTTCGCGCAGAAACGCGTTAGCCAATTTGAAGCAGTCGGCAACACAGCAGCAGGATCGGTACAGCAGGACCGAGATCAAGTTTGTCAGCACCGTGGATGTAGTTGCCATTCAGAAGCAGGTTGACGCGCTTTCGAAGGAGTACCGCACATTCGACAGCCGTATTCAGCAGATGAATTGGCAGGCTGACCTGATTGAATAACGGAAAAGCGATTTGACTGCAACAACATATATGCGGGGCATTAAAGGTCCTGCATAAAACTTTTAAATAACTTAGATAATTTTTTTGGAAATATATATTAAATTGGCCCTTTAGAATTTTGATAAATTAATATCAGCCATTTGAATAGGAAAAGCGAACGCGGACCCTGTCCTGGATTGGGCGCGCACCAGTTGTACCGCCGGCGAAATTATGCCGAAACTTTTCAACTTGAACTGCCGGCACTGCAATATGGTGTTCTATAAATGGCGTACATGACGGCGCCGAATCAATTACTGTCAGTCATTGTAGTTTGACAGGTTACGATCGTACACTTCATAATTTATTACCATGCGTTGGTTTTCTTTTCGATGGCGAGGCGGTATCGTGAAAAGGGCTGCAAGGCTCTTTTCACCTGGTACCTCTTTTATTTATTACTTAAGTATGCAAGATGTATTTATGAGTTTAAACTGATTTCTTCTTTACAAAAAAGTAAATTTTCAATACGGCTTATATAAAATTCTTAATAAATGTCAATACAAAGCCTTAAAGCAAAATTGAAAAAACGTGAAATTTCACAAAGACTAAGACTGACGGAAGTTAAGGAGGTAAATATGCCATCTTTAAATGTTTGCGGCAAAATATATCACTGCGTTGAATGCGGCTTCAATTTAGCTGTTGAATATAAAGGTGGCTGTTTATCTGTGTTTCTTGGCGATCAGGAAATATTCAGGCAAAAAACTCTTGCTGCTAAATATGGCGGACAATTGGAGCAATCGCTAAAAACCATAATGCCTGACGCGCCAAATAAAATGTTATCGAGTAATAATTATCTTTACGAAGAGGCGATATGTGAAAAATGTTTTAAAAATAAGAATTATCCGCCCGAGTTAACAAAAGAATTCGATGTCTTTTTTATGGTGCTTAATTCAATAATGACATTGACTGAAGAACTTGCCGATAAAATTAAATCTATTAAAATGCAAATCGCGGCTGATTTTATTTCGAATATTACTTATGAAACTCTTCGTGAAATAGATGAAAAATGTTTTGACGCAACATTTGGAAAATTAAAAAAGCCGAATAAAAAAAATATCGCCGGCTTTATAAAACTATCAAAAGACAATATAATTAATTATTTCAAAAAATTATTTTCATTAAATCCTGCGATTGAGAGTGAATATTCTAACATTTATGCGGCTATTGCGCAGAATCTATCGGCGGCGCTTTCTAAATCTTACCTCTGCGGGAAGCAATATTATACTTATAAAAACGTATACTCGCTTGAAAATTTTCATAATATTTTAACGAAAGAAACCACAGTCCGAAAACCTGTTAAAAAAAACGTTTCGACTTATTTTTATTATGAATCTGTTTTAGATGAAAAGCAGTTCAGAAAAATTATTTCTAAAGCTGAAAATGTGTCTTTGTTAAAAAGTGTCTGTGACATTGATATTATTCAAATGTTACTTGCCAAACTTCAGAGTAAATAATACTAACTCACAATTTTATTGCAATAAATTTTAATCGTGAAAATATATGAAATCAGTGATTTTTTAGTTCGAAAACTTATTGAAAAAAACAGACAATTCAAAAAAAACTTGACATTTATATATAGTTTGTGTGAAAATACTTAAAAATATTACAGGTTATTTTATAATTTATTGCGAAAAATTTTTGGCACGATATAACCTAAATAAAAAATATAAAGTTGATTTTTTATATTAAACTTTAGGATGTGTTTTATGGTCGATGATTTTGCAATTGTTATAAAAGCTCTTGAATTAAGGGCTGAAGAACAATATAAAAACATCGCTGAATTAAAAACTTATGCTAAAAGTGAAACTGATGAATGGGAAAATCTTGCCCGAAGCATTGGTTTCTCAAAGGCGCCATCCTATTCAAGCAAGGAAATAAAAAATACTAATCTTCAATATCATCATATCGAAAATAGCTTATCATGGAATACACTTTTTGAGCAGTCTAAAAATAAATTAGCAGAATATAGCATAAAACCTGACGATATAAAATTAAAACCGGTAATTGATACTCTTAACAAAACCGATTTACTCGCTGCTTTTCTTATAGGTGTTGTAAGTGCTTTTCTTCCTTCTATCGGACCGCAAGATAATAATATATCAAAACAGCTGAACGATGTTCAGAAACTTGCCGATTCCGGTAAACTTCCGGGCTTTATTCAAAATATATTTGGCGGAAATTCAGATTTAATAATGGATTCGACAAAGGCCGGAGGAGCTTTTCATCGTTTTATTGAAGGCCATGACATTTTATCAATTCTTCCTGAAATGGTTTCAGAATATGGTTGCATTTCAGGCGTGTTCAGAACTTTTCAACATCTTTTGACAGATTCATTCGGACGGACAGGCATACCTATTCCTGGCACCAATCTTTTTGGCGATTACATTGCAAAAATTCTTGGACAAAAAAATGTTACTGATATAATATCTCCGGCTTCCTTGAGTCATTATTCTGCGTTCAGGATGGATGATGCCGTTTCGACCGGAGCAACTGAACTTTTGTTATGGGGTTACCATAAGTATAACAAAACTTCTGAATGTTCATTAAAAAAAGCTCAAATGGGTATTATTGCTCATGGCGTAACAACGCTTGCGGTTCTTATTGCGGCTCATACAATTCCAGGCGCGGCTATGACATTAAGGTGGCGTTCATGGGTTAATTATACCAGTTTAACGGCACTTTTAAAATATTGCTGGAACTTGAATTCGGCGATTATTAAATTAGATAAAGAAAACGATAAAGATTTTAAAAAAATAATGAACAACCTTTCAGAGCTTAAAGCCTTACGAAATGATAGTTATAATACATCAAAATATTTATTTCTGGCGGCTAATGTTGAAAACTCAGTTAGTTTGTTAACTAACTTTTGATGAAGGAGCAAAAATGCCTATACCAGCGATACCTTTAATTTGGTTTGGCGGCGGAGCGGCGATTGGCTATATAATCGGAAAACTATTCGGTGAAAGTAAAGCGGCAGTAAGAATAAGAGAACTTCAAAATGCCATTCTTGAGCTTGAAAAAATAAACCGTCTTCGCGAGCAGGAAATTGCCGAACTTAGGGCCGAAATAGAGCGTCAAAAAGCCGCAAGGACATTTATAGAAAAATTCATTCGTTTTATAACGGGTGAAGCTCCTGAACTGATAGAAAAATTTAAGCGCATACAGAAAGCCGAAGAAGAAATGGTAAATGATAATAATCGTGTAGTTAAACTGTATAATGATATTAAAAGTGAGTTTCCTGAGGAGGTTAAGGAATATGAGATAAAGAAATGTAAATAGAAAACTGAATTTTTATTTAAAAAGGAGAAAGCATAATGACTATATGGAATAACATAAACAAAATCAGTATAATTAGACAAAGTATGTTTTTTATACTGATGATTTTTATATTTTGTCCTGAAATATGCTATGGAATAAATTTTTTTGGAGAAATAATTGATGCAAATTCTCTTACAGTAAAAATAAATAAAGGAAAAATTGACTCGGTTCAAGATAATGATAATTTTAAAGTTTTCAGCGATTCAAATGAAGTTATAGCAAAAATTAATGTTTATAAAGTATATGATATTTTTTCTTTTGCTAATATTATTGAAACATCAAATGAAATAATAATAAAAAAAGGCAATAAAATATCTTTTGATTCTGGAGATATTATTGAAAAAGCAAAACAAAATCAAAAAATTCAAACGCTTTATAATGATAAAAAATATATTGAATTAAAAAATTTATGTGAAGAAATTTTGAGATCAGATGCTAATAATATTGAAGCAAATATAATGTTAATGAAGAGTTTATTTTATTTAGAAAAATATGAAAATTCAAGCTATTTATGTGATGAATTGTTAAAATTTAATTCGGCAAATCAAGAATTGATAGAATATAGTATAATGAATAATTTTAAACTAAAAAAATACAATAAATCATTAGAAATAGTAGAGAATATAGAAAATCTTGTTGAGCGTGAGATTATAAAAAATGCTGCAGAAATATATGGAATTTTTGATAAATATGAAAGTGAAAAAATTGAAACTAAAGAAATAAATTCTTTACTTGAAATTTATAATAAAATTGATGATAAAAAAGTTGAAAAATCTAGTTATTATTTGATATATCTATTATCAGGCTCTAAAATAAATTATATGAATAATAACTTTTTACTTGCTGATCAATATAATGAAAAACTAAAAAAATTAAATAGTAATTTTGAAAATGATATAAGTTATTTAAAATGTAAATTAGAGCTTGCTATAATAAATAAAAATGAAAATGATGTAAATACATATTTAAAGGCAGTGGCAAATTTAGGAAGAAAAGACATAGAAAAATATTACAATGGACTGTATTTGTTGTGTCAAATAAATGATTTTAAAATGAATGTTACCTTTAATAGAGATTTTACAATTAAAGAGAATGAAATTATAAAAAATGCTATTGATAGTTTTATTATTGCTTATAAAAATTCTAAGCCGAAAAGTAATCTCTATAAAGATAGTTTAAATTTTTTAACAAAATTATCATATGTAATAAAAGAATATGATCAATGTATTGAATATGCTGATAAATACTTAGTATCTGAAAAAAACTCTGCTATTTATTTTTATGAATATCTATCATATCGTAATTTGAAAAAATATGAAGAAGCACTTTTAAATATTAATAAAGCAATCACGTTGGATCTTGATTCAAAAAAATATTATTTCGAAAAAGGTATTTTATGTTCCGATTTAAAGCAATATGATAAAGCAATTGATGCGTTTTCAGAATTTAAAATGAGAGATAAAAACAATTATATAATATATTTAAATTTAGCTGCTTGTTATAATTCAAAAAAAGATCATAACAATGCGCTTACAAATTTAAATGAAGGATTAAATAATATTAGTGATAATTCCCAAAAAGCTCAATTATGTATGGCAATTGCTAATACATATGTTATATTAGAAGATTTTAACAAAACTGTTGAATTTTTAGAAAAAGTTACAAGATATGAACCAGAAGAATATTTTATATATTATTTAATTGGATATTATGATATGACAAAATTGAATAAACTAGATGAAGCTGAAATATATTTAAAAAAATCACTTGAGTTAAAGAAAACTTCATTGACTTATTATTGGCTTGGACATTATTATTTTAATAAAGGAATTTATGAGGAGGCAATTAAATGTTTTGAATTTGCTATTTCTGAAAAATATGATAAGCTAGATTCAATAAAAAAAAATGATGCTGTAATTCTTTTAGAAAAAGCTAAAAAGAAAAAAGATTCTTACTTTCCATGGATATATTAGTTTTGAGGTGAATTAAAATGAAAAAAGTATTGTTATTTCTATTCGTCATGATTTTTATTATGCCAGTATCCATTATGGCGCAACAAATTCGGGATAAAGACCGATCGGAATCTATGAAAAAATCTATTGAAGAAAAATTAGATAAAATTGAATGTTCAGAGACCACACCTAAATTAAATAAAATAAAGGAACAGATTTTAAAAAAATATGATGATTTAAACAATGATATTGTATCGAAGATTAGACCAAATGTAGATAGTTATATATCAACTTCAGATTTACATAATTTTTGTAAAGACAACTGGAGGAATGAATATTTTAATAAATTAAGCGATCAAATAAAAACAAAAATTGATATAAATAAAGAAATTGAAAAATTTGCTTTAGAAAGTATAATTACCATAACAGATTTTATGAGTAGTGAATTAAATTCATATTTTTTAAAAATGAAAAATATCGTAAAAGATGAAGCTAAAGCTAATTTTGAGATATCAAAAGATGTTACTGAAAAATTTGTTTTATCAAAAACAGATTTTATTAACATTTATTCCACGACATTAAATGAAATTAGAAATAATCCAACATTCGGTAAGATTCTTTCTACTTCAAAACTTCAATCTTCAGCTGGCTGGATTATTTTTAGGAGAGTTATGGGTGAAAAAATTATTACCTGTATTACTAAAATTACAGGAGAAGAAATTATTAAGAGACTTCTTTCATCTACAGTTGGAAGAGCGTTAATTAATGCTAAGTCAGGACCTGTTTTGGATCTTGCTATAATAGCTGTTGGCTTGGGTTATGATATTATATCAATGCGAAGCAATGTTGTTGAAGAAGTTGTAAAATCTTATGATGAAAGTCTTAAAGAAGCCAAAAAAGAATTTGAAAGTGAATTAGATAAAAATATTGAAAAATTATCAACAGAAATTTCTGAGACTGTTGGTAATCAAAAAATTAAATTAAAACAAAATCTTAACGATGACCATACAACAGAACATACTCGAAATATAGCTGAAAAATTATTAAATAATTCCGATGAAATAGAATTGGCCAAATTAAAAACCAAAATTAATGCGATTCAAAAGATATTTAGAGATAAATGGGGAACCGAACCATTAGAAATCAAATATCAATTTATATGTGATATGGGTGATGATAAAGCATTTAAATACCTTGACAGTAATCCAGATGTTTTTAATTATTATAAATTATATACGAAAAGACTTATCGACTGTGAAAATTATTTTGGTATGGAATTTATTGATTTATTAAAAAACTCTGACGCTTCAACTGAAATTGAATTAGGATTAAGATTTAAAAATGAATTTAAAGATCCTTTAGATACAAAAGCAAGGGCGGGCTATACTCTTTTGCGTAAAATTGATTTTCCCTTCGAAAAATTAATAAAGTTTCCACCTGCCAAACTTTCATCTATGGCAGAATATTCAAATGAAATATTAAATATCTCAAAGGCATTTAATAACAGTAATAATGTTTTAAAAATGAATTTTATTAACAATATAATGATTGACAAAGATGCTATGATATTCATAACAAAAAATATTTTAACTGAAAATGATTATTCTAATTGTATGTTATTTATAGCCAAATACGATCTGGTTTCAAAACAACAGCAATTTAAGGAATTTAAGGAACTATACTCAAAAGAAAAAATCAATATATTGAAATTATTAAATAGTGATAAGATTTCTATAGATGAGATAATAGAGCTTCTAAAAAAATATAACTTGGGTAAAATTGTTGTAACATATAAAGAAATTGGGGAAGTAAATGAAAAAATTCTTTCTAAGATTTAAAGTAATCAATTAAAATATAATAAAATTTATCGGAAAAAGTGTTCGTGAAAAACATAAAAAATATATATTACAGATATATATATAAAACGTCATATATAATTAGGAGGCAAAAATGAAAAAAAAGATCATTCTATTGTTATTAACAATATTTATTTTTATGATATATTACACTAATGTTAATGCTCAAATGGGCGTAGCTACTTCTGGTGATGTGGGAAGAATTCAAGTTATAAAGCATTTAGTGAAAGAATTGGGTTATCAAGTAGATGAATTAACTCCGTTTAAAATTTCTCTTGCAGCATTTTTTCTTTCAATACCACCTCAAATATTTGCAGATATTTGTATTAAAGTTTCTTTTTTTGTTATTGATTTAAATTTTCTTGCAATAATAATTATAGTTTTATTATTTTTAATAATTTGTTTTAAGATTTTTAATATGTTTCTTAAGAATATTATACAAACTATTATAATAGTGATTAAAGGAAAGAAAGAAATTGATGAGCAATTAAAAGAACCGTCTACTATTAATAATGGTGAAGTTATTACTATTAAACCAGTAGAAGATAATATTTCTTCAAATAAAGTTACAATAAGAGAAAAATAAATTAATAACTGAAATATTTCAAATTATTTGAGGAGATAGAAATGTTAATTATCACTAATGATCAATTATCTTCCATATCTTATGACATTATTGGTTTAGTTACAGCATGCACTGTATATTCTGCGCGAGCTGATAAAGATATTGCTGCAAATATAAAAAATATAATTGGAGGTGAAATAATAACTTATAAAAATCTTCTTGAAGAAGCTGTTAATAAAGCCACTAATGAATTAATTATTAAAGCTGAAAAAGAAAACGCAAATGCAATTATGGGATTCAGGTTTCAGAGTGTTAATATTACTTCTGGATGCGCTGAAGTAATTGCTTATGGTACTGCAATAAATATTCATAAGTGATAAAGTTTTTTTAATTCGTATTAAAATTATTTGGAGGGAAAGAAATGTTTTTAAAAAAAGTAATAATAATCTTATTTTTAGTTATTTTTTCAATTTGTTATGTAATAGTAACCTCTGAAAAATTATTAGCTCAAGCTAATGAAGAAATTAATAAAAAAATATTTTCTGCTATAGATAGTAATAATCCAGAGCAACTTTCCAATTTAATTAAACGTGGTGCAGATATAAATAATACCCAAAAAAGATTACTTAGAAATTTTACTAAACATAGTCCATTAAATTACGCTATTATATATTCTGGGAATTTGGAAATAATTAAAATTTTAGTTGATAACGGAGCCAAATTAGATGTTAGGGATGAATATAATAAAGACGCACTTTATTATGAAATTATTAAATATGGTGGTATAATAAGTTATAATGGTACAGGAAATCTTCAAATTGTAAAATATTTAATTGAAAAAGGGTTAGATTTTAAAAAAATGTATGATAATAATGAAACTGCTTTAATAATTGCTATAAAAAATTATAATTTTGAAATAGCAAAATATTTAATTGAAAAAGGGATTGATACCAAAATTATTAATAATGATGGAAAGACGGCATTAATGATAGCTAAAGAAATGAATAAAGATAAGGCATTAATTGAATTACTTTCACATTAAAATAAAAAAGATAAATTTGTAATTATTAATTTAGGAATGTTTTGGTTGAATTTATAGAATATAAAAGGAAAATATTTATGAATAGTATCACTGTAAAAACTAAAGAAGAATTGGAAAAAGCTAAAAATGATAAAGTAGAAGAAATAGTCATTCTTGGAGAACTTGCCAAGCAAGTTCATAATGGTAGAAAAATAATATCAATAGGTAAAATTGCACTTGGAATTATTACTACTTTAATTGTTACAACTCCGTTTACTACGATATTTGCGGCACAAATTGCTAGTTTTACAGGAGTTGAAATTGCTTTAATATTATCAATTATTTTTGTAGGTATTGGATTATTACTAGCGATTTGGAAAGAATATGATGAGATTGAATATTCTGATGGACACCTTAAGATCAGGCGAAAGAAAAAAACAAAATAATAGTTGAAATTAATTAAAATGAAAAATTAGTAAATATAAGCGAAGTATATATGGATATTATTACTGTTAATAAAACATATCTAAATAGACCATTTCAAGCAATAAAACAAATGGATAAAGATTCTCTAAAACAAACTGTTGATGGTCTTGGAATAAGTATTACTGACTATAATGATATTGAACAGACCGCGTTAAAAATAATGGATTCGGTTTTAGGAAAATCTATGGCATGGTATGAAAAGGCTAATCCATTAGGGAGTTATCCTTCGTGGTATGAAATTGTTGAACGTGTTTGCAATAAATTAAATATTTCTGATAATGTGCAACAAGATGAACGAGCGTTCCGATATGCCGGATTTAGATTTAAATATAATGAACACGATCTTTTTATTCTGGAAAGTAACGAAAAATTTGAAATTATAGCTTTTAAAAGTATTTCTTCCAAGCCTAAAATGGCCGGACTTATTGAAACAAAAAATGGATTTTCGACTGATCATTATAAAGGAAAGTTTAAAAATGAGTTAGAAGCTTTCAATAATAACAATCAAATTCTTGTAATATATAAACATCGTAAAAACCCAAACCTGTCTTTTTTTGATAAAATTAAAATGCTATTTGGATTTGATGTCGCTGATGATAAAAATGAAGATATCGAATTTACCAAAATATTTGATTATCAAGAAATATTAAATAATGCAGTGGTAAAAAATCTTGAATGCATGATATTTGATTATTGTGCCGAATCGGAATTAAAAAATATTTCCCAAGAGCAGCTTGGTGAAATCGATAAATTTATAGAGCAAAATGAGTATTTTCAAGAGTACATAAAAAAATTAAAATTAACCCCTAAGGGCGCAAGGTTTATTGCCGCAGCGATTTTTAAATCAGCCAGTGCCGGCGGTTTTAAAACATATATTACTGTCGCTAAGGCGGCCGCATTATTTAATAAACAAATTGGCGGTTTAATTGGCAAAAAAATAGCTATGAATGTTGCTGTGCAATGGACAAAAGTCATACTTGGTTACTTAAATGCATTTTTATGGGCATGGACTGCGCACGATATTCTTGAAGCTATTTTTGGAGCCGATGAAGAAAAACTTGTCAGTTTAATTTGCCAGGTTTACTTAACGCCTCTGGAGGATATTGATGAACAATAAAAACGCTGTAATTTATGTTCACGGTTATGGCGGTAATGGCTCGGAAAGTCCTGTCCTGAAAAAACTTGCATCGGTTTTGAATCCTGAAAAACAAATATTGATACCATTTTTATGGAATTCTGGTAATATTAATTCCTCAGTTATTTCGGATATCTCTCAAATAATGAAAAATTTTGCCTCGGATACAATAGAAAGAAGCACTGTAAGTCTTATTGAAAAAATTTTAAAAAGTGATACCAAGTCTGATTTTACACTGAGTCAGGCGCGTTCATGTATTCTCGGAAGATCCCTGGAAAAATATTTGAAACAAAATATTAACAATATTAATGATATTTCAATTATTTCATTCAGTCTTGGCACTCGTATTGTTCATGATTTTTTAAAAATTTGTAATGATGGCGAATTGCTTGCAAAAATAAATAAGGTAATTATGTTAGCTCCTGCAATGCCGGAAGATTCAAAAGCCGAGCTTAAACATATCAGAAAAGTTAAACCTGGATTTTTAATAGAAGCTTATTATTCTCCTGATTTTGATCTTGCCTTAAAAGTTGTCTATTCTATGGCTGGAAATGCTTCCCGCGCTGCCGGTGAAGTGGGGTTCAGTAATAGTGAACTATATAAAAATATTAAAGTAAATTTTTGTCATAGTGAATATGATAAAGTAATTGATTATTTGAATATATAGATAGAAAATATTTCATAATTTAAAATAATAGTTTATCTCTTAATCTTAAACTTTTATATAACACGACTTCCCTGATATCATAAAAGGTACAATAAAAATGTAGTCTGTCGCTGTGATATGTTAAAAATATTCAGTTGGCATAATTTCGTCTTATAAAATTGGAGGAAAGTAAAATGAGAAAAGCATTTCTTTTTGAGACTGGTTCGGAAAAATTACACACGTTAACGGATGAGTTAAACAAAATACTTGCGAAAGGCTGGTGTGTTGAAAAATTAATGAACATTAAAAATGATAAGTTTCTTCTTGCTATATGTGTTAATACTGAAGCGCTTACTTACTATGATGCAGCCGATAATACCTTTAAAGAATATCCGCCCCAAAAATGAGTTAAATAATATTGTGCTGAATTATTGAGCGCCAAAGAATTTTCTTGTATCAGTCTTATAACAACAGCTTTTGTTTGATGTCATGCTTAACATAAGAATAGTATTTAATTTATGAATAAAGATATTTTTAACTAAATGATTGATGTAAAATAATTTATCTAAATATAAAAATAATTATATTGTTATTTCTTATTCAAATTTGAAAAATCAATAATTGTAAATGTTTTAATATATTTTTTTATTGGCATCGAAATTGCTTTTATTTTTGTGTTGTAAGGCCAAGCAACTAAAAAATATATCAGGAGGACACAATATGAAAATTTTAAAAGGTATTTTGAGCGTTATCGTTATTGTTTTATTATTATCTTCTTTAGCTTTTGCGCAAGGCAACACTGATAATTCATTGGATGTTTTTAATGGGATAGTTACAAAAATTTCCAAAGACGAAATTAAAGATTTTCCGGAATTAATGAAAGAAATTCAAGGGGCGAATAAGGAACGGGTAAAAACAATGATAGACGCTAACGTCAATGTCAACATTAAAACCAGTTCGGGCCTCAGTCCTCTGGCGCTTGCAATTATAAAAGGCGATAGCGATATTATTAATATGCTTATTGAAAAAGGCGCTAATCTTAATGCAAAAATTGCCAATAATCTCACGCCTCTTATGGTAAGTGCTATTAACAATAATTATGAAGCCGCTGAACTTATTCTCAAAAATAACGGCGAAGTAAATGCAAAAACGATTGATCGATATGATGCTCTTATATTGGCCGTCAGTAAAGATAATACGGAAATTGTAAAATTGCTTTTAAATTATAATGCTGACGTTAAAGCCGAAAAATCGATGGCATTGATGAAAGCTATTGAAAATAGTAATTTTGATATTATAAAATTATTAGTCGAAAAAGGAGCCGACATTAATTCAAAAGTTTCTGATGATGGGGCGACTCCTTTAATGGTGGCGGTATCCAAGTGCGATAATCTTGAAATAATAAAATATCTTATTGAAAAAGGCGCTAATGTTAATGCTAAAAACGTGCTTGGCGATACTCCGTTAATGTTTTCAATTTCAACCGGTAAAGCCGATCTCGTGAAATTACTTTTGAGTAAAGAGGCAAAAAAAGATATTAAGAACAATTATGGTCAATCACCTTTATCAAAGGCTAAGCAGGATAAATACGATGATATTGTAAAAATACTTGAATAATAACTTGAAATAACACAATAAAATATTTTTTTAATAGCCGCAATATCCTCGCGGCTATTTTTTTTGATTATTTTAACTTGTTTAAAAGTAGGAACAACCGGAACAGTGGAACTAAATTAGCATAATTCTTTTGGCCGAAGCAGTTTTATCGTTCCAATGTATGTTCTATAAAAAGATGACTAGTAGTAGATGAATGTTACTTCTAAAATATATGTCATATAAAAAAACCACATTTTCAATAGAAAGTAGGGCTGTTTTGTCGGTTAATCTAATAAGTACTTAAAAGTCTATTATTCCATATTAAATGCCTCTGCTATTGACTCTTTAACTTTGCTTTTCAGATAAATCCTTCTTAATTTTTCAGCATTATAATTAGAATTATCGTAACTAATACTAGGCTGCTCATTTTTTATAACCATTCCGTCAGAAGTAAATTCGATAATTCTTATTATTGGTCCGTTGAAATAGCTTTTCTCATACTTTATTGTCCCATCGGTATTATAATGGTATGTGGCAGTGTAAGACCGATTATCATCAATATTGTAATGAAAAATTTCTTTTGATACCGGCTCTCCATTAATATCATAATGTACGATTTGGCGGGTGTTGCCGTCAGGAGTATAGGTTCGTGTCCATGAATCGAATACAATATTGCCTTTATTATTAGACCATAATGAGTAAGCTATAGTTCTATTTTTTCTATTCATTTTAGACATTTCTTTTCTAATAATGCTCATATTCAAGTCAAAATCCACGGTTTCCGATATTTTAAAGCCGTATGGTAACTCCTTATAAACTTCATGCCTGTAGCCGATTACCTCGTCCTTAGAATTTTTTACTTCAATCTTGTTAGTATAATTATTTTGCACCATTTTTGTGCCTCCTTAAATATTATTATTTATTATTATACGCACTTAATTTCTGGTTCGCAACAACAGTAAAAACGTTATAAGTAATAGGATTCAATTATTTTTTAAGGAAGTGATTTTATGGAATTTAAAAAAGCTACAAAAACCGAAAGCAGGCTTAGAATAGCCATATCAGGAGCCGCTGGCAGCGGGAAAACATACTCGGCACTTCAAATAGCGAAAGGCATTGGCGGCGGTATAGCCGTTATTGATACCGAACGGGGTTCAGCTTCGCTTTATGCCGGAATTTTCAATTTCGATGTTTTAAACATTGAGCCGCCATACTCGCCTGAAAAGTACATCGAAGCAATATCGGTAGCAGAAAAATCAGGATACTCGGTTGTTATTATCGATTCTTTATCTCATGCCTGGGCTGGGTCCGGCGGCTTATTAGACTTGCATGATACCATTCAGAAATCAGCCAAAGGCGGCAATTCGTTTTCTGCCTGGAAAGAAGTAACACCGCTTCAAAATAAATTTATTGACGCAATAGTATGCTCAAAATGTCATATCATTGCAACCATGCGTGCAAAACAGGACTACGTTATTGAAAATAATAACGGCAGAAATCAGGTTCGTAAGGTTGGTCTGGCGCCGGTGCAACGCGAAGGTGTCGAATATGAATTCAGCGTTTATATCGAACTGTCTCAAGAACATATTGCAATAGCTACAAAGGACCGCACAAATTTATTTGACGGCAAGTGTTTTGTACCGAATGAGCAGACGGGTGTTATGCTAAAAGAATGGCTTAATAATTCGAATATTCAAATAACAAATTCAAACACGGTTCAGGCTCCTGCAATGACTGAACATGCTAAAAACGAACCATCGCCAGATTTATCAAAAATTACTAAAGAACCGACTATCCAGCAAATAGCCGGAATCTTAAAACCAGAATTAAAAGCTTTATTCAGCCGATTAAGAGTGCCAACCTCTGATATCATTTCACTATGGCGTACCTATAACGGTCAGCAGGAAAAAATAATCGAGGTGTTAGCTGCTAATGTAACACAGGCAGCAAGGCAGGTGGCGGCATGAATAACAGCATAAATATTAATCACCTGTCATATTCAAGTATCAGCCGTTATCTCTCATGTCCGGCAATGTTTAAGTTTTATATGACTGAAAAAAAGCCTTTGCCGTCGGAGATTCAAAATGCAGGCACTAAGCGTCATAATGAAATTGAAAAGCATTTGCTTGAAGGTACCGTATCAAAATCAAACTTAGGCGGGCGTTTAAAAAACTTTTGCGCAAGAATACTCGGACCTGTTACTGCGGTTGAAGCTGAATTCAAGCTTGATTACATTACGTTTGACATTATCGGACGCATCGATGTCTATGCAGTTCGTGGCAACCAAGCTGTTATTGTTGATTTCAAAGGATATCCGGGTAGCCATATTGATGAACTTCAGCTTCAGATATACGCTCTTGCCGTAAAACAAAAGCATCCTGAAGTAGATGTTATTCACTGTGCCTTC
The DNA here is from genome assembly GCA_041441465.1 of Candidatus Wallbacteria bacterium. Lineage (GTDB taxonomy): Bacteria > Muiribacteriota > UBA9980 > UBA9980 > UBA9980 > JASDSY01. The sequence continues at coordinate 39,713 of JASDSY010000030.1, forward strand.
GCATATATCCCCCCTGATTACTATGATCTTAAAACATATTTCGAAGATGACATGGCTAAATTATCGATTACATTATCAGCAGCCATTGATAAAATTGCGATTGAAGAAAAATTTGAAGCAGTGCCGGGACCACATTGCAGCCGTTGCGATTATGCAGAACTATGTCCGGCTGTTAAAAATTTCAAGATACCGGAGAAGCTTAACAGTCAAAGTATATCAGTAATGGCAAATGATTTATATGCACTTGAAGCGCTTGTCGATAAGGGTAAAGCAGTTATTAAAGATTATCTTTTCGAGCATGGTCTTGAATCTCTGCCGATTAGCGGCGACTCACGGTATTACTTAAGCACGTCAACGGCATTGCGGCTGGGCAAATTAAAAGCTGAAAAAGGCAAGGCCGTGGCGGATAGCGTTATTGAGTTAGAAACCAGAAATGAACCAATAAAGAAAAAAACGATAAATGAGCTGCCTGTTACTACGGCTTCTACAAATGAAGCTAAAACATTAAATAACATAATAGCATTTCAATCCGATAAAAACGAACGAGTTAGAATGTCAGAATTGGTTGACCTTTTGAAACAGGCAGGCCGGTTGCCGCAGGATGCTACGAACGCTGCCGGAAGTCAGGCAGTGAAGGAACTTATAGGCGTGCCGTTCATATCGGCTACGGAGCAGCAAAAACAAGACTTAAAAGCACGTTTAATGTCAGGCTTATAATTAAAAATAATATAAGTACGAGTTAAAAATAGGCGGAGTTGAATATCGGCTCCGCTTTTGTATTTTTGAAAGGGGAAAAATAATATGGCAAATCATTGTATAAATCAGCTTACTTTAACGTCTATGTCAGAAGATAAAGTTATTGAGGCTCTTGAATTTATAAAGAAAGATAAAGATAACCTTGAGGGCGAAACAGACGGTATAGGCACGATTGATTTCAACAAAATATTACCTGAGCCGCTTCATACCAGTAAAGCTGCCTGGGACCGCTGGTGTAATAAACACTGGGGCACGTCAAGAAACGCGTATGATTGCGTTTATGACAGCGATAGCCAGTGCATCACCTTTAATACTGCGTGGACGCCGCCGTATCGAGTTATAGAGACATTAGCCAGAAGATTTCCAGAAGTGTTATTTACTCTTAAATATGTTGAATCAAGAATGGGTTTTACCGGTATCTATGAATTTGAAAATGGCCGGATGACTTTAGACAATATATACAGTGTTGATGAATATTGTGATGATTACGGGCGTGAGTTATCGAAAGACCTTCTTGGCTTTGATATGTTTATTCAGAAAGGAAACGCTGCATAGTTATAAAACTAGCTAATCGTAGCTGTTGTTGTAATGTTGTAAACACCCTACGGGTGTTTTTACAGCAATTACAGCTACAACTACTACACTACCTGTAATAATTACAGTAAAATTACAATAAAATACAGCAGTTACAACAACCAAAACACTTGTCATTCAGCTTGTTTAGTTGTAATTATCAAAACGATTAAAACGGGGGAGGTTGTTATGGACCAAATCTTAAAAATATTTACATTATGGATATTAAGTATAAGTTACTGGTTAATCAAAGGCAGATGTACTGAAAAGGCCGAAACCGCGGCAGCAATACCTGCTGATAATCCTACAATTAATAGTCAGGCGCATTTAATAAGTGAGCCGCTTCAAAATGGTTACAATAAGGATAACTCAATAATTTCTGCCGGGTTGTCGGAGCTTATACAGCGGCGAAAGGTACGTACGAATCAGGGCCAGCGTAAAGAAGATAAAAAAATAGGTAAAAACTGAGTGCAGGCGAGGTCACATAATAAATGCGGCTTTGTCACTAATAATTATAAGTGGAGGCAATCAATGAATGAGAACGTAAAAAACATTTTGAAAATATTAGAAGAACGGCTGGCAAGTATTACTCGCGACGATCTGGTTAAGGTCCTATCAACCCGTTCAAAAAATCATCACAATTACAGTCTGAATAACATTATAACCGCAGCAATACAGGTTTGTGAACGTCATAAGAAGCCGTTTACTTTTGAAGTTATTGAAAATCTGTGGTTAGCGCCGTTTCCGTTATGGAATAAATGGGGTTATCGTATTCTGCGTGGCGAACACGCACTTAACATATTAACTCCGATTAATCTAAAGAAAATTCAAAACTTTGAATCAGATAATGCTGGCTCAATGAGCAATTTGAATGATATTACAGGTAAAACGAGACCGGAATATAAAACAGCGACAATTTTTGTTTCAAAGCCGGTATTCGATATAAGCCAGACGGCGAAAGTAGCTACTAACAAGGACGCACCGCATCGTCAGTTAAATAAAGAAGTGTCTGTGGTTCATTTTATCAGCCTTATTCAAAGAATTAAAGATCACGGCCTATCAATAGATTTTATACCGCTGCGTGAAGGGTTGAATGGATACATAACTGAAAAAAGAATTGCAGTTAATAAAAATAACAGCCCTAATGCTCAGTATGCCACTATACTTCATGAACTGTCGCATTATTGCCTTGGCCATAGTGCCGGAGTAACAGAAGCAGAAGCCCCTGTGGCTGAATTAGAAGCCGAGGCAACCGCCTATGTTGTTGGCAGTTATTTTGGCGTTGATATTCCATCGGAGTTTTATATAGCGGCCTGGGGCGGTAATGGCGCGGCGATAAGGAAGTCAATTAGCCGGATTGATCAGGCGGCCCGTAAAGTATTTGAGATTTTAAAAGTAGAAAAAATGCAAGCCTGTCAATTAGTTGCATAGCGGAAAGGAGCACGAATGAAAAATTATATCCACGGGTTGAAATTGCTTATTAACGGCAGTTACAGGATAATAAAAGTCATTACTAGCGTTAAAGATAGTCGGAATAAAGGCAATGTAAATGAAGCTGTTAAAGGTACTAAAGAAATCTGGAATGGTTTTAAAAGCATTGTAAGAATAAACAAATTATAAGGAGGCTGCTTGTTATCGACAACGGAACTTAAAGATATTGTTGAATTGATAAGTTTTTGCAATAATAAAAAGATAGTTGCCCGGTCAAGAGGCTTTATGAATTATGAAAATGAAGATATATTAATCGACAAGACTCATTTTGAAAGGCTTACAACGACTGGCTGGATATTTTCTGAAAAGACTGATGTTTCTATAATTATAGACTCTGAGCGATAATTTATCTTATTATGTTATAAGTCAGGGAGGGTAAGCAATTTCAAAAAAAGGAACGTGATTTGTATGTCCAAGGAAATATTAAAAATAATCTCAACAGACGACGGCAAAGCCATCGAAAAAATTGAAGGTGATTTAAACGGTGCGATGGATCTGCTAAAAGCGATGAAAAATGATGAAAAAGCGGAATCAAAAGAAAAGGAACCAGAAAAATCAGTATTAACAGTATCAGTCGCTGAAGCGGCAAGATGCCTGTAATAATTAAAGTTTCAAGGTTTACGCGGGGTTATTCCCGCGTTTTTTTTAGCCCAAAGAATTTTTAATTACGGTATAAGTTTATGTATTAAAATCAAGAGGAGTGATTATTATGTCAAAATATGGTGAAATCAGAGATGCAGTGTCATTAATGGGCTTTTGTGATTCGACGGGAAAAAGAATTTCAGCGGAATCAGGGAGCACCTTAAACTTCAGCACTGAAAAAACCAGCATCGACAAAACATCAGCCAGAACAGATACAACTAAAGGCTGGGTATTTGGTACAACTGAAACAATTAAACTTCAGTAACCGAATGCAGCAAACGCGGGAATGAACCCGCGTTTTACATTATTTTTTTGTATTATTTTCGAAACGATCTAAAATGCGCCTTGAAAGATAAGAAAGAGTAGTGCTTCCAATACCGCCGAGACCGAGAAGCGCTGCTGTGGTGTATTGGTTATTAGCATAATTTTTTGTAAGGTTATTAATACCGTACCCGGCCCCTGCACCAGCAAGTATAGCGATAATTGCTTTTGTTAAATCGGTTGTCACGGATACATTCGAAGCCATTAAATTTCCGAAAGCCGCCGGAATTGAATTCATTGTCAGCGACGGCCCGATTTTAATATAAGTTTCGCGAGTTGGAATAACGCTCTTGCCGTTTATTGTAACAGGCTTATTGTACTCAACTTCATCGGTTAATGCGGCAGTTTTTACCTGAATTTTATTATACATCTCTATCACCTCACCTTATTTTATGCCTCTATTAAGTTAGGTGCAATAAAAAATTATATATTGTATAAAAATGGGTTTTATGTTACAATTTTCAAGTTTTTTATATGTTTTTAAGGGACTGGCATTAATAAAATTGTTTTGTTTTACTTTCATTTAGTTTTAATATGAATTGTAATACTAGAAAATCAATTGTAGGAGGAAAAATGTCTAAGAAGAGTTTTACTAAAACTTATGAAAATGTTGTAGATTTAGCCATTTTTTATACTAAAAAAATGAAGTTAAATAAGTTTTATTTTGAAGAGTACGATATAATAAAAAAACAAATTGAAAAAGTTTCTCATGGACAATATGAAAAAATCATAGAAAAAATTAAACCAGAACATGAATTTGTTGGTGTTGTGAAACAATTTTTATATGAAAATTATACTTTTTCGTGTCAAAATATTTTATCAAAATTTAATGTTAAGATTGTAATAGTAACACCAGAAGGTAAATTTTGGGAAGAATATGTTAATTTTTTTGACTATGAAAATGTTATTAAAGTATGTAATATAATGGCTGATCAAAACTTAAAAGAAGTTTATGAATTATTAATTCCAATATTTGAAGAGTTATATGAAAATTTTTATAATATTCTTGACGTTTTTTGTAAAAAATATGAAATAAAATTCCCGATATGCCGTGACACTCTTTTTAAAGTTGAAGAGGAACTTTTTAAAGTAAAACATGGAATAAGCCAAAACATAAAAGAAATAGATGAAGATATAGAAAAAGAAGAAGTTTTAATCGAAGTTGCTGAAGATAAAATTAATAATGAAGCAATAAAAAATTTTAAGACAGAAAGAACACGAATGAATTTTCAAGATAATTTTCGGAAATATTTTACAATCTTAAATGATGCAGTTGTTTTTAAAGGTGAAAATCATGAATTGTTTAAAGAAAATTTTATTGATGCAGAAGGTTATATAAAATTTAAAGTAAAAGCTAATCCTGGACTTAATCTGGATATTGTTTGTACAATTATTAGAAATCAACTTAATAAATTGGTTGAAATTCGAAATGAATATAATAATATTTATAAAGATATTGAAGCATTAAATATATTTGAAAAATGGTTAGAAGATAATAACAAAAAAATTTCGACTAAACGTTCATTTAAAATAATTGCTAATAAATTTAAAATGCCGACAAATACTGTAAAAACAAAATGGCATAAAGCTTATGAGCTAATATATGGAGAAAGATATAATCCAGATTTATTTAAGGAAAAATTTAAAAAAGAATTAGAAGAAAGTAGTAATGATAGACTAACTAAAGCGCATCTTTTATGTACAAAATGTAAAGGTGCATGCTATGATGACCCAGATGCAATACCGTGTGCAGAGTTTTTTAAGATAGCGCCAGAAGAAAGAGCAAATTATAGAGATGAATTGTCGCTTAATCCGAATTATTTTGAAACATATAGTCCAGAAATTTCGAAGGCTGGTCGTAGGTCTCAGCGAGAGGCTAAACGTCATACAGATTTTAATGATGAACATTAAAATATTCATTCAATAACTTTATATAAAAATTAAATTCTTATTATATCAAAGCTCTTAAGGCTACGCTTTAAGAGCTTTTTTGTTATTTATTTAAGTTTCATACTTTAAAACTAAACATAAATAAGTTGGTAAAAAAATATGAATCATAGCATTGGTTTTGTTATTTGAAATTTAAATAAAGTTTTAAAAAAATGGGGTACCCCATTTTAAATCGCCCTGTATATATAGGAAGTATTTTTAAAAAAATTAAAAGGAGGTAAATTAAAATGTCATAAAATCTTAAAATTTATAACTTGGTGAAAAATAAAAAACCGAAAGGACTGATCCTCCTGTCGGTTCTTTGTTCAGATTGCTTTTTGATAATTAAATATTGTTTATTAATCTTATTATACATTAACGTGTGTAATATTTCAATCTTTTTTATATTATTTTAAGTGCCGCGTATTTTTTTACGTGGCAAGGAGGAAACTAAATGAAGACATTTAAAACTTTTAATAAAAAGCCTTATAGGTATTATCAACTTCAACGGATAGATAACTCTCAGAAACTTATAGAAGTATCGGCAGCAACACAAATATATAATAACGATACTCAAGATACTACAATTTGCTATTCAACAACAGCTTATAAAATTCCTAATGATGTGGACATTAATTTAATACCTGCTGAAAATATTAATGAATACTGCCTGGATAATTTCGATTTTCAACAAAATTGTGTTTTAAATTTTGATATTAAAAAAACAGAAAATAAAACACATTACGAGGAAAAATTAAATAACCTTACAAGTTGTATAGTAAAGCTTGCTAAAAATATGCAAAATGAAGGCTGGCAACTTAATAAAGATTTTTTTGTATATTTTAATGGAAACGATGGATACAAACTTATAATACCGGCAACCGTTATTGGTACAGAATATAAATGCGGGGAATTTAAAAAAGCTCAATTAGATATGGAGCATATTGCAGATAATATAATTAATCTTTGTGGCTATCAGGTAACCAACGATTTAAATAGTTGGCTTAATAAGACATCTTTTGAAAAAGGCTATGTTGTACTTACAGGTTATTCTGTCAATTTAAAAGAAAACGGCATGTTATCTTTTTTCTTGGATAGTGGTGATTTATCAGCAAATATCGACTTAAATATGATTCGCAAAAAATCCAAAAATATAATGACTAATAAGGCTAAAAAGATTGATTTTTCGAGTCTTAAACTTGAAAAAAATGAAAGGTTATTAAGTGCCATATTTAAAAATTCTATACGCGTAAATGAAATTAAAGCAAATTCACTGCTTGTTTCAAATACCGATCGATCTTTACAAATTAAAGTTGATAACTTTGATGAATTATATTCACAATATAAAAAGGCTAATTTTAGGTTAATTAGAACAAAGGGATACAATCCAAAATATCAAGATTACTCTAAAGATGCTTATTCTAATGCTAAAGAACCTATAGAAAAAAACTTCACAAGTTCTGATTTTAAAGAAAGTTCGTATGAAGAAATAAAACAACATATCGAAAATGGAGGGTGGTTGGGTGTTTTAATTCCCAAAGGTTATATTTCATTGGATATAGATAAAGATCATCATTCTATAGATCAGGCGCTTGAAGTTATAAAAAAAAGGAATTATAAAACTAATCTTGCAAAAACTAAAAATGGTTATCATGCGTATTTTAAAGATCTTGCTGATTTAAAAGGTTCAACCGATGTTTTTGTGAAACATGGATATAAATTAACTTATCGTGCTGGTGGTAAAAACTATGTTGTAGTTCCTCCATCGGATGGCCGTGAATGGATTGGCAATATAAATGATATGGATTCGCTTTTGGAGTTGCCGGCAGAGTTTCAGCCTTTAAATGATAAGGATATAAATGACCTCGGTCGAGCAGTTGCTACACAATTAAGATATTGTTGGAAAAAAGAATTTTTAAGCGGTAATGATCATATAGATATGGCGTTTATGGGTTGGCTTGTAAAAAAGCTTAAGTATGATTTTGCAAGTGTTGAAAAGTTGTTTAAGATGATATATCAAGATGAATACGATGAAAATAAAACTCGTATAAATTTTGAACGACTTCCAGAAATTGATGCGGCAACAGGATTTAAAACTTTATGCGATGCTATAAACAAAACAGAAGGGTTATCGTATTTAATTGAGCTTTTGAATTGGTTTGGAAAGGCTAACGACACTAGCAATATAGGTGACAATAATATAAAATCATGCGAATCATTTTTGAGTGAAGAAGAATTAGGATTAAATATTATTGGCTATAACAGCGCTCGAAAAATTTTGATATGGAATGCCGGTAAAATACATGCAATGCCAATGACAGAAATTAATAAAAATACTTATCAATTATTAACTGGTAAAACGGTTAGTGATAATAAAGATAATCCAAAACCGTGGCTTATGATATCTAAAAGTATAATTGATATTGCTCATAAGAAAGGATTAGTTGATGAAAACGAAAAAATTAAAACAGGAGTTTGGAATTTTGAAAATAACTTTTTTATAATATCTGGATTAAAAGTGCTTAAGGTAGATAGTAAAACTAATGTTGTTACGGAATTAAAGATGCCAGTTATATCGTCAAATGAAGGAAAAGGTAAAAATATATTACTAGCGTTAAATCCTAATACCGGCTGGCTTAATGTGGAGCATTTTAATAATATAATGGCATCGGAAGAGAATAAAATTACATTACTTAAAAATACATATAAAAAATTATATGACATTATTTCCCAGTGGTGTTGGAAATCACCTGAAATGCTTAACTATGTAACTGCTGCTGTTATGCTGACACCTTTACAACAAATAATGCAATGGCGGCCTATAATATACTTAACAGGTGAACGTAATAGCGGAAAAACATATTTTCATGAAAAAATACTTTCTGGATTGTTTTCATCTCTTACATTACGTCAGGACAGAACGACCGCTCATAGTGTACTTCAAACTTATGGTAATACAAGTCATATTATGATATTGGATGAATTTGAAAAATACAAAAAAATAATGAAGATTCTTGAATATTTAAAAATGTGTGGTCGAGGCGGAGTTGCTAAATCAGGAACTCCAGGTGAAGAAGCATTTGAGTACAAAATAAAACATATGCCATGGTTGAGTTCAACTTCACCACAATTTAATGATGCAGCTCAGGTATCTCGGATGATTATATTTGATTTAATTAAACCCGCAGATCGTAAAACTCCCAACTTACCAAATGATGAAAAATTATCTGAACTTGGGACTGAAATTATAGCAGCACTTATAAAAATCTGGCCTTTATTGGATGAACAGTATGACTATTATCATAAAAATGCTTCTCTTTTTGAGTGTGACAGTCGTATGCTTGAAAACTCAGCTTATATGCTTGCTATACAAAATATAGTAACAGACGTTGATAAAGCAAAAGTTAAATTGCCTGCTTTTATTGCTACACCGATTATCGAAGATCGCGATAATATACTAAACCAAATTTTATGTAGTCAAATAAATATTAATGAGGGGAGTAGAACTATTAAAACTAATATTACAGATGCTTTAATTTCAGATTTTAAAGACCTTTCCCAACAGTGCTATATTGGAAAAAACTATGGAATACGTTTTTATCTTGATGATAGTTATAAAAAATGGCTTGCTATTAATGAAAATTTGGTTAAAAGGTATCTTCTTAAGGATCTTCCAGAATATCAAGAAAAGAATATATCGACAGCTCTTTTAAGAATTCCCGGTGCTAAAAAAAATAAAATAAGACTTGGTAATAGCAACAGTAATCCACAGCATTGTGTATTAATACCGATTGAAGAAACGCCTTTTTATGAAAAAAAAGATGTCAATGATAATGTAGTGACTGCTATTGCTGACACTCCGCTTGAATAACTTTTAAAAGTATTTTTATGGAAATTGGAACATGTTAGAATGTAAGTTGGAACTCTAAAAATAATCATAAAAATAGTACTTATAATAACATTGTTCCAATGTTCCATGAAAAACTTATATATGAATATTTGATATTTTTTTATAAAAAAAGGCTGGAAATTAAAATTTTTTTAAGTTCGCAAAAATATAATTGTAGATAATATTAAATGTGGTACAGTTGGAACCCTGGAACTAAATGACTATAAGTCTTATTAAATCTATTATTTCAAGATTCCATTGACTGTGCCACGGCTTATTTTATAAATGTTAGCAATATACGTATTAACCAATATGAAGCAATATATAGTTATAAGTAAATATAAGGAGTTGTAGCATGAGTGATAATATTGAAATTAAAAAAAATACATCTGAGGAAGTGAATATGGAAAATCAAGTTAATGTAAAAAATCCAAGACTAACAGTTAATGCACGAGAAATAGCAAAATTTATAGGTATTAGCTATTGGTCCGTTTTAGAAATGTGTAAACGTGGCGAAATTCCATATATACCAGTGGGAAAAAAGAAACTTTTTAGATTAGATTCAATAGAACAGTGGCTGACTTTGCGTGAAAGCAGCACAATAAAAAAAGATTTAATATAATATTAATCGAAAAAAACTCTAAAAATATGATGAGACTTGCGTAAATTTGCAGGTCTCTTTTAGTTAAGGAGGAATATTTTATATGGCAAGAGGATATATTGAAAAACGCGGCGATACTTGGCGTCTTGTGTATCCAGGGGGAACCGGACCTGACGGCAAGCGCGTGAAACATACTAAAAAAATTAAAGTGGTGAACAAACGTGAAGCAGAGAAAGAATTAATAAAATTCGGAACTGAAGTTGAAAGCGGTATGGTAATGAGTGTTAAGCCCTTAACACTGAAAGAGTTTGCCGAAAGATGGATTGCAGAGTATGCTGAAAGGCAGTTGGCTCCAAAAACACTCGCTGACTATAAGCAGCAGCTTAAAGACCGTATTATTCCAAAATTAGGCAATCTCAAACTCGATCAAATAACACCGCTTCATCTTATGAAATACTACAATTATTTGCGTTCTGAAAATATAAGGCTTGATGGTAAGTCAGGAAAGTTGTCTGAAAAAACCGTTCAAAAGAATCATATGCTTATATCGTCGATACTTCAAAAAGCTGTCAATTGGCAAATGCTTGCAAGTAACCCTTCGCGGCGTGTTGAAAAACCTAAGCCAGTTAAAAAAAGGGTTATTTGTTATAACGAAGCGCAAACAAAAATTCTTTTTGAAAAAATAAAAGATGAACCTTTGAAATATCAGTTAGCTATATTCATAGCTGTGTTATGCGGAATAAGACTCGGAGAATTGCTGGGGTTGGAGTGGAAGGATATTAATTTTGAAAGGAAAACTTTAATGATTCAACGTGCCAGTCAGTATGTTAACAATATTGGAATTATAACGAAAATGCCTAAAAATGAAAGTTCGATCAGGAAAATTTCAATATCGTTACTGCTTACAGATATGTTTCAGAAATATAAAGAAGCACAGGCGGATGAAATAGCAAAGGTAGGCAGTCTCTGGAATGCTACTGACAGATTATTTACGCAATGGAATGGAAAGCCGATGCATCCGAGTGCGATTACACACTGGTTTGAACGGTTTTTAAAAAGAAATGAGTTGCCGGTAATAAATTTTCATGCGTTGCGTCATACTTCGGCGACATTACTTATTGCTAAAGGTGTTCATCCCAAAACTATAAGCAGTCGTCTCGGGCATGCAAATATTTCAACTACCATGGATATTTATGGTCATGCACTCGAAGCAACCGACAAGGTGGCCGCAGAAAAGCTGGATGAGATAATAACTGAAGATTAAGAACAAATCCCTTGTAGCAAGTACGCTATGAGGGATTTGTTAATTAAATTATTATTTTATTTTGGTCCCCAAAACGGTCCCCGGACTGTCAAAAACCTCAAAATTCGATTTCCCTAAAAAAGCAAAAACCCCCGTTTTCACGGAGGTTTCTTTCATGCCCCTAGGCGGATTTGAACCACCGGCACACGGTTTAGGAAAGTGGTTCACCTCATTAGTTTATGGTGGTTAATTTTTGAAATCTTTTGAAAAATCATGGTTTTATTATTTGTGGTTTAAGTGTTATAAAGTACATTTGTGTATGTTTTTGAAATTTTTGCTGCCAATTCTGCTGCCAACTTTTAAAAGAAATCTGCAGCTAAAACTCGAAAAATATAGATGTTTTTATAGCCCTATTCACCCGATAATTATTTATAAAATTATAGGTGAATTTGATTTTAATGTCAAGGTAATTTTTATATAGTACATCTTATAAAAAAATTCCAGCATATATTTTTCTTGATTTCTTGAAATTCGGAAAACTTTCTGAGCCGCAATATGAGCCGAAAAAAATATAGAAATTTTTAATTAATAACAATTAAGGTCAATTTATTTTTATTGTTTTTTAAAATTTTGGTGGCAAAAGTAAAAATAAGGTCAAAATAAGAACGAAAAAAGGGGCTTCACGATTTAGTGAAACCCCTTTTCGTTAGCGGAGAGACTGAGATTTGAACTCAGGTTCCCGATTTTGTCAGGAAATTCGATTTCGAGTCGTAATTACCGCATTTCAACTCTTTTATACTATTTTGTCATTTCTTTCTATTTATGCTGTTTTTGATCGTAAAACACAAATCTACATTTCATTTATTTTCAATAAATTTTAATATTTTTTTTATTTTTGGTGGCAAAATGGTGGCAGAAAATTAATCAACATTATAATTATCTTTAGATAAAAAAAGAATCTCTTGTAACAATTACACTATGAGGGATTCCCTTTTTTTATTTTTAAGTTTTTTTTTATTTTATTAATGCATTTTAAAATGTTATTGTTTATTTCATGTTCCCAAAAATTAATTACGGTCCAACCAATCTTCATAAGAATTTTAATATTATTTTTATCTCTAAGTGTATTTTTATTTACTTTATTAATCCAATATTTTTTATTGGTTTGTGGTAGTCTATAGCATTTCGGGCATCCATGCCAAAAACAACCATTAATAAATATTGCTATTTTATATTTTGTGAAAACTATGTCAGGTTTACCTATGAGTTTTTTATAGTTTTTTCTCCATCCCTTTATTTCATGTTTCCACAGTTCTTTTCTTAATTTTACCTCTATAGAAGTATCAAATGATTTTACTTTTTGCATTATTTTGCTTCGAGTTTGTTTATCTACGGTGTCAGTCATAATTCTTAAAAATTTTCTATTTTTTGATCATATTTTCTGCCAAAATAAAATTTTTCGAATTCTTCGCTATCTGCAGTAGGAAATTCATGTTTAATTTCAAGTGCTAATATTTCTAACAATTTATTCCCTAAAACCATAGAATACTTTCCTCTTAGAGCTTTTTCATACCAAACTAATAAATTTGACTCTGTAATAATGCTTTGTATTTTTGCTTTCCAGCCAATTTGATTTAATAATGAAATAATTACTTTTTCTTCTGAATCTTTACATACGATAACAATTCTATCTGCCGTTATTGAAGTTACAATATTTTCTGCAAGTTCTTCATCAAGCGATAAGTGCTTAATTTGTATCGCGATGCCAAAGTTTGACCACATATCCAATCCTCTATCGGCCGCATTTGTAACTCCGACACGGTTAATTGAAGCCGGTATTCTTATATTTCTTTTAGTTGAATCTATCCCAATAATAAGTTTGGCAAAATCTTCGAATTCTTTAAGTAAATTTATTTTTGCATTATTGAATGAAATTTCTATAGTAACATTAATTTCTTGAACTAATACAGAAAATAATGAATATACAATTATTTCATATATTTTATCGATACTTCTTTTCAAACCAGGTTCTGATCTAAACAAATCAATGAATTTGTCTATTTTAAAGTTTTCTTTGGTTGATTTCAAGCAATAATCAAGTCCAGATGACATTTGATCATAGCGCGCAAAAAACTTAGTGTATATATATGCTTCAACAATTCCGTTTTTTTCTCTATTCAATTTACCTAATTCAACTAAAACTGATGGTGGAATAGCATTTTCATTAAAAACATCATCTTGATATCTTGCCGAAGACGTGCTGGTTCTTCCGAGAAAATTTTTGCATACTTCATCGCGCCATTTTTTCGATTTATTTCTATATGATTCAATATCAGATAGGTCGATGTCTTTATAAATCCTGTCGTGGTGTAAGATTTCAGCAATTTGAATTGGTTTATATAAATGAACTCTTGCTTTTTTGATTAAACTGTCAAGTGCTTCTTTTGCTTGTTTTAAATCCATATCAATCCTCAAATAAATTCGTTTGTATTAATGTAGGTTCAACCATTTTTCTTTCGTTTAAAGTCTTAATTATTTCTTTTGCAACTGCTTTAATTACAGGAACCGCAACGCTGTTACCAGTTTGTTTTTTGATTTGAGCGTAAGACACTACTATTTCAAATGTGTCAGGAAACCCTTGTAAACGCATTAATTCTCTTGGTGTTAATCTGCGTGTTCCGTTAACCAATAGATAATTGTGTGAAGCGTTGGCCCTCAAAGCACATGAATATGGAAGTGCTGATATATTTCCGCCTTTATTTTCATGCCAAATTGATGGAAAGTTTGGTTTTGTTTTTATTCGTTGAAACCGATCTTGCTTTAACTCTTCTGAAACAAAGAAACTTTTAGGTATATCTTCATCTTTTTCTAACAGAGTGTCTAAGTGTGGTCTTTTATGTGTTGGTTTTGGAAAATTAAATTCCCATCTTTTTTTAAAGCCAACTATAAAAATTCTTTCGCGTTTTTGAGGAACGCCAAAGTCAAGAGCATTTAATACAGAGTGGTATACATGATATCCCAATGCCTTTAGGTGCTCGATGATAGTTTTAAATGTTCTGCCGCCATCATGCGAAGTGAGCTGTTTAACGTTTTCAAGCATAAATGCGATAGGTTTTTTGACTTCTAATATTTTTTCTATATAAAAAAATAATGTTCCTCTTGTATCTGCGAAGCCTTTTCTTTCACCTATAATGCTAAATGGTTGGCAAGGAAACCCTCCCAGTAAAATATCATGGTCTGGAATGTCTTTGGGTTCAATTTTAGTTATATCACCAGCCGGCAAATCTCCAAAGTTTGCTTGATATGTTTGTTGAGCATATTTATCCCACTCAGACGTAAAAACACATTTGCATCCGTATTCTTCAAATCCTAATCGAATTCCACCAATTCCTGCGAATAAATCAATTATTTTATAATGTTTTTTCATAATCCTTTCCTATTGTATGCATATGTTCCCTTAAAATAAGTTATTATATCATGTTTCAATTAATTTTTCAATAACTTTTTCAAACTCGCTTAATGATCTTTCACTAAACACTTTATACGTCGAATGTCGGTCAACATATACCGAATACGGCAGGCCGTTAAGTTCTACATATTTTTTAAAACTGTCTAAAATTGGTATCGTTCCTTCATAATCATAAAAATGACCGTAAATTTTGCTTGTCGCATCATCAATAAAGCCCATCAATACAAACTTGCGTCCGTCTTTTCCAAGCCATTTGTGATGGCTGCCGTCTATTTGCAACATCTGTCCAAATTGTTCTTTCCTGGATTAAACGCCAGCAGCAGAAGTTCAAAGTGCAGGAGCGTGAGGCTCCTCTGAAATCATATTGAAACATAATACAATCGAAATGTATGTCAGGCCGGATACGAGCCGAGAGAAACGGCAGGTAATTCTAGATAATTGGTATCGTTACGAACTGAAACGAATCGTGTCAGCTTTAATAACAAAGCATGAATTGCTGATGAAAGTGAAGGTCAATAAATTTGGCGTCAGGAAGATGAAGACAAAGTGGGGTGTCTGTAACCGGAAAACTGGCATAATATGGCTCAATCTTGAACTTGCCAAGAAATTCAGGGAACATATTGAATATATAATAGTTCATGAAATGACGCACCTTATTGAACGCCGACACAATGAATTATTTATCGCTTATATGGATAAGTTCCTTCAAAAATGGCGTTTTTTAAAAGAAGAACTAAACCGTGGTGCATTAAGAATGGAAAAATGGGAATATTGAAGAATATTTTTAATATTTACAAAGACGTCGCTTGTGAATATTTATTTTAAATATGTAATAATCAAAAAATTGAATACATATTATAATTTTAGAATGTTTAAACGCTTTCATGGAATAATCCGTGAAAGCGTTTTTTTATTTTCTCAATAATTCATTAGAAAGGAGTTGCCTATGCAAATAATCAATCAAAGTAGCCATATTGAAAAACTATGCCAGATTAATCCGAAACTAGAACCGTTAATTGAGCCGATTGAAGAATATTTTTCGGTACTCAAGGATATTTTTTATAACGCTCACGATGCTGAAGAATTCTTACTCGATAAAGAAGCAGGCCACATAGTGGTTATAGAAAAACCTTCAGATGCTAATAATTTAAATGCAGCCGGAATCGGGGCAGTAACATTAAAAAATAGTAATCCAGAGGCAATTGAAAAGCTGATGCTCAATAATGGCAATTTTGCATACAAAATTTCGGTCGGTATTAATAACTCATATCTTGTAACGTTATTTTCAATGGCTGGTACGTTAGATAACGAAACAGAAAAATGGCTCAGGGAAAATTGCGAAAGATCAATAAATAATACTGGCTGGTTAAATTGAAATGAGGTGAATTTTAATGTTTGAGACAGGCAAAAGATATATGACATGCGGAGTTGTTTCTGAAATACCATTGGACATACAGCTAATATTATGGGGTTTAATTGATAAATTAAAAACTAAAAATGAGCAGCTTGATTATCTTCAAATATTTGAGCTGGCAAAGAAAAATGAAAACACTCAATACATAAAACATATTCAAGAGGTGCCGCCATATAAAAATGAAAGCACATTCAGGCATAATACGCCTGTAAATAAGAAAATATATGTAATTGACGACAAAACTCATTCGACAATGTTACTTGCGGAAGAATATTAACTTAATAAATACCCCAAAACTATTATAAGGAGTGATAATTATGGAATTTAAAAAAGCCCAAAAAAATGAAAGCAGACTCAGGATTGCAATATCAGGTGCCAGCGGTTCAGGTAAAACATATTCGGCACTAAGAATTGCCAAAGGCATAGGTGGAAAAATCGCAGTTATTGATACTGAACGTTCATCGGCTTCGTTATATGCTGACATAATTGATTTCGATGTTTTAAACTTAGAGCCGCCGTATAATCCTCAAAAATACATTGAAGCTATAATTGAAGCTGAAAATGCAGGATATAATGTAATCATAATCGATTCTTTAAGTCATGCATGGTCAGGAACCGGCGGATTGCTCGATCTGCACGATAACATTCAAAAGAGCAGCAAAGGTGTGAACGGTTTTTCAGCCTGGAAAGAAATAACGCCGATACAAAACCGCTTCATCGATACAATACTTGCTTCTAAATGTCATATCATAACAACTATGAGGGCTAAACAGGAATATATAATCGAAAAAGGCGAATATAAGACTCAGGTCAGAAAAGTCGGACTGGCGCCAGTGCAAAGGGACGGTCTTGAATATGAATTCACTATATTCTTTGAAATCTCACAGGAACATGTTGCGACTGCCAGTAAGGACAGGACAAACTTGTTTGACGGTAAATATTTTACGCCGAGTGAAGAAACCGGAAAAATATTAATCAACTGGTTAAATAAGCCAGTTAATAATGCTGAAGTCATTTTACCTGCCAATAATATTGTGCAGCCAGCGTTCCAAAACAATAAAATTCAACAGGAACACACAAAAACAGCGGAAATGCCAGTCTTAAATACAGGACTGACAGTAACAATTAATGAAATAGTACGCGTAATTAAACCTGAACTGAAAGCTATATTTGCCAGAGAAGCCTATACTACCAAAGCTATAATGACTATCTGGGATAAATTTAACGGCAATCAGGATGCGATAATAGATTCCTTAACATCAAAACAAACAACTCAGGCAGCGGCCTAATTCATAACTTACCTAATTTTCAATATAACAAAAATTAAATATATTCAGGAGATGATACTAATGAATAAATTTGACCATTTATCATTTAGCAGCATTACTCGTTATGTAAGATGTCCAAGGCATTTTTATAAGTATATTACCGAAAAAAAGCCCTTGCCAGCTGAGGCATCGCTTAAAGGCACTATGATGCACGCTGAAATTGCTAAAATGCTTGAAGATAATAACTACGAAACAAATCCAGCATACGGTGAAAAATTTAAAAGATTTTGCCGTTATATTCTGCAAAAGCCTGTGGGGATTGAGCAAAAATTCACTATGGATTTTTTAACGCAGAAGGTAGTGGGGGTAATTGACTCTTATTCAATTCATGGCGATCAGGCTGTAATATGCGACTGGAAATCATTTTATACGCCTTATGGCGGTTATACAGAACCTATGCAGTTAAAAATATACGCTCTGGCCGTTAAAGAAAAACATCCGGAAGTTAAGCTTGTTCATGGTTATTTCTTCTATATTAAAAGTGATTTTTACGATGTAATTAGCGTGTTTGAAGATGAAATAGATGCGTTTTCACATGAACTTTCTGGCATTATCGATGCAATTTCAACGGATAAAAATTTCGACCCGGTAGCTGGTGAACACTGCAATCGTTGCCGGTACTCTGAAGACTGTCCTATTACTAAGAATTTTAAAATAAGCGCGTTAAAAACAATCGAAGAAGTTAGGGAATTTGCCAATAAAACCTTTGCATTGGAAACATTGCTCAGTCAGAGCAAGGACAGGATTAAAGAATTTTTACTGAATTATGGACTTAACGAATTGCCAATTGACGCTGAAAATCGTTATTACATAACAACATCGCCCGTCTTTAGAATAGGCAAGATACAAAGCCCTAAAAAGAAAACTGCCGCTGATAAATTGCTTAATATTGCCGCATCAGTAAAATGTCAAGCGGAATCTGATCAGCTTAAAGCAGGTAATGTTAATAACTGTCAAATAGCTGACAATACTACAAAAATAAAGAATAAAGGAGCTAATATTGATGAAAATAAAGATACAGCAACAGTTACCGAGAATTCAACTACGGCAGAAAATAACGAAATTAAACTCGCAATATCAAAGACTGAAAACTCGCTATCAGAACCGGATAAGAGTATCATACCGATATCGGCAGTCGTTTCAAATAAGACACCAGTATTAGCTTCTGACGAATCAATAAAAGTAAAAATGGGTGAAATAAATCAATTACTGGTTGAACTAAACGAAATAGAAACGGATGCGCCTTCATGGAAAATTAGTTCAGTTGTTAAAAAATTTTTAGGCAAGAATTTTACAATGGCTACTGACAGCGAAAAATATGAGCTTAAATTAAAACTTAATCAAATGCTTTTAAATAAAATACCGAAAATAGCATAATTTAATAAAATTAATTGGCTGTAAAATAAGCTGAAAGCGAGTTATAGGCTTTCAGCTTATTTTATATTGCGAAAGGAAGGTTGCGTGAAGTACTTTATATTTTTAACGTATGAAGGTTCGACATATTGCAAAAAAACGAATAATGACCATTGGGAAACCGCTAATAACTTGCAGATGATTGGCATTGCTCAAGGAAATAGCAGTGATGAAGCCTTTTTGAGTTTAATATCTGAAAATGAATGGGTGTTCGATTTTGATTTCGATGAAGTTTTTTGCTATCAGATGACTGATAATTACGAAGAAGGCAAAAAATATTTTTCGATTAGTGAATATAAAAAGTCGCATTAAAAGACTATTCTAAGAAATACTTCAAAATTTAAATTGAAAGGAAAGTGAATAAAAATGCCAAAAATCTTTGAATTAATTACTTATGTCATATTAAGCTCGCTTCTAATATTCCAAAAACAAAATCACGATGTTAATGATGAACATTCATTCACAAACGATAAAACTGCCAATAATTCATTTACTGTTAACCCTAAAGCTGAATGCTTGAAAATTGATTCGGCCTTTTATGGCGGATTGCCGTGGTCGAATAAACACTATCAAAAGCGGATATTAGCCGAGCGAAGACGCAAGGAAGACAGACAAATGTAATTATTAAAACGCATTAAATTTAAAATGAGGTGTTAAATAATGGAAATTATATTAAGAGCGGTATTATTAGTAATATTTCTTATTTTAAGAGGAATTACAATGCCGGCAGCTGTATTGCAAGCATCAAATAAATTCGGTATTAGTCAAGATACTATAAAGAAGTACCTAAAAAAAAAGTTGATGAAATTATAATAAAACTTGCCTAAAGCTTATCTTTATAAAAATCATGAACAGCTTTAGGCAAGTAAAAAAATAAGGTATAGGAATATTTTATGATATTTATAAATAAGTTTAAAATATTGAATCTGATATCTTCTTATTTTTTCTGGATGGTATGAATTTATTAAGTGTATCTATTATTTTATTAACTTTATCACGGTTGTCAGGTGTTGAAACATTAAAAAAAACAATAATTCCAGTGCCGTTTTCACAACGGACAGAATTAATGACTAAGGATTTATATTCTGGTATAGATTTTGCTTCGTGTATAAATTTTTCCGAATATCCAGAGTGAGTGGGAATAAATACCATTTTTATTTTGGTTATTATTTCAGCATTCATATTTTGAGCAAGTTGTTGATACTTTTGCTCATATGAAATGTTTCCAAATTTTATCTCATCTTTAATCAGGTGAAAATTTAATTTGTTTAACCACCTATAAAAAGTTGCTTTTGAAATTTTAGAAATCAAAGAAAATTTTTCTTCATTAGTATCTTTAAGTCTTCTAAATATTATTTCTTTGCTTTTTATATTATTATTTATTATGAATTCTTTTAAAAGAGCTATTTTATATTTAGTAGCTTGATATTGACGGTCATTTGATTTACTCATTTTAATACACCTCTGCGAAAAAAAAATAAAAAATATGTTTTTTAAAGCGTTTTGGAATTATGAGCTTAGTTTAGCACATTGCGTATAAGATATCAAGGCTTAAACTTGAGAATGTTTATTTTATTATGATAAAATGATAATTATATTTTTGCAAATATGCTTTTGGTATGGTATTATGCGCAAAAAACTAAAAATGATAATAATAATAAAAATGAGTGTTCATTGGCAACTTTATATTGTTTTTTTAAAAATTCAAAAAAAACGCCCGGCTTGCCCGGGTAATTTAAGGAGGAAACGATGAGAAAAAAAATTAAAAATGCTGAAAAATTTTTCAGTATGATTTTTCGTGGTATTAATGAAGGCTGTGTTGCGATATGGTGTAAAAAAAGCAAAGCAACTAAGTTTTTCAAATTCAACGAACTTGAGGATGCAGCGACTTATGCTTTAGCATGTTCAGAAGAAGACGATGTGTATTTTTCAGTGTGTGCCCTTAAAGAGGGAATTGAAAATGGTCGAGGTAAAGTTAGCGATGTAACGGCAGTAATGTGCTTTTGGGCCGATATCGATGTCGGTACTGAAAATCACAGTAGCAAAAATTATCCTGAATCTATCGAAAAAGCTATCGAAATATTTAAAGAATTAAAAATTATGCCTACTATGGTGGTTAATAGCGGCGGAGGATTACACATGTATTTTCTCCTGAATAAGCCATTTTTTATTACAAATGAGGAGGAGCGAACTTATATACAAGATCTTTCCAGTCGTTTTCAACAGAGGTTGATAGCTTTATTCGGGGATTTTGGGTACAAGGTCGATAATACGGCTGATTTAGCAAGAGTTCTTAGGGTTATCGAAACACAGAACCATAAAAACGCCATAGTTAAACCTGTCGAACTTTTTGAAATAAATAATGAAATCAAATACTGCATTAGCGACATTGAAACGCTTATTACTAAATCTTCTAATTTATGTAATATAGAACCGCCAGCTGAAACTCCCGAGCAAATAAAAAACTATTCCTTAATTGAAAAATCTGCATTAGCAGAAGCAATAATTCAAAAAGATGGTTGTAAATGGGCTATACATTGTCGGGATCAGGCTGTAACATTACCTGAACCTGAATGGTTTAATTTTTTAACAGTCATTGCAAATTGCTCTGACGGACAAAGATTGGCTCATGAATATTCAAAAAAATATCCTAATTATTCAGTTGACGAAACTAATAAAAAACTTGAATACATAATAAGCAATAATTATAAGCCTGTAACATGTGAAACTGTAAAAAAATGTAGTCAGGTATGTCAGGAATGTCAATTAAATATTAAAAGTCCTATTAACCTAGGGTATAACTCAAAACTTATTTCAATGGTTAAAGATAATAAAATAATTCAAGATGCCGTACATAAATTGAAGTTAACACAAAATACTACTAATTTTTATAATAATAAAGAGTTATTAATAGCGCTTTTTAAAAAAAGAAATAAAAAAAATTGGTCCCAAATTTTAAAATGCCTTAATAATTATAATATTAAAGAAACAAAATTAAATGATTTTTTTGAAGAAATCAGATTTAAAAATGACTTTATCAACGCTGTGATGAAACAAAATAACTATTTTATTGATTCGGAAGGATATTTATGCAAAAAAGTAACTGATAAAGAAAATAACGAAAAAGTTATTAGATTGGCTAATTTTGTCCCCATTCCTGAAAAACGTGTCGTGTATTCAGACGGAATTGAAGCTTCAACCAAGCAGACGATGAGTGCAATATTGAAAGGAACAAAAAAATTACCTTCTATTTTTGTAGATTTAAACGATTTTCAAAAAATGCAATGGCCATGTGTTCAATGGGGTATAGAATTAATAATATATCGAGGAATGTCAAACGATGTTAAAGAATTTATTCAGTTATTGTCGGAGTATATTCTAGTTGAAAGATATACATTTACTCATACTGGCTGGCATAAATATAATGACAAATGGATATATTTGCATGGTGGTGGAGCAATCGGAGCCGAAAATATTAATGTTGAATTGGATGATTATGCTAAAAATTATGCTTTTTTAGATTTTGAGTGTAATATAAAACAAGCACTTGAGACAGTTTTTAATATATTTAATATAGGATGTCGTGACGCGATGATGACATTACTCGCAGGAACCTATTTAGCTCCGTTGCTGGAAATTGAAAGACAGGAAAAAATAAAGGAGGCCGGCTTTATAATTTGGCTTTACGGTAATACCGGTACTAGAAAAACAACAATTGCCTCTTTAATGTTATCACATTTTGGTTTGTTTAATAATCCACCAGCTTCTTTTAAAGATACAGCTAATTCAATTGAAGTGAAGGGATTTACACTTAAAGATACATTGTTACTTATTGACGATTATCGTTCTTCTAGTTCCAGTGAAACTGAAAATATGGAAGCTGTTGCTCAAACGGTTTTAAGAAAATATGGTGATCGGATTGGTCGAGGGCGTATGGACTCGAACATACAGCATCGCAAGAGTTACCCACCTAGAGGCATTGCAATAGTGACAGGGGAAGATAAAATTTCAGGCGAATCTTCAGTAGCACGTTGCATTGAAATAGAATTACGAGGTAATGAAATAAATTTAGAAGTACTTTCTGATATTCAACATAATAGTAAAAATCTAGAATATGTAATGAAAAATTACATTACCTGGCTTTCTTCTAAGTTTGATACTATGGGTAGTATTATAAAAGATAAATTTTATAGTTATCGTCAAGAAATACTGGGCAATGGTATCCATGGAAGATTTGCGGAAGCTGTTGCACATTTGCGTATAGGATTTGAAACATTCATCGATTTTGTTATGAGTTGTGATTGCTTGGAAATTGAAGAAGCTGAAAAGTTAAAGAATGAAGCAGCAGAAACTTTTAAAAAAATAGTTATAGAACAAAATCGTTCAGCCATAGAAGAAAACCAAACAGTTAAATTTATTAATTCATTCAGAGAAATGTTACAGTCAGGAATAATTTCGATAAAAAAAATAAATGCACAGAATACTAATTCTTATGAAAACATTGTTGGGCTTGATATTGATGATGATTTTATTTATGTTTGGCCACAAATTTTAATAAATAA
Organism: Candidatus Wallbacteria bacterium; assembly: GCA_041441465.1. GTDB lineage: Bacteria > Muiribacteriota > UBA9980 > UBA9980 > UBA9980 > JASDSY01. The sequence continues at coordinate 63,344 of JASDSY010000030.1, forward strand.
AATTTCAAGATTTTATAAAACTGAATCTAAAATTATTGGAATTTCGAGTACAATGCTTTATAAAAATCTTGACGAGCAAGGATTTATTCTTACGCAAAAATCCAAAAAGGGTAATGTCGACCGAACTCCAAAGAAAGACATTAAAGGTTACAAACGATCAAGATATTTATGGTTTTTTAAAAAAAAATTGTTTCCTGATTCTGATACTTCCATATAAATGCCGGGCGATCCGGGCGAAAAAATTTAAAAATGCTAATTTTGAAGAATCGAAGGAGATAAGTAAATAGCCGTATGAAAAATAATATTAACTGCTATACAAAAATAAAAAAAATTTTATTTACGAAATTTATTAATGAAAAATATTTAGAATTTTTGAGAGGTATTAAATTACCATTAGCTGGAAAAAGATTTGAATGTAAGCAATTAAATGAAAAAAAATGGAATGAAATGAGTCGTGGACTTAAAATAGTGAGCGGAATTCGCTTTTCGAATGATGTTGATAATAATAAATTTAAAAATATTATAAAAATAAATCCCAATAAAAAGGGACCTAAAAAATATATTGTTATAAATTATTGATGAAAAATATTAATTAAATTGAAATGAAAAAAACTTAAAGTATATATTATAATTTGAATATTTATATAAATAATGTTTAATAAAAAATTTATTTAAAATTAATAAAATAGGAGATTTTTATGGAAAATGAAAATAAAAATCATAATGTCATCATTACAATTACCGCTAAGCAAGCTGCTAGAATAATTGGCATTAGCTACTGGTCGTTACTTGAAATGTGTAAACGTGGCGAAATACCTTATATACCAATTGGCAAAAAACGATTATTTAGACAAGAGGCACTTTTGCGATGGCTTGAAGAACGTGAGCAGGCAACGCTTATAAAAGTAGCATAACAACTTAAAACGGGTCCATGTCCAGAGCGGCATGGACCGTAAGGAGGTAATGCGTATATGGCACGGGGTTATGTAGTAAAAAGAGGTCAGAGTAGTTGGCGTCTTTGTTATGATGCTGGACGTAATTCGTCTGGAAGACGTGAAACGAAATATAAAACCATCAAAGCTAAAAATATGCGTGAAGCAGAATTGGCTCTTTCAAAGTTTATTAATGAAATTGAAAACGGCATGATTACAGATAATAACATAAAATTCGAGCAATTTGTAGAACTTTGGCATAAGGATTACGCAAGTGAAAATTTGGCGCCTAAAACCTATTCAGGTTATAAAGGGCAATTAAGGTTACATATTTTACCTGCCTTTGGAAGATTAAGACTTAAAGATATAAACGATAAAGTAATACGTCAATATTATCACTCTTTAAAGGAACCAAAGGCTAGAAAAGATGATCGCGGGGGTAGATTAGCTGAACAAACAATATTACAGTCACATCAAATATTATCTTCAATACTTGAAAAAGCTGTTAAATGGGGCTATATAGCAATTAATCCGGCCAAAAAGGTTGAACGACCAAAAGTTCCAAGGCGTCAGATAAAATGTTACGATGAAAATGATTTAAAAAAACTTATTCAAGCGTGTGAAACAGAACCGTTAAAATATCGTTTGATGATTTATATTGCTATTTCAACAGGTCTTAGGCGTGGGGAACTCATGGGATTATGTTGGAATAGGGTTGATTTAATTAATGGAACAATAACGATTGATAAGACCAGTCAGTACATTCCAGGTATTGGAACAATTACTAAAAGCCCTAAAAATGAGTTTTCAGTCCGTACAGTAAGTTTATCGGCGTCAGTTATTCAACTGCTTAAGGAACATAAAAAAATTCAAGAACAAGATAAGGAGAACGCAGGTACTCTATGGAATGAATCGGGTCGTGTATTTACGATGTGGAATGGTACCCCAACTCATCCTGATACAATAAGTAAATGGTTTGCAAAATTTTTAAAACGACGTAATTTGCCACATATTTGTTTCCATAGTCTGCGTCATACATCAGCGTCAATTGCAATTGCATTAGGAATAAACATGAAAACTGTCAGCAGTCGTCTTGGACACGCAAACATTTCAACTACTATGGATATATATAGTCATCCAGTTAAACGTGCTGATAAAGAAGCAGCAGAAAAAATAGATTTTGTATTTCAAGATTTTGTAAATAAAAATACAGAAAAGGATTAAATACATTTTTTAAAAGCCGGATATTATGTCCGGTTTTTTTTGTTTATTTCGGTGATTTATTTTATAGTTAAGCTTAATTGGAAAAATATTGCTGCCAATTCTGCTGCCAACTCGTCAAAAACCTCAAAACTCGCTATCCCTGAAAAAGCAAAAACCCCCGTTTTCACGGAGGTTTCTTTCATGCCCCTAGGCGGATTTGAACCACCGGCACACGGTTTAGGAAACCGCTGCTCTATCCAACTGAGCTATAGGGGCATCAGTGAACTTAATTATATATTTTTTAGGTGTTTTTGTCAAGAAAATATTTTCGAAATTTCGAAATATTATTATTGACAATATGATGTTGATATGTGCGTTCTTTCTTATGGATGAAATATAATTGGATAAAGTTTGATTTTCTCAAGTTGGAATATTTTGAAAAAATAATTATGTCAGACTTGTATGAAACTATATGTCAGCGAATAGGTGAAAAATGAATCATAGATAAATTAACTGAAAATAAATTATTTCCGCATAATATTGCAACAGGGCGTGTTAAGACCTTCACAAATTAAACGGAAATAATTTTAAGAGGTATAAAGGTTAAAAGTGTTCTGTTAGTTTGAGTTCTCTTTCAACAAATCCTGCATCAGAGAGTCAAATTCATTCTTACTGATCGAGCCGGTAAGATTTACTTTTTGTTGGACTCGTTGCATGAATCTTCCTACGAGTGAGTTCGATATACAATACTTTGGCATATGCTGCATCACCTCTTTTTAATTATTATCGGAAGATTTTTGAATTAACCGCAGGATTATTTTATTTTTTTATAATAAATTTTTCTTCGGCTTTATTTTTTATGATTTCATCTATATTCCATAACATTTTTTTGTAGCCGCGATATCCGTCGAATAGTTCCAGCTGGTCTTTTATATGCGGTGAATTTTGACCGTCCGCGCCGCGGTAAGCTGATTGGCCTGGCGGATTTATATTTTCGGCTGTCCTGACATTTGGTCCTAATTCGACGAAATGATTTTCTGTACCGCGGTTGGTTTGAAGTATTGAGAATTTATTGTCTTTAGATGTCTGCGGCACGCCGGTGAAATTGATTGAATCAAATGTCAGGCATTCAGTTTTCTTCAGCCATTTTTTGTAATTTAAAGTTTTATATTCGGATGCTAATTTTGCTACAGCGTTCTCAACTGCTTCTTTTACCACATCGGAGGATTTTCTGCCGGCAAGGTAATCGTAATGACCTTCGCTTTTTATAAGTTCGCCCGGCAGGAATTTATCATTTTCGAAGCCATTTTCATAATTTCCGATAAGCGTGTAATATAACGCTCCAGATTGAGTCCAGAAATTAAATGAATCGACAAGTCTTGTGAACTCTCCGAGGTGTTTTGAAAATACGCTCGAGATAAGTTCCGGCCATATTGCTTCGAATAAAGCCGTGCCTGGATTGTCATAGAAACCGTCGCGGTTTTCGTCCGTTCTTGAATAATCCCAATTTTTTAATACATTAAGTGCGACTTCAACTGTCATGCTTCTTGGTTTTATTTGTTCGAGATTTTTTATTATAACCGGAACATAAGCCGGGCCGCGCAAATCAATGTGGCCAAGCTTTTTGTTTATTTCCTTCATATCGTTGAAATCAATTTTATCATACGAGGCAATTAAGTTTTTAATTAAGTAAGTACGCTGATCGATTCCCCAGTCGGTCGCAATATCGCCGTTTCTGTAACCGGCGTAAGGTTTACAGTTCCAGTTGGCGATAAAACCGCAATCCGGATTGAAGCATTGCGGGTTATTGGCCTGATCCTCAAAGCCAAGCCATTCGGCGCTGCCGTCGCCTGGAAGCGGTATTCTGTCATCAAAACCGGCATTTCTTATCGGATAACGGCCGCATAAATAATGCAGGATATTTCCTTTAGAATCTGCGGCGATAAAATTTATCGCCAGCGCGTTATGGCAAGCGTGAGTTTTGAATTCAGCCAGATTTTTTGAGTTTACAGCTTCCATCCACGCGAACATAGAATCGAGTTCACAATTTTCCCATGCGCGGCGCTTCGAATACGCCGTGTTATTTTTTGCGTCAAATTCGAATACCGGCCCGTGAATTGAATGTAACACTTCGAATGTTACAGGTGATTTTTCGCCCTTTACCTTTATTTCATATACTTTTTTGGCAAATTTTAAATATTTGCCTTTAAATAAATATTCATCGTTATTTTGGGGATTAAGTGTTTCGGCGTATATATCGGTGGTATTGGCCGCCCCGGCGGTCGAAGTGAACGAAAGTTCATTATTCATTCCGAATAAAATATTCATATAGCATGGATTAGTGGTTCCAGTTACATTATATTCCGGCGAATGCAGGCCGACTTCGAAAAGATAGGCCGGATTGAAGAAACCCATCTGCGGCCCGCCCGCGAGTATCGCGTTTCCGCTTTTGGATTTTTTTGACGATACGCAGTAAGCGTATGAGCCGAGTTTTACAGGAAATCCTATAATTGCAAGCTGCTCGCGCCACTTTTTTCTTTTGTCGAAATAAGAGCTGTAATTTGAATTTCCTGATTCAATTTTTGCGGATTGTAATTCAGAGTTATCTTGTTTTATTAAATTTAATTGCGCATTTTTATTTTTTGTAAATGTCGTTGTTGTATTAAGTTCGTTAAAAGGCGCGATATCATTTAATATTTTATAGGCGTCTTCACGGCTTTTGGTCTGCATCAAAAATTTTATCAGGTTCAAGTTGTCCATTTCATAAGTTATATCAGAGTAACGTACCGCCATCGTTCCGATGAATATCGAAGCCACATCGACGTCGGACCATGATTGCGACATGAATCCGTATTCCTGGAATTCAACAGGAAGGCCGGCGCTGCCGTCTTTTATTTCATTTATTTTTTTGTTGATGCCGTCGGCGAAATTTTGCAGTATTTTTTGATATTCAGGTTTCAACAGGCCGATTCTCATTTTTATTTCTGTGTTTGAATAACCTTCCCGCAAAGCTACTTTATCAAGTTCTATAAAATCCTTGCCGAGTATTTCCGAAACTCTTCCCTGGACTGAACGCCTCAACATTTCAATTTGAAAAAGCCTGTCTTCGGCTGTAACATAACCGTACGCATAGTAAAGGTCGAATATATTTTTAGCGAAAATATGCGGCACTCCGTAGTTATCGCGAATTATTCTCGCCAGTTCCGGTTTAGGGCCAGTTGTGTCTGTTTTCATTGCGGCATAAGCAGGAATAGTTGAGCCGGCTGAAAAAAAGCTTTGAATGATCAGGTACGCCGTAATTAAAGCAGGCATAAATTTTTTTAAAATTTTTTGCATGAATTTCATAATTATCAACCTCATTGTCAATTTGATTTTTTACGCGGCCATTTTACTAAATTTTAATTGACATTTCAATACTAATTGCAAAATTTGCCTTTAATTGACATGATTTGTCAATCTGACGTTATGAATGAATAAACTTTACCGCAAATAAATTATTAAATTTTAATTGTTTGATTGAAGTAGGTTATTAAAGACCTTAGATGAAAACTTGAAGTTTATAAAATTTTATTTTATAATTTTTTGTTCAATTTAAATGCGCTATGTTCATTTATTAACGGATAATTATATATATTGAAAAATCCTATGAATAGTAAATTTAATTGAGAATAAAATAATGTTCAAATCAATTGTTAACATATAAAAAAAGATAGAATATAATAAATAAAAGACTAATTTCATCAGCTTAAAGGAGCTCTTTGTTATGAAAATCAAATTTCAATTGCTTTTGTGCTTTATTGCTATGGCTTTTTTGTCGGTAATATCGGAAAAGTTAATCTCGCCAATTTAAGCGAGGCAGACAATAAGCTTTATGAACAAACGCTCATTCCTCTCGTCAAGGCAGCAAAGCTCGAAGCCGATTATCACCGTTTGAGGATTGCCACGCGAAACGTCGTGCTCTCCGAAAACACCAAAGAAATTGAATATAATATTGAAAGAGTAAAGATTTTAAAGGAACAGGTAGAAAAAAGCTGTCAGGAATTTGAAAATTTGCAGGTAGAAAAAGAAATTTTAGAATTATTCGCTCAATTCAGGCAAGTAAACTTAAAGCATTATGAAATTATTGAAACATTAATCAAATTAATAGTTACAGGTGATACTTCTCAAAATTTAAAATTATTAAAAGAATCAGATGAATTAGCAAAACCCGCCCGTGATATTCTAATAAAAATAGTTGATCAAAAAACAAAAATAGCTAAATCCGTTGCGGACAATAATTTATCAATGGCAAATAAAGCCGATAAATTGATGACATATTTTATTATTGTCGCGCTTATTATAGCCTTAATTTCAGGTATCTTTATTTCTTCGAAAATAGCCGCGATTATAACATCGCTGAACAAAGAAGCAAATTTGCTTACAAATTCGGTGCTGGTCGGAAATTTGAACGTTCGCGGCGACCTAAGCAAAATAAATTTTGAGTTCCGTGACATAATAAAGGGCATGAATGAAACAATGGACGCTTTCTGCAAGCCATTAAATATGACTGCTGAGTATATAGATAAAATATCAAACGGTGTTATTCCGCCGGAGATTAATGAAAATTATCAGGGCGATTTTAATGAAATTAAGAAAAACATAAATAAGTTGATTAAAACTTTAAAGAGTTTTACCGCGCAAATGGCCAGCATATACCGTGAACATTCGGCGGGCGAGATTGAAGTTAAAATAAATTTAAATGAATTTAACGGGGTTTATCATGAAATGGCGGAAAGTGTAAGCAAAACAGTTAATCATCATGTCGGCATAATATTAAAATGTCTCGATATTCTTGATGCTTACGCTATTCAGGGTGATTTTTCAAAAAAACTTGAAAGATTTCCAGGAAAGCAGGCAATGCTTAACGAAAAAATTGACGCGTTGAAACTTAATTTACAAAATATAATCGATGAAATAAAAATACTTTCGGATTCGGCAATAAGCGGAAATATGAAATTTCGCGGCGACTATTCTAAATTTTCAGGTGTTTACCAGGGGATAATAAAGGGGATAAACGAAACGCTTGATGCCGCTACGAAACCTATAGAAGAATCGGCGGTATGCCTTGAAAAAATGGCCGGCGGCGATCTTAACGTATTGGTAACCGGGGATTATAAAGGCGATCACGCAAAAATTAAAGAATCTTTAAATAAAACTATCGAGTCGATAAATGAAATTTTATCCAATGTCATTATGGCCACTCAGCAGGTTAATACAGGCTCACGCCATGTTTCTGACGCGAGCCAGTCGCTTTCAAGAACTTCGACTGAAGCAGCCAGCGCTATCGAAGAGATAAGTTCCACGATGCAGCAAATAAATTCCCAGACCAGGCAAAATGCTCAAAATGCCAATGCGGCAAATAACCTTGCAGGCACTACCAAAACTTCAGCCGAACAGGGCAATGAGAAAATGAGCTTAATGCAGAAAGCGATGGTCGAAATAAACGATTCGTCAAGAAATGTAGCTAAAATTATAAAAACTATCGATGAAATCGCATTTCAGACCAATCTTTTGGCTTTGAATGCCGCGGTAGAAGCGGCGCGCGCCGGCAAGCACGGAAAAGGCTTCACCGTTGTCGCTGAAGAAGTGCGTAATCTTGCCCAGCGTAGCGCGAAAGCTGCCAAAGAAACAGCCGATATGATTGACGGGTCAATAAAAAAAGTCGAATCGGGAAACCTTATAGTCAATGATACGGCTAAATCGCTTGAAGAAATTGTCGCTAATATTGTTAAGGTTACGAACCTGATTTCTGAAATAGCGGCCGCCTCTAAAGAGCAGGAAAGCGGAGTTACCCAAATTAATCAGGGGCTTTCGCAGGTTGACAGAGTGACTCAGCAAAATACTGCTACGGCCGAAGAAGCCGCCGCTGCTTCTGAACAACTTTCGAGCCAGGCCGTCGATTTACAGACCATGCTCGAAAAATTTAAATTAAAATCCAATTCAGGAAACTTGATTGCCGACCGAAACAGTTACGCATCCGCTCACCAAACTGCCGGGCCGGCTCCAAAAACAGCTTCTAAATTCAAAAAAGTTCAGAAAAATGTCGAAGCAATCGAAGATAAACGCCTTAATAAAGATCCGGAAAATATAATAGCGCTCGAGGATAAAGAATTCGGTGATTTTTGATTAAATCATAATAATAATAATATATTTTTGAAATAATAATTTTTGATATGGTCTTTACTAAACCGGGTTTATATAGTATAATTATATAAACTCGGTTTTTTATTGTAAATAAACGTAATAAGTTTGTTAAATTATTGTTAAAAAACTGAAACTTTTATTATAAATTAGTAGTATTATTTAGAAAAGCTTTTGTTATCTTTAGTTTTATTTACAACCGAATGCTTTATAAATAGGTTTTAAGAGTCACTTAATTTTATTATAAATAAGGAGCTGGTGGTTATGAAATTTAAATCAGCAAAACAAATTTTGAAGACTGCGGGCATTACGGCATTACTGTTTATTGCGGCCGGTTTAGTTTCGCCTTTAGCGGCTGAAACGGTAACCAGTGTCAGTGATGTAAAAGATACGCTGCAGTCCGCTACTATTGAAGATAAAAAAGACGCTTCGGCATCGGGCAATACCGCTATTGACGTCAATTTGATTACCGATCTTAAGATGGGCAGCGCCCTTGAAATGTCTATCGATAATCTTCAAGACTTAAATAAAATACTTGCTGAAATTATAAAATATGAACCGTCAATTGTTAAGAAACCTGCAAATGTCAAAGTAAGTTTCTGGCAGAGTCTAACCGGGAAGCAGCCGCTTGAGTATTTTCTCGCTCAGGGCTATGAGGAATTTCAGAAAGGCGATTACACTGCGGCATATAATCTTTTCAAATACGCCTTAAAAAAAGATCCGCTTAATAAACAGGCGCTTTATTATATAGCGCTCTGCAAAATGAGTCAGGGGCAGGTTAAAGAAGCTATTACAATGGTTACGAAATTGCGTGACCGTATAAAAGATGAAATATGGCAGAAAGCTTTCAAAGCCGAAACCGACCCGTGGGTTGAAGCTCAGGTTGCCTTTAAAATAGGCGGTTTCGACTCGCTCGAAACATATAAAAAGAAAATAGCCGCAGGCAACCGCAAAGAACTTCATTCTGACGAATATTACGCTAAATATGTAAATAAAAATACGTGGCAGTATTACTCAAAAGAGGCGCAGCAGGAGTATAACAGCATTGCCGGTATCGATTGCGGCGGCCTTGTTCAGCGTGTTTATATGGACCTTTGCAAGAAAAACGGCATTACTCCTCCGTTTAATAGTAAAATGCCGGGCGATGAACTTACAAATAAAAAATATTCAAAACAGATTAAAGACGACGGTTTAATTCCGCCGTTATCGACAAAACCAGGTGATTTTATAATACTTAAAGAGCATGACGGCTGGGGTCACGCGTTTTATTTCGCAGGCCGCGATTCTGACGGCAGGGCATTGATAGTCGAAGCGTCAGGTGAAGGAAAAGTCCTCGCTCGCCCGATGCCTGACAGATATTACGCATACTATGAAGGAACTTATAAATTTAACGACATGGATAAAATCCGTGAGAAAACAATTCAGGCAAGCGTAACTAAAAAAGATTCCTAGAAAATACAGGATTAATTAATAAAAATTTAAAATTAAATGGCCGTTTCTGATTGAACGGCCATTTTTTTATAATGGAATTAATTAATCTTAATGATTATGTAGGCATTTTAAATTTAAGTTTTTGAAACTAATAGTGTTTATTATAAGATTATATAATTAGGTTTGATATAAAAATTGATTTTTAATGATAATTTTGATATAATCTGAAGCTAATTGCGGTTCTTTTATATAAAAAACGTCCATTAAGAAATATTTTCAAATTAAAAAATACGATAACATATTTTCAGGCAAAGGATAAAAACACGATCCGGTCGGTAGTCCGGATGCGCCCTGTAAAAATGGCGTCAGTAACCTGCCCTCCTGGGGTTGTCCATTCTTTTGCGTTCGTTACAATTCAGGAGGAATTTATATGCAGATAAAATTAACTCTAATGTTTGAAGATCCTTTCTGGGTAGGTGTTTTTGAACGCAGTATCGACGGCAAATATGAAGCCGCCAGATTTGTATTCGGCGCTGAACCGTGCGATGGTGAGGTTTACGAACTCATAAAAAAAGGTTATTACAACTTAAACTACACCCGTGAGTTCAATTTCGAGGAAAAAGCAGTTTCTAAAATTAACCCTAAAAGACTTCAACGCGAAATTAATCGCGAGCTTTCTTCAAATCGCGTTTCCACAAAATCTCAGCTCGCTCTTGCTGCTGAACTCGAAGCTCGTAAAATCGAGAGAAAAGCAATTTCTAAAGAGCAAAGAGAAGAAGCGATCAAACTTAAATATGAAAAAAGAAAGCTTGTGAAAAAAGAGAAAAAAAGGGGCCGCTAATTTTAACTTTTAATGGGCGTTTTTTATTATATTTTGTTGCGTGGCTTCTTTTAATAATGCGGTGTTTATAAATATATATTCTTGATTTTTATCTTATTTCAGCTTTTCAGATAATTTTTAAGCTGCAATTTAACTTTGCTTAAAAATTCTAAATGTAAAATTAGTATTTGGTTGTTTAATGTTCTATTGTTGGTTTTATATTGTAAAATTGAATTAAATATGGTAAAATAAAATTATTGTATTACTTATGATCATTATTTTTGTGATTTTTTTTGAATTTGAAAAAATTTATATGTTTTCAAAATTTGGCGGATTGGTCCCACTCAAAAATTAAAAAGGGAGAGTTTGTAATGTTAGATAAAATATTGGCTTATGATAATTTGAAATCTTTAATAATGATAATCACGGCAGGTCTTCTTATGAGCGCGGCTTCTTTAAATGCAGCCGGCAGGATTGCTCCTGAAGTCAATGAATTGAGTAAAAAAATAAAGGCCATTTCTGACGAAAAACTTGAATACGGCAAAAAGATAGCAGAATTTACTGTAGGCACTGAAGAAAATCAGATAGGGCTTTTGAGATCGGCTGATAATGCAGTCCCGTACGGCATGTTTAACGGTCCGTCATCGTTTTTTATGGATAACGATGAGGTTTTATATGTAGTTGACTGCGTGAATCATAAGGTTACGGTATTTGACGGGAAAAAAGAATTTTCATTTATAAAGAGCATAAATTATTTTACGGATAAAGAGCATGTATCGCTTATAACCGATATTTTTGCGGCTAAAGACGGTTCGGTTTACCTCGCCGATACCAAAAATAAAAGCGCGGTGAAATTTTCCTCGCTTGGTATGCCGGAAATGGTTTTCGGCGCGCCTGTCAAAGACAAATTTAACGGCTTGAAACAGGCAGACGAAATAAGCGCCGACAACGACGGCAATGTTTATGTCCGCGATTATTCGCAGGAAAAAATATTTAAATTTTCACCGGATGGAAAATTCGCCGGTGAAATGAACTCGAATTCATGCTTATATTTCAATAAGAAAAATGAAAACCCTATGTATCAGTTCGATGCCGAATCTAAAAGCTGGAAGCTGTATTTTGAGAAGTCGGGCGTGGAAATTACCAGATTCATACATGAAATAAAAAAGGAATCGCCCGAACAAAACATGCAGATTATCGGGCTTGACAAAAGTTCGAATATTTATGTAAAAATATTCAAGCAGGGCAAGATTACAGTGTTGAAATTATCTTCTGAAGGCAAGTTATTGGCGGAATATAAAGGCCATAATGACCCCGGATTTGATATGACGCGCTATTTTTTCGTGAATCCTGTTAAAGAAACTGTATACGCAGTAAGATACAATAAGAAAAATATCGAGATTAACGAATTAAGATAATATTAAAAAGTGTCAGTGAAACGGCTTTTTTGTTTGACTTAATTGCGCTTAAATATTAATAATGATGATTGTTTTTCATAATAAAACAAAAAAATCGGCCAAGTGCATTCGGCATTTTTATTTGAATAAATTGTGAAATAATATTTTTTAATAGCCATAAAATCGGAACGATGCTGTTGCTATTATAAGAAATACTATATAAATAAAAAAATTAAAACAAAAAGATGGAGCGGAATCAAAAATGGACCAGCGGAATAATGAAGGCGGCATTGACAGCGGCCTTATAAAAAATTTTTCGGACAGCTATAAAAAATTGAAGGCTGAAATTGCGAAAGTTATAGTAGGCCAGGAAGAAATTATTGATAAGGTGCTGATATCGCTTTTTTCAAAAGGGCATGTGCTTATAGTCGGCGTTCCGGGTCTCGCGAAAACACTTTTAATTTCTACGATTTCAAAAGTACTTGACCTTAATTTCAACCGTGTTCAATTTACGCCTGATTTGATGCCTTCAGATATAACCGGTACGGATATTATCGAGGAAGATTCCAAAACCGGCGCCCGCGCCTTTAAGTTTATAAAGGGGCCTATTTTTTCGAATATACTTCTGGCCGATGAAATAAACAGGACGCCGCCGAAAACGCAGTCCGCTCTTCTGCAGGCAATGCAGGAATATAAGGTTACGGTAAGCGGTAAGACTTATGAGCTGACTCCGCCGTTTTTCGTTCTGGCGACTCAGAACCCGATCGAACAGGAAGGCACATACCCGCTTCCCGAGGCGCAGCTCGACCGTTTCATGTTTAACATTCATATCGATTATCCTTCGTTTAACGAGGAAGTCGATATCGTTAAAAATTACACTTCATCGATTAATCCTGAAATTAAACCGGTTCTCAGCGCCGCTGATATAACCAGGCTGCAGGAACTGGTCAGACGTGTTCCTGTGTCTGATACCGCAGCGAATTATGCCGTAAAAATAGCTTCGATGTCACGGCCGAAAGATCCTAACGCGCTCGATATAACCAAAAAATACGTATCGTGGGGCGCCGGCCCGCGCGCTTCGCTTTATCTGATACTCGGCGCCAAGGCAAGCGCCCTTCTCGCCGGCCGTACCGCCGTTTCAGTCGAAGACATAAAATTCGTGGCGCATCCGGTTTTAAGGCACAGAATTATAACAAGTTTTCAGGCCGAGGCTGACGGCGTGAATTCGATGAATGTGATCGACGAGATATTGAAAAACGCTTAATTAAAATTTCGGATGATTCGGAAGAAATTTAAAAAATAAACGGATAAAGGCTTGCTTAAATGTCTGAAGTTAACTCAAAATATAAATATTTCGATCCGGCAATGCTGGCGTCTCTCCAGAATATAAAAATAGCCGCTAAGTTTATAATTGACGGATTTACAATAGGCCATCATAAGTCACGGTTTCGCGGTTTTAATGTCGAATTCTCGCAGCACCGTCAATATATGCCCGGCGATGAAATAAAAAATATCGACTGGAAAATTTTTGCGCGCACCGATAAATATTATGTCAGGGAATTCGAGGAGGATGTAAGCTTGAAAGCTTATGTTTTGCTTGATTGTTCCGATTCTATGAGGTTTAAGGCGCCGGGTGCGCAATTTTCGAAATTCGATTACGCATCTTTTCTGACGGTCGCTTTTTCATATATAGTCTTAAAACAGCAGGATTCCATCGGACTTGTGACTTTTGCCGACAGGGTGCTGAATTTTACTCCGGCGTCGGCCAGCACTTCGCATTTCAAAGTCATACTTGACGGACTCGAGAGCGCTAAAACTGCTTACGGCACAAACCTTTCCGAAAGCTTCAGCGAGGTCGCCGCGCGCATTAAAAGACGTTCGCTCGTAATTATTATAACGGATCTTTATGACGATGAAAACGAGATAATAAAAAGCATAAAACATCTTAAGCATAAACACCATGACGTGGCGGTTTTCCATCTCATGTCGGATTTTGAACGCGATCTTCCTATTTCCGGCGAGACCCAATTTATAGACCTCGAAAACGCTTCCGAGATAATAACGAATGCCGAGCAGCTGCGGGCCGATTATAAGTCCGTATTGAATAAGTTTATAAACGATTTTAAAGCCAGGTGCGCAGAATCTTTCGTCGATTATAATCTAGTTTCGCTGTCGGCGCCAATTGACGAGGTAATTTATAACTACCTGAAGAAAAGTGAGAGACGATAAGTGCCGCCATTTTCATTTCTGAATTTTTCATTTTTAATATATCTGCCGCTTGCCGCCGCGCCTTTATTGATTCATCTTATTTCGAGGAAGAAAAGGCAGGTTGTAGAATTTCCGAGCCTTAAGTTTTTGAAGACTGCATACCTTAAGAGAATAAAATACGTGCGGCTCAATGAATTATTGCTAATGGCCGTGCGTATTCTGATTCTGACGCTTATGGTCGTGGCGTTTTCGCGGTTTTGCTTTTTCTTTGACGACGCAAATCCGGCCGTTGGACTAAAATATGCGATTATTATCGATAATTCTTATTCGGCCGAATACATTTCAGGCGGAAAAACTCTTATGACCAGGGCAAAAGATGAGGCTGCAAAACTTTGCGCCGGCTTGAAGCCCGATCCCGAGTTCATTATTATAGAGGGGAACGATCCTGCCGGAAATGATAAATTTTTAAATGCAGGCGTGGCAGCCGAACGAATAGGAAAAATAAGGGCAGCGACAGCGCCATTTTCGTTGAGCCGCGCGCTTGCCGTTCTTTCGGAAAAAGAAAATTACCGTCAGATATCGAAAGTATTTGTGGTATCTGATTTTTTAACTTCCGATAAGGCTGCCGCCCAGGAACTTGAAAGCGTTTTAAATTCAAATAAAACGCTGAAAAATGGCGCGGAGATTTCGCTTATCAAAACGTCGCCGGAGAACTTGAATGAATTGAAAACGACTAAAAACTTCTCGATCCAGAGTGTCGCGCTTTCCGACGAGAGAATAATAGCCGGCAAACCTTTTTTTATAAGAGGAAAAGTGAAAAACCACTCGGTTTATCCCGGGACTATCGAAATAAGCCTGCTCCAGGACGAATCCGCTGCAGAAAAAACCGCAGTATTTGTTGAAGCACAGGCGGAGTCTGAGTTTGCGATCGCGCATACGCTTTTTAACGCCGGGCAGTATTCCATGAAATTGACGCTCGGAGACGATGCCATAATTAATGACAATACTTATAATTTTACTGTAACGCCTGTATCCGCGCTTTATGTGCTGATATTATACGCCGGCGACGAAAGAAAACTTGAAACTCCTGAATATAAATTCATTTCGGCGGCGCTTAATCCGCTTAACTCGATATCGCTCAAAGACGGACTTGTAATACAGCCGGTGGCGGTCAACATAAATACCCAGCAGCCCGGCGAATTCAATAATTATGACGCCGTGGTCATTGCGGGAGTTGAATCGCTCGGCGAAGCTGACAGGCAAAAATTAAATCAATATGCCAATTCCGGCGGCGGAGTATTTTTCATTCCGCCGAAAGATGGTAATTTAAAGAAATTCAGCGATACTTTCGCCGGCATAATTCCGGCGGCTTTTAACGAATCCTCATCGGTAATTTCATCTTTGAAGGAAGGCAGCGGCTTTTCGATAACAAATGCTGATCTTGAGCATCCTGTGTTTTCAGTATTCAAAACGAGCGGTTCAGGCGATATTTCAGTTCCGGTATTCTACAGGGCGATCCCTGTCGAGGACAGGCAGTTTAATTCGTTAGACACTAAAGTGATAGCTCGTTTCGACGGAACTATACCTGCGCTGATAGAAAGAAAAGTCGGACGCGGCAAATCTGTTATGTTTATGGCCTATGCCGATTCATTGAGCTCGTCGTTCACTCAGTCGCCGCTTTTTGTGCCTTTTATTCATCAGGTTATATTTTATCTGAACCGTCAAAATGTTCAGTCAGGACGACCGATAGTGATTGGCACTCCCATAGTTATATCGTTTCACGCTGAGGATATGGTTTCGAATGTAACATGCCAGCCGCCTTATAAAGGCTCTGAACGTAAAATGGATATAAAAGCAGGCCCGGACGGGCTTTCCGCGTCTTTTTACCAAACTGACATTCCCGGCTTTTATACCATATTTAAAAAGAGCGACGAAAAAATTACAGTCGAAAAAATCCCGGTTAATTTTAAGCCGCAGGAATCTTTAACTGAAAACTCAGATTATGATGCTGTTTTAAAGGTGCTGACATCTTACGGCATGAAGCAGGAAAAAAATGAGGCCGGCGTCGCGCCGGTTAAAAAGCGGTCTGAAATTACGCCGTATTTGTTTGCTCTGATATTGAGTTTATTTCTGGCGGAGAATTTTTTAATTTATAAGTTGAAGCAATAATTAAGCAAATCGAGGGATATTAGTTGGAGTTTAATTTTCAAACCGGCAATACGGAAATAATAGTTTTTAGCGTAATGGCCGTAATTTTAGCTTACGGCGTTCATTATTTCTATGAAAAACGACACGGCGGCGGCCATAACCGCACTTTAGCTTCGGTTTTAAAGTTCGTCCGTTTTTTATCATTTGCCGTGATTTTTATTCTGGCGCTTTCTCCTGTTTTTTCATTCACTAAAACTTCGAATGAGCGCGGCCGCGTTCTTTTTATTATGGACGAAAGCGGTTCGATGGGATTTAAAAATGAGAATAGCAGCCGTTTTAACGAGGCTATTTCGGTAATTAACTCGGAAAAACTTATCGAGAAAATATCAGCGAATAACGAGGTCTATTTCGGAGGCTTTTCAGGAGAATTTTATAACTTTAAATCTTTTGACGAAATGTCAGCGCGTACGCCGGCCGGCACCAGCGATATCACTAACGTAGTGGCCGAAGTACTAAATAAGCCTGAAATTACCGCAGTGGTACTTATATCCGACGGGCGCAGCACCTCGCCAAACAGGCCTGAGGCGCTCGCTAAATTTTTGAAAGCGCCGTTTTATACGATCGGCGCCGGCAATTCTAAGAATTTAAAAGACCTTTCGATATCGGCTGTAAATCACCCCAAGACGGGATATTTGAACGAAAAAACCGAGATGAATGTCGAGATTATAAATAACGGTTATGATAATTTAAAATCAGTCATTACGCTCAGGGAAAACGGTAATATGGTAAAACAGCAGCCGGTTAATTTCGATCAGGGCAGGGTCAACGTAAAAATAGCTTTTAATCCGAGGGAAAGAGGCCTGGTAAGGTATGATATAGAGCTTGCCGGCGCTGACGGCGAATTGACTCTTGAAAATAACAAATACCCTTTATATATGAATGTTATCGAACATAAGCTCCGCCTTCTTTATATTGAAAGCTATCCGAGGCAGGATTTTTCATTTTTCCAGAAATATATTACCTCTAATAAAGACACGGTTTTAAAAGCTAAATTCATGGAGTCGCCAAATTCGAAGTTAAAGCTGGATTTTAACGATATCGGCAATTTCGATATTTTAATTTTAGGTAACATTGACTTTACCAAAATGGATGCTAAAATTAAAGATAAACTGTCGGAAGAAATACAAAAAAACCGTTCCAGCGTCTTATTTATGGGCGGCCCTGAATTCAAGTTAAATAAGGATGACATTTTTTCTAAATATTTTCCGCTCGATCTTTCAGAAGGCATTATTTACGAGCCGGTCAGATATAAGCCTGTGCTTACGAATTTCGGCCTGAATAACCAGATAGCCAAAATATCGCCGATTTCTAAAATTAATTCATATATATGGGATGAGGTGCCGGAGCTTGCCGGAATTTCGATCGTGAGGAATAATTCAGCCGAAACCGCCGGAGGTTTTGACGCTTCGGTCATACTGAGCGCCAAAATCAATTCGAAATTATTATCAAAAGTTATAAATGCTCCGGTAGCCGCCGTTAAGAATTCACTGGCAGTAAAAAGCGCGGGAATACTCGGCGAATCTTTCTGGTTTTTGAAATTCGGCCTTTTATCCTCTAAAAACTCGATGCTGTACGATAAATTTTTGGGTAATTTATTAATATGGCTTTATTCCAAAGATGACAGCGTGACTTTTAAAGTCGAGACCGATAAAACTAATTATTTCGCCGAGGATAATATTTATGTGATGATTAACGCAAGAAACGCCGATTATTCTCCGATGCGTTCGCCCGCGTTCAATGTTACTCTGAAAGACGGTGCCGGCGCTGAAACCAAAATAAAGGAAATTCCAGTTTTCGTTGACAATGGGTATTATGAATTTTCATTCAAGGCGCCGAAGTCAGGCCAGTACGAATTGACTGCCGATGCAGCCGAGCCGAAAGGCGCTGTTATGAAATCGGCGGCTAAGTTTATAGTCAATAATTCGTCGCGCGAATTTCTCAGCCTTGGCCCTGATTTTGACCTTTTAAAGACGCTGGCTGAAAAAAGCGGCGGCAAATATTATGAATTGAAAAATGCCGGCTCGCTGCCTGGCGATTTGCCGCAAAAAGGAAGAATGGTAACTACAACCACCGAATATAGGCCGATGGAAGAAAATACATTCTTCTGGCTTATATTTATTATGCTCTCGCTCGAATGGGCGGTAAGAAGATTTATTGGATTTGAATAAGGAGCTGAATTTATGGACCGGAAAAAAATCTTATTTAAACTTGCAATTTTATTTATTATGCTGTTTGTGATAACATCATTGGAATTTTATACTGCCGTAAAGGCGTTTGCGCTTGACAGCCCGCTGTTTACAATAGGCCGCGTTAAATATCAGGGCGGCGGAGACTGGTATAACGATCCTGAAGTCGTTCCTAATATGCTTGCCGAATTTGAAAAACGCACTAAAACTCCGTGCGCACGCAAAGAAATTGTCGTAATGCCCGACCAGCCCAAGATTTTTGAATTGCCGTTTTTGTATCTGACCGGCCACGGCAATATGAAGTTCGGCTCGGGCGATATCGATAACCTGAGAAAATACCTCTTAAACGGCGGTTTTTTATATGTTGATGACGATTACGGCCTCGATGAAAGTTTCAGGCGCGAGGTAAAAAAGCTTTTTCCTGAATACGAACTCAAGGAAATACCTTTTAATCATCCAATATACGGATGTTTTTATAAATTCGATCAGGGTATGCCGAAAATACATGAGCACAGCGAAGGCGCGCCTAAGGCTTACGGTATATTTCATGAGAATAAAATAGTGCTTTTATATACGTTTAATACTAATATCTCAGACGGTTGGGCCGATCCTAAGACTCATAACGACCCGCCGGAAATCCGCGAAAAAGCTTTCCAAATGGGGACAAATATAATATATTACGCCATGCTTTCGAACCAATCGGAGCTGGGCGAGCCTGGAGCCGATAATGAAAGTCCAAAACCGTGAGAATTTAATTAAACTTACCGAGGCTGTAAAAGCTAAAATCAGAAATAAATATATATGGCTCGGCGTCCTGTCATTTTTTATAATGATGACAGCCGGCGCCTTTACTTTTACGGCTGTAGGCGCCTGCGTATTTATATCTGTGGCGAATGCAGTTAGGTTAAAAATAATTTTAGTGATAGCCGCCGTGATAGTTTTTATTTATTATCTTTTAAGGGCATTTGCGCCAGTTTCAAATTCTAAAATAGCCGCAATTATTGAAAAAATTGATTCCTGTCATAACTATTTAAGCACCGCAATCGATATAACTCCCGAAAATGTTCAGAAATACGGTTTCTCGCCTGAGCTTTATGAGCTTACCGTAAATTCAGCCTGCGATCATTATAAAGCTAAAAATCCGGAAACTTATATTGATTACAGAGTGATAAAAAAATTCGCGGCCGTGTTAGTTATTTTGCTTATCGCTACTGGCACGCTTTTTTTGTCTAATGACTGCGTTAAATCTTTTTCGAGAATGTGGCCTGAAATCGCATCGTTATTTTTGCCCGCGCCTGCTGAAATTATTTCTTTGAACCGTGATTTTAACGCTTTCATAGGCGAGGAAATAAGCATTAAGCTGAAATTCGAAAGGCCTGAAGATATAGAATTATTCATATGCCCGACAGACGATAAACAAAAAAAATCCGGTTTTGATTTTAATTTGAACGGCGATACTGCCGGCTTAAAGAATCTGAAAATGCAGCCTGCTTACGATACGATAGAGAACGCGTTCATATATCTGTTTACTTTTAACGCGGTTTCTCAAAATTTTTATTACGCCGCGAAATCTTTAAAGTCTGAATCATACTCTAAGGTTTATTTCGCCAAAATGAAAAAAAGACCTGAAATATTGAAAGTTGGCGCGGTCTACGAATTTCCTGGATACACCAAAATTTCCTCTATAATGGAGGAAAACGTCACATCATTAAGCGGCCTGTACGGCACGAAAATCAAGCTTTCGGCCGCAGTCAACCTTCCGTTAAAAAAAGCGATTTTGAGATTGACGCCGGGCGGAGACATTGCCATGGGTATCGATAACTCAGCGAAAAAAGCTTCCGCCGGATTTATTTTAAAGGAAAAACAGTCTTATCAGATAATAATCGAGGATATGGACGGTAACTTTAATAAAGACCCTAAAACTTATGATATAAACGTTTATAACGATAATTTTCCGGCATGCGAAATCATAGAGCCGGCCGGTGAGATAAACGCCCCGGCCGAGAAAAAAATAGACGTCACAGTTAAGGCGTCTGACGACTTCGGAATTTCAAAAATGTGCTTTTTTTACTATAAAAATGAGGGCGAGCAGGAGTCGTTCGAAATTGTTCTGCATGGCGGCAATGACGGTGAAATAATACAAAAAACTTCATTTGATTTTCAAAATGTGCTTGTAAGGCCGGGCGAGGCGCTTTATTATTATGCGGCAGCATGGGATAACGACGCCGTATCAGGCCCTAAGATGACGAAAAGCGCGGTTTATAAAATTAACTTTCCGACGCAGTACGACGAAGCGCTGGAATTTGAAAAAGTGCAGGATTCAATAGAAAACAGGCTGGAAAAACTTATCGACGACCAGCGCGCCGTGTCGCAGAAAATGAGCGAGCTCAACGAGGCGCAGAAAAAAAACGCCATGAACGAATATGAGCTCAAGAAAAATTTTGAAAATATGGCTAAAAAGCAGGAAAATATATTAAATACAGCTAAAGAACTCGCGAACGAATTAAAAGAAACCGTCAAAAAAATGGAAAATAACATTTATATAAAGCCTGAAACCCTTGCCAGAATAAATGAAATACAGCAGAACATGCAGAATTTCATAAATGACGATATGCGTAATGTCTTAAATGAGCTGAATAAGAAAGCGGAAAAAACCAAACTTAACGCTGACGATGTTAAGCAGCTGTCGCAGGCTTTTGATGAAAAAAAATTACTCGAAAAATTCGAGCGCATGAAAGAACTTTTTTCGAAAGTCGAAAAAGAGCAAAAGATGGACACCT
The DNA here is from genome assembly GCA_041441465.1 of Candidatus Wallbacteria bacterium. Lineage (GTDB taxonomy): Bacteria > Muiribacteriota > UBA9980 > UBA9980 > UBA9980 > JASDSY01. Next base: position 84,689 of record JASDSY010000030.1, read on the forward strand.
TTGTGAAAGAGCTTGAAAACCTTGTCTCGAAACAGGATTTTGTTACTGAAAACACCGAAAAAATGTCGCCCGATTTGAAAGATATGAACAAGGAACTTGCCGGCGAACAGAAAAATATAAAAGAAGGGTTCAATAAGGCGTTTGATAATTTTGAAAAATCAATGGCCGGCTTCGGCGATTTATCGGAAGACCTAAAAAAAGCCGCAATGGACGCTCATTCGGATTTGAAAAATGAAAAGGTAAGCGAAAATATGGAATCGGCCGAAACCAGCCTTGCTCAGTCAAATCCGAAATCGGCTTTCGAGGCCCAGAAAAAAATTACGCCGCCGATGATAAAAGCAGCGCAATCGCTTCGTGAGGCGATGGAGTCATTTAAAAAGAAAAATAAGGAAGATATTCTTAAGGCCCTTTCAGGATTAGTCGAAACCGGTGTGAGAATGTCGTTTTTTATGCGCGGCGTGTTGAAAGATTTCGAATCGATATCAGAGCTAAAAAGTGCGGCCGCTTCAGATAAACGTATCGAAAAAATTGATAATATTGGTGAGAAATGCATTGAAATCTCGAATTTGACAAGAAATATGGTCGGCGAAATGATGTCGCTTTCAAAAAAATCAATATTGATTGATAATAACCATATAGCTTTTGCAGGTTCTATATATAGTAAGTTTCAGACTGTGCGGCCGTATATCGCCGAACGTCAGGCACCCCAGGCGCTCGCGGTGTGCAATGACATATACGCCCGCGTGAATTTGCTTGCTTTGATGTTAATTGACATTTACGATGTCATGAATAACGCGAAATCAGGTTCTAATATGGACCAGCTTATTTCGATGATGAAAAAGCAGGCGGAAGCGCAGGCGCGGCTTAATGAAAAAACCAAGGGTATGTCTAAACCAGGGGCGGACGGAATGCCTCAGTTATCGCCTGAAGGAATGAAGCAGCTTGCCTTCGAACAGCAGCTTATAAGGCAGTCGCTCGGGCGTGTGATGGAAGGTATGGAAGGCAACAGTGAAATTTCCAGGAAGATGCAGGAAATGCGCGGGGAAATGCAAAACCTCGAAGCGGAATATCTGAAGAAAAATATCAATAACAAAATCCAGAGCCGCCAGAAAATATTGCATGAGCGCCTGCTTGAAATGCAGAAAGCTCTTTTCAAGGAAAAGGAAACGGCTGAGCGTAAGGCGGAAACCGCTAAAAAATTTGAGGTCAAGCCGCCGGACCGGATTAAAATAGACCCAAAAACAGCTGAAAAAAAGCAGGAATTGAAACTTAACGAAGCGTTAAAAAATGAAAAATATCCTAAGTCATACGAAAAGATTATCGAGCTATATTTTAACGCGCTGCCAAAATTATAAAAAAATCAGGGCTGCTATTAAAGAAACATCGGAGAAGGCTTTAATTATGAATAAATTTTTAAAATATACGGCAATTAGTTTTGTGATTTTTAACTTTCTATGCGAAGTGGCGCCCTGCTGCGCCGGGCCGAATTCAAATATTAATTCAAGCATGAACGAGGATCCTAACTTTATTTACAGCCGCGGTATTCAATATTATAACGGCGGCGAATATGAACTTGCGGCTGAACATTTTCTTAACGTATACAAGAACCATCCAAAATCTTCGATTGCGGCCCAGGCAGGGTTTTATCTGGGCAGGATGTTTGTCAGATTGAAAAGAGATAAGGAAGCTCTTGAAGTCTGGGAAAATTTATATTCGGCCGATCAGTTTTTGGGAAATAAAAATGAATTGTTCAAATTATATCTTCAATTCGGAATTATAAACGCTAAACTTGAAGAATTCAAAAGGCGCATTAACGAAAGCAAACAGAATTCTTACCGGTATAGAATCGATTATATCGATTTTTTGATATTTTTAAATAAAATTGACGAAGCGGCGGTTGAATACGAAAAAATTATTAAAGAACAGCCGTCTAATTATTATATTTATAAAAATATAGGCGATTTATATTTTAAATTTCAGCGTTATAAGGAAGCGCTCGGGTATTATGAAAAATTATTGCGTTATGAACCGCAAAATGAAGTTTTTCTTGATGTCGTCGGACGGTGTTATTACCAGCTGAAAGATACTGCGAATGCTGTTAAATACTGGAATAAGATAATTGAAAACGATAAGGAATGGAATAAATACAACTACCTTGCCAATGTTTTTCAAAATCATAATATGATGCAGGAAGCTGTTAATACGTATAAAATATGCCAGCAAAAGGCTGATAATCCTGCGATCTATTTCAGCGAACTGGCTGAGCTTTACGAAATTATAAACAATTTTGACGAACTTCTGGATTTATATTTTAAAGTTATGGAGCGGTCGCCGTCGCTTTACACTATAATAGAAAATAAAATAACCGAAACTATTCGTAAAAACGAAGACTCGCGCGAGCCTTTGTGCCGGGCATTCATGAAACTAAAAAATGAAACCGCCAAGTCGGTCGAAAGAATGAAACTTGCCGCTGTCGTATTTACCGGCTGCGGTAAATTTGAAGAAGCGTTCAATCAAAATTTGAAGCTTGCCCAAAATTTTAATTCGCCGGAATTACTTGAGGAATTCGGCATACTGATGCTTGAGTTTGATAAATATGAATTATTTAAAAAATCATTTGACGGCATATATGAATTTTTTCCTAAAACCGAGGCTGCGTACAGCGCTAAATATAGACACGCGATTCTTTTAAAAGATTCAGGCAGATACGAAGAAAGTCTTGTGAATTTGATAGACGTAAAAAAAGACGCTAATTTTTCATCTTTGTATGATGACACGGTTTTAGCGATCGGTGTTATATATCTTGAAAATTTTAAGAAACCCGAGCTTGCATTTGAATGTTTTGACGAGATAGAGAAAAAATTCGGCGCGAATGTAGAAAAAGCGATGTATTATAAAGCTTTATATTATCTTTATAAAGGCGATTACATGGCTTACGGCGGGTATTCTGATAAGCTGGCGAAGTTAAACGGTGAATTCGCGCTCAGGCTGAAACGCTATGATGTCGAAGCTGATATTTATAAAGGCACGCTCGAAGCTGCTTTTGAAAAGGCTCATGATTTTATATCGATGACGCCTTCGAGTGAAAACGCGCCTGAGATTTTGAAAGATATGGCGCTGATAAGGATTAATCAAAAATCAGAAAACGCGCTTAGAGGTTATTTTGTAACTGATAGAAATTACAGGTTCGGCGATTTGGAAACGGCCGAAAATATGGTGACGCGGCTTTCTAATGTCAGCGATACCTGCGAAGCCTGGCTTACCGATGAAATAAAATTCCTTAAAGCGCAGATTTTTAAAGATAAAGGTAAAAATAATGAATACGTAAAAATTTTAAGCGATATTCAGAAAAATAATTCCGGACAGTACAGGCCGGCCGAAGCCGCTTATAAACTTGGAGAACTTTACTTAAAACAGGGCGATATGAATAAGGCGTCGGAAAAATTTTCGGATATCTTGAAAGAATATCCTGAAAGTATGATGATAAATGCGGCGCGTGAAAAAATTAATAAAATTAAAGGGGGCGCGGATGAATCGAAAAGAAGGCCGTCATTTTTCGGCTATTTATAAAATTTCAATAATCCTGTCGTTTTTATTCGTAATAGCGTTTACAGGGGAGGCCAGTGCGCAAAAACTATTGATATACATGGATAAAATGCAAAATGACCACCTGAAAGCTTACGGCGTGATATATAAATGCGTCGCACAGGGAATCGGCGCTGAATGGCTCTTAAATTACAGGTGCGGCTCATTTTTGGTGGACGATACTAAAGTTTCACGCGAGACTGCCAATATAATGGGCGTTTCATATGAACCTATCGATAATGCACGTGTCGCGTCAATATATGAGGTCATAAAAGAAAATAACATGGATGCGGTTAAAATTGAAAAAGCTCCGAAGGTCGCTATTTATACTCCGCCTGACAAAAGGCCGTGGGACGACGCGGTGACTATTGCGCTTACTTATGCCGAAATTCCGTATGATAAATTATGGGATCAGGAAGTCCTGGCCGGCACGCTGTCAAAATATGACTGGCTGCATCTCCACCATGAGGATTTTACCGGGCAGTACGGAAAATTCTACGGCGCTTATAAAAATGCGGTCTGGTACCAGAAACAGGTACAGCTGTATACTCAAAATGCGAAACAGGCAGGTTATAAATCCGTTCAGGAACATAAATGCGCGGTGGCTAAAGCTATAAAAAAATACGTCGAAGGCGGCGGTTTTTTATTTATGATGTGCTCCGCTTGTGATTCCATAGATATCGCGCTTGCCGCTGAGGGTGTCGATATAATTCCGGCAGAAATCGACGGTACGCCGGCTGAGCCTGACTGCCAGAAGAAATTAGATTTTTCAAAAACTCTAGCTTTCAAGGATTTCACTCTCGAAATGGACCCTTATGTTTATGAATATTCTGATATCGATGTCGATGCCAACGAATATTTCAGAAGTTCAACTAATAAAGGTGATTTTACTCTTTTTGAATTTTCCGCGAAGCTCGACCGCGCGCCGACGATATTGACGCAATCGCACGAGGCCTGTGTTAAGGGCTTTTTAGGACAGACAACGGCTTTCAAGAAAAAAACGGTGAAAGATAATATTATAGTTTTAGGCCAGATCGATGACGATACTGTTAAATATCTTTACGGCAATTTAAAAGAAGGATTTTTTACGTTTTACGGCGGACATGATCCTGAAGATTTCGCGCATGAGGTCGGCTCCTCGGCGACAAACGTTTCGCTTCACAAAAATTCAGCCGGTTACAGGCTTATCTTAAATAATATCTTATTTCCGGCCGTAAAAAAGAAAAAACTTAAAACTTAAATTACTCTCCAGCTAATATTTACTTATGATATGTTGATATAAAAATATTGCAATCGATAAAATCGCGAGGCCCTTCTATTTATGGCATTCGCGATTTTTGTATTTTTATCGGCGATAAAATTCCATGGATTATAATGTGACTATACGATACCGTTTATGTCTTCATTGATTCAGCTTGTTTAAATTTATTGTTTCATTACTTGATTATTTCAGTTGACTTTGCATTAATCCAATATTAAATTTATATTACATGTTACTTTTAAAAATATTACTTAAATGGTAATAAAAGGTAATAAAATAATTATTAAGAAAATCGTAATGCGCCCTTGATTTATTTGTTTGATTATGTTATTATAATTTGACTTAAACAATCAAGTATTAGAGTATTTATTTTCTTATGATTTATGTAGTAGAAGCAGCGGGATTTTCCGCGTTATTATCAATTTTTAATTATTTTTATTATCCGCTCTCGGTATATTTTATAGGGGATTCTCTTAATTTATACCAGCTGCTGGCTCTTTTTATGTCGATAAGATACGGTTCTTCCAAGGGACTGTTCTCGTTCTTCATAATATTCTCTGCCGGCGCTGTAACTCCTGTGTTAAGAGGGTTTTCTTATAAATTATATGAGAATGATACTTTGTATTTTTTGTTCGCGGCTTTTGTGCTTTCGCGTATTGCAGGAATATTAAGGGATTATCATAACAGCGAGATAGAGAATCTGACATCTAAATTTCAAAAATTATCGGACGAGTATTCGCGATGCAAAGACGGCAACATTTTATTAAGCAATGCCAATCAGAATCTTACCAAAAAAGTCGTAACGAAGTTTTATTCATTTTCAAGCATATACGAGCTGGCCCAGAAGTTTGAAACGCTCGATGTGACGGCGCTTTATTCAGCTATTGCCGAAAGTCTTAAAAATCATATTAAGGTAAAAAAAGCGTTCATTTACGAAGTGCAGAAAAATATGCTTGTAATGAAAGCGTTTTTTGGTACGGCCGGCGAGGTTGTCACTGAAAAAGTGTCATTAATCAATGATCATATGTTTTACGAAGCTTTTCAAAAAAAATCGACGGTTACTTTATTTCAAAATAATTATAATATAACTTCAACCGCCGATCTTAAAACCGCGGTCGCGAATAATGAAAAAAAACATTTGATTGTGGAGCCGGTGATGGTTAACCGTGAGGTTAAATGCCTTATTGTAATCGATGAAATTGATTTTGAAAATTATAATGATACTTGTGTGCGCATGGTTAATCTTATTGCAAAATGGGCGTCGGGCGCGTTAAATAATATCGAAAAGGTTTCGACTATTGAAAATTCTTCGTTTATTGATCACGATATTAACTGCTTCAAGCCTAATTATATAAAACACGCTCTGGAAGCTGAAATGGGAAAAGCTATAAGATACAAATTGCCTTTAACCGTATGCAGCGTTAAAATAGAAAAATTGGATGCAATTTCAGATAAGACTAAAAAATTAGTTTTTCTGACTCTGGGGTATATAATAAGCAATGTTATCAGAAGTATTGATATTTATGGCGCGGCTACTGAGACAGGTACTTTTATAATTATACTTCCGGTGACAAAATTGGAAGGCGCAAATATAGTCGTATCAAGGCTGATCAAGCAAATTGACGAATTGAAGATAATGCCGTATCAATATAACGACGAACCGCTTTCCGTATCGCATCTTACTTTTTCACTTTATGATCATATCTTGTCTGAAAATTCAGTCAAGACGATGGGATATGAGTCGATAGCGGAAGAATCGCGAAAAGCTTATGATTTTATACTTGAAAAAATTTCTTTCTGATAATAAAAAATATATAATTGAACTTTCTTTTTTTATATGCTGGCTTGGTATTTCATTATTCATTATATTTGATTCAGTAAAAAAAGCCAATTTGCCTGAGTATTTTCTGGATTATTTTGTGGTTTTGAATTCGGTTTCGGCTTATATATATTATCAGATAAACACAAGTTTCATAACGGAAAAAGACGCTTATAAGACCAGAAAAGGCCTTTTAAAGCGTGATTTGTTTTTTCTGTTTATTTTATTTTTAGGGCCGTTTGCCGTAATTCCGGTATTTTTTCTGCTTGTTTCAAAACTCGGCATGAATAGGGGCATGCTTGAAAAATTTTACGAGTATTCGAATAATGACGAGGATTGCATCGACAGGAAAATCGACTTGAAATCGGAATTGAAAAAGCAGATTGTCAAGCAGCCGGTTATCGATTCAGCTGCCTCAGAGGATAAATATAAAAAACGCGGCGCTATCGAGATATTATTTAAACTCAGAACGCCCGAGGCAGTCAAAACATTGAAGGAAATAACGAAAGATCCTAATTTTGAGATCCGTTTTTTTGCTATCAATAAGCTCGCTACAATGGAAAATGACTTTTTGAAGGAAATCGACTGGTATAGGACGGCGATAAAAACAATGGGGCCGTCGCCCGAATTACTTTTTCAATATGCTGCCCTGATGATGGCATTCGGCCAGATCGGCTTATTGTTCCCTGAATTTTCATCGCTTTATTTTAAAAAAGCCGCTAAAATTTTTTATATGTTAAAGGATGAAAAAAGCGTCATGGTTTCCGCCTGGGACGGTTATGCGCGGGCGCTGCGCCTACTGAATGATTATTCGGCGGCTGCCGATTTTTTGGAGTCACACCTTAATCAGCTCGACGAACTCGGTATTCGAGAACTGCTTTCATGCCATTTTGAAACACGAAATTTTAGAAAAATGGAAATGATTAAGGAAATCATAAAAAATAACGGACTTAGATGCGGTCCGGCTTTAAAAAAGTTCATATTCGAAGGCAATGACGAAGATCTGTGCGTTAAAGATATTTATCCCTTAAACAGCATTTACGAGATAAAGAATTTTATAAAAAAAATCAATATGCTTGATTTTGATATGGTCTTTTTAAAAATTCCCGGCAATATAAGTATGTCGAATCTTATTCAATTATGCGTTTTTTTTGAACAATCGGGAAAATTCTGGCTGTATGTGTTTTTTAAAATATTAAAAGGGCGTAATGAGCCTGAGGCGCTGGAAATAGTAAAAAAATATATTAAAAACGACGATTTAAGCATAGCTTTAATGGCTCTTGACCTTCTGACTTCGTATGACTTAAGCATGCGCACTAACATATTTATAGATTTGCTTGAAAGCAGGCACGATCCTGTTCGCGCCGCCGCCGTAAAGTTTCTTGGCGCGCAAAAGGTAATTCAGGCTTATTATAAAATATCGCAAATATATGAAAATGATAATTCGAGTGTTTTAAAAAAATTGGCGCTGATGGCGGTATGCGAAATCGACATGTCAAATTCGTATGATTATGTCGCTGCGGCCTTAAATTCCGAAAAAAAAGAAATTCTAACAGCCGCCTGCGAGATGGTTGCTAAATATAAACTGACGCGATTTATGGAGGATACCGAAAAAATTTTATGCTCGGCTAGTAACGATAAAATAAGATTATGCGCTTTAAAGGCAGTTATTGAATGTGCCAAAGATAAGGCCGGCGAGGCGCTTATTAAAAATTTAACTCTTTGCGCGGAGGCTTTCATAAAAACGGCCGCGTCAGAAATAAAAAAAATGAAGAGAACCGATTTGATTCAGGCTTTGAAAAGCGATATAAACATAAGGAAATTTATTGACTGACAATAATTAATAAATGCGGGGGCGGTATTTTAATTGGGCGACGTGTGCATGATACTAGAAGGCACTTATCCGTACGTCACTGGCGGTGTGTCGGCATGGGTGCATGATTTGATTACGAACTTGAACGATATTTCATTTGATATCGTTACAATCGTTCCGTCTATTCATTATGCCAAGGAATTAAAATACAAGATGCCGCCGAATATAGTATCATTGAAATGCTTGCCGATGAACGAATTTGACGAAAAAAACCGGCCGCGTCTCAATATCTTTACACGCAAGAAATTTTTCAAGGAATTATTCGAGGCGTTCGAAGGATTTGAAACGGAGGATTATTCCGCGCTTGGAAGGGTAATTGCCGCTTTTAATAAATATTCCCCGGCTATCGGCGATATTCTGAATACTCATGACGGCTGGCGGGTTTTCGAGTTCATATATAAAAAATTCGGGACCGGCGCTCCTTTTATTGATTTTTTCTGGACATTGCGTTTTATTATAATACCGCTCTTTAATTTGATAAAAACAAAACCGCCGGATTCCAAATGCATTCACACTATCTCCACCGGTTATGCCGGACTGCTGGCGGCGATATTTAAAATACAGCTTAACCGCTCGATGCTTTTGACTGAACATGGAATTTATACAAATGAAAGGCTCCTCGAAATTATCGACGCCCGATGGATTTATGACCAAAACAGCGACGCTGTCGAAGTTTTGAAAGAACTGCCGCCATTAAAAAAATTCTGGATAAATTTATTCGTTGCTATCGGCAAGCTGACTTACCATTATTCCGAGGAAATAATAACCTTGTATCGCGGCAATCAGCTGCTGCAGGTAAAATTAGGAGCTGATTCGAAGCGGTGTAAAGTTATTCCGAACGGAATTGATACCGCGAAGTTTAACATGCGCCGTGAGTCGGCTTCCGGCGGGCCTGAATATAAAGTCGGTTTTGTCGGGCGTGTCGTGCCTATCAAGGACGTTAAGACGCTGTTATACGCGGCGAGGTTTGTCGTTGATAAGCTCCCGGGCGCTAAGTTTTTAATAAAAGGTCCTTATGACGAGGACCTGGTATATTATGAAGAATGCCGGACGCTGACTTCGATACTTGGATTGCAGGAAAATGTTTTTTTTCTCGGGCCCGGCACTGTTCATGATTTTTATAAGGAACTGGACGTAGTCGTACTGTCATCTGTTTCTGAAGCCCAGCCGCTTGCAGTTCTTGAGGGAAACGTATGCTGCGTTCCGGCGGTTTCGACGGAGGTCGGCTGCGTCGTGGAACTTCTGTACGGCATAGATGAAGAGGATGTTAAGCTCGGCCCTTCCGGTATTGTGGTGCCGATAAAATCGCCGGTAGAGCTCGGCGAGGCGATTATTAAAATACTGTCCGACCGCGAGTTGAATATGAAAATGGGAGAAACCGGCCTTAAACGCGTTATGACATATTATAAGAAAGATGATTTGAAAACAAAGTACCATGATATATACAGTAACTATATAAAATAACACCATAAAAAAATAAGGAATTGCTTTTCTATTTAAATAATGCTTTTTAATTAAGCGCCCGGCTTGAATCAGCAATAATGTTTGTGTAAAGCCTTGTTTATTTAAAATAAAGATTATGACAGGGGAAAAATGGCTGGAATAGGTTTTAAATTCAGGGATGCGGTGGCTTCGGGTAACAGCCTCGCCGCTATAAAAGGATATTTATATTCGGCTGTATTTGCCGCCGGGCCGTGGATGATGACAATGGTCGTCATTACGGTTCTCAGCGCGTTCGCACCGCCTGAAGCTGACGGCGCCGCTATAACTATATTCCGCGCGGCGCTTTCGTATATATATGCTTTCAGCCTCGTGATCGCAGGAACCTTCCAGCTGCCTATAACAAGGTGTGTTGCCGATAAAATTTATGAAAAAAATCCCGGCGAGATAATCTCGGTATTTGCCGGTTCGAATTATTTGTTTTGCATTATAAGCATGGTTATCGGCTCGATATTTTTACATTTTAACACAGGCCCCGCGGTTTTTAAATTATTCTGCCTCTTAATTTTCGTTACAGTCACCTTAATATGGAATTGCATGTCTTTTCTGACGGCGATACGCGATTATAAATTCATAATATTCATATTTTTTTCAGGCTCGGTATTGACTGTTCTATTATGTGTATTTTTGAAAAAATATTACGGCATAACAGGTTATGCGGCCGGCTATCTTATCGGGCAGATTTATATCTTTTCCGGCGCGGCTTTTGAGATCATACGCGAATTTAATTTTGACGCAGGCGCTAAATTCATATTTTTGAGATATATAAATAAATATCTTGCGCTTTTTATCGGCGGCCTTTTTTATAATATCGCCATGTGGGCCGATAAAATTATAATATGGAGCGGCGGCTGCGGTGAAGTTTATTACGGCAACATCAAAGTTTACGGCCGTTACGATGTCGCCGTATTTACGGCATGTTTAACCATAATACCTGCGATGTCATATTTTTTGGTGAAAATTGAAACTGATTTTTATACGCTTTATAAAAAATATTTTTCGCTCATATTAAGCCGGGCAGAACTTGAAAGTATCGAGCAGTGCCGCGACGAAATCATCAAAGTCGTCGAAAATTCGATAATGTCGCTTTTTAAGCTTCAAAGTCTTATAATATTCGCCGGGTTCGTATGGTCCGCTCCGATTTGCTCATTTTTGGGTAATTTAAAAGGTCTTGAAATATTTCAGCTCGCGCTTGTCGCGGTTTTGTTTCATATTTTATATCTGTTTTGCACTATTTTTATGATGTATTTCGAGTTTTACCGCTCTTATCTAGTTACGGCATTTTCTTTTTTGATATTGAATTCGGCATTGACTTATTTTGCGGCTGCTCGCGGCGCAAATCCGGTTTCCGGATATTTTATTTCAACGGTGATCTGCTTTTTCGGAACGTTTTTTCTCACTAAATTTAATCTTAAGTATTTATTGTATTATACCTTTTTCAGCCAGCCTATTATAATTGAAATGCCTAAAAATATCACATTCGATACTTTAAAATTCCTTGAAAGCGAGAAGTATTTTAATATTTCCCCGGCCGAAAAATATAAAGAGGTGGATATCGATGCAGTTGAAAAAGCTTAGATATATTGCCTTAATTGTTTTTATGTTTTTTATGTGCCTGGCGCATGCTTATTTTCCGGCGGATCTGGCGTATTCAGGGCCGCTGCAAATCGCATTTTCGAGCCGTGAAGTTTTCCGCGAAAGTCTTATGAAAAAAGCTGCCGCATACCGCGACGCGGCTTTTATGTCATTCCAGTCGGGCGAACTGACTGAAAGCGTGGAATTCAATCATAAGTATTTGAATCTGGCGCCGGGTGATACAGAGGCGCTGCTTATAATGGCGCGTTCTCAATTCTGGACGCAGCATAATGAACAATCATTCAAAAATTACGAAATGTATTTTGAAAACGGCGGCAAAGAAGATTTTTCTGTGCTGTATGAATACGCTTCGGCGCTTCTTGCGTCCGGAAGCTGCGCAAAAGCCGCCGGCGTGTTCGCTAAGGCGGAAAAAACGCTCGATACTGTCGAATCGGAGGCAGCGCAGAATATTTATTTTAATTACAGCTTCTGCCTTTTGAAATGCGGCGAAATCAGTAAGAGTCTTAAATACGCCGGAAAATTAAAAAATCAGATCTTAAAATCAGACGCTTATGAGCTTATAGGCGATTATTATTACAATAAATTCGCGAATGTGACCGGCGAGGCGTATTTCGATATAAAGTCCGAAAAAATTTTATATAAAAAAGAATTGAGCGATATCGGTAAAGCGCTGGAGTATTATAAAAAATCATTGGCATTTAATGAAAAAAAGAAAAATTTGAATGTGAAAATAGCTGACTGCCTTTGGGAAAAAGGCGAAAGAAAAGAGGCGGTAAAAAGATTGCTCGGCGTATGTGATGAGCTGAAAAATCCTTATGCTTATTTCAGGATGTCTTATTTTTTGAAAGAAAGCCGCGGCACTTCCGAAACAAATCTTGCCGGATGTCTTGAATTGATTGATAAGGCTGTTAAATACGGTGTTGATAAATCTGAAGCTTCATATGAAAAAGCAAAAATATATGAGATGGCAGCGCGGATTGATAATGTGAAAACATGCCTGGTGCAGGCCGCCGAAAATGTGAAAGGCGGGGAGTGGTTTTGCGGCAGTCTGGCTAAACTTCTTATAAAATATAATGTAAAATCATCAAGTTATAAAAAATTTTATGAGAATAAATTTTTTCGATTAAAATTTAAACCTGAATTTGAACTGTTGACGGCCTATAACTCTCTGAATGACCGCGGCGGACAAACGATTGTACCTTTGAATAAATTTATTTTATTAAATAATTCTGGCTCGCCTGATTATGATAACTGCCTGACGGCACTCGAAATATTTGACCGCATGAGCTTTTGGGAGCGAATTAAGAATTTCAGTTTAAGGCTGAAAATTAATGCGTCCATGATTGAAATTTCAAGGTCTCAAAATGCAGAAACGATAAAATGGCTTGATGAATTCGAAAGGTCAGAAAAAAATGCCGATGAAAAATACAGGCTTATTAAAAGGATTGCCGAATTGACATCCGCAGCGAATGATAACGCTGCGGCTTCGAAAAAAATATTGACAGCCCTTAAATTGGAGGGATTAAACCGGAAGAGGCGCCTGGAAATTTATAAACTTGCATTTAAGTACGCCGAAGCTTCAGCCGACACTGGATATATTGATGAAATCGCTATGCTTATCTATAATAACGGGATCTATGTGGAAAATGCCTATAAATATCTAATTTATAAAAATTATTGGAGCGGCGGCAGGAAAATCGCCAGGAATTGCATTGAAAAAATAAGGGAAAACGACGAAAATTCTCCGCTTGCAGCTTTATTTGACGGCCACGAAGCCTATAATTCTCAAAAATATTTTAAGGCGCTGGATTTTTATAAAAAAGCCTGTGCCGGGTATAATGACCAAAATTATGTTTTAAAGCTGATCGAAGATACGCGTAAGCTTATAAGGAAAAATCTATCGGCCGTTTGCAGTGTTTTTTCGGATTCTACCGGGAATTACCGCAAATCATGCGGTATAGAAATTAAGCTCCCCGGCGATGAGCTGCCTTTGGATATAGGCGTTTCCTTTGAAAAGTTTATGAAAAATAATATTTTAAATAATAACGTTGATCTTATCAACCGGCAGAATGCCTTAAGTATATCTGCTGCCATAAAGAAACGAAAAGTGATATTCGGTCCGGCTTTGAATTTATATTCATTGGATCGTTCGTTTAACGATGACGTCGTTAAAATATGGCCGGCGTTTAAAATATCGTGGATAAATAATTCCTTAAGCGTATCAGCTTCGGCCGAACGAAAATTCATAAACGATACGCCGCTGTCGATAGAGCTCGGCATGAGCGCGGCGCTTAATAAACTGGATTTCTATAATGAAAAACATGGGTTTATTCAATTCGGTTCTTATCAGAATATTAAAATATGCGACGGAACGAGCCGCCGGAATTTTTTATTCGGCGCCGGCTTGATTCGCGGCGGCTTTACTTATAAACTATACCGTTCCGGGGATAACGCCTCGGGCGGCTATAATGGTCCGGCTTCTATTTCAGGCTGTAATTTCAGTCCGTCGGAAGTTTACTATGCGCCTGATAATAGCCTGGTTAACGGCATTATTATTGATTATAGCCAAAAAATAAAATCCGCGTTTTATCGTTTTTCGCTGAATACCGGTAAAGAAAGCCGAAATAACAGCGGGAATTCGAAATTTTATGGCGTTTCTGCCGGTATCGATTATTCAAAAAACGAAAACACCGCATATTCGTTCGAAATAAATTTATTTAAAAGCGGATTTGACCCTTTAACTGGCGCTAATAACAACAATACTTATAAAAGCACTATGTATAAACTAAATATGTCGAGAAAGTTTTAAAATGATGAATATTAATTTTTATTATAAAAATGCGGCGCCTGCACTTGGTATTATAAAGATACTTCTGCTTTCATTTTTGCTGTGGCAGCTTCCGGCATTTCCTCACTTGAATGCTTCAGATACGGAAGAAAAGGCTTTTAAAAGAAAAGTCATGGTATATTATAACAGTAAAACTCAGGTAAGCAAAACATCGAACAATGTCTCGGAATTATTCGGCCTGTATTTTAATTATTACGGCATGGATGTCAAATATCAGGATATCGATTCGTCAATTGACGATGATTCAATGATGAAGTGGGCCGATATTTTTATTATACACTCCGAGGAAGTTTCTAAAAATTATCCGCGGCTTTGCGAAAAATTGTTAAGCTATGCCGGCGAAAAAAGGATAGTTTTCCTTGATATTCCCGACAAAAATACCGCTGAGATTAAATTATTGAAAAGAATCGGCTTTTTAATTTCCCAGCAAAATATTGGTGCTGGTGACGTTAAGTCGGTTTTTATCGACAGCCGGCTTAAGCTTTCGGATAAAAAATACGAATTGGACCGGTCTCAGGATTTTTTGAAGCTGATAAAAAATCCCGATCGTGATAATGTAACAGGTTATTTTACGGTTACAACAGCCACTAATGAAATTGCCGTCGTTGCCGGTTCTGAAAATGGAGCAGTAGCGTTAATCGATAAAATTGTACGTATGAACGATGACGGCGATATAAGGTATTGGCTTATCGATCCGGCATTTTTAACAAAAATGATACTCGGTATAAATGAATTTCCCGTTCCGGATCCATGCGTAAAGTCAGGAACGCGCGCCGCTTTTATTCATGTTGACGGCGACGGGTATTCCTACAAGCCTTTATACAGCGATAAAAGATATAGCGGCGAGATAGTTTTTGATGAAATCATCAACCGCTATAAGCTTCCGGTGACGGTATCCTTTATTGTTTCTGAAATACATCCTGACGAAGACGGCAATTATGAAATAGGAATTAATTTAAAAAATCGCACCGCGCACGGATATATTGAAATTGGCTCGCACAGTTGGTACCATCCGTTCAATTGGGAAATTTTTGAGAATAATATCCAGGCCAAGCCTGAAAGCGAAATTTTAGAAACCGACCAGATTATCGGATCTATGAAATTTTATAAAGCGCTCGATGCCGGAAAAACAAGTCTCTATCATGAAATAATAGATTCATCGGGTTATATATCTAAAATAACAGGAAAGAAATGTCAATTCATTTTCTGGAGCGGCAAGTGCAATCCCGGCGTAAAAGCCCTTGAATTGTGCGATAAATACGGCTTGGGGAATATAAACGGCGGCGATACCAGATTCGATCCGCAGGTGAATACATTCAGAGGGTTTGAGCCCCATTTTGTGTACATTAATAATCTTATAAGATTTAACGCTCGTTATGTCAATGAATTCATATTGACGAACAGGTGGAGCGGCCCGTTTGACGGCTACGGCCAGGCAATAACCGGATTCGAAAAAACCATGTCGCCGCGCTTAATAACTCCTATCGATATATATTATCACTTTTATATCGCTACAAGGCTTGATTCGCTTAATTCGTTAATGAAGGTCTATGACTATGTGATTTCACAGTATCCTTTTTTTATGACTGTTTCGGAATGGACTGAGCGTCTGAGATTGTCTTTGGGAGTTAAAATTTATGCGTTGAAAAATAATAAAGATAGGGTTCTTGAAAATTTTAGCGGTTGTGATTGTTATTATTCGGCGGATAAACCGATTATGTTCATAAAAAAATTTAGAATCGAAAATGCCCGGAATTTTGATAATTTCAGGTGGGATTATGAAGGCTGGCCGTTCATAAAAAACGCGTCTTATGTTATAGGGTTTAATGTAATCAATACGGCAAAATATATTATAAGCGGCGGCAGCGAATGCGGCGATATGGAAATAATAGACAGGCCGCCGGACTATATTTATCTTAAATCCGTAAATGCTCGTATTAAAAGCGTTGAAAAAAATATTAAGGATAAAAATTCAATTAAAATAAAAGGTGATTGCAATGCGCCGCTGCTATTTAAATTTGGGGGTGCAGTGCCGGGAAAATACTCCGCCGGATTCATAATTAAAAATAACGGCGGCAATGCTATCGAAGAAAAAAAGTTAAATTTGTCATGCGATACCGGTGAATTGGAAATAAAATTGCCATATTGTTCAGGCAGTTTTGAAATCAGCGTTTCACCCCTGACTGCTAAAGTTTTCGGGGAAAAAGATAATAAAAATTTTTATTATTTAATCGATGAAATTCAAAAAGCTTTGTCAAATTTAAATTTCAAGATTGATTATAAAATAATAATTGTCTTAATTTTATATTTATATTTTATTTTTAAGCGTAAGAAAAAATAATATAAAAAAATATTGACATAGCTAAAAAAAATTGATATAATAAAGACATAATTAAAATTCCGAAATAGCTCAATGGTAGAGCACTCGGCTGTTAACCGATAGGTTGTAGGTTCGAATCCTACTTTCGGAGCTAAGATAAAAAAATAAAAAGCCCGCATGCAAGTGCGGGTCTTTTTTTTGTTCAGTTTTTTATTCAGTATTTTTTACTTTTAGTTTATTTTTAGCTTTGCTTTATTCTATGATTCGGCTCGCAGCCGGATTTTTTCTTAGATTATTAATTTTTTCCTTTAAGGTTTCCAATAAACCTGACATTTCCGGCTTTGAACATAAGTCCAGCGCCTTTTTTAACGCTTCTTCCGATTCTTTTACCTTTCCTGATTTCAAATAAACGCAGCCTCTTAAATATTCACATTCAATTAATAATTCAGGCTGGCTTGACTTAATATTTAATATTTTGAGCGCCTCATCGTATCTTTTTAATTCGATACACGCTGCGGCATATTTCAAAACAATTTCATCGTCAGTTATTTTAGAGGCTTTGCCCGATGGTTTTGATAGTAATGTTTTTAAGGCGCCGTAAGCATCGTCAAATTTTTTCGAATAAAGTTTGGTCAGCGCTATATTGAATTTAATGTCAGTATTTTCAGGGGCTATTTTTAACGCTTCATTTAATGACACGGCCGCTTCGTCGTATTTTTTTTGCATTACCAGCGCCGCGCCGAGGTTTAATAATGGTTCGTATTTTGACGCGTCAAGCCTTGCAGCGAGACGGTAATAGGCTGCCGCGCTATTTATGCTGCCGCGCATTTGAGAAATAAATCCAAGGTTATATACAGCGATGTACGATTTTGCGTCAAGTTTGAATGCCTGTAAATATGCGGTCTGAGCTGCATCGAGGTCGCCGGCCGCCATTGCCGCCTCGCCTATTTCAAGGTTTATCCGTATTTCGTCCGAATCGTAAGGAATATTAGATTCCTCTTGTGTTTCTTCGCAATGCGCAGTATTCAAATCAAGCCGCCGGCTGAAATCGAATTTATGTTCATAGTAATTTGCCGTATCCAGTCTGAAGATTGAATTCAAACTCGTTACCGAAATTATTCCTGACTGAAATCCGCTTGATAAAATTCCATATCCTATTATTACTGCCGTAATATTTAACAAGGCCTTTTTTTTATTAAACATAATTATTATCCGCCAATTTTTAATATAAACTAATTAATTTTTTCAGATGAGTAGCCTTTGATCGTGACCGGCGTGCCGACTTTAACGAGCTGGAAAAGCTCGATAGAATCCTGTGAGTACATACGCACGCAGCCGTGCGAGGCTTTGGAACCGATTGAATCGGGCATTGGTGTTCCATGAATGCCTATATCGCCCCATTTTGTGCTTAGCTGCATCCAGCGTGTAGCTACGCCTTCATAAGGCCTTTTTTCCTTGTTTATGATTTTGAAACTGCCGTCAGGCGTGCGGCAGTCGCCGACTTTCTGCTTGTCGCGCCCGTCCGGGTTCTGGCCGTACGCTATAGGGAAAACCCTGACCGGTTTGTCGTTTAAATATAATGTAAGCGTGTAAGTCTTTTTGTCGACTACAATTTTGCCGGCAGCCGGATTTTTCTGGATTGCTTTGTAATCGTCCGAATTCTTTACCAGTTCGCGGTAAGTGTAATATGATTTTTTGAAAGCATCGTAATTGGCCTTATTACGGTTGGCGGTATATGCGGCATAATTTTTTTGGAATTCGGAAGCTGCTTTTTCAAGGGCCTCCGGTGTATATTTCGGCCCTTCCAAAAGATTTTTGTCGGTATATGTTATGAATGTTTTGGACATCCAGCCAGTTACGCCGTTATCGAATTTTACCCTGGCGAATCCGTTTTTTTCCTCGAGAACTTCGCATTTTGTGCCGTAGAGAACGTCGAAAATCACTTTATCCGAAGTCGAAGGGCCCTGGCGTAATTTGACATTTTGACCTGTAATTGCGCCTGTTTTTATGGAAGCCTTAGATGCGGTTTCGATAGTTGAAGCTTTTAAATTAACTTCGGCTGTCTGTACTTCTTCCTGCTTTAATGAAGATTTTACGGCTTTAAGACCGGTTTGCGAAAATGCGCTTTCGGCACTTATTGAAAACAAGATAAATATGATTGCTAATAATAAAATATTCTTCTTATTCATAAATTAAGACCGCCTCTATTAAAAATTTTTATTTACATATCTCATTTTTAATAATATAATAATTATACCATAAGTTTTCTAATTTTGGGTATTTAATTTAAATATGAATTAAAATTTTTTTATGAAGTTAAAAAGATACGGGCTTAAGACAAAAATAATAACCGGAATATTTCTCTTATTCGGTTCATGTATAGCTTTGGTCTCATGGCTGGCTTATGATTATCTCGAGCATTACCTTAAGGAGAGCATAACTCGTGAACAGTATAATTTCACGTCTAATCTTGCCTTAAACATTTACGATAAACTTAATATGGCTCAGAATGCCGTAATTGCGGTAGCGGCGGGAATAACTCCTGAAATGTTTTCAGACAGGGAAAAACTGCAAAAATTCATAGATACACGCGAAGTATGCCGATTAATATTTGATAACGGCATGTTTCTTTTTTCCGATAAAGGATTGATTATAGCTGAATCTCCAGATTTTAACAGATACGGCAAGGACTATTCGTATCGTGAATATTTCCAGAAAACGATGGAACTAAAAAAGTCTTATATATCTAAGCCTTATATTTCAAGCCAGACTCATGCCCATCCTTCAATCATGATAACAGCGCCTATTTTTATGAATGGTTCGGTTGTCGCCGTCCTCGGCGGGAGCATAGATCTCACCAAACCGAATTTTTTAGGGCGTATTGCCGCGTTAAAATTAGCCAATTCTGGATATTTTTATGTTTTTACCCAAAAAAGGCTGATGATCGTTCATCCTAAAAAAGAATATATCCTGACTGAATTTCCCGAAGGTGTAAATCCGCTGTTCGATAAAGTGGTGAAAGAAAATTTTGAGGGCGCCGACTATACGAGCAATTTTAACGGTGATAATTGCCTTGCCTGCTTTAAAAAAATTCCTAACTCGGATTGGATTTTGGGAGCGTCGGTTAATATCGACGAAGCGTTTCAGCCTATTTATTATGTGCGGGAATATTATATAATACTGATGTGTTCGGTTTTTTTATTTTTATGCCTCGCGATCGCTAACTGGCTTAAATATCTTATTAACCCTTTGCTGAAATTCGCGGCTCATGTGAACAGGCTTTCAGAAAAAAAGGGGCGGGATAAGTTTATAAAAATAGACTCCGGCGATGAAATAGGCATGCTGGCAGACGAGTTTAATAAAATGATTATCAGCAATCAAACTCAGTATGAAGCGCTTATTGAAAAAGAAAATGAATTGAAAAATTATGTTAAGCGGCTAATCGAATTAAATGATATATTAAAGGCGAGCGAAACCAGGTATAAGTCGCTTTTCGAAAATATGCTGAACGGATTTAGTTATAATAAAATCATCTATGACGAAAAAAACGAGCCTTGTGATTTTTGCATTATAGAAGCAAATGGTTATTTTTGCAATACATTTAATATTATTAAAACGGATTTTTTAAATAAAAAAGTCAGTGAAATATTTCCGGCATATCCGCGCGAATGGAAAACTGAAATTTTCGAGGTATGCCGTACTTTAAAGGAAAAAAGGCTTGACTGTTATGTTCCTACAATCGGAAAATGGTTCGATATTATTATTTATTTACCAGAACCTGGATATTTCGTGACTATTTTTTCCGATATTACGGAACGGAAGAATACGGAGCAGATTATTCTTGACGCCGAAAAAAAATCCAAATTTCAGCTTGAAAACAGGGTTTTGGAAAGAACTGCCGAATTAAGACAGGCCAACGAAAAGCTTTTTGACGAAATTAACGAGAAAGAAAGAATACAGAACGCCCTTAAAACAAGCGAAAACAAATACCGCACACTTATGGAGCAAACTTACGATTTGATATTTGAACTCGAGCCCGACGGAAAATGCAGTTTCGCGAGCGCTAATAATTTGAATATCATAGGCTATACGCCTTCTGAACTGATCGGGCATTATTATTGCGAATTTATTCATCCTGACGATATCGAGCCGACCAATAGAGAATTTGAGATGGAAATTAACGGTATAAAAACCGAAAATGTTAGTTTTATAGCACGTTTTAAATGTAAAAACTCGAATTATATAAATCTTGAGATTACCGGCAAGGTATTTGAAACTGAAACCGGCGGCAAACGAATAATTGTCGTAGGCCGTGATATAACCGCAAAAATAAAACTCGAGGAAGAAATAATAAAAAGTTCAAAACTCGAATCGCTTGGAATTTTGGCCGGCGGTATAGCTCATGATTTTAATAATATTTTAATGGGAATAATCGGCAATGTGGTTTTGGCTAAGAAAAGAATTAAAAATGACGATCGTACGATTGAAATTTTGAGCAGGATTGAAACCGTTGTTTATAAAGCTAAGTCACTGACCGAACAGCTGATAACATTCTCAAAAGGCGGCATGCCAGTAAAAAAATTAGTCAATATAAATGAAATCTTAAGCGAAAATTTTAAATTTTCTACTGCCGGAACAAATATCATTACAGATTTTGAATTAAATGACAGCATTAATTTTATAGAGGCTGATTCCGGCCAGCTGGCGCAGGTGTTTACAAATCTTGCCATAAATTCCAAACAGGCTATGCCTGACGGCGGAGTGATTTCAGTAAAAACCCGCGTGGTGGATTTTAATGAACATAATGAATTGGCGCTTGACGCCGGAAAATATGTTGAAATAATCATTTCAGACAATGGTGTCGGAATTTCGTCCGAGAATATAGCGAAAATATTTGATCCGTATTTTACTACCAGGATAAACGGCAACGGACTGGGATTGGCAACCGCTTATTCGATAATTAAGAACCATTACGGAACTATTAACGTTGCTTCCGAGATCGGCCGCGGCACTACTTTTACTATTTATTTGCCTGCCATGATTAAATCGGCTGACTGTCAGTATAATTCCGAGGAGCCGGCTGATTTCAGCATTGTTTTAAAAGAAAAAAAAGTCCTTGTTATGGATGATGACGAAATGGTTTTAAATGCCGTCAAAGAAATGTTCGAGCACATGAAAATAGAATGCCTTACCGCTGCAACCGGAGAAGCGGCAATTGAATTATATATTAAAAGCATGGAAGAAGGTCGAAAGATAGATTATGTAATAATGGATCTTGTTATAAAAGGCGGAATGGGCGGAGTTGACGCGATTAAGGCGCTGAAAAAAATCGATCCTGGTATTTATGCTATTGTTTCAAGCGGCTATTCGCACGATCCGGTTATGGCTGACTATAAAAAATATGGATTTCGCGGTGTTTTAGCCAAACCTTACAAAGAAGATGATCTTGTCAAAGTTTTGATGCATTGTTAATAATTTAAAAAAATTGTAAAAAAATCTTGCAATTAGCTGTTATTAGTATTATAATAAATAAAAATTTTGAATAATGACAGACAGTATATTCAAAAAAGTGAATTAAGAAGGAGAACTGCGTAAAGATGAATTTTGTTCCCAAGTATTTGTTTTTTACAAAAGGCGTTGGTAAATCAAAGGAAAAATTGCAATCGTTTGAAATGGCATTAAGGAATGCGCATATTGCCGAGTATAATCTCGTCCGTGTTTCCTCGATTCTTCCGCCTGGCGCTAAAATATTGTCTGAAAAGCAAGGATTAAAAAAATTAAGCCCGGGACAAATAGTTTTTGTCGTTCTGGCGGATATTGCTACCAACGAACCTAACAGGCTTATCGCTTCGTCGGTCGGCATCGCTCAGCCTGATGATAAGGAAAGATACGGCTATCTTTCCGAGCATCATTGCTACGGCGCTACAGACAGTTTTGCCGGCGATTACGCCGAAGATCTCGCTGCTTCAATGTTAGCGTCGACATACGGTTTCGATATGGACAGCGACGTCAAATATGACGAAAAATCAGAAATATGGAAAATCAACAATATAAAAGTCAGAACAAGAAATATAACGCAATCGGCTGTCGGCGATAAGAACGGCCTCTGGACTACAGTTGTTTCGGCTGCAGTCCTGGTTTTCTAATTAGCCGATCAGGCATGGCAATCCAACATAATAATAAATAAAAATAGAAACCGCTGAAAAAATATTTCGGCGGTTTCTGCTTTTGGCGGATTAAAATTTAAAGTTGATAATTATTGATAAATTAGAGGACTGGATTAAAAATTTTGTTCTATGATTTTAACTTTTGAAATCTTTATTGAAATGGTGTCGCCTGAAGAAGATTTGATTTTTATTGATTTATCCTTTAATGTTCCGGTAATTTTATCGCCGTTTTTGGTAGTAATTTTGTCGTACGGCGGATTTGCCTCTTTTACTGAAGCGATCGATAAGATATCACGCGTATTGAAACTTATCGGGCCGTGTTCCGTATCCAGAAAAATTTTTTCTGTTAAGAATTCGCCTGTCAATACATCGTCATTTTGAAAAATGATTTCAAGCTTCCGGCTGCCGTTCGTTGCCCTGGTATTAGTTGAGCTGCTGCCTGCGGGAACTTTCGGGCCGGTCGATGAATAGTTGTTCATATCTTCGGATTTCGCCGAAAATTCCTTGGAATTTAATTCTTCCGAATTATTGCCGTTCGCGCCGACAGCCGATTCAAACTTATTTTTTAGTTTTTCGGCCGCCGGGTTATTTTTTGATATCACTTTCAGGCCGTCGCCGACTTCATTTAATATGAGTTTCTTCGCTCCGGCGATTGTGAATAATTCTTCAGTATCTATATTTTGAGATTTTAAGTAAATAAACAAAAAAACGCCGGCTGCGAAAACGACCAGGAAAAAAAGCGTTAAGGTTAATCTTGTCAGAGCTTTTTGAGTATTTTTTGTGTAAACGGATTTTAAGGTTTGCATGCCGTTTATGATAGCAAAAAAAAATATTAAAGTCAATCAATAAGACTAATGTTAATTGACTTTTAAGGGTATGTCTGGTATCATATTCCCCATAATAAAAAAAGGATGGTTTTATTTTATGACAAAAAACGGATTTGCAAGAAAAAAAATCTTTAGTTTTTTATTTATTTATTTTATATTAAGCGTGACATTTGTTTTTTCAACAGCTGTAAATGCGGCGCCTGAAGACGGGCGAAAAAAGATAACTATATTGCATACCAATGACAATCATTCGCATTTGATGCCTTTTGACGTTAAGGAAATCTCTAAAAATATAGGCGGAATGGCCAGGCGCGCTAAATATATCGATTCGGTCCGTTCTGAAAATAAAAACGTACTGCTCTTCGATGCAGGAGACTTATTTCAGGGGACTGCTTTTTATACTATTTTTCACGGTGAGCCCGATATATTGTCTTATTCGCTTTGCGGTTATGACGCCGTTACAATGGGTAACCATGACATCGATAACGGACTGGATAACCTCTTGCTTCAGCTTTCAAAAGGTAATTTCCCGATGCTTTGCTCGAATATTTTTTATTCTGACAGCAAAAAACCGGTTTTTCCTGCCTTTAAAATTTTTAATGTCTCCGGCATGAAAATAGCCGTTCTCGGCTGTATCGGAACTAAAGCTTGGGGCGTCATTCCTAAAAAACTTGTAACTCAAACTTTCATTGTTGATGAAACTCAGATGATTTCCAGGCTTTCTAAAATGCTGAAAAAATATGTCGACCTGGTTATAGTGATTTCGCATTGCGGTTATCGCGCGGATATCGAGCTGGCCAAAAATGTTAATACGGTCGATTTAATTATAGGCGGCCATACCAATACAAAACTCGACAAACCTGAGTTAATAAAAAATGGCGCGAATAATGGAATCGGCGGTACTTTAATTGTTCAGGCATTCAGATGGGGAGTTTTTGTCGGAAAAATCGATGTGACGTTATGTGACGGCAAGATAATCGAATACTCGGGTAATCTGGATACGATGGAATCTAAAATAAAAATCGGGAAAAGTTCACAGATAAATAAGCTTATAAAAAGTTATGAAAAGAAATTAAAAAAATTCACTTCGGAACAGGTCGGAACAAATTCGGCTGATATGCTTTACCCTGAAAATGAAAAGCATTTAAAAGACCTTCCGCTCGGAAGCTTTGTGTGCGACGCTATGAAAGAATATACTAATGCAGATATTTCAATAATCAATTCAGGCGCAGTCCGCGATTCGCTCCTTGCGGGGCCTGTAACGATATCTAAAATATACGATATTGTGCCTTTTGATAATTCCGTAGTATGTTACGATATGAACGGCCTGGCTATAAATGAAATGCTCGATTATATAGCAGCTAATTATTCTAAAATTACCGGTTATCAATACGGCGGCGTTACGTTCAAAGTTGATACGAAACTGAAAAAAGCGGTTGACATAAAAATAGGCGGCAATCCGATTGCGCATGATAAGATCTACAAAATGGCGACTATTTCATATCTTGCGGAAGGCAATCAAAATGGCGATATTTTATTTAAAAAAGCGTCTAATCTTACTGATACAGGCTTTTTTATGCGTGATGCAGTTCTCGAATACGTAAAAAACCATAAGGATATTATTCCGCCCGTTTCTGGAAGGCTTCAGGTAATAAATTAAATTCGCGTCAAATTTACTGCGCGAAATTTTAAAGGATGTGTTTAAGCTATGAAAAAGAAATATCTTATTTATATTCTTTTTTTTGTAATGTTATTTATTAATACTTTAGCGGCCGGATTATTTTGTGAATGCGCCGCTGCCGCTAACGATAATGCGGCGTCTAAACTTATGGTTCTTGTAACCGGCGACCAGCGCGGAGTTTATTTTTATTGCGGCAAGAGAATCGAAAAAATACTTAATTTTGCAAGTAAAAATATGAATCTTATATGCCGTTCGACGAACGGCGCTCTCGAAAATATAAGGCTCGTATCCAGCCAGAATGCCGATTGCGGTTTCAGCCAATATGATATGCTTTTAAGGGCGCAAAAAGGCGAAGCCGAGTTTAAGGGCCAGAAACATGATAATCTTGCAGTTGTGACGGTATTATTTCCCGAGGTATTTACGATCGTATCGCGCGAAGGTGTGGATTCATTTGCGGGTTTGAAGGGTAAATCAATATCTACGCATCTTCCGGGTTCAGGGGTACGTCAAAATTCCGATCAATTACTCGAAATTGCCGGTCTTAAGAATAAAGTGAAAATTATGTCGTTTAATATGAAAGATGCCGAAAAATCATTCGTCGCCGGTGAGATTGACGCTTTCTTCACTGTTATAGGAATGCCGTCTGCTGCGGTGATAAATCCGATTTCAAGAGTTAAAAATTCACAGGTTATAGGGTTAGATGAACCTATCAGAAAAGCTGCAGTGGAAAAAATCAAAGGATTCGTGCCTTATGAAATTCCCGTCGAAACTTATTTCAACACGCAGCCGGTACCTACTATCGCTACTTTTGCGGTTTTATTCGCGCGCGCTGACGCCGATGACGCCAGCATAAAGGAAATATTGAATACGGTTTATTCTTTGCCTGATTTTTCGACGAAAGCTGGATTGACTGGGAAGGTCAATTATTTTTCTAAGCAGAATGCGAAAAAATTTTTAAGCGGCATGAAAGACGTGAAAATACATAAAGCGGCCCTTGAATATTTTAAGGACATTAAATAAGCTTATAAACTGTCATTATAAAACCATAAAAATATTGACCGGCAATAAATGAATTAACGTTCGCTCGCTGCCGGAATTTTTTAAAGGCGGATAAAAAATTGAACAGTGAAATTTTATTTAAAAATATTTATTTTGATTTAACCGGATTTTGTGTAACACCTGAAAACCCCTCTATAGGCGGCAAAGCGACTTTGAAATTGCTGGTTAATAAAAAGATTTTAAATGAAATCGAAAAAATCGATATAAGAATGACATGCGATAATGAGCAGCACTGCTCTAAAATGACAATTAAAAAGAACCGCCATTCAAGCGCAGCCGTATTTGCCGGGACGATTCCGGTTTTGATCAAACAGACAAATATCCGCTTTAAAATATTTACTAAAAACAATATTTTTAATTTTAATTCCCGCGGCGTTTATGAATATGAACCGAATGATTATTACGATTTCAAGTTGATCAGCGGGAATGATTCTCCGAAATGGGTCAATAAATCGGTTTTTTATCAAATTTTTCCCGACAGGTTCCATCATGGTTATAATGAAACGGAATACAGGAAAAAAATCGATGAGATAAAAACAAAGTTTTATGAGCTATATGGAAAAAGGCAGGGCTATTTCAAGGATATTAATCCCGTTTTTAAGAAATGGGGTGAAAAGCCGAATAAGAATATGTCCGGTTATGAATTTTATTTCGGCACTCTGGCCGGGATTTCCCAAAAAATTTCATATTTAAAAGATCTTGGAATAAATTCGATTTATTTAACCCCGATATTAAAATCGCCGTCAAACCATCGATACGATACGTCAAATTATTTCGAGATCGATCCTGTGCTTGGCGGTAATTCAGGTTTTAAAGATTTCATGAAGGTGATGAGAAAAAATAAAATCAAAGTTATACTCGATGCAGTTTATAACCATTCCGGATTTTCAGCTGATATTTTTGAAAAGGCGCGGAGAGGCGAAAAAAAATACGAGGAATTTTTTAATTTTTACGATAAAAAAAAGCATTACGCATGCTGGCTGGGCCACGGCAACCTTCCAAAATTAAATTATTCAAGTGAAAAACTCCGCGATTATATCTACCGGTCGGCCGATTCCGCATCTTCGTTCTGGCTTAATAAGCCCTATGAGATTGACGGCTATCGCCTCGATGTGGCGCACATGATAGGATGCGAAGGAAGCAGCCGTGAAAATCTTGAAATATTAAGGCAAATGCGCCAGGCTTTTAAAAGCGTTAAAAAAGACGCCTTTGTCCTGGCCGAAAATTTTTTTGATTCAGGTTATATGCTTGACGGCACTTCTATGGATTCAGTCATGAATTATCATGGATTCACTTTTCCGGTTATTCACTATATCGCCGGCCGCGATCACAGGCTCAGGAAAAATAAGATCAATTCGGCGGCATTCGGCGAATGGCTTATGGAAGTATATGCTAAAATTCCGTTTTGCCACGCAAATATAATGTATAACCAGCTTTCGTCGCATGATATATCCCGGCATAATTCAATAATAGGCGATGATTTACGTAAAATATTGATGGCGGTTTCTATCCAGTTTACATTCCCGGGCATTCCGTCAATATTTTACGGCGATGAGATAGGTCTTACCGGCGTAGGCGATCCTGAGTGCCGCGCTTCCATGGAGTGGAATGAAAGCAGGCAGAATTTAAAATTGAAAAACGCTTATAAAACTTTGATAGAGTTTAGAAAACAAAGTAACGCGCTGGCTTATGGAGGCTTTAAAATATTGCGCTGCTCCGATGATATCATAATTTATTATCGTAAGTATCGTGAAAGTGTCGCACTGCTTGTAATAAATAACAATTCTGATGAAAAAAACTTAAACATAAAGCCGGACGAACTCTTTCTGGATGCCGCCAAAACAATGAAAGTGGAATGCGTTTTTGACTCTAACAAAATTTCCGTCCGTGATGATGGACTGGAAAATGAATTTGATATTACATCAAAAAATATAAAGATTAAAATGCTTGATTATTCTTCATTAATAATATCGATTATACAGGAATAATTATTTGAATAAAAATATAAAAAATATAAATTTTTTATTCTTGATGCCGAAATTTATCAGGATAGTCTATATTATGTGTTTTGGCGCAAGCTGAAATTTTAATTTTATTATGCTGAAATTCATTAATTTTATATTATAAAGGCGGTTTCTGAAATGAAGAGAAAACTATGTTTGCTGTTGGTTATTGTATTCATAGCGACGCAGGTCATCGCGCCCGGGTTTGCTTATGCGCAATTTGCAATAGCTCAGAACGAAGCAAAGGCTCCTGGCGTTGAAGGCGCAAATAATTTTTTCACAAGTGACGCTAATACTGCCAAAACTGTTCCTGCCGCAATTGATAAGAATAGTTTTAATTCTTCGTTTAATAATATTTATACGCGCGACGCAGGCGGCAATGAAAATCTTAACAATGTGCGCGTGAATCCTTCGTTTAAAGCCAATCAGGCGCGTATCGGCGAAAGGGCAAATCAATATGTCGGCCGTTTAAAGCCGGGTTCGTTTGCTAATTATAAAGCTACCGATGAAATCAATGTTGAAAAAATTAATAACCTGACGAATGGTAATAAACAGGATGAACAATTTTATAATTTAGATGAATTATATAAAGTAAAAACTTTTGCCGACTATAATCGTGAATTTTTTAAAGAAGATGTTACAAAACAGGAAACGATTTCGAAGGTGCAGGATATTAATTTAGATCTGGAACCGTTTGGTTATAAAATTTTTGAAAATTCCCAGAACCTTAATTTTTCGCCGATAATGAATGTCGCGGCGCCGGACGATTATGTTGTCGGCCCGGGCGACGGCCTGATAATTCACGTCTGGAACAAATTGATGGATGAAAGTTTTGCCGTTGAAACGACGCGAGAAGGCAAAGTCAACATTCCGAAAATAGGCGAGGTATATAT
Source organism: Candidatus Wallbacteria bacterium (assembly GCA_041441465.1). Classification (GTDB taxonomy): domain Bacteria; phylum Muiribacteriota; class UBA9980; order UBA9980; family UBA9980; genus JASDSY01. The sequence goes on from JASDSY010000030.1 coordinate 114,121, forward strand.
CTGGGGTCTTAAGTTTAAGGATGTCGAAAAAGTTATCGAGCGCGAGATATCGAAATTATTTTCTGATTGCAAAGTTTCGGTTTCTCTTGGAAAGATACGTTCAATCGACGTATTTATAGCCGGTGAAGTTTCCAATCCGGGCACTTATACTATTCCGGCGCTTTCTACTGTATTGAACGGCCTTATGATGGCCGGCGGCCCTACAAAAAACGGATCGCTTAGAAAAATAATATTAAGACGCGGTTCTGAAGAAAAGGTAATCGACCTTTATAAGTTTTTATTATACGGCGACAGGGCTGATGATTTGCGTCTTAATTCCCAGGATACAATATTCGTTCCTATTATTGGCGATACTGCCGGTATTGCCGGCAATGTTAAACGTCCGGGGATTTATGAAATCATTAAGGGCAGCGAAATAGCTGAATTGATAAGAATGGCCGGCGGCATTACGGCTAAGGGCTATTTGAGCAATGTCCAGCTGATAAGAACAGTCAACAACGAAAAACGCGTGATAATGGACGTAAAAGCTAATGAAAAATCAGGCGTTATAATAAAAGACGGCGACCTTGTAAAAGTGTTTTCAATTTTTAATAAGGCTTCTAATTTCTTTAATATTGAAGGAAATATAGAGCGTCCGGGCAGTTATCAATTTGTTGAAGGCATGAGAGTTTCTGACGCCTTAAAATGCGGCGGGACGATATTATCCGGAACATTCATGGAAAAAGCCGAATTAAGAAGAGTTATTACCGAGGGCAAGGCTTACAATTATTCACAGACTCAGCAAACTACCGATGCCGGTTATGAATTGATATATGTAAATATCGGCGAGGTGCTTGCCGGTAACAAAAAATCTGATATTCAACTAAAACCGATGGATACATTGAAAATATTTTCGAAAGAAACGGTTCGGCCGCAGCCTAAAATTGCAGTCAGCGGTGCCATTTTCAAACCGGGAATTTATGATCTGGCGGCGAAAATGCGCGTTCGCGACGCTATATTTCTGGCCGGCAACATAATGCCGGAAGCGTTTCTTGAAAGGGCTGAAATCGTAAGGCGCGTTCCGGTTATCAAAAAAGAGGTAACGGCGCTTAAAGAAATAATTCAAACCAAAACGGGCGAGGTAATTTTAGCGCCTGCTGTTTTGAAAACTGCTGAAGTCGCTGTCGGGACGGCTGAGATTAAATCTGTTTCAAAGCTTGAAACTCTGAAAAATAAATTAAAAGAACAAATGGCGAAGAAAAATAAAAAAGAATCTTCGGTAAAAGCTGCAGTTATTGAAGAAGATAACATAAAGAAAACTCAGGCCGCTCCTGAAGAAGAAAAAATTAAAAACGATGCCGTTTTAATCCAAAAACAGACCGACAGCAAAGAAAAATTCGAAAATTATGAACATAAGGTCATAACAATTAATTTGCGTAAAGCTATGGAAGGCGATCCGGAAGAAAATATAATGCTTGAAAACTTTGACCAGATTAATATTTTAAAGGTTTCGGAAGGCGTGGCCAACAATTCTGTCGAAGTTATAGGCGAAGTGAAATATCCGGGTAATTTTATAATAAAACGCGGCGAAAGGTTAAGTTCGCTTCTTGAAAGGACCGGCGGATTTACTAAGGATGCTTTCTTAAACGGCGTTATATTTACAAGAAAATCAGTCCAGGAAAGGCAGCAGGAAAACATAAAGAAATTAGTGAGCGAGGCGCGCGAAAAAATTAAGGAAACATCTGCCATGCTTGCTAAAAATGCCGAAAATGCAGAGCAGGTAAAACAGGAACGCGAAGCTTTGCAGGTCCAGGAAAAGGAAATCGAAAAAATTGCAGAAGAAATGCCGAAAGGGCGAATCACTATAATGCTTTCGGATTTAGTGAATAATAAAAACTCGGTTATGGACATAGAACTCGAAGATGGCGATAAGCTTTATATTCCAAGGACTCCGTCGGATGTCGCTATACTCGGCGAAGTTTATAATCCGGGCGCCGTTATATTCAGGCCTGACACGAAACTCGAAACATATCTTGAATGGATGGGCGGCTATACCAGAAATGCCGATAAATCAAGGATTTATGTTGTAAAAGCCGACGGGACTACAATTTCAAAGACCGCTTTCTTGAAGCACCGCACAATTTTGAACTTCAGGTATGAAAAATCGTCTGAAGAAGCTAAACAGGCCATGAAATATGATAAATTTGAGGATATCTTAATAGAAAGAGGCGATACTATTTACGTTCCGACCGCCGTTAAAGTTTACCGCAACGAAACGAAGGAAATAATCGATCTTGTCTATAAATTAACTCTTACATTTGCTGGTATCAAGGCGGCTTTTAAATAATAATCAAAATGTTGCCTGCATAATTTATATGATAAAAAAATCCGGCTGATTTTAGCCGGATTTTTTATTTTGACTTAAAGTTTAAATTAAAAATCCGATATTAATATTTATGAAAAAGATAAATTTTAATAACTTTAAATTAAAAATGCCTATTATAAGGCAATATTCATTAAAAAACAAAAAAATCCGAATCGAAAATATTATTTTCGCATTTCTCGCGTTTTTATTATTTTCGTATTCAAATGCGGTTTGCGCGTATGCAGCTCTTCCGAATGAACAAAATGCCGAAATGGAAATCGAGACCGATGATAATGCGATATCTGGTACGGTCGACGAGAGCGTTATTGTGTTAAGCGATGAGGAAAGCAATAAGAAATATGACATATACGTAAATATTCCTACATTTTCATTGAGACTCATAGCCGACGGCAAGGTCGAAAAAATGTATAAGATCAGAGTCGGTTCTTTGAAGCATAAAACGATATGCGGCGAGGGAGAAATAACAAGAAAATTTTCACCTTCCTATTTTAGATATTCGTCGGGGCCTCAAAAAGGTGAAATAATAAAATATTCGAATATACGAAACCATTATAAAGGTAAGATAATAAAAAGAATTAAAATCCCGTATGAAAAGGTAAAAGGTCTTGAACTTGAAATTAACGGTGAAATTACCGGGCAGATAATACATTCGACCACTAATCCCGAGACACTTGGGTATCCCTGCTCGACGGGCTGTATAGGAATGTCGATAGAAAGCATGCTCGATCTTTATAAGCTAGTAAACCCCGGAACTCGTGTGGTAATCGTATATAAACCGGTGGAATATTATAACGGAGTTTTTTACTTTTATGATGATGTTTATCAAACTGGTATAAATTACGAGGAAATTGTGAGTGAAATCCTCGGGGATAACGGCATTTCATATACCGACGATTTCGTGGCGACTATCGTAAAAAAAGGCAAAAAAGCAAAAAAAGTTAAAATAATAGACGTTTATCGCGAAATTAAGCAGAAACTGGCGCTTGCCGAGATCGAATAAACCTTCTTTATAAAATAAAAAAACGGCTTTTTAGCGAAGCGGAAAAAAGCCGTCAGGATAATTAAAAAAAATTAAATTATATTTTTTATTAATAAATCATTACGAAAAGCTTTTTAGGTCCATGCATGCCGTGGACTATTTTTTTTTCGATGTCGGCTGTTTTAGAAGGGCCTGAAATTATGGTCAGATTGCTTATCTTCTGGAAATCTCCGCCGTGCGCATTAAATATGTCGTTCAGGTTATCGAAAATTTCCGGCGCTTTTTTTATTAATATGTTTACCGGCGGCACGAGCGTTTCTTTCAGGTCGTGTTCCATTGAATTCAAGGCGACCGCTCCGGAGCCGGCTATGATATAATCGTATCCCGTTATGGAAATATCGCAGTCAGCTGTCAAATTTTCTGATATTAAGATTTTATCGCTGTCTTGCATGCCGATTTTATTTACTATATCTTTTTTTAGTAAGTCATTCAGGCAGCTCGAAATATGAACTATAATTTTTTTGACTGCGGCTTCGCCTTTTACCAGTTCGGTTATTTTTTGCGCTGCCGCTTCGGCTGATTCGAGTTTTAATGCCTGGCCGCCGTTATCATTTAAATTGGCGGCAAAAATATTGAATGAATCCTGGCTCATTTTTTGAAATACTCCTCGAAAAAAGTTTTTTCCGGCGCTTTGATAAAATTTCTGCCGCGGAATTTATCCCAGAACGGAATGTAAAATCTTCCTGAAATTTTATTCGATAATTTTTCGGCGAATCTAATGCCGTATGGTATAAGGCTTCTGGTAAATTCGTATGAATAAAAAAATCTGTATGAGAATGAAAAGCATTTCTTGACGATTCTTTTTAAAGATAAGCTTGACGCCGGGAGTTCGGCGAGCCGCTTTCTGTGTTCAATTATGATTTCTGGAATATCTATTTTCATCGGGCACAGGCTTTTACAGAAGCCGCAAAGCGTTGAGGCGTCGAGCATTTCTTCGCACGCGGCGATGCCCTTAAAAAAAGGCGCCAGCATTATTCCGATAGGGCCGCCGTATGTGAATTCGTAACCGTGGCTTGCCAGACGCTGAAATACAGGGCATACATTCTGGCATGCGCCGCATCTGATACATCTTAATATTTTTTTCATTTTAGCGTCCGAGGCGATCTTGAAACGGTTTTTGGTTACTATTATATAATACCTTTCATGGCCTGCTTCAGGCGCGGATGTAATCGTAGTGTAGGCGTTTAAAAGCTGGCCCGTCGCCGATTTGGAAAGTATTTCAAGAAAATTTGGAATGTCCGAAAATTTTGGAATTAATTTTTCTGCGCCGAAAACTGCTATATGCGTTTGCGGCAGAGTAAGGCACATTCTTGCGTTACCTTCATTTTCGATGACCGCTATGGAACCTGTTTCGGTTACGGCAAAATTAGCGCCGGTAATGCCTACTTTCGCGCTCAAAAATTTATCGCGCAAATATGACCTGGCGAATGCCGTCATCTGATTGATATCGTCCGTTAAGGGCATATTAAGTTTCCGGTTAAATATTTCAGCGACTTCTTCTTTTGATTTATGCAGTGCAGGCGCTGTTAAATGTGCCGGCAGTTCGCCACAAAGCTGGACTATGAATTCACCGAGGTCGGTTTCGATAGGACTGATGCCGTGTTCTTCAAGGTAATGGTTCAAGCGCATTTCTTCGGTAAGCATGGATTTAGATTTTACAGTAAAATCTGCGTTTTTACTTTTAATTATTTCCGTAATCTTTGCTGACGCCATATCGTAATCGTCGTATACGAAAACTTTAATGCCTTTAGACTCGGCATTTTTAATAAAACACTCGAGATTTTTTTCGAGGTTTTCTATCGAATTGTCGCGAGCGTCAATGGCATTTTCACGGGCTTTTTCGTAAACTGCGGATGTCTTTCGTATTACGTCGCATCGTTTTTTCAATGTCGTTGCTGTCGCGTTTTTTAAATTGCGCTGCAGCTTCTTATTGCTTAGTTGAGTTATCGAATTTTGACGGACTTTTATTAAATTTTGTTTTTCATTTGATTGCATAACATTTTCCATATCTTGAAATTTTTAAATTTGATGCTAATTTGAGCAATAATCAATAAATTCGGCAAAATGGTAAAATTTTATTTTTAAATTTTGCGCTTCGGATACGCTTTTTAAATGCATAAGGCATCCTGCGTCGCAGGCGACAAACGCGCTTAAATTTAATTCTTTAACGAATTCGAGCTTTTTTGTCCCGATATCTATTGAAAGTTCAGGCATAGCGGCTGAGAATGAACCGCCGAAACCGCAGCAGGTATTATCGTAAATATCCGCCTCGAACCATTTTAAACCGCTTATAGAGTTCAATATGTTTTTGGGGCTTTCATCGATTTTTAATTCATTTAAAAGATGGCACGATTTGTGGTAAAAAATAGCGCCTTTATACTTTAAATTAAGCTTTTTATAAGCGTCGGACTTATACATAAAATCCGAAAACTCGATTATCTTTTCGCAGATTTTTTCCGAGCTGCTTTTAAGATTCAGGTTCTTATAGTTATTTTTTACCATGGCAGCGCATGATCCTGAAGGCACTACTATATAATCAGCGTCGGTTTGAGAATATAAATCTATAAATTTTTGCGCAAGCGCCGCAGCGTCATCATGAAATCCCATGTTATATCCGGGTTGGCCGCAGCAGGGCTGATTTTTTTTTACTTCAGGCTCGATTCCGCATTTTTTCATGACATTTATCATGGAAAATGCGGTGTCTGGGAAAAATTGATTTATTAAACATGGTATGAACAGCGATACTTTTATTTTATCTATATTAGCCATAAAAATCCTTTATCTTTATACTCCCCTTAGTTCCGGCGGCCATATATATTTATGCATTTGCAATTGAAACCGTGCCGGTACCTTATCTTTCAGCATTAACTCTATTATGGTTTCCGGTTTTATTTGACCGAATACGCTGGAAAATAAAATTTTACTTTTTTCATAAAGCTTTTTATCAAATATTATTTTTTTTGAATATTCATAATCTTCGATGCTTCCTATCACGAATTTTATTTCGTCATCATGTTTCAAATAATTTATATTATCCGGGAGCATTCTCTCATTCATGCCCGATGACGGCGTTTTTATGTCCATTATTATAACGGCCTTTTTATTTATGTCTTTTATTGAAATTGAACCTGAAGTTTCAATCAATAATTTTGGAGCTATTCCGGAAAATTTATGTTTGTTTTCTTCCTGCCAGTCGATGACGGCGTTTATTAAAAAAATTATATTTTCCTGCAGAAGCGGCTCGCCGCCTGTTAATTCTATAATAGGTGCGTTTAATGTTTCGATTTTTTTTATTATCTCGCAAATTGTCATATCGGCGCCTTCGTCATATGCGTATCGGGTATCGCAATAACTGCATCTTAAGTTGCAGCCTGTAAGCCTTATAAATACGCATGGCAGTCCGGCATACGTTGATTCGCCCTGGATACTTTTAAATATTTCATTTACTTTAAACGATAAATTAGCATTTTGTAAAAACTGCATCTTATATTCCTTAATGATTATATTTCGAAATTTTTTTCATATTATATCGAATAAGTTAAAATTTTAAAAGTAAAATTTAAATTTTATTGTTTTTTTATTGCATGCATTGTCAGAAGTATCCGCTAAAATATGTTCTTGAAATAAAAATTGAAAAGTATTATAATATTATAATATGACTGTCTAAAAGTGAAAATATTTTCATTTGCCGGAAAATTATTGATTTTAGTGTATCGTAATTTACTAATTTCAGTTATCGGTTTATATTGGGCATGTTCGTGTAAAATATGAAACAAAACAAAAACAAACATAAAAATAAAGTTGATATGGTATGAAAATTGCTTTTTTAGTTTTATATTTTGTGAAAAAGAGGTGAAATTATGAAAAGTAACAATTCGATAATTAATTTGCTGTTCTTGATTTTTATCAGCGCCTTTTTGCTGTCGGCATATCAGCCGCCGGCATATTGCCAGGATTCAGATGATGAAGAAGATACACAAGGAAGGTTAGAACATGAAGTTTTATATGAAAAATATAAAAATGCCCCGGATGGCTCTGAAGAAAAGGATGAACTTTATAAACAATATTTAAAATCCTATTCTGAGTACCAAAAAAATCCATCGGGCAAGAAAAATTCCGATAGTGAAAAAATAAATAAAAATTCAAGTGAAAAAGACCGGTTAAATGAATGGAAAAGCAAATATTCCAAGGATAAGAATCCTACCGATACAAAAGCCGATAAGAATTCCGGGTCTAAACGGCAAAAAACTTATCAGTACGGTGATGACGTAAAAAATTCACGCGCAAAAGCTGACGAGGCATACGAAAAATATAAAAATGCCCCCGACGGTTCAGAGGAAAAGGAACAATATTATAAAGAGTATCAAAAAGCTTATAGAGAATATCTTTCAAGCTATTCCGAATCGAGGAAGCTTGAAACCGGAACGGCCGCCGAATCCGATGAAGATGATGTGCTCATATCAAAACCTAAAGAAAAAAAGGGCGGGAATGTTAAAAATGCTCCGGTTAATAAATTAAATGCGCCTGTACCCGGCGTTTCTTACCTTGTAGATACTCCGGCTACGCCTGTTCCAAAAGTTGAAGCCGGCGGCGGCGGCGGCGGTTACTTCAAAAAGGTTTTTAAAAAGGCCGAACTTGCCACTGAAAAGCTTATAGGCGCCCAGACTTGCGCGGCTCTCGAATTAGTTTATGGGGTCAATAAAGATCCCGCCCTTAACGAGAAATTAAACCGCGTAGCTCAGAGAATCGCGGCCGCTTCAGACAGGCGCGACCTGGATTATAAGTTTAAGATTTTAAATATGTCAGATGTGAATGCGTTTGCGGTACCCGGCGGAACGATATATGTCACCAAAGCAATGCTGGATTTTGTTTCGTCCGATTCCGAGCTGGCTTTTGTTTTGGGCCACGAAATGGGCCACCAGGTAGGCAAGCATTCATTAAAAGCCATTGAACGCACAATGCTTATCGAGTATTTTATAAAAAAATCGAAGGCCGGCGTTATTAAAAATAATCAGCAGGCGCTTGAGATTGCTAATGTGTTTATGGGCCTTAAATATTCGCGTGATAACGAATTTCAGGCGGATCAATATGGTTTTAAATACGCCTCTTTTACAGGTTACAATCCTTATGGCGGTGTAGGATTTTTCCAGAAGCTGAAAGCTAAATATGAAACCACTAAAACTCCGGCGTTTTTAACGCTGTTTCAAACCCATCCTCCGACATCAGACCGCCTTGGAAGAGTTAATGATATGGCAAATAGTTTCTCGCAGACTCATACCGAATGGAGATCATACGCGCCTCAACTCAAATAAATAAAAAGAACGGTGGTTTTTTTATAAATGTCTTTAAGTTTTAAATTAAACTGTGAAAATTTTATCATTGATACATATAAAAATTTCGATTATGAATGGATAATAACAAACGGCCTGGGCGGTTTCGCTTCCGGTACTCCGATGCTTTGCAATGCCAGGAAATATCACGGGCTTCTGGTTGCCGCTTTTAACCCGCCAGCCGACCGCTACCTCGTACTTTCTAAAATTGACGAGGAAATAACACGCGATAACGAAGAATATTTTTTAGCTGTAAATCAGTATGAAAAAGTTTTTCAGCCGACAGGATTTCGTTATCTTAAAACATTCGAGCAAATTCCGGAGCCGGTTTTTACATATAGCGTTAATGATATCACGCTGACTAAAAAGATATTCATGGTCTACGGCCAAAATACGGTAGTTATCAAATATGAAGTTATTTCGGCGGTCCGCCCGTTTACCCTTAAAATGTATCCGCTCACTAATTTTCGTGATTTTCACGGCAATACCTCGGCTAAAAATCCGGGTTTCAAGTATGACATAAATCATAAGGATAAAAACCTTAATATTATATTTTCCGATAATGCGCTCGGCGCTAAAAACTTATATATGACATCAGATAAGGCGATATTCAAACGTAATGAAAACTGGCATCGTGATTTTCTGCTGTACGAGGAAGTATTGCGCGGGGAAGAGGCTAAGGAAGACTTATTCAGTCCCGGCCGTTATTCGATTACCCTTAAAGCCGGCGATGTTTTTTATTTATACGCTTCGACCGATTTTGAAAAGCCGGCGGAATCATTTAAAAAACTTGAAAAAAAATCAGCTGAACGCGCGGCGAAAATAATTAAAAGTTCTCCTGTTGATAATGATTTTGCGCGTAAATTATCATATTCCGCGGATTCTTTTATAGTAAGCCGCCGATCGACCGGGAAAAAAACTGTAATTGCCGGTTACCACTGGTTTTCAGACTGGGGGCGCGATACTATGATAGCGTTGCCCGGTCTCACTCTTATCAATAAGCGCTTTGACGTGTGCCGTGAAATCCTTGAAACGTTTTCTGAAAACATAAAAAATGGCCTTGTGCCGAACAGGTTTCCCGATAATTCGGAGATGCCTGTCGAATATAATACCGTCGATGCTTCGTTATGGTATTTCAACGCAATTTATAAATATTATCAATATACCGATGATATCGAATTCGTAAAAAAATTAATGCCCGGCATGAGAAATATAATTGAAAATTATATGTCCGGGACCGACTATAACATAAAAATGGACCATTCTGACGGTTTTATAATGCAGGGCGCCGAGGGCTATCAATTGACATGGATGGATGCGAAGGTAAATGGTTTTGTCGTCACTCCGCGCACCGGTAAGCCCGTTGAAATAAATGCATTGTGGTATAACGCGCTTTGCGTTTATAAATTTTTCTTTAATGTTGTATGCTCCGAAATGCCCTTTGAATATGACGAATTAATAAAAAAAGTCTTGAGTAATTTTTCTAAATTTATAAATCCTGAAAATGGTTCGCTTTATGATTTCTTGCTTAATAGTCCTGAAAATGGCTCCTGCGTGAGTGAGGAATCTAAAAAAATAAGGCCAAACCAGATTTTTGCAGTTTCATTACCTTTTTCGCCGCTGACTCAGGAAATTGCTGAAAAAATAATGAAAATCGCGGCTGAGAATCTTCTGACTCCTTACGGATTAAGATCGCTCGCGCCTTCTGATAAAGACTATAAAGGCATTTATGACGGCGATAGGTATAAACGCGATTGTTCGTACCATCAGGGAACAACGTGGGGATATCTTATAGGGCCGTATATTTCGGCGAGTCTTAGAACAGCTAAATATTCGCGCCATTCTGTAAATGAATGCCGCGAGCTTTTAAACGCTATGGAGAAACACCTTGACTGTGAAGGGATATTCAGCGTTTCCGAGATATTCGACGGCGATGCGCCCTATAAGCCTTGCGGCTGCATAAGCCAGGCGTGGAGCGTTGCCGAACTGCTGCGCGTTCTTTATGAGGACATTGACGGACATTTTCAGCTTAAACCGCTGTCAGAATAAAGCTTCTTTTATTTCACTAATAAAGAGAACGCGTGATTAAATAATAGATTTGTAAATATCTTTAAATTTGGAAAAACAGAGGGCTGACAGGTCCTCTGTTTTTTTATTTCAGGCTGTTTTGGGAAGTTGGCAGATTTTTGAACAGCTGGTTAAAGCAGTTCAATTTATTTAATTTTGGTGAAATACAGGTGCAGCCTAATCATCCGGCATTTAGTCATTTTTATAATTACTAAACTATGATATTATTATAAAAAAGTTTTTTTAGATTTTGCGTGTTTGGCGTGATGAGATGATAAAAAAAGCATTATATTATGAACAGGATTCGATGTTAAAAATAAGTTGGCGATAAAAAGTGTTTAAACCTTTTACCGCCAACTTCAAGAGAGTTACTAAGCTCGGCCGTGCATCCATTTTTTCAAGATCGGAGTGATCAGCAATAAAATGATGCCGGAGCCGACTGAAATTGCTATTAAGAAACCGTAAAGCGGGATGTTGAAATGAAGCATTATTTCTTCAAGCCTGCCTGCGAGGTAATTAGAAAGCGCCGATGAAATGAGCCATACGCCCATCATTAGCGATGTAAGTCTTGCCGGCGAAAGCTTTGTTACCATCGAAAGGCCTATAGGCGAAAGGCATAATTCGCCTAATGTATGCACAAGATAAACAGCCGCAAGCCAGAACGGCCCGACCATGCCCATAACGTTAAATTTGTGTTCGAAACTGAATAAATTTAACCCGTTTGAATATAGCACCGGAAGCATTTCATCATGATTGCGGCTTACCGCAAGGTTCTGGCCGATATACATTATTATGAATCCTATTCCGAGCATTATCATGCCTATTGCCATTTTTGTAGGAGTCGACATTTTATATTTCGATTCATCGACCTTTATCCACATCATTGAAAATATCGGAGCAAGAAGCATAATCGCCATAGGATTTATCGACTGGAAATATGAGGCCGGTATCTCCCAGCCCATAAAGTGCCTGTCAGTCTGCTGGTCGGCGAATAAAGTCATCGTTCCGCCCGCCTGTTCGAATCCTATCCAGAAACATATTACGAAAATTGAAAGTATGCATATTACTGCGATCCTTTGCCATTCATCGAGCGTCAAAGGCGCTTCGCTTTTTTGGGATTTAGGCGAAAAAACTCTTCTGAGAGTTTCGATTAACGCGATTACTATAACGCCTGCGCCCAATTTATTTAAAATAGTCATCTGGCTCCAGATCGGGCCGAAAAACGCCCAAAATTTCAGAAAACCAGCTACAAAAGCGACGGAGGCGATAACGTAAACAATTATATCACGCCAGTCACGGGGCCTTAACGAGCGGTCGACTTCATGATTAAAGCCGGGAGGAAATCCCGCCGGGCCAAGTAGATGCTGAAAAGTTATGAATGTAAAAAGTCCGCACACCATTCCGATTCCGGCCGCTGAAAAACCGTAATGCCAGCCGATCGTTTCGCCGAGTGTGCCGCATACTAAAGGCGAAAAGAAGGCGCCGAGATTTATACCCATGTAAAATATCGTAAAACCGCCGTCTCTGCGCGGGTCATTTTCTTCATAAAGCCCGCCGACTATCGTTGAGATATTCGGCTTGAAAAAGCCATTGCCGACAATTAAAAGACCGAGCGCCAGGTTCAATAAACTTTCAAACGCCATGGCGAGGTGGCCGAGCGCCATGACACTGGCTCCGATTATTACAGCTTTTCTCGCACCCAGATATTTATCAGCCAGATAACCGCCTATTATCGGTGTGAAATAAACAAGCCCGGTGTAAAGAGCATATATTTCAAGCGCACTTTCCCTCTGATAGTGAAGATGATTGACTAAATATAAAACCAGAAGCGCGCGCATACCGTAATAAGAAAAACGCTCCCACGCTTCGGAAAAGAACAGGACATAAAGCCCCTTCGGATGTGAATGTGAGGTGACACTCATTAAAAACACTGCCTTTCTGATATTTAAAAGTTTTTAATATATTTTTGCCTAATTATAAGATATTATAGTGATAAATTCAAGAAAAAACTTAATTTTTATTTACGGTAATTTTTTTAGTGTAAAACTTACAGACTATGTGAAATAGAATCTAAATTTTTCTATGTATAAACACTTTTTTTATTGAGAGTTATTTTCGAAAACGAAGTCGGCTAGAAATAATTTTATATCGAAGTCTATGGTTATTTGAAGAAAAAAACTATTGTCAGCGCGCCGGCGAACATGAATGCGGCGCCTATAATCCTTTGAATACCGTTACTTTCGTTGAAAATATAAATTCCTATCAATACCCCGATAAGCATTTGAATCATATTCAGAGCTTTTACGTATATCACGTTGGCCGCGACATTTTTAGCATATTCGACGGCAAGCATCTGGCTTACGAATGACAATATCGCAAAAAATCCCTGCAGCGAATATGCTTTCAGGTTATCCGCAAGCTGCTTTTTGTAATATTGATATTTTTCTCGGTTTAAAAAAATGACGCTAAAAAGCAGCGACGAAACTATATTCCAGAATATCGAATAGCATAATCCGCCGCTTCCGGCGTTATCGATTGCGAGCCTGTCAAGCGTCGTAGTCAGTCCAAGTATCATCGAAGCCAGAAAAAAATAAAGGCTGCCGCGATTTTTGAAAATCTTGAAAAACGGTTCATAAAATTTGACGCCTTTTTGAAAGTTTATAAGATAAGCTCCTGCGCAAAGCGCGATAACTCCAAGCAACGCGTATCTATTCGGGATTTCTCCGAAGATCAGGTATACGCAGATTACCATGAACAGCGGAATAAAAGCCATAAACGGAATGCAGGCTGAAATTTCATAATTTTTTATCGAATGAAATTGCATTACCGTAGCGATGCCGGTTAATAACGACGTTATGAAAATTATTTTCCAGAATAACGGATTATTAACGCCTTTCAGAGGAGTAAAAAAAATGAAAGGCGCAAGAAAAACCGCGCCGAAAAACCTCGTGGCAAATGTTGTGACGAAAGTGTTGGCTCCGGCGAGGTGCTTTTTAATTATAATATACCTTACCGAGTAAAAAAAAGCCGAAAGCAGGCTTAATACTATCCATAACATGATATTTTAACTTCTTAACTTGTTTACTTTTTGCATAAATTTTTTTGTTTTTTCAAAATCGATATCGTTTTCCCAGTAGCCGTCTTTTTTGAAATATGAGCCGACTATAAACGCATCGGCTGCCGGGATATATTTTTCGAGGTTGTCGTAAGTTATTCCTGATCCCACTAATACAGGTATTTTAACGGCTTTTTTCACCTGCGTGATTTCGGTTATACTCGCTTCCATGCCTGTTGCCGCGCCGGTAACGATAACGCCGTCGCTCAGAAAAAATTCGGCGGCGTGTGCAGTTTCGGCGATATCGACATCGGCCGTTATAGAGTGCGAGCTGTGTTTTTTCTTGATATCGGTGAATACGAGAACGTTTTCGGCACCTATCATCCGGCGGTAACGGAGTGTGTTCCCGGCGCATGATTCGATTATGCCTTCATCGGCGGTATGAGCGAAAACGAATCCCTCTGCCCTTATAAAATCAAGTTCGGCTGACTGTGCGACGGCCAGCGCTTCGATATTCGCGCCGGCAAGTATCTGTATGCCGCAAGGCATATTTGAGCAGCTTTTTACCTCATGGCCTATTATGCTCATGGCTGCAGTAATTTCAGCTCCGACTGAATTTTTTAAGTAAGGGACGTCATGCATGTTTTCAATGGCTATTGCGTCAATTCCGGCATTTTTATATAATAACGCTTCTTTTTTTGCCTTTTCGACTATAGTTTTGACGCTGCCGGCGAATTTTGGCGTGCCCGGCAGAGCGTTGACGTGTATCATCCCTATTATTACCTTATCGGTCTTAAATAAATCATTGAATTTTTTCATAAAAATTTCCTTTCCGATAATTTTTTTCAATATTTTTCCATTGAAAATAAATGATGTTTTACTGAACTAAGCTTGAGGTTATTAATTGCTAAATTAAAATTTATATTTGATTAAATGTCTTTTAATTAAAGATTCAAATGTAAAATCGTTATCTGAATTTTACAGAATTATGTATTTTATGACGAAAGTGAAGCGATGCTTTCGAGATATTCCCAACGGGCTATTTTGGCGGCTATTTCACTTTCCAATTCTTTTTGTCTGGCGATCCAGCCGTTTAGTTTGTTGTAGTCGGTTTCGTTGCCGCATAATAAATTTTCTATTTCGTTTTTTTCGGATTCGAGCTTTTCAATTTCGCCTAATATATTTTCATATTCACGTTTTTCATTAAACGATAATTTCTTTTTTTCACATTTATCTTTGTTTTCTGCTGGTTTGTGACTGACTGACTTTTTCTCGTTTCTCGCTGATTCTTCGGCTGCCGACTTTTCAAGTTCGTCGGTCAGTTTTTTATATTCCATATATTCCGAATAATTGCCGACGTATCCTTTTATTTCGCCGCTGCCGTCGAATATTAAAAGAGTTTCGGCGATCCTGTCGAGAAAATATCTGTCATGTGATGCGATTAATATGCAGCCGCCGAAGTCGGTCAAAAAATCTTCCAATATCGCCAGCGTTTTTATGTCAAGGTCATTGGTCGGCTCGTCTAGAACTAAAAAATTCGGGTTTTTCATAAGGACATGGAGAAGATAAAGTCGGCGTTTTTCGCCGCCTGAAAGTTTTCCGATAGGCGTATAATGCAAAATGCTCGGAAATAAAAATCTTTCAAGCATCGCCGATGCGGTGATATCACAGCCGTCAGCTAATTTTATTGTTTCGCCGGCTTTTTTTATGAATTCGATAAGCCGCATATTTGGGTCAAGTTCGGCGCTGTGCTGGTCGAAATAGCCGAAGTGCGTATGAAAGCCCCGGTCGATTTCCCCGGTATCTGAATTTATACGGCCGGTCAAAATATTTAAAAATGTAGTTTTACCTGAACCGTTCGGCCCGATTATTCCGATTTTTTGCCTGGTGTCAAAAAGGAATGAGAAAGGTTTTATGACCAGTTTACCGCCGTATGATTTGGAAACATTTTTAAGCTCGAGTATTTTTTTGCCGAGTTTTCTGGTGGCTACGCCAAGTTCTATAGTCGATTCCGTTCTAAATTCACGCGCCTGCATTTCGTGTATGCGGTCTATTCTGGCTTTTTGCTTTGTACTGCGCGCTTTAGCACCGCGACCAAGCCACATCAGTTCATTACGCAGTATCGTTTTTACGCGCTCTTCTTCGCGGAGCATGCTGTTTTCGATTTCAGCTTTTTTTTCGAGATAATATGAGTAATTTCCGTCATATCGTAAAAGAGTGTGATCAGGCATTATTTCGTAAATAACGTTGCACACCGAATCGAGGAAATATCTGTCATGTGTAACTAATACCATGGCTTTGTTCGATTTTTGAAGATACTGCTCGAGCCATTCGATTGTCGTTACGTCAAGGTGGTTTGTCGGTTCGTCGAGCAAAATGAGATTGAAATCGTTAATTAATACCTGCGCGAGCGCGACTTTTTTCAGCATTCCGCCTGAAAGCGCGCCCATCTTCTGCGCAAGATCGCTGATTCCGAACCTGTCAAGAATCGCCTTGATCTGAGCTTCGAACTGCCAGGCGTCATTTCTATTCATTTCAAGGACCGCCTCGCTCATCGCGTGCTGTAATTCTTCGCCGCCGGCGTGAGCGACCTGTGCGCAAAGCATTTCATATTTTTTTATGAGCGTGATTTTAGGATTATCGCTTTTAAATATGTGATCTAATATGGTATCGTCCGGATTCGAGGCCGGAACTTGCTCGAGAAAGCATATTTTGGCGTCTTTATTTTTAGAAATCGTGCCTGTGTCGGCTGAAATCTGCCCGGAAACAAGCTTCATAAGAGTGCTTTTTCCGCTGCCGTTAACTCCTATCAACGCTATTTTCTGACCTTCGTCTATGCCGAATGAAATATTTTCGAATAATTTTTTGTCGCCCTGCGATTTTGTTACGCGGTCTATTGATATTAAATTCATTTTTTACCTGCATCCTTGATTACATTTATTATATTTTTGAGTCTTATAAAACCATCCGGCTCTTATAATTTTAAATTGGTATTTAATTAATTATTTTTTATGCGTCATTTCTGCATATTTCTCTTTCGGGCTGTTAAACGTGCCTTTTCAAGCATTTGCTGCGCTTTCATTCTTATTACCGAAAACTTATCGTTAAGCGCGTACTCTATCAGCGCTATTGCTTCCGGAGTAGCAATTTCGCTTAAAACATAAATTGCCGATTCGCGCATGTCAGGTTTGAACGAATTGAGCATTTCGCGTAATCTGTTTATTATCATGCCGGCTGCGAGTTTATTCGATTGCGTGTATTTCCACAGGACTTTTATCACATTTGCTTTGACTCTGTTGTCGGGATGGATTATAAGTTTTATTATGTGATTAACGCACAGTGAATTTTCGATTTTCCCAAGCGCTTCGACTGTATTTGCCACAACTCTGTCGTCGTTGTCATCCAGATACGGCAGCAAAGTTTCCATGCTTCCGGGAAAGCCCAGGCTGCCTATTACGCTTATTATCGTTGCGCGCGTATATTTATTCGCAGCTTTAGGCAGCTTTTTTATAAGTTCGTTTAAGCAGTCTTCGCTTTTTAATTTTGACATTTCTTGTAATGTTGTTATTTCTTTTCTTGTCGCTTCATCGATATCGTCAGGCGAACTATTGAATATTTCTTCTATTTCATTTAATAATTCCGGCTTAGTTTGTGAAGTATCCTGATTTTGAATGATATTTGAAGTTTTATTTAACGGTTCCGAACTGTCTTTATTGTCCGGTACGTTTTCGCTGTCATTTAAAAATTCGAGAGGTATTTCAAGTTTGGTGTCCTTGATTTTTTGTATTGTTTCCAGCGCCTTTATCGATATTGCCCTTTCTGCGTTTAACGCTATTCTTTCCAGCGCTGATATTGCCGAATCGCTGCCTATTTCGCCAAGTACATATAAAGCCGGGTTATAAATTTCACCGCGCTCTGACATTGCCATTTTTTCTAATTTTTGAATTATTGCCTGGTCGGAATTGCCATTTTTTTGAGTAAATTTCCATATAGCTTTAATCGCGTTAGTCTTTACGCGGCTGTCGGGATGAAGGACGCCCTTGAACATATATTCAAGGTAAGTGGAATCGCCGAGCTTTTCCAGAGCCTCAATTGAGTTTGCTATTACTCTGGTGTCGCGGTTATTTAAAAATGGAATTATAAGTCCGGCGTGCGTTTTATTTCCGAGAATTCCGATAGCGCTTATTATTGCAGCTATAACGTAAGGGTTATCGTCGGTATTTAGCTTTTCTACGAGCTCAGGCAGAAAATCGGTTTTATTGCGTCTGATCATTTCGGTTATCTTGCTTATTTCGACTAATGTCATCGGATCCATTTTTATGGACTTATCAAACGGCATTTTTTCGAGTTCGCTTATTATGAATTCCGCTTTCGATTCTTCGATTTTAAATGCCTGATCGGCGGCGCCATTTTTTTCTGAGTTTATATTGCGCTCATTTGAATTTATAACTTTTGACGCATATTTATCCAAATAATCAAGATCGGTTTCATTTATATTTTCAGTTTTAATTTCGGCTTCAGCATCGTTTTTTGTTTTTTTTATGGCCAGGCCGGAAGTTAACTCATTATCTTTATTGTCATCATTATTTGTTTGCGTTTGATTTTTTAATTCTGTTGTTTCGTTCGTAACTTCCGGCATTTCAGGGGAAGCGGCCGGTAGCAGATTGCTTAATCCTTCACTTGCTAAGATTTTTAGTATTTCGTCGTCAACTTCCGAGGTATCGGAAGTTGTTTTATCATGATCCGTTTTGCCGCTGAATTCGTTTTCCTGTTTAATTTCGCGCTGGAAATCGTCCAATGCGTTTAAAATATCATCATCTAATATTATTCCGTTATTCTTCTTAAGCGTGTCCTGATCCAATGAATTATAAGAGCCTCCAGCATCTGGAAGCTGCTCTTGTTTTTCAGTCATCCGTCCGGGTTGGTCATCATTTAAATTATTTGAAAGCGAATTTATGCTGTTTGGATCTGGAGCGCTGCCATCGTTAAACTCTTCGACCGACTGAGGCTGAGAATCGGCCTCGGTCGTTTCTTCAAGTTCAGCGCCGGCGGGTTGGTTATCTATTTTTGTTTCTGCGGCTTTTTTGGGTGCAAAACTTTTAAGGATATCATCGCCGCCTCCGCCGTTTTTTATTTCTGAGATTATAAGATCGAGGTCGCCGTAATTTCCCTTTAAAAGTGAAATTTCCTTATTTAAAAAATATTTGACGCTCGAATCTTTTTCGTGTTTTGCCGCCTGAACGATTTGCGGAACGATAGCCCTGTCGATAACGCCTACTAAAAATGCGGCTGCGTCTTTTCTTTCTTTGGGATCGTCGCTATACATCAAAAGCATTATAGCGTCATTAATTTGTTTTTTAGTTTTTTCTGCCATGTTTTATTTCCGTTTGTTTTTTAATATTATAAAATTCGCGCATATTTTAACAGAATTATTAACAATTATCAATAATTTTATATTTTTTTTGCTGTTGCTAATCATAATGGTTACCTGATAAATTTTATCTTTATTGTAAGTTTAATTATGACCGCGCCTGTATTTGAAAAATTTAAATGTTTATTGACATAATAAGAAAAGTATAATATAATTTTTTAAGCCTGTAAAAAGAATAACTAAAAAAAGATAAAAATTAGTGGTGGTGTATGAGTATGAAAAAAAGGAATGTATTGAGTTTAATAGCTGCGGGATTAATTTTTTCTTCCGTTTTAGGCGGCGCGTTTGCATCTGATGCGGCGGCATTTGATATTAAAACGTCTAATATTTTAAAAGTCGGAATTGAAGGAATGAGCGCAGCCGAGATTGAAAGACTGAAAAAAGATAAAAATACTATAAACTGGTGCGAATTGGACAATGAATTAATTATAACATGTGCCAAAACTGCGCATCCTGAAATGACTCGTAACGTAAGAAATGTCAGGGCGCTCCCTGTAAAAACCGAATTAAGCGTTCCTTTTGTGGCAATTTGCCGCGGCTCAGTATCTCCGCTTAATGACTATAAGGATTCCATAAACATTATCGCTAAATCAGGCGCATATACCATATTTCAAGCGGAACCGTACGTTATCGAAGAATTGACAAAATTAGAAAATAATCATTTTAAATTGGAAAAATTTGATCAAAATCTTCCTCTTTTAGTCAATATAAAAAATATCGACGTCGTTAAATTTAGCAGAAGCGCCGGCGAACCGATTTTTACGCCTGATAAGGAATCGATCAAAGCTGGCATAAAAAAACTTGAAGATTTTAAAACCAGGTACAGTTATTCCAAAGGTTATACGGATGCAGTCGATTATGCTGCAAATCAGTTTAAAAAATTAGGGTTTGAAATAAAATTAAGCGAATATAAAGACGGCGGGAATAAACAGATAAATGTCGTGGCGCAAAAATCATTTAATGATCCGGCCGATGGATTTTATATAATATGCGCTCATCTCGATTCAATGTCGCCGAATCCGTCGGTAAGCGCGCCAGGAGCCGATGACAACGCGAGCGGTTCTGCCGGCGTACTCGAAGCGGCAAGGCTTTTAGCCAATACGCCGAACGCTAAAAAATTCCGTTTTGTACTGTTTGCAGGTGAAGAACTCGGTTTGAAAGGCAGCGCCGCTTATGTCCGCGAATTAAAATCAAGCGGCGAATTATCCAAAACACTTGGCGTCGTTAATTTTGATATGATAGGTTTTGACAAGAAATCGCCTCTTTCGTCATTATTCGAAACTTATAAAGAGCATGAACAGTTTATTTCTAAATTTATAGCCGAGGCTAAAAATAACGGCAAATTGAATATTACTGTTTCTTATAAGCCGTGGGGAAGCGATCATGTGCCGTTTTTGAAAGAAAAAGTGCCGTGCTTTTTATTTATAGAAGATGAATATGAGGATAATGCTAATTATCATCAGGTTACAGATGTTTCGGAACATGTTAATATAGATCTTGCGGCTGAGATAATAAGAGTTACTGTAACTACATTATATAGAATCACTTTGCGGTAACATCCGGAATAATTTTGAAAATTAATTCTTTTAAGTTGCTTTCAGGGCAGTATTAAATTTTTTTAGGTGTGTTAGATAATTGAGAAATGTATTATCAAAACGTTTAAAAATAAACATAATTGTTCTATTAATGTTTATGGTGCTGCCAGTATTGCTTTTGCTGATATACATTGACAATATAAACAGCAATAAAGCTGAAGAAACATTCCGTCACGATATCGGGGAATTAGTAAGTAAGTTTGCTAATTCCCTGATGTTGAATACTTATTCGATAAAGCAAGTTTTAGTTTCACTGGCTGCTTTTCCGCCGGTAAAAACTTTCGATGCTGAAACCTGCTCAAGTCTTTTCGCTGAAATATTAAAGCAAAATGGACTATATGCGACAATTGTAGCCGCAAGTACATTTGACGGCAAAATATTCGCCTCCTCCGTTCCTTTTACGCCTTATGACGTTTCCGACAGGCAGTATTACAAGGATGCCATAAAATCAAGGAATTTTACGGCCGGTGAATACCTTGTAGGGCGCGCAACAAAACTGTCTTCCATTACTTACAGTTATCCCGTCATGGACGAAACCGGTGAAATTAAGTCGGTTCTTGCGATTGCGCTGAGGACCGATCAATTTGGTTCGATGTTGCCTGCCGCTAAGCTTCCCGATGGAGCTTTTATTGTCGTATTGGACCGCAATTTTACGTGCCTTTATAGTTCCGACGAGCGTGATGGTTTTGTACCTGGAAAGCGCGTCGAAAAAACGGTTAGCGATACGATTCAAGCGATGACGGCAAATTCAAGCAATGTTATATTTGAAAGCTTTATAGGAAACGGTTTGAAAATTTTATGCTTCGAGCAATTGCACTTGAAGGAGAATAATGCGCCCTATATATACGCAGGCGTAATAACGCCTCACAGCGAATTGACTAAAGTTCAAAGTTATGAGTTCAGGCGTAATATTTTAATAGTTACTTAAGTTTCGCACCTCAAAAGGCGTATAAATTCGTTTTATAGATATTTGAA
>JASDSY010000031.1:0-98006 GCA_041441465.1 Candidatus Wallbacteria bacterium
GACCAGTTACTGCCGTCCCATTTAGCTATGCGGCTTGCTGAGATTCCGCCGGCCGTCGTAAAACTTCCGCCTACGTAAATATTGTTATTATGTGCAGCTACAGCATAAACACTACCGTTTGTGCCATTTACGGCTTCCGTACCAAGTCGGCCCCACTCCCTGGAGAATTTAGCGTCAAGGTTCATCGAACTTGCCGGCACATGACCGCCGCTGACGCTTACTATATTGTTATAATCAGTATGCGCCTTCAATGCCCAGCCGCTTTCGTTATTGCTTAAAGCGCCAGCCGGAATCATAATTTTCATATCCACTACAGTTCCTGTTGCGTCTTTCTCGAAGTTAACTCTGCCAAATTCCAAAACTGCCGAACCATTATTAACTTTAGTGTATGTCAGCAGGTTAGTATTAACATTCGAAATATTATTAAGCACTTTTACGCCGGAACCGCTGAAATAAACAGGAATTGGCGCTGGATTTCCGGTCTCTACAGGCAAAGAACTTCCAAATTTTGTCGCGGCGACAACCTCGCCGTCCTGCGCTGAAACCGCCGATATATTTCCGCTTGTTGAGTGCTTATAGCAGTATTTAATGATACTTGCCGTCGAGTATTTTGCGATCGGGATAAGCGCGCTGTCAGGCACCGTAACCGGCGTAAGAGCAGTGTTCATCGCATCTATATTTCCAAGTTCATACCAGTCAGCGCCGTTATTCGGCGTGACTATTAGTGCAATACTAGCCATACTAAACGGGCCATTTGTATTTTTTAATGTTAAGTACGATGCGTCTTTATATTCCAGACCGAGTTTTAAAAGATCATCGGCGGTAGGAGTACTGGGTATATTACCGTCTCTAGTTTCGGGCGAGGTATTCCGGCCGGAATCTTCGAGCGCGTAAACCAGAGAGGTATTATTGCCGAAACCTAAAACATCGTTGCCGCTAAGTTTTTCGAAAACTCCGGCATCGGTGATAATCATTGAATCATTTAAAGCGTTAAGCGCGTTTTTGCTTCTGTAATAAGAAGTGCCGGTGCTGTTATTGGCTATTTTGGAAACCAGCCTGTAATCAGAATTTGAACCTCCGTTCAATGCTGATTGATAGTAAATTTTATTATCGATTCCGCTTGCGTATATTTTTGATGCGTCGAGAGGGCTTTTTACAGTGTAAGCAGCCGACGCGTTGCAAAATATATCATCAGCCGAATTAGCGTTATCGCTGCCGTTAGCGTTATCGTTTATCAAAAAGATACCGGTCTCTTCGTTAGCGTAATAACTCATTTTATTTTCAGTGTACATCACAACACCGGCCATTTCACCGGGAGCGATATTAGTTCCGACCGGATAACCGCCCGTACGCGCTGCCATGCCGTATAAAGGCGCGCCTAAAGCCGGCGCGTCGACATTCCTCCTGTCGTTGATGACTATCCAGTTTGCCGAACCGGATTCTTTAAATGTCACATATACTTTAAAGTTAGTTGAGTCAACAGTCTGGCCGCCTAAATTTATGGAGGTCAGCCTGATTTTCTTTTCTAATATATTAATCGCCCAGCGGTTGCTTGTATTCGCGGCGTCAATACCGTTAGTAAGCGCAGGATACATGCGGCCCATACCCCTTACTAATTGCGGTATATTTTTGTCCCTTACCACGATATATTTACCAGATTCCATCGCGCTCAGGTCTATTTCCGCGCCCGTGCCGGTCTGCCACGTCCCGTCCGGAGCGGCCGTCTGGGCGGTCCCTGATAATGAATACTCCATAGCTGAAGTTACATTGCGAAGAGCCAGTTTATTTTCGTTAGTTTTTTGATAAACTTTTACCGCGCTCATATCAGCCGCTTTCCTGTATGGCTCGCTTGTTACACTGTCAGAATTTTCATATTTGCGCGTCGCAGCGGCGGTATTATCCTTATCGACAGTCGCATATGCGGTAAATGTCATATTGTCCGCCGTTACGGTCTGGATAGCGGTATATTCAGCCGGATTCGCAGCAGGCGCTTCAGATGTTTTAAACATTACCTTGACATTGTCGATGCCGGCCGGCGGAATCATTTTAGCGCCGTATGCCGGCGTATATTCAATGCCGAATTTTGGAACCGGAAGTTTAACTTTAAATTTTTTCAATAAAACATTAGAAGTAACGATATTATCCTTTGTAACGCGAGCTATCACTTTTGAGTTCTCGTTAATCGCGAATGGCGCGGTATATTCAACCTTGGTAGCGTTATCGAATGCGTCGCTCGCTTCGCTTAACGGCCTTACGTTATAGTATATCTTAACATTTGGCGCCGCGGTCGAGAGCGTTACATTCTGGCCTATATTATAAACTGTGTTTTCAAGCAGATCAACAGCAGGCGCTGCAAGAAGGTTTACACTACAAGACGGACTTGTATTACCGAATAAGTCCATAATTGACAATTTAATTGTACTGCCTGTTTTAATTGCAGCATCGGCGACAGTGAAATTACCGTTAGTTATGAACACTGTCATAGGACTATTATCTATTATGTAAGTTTAAAATCAGTCCTTGAATTATCACTGTTATCATAAGTAATAGTGCCGGCCGTACCGTCTATGACAAAATTACCGACAGTGTCAGGCGCGCCGTTCACCGGAGCAGGCAAAGGCCTTATTGTCGCGGTAAGCTGTGTATAAATGTCGTCGGATGAATCATTAGCCGTATTATTATTGGATTTCAAATACATGCTTACGAATTCTCCCGGCCCCCATGTAGTTTTAGAAAGCGCGGCCTGATGCGTCGTACTGCTGCCTGTCTGCGGATTCGCTATTGTTGTATTGCCGGCTAATGACGTAACGCCAGCATCAGCGCCGTAATAAACATAACAATTCATATCCGCCGGCATATCAGTTATGTGCGTCAATTCCACTTTATTTTCGGAAGCCAGTAGGGCCCAGCGGTTATCGACATATGCACCCATAGCCGCATTTAACGGAGCGGCTATTACTTTGCCAAGTCCGCGTATCTCAGACGGGTTCTTTTTATTTTTAACGACAATGAATTTTCCTGAAGTCATGGCGCTTAAATCAATATCAGGAGCATTTTCACTGCCCGAACCCTCAGTCCATGTGCCGCCTGTCATGCCGGCAGTGCCGTCTATCGAGTATTCGATGCCGGCAGTAACGTTTTTTAATACAAGTTTATTTGATGTCGCTGATTTTTCTACGGTTACAGCGTAAATATCAATCTGCTTTTCCTGTTTCGCCGTGCCGGCCGTTTCACGCGAGATATTGCCACTTACGGTATTTATAACCTCAACCACGCAGTTCAAGTAATAATTTTCAGTTATGTCAAATTGGCCGCTATTTGACGCCGGCGCGTTTAATTCGATTATTTTACCAGTTGTGCCCCCTGCGTTAGCAATAGTTTTTATTTTTGCGCTTGTATCAACATCGGCCTCATTTGCCGCCATAGCGCAATAAATCTTATATTTTAAATTGGTTGTCACGGCAGGTTCAGTCCAATTTATAGTCATTTTCTTCTGGACCGAATTGTCGATTACTATATTACTTACGGGCGCCGTAACATTGCCGAAAGCCGCTGGTATTTTTATTGTGCCGTTACCGGGGTTTTCAGATATATATATGTAATAACCATTGTTTGCAGTCATGTTATCGCCGGTTATCGGAGCGTTTGCCGCCCTGCCGCCCGTAAGTGTAACCGCGTCTTTATACCAATGGTAGATATTATTAAATTCTGAAAACGATACCCACATTTTATCGCCTGAACGCGCGGCAGTAGTCGTCAACAATGCAGGAGCCGCCGTAAAATTGATAAATTCGCCAGCGCTGGCCTTAACCGCCGTCGCCTCGGCTTTATAAGCCTGACTCATATTGAAGTATATATCATCTTTTGAGTTAACTCCGGCGCTGCCGTTGCCGCCGTCATGCTTGAGCGCTACGCTTACATAATCCGCTTCGGTCCAGGGCTCATGGTCTGCCTTTTTCATCGTCGCTTCCCCGAATGAGCCGGCCTGAATGTCTGAATTTATGATGTAGTCCGATAATTTGAAATAATTAGGCGCGTTAAGCGCGGAAGCTCCAACGCCGCCGCCTGTATTGTTTATGATATTACCGTTTGCCGCCGTAGTTCCGACTGAAACGTATGCGATGTAACCCGAAGAATTTAATCTATCTGCTCCATCGGACAGGGAAGTAAATCTTATGCTATTCTCTGCGAAATTAACTGCCCAGCGGTTAGGTTCGTTCGAACCAGTAAATCCGTTCGTCAGCGGGCTGTAAATTCTGCCCATTCCCCTTACGAACCATGTGTGGTTTTTGTCGCGGACCACGATGTATTTTCCGCCGCCGGCCTGGCTTAAGTCTATATCCGCGCCGGTGCCATCTGCCCATGTTCCGCCTGTTTCACGATCTGTTCCGTCAAGTGAATACTGCATATCCGCAGTTACGCCTTTTAATCCAAATTTATTGGAGTTAGCTATGAAATTGATATTGGCTTCATTTAAAGCCGCTGGTTTTATGTATTCAGAGCTGGTTATCGTAACGGAATTTTCATATTCCCTTCCGTCCTGATTTGTGTTGTCCTTATCTACTGTAGCGTAGGCCTTTAGAGTGAGCGTAGCGGCAATCGGGTCCGGACCGTTATACTCGCTGAAAGAAGCATAATTATCAAGTGATTTAGCTATCATTATTTTAAGCCCGGCTGGAACGATTGCGCATTCAAGCGTCGCCGCATACGGCGACTGCTGGTGTCCAAATGATGGAGCAGGCAGTTTGACCCTGTATTTTTTTATCATTATTTCAGAGTGATTAAGATTATCTTTTACAGCTATCGCGAGCAATTTAGTGTTTTTATTTAAGGTAACAGGCGCCGTGTAAGCTAATTTAACCCCTTCGTTATAATTAAAAGTTTCGTCTTCGTCGCCTACCGGCCTGATGTTATAGTAAATGTCAGCGCCGGGCGTAGCCGTAGCAAGCGTTACTTTCCGCCCGATATCATATACCTCGGCGGTATCGGATATGTCGGCCGCAGGCGCGACCGCAAAAACATCGTAATATCCGGACGCAGGTTCAGAATATGTATATTCGTTATTATAAGCTACAGCAAGAAGCACTGCATTCGAATCTATCGTAATATCGCCTGTATATTCTTTCGCTTTTGAAATATCAAACTGCGCCTGCCTCGGCCTATAAGAAGGCGCTTTTAAATTCCCGGCCGGTTCGGTATAATAAAGTATTTTACCAGTATTTCCAAGCGGGCTTGTGATTCTCACGGTACCGCCGCCTGTAAAAGACCCATGAGCAGGCTCTATAATAGGCTTCGGCGCGCGGACCCTGTATTCCTTACGGACAACTCCGGATTTTATATCGTTTAATACCGAGCATGTTTTTAAAATAGTATTTTTGAATATGCTTATGGGTGAAGAAAGATTATAAATCATACGCTTGTTATTCGCGCTGTCGTCCGGTTCACTGCCGTCTAATGTATAATAAATTATGGCATTTTGCGTACCGCATGCCAGTTCGACCGCCGTCGTGGCATCAAACAGCCTGGTTTCTGAAGTCATTTCAGTTCCGGCTATCATAACCGCCGGCGTGCTTACATATTTAACATTCTTATATGACATTGAAACCAGGTCTGAATTCTGCATGCCCTCTTTTACGGCCAGCGCGCGCAGAGTTGCCGTCATCGTTATCGTTATCGGCCGGTAATATCTCTTCCATGAAGATAAATTAAAATCGCCGTCTGATTGGGACAATGAAAAATAAATCAGCGCGTTCTCAGTCGAGCATTCCATTGTAACTATCAGCTGATTTTCAAATGTCGAACCGTCTATTGGCGATATTACAGGCATTTTAACTTTTTCCATACCGCTTATCGATACCCTGTAGTCAAACGATTTAAAGTCGGAATATGCATATTCCGGATGAATGGCTATAACTTTGAGCGCGGCATCATTATATATCTTTATTATGTCCGTTGAGCGGCATATTTTTCCGTTAGACTGTGAAGGGATTGTCCCATCAAGAGTATATATGAATTTTACAGCTGTCGTGTCTAAATTATCCTCGCCGTCGCCTCTTGCATAACTTAATTTCACTTCCGCCGCCGCGTTATATGAACCGGCACCCGGAGCTGCAGTTATATTTCCTGTAAGCTTTTTATTTATTATCTTAACTGTTATGCACGCGATATCAGAATCTAAAAGAAGCCCGTCATTTCTTACCGCCATTGCATAGAACGTTTTTGTCGCGCCAACCGTATTTACGGTTATTTCCTGCGTGTATTTATTTGCCTCGCTTTTTAATCCGGTTAAACTTTCTGATATGTAAAAACTCGTGTTTTCCGCCGAAGAAATTTTAAGTGTTATGCCGTTATAATATGTTCCGCTTATAAGTTTTTCATCCGTAGCCGCGTTGACAAATTTTGGAGCCGGCGCTTTTGATTTTTGAACCGGCGGCACCAATCTTTTGTAACACGCTACCGCGATATCAGATACCGCTCCTGTTTCTTTGCTGACCGATATCGCTTTTATGAACTTTTCAGCGGTCTGGCCGCTAATGGCCCTTACTAATATTTCGCTGGTATATGACTGGCTCGCCACCGTCGGGTTGGCCGGAAATTTTACTCCTATATCCGTTCCTGTGTTTTCAACCATCTCGTATCTAATCTCACATGTTGACGCCGTAGTTATTTCAATGGTCTGATCATTTGTATATATGCCTGAAGGAATATTAAATACAGGCAGCGGAACATTTATGCTGCGCTCAACCCTTGCGCCAGAACCGCCTTTAATTTCGGTTATTATATCATCATTTGAATTTCCATTTTTATCGTACAACCCGGTTATGCTAAAACTAACAACGCCTGAATCAGTGGCAGTTATTTTCATCGACGCGTTATAAGAATCTTCCGATATACGATTCATGAAAGCGGGGCGACCGAATATTTTTACGTTCGGCACCATTCCAAGCGGTTTATCCGTTCTTATGTACAAATTAACCGTATCGCCGGGTTTGACGACGGACGGGCTGAATGTACTGAAATCCACCTGCGGTTTTATATTACCACCGCTGATCGTAACGTTATTCGCTGTAATTTCGGTTATATTTGAAGTCTGTGAATTTATTTCTGTGCCGCCGATTTCTATCTTTAACGGAAGCTGCTTCTGAATTATTATGTTATGCGCATCCGGATTATTCAGCGTAGTTACAAAAGCGCTAATTATCGAAGCGGTTGGCTTTTGCCCGCCGGACTCGATAATTCTTGATATATTATCTTTTACGCCCTGGCTGACGTCGGATAAGAACACCGTGTTGACAGTCTGCACCGCTTTTGCCACTTCGTTTATCGTACTCGGATCCACTGAATTCTGTATTAATTTTTCAAAAACAGTTATTTTATTTTCTGATTCAGTATTTTTAGATTTGCAGTTTTCG
The DNA here is from genome assembly GCA_041441465.1 of Candidatus Wallbacteria bacterium. Taxonomy (GTDB): domain Bacteria; phylum Muiribacteriota; class UBA9980; order UBA9980; family UBA9980; genus JASDSY01. Next base: position 7,413 of record JASDSY010000031.1, read on the forward strand.
GTTTCACCGCCCGGCGTAAATATTACGGTTTCTTTTGTAGAATCGGCGCCGTCAACAGTAACTATAGGAACCTTCGGAGTAAGGTTATTTTGTTTTGCAATCAGCGCTCTTGCCGTCGACGCGGAATCAATAGACACGCCATTTACTACTATTTGTTTAACCGCCGGCGGAACTTCCGAATATTTAGGGACCCGGCCCGGCACAAGGGAAAGAAGCGGCATTGTCGTATTTTTCCTCTTCACCTGTATATTTGGAACAACATCGGCATCGCTTATTTTTAACTTAAAAGTAAATATGTTCCCGGTTATGCTTACTGGTGCCAGCAAACTCTGATCTTTCAAGTTTGTAACTATCATCTCGTAATTTGCGTTAAAATCGTCACTGCCGTCGGTCTGTAATGACGGAGCAAACACAATCTGGCCGCCGCCGTTTGACATGTTTGGAACAGGGCCGTTTACTATGAATTCTTTACCGCTTTCAGGAACATCAGTCGGAGTGTTGCTGCCGAATATTCCTCCTCCTCCTCCGCATCCAGCTATTATGCCGGCTGTAATCATGGTAATAGTCAGGACTAAAAAAAGCAGTTTGAAATTTTTCACCTTAATTCCTCCAATTAACATATAATATATTAGTTTTTTATTTTATTTATGATATATTACATCTAAAATGAACATTGTTCATTTGGTATGTAATATATCATATTTTGCCTTAAAAATAAATTTTTTTTTATGTCTTAAAAAGTTTTTTCATAAGATAAAATTAAAAAAAGAGACTATCTCAAAAAAATAACTTTTGAAACAGTCCTTTTTTATTTTTATATTCTAATTTTATTATTCGTCAATAATTACCTTACACTTGCAAAAGGGTCATGTACGGCTGTAACACGCGGAACATATCCGTACTTTTCGTCACCGTATTTTTTCGAATTAGCCCAGCCTTTCATATTTTTATATACATCACTTGCGGTCTGAAGATTGCCTTTATGGGTATTATCAGCGAAACGCGGAACGCCCTGCTCGTCTTTTCCCATATAAATAAACCAATGATGAGCGTCATCGGAAACATGATAAGCCGGATCTTTATCATAATGAATTTTTACGTGTATGAGCATTCCCGGCAATAGCTGCCCGGCATCTATCGCTTCAGGAAGCTTATCGATAAAATAACCGCGAAGCGTCTTATCGGGTGGATATGCCGATTGCGGCTGAGTATATTCCGCATTTTCGGAAGGCGCGCCGCCTTCATGCGCAACGGTCCCTGCAAATTGTAAACATTTATGGGATCTCATCCATTCCGAACGTTTAGCCGCTTCAAGGCCGTGCATCAATTCAATCGGAATTTCCGGCCCGCTGATTCCGCCGCCGGAATTTTTCTGTTCATTATTAACCTGCCGGTTCGTATTAGCGGCAGTTGTCGTTATATTCGAAGACGCTGAATTTTCTTTAGTACCAGATGTCAACTCCGCCGATTGCGATGAATTATTATTCAGCCTTATAAGTTCGCTATGAACATAGGCGATTCCGTTATTACCGTCATATTTAATGATATACCATTCACCTTCGCAGCCGGTAATTTCCACCTGAACGCCAGGCGCGTATCCGTCTATAATTTCACCCCACGGCATGCGCCGGACATTAAGCTTATATTTAGCCATAACAGTCCCTGACGTGGGCAGTGAAAGTTTCGATTTAATAACTTCGGGAGTGCCTGTTTCAACCGCAATGAGCGAAGTATGAACATAAGCGACGCTATCGTTTTTATAACAAATGCGATACCATTCGCCTTCACGGCCAATAATTTCAATCAACTTTCCGGGAAGAAATCCATCAATAATATCGCCGCCGGGCGATTTACGAACATTGAGTTTACGTTCGGCATTTACCCTTCCGATAACGAGTTCGCCGGCAAGTTTAACAGTTGATGTATTATTAATATTTCCCTCGATACTTTCCGAAGTTTCGATTATATTTTCCTGAAGATCCTGTTTCATAGTCTGAAAAGTCACAGCATTTGAAAACGAAAACGACAATAAAATCAATGATGCCGCCGCCAAAATGACAATATTTCTTTTCTTAATAAAAACCATGACGTTCCTCCAATTTTTATTATTTCATTAAATGTATGTCAAAGCTATATAAATATCATATAAATTAACTGCTACTAGCTCATGACTTTTCCTTCGAACAACAATAAATTCTTTTAATAATCATAAAAATGAAATCCATTTTAAATTATACTCAATAAATAACATATTGTTTCACCGCTTGATAAAAAAAATATATATATTCAACTCATAATTATCAATTTAAAACTCTTTTAATACATCATATATCAAATTAATAATACGTCATTTACAAGAAATTCAAAGATAATACGCCATCTTATTGCATTTAATCATTTAATGCGTGCATAAAGTTAATATTTCGGGTAAATTTCCGCATTTTAGATTATGATATAAAATAAACTTTGATACGATAACAATTATAGAATGGCATTTTATGTATCGTTTGTATTAAATGGCAATAAATAAAACAGCTCCTGGTTTTAAGGAGGTTTTTATGAGCGCTATCAATACTAACTCACTTTTCCAAAATATATTCAACCGGCCGCTGTCAAATTCAAATAATAAAGCAAGCTCATCAAATTCATCAAACGATTTTGCGAGCTTATTGCAATCCGACCAGTTGAACGGTATTACAGATTTCAACTCAATGCTTCAGGCATTATCTGACCCCGCTAAAGCATCAGCAATCACGTCACGCACTATCGAAGGTTATGTTGATTATAATCTCAAAGCGTCATTTCAAACCAGCGCCGGACAAAACTTAAACCTTGAACTCAATGTAAAGGTAAGTTTCAAATTCGAGCAGGCCGCTTCGGCATATTCAAAAAATAAAAAAGTAGAACTTACCGGCAGCGCCGACAATGAATTCAGCCCTGAAAACACCGCAAAACGAATAACTGATTTCGCGATGGGCTTTTTATCAGCATTTCAATCCAACCACAGCGATAAGAAGAAAAACGATTCTATTACTGATTTCTTTGACCTCGCCCAAAACGCCATCTCAAAAGGCTTTGACCAGGCCAAAAGCATTCTCGGCGATTTATACAGTGATACCGGCCAGAATACTTATGATTTAGTCATGAAATATCTTGACGGCGCAAAAAATAATTTGTTAAAACCAGATACAGCATCTTCATCTTCAGATTCGGCGCCAAAAATAACTATAAAATAAATATATTTCAATGTTTGGGGGAAAAATAAAAAAAGGGGTTTCACAATTCCGTGAAACCCCTTCTCGTTAGCGGAGAGACTGAGATTTGAACTCAGGTTCCCGATTTTGTCAGGAAATTCGATTTCGAGTCGTAATTACCGCATTTCAACTCTTTATACTATTTTGTCATTTCTTTCTATTTATGCTGTTTTTGATCGTCAAACACAAATTTACATTTCATTTATTTTCAAGTTATTTTAATCTTTTTTTTTATTTTTGGTGGCAAAATGGTGGCAGAAAATTAATCAATATTATATGAATTTGCAATAAATTTAAATTACCGACGCATAGTTTAAAAACATATATTCTGCTGTCAACTTTTTTATTATATTTTCTAATGTCAGCTTATCATGACTGATACAACAAAAATATTGTAGCATGAATTTGTTTGTCGGATTATCCAACACGAAAATTGAAAATTTATAAAATTACCAGCATCAAATATTATTTTATTACATGCTATTTTATATCGTTTTGCTAAAAATTTGATTTTCCTGATACTTATTATTGTGGAATATACAACAAAATATTGTAGCATGAATTTATTTGTCGGATTATCCAACACGAAAATTGAAAATCTATGAAATTACCAGCATCAAATATTATTTTATTACACGCTATTTTATATCGTTTTGCTAAAATTTGATTTTCTTGATACTTCTTGTTTTATTTGGCATAAAATTTGCTAAATAATAAATTAATGAATGAAATAAGGAGTGATTATTATGGTTGAAAATATATTGGGATTCTTAGTTGCACGTAAACTCGCTGATGCTTGTGAAGCATGTTATGAAAATCCACAAAAAATTGGAAGAACTATTAGAGACGTAAAAGATAAAATAAGTGATATATGCAACGATACTCCTGCTCGTGAGATATATTGGCGTGAGACTAAGAATTATGTAGTGGATAAATTTGATGACTTAAAAACCGGATTTAATGAGTATAACAAAGTCACGATATTTTTTTGATTTTGTATAAGGTGTGAAATCCTCCTTAAAGTTTATTAGTTTATTCTAATTTATTAATGGTCTTTGAAGTAATTTTGGAACTAAGTTTTCTTCTCCCGGGTTGCGGGCCTTCGGTCCCCGCCTCGTTCAGGCGGTTAGTCCAGTCTTGCAGTAAGACTGGCTTTTTCACGGTTTCTTGTTTTATTTCAAATATTTCCGATGTGAAATTTCCAAAATAAACTTCTGCTGGTGTTAGATAGTTCAATGACTGATGTGGCCTATAATTATTATATTTTTCAAAGTATTTACCAATTCCAATACGTGCTTCTCGTGGACTTTGGTAATTATGAATATAAACTTCTTCATATTTTAAAGAACGCCATAGTCTTTCTGTGAAAATATTATCTAACGCTCTGTTTTTACCATCCATGCTTATTTTTATGTTGTTTGATTTTAGTAAATCAATATATGCCATACTTGTGAATTGACATCCCTGATCACTGTTTATTATTCCAGGTTTAGCAAGTATTAGAGAGTGTTTTAACGTTTCAATTACAAAATCTACTTCAAAAGTAAAATCAAGTTCCCAGTCAATAACGTATCTTGAAAACCAGTCTATAAAGGCAACTAAGTAAAGCCAGCCATTGGAAAGTCTTATGTATGTTATGTCAGTTCCCCATATATGATTTGGATATGCAGCTTTTACTCCATTTAACAAGTACGGATAAATTCTATGCTCATGATTTCTTTTGCTAAGATTGGGTTTTGGATATATTGCACAAATCCCCATTTCTCTCATATATTTTTGGACCGTTGGCCGACTTACAGCAATTTCGCTGCGATTTAAAACAAAAATACTCCTTTCCTTCTAGGATGCTATATTATATATACTTATAACTAATTGCAAGGTCAAAAAAATCAGCGTATAATTATAGTATCAACACAACTCCGAGGAGGCAGCCGTGCAGAAATTAGCCGAAGATATAGTGAATAATATACTTTTAAAGGTTGGCAGCAGGGCCAAGATGCGCTAATATCTGAGCAATCTGTATAAGACCATGCAAAGCAGGGCGCCACAGAATGTTCTCAAGGACCAGATTACAGGCATATCCCCCAGTGAAGAAGCCGCAGCAAAAATGTATGAGACTATCAAGAAAATGCATGCTCTTGGGGATAAAAAGATAGTCCCGGTAACAAAGCGCGATGCAATGGGAGGACGTTGGCGTTGAATTGAACCCAGCTGTAAATGATGAGTTTATGGCACGAGGCCTGACTGACAAGCCTTGGCTAGTTACGGCAAAGAGACAGGCTGTGTACGACAAAATGTATAAAAATTCAGGGAGAGGTGTAGCTGACATTAGCGCCACCAAGGGAATCGGCGACTACCAGGGCAGAAAAATCCTTGAACAGCTGCAGAAAGACACCATGAGTAGCAATGGGTTCGCCCTTACGATTATAGATGATGCCTCTGGAATTATTTATAACCCGCTCATATTGAATAAGGGTGGCTTAGGGTCACAGTCCTATGGCTCAACAAGCAAATACCTGGACAAGCCATTGCAAAAAGCTATAAAAAAGACGTGGCGACCCAGGGATCGTGAATCTGATATGTTTGAGAGCTTGGTTGGGGCCTCCGGGTCAAAAGTTAGGGATGAAAACTTAGCTGATTACTTGTCCGCGCATACAGAAGTGCTTAGCTCTCTCAGAGGTCGCATTGATAAACACAATATTTCTGCCATTCATAATAATGAGACCCCCCATAGTGTCAGACGAAGCCCGAAAAAATCAGGGGAAGCCTTTTCATAGGAGCCGCACAGTATAAATCAAAAGCAAGAGAAATGTTGAATTCTGAATTTGGCAAGGAAATAAGAAATCAGCGAAGCACAGATGTTGAAACCGTTTTTGGAAATTTAAAACAAAATAATGGTTTTAGAAGATTTTTGCTTCGCGGATTAAAAAAAGTTACAATAGAAATGGGTTTAATGGCAATTATGCATAATATTAAAAAAATTAAAAGCTTTGTAGAGTCTAAAACCAGAAAAATGATCCAAACTCAGGAAATAATGTATCAAAATTAAGATAAAAACAAGCTCAAACTATATTTTTTAATAAATATAATGAGCTTGTTTTTAAATTTGGTTTATAAAATAAACTTTTTGGACAGCCCCTCTACTTATACCGCCGTTAGCACTCATTCCAGACACCCCCATTATTCAGTATATCAATGAGCTTGTTAGCTTCAGCCGCGGTCAAACCTTTGGTTTTGTCTTCGACAATCACGAGATGGTCATGAAGATCAAAAGTGCTGGCCAGAATTTCTTTTTCGTCTCCCTCAAAGAAATACTTCCGTTCATCGTCAATAACGGCGTATCTGAACGGAGTCTGGACGTACTCGAGGTAATTTTCGATTTCCCCAATTCTTTGGTAGAGACCAATTTGCTGTGTCTTTCCGACAATCTTCCCGCCCATACCCTCGATGAGCTCGTTCAAAAATACCATAAGATAATTATGGCAGCGCCATTGTGACGAGACAATGATGTCGGCCCCGGTGCTTGTGATGACGCGCTGCAGCTCCCTGAGACATTCCGGATTCAAATCTTTGTTGAAATATTTACCCGAAGTGTTCAGAACGCCGTCCACGTCCAAGAACAAGACTTTTCTTAGCATAAAAATCCTCCTTGTGCTTTGATTATTGTACATATACTTATACCGTATTGCGCGCCCGGATGATAATTATTATAATACAGCTGAGGTGAGTTTGTCTATGGGATTCATTGAAGATGTTGCTTCCTCAGTTATAGAAAAATTAGCGAGCAGGGCAAAGGCCAGGGCTCTTATGTCCGGGCTTTTCGCGTCGGCCAGGGCCGGCGACGGGGGCGCCACTGAGAAGCTCCTCGGCATAATTCGCAAATATCACGATCTTGGCGATACCAAGATTGTCCCTTTGACAGAATGTGGAGCTCTGGGTCAATTCAACACCGATGTCAGAATTGAGCTCAATCCGTACGCAAACAAGAAAATGATGGAATCGGGAGTAATAAAAGAGCCGTGGGTCGTGTCTTCAAAACAGCAGAAGGTGTATGACCTGATCACCAAAGCAAATGCGGCGGTTGATCCGGATAAGACCGTCCAAACTGGAGATTTTATAGGCAAAAAGATCCTACAGGACGCACAGCTGTTATTCGCCTTGATCCAAAACATGGATTATCAATATATATTTGGTCAATTGCATGTTTTAAGCATATTTCATTTTCTGAAGGCTGAATTTGATCATAATACAAACTACTTCGGTTTAATGAAAGTAATTCAGCCTGAACAGTTATCGGTAATATTCTTTTTTCAAAGTCCACAAGAAATTTTCGCTCTGATCGGCTAGAATTGGATGCCAGATTTTTTTTTAAGCCAGTTAAGTTTTGCCGTTAACTCGCCAATTTGTGCATAAAGTTCGTGAATTTCATTTTTTAATTTCTCTTTTTCTTTGTCTGTTTTTCGTCCATCTTCCAGACCCGACTTAAGAAGCTCAATCGCTTCTTTTTTCCATTTTGATACCTGATTTTGATGAACTTCATTTTCCGAAGCAATTTGTGATAAAGTTTTTTCTTCCCTTAAAATTTCCAGAACAATTTTTGAGTTAAATTCGCTTGTGTATTTTTTTCTCATACTTAAATTATACACCTCAAACAAACCGTTTTTTTGTCTAAATTTTCTTATCCATTATATCTTTAATTGCAGATTGTTTAGTGTAAACTTCAGCAAAAATAGATTGACCATCAACTGTTTTTACATTAATGTCAGATTGTTTTAATTTTTCAATTAATTGTCTTTTTTTTACAGTGGCTTTAATTTGTGTTTCATATAAGCCGTCCTCACGCTTGCCCTCTTTTATTTTGTCATATTTTTCAACATAACCATCGCTGTATGTAAGTATTTGATCTTTAACGATTTTTTCATTTTTTATTAAAGTTTCTGCATCTACTACAAGTCCTACAGCTTGTTCGACGGCATTCATAAGCGCTGCTTTACATGCCTTATCATTATCAGTTGCAATACCTTTGGCTATTACTTCACTAACTTGGTTTTTTTCTGGTAAATTATTTGTATCAATTTTTGAAGTTGGTTGAGGTTGTTTATCAGATGTGTTTTGAATTTGATCGAATAAATTTGTAGTATTTTCTTTAATTTGCTCTTTTTTTTCTTCGGAAGTGGTATTTTTTATCTCAATATTTTCTGGAACAATTGAGTTTGTATTATCTATTTTTAATTCAAAATTTAAGTTTTTTTTATTATCTTCGCTTGACCACATTCCCGAGAAAGAATTATCGAGTAGTTGACCACTAAATATTCCAGTATTTTTATCATTTAATGATTCTTGCATAGTTATTTTAAAATTTGAAATTGAGCCATTAAGTATCATAATTGACCATTCCTGTGGCTACCCACCCCAAACCGCTGCCAGTCTTTATCATTTTACAACCAATTTCATGTTTATTTACAACAGAATTAATTGCATCTTGAGTCGTAGGTGCAACGACAGCTTCAGTTTTCATTTCAGGAACCGATTCTATTTTTACTTCGGCAGTTTTAACTTCAAGAAGTTGTTTACTCTGTTCAGAAGTTTTTGCCTGAATTGGCGGTAAAAAATCATCTGAAGATACGCCTTGAGTATGAGCAGTATTAAGTGATAATATTAGAATTAAAATACAAATAGTCAATAAGATGCTCTTTTTCATGATATTCTCCCTTATTTATTAAAAAAATTAGTTATATTCTTTCAAAATAAGTTTGTATTTTTTGAACCATTAAAAATCTTCATTTTATATTAATATTGCAACTTGATTTAGTTGCAAGTTAATAATCATTCCATTGTATCATACCTTGGCGATATTATTAATATAATTTAAACCCTTTACTGCCAATGAAATCTTATATATCTATTCAGTTTGTGCTTATTTTCAGATACCGGATTGGCATGTTTGCAGAGCCAAGTTCTATCTTTCAAACTTGCTTGAAATGCAAGTTCAAGCAAGTTCAAGCAAGTTCAAGCAAGTTTTAGATGCAAGTTAAGTTGAAAATTGGGTTTAACATTAATCGATGGGGAACCAGAGGCTGTTTGATGTATTGCCTGCCAGCCGTATCTTTCCTTCATTTCGCAATTCACGAAGAATAGTTTGAATCTGACCTCTGGAATATCCAGGCAAAACATCCAAAAATTGACATAACTTGCTTCCGGTTTTCTTGTTGTTCATCACATGCTTCAATATTAAAGCCTTACACATATCACGATCAAGACCTTTTTTTCGAGTATATACTCCTGTTTTACCAGCAATTTGATAATATTGCCGTCCGAGCATAAAGTGACCGCGAGAAACTCTTTCAATAATACCCAGATCAAGAAGCCGTGGCAATCGATCGACCAAGGCAGATGGAACAGGTTTTTCACGATGGACCAAGTCAACTATTAGAAAATCATGCGTATTAAAACTTTCAAGCGTTTCCTGCCCGATCTTTTCCATCATTTGCAAAAGTTTTGGGTCTTGAATCTGTCCGTCAAGAGTTAATGTAACATGATAACGATCAGTTCCCCTTAAATCAGGTAATAATTTTGAGTTTTTTATGCTGAGTTCATACATCAGGTTCATCCCCTGTCCCGATCTCTCTACAAGGCCGCATTTAGCGAAAATATCGGCAATGCGCCTATTACGTGGAGACTGGCGATCGAGGATGTTATCAACGGTAATGTCTGGAGGCAGTCCGCCGGGACTGTCTATTAAGAGTTTACGAGGATACTGACGAATGAATACGCTGCCGCCAAGTTGGTAATCTCGGTGACTCACGGCGTTAAGAATAGCCTCTCGCACAATGCGCTCTTCGAAAGTCGGGACATCAAGAACGAATAAGCCATCCTGAAAATGCTGCTTATCGTTTCTCAGATTGACAAGTTCCCAAAGTTTATCATAGAAAGTAAAAAATCCCTGCCGGAATTCTTCTCTGAATTGCGCCGGACCGGAAGCCTCGCTTGATCTGTATTCAAAAACTACTTCAGATTGCCCGAGCAGTCTTCCTAATGCTTCTCTGGTACCGAATAATATGAGTGCGGCGTAAGTTATTTTTCCCCTGATTGTGGCCTCGCAATCGTCAAGAAGCTGCTTTAAAGAAAGATTAGCCAAAGCCGAGTTGCGTGATTTTGTGATCCAACGTTTTCGAAAATCTTCGATAGCTTTTTCATCTAGATCACCAAATTCAGCCTCGCGACATACGTCGGCTGAAAAATCGTGACCCGATTCGGAAAAGATAGCCCTCAATTCTTCTTCGGACATTGGAACCAATTTATCACATTCACGTGACCAATACGTTCCTTTACATTGAATCGGAGATCCTACAGGTCTTGACGGAACATGAAAAATAAGAACTCGTTTTTCATCTTTTTGATGAATGGCGACATCGATTTTCAAATGCAGCTGTTCAACGAGTCCCATGCGGGTTCTTTCTGGTTGCAAAAACGCATTAGTTCCAACTATCGTTCTCGGTCTTTTGTCGCTTACACCCAACACTATATGACCGCCGCCGCAATTAGCAATGGCACATGCGTATTTCACGAGATTTTCGAATTCAAAACTGTTTTTGGCTTCCTTGAATTCGACGTTTTCCCCTTCTAATAAGTGTAAAATTTCGTCAAGATTTTTTGTATCTGTTGGTCTAACTGGCATATTGACTCTCCGATTTTTTCAATTCTTTCTTAACTTCATTTTTTTCGTGCTCATTTCATATATCAGCGAGCCGGCTTTCATTACGCAATCAAAACTGATTGGCGGAACATATTTATTATTGGCGATGTATTCCCTTTTACCCATACGATTTAATGAAAAACCCAAAATATACATCACTAAACATCTAATTTTTCGAACCATTCAATTGATTTCTCTCGATCTTGTGGAACGCCCTTGCCTTGGTCATACATAATCATCAGAATATTTATAGCGTTATTATTACCTTTTAAAGCGGCTTTCTCAAAATATTCAAATGCCTTCTGGTAATCTTGAGGAACAACTTCGCCATAAAAATATACAATTCCCAACCTGTATTGAGCATCACTATAGTCTTGTAAAGCAGACTTTTCATACCATTCTAACGCTTTTTTATAATCTCGAGGAATGCCCCTGCCATCTAAATACATGCCGCCTAAAATGCATTGAGCTATTGCAAGTCCTTGTAATGAAGATTTTTCAAGCCATTCAAATGCTTTTTCATAATTTTGAAGAACACCCTTGCCAGTGTGATACATAGCTCCCAGCATATGTTGGGAATTTTTATTACCTTGTAACGCGGCTTTTTCGAACCATTCAGCGGCTTTTTCATAATTTATAGGATTACCTTTGCCATAAAAATAAATATTACCCAGATTATGTTGGGCCATTGCATTCCCCTGCAAAGCAGACATCTCATAATATTCAAATGCCTTCTTGTAGTCTTGAGGAACGCCATCACCCAAATCGTACATACTTGCCAGCAAGAATTGAGCTTCTTCATTATATTTTAAAGCGGCTTTTTCAAACCATTCTACCGCTTTTTTATAATTTGTGGGAATCCCTTCACCGATATAGTACATAAAGCCCAATAGACGCTGAACGTTATCATCCCCCTGTAAAGCAGCTTTTTCAAGCCATTCATATACTTTATTGTAGTCTTGTAGAACTCCTTCGCCATTCCAATACATAATCCCTAGCAAATGTTGAGCTTCTTTATAGCCCTGCAAAGCAGACATTTCACAATATTCAAATGCCTTCTTGTAGTCTTGCGGAAGGTTAATACCATTATAATAACTAACGGCTAAAACATATTGGGCAACTTCATCTCCTTGGTTGGCCGCATTAATTAACTGTCCAACTATTATTTCAGCATCTTTAGAAAATTCTTCTTTTAAAAATAATTTTATTGATTTTTCTAAATTTAGTTTAATTAAACTAAATCGTAATGATTTTTCAAAATCATTTATTTCCATCTTATCTTCCGCCATTTTGATGCAACTCCATTTAGAAAAGATATGTATTAAAATCATTCCCACACATTATTCTTGAATCCCAACGTATTTGCATTTTCTGAAACAGCGCGTTTGATATGATCTGGTGCACCGTTTGGATATTCAGCTTTGATCTCAACAGTAATGGTTATTTCAGCATTAGGATCTTGTCCCAAAATACTTATAATTTCGTCTGCAATATCAGTCATACGTCTTCTGGCTGTTGCGGCATTAACTACAGCCGATCCAATAAAGGTTTTAGCAGATGGCAGTTGTGGCTGAGGTGGTATTGGAGCAGGCTCTGGATCAGATCCTGAGTCAGTACCATGGGTTGGAGGCAGAGTTATTTCTTGATGCGAATCATCATATTTTTTCGCAGCAGATGGCTCAATTAATAAAAGCGAATCGTCAAGCTGTACAAAAGAACTTCCGAGTGAAAAACCTTCAAATTTATCGCCATTTTGTCCATACGCTATACCAAAGTAATCCTTTGAACCTACACCTGAGCGTAAAGCATTTTCAAGAACATTACGATCTTTTAGACGCGGAAGATACAGATATTTTGCTGCATCTTCCCAGAAATTAATAGCCCCATACGCTGTTCGACCATCTTTCCAGTAGAATTTATAAAAATATTCCCGCAAGTGAGTGGGCGCCCAAGCCGAAATGACGAGTTCGTTTTCTTTACAAACCTTCTCAATCTCCTTCATAAGATCATGTGCTCCACTGTTGAGCAGGTAATTTTCGATCGTGCATTCATGATCGGTCGGATTCAGCATAACTGGGCAAAGAAGCCACTTGTAACATTCGCGAACTGCCCTCGTAAGTACATCTTCGGCAGTCTGAAGTTCCTTTTTTGCCTGATTTTCCTGTAATTTGTCAATATTGAGACGTCCCTCATGGATATCTTCGACGATAGAGTTCCACGCCATAGCAATACGGGCACATTCAATCATGCGCGCATTTGACGACTGGTCCGGAACGACAAAGAGCAGCCGGTTACAATGATAACGTGGTTTCGTTCCGTTTTGCTTCAGAATATTATGTATCTCAGTAAATGCAAATCTGCTTTCCTGTTTACTGAAGAACTTCCCTGGCGGTAAAAAAACAAGACGCAGGTATTCATCGTCTGGCAGGTCGGTGTTTGCCGTGAAAATATGAACACCTTCAAAAGTCGATCCACCGCCGGTCATTTTTTTCAATACTCCGGCGATTTTTAAACGTAATTCATTCTCTCTATCGAAGCGTCCTTTACGATCCTCCATTTCACGACGAAGATTCGCTCGCGTATCAAACCAAAATCTGGTAGCATCTAACGTAACATCACCAGACGAATTTAGGTAATGGAGCCTTCCGGCGAGACGCATGAGAGAGTCCGAAAATACTGCTAAATTTTGATGAGGCTGGAGACATCCAAGTAAAATTCTTGCACGATCAAGACCTTTTATTCCTTTATGCGTTCCGCCAGCAGCCGGGGCGCTGCCAAAAAATACAGTTCGTGCTACACGCCGTGCCGCATGTATTGCGCCAAAACGAGGCTCTTTCGTGTCAATCTCGGCGCTTTCAGATTTTTCACCATCAATATCGCAATCGAAAACAGCATCCCAGCCTGCCTGCAGATAATAAGTCAATTCGTTTCGCGAACTGCCATCATAAAGAGGCAGGCTTCCAGGCATTATCATAAAATCAGGATTTTGATCCTTCCAAAGTCTGTAAATGACTTTCGCCATAAGTTTGAGCACACCGCGCGTCCTTTGGAACCCTTCAAGGGTCGTCCAATCTTCATAAAGCCTATCGAAAACTTCAGGATGAATCGGGTAAGCTCTGACAAGCCTATCATAATATCTCGATTCATGTGTTTCAGAAGGCATTTTCACGCCTTCTTTCACATACATATCAGCGAATGCCCGGCAAGTTTCTTCAATTTCGTGTTTGTTGTTCGACGTCTCAAAAAGCCGCCTGCGGACGATCTCGAACGCTTCTTCCGTTGCAACCGGCTTCCACAAAGCCTGTATACGACCAAAGGTTTTTTCGAGCGCTTTCAATGCTGCAATTCCACGATTGCTTCCTGCTTCGACTTCTGATTCAGGAAGTGAGGCAAGAATAACAGCGGTTGGTACCAATTTGATCGCTTCGGTAAGTGCTTGAACAAAAGACAAGTTACTATCGTAAGTTCCGCCGCTTATAGGCTTTCCATCCTGAAACTGACGAATGTAAGCGACAAGCTCGTCGATAAGAATCACGCATGGCGAATATTTTTCCAATAAAGTTTTCAACATATCTTTGCCAGGTGAAGTTCCATTTTCGTCGGCCTGTTTCACTAGATGATAACCGTCATCTCCACCGAGCTGCCATGCAAGTTCGCCCCACAAAGTTTTGATGCTCTTTTTTCCGCGTTTCCATTCCTGACCTGGAGAAAGCGCAGTCCCATCTATGACGGCTACATGTGCCTTTGGAACATCTTTCAATCCAGCACTTTCAAGAACAGGTATTATTCCGGCGAGGTCCGTGAGTTTACATTCGCGTTTCGCAAGATGATAAACTGCGAGCATCGTATGAGTCTTACCACCACCGAATGCTGTCTGAAGTTGAATGACGGGATCACCACCCCTACCGTTAAGCCTGTTAGCAACCGAAATTAAAAGGAGCCGCATGCCTTCGGTAATAAAAGTCCTTTGGAAAAACGCTTCGGAGTTCTGATATTCATGCGAAGCCTTTCCGGTATGGACGGCAGTGATATCAGCGGCAAACTCCGATTGCTGAAAAATGCCTTCCAGAACATCGGGATGTGGGACTATAACTTCACGCCAGGGTTTCATATTATTCTCCTTATTTACTTTGCTTTTTATGCCGCTATACGGACAATGTAATCGATAATTTTCCTAAATAATGGCATTTTTGATATACGACTTCAGGATCGAGCCTGCTAATAAATCAGTGCCATACAAACATTGCGGGGCTATTCCTAATTTTCAAACATATCGCCCTGAACATGTTCGAACGTTTCAGACGCCGTTTCGATCGCAGCCCATGATGTAATAAGTTCGTTATAAGCTCGTGCGTCATCGGCCCAGCCTTTTCTTTCGCACAACGTATATAAACGGTAGGATAACTGACGCACAGATTCGGCCATCGATCTGATTTTACTCTGGGCAAGTATCTGTCCTGCGGCAGTTTCGCCATTATTACGGATTGTGCGGATCATCTGGTGAAGTGCTTCCCATACTGGAAGGCGATTATCGGTGGCCGGATTCCACTCGGATGGATATTCATTCCAATTGCGAAGACGCACTTTTCCACCTTTACTGAACAAAACTCCGGCTTCTTCAAGACCCGAAACGCTTGTAGCCTTAGAACGAGATAAAACATCGGCCTCACCAAAAACACCTTCATTCCAGCCATATTGATCGAACCAGTGAAGGCAGAATTGTGTGTCATGATCGAAATCATCCTCGGTCAAAAAACGATTAATAAGTTGAAGTGCGGTTTTTATTTTCATCGGCGTTCCATCGGCCTCGAGGACCGCTGAATATTTAGAAAATATAGCCATTCCTGGGCCGATTATCGCTTGTGATAAATCAACAGGCGCAACTGGAGACTGAACATCATCTGAGCCTTTTATCATTTCATCTAAAGCCTCGGGAAGTATTTGATTAAGTTCGCGGATAAATTCACGACGTGACATTGTTGAGGCATCCGCAGAACGCTTACGGCAAACAAGAATAATGGAGGATGCGAGTGCATTAGTCCTCAGTCCAATTGATCTTGACTCTCTTTCTGTTCTCATTGGCCATGTTCCTGTAATTGCAAGTCCGGAACTAATAATGGCTTCAAGAAATGTTTCCCATCCGCTTGATGAAGTGTCTGAATTAATTTCTGTTTCTGCTTGCTTAAATGCATAATAAATAGTAATTGGTGGCTCAGGATGAGCCTGTTCCGAAAGTCCCTTCATTACTTTTGTCATTCCATTTAAAAAAAACGATTCAGCTTTTTCTTTACTGCCGTGGCGATAAGAACTTGCAACAAGTTCTTCAACTTTAGGAACTACCAATGTTGAAAACAATTGAGGAAATACAGATTTCAAAGACTTTCTGAGCCAAACATAAAAAAAGTCGGAAAGGTCTGCATAACTTATATTGTCATAATAAGGTGGATCTGAAGATATTATTTTATTATAAGAAATTTTTTGATTTTGCGCATCAGATTGGTTGGCAAAACCTTTGGCTATATGTAAAAATGAAGAAAATAATTCGGAATACGAGTTAAGAATAGATTCGAATCCAGCCATGGGGGAAAAAGCTGACAATTCAATAAAGTCCCAACTCATTGGAATTGCTTGACGCGCAAATAAAGCTCGAACACAATTATTTGTATTATTCCAAGTGCAAATGGTGTTATTCAAGTCTGTCCATCTTGAAACTGCTAATCCAAGATATACACTTATTGCTTCAGCATACGCAGAAGCGCCTTTACTCCCGGATTCAATGCCATTTCGATCATCAGACATGCCGGCAATAATAGCATCTGCCTTAATTTTTTCACGTACTTCGCTTACTAGGTCACAAAAAGTAGTCAACGCTACAATTTGACGAGGAGTAAAAAGATCAGCCCATGTAAAAAAACCATATCCACGACCACTTACAAGATCTCGAGTATCCCGATTCATTTGTTGATCAGGTTTCCATGTTGGTATAACTTTACACGCTATGTCTTCGTGTTCATGAATTGGATCAAGATAAATACGCTTACCATTGTTTTCTGCAACTATAGCCATTAGTCGAGTTCCCATTTTTCCGGCCATACTTTCAGATTTAATATATTTATCTTCAATTGGTGTATTAGAAATTATACATCTAAAATTAGCTCCTCTTGCTAATTTTGTTCCGGTTTTCGAGTCATCGGGTGCTTTTTCCATTTTTACAGTAAATCTATATTTATCACCCTCAATAATAGGTTTAATATAAACATTTTTACCTTCTTTATTCGACAGAACAAAAGTTGAAGCAAGTGGAACATCTACATGAGAAAATGCAGGATTTGGGCTTTTAACTGTACGAGCCCATAACCATCCGATGATTGTTAATTCTTTATTCAAGTATATTTTCAAATCCGGTCGTTCTTTAACCATTTCAGTAGTAATCTTTATTTTGGGATAAAGATGCCCTATTCGGTTGAAGGCTTCTTTACGTATCCACAAACCATAACGTCTGATATCTTCCGCAAGCCCTGTTGTTCCTTTCCATTCGTGAGTTAAATTGAGATTTTCCTGTTTTTCTGACTCTGGTAGAGGACCAACAGGTGGATTTCCGGCAAATTTAGGTGGTATTTCAATCATAGCCTTATTAATCAAAACTGCTACAGGATTTAAGTCTGATGCATATACTTCGAGACCAAGTCTTTGAGCTTCAAGAGGAATAATACCTCCACCCGCAAATGGATCGTGTAATGCTGGCAACTTATCAATATTAAACAAATCTGATGCCTGCGGATGATTTTGATTGAGTTCACATACTTCACGCCAACTTTTACGAATTTCTTCCCGAGCTTTTTCTAATACAGGTTCATTTGTATTGTTTTCCCATTTGACTAAATCTTTTATTATTCCAAAAAGTCGGTTTCTACTTCTGGCCCATGTTGCTTTAAGATGGTTTGGTGGCACTTTTCCATAATTATCCATTTCCCATTTCCAGGAAGGATCATTAACAAGTTGTGCAAAAATTACAGCTCTTGCGGCAGCTAATGGCCGTCTGGCCCACCATATATGCAAAGAACGCGGATGCCTTTTAGTAAACGGTTGTTTTTCCAAAGCAGACGCTATATTTATCGCATCAAGCGGTAGTGCAACTTCTATAAGTTTTTTAGGTGATTTTACGGGAACCATTTATTCTCCTTTAACCTTTGACAATAATTCTTTTAGGTCATAATTTATCGACGCTACACCCCAACCCGGTTCTTTATCGAACGGATTTTTTATATAATATGGTCCATCTGGCTTATCATTTTCATCAACCAGGACAATAGCAAGAATGAACTGCTCTGCCTGATTTAGCGCATAAAGTATTTCATTGCGAGTGACCGTGATCGTCGTTGAGCCTTTTACGCGTGCCTTCACTTCGATGTGCTTAGCTTCGGGCTGCCTGCCGTCTGTTATAGGCGGATACGACGTGATGTCCCAGCCACATTTTTGATCCGAAACATCAAACACTCGACAACCTTGTGATTCTTCATATTGCCTGACAACGTTCATTCCTATCTTTTCGATTTTCTTTCTAGCTTCAGAATCATTAGAAAAATCAGCAGTCGAAACTTGACCTTCACGAAGTTTTTTCATTAGTCCGGCTGGTATTACGAGCGCGCCACCAAGGATTACCGGTGTCGACGACTGAACATGGCGCATCGCCTGTAACTCTTTTTTTCGCGATTCGAGGCGAGCTTCTAATTCATCGATGATACGACCGCAATTATCGACCTGTAGTCTAACGTCTTTTCCCGCTGCCTTATCTTCCTTCAATTTTTCCCATCGGTCAGTCCAATATACTATTTCTTTCGTAAGCCTTTCGTGCACCGCTGCGAGCGTCTTATCGACAAGCGCGATTCGTCTCGACGATACTTCGGCAAAATGCTCTGGAACAAGTTTATTCACAGCCAGCATTATCGCGTGTTGTTCGAGATCGATTTTTAGCCACGGCGCATCAAGAACGCTTTTCACTGTTTCAAGATCGGCGGGCGCTATCGGTTCGAGGTCAAGGTGCGGGGCCCATCCAGCAAAGCTAATCGTACCATCCGCGCCTACACGCACAAACTGTAATCTTTTCGAGATCACTTTTTCGTCACCAGAAATAACTTCGTGAGTCATTAGAAATATTATTCCGGGAATGAGACTGTCGTCGGCCGGATCGACAAATACCGAGCCTTGACGCATAAGATTTTTATTCTGCTCTAAGATAAGATCGCTCATGGCCAGCATCAACGGATGTCCTGGATGCATAAGGACTGCGAATTGAAGCCCCGGCTTACCGACAGGACGCACCGCATCCTTTGTGAAGCAAATTCTTTCATATCGTTTAAGGACAGGAGCGGATTCACGACGATTACGTCCAGTTATCTGCCTGTCGCGTTCTAAAATCGAAGCGGGAACGTGCGTTATTTCGAAGCGGCCAGCCTCACGCTGATGTATCGAACCACCAAGCATTTCAAACGCTTTCATAAAATAGGTCCTGACGAAATGTGGCTGAAGTTTTCGTGCTTCTACTTTTTCCATTTCTTCTTTTACTGCGAAGAGCCTTTCAGCCCCCATAGTTTCCTGAACAAGTGCGTTGCGGTTAAGTATCTCGCGTATACGATCTGAATTGAGCGCGGTTTCGACTTTTTCACAAAGTTTATCGCGTACATCCGGTCTGTCGCCATAACGTATAGCCTCTATAAGAAGGTCTTTCAGACGTATTTCTTCGAACACCTCACCTAGAATATCAAATACCCTTCCCTGTAAGGCCTTACTTTCTATCTCGATTTTATTCAAAAGCCTCTGATAAACGTCTCCTTCGCGAGTTTCACCAGCGACGAGACTCCACAGATGGCAGACTTCCTGCTGGCCGATACGGTGTATTCGCCCGAAACGCTGTTCGAGCCTGTTCGGGTTCCACGGAAGATCGTAGTTAACCATTAGATTGGCGTTCTGCAGGTTCACGCCTTCACCTGCAGCGTCAGTAGCCACAAGAATTCGCGTTTCAGGATCAGAGCGGAATAATTCTTGAATGCGTTTACGATCATCGCGATGAGTCCCGCCATGTATGGTAACGACGGCAGCGGGCTTTCCGACGAGTCCGGAAATTCTCTGCTGAAGATAATTTAGTGTATCACGGTGTTCTGAAAAAATAATAAGTTTACGGAGTCGGCCGTCTTTGTCACGCGTTTCAGGTACATTTTGAAGGATGCGGGATAGTTCGTCCCATTTTCTATCCTGGCCTGACGACACAACCTTACGCGCCTGCTCTTCGAGTTCGTGCAGTTTGTTAATTTCGATCTGCAATTCGCCTATCGTGCGCGCGGCCGTTGCCTGATCAATCAATGATTCTTCGAGGCCTTCCTGCTCGTTTGCGTCAAGTTCGTCGTCATCTTCAGGAATCGAAGAAAGAGTTTCGGCATAAGACAATTGGCCGCCGCGAGCGGCAATCTTTTCTTCTCGAAGGCGGCTTTCGAGTTTGGCCTTTCGGCGTTTCAGAGACTGATAAATAGCCTCCGGACTTGATGCGAGACGACGCTGGAGCGACGTCAAAGCAAAGCCTACCGAAACTTTACGCTTTCCGTCCAGTTCGTCGGCCTTCCCCATTTCGGTCTGAACATATTCCGTTATGGCGTTATATAGATCGACTTCGATATCCGATAGCTTGTAGTTGACCGTGTAAGCGCGACGTTCAGGGAATAGGGGCATTCCGTCGAATTTTACGAGTTCTTCCTTTACCATTCGGCGCATGAGGTCGGATGTATCGACCTTATGGACGCCGTCGCGGAACTTGCCGTAAAAACGATCAGAATCAAGCAGCGAAAGGAATAATTGAAAATCTTCTTCTTTGCCATTATGCGGCGTCGCTGTCATAAGTAACAAATGTCGCGTGCTCGCGCCCATGCGGTCAGCGAATATAAAACGTTTTGTCCGCTCGACTTTGGTACCAAAAAAATGCGCAGATAATTTATGCGCTTCGTCAAATACGACGAGATCCCAACGCACCTTACATAATTTTCCTTGTTCTTCCTCGCTTCGTGACATCTGGTCGAGTCTAACTATCAAATGATCGTACTTTTCGAACGGGTTGACTCCAGGAGTGGCGGCTACAAGTTCACTCGAATACACCTGAAATTCAAGGCCGAATTTTTCGTATAATTCGTCGCGCCATTGTTCGACAAGGCCACCGGGTGCTACAATCAGAATTTTTCGAGCGTCCGCACGCATTATAAGCTCACGTATGTATAGACCGGCCATGATAGTTTTTCCAGCGCCAGGATCATCAGCAAGAACAAAACGCAAAGGCTGTTTTGGGAGCATAGATTCATAAACAGCCGTAATCTGATGCGGCAACGGTTCTACGTTAGACGTATGAACAGCCATCATTGGGTCAAAAAGAAAAGCAAGATCTATTCGTTTAGCTTCAACGGCCAGCTTAAACTTTTCTCCATCACCATCAAATGCAAACGGCCTTTCTTGAACAGCAATTTCAATTTCGTTAACATCATTTTGATTTATAAGACGCTCTTTAATCGCACCATTCGGCATTTTATAAATAATTTGGATTGTGTCTGCCGAAATTTTATCGACTGATTTTACTGTTATTATTGCGAATGGTTCGACGCCTGTAAGTGATATATTAGTTTTAAATTCATCTAACTTCATCTTTATTCCAAATTCTTTATATTTATTGAGTTATGAGTCACATATGATTATTCAATAAAATTTATTATACATCAAATTGGGAATAAAAAAAAGAAAAATTATTAGAATTAATAAGTAATCTGTAATAATCAAAAAAATAAATAGATATTATAAAAAAATGAAGAGGAGTTACACACTTCAAAAATTATATATTTCCACCAAATCAACTTAATTGCGCTTTCATGGAATAATCCGTGAAAGCGTTTTTATTTTCTTAATAATTCACCAGAAGGGGGTTGCCTATGCAAATAATCAATCAAAGTAGCCATATTGAAAAACTATGCCAGATTAATCCGAAACTAGAGCCGTTGATTGAGCTGATTGAAGAATATTTTTCGGTACTCAAGGATATATTTTATAACGATCACAATGCTGAAGAATTCTTACTCGATAAAGAAGCAGGCCATATAGTGGTTATAGAAAAACCTTCAGACGCAAATAATTTAAATGCAGCAGGAATCGGTGCAGTAACATTAAGAAATAGTAATCCAGAGGCGATTGAAAAGCTGATGCTCAATAATGGCAATTTTGCATATAAAATTTCGGTCGGGATTAATAATTCATATCTTGTAACGTTATTTTCAATGGCCGGTACGTTAGATAACGAAACAGAAAAATGGCTCAGAGAAAATTGTGAAAGATCAATAAATAATACCGGTTGGTTAAATTGAGATGAGGTGAATTTTAATGTTTGAGGCAGGCAAAAGATACATGACATGCGGCGTTGTTTCTGAAATACCATTGGACATACAGCTAATATTATGGGGTTTAATTGATAAATTAAAAACTAAAAATGAGCAGCTTGATTATCTTCAAATATTTGAGCTGGCAAAGAAAAATGAAAACACTCAATACATAAAACATATTCAAGAGGTGCCGCCATATAAAAATGAAAGCACATTCAGGCATAATACGCCTGTAAATAAGAAAATATATGTAATTGACGACAAAACTCATTCGACAATGTTACTTGCGGAAGAATATTAACTTAATAAATACCCCAAAACTATTATAAGGAGTGATAATTATGGAATTTAAAAAAGCCCAAAAAAATGAAAGCAGACTCAGGATTGCAATATCAGGTGCCAGCGGTTCAGGTAAAACATATTCGGCACTAAGAATTGCCAAAGGCATAGGTGGAAAAATCGCAGTTATTGATACTGAACGTTCATCGGCTTCGTTATATGCTGACATAATTGATTTCGAT
Source organism: Candidatus Wallbacteria bacterium (assembly GCA_041441465.1). Lineage (GTDB taxonomy): Bacteria > Muiribacteriota > UBA9980 > UBA9980 > UBA9980 > JASDSY01. The sequence goes on from JASDSY010000031.1 coordinate 30,289, forward strand.
GTTTTAAACTTAGAGCCGCCGTATAATCCTCAAAAATACATTGAAGCTATAATTGAAGCTGAAAATGCAGGATATAATGTAATCATAATCGATTCTTTAAGTCATGCATGGTCAGGAACCGGCGGATTGCTCGATCTGCACGATAACATTCAAAAGAGCAGCAAAGGTGTGAACGGTTTTTCAGCCTGGAAAGAAATAACGCCGATACAAAACCGCTTCATCGATACAATACTTGCTTCTAAATGTCATATCATAACAACTATGAGGGCTAAACAGGAATATATAATCGAAAAAGGCGAATATAAGACTCAGGTCAGAAAAGTCGGACTGGCGCCAGTGCAAAGGGACGGTCTTGAATATGAATTCACTATATTCTTTGAAATCTCACAGGAACATGTTGCGACTGCCAGTAAGGACAGGACAAACTTGTTTGACGGCAAATATTTCACGCCGAGTGAAGAAACAGGAAAAATATTAATAAACTGGTTAAATAAGCCTGTTAATAATGCTGAAGTTGCTTTACCTGCCAATAATATTGTGCAGCCAGCATTCCAAAACAATAAAACTCAACAGGAACACACAAAAACAGCGGAATTGCCAGTCGTAAATACAGGACTGACAGTGACAATTAATGAAATAGTACGCGTAATTAAACCTGAATTGAAAGCTATATTTGCCAGAGAAGCCTATACTACTAAAGCCATAATGACTATATGGGATAAATTTAACGGCAATCAGGATGCAATAATAGACTCCTTAACATCAAAACAAACAGCTCAGGCAGCGGCCTAATTCATAGCTTACCTAATTTTCAATATAACTAAAATTAAATATATTCAGGAGATGATACTAATGAATAAATTTGACCATTTATCATTTAGCAGCATTACTCGTTATGTAAGATGTCCAAGGCATTTTTATAAGTATATTACCGAAAAAAAGCCCTTGCCAGCTGAGGCATCGCTTAAAGGCACTATGATGCACGCTGAAATTGCTAAAATGCTTGAAGATAATAACTACGAAACAAATCCAGCATACGGTGAAAAATTTAAAAGATTTTGCCGTTATATTCTGCAAAAGCCTGTGGGGATTGAGCAAAAATTCACTATGGATTTTTTAACGCAGAAGGTAGTGGGGGTAATTGACTCTTATTCAATTCATGGCGATCAGGCTGTAATATGCGACTGGAAATCATTTTATACGCCTTATGGCGGTTATACAGAACCTATGCAGTTAAAAATATACGCTCTGGCCGTTAAAGAAAAACATCCGGAAGTTAAGCTTGTTCATGGTTATTTCTTCTATATTAAAAGTGATTTTTACGATGTAATTAGCGTGTTTGAAGATGAAATAGATGCGTTTTCACATGAACTTTCTGGCATTATCGATGCAATTTCAACGGATAAAAATTTCGACCCGGTAGCTGGTGAACACTGCAATCGTTGCCGGTACTCTGAAGACTGTCCTATTACTAAGAATTTTAAAATAAGCGCGTTAAAAACAATCGAAGAAGTTAGGGAATTTGCCAATAAAACCTTTGCATTGGAAACATTGCTCAGTCAGAGCAAGGACAGGATTAAAGAATTTTTACTGAATTATGGACTTAACGAATTGCCAATTGACGCTGAAAATCGTTATTACATAACAACATCGCCCGTCTTTAGAATAGGCAAGATACAAAGCCCTAAAAAGAAAACTGCCGCTGATAAATTGCTTAATATTGCCGCATCAGTAAAATGTCAAGCGGAATCTGATCAGCTTAAAGCAGGTAATGTTAATAACTGTCAAATAGCTGACAATACTACAAAAATAAAGAATAAAGGAGCTAATATTGATGAAAATAAAGATACAGCAACAGTTACCGAGAATTCAACTACGGCAGAAAATAACGAAATTAAACTCGCAATATCAAAGACTGAAAACTCGCTATCAGAACCGGATAAGAGTATCATACCGATATCGGCAGTCGTTTCAAATAAGACACCAGTATTAGCTTCTGACGAATCAATAAAAGTAAAAATGGGTGAAATAAATCAATTACTGGTTGAACTAAACGAAATAGAAACGGATGCGCCTTCATGGAAAATTAGTTCAGTTGTTAAAAAATTTTTAGGCAAGAATTTTACAATGGCTACTGACAGCGAAAAATATGAGCTTAAATTAAAACTTAATCAAATGCTTTTAAATAAAATACCGAAAATAGCATAATTTAATAAAATTAATTGGCTGTAAAATAAGCTGAAAGCGAGTTATAGGCTTTCAGCTTATTTTATATTGCGAAAGGAAGGTTGCGTGAAGTACTTTATATTTTTAACGTATGAAGGTTCGACATATTGCAAAAAAACGAATAATGACCATTGGGAAACCGCTAATAACTTGCAGATGATTGGCATTGCTCAAGGAAGTAACAGTGATGAAGCCTTTTTGAGTTTAATGTCTGAAAATGAATGGGTGTTCGATTTTGATTATGATGAAGTTTTTTGCTATCAGATGGCTGATAATTACGAAAAAAGCAAAAAAAATTTTTCGATTAGTGAGTATAAAAAGTCGTATTAAAAGACTATTCTAAGAAATACTTCAAAATTTAAATTGAAAGGTAAGTGAATAAAAATGCCAAAAATCTTTGAATTAATTACTTATATCATATTAAGCTCGCTTCTAATATTCCAAAAACAAAATCACGATGTTAATGATGAACATTCATTCACAAACGATAAAACTGCCAATAATTCATTTACTGTTAACCCTAAAGCTGAATGCTTGAAAATTGATTCGGCTTTTTATGGCGGATTGCCGTGGTCGAATAAACACTATCAAAAGCGGATATTAACCGAGCGAAGACGCAAGGAAGACAGAATTCTTTAATTACTGCAGGAAATTTATTTATAAAATATGATTATCCTGATAATGAAACAAGGAGGGTATTTAAGTGTTAAAAAATTTGTTAAAGTTACCAATAATTATCGACATAATAGGTGATATGCCTAATATACAAACTCAGACCATGGGCGGAAAAGTCTTTTGGACTACATTAGCTGAAAAAAGCGGTTATAAACTGCAAAAAAATACGTTTACCGGCCATTGTAGAATCCTTAATGAATGCGATGAAAGGATTGCATGGGGTTCTGAGTTTGAAATGCGCAGACAGTTTATCATGTACTAGGAATGCTACGTTCAAAAATCAGAACTTAAAATTTTTGTATTTTAAACACCGCCAATATTAATTACATAATATCTGGTTAGGAGGTGCTTAATTTGTTAGGATAAAAAAATAAATAAGAATAGTTTTAATTCAAGTCATAATTCATATAGTCCAATCTACTGCATAACATAATTAAAATAAAAATATTTGAGTCTGTTCAGTAATTAATTTATTTTTTAAAAACATTTTTCGATTGCCCAAAAAAATATTAATTTTAGCGATAAATTAGGAATTATTGGACAGGCTCATTTAATCTTAATAATTAAAAATATATTGCATTCAAAACATATTACTTATAAAAAACAGCAAAATCATTAAAATGTTTTTACTGTTTTTTTTGATAATCTTTTAATAATATGATAAAATAGTCCAAAATAGTAAGGAGGCCTCTATGAATTTAAAAAATATAAGCAATTTAATTCATAATGAAATGAAAACCAATGTCTTAAAAAATAGATTATCGAAAATTTTTAATAATAATAATGAAAAGTCTCTAAAAAAATACAATCAAATTTGGAAAAGTATTAAATTACCACAAGAATTTTTTAACATAAAAAAAGGTGGAGACCAAGAAGGTACTCAAAAAGTATTTAATTACTTAATTTCTAAATTTAAAATAAACCAAAACGATGAAATACATTCGAACATTATTAATATTATTAATGATGTTCGTTATGATTACACACCAGAACATTCCGCAGATAGCAACAAAAAAAATTTTTCAACAATGCTGATAAGTGCAGGAATTGATTCTGAAATATTAAAAGAAAGCAAACAATCCCCATATGAAATACCAGATGAACTTGTAAATTATTGTAAAATTCTATTATTAAATTATGATTCAGATGTATTTAAGAAATTGCGTAATAGACAATTTGAACAGGTTTCTAGTACCGAATTAAAAGAATTTGTTGAATTCATGGAAAAACTTATTTATGCCAATGTTAAAGATGAAACAAAACAAACACTTTTACTAAATACACTATATTTTATTACTAGCTATAATATTAATATAATGCTCAATAAATATAATGAAGAAAATGATCAAATAAAAAACCTTCTCGATTTAATTTTAAAACATATAAACCATGAACATAAAGATTATTCACCAATAAGGGTTTTACCCAGCCGCAAAGAATTAAAAAAAAATAATTTTAAATACGAAGATAAAGAAATTAAAGAAGATAAAAAGCCATCAAATAAAAAATTCCTTTTGATGAATGTTGAAGATGCATTTGTATTAGTTGGTTATTTATGCCAAATGATAAAACGAGTCGCCAAACAGTGGGAAGATGTAGTATATATGATGGATGAAATGCGACAAGAAGAATTATCAAACATCCCATTTCCCGAAGGTGATATTAATTTAAAGAAACCTATAGAAATAAATTTCGAAAAAAGAGATAAAGTTTTTTCAGAAAGTTGCGACCTACTTGAAAAAGCTATAAAAGAAGTCAATAATTTAAAGAAACCTATAGAAATAAATTTCAAAAAGACAGATAAAGTTTTTTCAGAAAATTGCGAACTTGAAAAAGCTATAAAAGAATTCAACGCTAAAAATAAAAAATAATTAGATAAATATCATATTTTTTCAAAAAATTTTTAAGAGCCATTTGATTAAAAAGCAGATGGCTCTTTTGTTTTAATTGAGAGAATAAAAACTTTTTTTTTAGTCCCTCGATTTATGTTGACAAATTTTTTATAATGAAAATAACGATAAGGGAAATTAATAAGCAACAATAACAAAAGCAAAAAATCCTTATAATCGTTCTTTTACAAAATAGACGCATCGGACAATAAAATTTCAGTTACAAATCGAGCACAATTGCTCTGGCTTGTATACTAAATAAATTATGTCCAATCATCTACATATATATCCAAGCATATAAAAGCACACGCCGACTCTTTAGTTACTTCGTACATTCTAAATATATTAAAATGAGGCTTCCCATCTGATCCATGGAAAGCCTCGAAAGGAAAAAAATATGAGTATCAATCTTTTTTCGCAAGGAAATCCATTCTCACGAATTCCTTGTAACTCATCAAATTATACCAAAATATTTCATGCTAAGCAATCTTTATTTGAAAAAAACCTAGCTTGCTATGTTAGTAGCGAAGAATACGATATTGATTTAAACGAGGCTCTTAAAATTCATAAGAATAATAACGGTAAAAATATGACTAAAACACTTCTTGAAAAAGGAATAAAGGTGCGTTCAAATCTTGTAATTGACATAGATGGCATCCCTAATCGAGATGAATATACTCTTGAAAATGTTATTAAACTTACTACGTTTTTAATCGAAAAAATGCAAATGAAAGACGGCATTGATTTTTTTATACATTTTTCAGGCAGAAAGGGATTTCACCTTATAATTCCAAATACTCGATTTGGCGCCGAATTTATCGAACCCATACCCGGAACATCATCAAATTTAATAACATTTTCAATGGCAAGTGAACTTGTAAAAGAATCAGGTATGGATATCTCGTTATTCGACAGAACTACTCAATATCAAGACAAAATAATGAGAGTTGCCTGCAGTAAACATGATAAAACCGATACGTATTGCTTACCTTTTTCATTTGAAGAATTAGTAAAACTCAACTGGAAAAGCATTAAAGAATCAGCTACAATAGGTAATGCTAAATATAAAGATACCCCTCAATTACTTACCGAACCACATTCTATGCTCGCTGAACTTTATCAAAAACATTTCAACCTCTATATAAAAAAAAGTAAACCTTTCAAGTTACCACTTACCGTTAAATCGGACGGTTTTTTATGTAAGTGCGTTGAATTTTATGTTAATCATTGTAAAATGCTCTTACCGAATGATTATAATCGTTTTGCAGATAACATGCCTTTTGCAATAGCGGCTTATAAAAGCGGCGGTGAGGCCGAACTAAAAAAATTTCACGAAGCCTTCGCAAGAAATATGGGAGCAGAAAATTCCGAAAACAAAGCTGAAAATTGGACTACTGAAATTATTAACACAATAAAAAATAAGCATCATGCTTGTATTAGCGGTTATCATAATCAAGATAGTTATATTCTCGGTACAAAATCAAAAATTGAACGTCTCATTAGTGTTTCAAATCAAAAATTTAACTTTCAGTGCAGTAATGAATGCCCACTTAAACTCGTTATAAAAGGCCAGCAGTTTGGAGAATTCATTAATCGTATAGCCTCAGATTGCGGAACAGATATAAAAGAGTTGTTTGTTTCGGCCGTATTTGATTACTTCATTGAAAATGGGTACGAAAATCAACTAATGAAAAAATTAGAATAAACGTTTCAATTTAAAGTTTCGTGATGGTGACGGAAAAATATTTTTCCGTCACCATCAAATAAGCTAACAATAAATACTTTTTAAACTTTTGTAACGTAAATATAATAGGAGTTGATATAAAATGCACTATATTGCCACCGCCAAAGCCAATGCAGTAATATTGGAATTATCTGAAAAATGTATCTTTTTTAAAACACTTGTTAAAAAAATTGAAAATAATACTCTTAACCAAAATGAATGTAAACTGGGTGCAACTATATTATGGAAAGCTGGCCATGAAGAAGCTGCAATTGAATTTCTTAATTTACAAACTAAAATTACAGATAACGAAACTACATTATTTATTAATGAATGTAAATCCCCTCCTGATGAAACTATTATATGCACAACAATTGGCTGTGATTTAAATCAAATTATGAGATGTTTCGCTAAAATTATTAAAAATAGCGTAGGGGTAATAAACAATAGTCCGTGTCAGTTTATACAACATCCATTAAAAAAAGCTATTACTTGCATAAAAAAAGAATTAATGAATTTTTCAAATAAAGCTGATTTTAAATTTTCAGATGAGGCATTAAAATCTCTGGCAATTTTAAAAATTATAAATAAGACTGTTTTTAACGATACAATTAATAATTTTAAAAACTTTGGTATTGATATTGAAAATATAAAAATATCTATAAAACCCTTTTTTCAAGAAGTACTTGATAAAGAATATGAAAAAAAAGGTATTAATTTTAGTGAAAAAGGCGGGGTTACTTTAAATGGAGTAAAATACGCCCGGCATATTTTAAATAATTTTACGCTCGCAATTACATCAGGAATGCGTTTTTTTATATATAAAAATGGCATTTGGAGTTTCATTAACGACCTCGAATTATCAAGATTACTTATGGACTTTTTACATAACGACCTCAAAGATTCCTGGACAACATATTTAGAAAAAACATATATAGAACCATTAAAAAGATTAGCTGAACCTGTTCAAGAAATGGATAATCAAAAAAATTTCATAAATGTTGTTAACGGAATGCTGGATATTGAAAACTTTATCCTTCGTCCTCACCGTCCGAGTTATCACTCAACAATACGCATTCCTTTAAAATATGATCCTAACGCAAAAGCACCAAATTTTTTAACTTTTCTTAATCAGATTTTTGAAAATGATAACGAACGCATATCATTGGTATTAGAAATAATCGGACTTTGCTTAACATCCGAAACAAAGGCTCAAAAAGCTTTTATTTTCTGGGGTAAAGGCGGTAACGGAAAATCCGTACTTTCTTTAATTATCAAAGCCCTCTGTGGCGATGCTAATGTCAGTTCTGTTCCAATGAAAGATCTAGAAAACTCTTTTGCTCGTAGTGAACTGGTTGGAAAAACATTGAATCTTGCCACAGAGAATGAATTTGACAGCAAAGGTTTAAATTCACAATATTTCAAAAGCATTACAACCGGAGACCCATTAAGAGTTGAAGAAAAATTTAAACCCGGCTATACTATTTCACCATTTTGTAAATTACTGTACTGCTTAAATATGCTTCCATACTGTTCAGATCATACATATGGATTTTTAAGACGTCTTATTATAGTTCCATTTACTTTTACAGTTGACGAAAAAAACGATAATAAAAATCTTGTCAGTGAATTAATGAATGAGCTCCCAGGAATCATGAACTTATCACTTGAAGCATTAGCGCGCTTACGTAAAAATAATTATGTTTTTACCAAATCCAATTTAGCTGAAAAGGTTCTTAACGAATATAAAGAAGATATAAATCCCATGGAAGAATTTATACGAGAATATATTCAAAAAGCAAATGAGGATGATGTCGTATATCGCAATGATATAAGAAAAACTTTTGATAATTGGTGCTTTACTAATGGGCATCATAAAATAAAAACACTTACTGATAAAAAGTTTTGGGCAAGTTTTCGTGATGTTATGATCAATAAAAAAATTATTCACACTGAAAGCCGCCGAGGGGGAAAACGTTGCTTCAAAGGAATCAAACTAATTAAAACTATAAATGACGAAAATAACAATATGCTGACTACAAAATTCGAATAATATTACTTTTTTATGTTTGTGTCACAAAAATAAAAAAAAGTGATATTAACATTAATTTTATTAGTGACAGAAAAAAATTTTCCGTCACTAATACTAAAATCAGTTAACCATTAAATTTAGGAGGTTTTTTATGTTTAAATTAATTACAAATTACAAAATAAAAATTCAAAAAATAATTGATTCTAAACCCAAAGATACTAATTATACAACGGCTAAAATATTTCCTGAACAGTGGGATAAATATAGCAAATTAGCAGTCAATGAAAATGGAAAAAAAGAAGCAGCAAAAAACAAACGCAACTACGGACGCGCTTTTACAAATGCCGTAATAAACAATGAATATAAAAACATTAAATATACCGGCAAAAACAAACAAAAAGCTTCAACATTTCATATATTTTAACTATTAAAAATGTACCATTTTAAATTACACGTATATATTATAATAATAAGTCTTGTATTTATTAAAAAAAATTACAAATATGATATATCAGGAGGAATAATATGTCAAAATCACTTAACGAATACCCAGAAATTTTAAACGCCCGCAACATTGCTGAATATCTTAATATTGGATATGTTAAAGCGCTTAAATTATTGAAATATGGTAATTTACCTTGCATTCGAATTGGAAACTCATTTCGGATTTCTCGGGCCGTTTTCGAAAAATGGATGTTAACGCCATCCGACACTAAAATAACTTATTAAATATTTTACATCCGTGCGATATTAGACATTCCAAAATCGCACGGATTATTTTAACAGTGGGGGTGAATTATGGGAAGTTTCATAAGAAAAAGAACTACCAAAAAAGGCGTTACATGGCAGATTGTAGTCGAAGCAGGTTATGACGAAAAAGGTCAACGAAAACAAATTTTCAAATCGATCACTGGAACAAAAAAAGAAGCTGAAAAAATAATGGCCAAAATTATACAGGATGTTAACGGTAACAGGTATGTTAACGATAACAAAATCACAGTAGCACAGTTTTTACGCGAATGGATTAAAGTGCATGTTGAACCGCAATTATCTCCGACATCTGCCGACGGTTACAAAGTCAATATCGAAAGGCATATTATTCCAGAAATAGGCCACATTACACTTCAACAGCTAAAGCATATCGATATTCAAAATATGTATGCCAGACTTTTAAATACCGGAAGATGCGACCATAAAGGCGGATTAGCTCCAAGAACCATAAAATATATACATCGTAACCTTTCGACAGCATTGGAATATGCAATTAAAATGCAGTTAATCAGTAATAATCCGGCAAAATTTGCTACGCCACCAAAAATAAAAGCATATAGGTCTGAAATATATGATGAAAATGAAATCACAACTATGCTAAGTAAAGCTAAAGGAACCGATCTTGAAGTACCGCTCGCGATTGCGGTAACACTCGGACTTCGTCGCGGTGAACTTTTAGCCTTAAAGTGGCAGGATATTGATTTTGAAAACGTAAAAGTCACAATAAAAAACAATCTTGTCAAAACAACTAAGGGATGTATATTTAAAGACCTTAAAACAGAAAGCAGCTATCGTTCAATCGATATACCTTACGGGCTTATAAAACTTTTAAAGGAACATAAAAACAATCAAGAAAAAATAAAAATTAATTTTCAAAATTGTTATAATGACAATGACCTTGTTTGCTGTCACGCAAATGGGAACCCCTTTTCGCCATGTTATTTTACCTGTAAATTTGAAAAATTTTTAATTAAAAATCATCTAAAAAAAATACGGCTACATGATCTCAGGCATACGAATGCTACTCTTATGTTAAAATATGGCATTCCTGCAAAAATTGCCTCAAAACGCCTTGGACATTCGTCAGTCGGAATTACACTCGACCTTTACTCACATGTCATAGGTGATATGCAAAGAGAAGCCGCACAAAAAATTGACGAAGGTGTTTTCGGAAAACTTTCTGAACCGCAATATGAGCCGAAAAAAATATAGAAATTTTTAATTAATAACAATTAATTTCAAGTTATTTTTATTGTTTTTTAAAATTTTGGTGGCAAAATGGTGGCAAAAGTAAAAATAAGGGTCAAAATAAGAATGAAAAAAGGGGCTTCACGATTCCGTGAAACCCCTTTTCGTTAGCGGAGAGACTGAGATTTGAACTCAGGTTCCCGATTTTGTCAGGAAATTCGATTTCGAGTCGAACGCTTTCGGCCGCTCAGCCATCTCTCCATGTTACAAACTAAAACGCCGACGTTGACATTATTAACTGTAACGGCGGTTATTATACCAAAGTTATAATTAAATGTCAATTTGAAAAATGCTTTTTTTACTAATTTTAAAAAAAATTTGCTGTGTCGGAAATTCCTATATATGGCATTTTCCAACTTCATTGTTTTGGGAATTTACCACATTTTCAATTTTATGCCTCATGATTTTGACCGCAACATTTATTAATACCGAATAAAGAAGAGGCAATAAAACAAAAATCATAGCGCTGCTAAGTTTTCCTTTAATTACAAGGCCGTCAAAAAAATTAAATACCGTCGCAAGCTGAAATATTGCTACAGTAATGCCGCCCAAATAAATAACTTTTTCATATAAATTTAAAAACTCAATGGAATTTTTTATATCATTCGATTTTTTAGAAAAAACAAAGAAAGAAATCATCATTTCAAAAGATTTTTTAAAGCCAAAAACCGCTATAACACAAAACAACGGAAATATTATAACTGTAAACAAAGTATTCCAGTGAATAAAATTCGCAATAGGAATCGATTCGATTTTTAAAAATAATAAAAATAAAATAAAAATAGGAAGCGTTCTTAAAATAAACATAAAAATCTCCCCTTTATCATATTTTTTTAGAATTTTTAAAAAGCAAAATGCATACCAATTTATAATAACTATTTTTCTAACTCGACATATTTCTGCCATTTAATATCGGGGAAATTAGAGATTATCCATTCCTTATCTTCCGGCATAATATCTTTATTTTCAGTACACCTGAACTGATAATCTATTCCGCTTTTACGAATTAAATCAACGCTTTTAAAAAGCTCGGCAGCGCTTCCAAAACCGAGCGAATCATACTTATCAAACCTGGTTTTTATATCCATTGCCACAAAATCTATAATTTTGTCGTCAAGAATTTTTTGCAGTATTTCAGGATTGGTGCCGTTCGTATCAAGCTTTATCTTCTTTCCAGTTTCAATTTTCAGCTGCTTTAAAAAATCATATAACCTTTCGCCGTATATTGTCGGCTCGCCGCCCGTCACGACTATTCCGGTAAGAAGCTTCTGTCGCTTGATTTTATTTACCATCGAAATAACCTGGTTTTCGTCAAACGGCTCGCTTTCAATCATAACGTTACGATTATGGCAATACCAGCAGGACATGTTACAGCCTTTAATAAATATGACGCACGCCGTATTTTCAGGGTAATCCACAAGAGACGACGGTACAAAACCAAATATAGGTAAATTAAGCATAAATAGTAAAAATCCTTTATAAATTTGCAGTTAAATACGATAACCATACATTTTAACAGCAAAGGCAGACAAATGCCTGCCTTCGCAATTAATCAAATGTATTTTAAATTGTTCGACTTCATATATAACGCGCGTATTAATTATAATTACGCATGAAGCACTGCTTTTTCTTTATTATTGGTATTTTCTTTCAGCCACTTGAGCACCGATTCGCTGTGGTTCCAGTTTGCCATTACATTGTAATCGTTGTCAACCTTTATAAGTGCAGGCAGATCAACTATATTGTAATGCATTGCGTATGCCATGCCTTCAGCCGTTGTCGTTTCAAGTATCTTGACAGACTGCTCGTTCTTTATTCTTTCTTTAACTACCTGGCATTTTTCGCAGCCTTCTTTGCTGAAGAAAAACAGTTTGTATTTAGGCTCGTTTTCCGCAGCCTCAACATTTTCAATATTATTTTTTAATTCGATCGCAACTTTCACGCGGTCCTTAAGCTCCGCGAGTTTTCCCTTGGTCCAGCCCGATACGCGGCTGAAATATCCTGTAATTCTTGTCGAATGATAAATGTTTTTTGACCCGCAGCCCGGGCATTCTTCTCTGAACCCCTTAAACTGAGTATGGCAGTCCTGGCATATTGTAAAATCAGGGCTGAACGCTATCTGGGCCGCCTTAGTATTGTTATAAGCGTTTTTTATTAAAGCATAAATAGCCCTGGCGTCAGGATTCGATTCGCCGAGCCATACATGGATAATGCTGCCGGCCTGAATCATTGGGGCGAACATCGACTGCTTTTCAATTCTTTCGAATATATCGACATTTGAATCATAAGCAAGATGAACGCTGTTGGTATAGTAAGCCGACGAATAATCGCCGCCTTTAATGCCGCGGATATAATTTTTAGCTTCAGGATAAGTTTTAAGGTCGAGCTGCGCGAACCTGCCTGAAGTGCTTTCCGCAGGAGTTTCCTCGAGAACACAGGTGAACCCATATTCAGCGGCGAGTTTATCGACTGTCATCTTAAGATGCGCTATAATTTCAAGGCCGAATAAAAGCGCGGCATTCGATTCGTGGAGCTGCTGGCCCGTTAAAATCTGAACCATTTCATTAAGGCCGACCATACCGACAAGGAACTTCGCATCTTCAGGACGCAAATAAGCCTTGCCGTTCATTCCTGTAGTAAGGAAAGCGAGCGGACCTTTTTCGCCAATTTCGAGCAATTTATTAATAAAATCATATTTAGCCTTATGCGCCTTCATCGCGGTAGCCGCAAGCCTGTCCATCTCTTTGAAAGCCGCTTCTTTGGTGCGTGATCTGTACGCGATTCCGGGTAAATTAACGCTGACGTTCTGCCACGCGCTGAACCTTAATTCATCAGGGTGCTTCGACATGCGGTCAAGGTCCTTCTGCGTCATTTCAATGCTCAAACGGCAGCACTGGCTCACTTTAACGCTGCCGGCCCTGTCGAATAATATGTATACGCTGCCGCGCACCGCGTTAATTTCGCAGGCGTACATCAGCAGTTCGTCGTTTTTATCGAACGAATGTTCATCGACATGAAGGTTTATTTTAGGGAAAGCGAAATTAGCGCCGTCAGCGTCGCCTTCGTTTATAACATCGAGGATCGCCTTCAAAAACAAACGTGACTCTTTTTCGTATTCGCCGTAATTTTTGCCTGTATATTTGCCGCCTATTCCAACGGCAGGAGTATTTTGGTAATGTTCAGGAATCGTCAGGAACAGGTTAAAATCGCTGAATACAACCTGGCCGCCGCGGTTGCCGGCGAGCTGCGCAAATGAAAAAATCAAATGCTGCGCCACCTGCTTAATCTGATCATACGGCATATTCTCAAATAACGGCGCAAAAAACATATTAACTGCATCCCAGCCGATAGCGCCGGCGAAAAGCCCCTGCAGGTATGAAGCGAAGCACTGAATATGATTAACCAGCGTCTGCGGGTGTTTGGCAGGGCTCGAAGCCGTCATATTAGGTAGTCTGAGTCCGTTCTTTTTTACATATTCAATAGAATTTCCGGAACAGTAAGGGCGATTTATAAAATCGAGATCGTGTATGTGAATTTCGCCTTTTAAATGCGATTTTGAAACATCGTCGCTGAATACTTCCCTTAAAGCATACTGCTTAAGGATACTTCCAGCGATAAGCAGGTTTATGCTTTCAGGGCAAAAACCGGTATTGCTGTTTTCAAAATTATGCGCCTCATGTATTTGTTTTACATTCGAAAGCGCGAGCGAAAGGTTGGAATACTGCTTCAATTCGACATTAAATCCGCGCTGAAGCAGAATTGAATTTACGATTTCACGTATAAACGCTGACGTAACACATGAAACTTTACTTAAATAAAGAGTTTTCTCAACGTCTTCAGCGACTTTTTCAGCGTCGCCAAGATTTAAACCAACTTCATGGACTAATGAATTTATTATTTTTTCTTTTGAAAAATCTTTTATTTCTTCAGAGGTGTTAGATTCAACCATCATCTGGAAATTTGTAACATTTTTATCGCGCGTTCCTAATTTTCTGCGCACTTTAATGCGCGGCCTTTTTTCCGCTGCATCGTGATTATGGCATAAAACATTATGTTCGTGATTAGAAGCGTATTCGCCGTTATTGCTTAAATGCGATAATGACCCTTTTGAATAAATGTCCTCCAACTAAAACACCCCTTATCTTTCTTTAAAATTAAACAATTAATTTAATTAATTTATAAAACTTTAAAACTTTTATATAAAATAAAAAACGACACGGCTTTCATCCAAAAACCGCATCAAAATATTTTATTAAAAAGAGCACAACAAAATAAGCTTCACTTATTAATAACGTATAACCATACGAAATTAATAAATAACCGCTGTCTTAAGTTTTAATTTACTTTTCGTTCAGGAAATTCAGAAAACCTGATTTTAAAAATATTACTCCATTAATATCAGGTTTTATCAGATAAATTAACCACTACCTGTTTTATAAGTTTTCAAAAATTATGGGCTTATATTAATTCAAAAAGGAATAAAAGTCAACACATATTTTTTTCTTCAAAAGCCTTATAAACACTATATGCATACCTATAATTTGCGCCTAAAATCAAGGCTTCTTTTTAATAAAAAAAACCTTAAAAAAAGCAGATATAACTGTTTATTTTTTAAACAATCACATCTGCTTTTTTACTAAAATAAAGGGTTTTAAAATGAGCTATTCATCCATTATTTTTTTGATTCAATCTGTTTATTGTCAATAAATAAACGGACTATAATTATTCCTGAAACAGCTATCGCTAATGTTATGTAAAATACATAATTATAGCTTCCGAGAATATCCTTAAGCCTTCCGGCAAGAAGGCTGCCGGTAATAGCGGCGACGCCGAAGCCGGTAAATATAATGCTGTAATTCTGGCTTGAGTTTTTGACTCCGAAAAACTTCGCCACAGCCGCTGGAGCGATTGCGAGCCATCCTCCGTGGCACATCCAGAATCCGCAAAAAGCTATAGAATACAACATAATAGTCATCATCCCTTTTTCCGCGATACTAGAGCATGCGATCATAATCAGCGACCATGAAAGTATTCCTATAAAATTGATATACATAGCGACTTTCGGCGAATAAGAATCGACGATCCAGCCGAAAATCGGACGGCCGCAGCCGTTAAACATCCCGAAAATCGAAATGAACACTGCGATAGAAACCGGCGAAACGCCGCCTATTTCACTTGCCACCTGGCCGGTTATGCCGATCATCATCAATCCAACAATTGCCGCCATGGTATAGCAAACCCATAACACATAAAATGCCGGAATTTTAAATATTTCTTCATGGGAATATTCATAATTTTCCGTTTTAAAAACCGCATTTGGTTCATTAGAATTATTTAATTTATCAGAAACTATTCCGTTGCCTGAATTTTTAAAAGACTCTATCCAGCCTTCAGGCGGAAATTTTATAAACATCGACACCATGCATATTACCGCAAAAAATAAGGCGCCCGAAGCTTTAAACGCGTTAAGCACGCCGTAATTGCTTATTATTTTCACCGAAACAGGCGCGAGGAATAGCGGCGAAAGCCCTATTCCCATGAGCGTAAGGCCGATCGCGAGGCCTTTTTTATCCGGAAACCATTTCGTGACGACTGAAATAGGCGTTCCGTAAATTATCGAGGAAGGAAACCCGAAAATAAAACTAAAGCAGATCGTAAGTTCCGTAATATTTCTTGAAAGTCCTGCAAGATAAAGTCCTATACCTATAAACACGCCGTTAATGAATATCATGCGGGCCGGATTATATTTATCGAGCGATTTACCCATTAAGAGCATTCCAATTGACTGCATAGCCAGAAATATCATATAAGGCAGCGAGCTTTGAGTGGCGTTAATACCGTATAGCTTCTCAAGCGGACCTTTGAATATGCTCCACGAATAAACAGAACCAAGGCACAAATTAATTAAAATTCCTATAACGACAAAAACCCAGCGGCCGTTAACTGCCTTCATTCCAAACAGCCTTAAATTTCCCCTCAAATCACTTGAATTGTTCTGCCCGTCCATAATCACTTTCCTTTATTGCATAGTAAAAGCGGGCCATTACCATGACCCGCTTTTTAGTTTTACCGTGTAATATAACAAATTTTAAGTTAAATTAATTAAAAAATTAAATACAGGACCTTAAATTAAAATTAGAATTAGAATGTATAAGTCGCGCCCATAACGAATTTAAAGTTATAGCCGTATTCCTGGTCGTTATAAAACGATATAGGCAGCGCGGCGTCCATTACCAGGTCTTTATTTACGCGTGTCCTGATGCCGGGCGTAAAATCGAGTTTGGTGCCCATAGCGCCCCAGTTTTCGCCGTTTAATTCGAACATAAGCGTCAAATCGTCAGATTTAGAGAAATCAACGCCAAGGTTATAATAAAATTTGTCATCGACAAACAGCCTCTGCCCTGCAACCGATGATTTAGGATCGCCGGTCGAGACATACCCAAGGTTTACATGAGCGTTAGCTGAAGATAATTTCTGCGATAAAGCCACAAAAAGATCGTAATCGGCCTCGCCGGTGGCGCCCATTACATACATAGTCTTTTTATCGGCCGTCGGAAACTTAGCGCCCCAGCCGATCGCTAATGATGTCGGCGACTCCACCTGCATCGGAAGTTTATATTTCATTCTCATATTTATATCGCCCATACCAGAACCGCTGTCATTTTGAGGCGTCATCGAAGAACTGTTAATTTTCCAGTTCTGCGCCGCAAAAACGAATCCAAGTTCAAAGTTATCGAGCGCGCCGACAGTCAATGTCATCGGGAAATAAAACTGTTTAGCTTCTTCGCCGGCGAGGAAACTGATTTTATTATCATTTTGCTTGGTTATCTCATTATAAACGATTTTGCCGCCTATGTTAAACTGGCCTTTTTTTAACGTATAAGCGCTCTGCGTGTATATCAAGCCCGTCGTTCCGTTTACGCATGGCCCGATAACTCCCGGATAATAAAGTTTTTCATCGCGCGCTTTTATTTTCTTGATATCCGAATCATCTTCCGTATATAAATTTCCGCCGTATAATTCGTCAACCGACAGAACCTGCGTACTTTTCCCGTCTTTCGATTTAGAAGAGCCCCTTTCTTTTTTAACGCCTTTTCTCCTGTCTGAAGGCGTAGCGTCAGATGCGACTTTGCTCGCTTCAGATGCCGCGGTATTTTCAGCTACAAGCACAGTATCGGCAAGCATTTCATCGGCCGACTGGTCTGCACTTGTTTTATCTTTAACAGGCGTCGGTTTTATATCAGGATACACCTTTTCCTTGCTCTTTTTCTTGAAAGTATTGTCGGTATTTTTCTTCATGATCTTTTGAATCATATCATCCGAAAAGCCCGAATCCTTAAGCTGTTCCTCAACTACATCTCCGGCCGCATACAAATTTTTCGAAGGACAGGACATAAAAGCGACTGCCATTAAAAATATCAATAGCATTATGCTTTTCTTAAACTTTTCTCTTTTTGCTAAAAACATAGCAACCCCTTCCCTTTTTATAAATAATCTAATTAACTGTTAAATTAATAGCTTTTTAATAACTGCTATTTTTTACCTAAAAAAACAAAATTTATTATAAGTTAATGAGATTATCGGAAAGAGAATCAAAAAATTTAAATGTTTTAATAACTTTTAATAAATAAAAAAAGAAAAACCGGTCATATCAATAACCGGTTTTTTTAATATAAAAATATAATTTTCTTTGCCTGATAAAAAATAATTTTCAAAACCAATATTGTTTTAATACTTAATAGTTTTAGGGGTAAGTTCTGATTGCAGCCTTAAGTTAAGTCCTATCATGGAACGGAGTATGGTAATAGACCGTAGTCTCACCGGCTCAGTGCCGCTTACCGGCAGATTATGTCGAAATATTGCATATTGGGAATCATTCATCGATTCAATTAATTTTAATTCCTTTTTATGGTCCTCAAGCGCCTTTTTAAGCATTTGAATAGTCAGCGGCCGCGAATTAGGAAGGTGAGTCTGGATATAATTTTGCGGATTAATAATAATTCCGGCGTTTTTACGCTTACGCGGCATACCGTTAGCTGAATCGCCGAATTCATCATCTTCAGGAGCTTCATTTTTTTGGAGTTTTTCTTCTATATTAATAAAACTTTTCTTAGGATCATTATATTGAATAATTTTCTTTTTATTATTTTTATCAGTCACGTTTTCTTTTTTTGAATCTTTTTTATGGTCCGCCGAAGAATTACGGCCGCCAGAAACTGCCGAAGGATCCTTAGAACCTTCAGTTTTTTTAGCATTGGAACGGCGCCGTAACTCATCTATATTTATAATATTTTTTGTCACTGAAATTCACCTCTTAACTTTAAGCAAAATTGTGACGATAATTAAAGTAATTGAAAAAACAAAACATGAAATGGAGGAATTTTTTTATGCAATGTCCACTCTGCAACACTAAAATGGTGACTAACGCTGAACGCGCATTAAAAAGTCAGCATAACTCAATTAAATGCCCAAACTGCATGTTTGTAATCTTCTATCGTGGTATTAACGGCCTTGAAGCCAAACTCTAATATTAATAATACCATAAATTTTTTTTAATACAATATTTTTTTTAATATGGTTTAAAAATGATATTACACCACCCTTCACCAATAAATAAAATCCCGAGCGGCGTTAAGGCTAATTTTAAAACAGCCTTTAAAGCCGCTTTATTGGTTTTGCTTATGTTTTTATTTATTTATATTACAGGCTGCGGCGGCAGCGCTATAACTAACGAACATACTCTGCAATATATAAAAATAATGCCGCAGACAGCCGAAGTAAGGGCAGGCGGAAAGCTTAATTTCGCCGCCGTAGGCATCGATCAAAACGGCGATGAATTGATTATATCGCCGGTATGGGAATGCCATGAAGGCAAGATCGATTCCGCCGGAATATACTTAGCACCGTCATCTAAAACACTTGACCGAATTTCAGCATTCGTCGGCGCAAAATCAGGAACTTCTTTAATTTCGGTAACAGCTTCCAGCGAAGCTTCGACTATTGAAATAATACCTCAACTAAAATATATAGCCGCCGGCACCACCCAGCAATTTCAAGCCCAGGGCAGAAATTCATCAGGTGAAATAGTTCCTGTCGCAGTCACCTGGGAATGCAAAGCCGGAAAAATAACGCAATCAGGCCTTTACACAGCTCCAATCCGCGCCGTAGAAAACGAGGCCGTCTCGGTTAAAACACTCTCGGTGACAAGCGTTATGCCTTTCGCAATAAACGCCGCTCCGCCTTATAAAATCTTTATTTCGCCTAAAACCACATCAATTAAAGTATCTTCAGGTATAAAGTTTGATTTTTCCGCTTACGATATTTACGGAAACGCTGTAACTATATTTCCGACTTACAGCGCCAAAAAAGGAAGAATCGATAATAACGGTTATTATACCTCACCCGCGGCAGCAGGCACCGACGAAGTACAGGTTATATATAACTTCATAAAAGACACTACCAGCATTGAAATACTGCCATAACTCGAAATATGCAGCTTTAATAAATTTATAAGCCGCCGTTTTTCAATGCGCTATATCAGATAATTACTCCTCATAAATTATCAGTAAAACAATTTTTTATCTTTTCAATTTATCAGTCAATTTTTACGCTTTCTTAAATATATTATTTTAAAGATTATTAATAAAAAACCTCCGGCTAACTGAATGTTTTCCGGAGGCATAAATTTATATCTTAGTTTTTAAAATTTCTAATTATTAATTATTTTTTCTGATTTTCGGACACTCTTTTAAATTCTTCGTAAGACTTAAGGTAATCCTGCTTATAATTCTCTCTTGTAGCGCTGTCGAGCGTAGTATCCGACTGATATCTTAAATAACGCTGATAATTATCAGATAACCTCTGTTTTACGCCTTTAACGTAATTATCGTAAGCTCGCGCTTCTTCTTCAGCTTTACGCTTCGCTTCTTCGGCGGCTTTCAAGGCAGCCTGCTTGGTTTCCTCGATTTTTTGCGCGGCCTGTTTTGCTTCTTCGGCAGCTTTAGCCGCTGTTTTTTCAGCGTCCTCTTTTATCTTTTTCAAATCCGTCGATATGCTGTCGATTTTTGACTCTATAGAACCTGTTTTATCTGAAGAACTGCTTGAATTTTTAGTCGAATCCTGATTTTTTAGCGCATCCTCCGTTTTTTTATCACTAGAGCTGTCGCTAATTCTGCCGCTGACATTTTGATCTGAATTTGACGATGTCGTTGATGTATTTGACGATATTTTATTTTTCACCCTTTCGGTATAAACAGCTAATCCCTTTACCGCTTCTTCGTATTTAAAACTTGCGTCATCGAGTTCTCTCTTTAACTGTGTCTTTAACGTTATGTCAGCCGTGTCATACTTCGCTTTCAATTTATCATATTCAGCCTTATTGCGTTCAATTTCAAGCTTTAACTGCGCCTCCGCATCGCCGAATAGCGCCCTTACCTCAAGAATACTGTTTTGCATATTGTCAAGGCCCTTAACTACGCCGGCTGAATTTGAATTTTTCTTCTCCGCTTCCTCGCGTTTGGTAATCGCGTCCTGATATGTTTTTTTTGCGTCCTCATATTTTTCGCGCGCTTTCATTTTATTAAAAATATCAGTCCAGGCTATTTTGTTATATTCGTCATATAATTTAGCAGCCTGCTCTTTAGCTTCCATTTCATTAAGTTTAAGCTTTGACCATTCGTCGCCGAGCGATGCCATTACCTTTAAAGCTTGATTCGAGAGCTTATTCGAAAAATCAGCACTCTTATCTATAACAATCTGACCGTCTTTCATAACCAAAACTTCAACTGTCTTTAGAGCGTTATCAATATTAACTGAAAGTTTGCCGGTTGTTTCGTCAACGGTAGTGGTAATTTCGTTTACGGTATTTTCAATAGTGCCAGCCGCATTAATAGCCTTACTTTTTATTGAATCGAGAAGGCCGCCGACCGTTTTTTGGGCTTTATCAAGAGCGGCTTCAGCTGTTTTCAACGCACCTTCGACTGAACTATCAACGCCTTTTTCAATTTTCGCCGAAGCCTCGGAAATAGTCTTGGACGCGTCATCTATTGTTTTATTGACATCCGCGATTGTATCGTCGATTGTTTTCGTACCTTTATCGATAGCCTTATTTGCGTCGCTTACAGTTTTATCAACGGTACTATTTACCTTATCAGCCGTTTCATTTATTTTACCGTTTACGTCATCGATTTTTTTGTTAATATCGTTATTAATTTTATCGATCGACTTATTGACACTATCCACCGATTTATCAATTTCTCCGGTTGTTTTATCAATAGCGGCGTTCAAATCATTAACGGATTTATCAATCGTGCTGTTTACTTTATTTACTGTAGAATCGATCTGGCCGTTAACTTTATTGACGGCCTTATCAATATCACCAGTTGTTTTATTAATAGTATTATCTATTTTGCGCAAACCGTCATCGACTGATTTTTGAGCGTCATTAACCGCTTTATCGATTTTACCGGTGGCTTTATCTACGGCTTTTTGAGCATCGTTAAGAGCTTTATCGACTGAATTTAACGCGTCAGTAAGATCATCTAAAAATGATTTAGCGGAAGCCGGAGCGGAAGTTAATGAACACGCAATGCATGCCGCCGTGAGGCCTGCCGCAATCTTTGATTTTAACATAAAAACCACCTCTATAAAAAAATTAAAACTTTCTTAATAATACTAAGAATATAATTAAATGTTCCTTAATTTATAAAATCTATTTAATTATACAAAACCGCCTGACATTTGTCAATTAAACGTAAAATACTTTTACCTGAATCCCAAAATAAATAATTTATTTTAGGTGTGTTTCTGAAATTATCGAATAGGCTCATATCATAATTAATAAAAAAAGAGCCGCCAAAATTTATAATTTCAGCCAGCTCTTTTTTACGACAAAATTATTAAAATCAATTATTAAAAAAATAATTTATTTTTTGTTGTTATCGTCATTATCATCTTTTTCATTCTTTTTTATGATCTGTTCAACCACATCGAGCCGGTCAAGCTGCGATTTAACGGCAAGCTGATTTTCGGTCGCTATTTCATTATAGATTTCGCTTCTATAGATCGAAACGGTTTTAGGCGCCTTAATTCCAAGTTTAACCTGGTCGCCCCTGATTTCGACAACCATGACCTCGATTTTATCATCAATAATGATGCTTTGATTATGTTTACGGGTAAGAACTAACAAAACGCACTCCTTTGCTTTCATTACAAAAAAACGGCAGGAATTAAAGTCATAACCAACTTTCCTGCCGCTTTGTAATATTTTATTAATGATGATATTTTTTAATTAAACCATATAAGCGGACATTTTTTGGTTATTTTCATTTACATCGCTTGAGAAAATACTATTTTTTTTTTCCGCATCTTCGGTTTTTTCTTCAACATTCAAAACCGGAGTGCCAAAAGCCGCTGATACGTTCGACATAAGCTGATGAGCGTTTTTCTTTAATTCTTCTATTATGTAATGTTTAACCAAATGTTCAGGGTTTGTCGAAACAACCTGCATACCGCATCTGTTAACGGTATTAATTACGATCGGGCCGCAGAGGTTAGCGGATATTCTCATAGGATCTTCAGGGATAACAACGAGCGAGTATATAACAGCGTCCTGCGAATCCTTAAGCTGAATTTTTTCGACGGTTTCGTCAGAAATTTCAAGGGAGTAATTAAACATAAAAAGGACCGGCTCAACAACTAAAAAACATACTGTCGGATCTTCCATAGACTGAAGCCATTTGAACATATTATCTTTTTCATGCGGAACAAGAACATATTTCTGAAGTTTTTCAAATCCAAAGAGTCCGCCTTCGAGTTTTATTATTTTTTCATTAGGAACATCGATTTCACCAAAAAATTTTGTTTTTACTATCATTTTAGCCTCTCCTTTAAAAACACGTTTATGTTTAAATTATATTATATCACTTTAATTTTATTTTTTCCAATAAACTTTTGAGTTTAACTTAAAAAATCCAATAAACTCTGTTTATTTATCTTCGCACTAACTGCAAGGGCACCCTGGTAAATTACACTGGCCGTATTTTGCTCTAAAACCGCCCTTTCAAAATCAATTCCCTCATTTTCAGTTATCAGTTTATCCAGGTACGATCCGATATCACTATTCCGCCTGCTTATGTTTTCAACCTGCTTCAGCCCGTTTCCAAAAATTTCACGATTATTTGCCATGTGCGATATTGCCTCGTCAAGCTTTGCCATGCCGCCCATAAAACTATTCTCGGTTGAATTTACATCAGTTAAATTATTGCTCACCGACTGCCAGTCACCGCGGTAAATGTTATCTCTTATTTCAGCAAGTATATCAAAAAGCGATTGCGCGTTCTGCGATGATTTTTTTATTTCATACTTACCATTATTATCGACAAGTTTTTCTTCTTTTATAGCCATTTTTTCAATAAAATTTGAAAAAGATGCGCGGCCAACGTTAGAACCGGCGTCGTTAGGCACTAATAGGTCGAGGCCAGCCTGCGAAGTTATATTTGAAGTGCCGGCCGACATGCTTATTTTTTCTCCAGCTTTCAAGTTATAAAACTTAACTGTATTAAGCGATGTATCAAATTCGGCCCGGACCGATCCGTCAAATTGCTGATTAACCTTGCTTATAAAGCTATCAATCGTATCGCCAGCCGTAACGTTAACCGCAGTTCCGTTTATTTTAAAATCGCCGCCGGTAACGCCGACCGATTGCAAAGTAGCGGTT
Organism: Candidatus Wallbacteria bacterium; assembly: GCA_041441465.1. Classification (GTDB taxonomy): domain Bacteria; phylum Muiribacteriota; class UBA9980; order UBA9980; family UBA9980; genus JASDSY01. The sequence continues at coordinate 54,570 of JASDSY010000031.1, forward strand.
TTAGGATTAACAGGCGAAGGCGTCAGCGATTTTCCGGCAATTATATTGCTGTCAAAAATACTTACCGGCGAGGTCGAATCAAATACAAGCTGGTTATTCGAGTTCAAATACGCGTTAACGCCGGAAACTTTTGAGTTTATTTTATTGACGATATCGGAAAGGCTGTCAGTTTTCTGGTTAAATTCGACCATTGTGCCGTTAACCATAAATGCGCCGTTCATATCCGATGTTGCTCCGAATACGCCCATATTTCCGATCGATTGCTGCAGGAGCGGAGCGGTAACGGAAGTTTTAGAAGCCATTTGATTTCCCATTCTTATCTTCGAAAGAAAATCGCCGCCACCTATATCTTTAAAACTTGTTAAATGAACGTCATCTTTCAATCCTGACGGCGCGAAATCAATTCTTGTCTGGCCGCCTTCGTTATTAAGAGAAGCGAAAACTCCTAAATTTTGTGAATTAATCCTATCTATAACAGTTTTTATGGTATCCTGCGCAGTAATTTTAAAAGTAGCGCCGTTCACCGAAAACTCGCTGCCGGCAGTAACTCCAAATGCAGCCGTCACATTAGTGTTTTCATTTACGCCGGCTGAAATTGAATTTAAATCGGCGCTCTGGTATGAAAATTCAAAACTCTTTAAAAATTCAGATGTGCCGTCGGTTGCATTCGACATTACTGCAAAATTATCAGGCGGCGAGCCTGCTTTTATAACAAAACGGCCGTTTTCAACTGAAGCGGTAGCGTTAATCCCCGGCACCGAATTAATTTTATCTTTCATCGTGTATAAAGTTTCCGACGCGGCGTCATTAATTCCGATAACTTTGCCGTTTAAAAAGAAATTTCCATTTTTAACCCATTCGTTTTTCGAAAGCGGCTGCGGCGTAACCATAGAATCAGGAATTTTAGCGCTCGACGCCATTCTGCTCTCCGGTATTCCTAATATTTTAGCGAAGCTATTCGACTGGTCGGCTATGGACAAAGTACCTGTGCTTTCAATCGTAAGGCGGCCGTTATCCGAATACGCGTAAGCGCTCTTTACGTTATCATTTATTCTGCCAATGATATCTTTCAAAGAATCTTTCGCAGGATCAAATTTAATATATACGCCATTCACCGAAATGCTTCCAGATGTCATATTTTTAAAGCTATAACTCAGAGGCAGCATTTCATTGTCAACTTTATTTACCGATTCCATTTTAGAACCAAGGCCGAGAATTTCGAGAGCATTGGTTTTTGTGCCTGGAACACTTATTCCGCCCTCCACAAGCGCGAATTGATTCATAGCGCCCTTCTGGCGCGCTTCAAGAACAATGCGTGAACCATTGCTTTCCTCGACAATTTTTGCTTTTGCAACCTTTGAATTTTTATTTATATTATCAACTATATTTTGAACGCTGTCATCTTTTGAAACTTTAATCAATTCTTCGCCGAAGCGGCTTTTTATAGTAAAATAACCATCTCTTAAATTATCGTCAAACGGCGATTTATTAACATCGGCATATTTTTTCGCGCTGTATACGCTCTGACCGGTAACATTCATAAAAGCGTCTTCACCGTTAAGGTTGACTTTCACTTTCGAATATTCATTGCCGTTTCTATATAAATCATTCAAATCTCCATTGTACTGGACTGTAGTAATGCTGTCCTCGGTAACTACGCCGTCGGCGTTAGTAACGCTGCTAGCGCGTTTTATAACTAAAAATGGCTCTTTATCGGTTTTTGAGCCCGAAAAAATATATCCGTCCCCCGAATTATAATTTGCATCGCTCAATATTTGATTTATCAACGATTCCATTTCTTTGCCGATTTCGCTGCGATCGCTTGTCGTAAGAGTACCATTTAAACCGCGTACTGCGAGTTCTTTAAATCTTCTCAACGCGCGGTTCGCATCATCTGCCATTGTATCGGAATTTGAAATAAAATTTTTCGCGTATGAGAGGTTATTAGAATAAACCTCAAAGCTGTTTTTCTGCATATTAAGCTTTATTGAATTAGAGGCGGCGAGCGGGTCATCCGAAGGTTTTAAAACTTTTTTACCTGACGATAATTGCTCCTGAAGTTCTGCAATTCTTTCGTTTTGAGCTGAAATCGAATTCATCGCCATATTTATTTTCATATTATTAGTAATTCTCATTTATTCCACCGCCTTCTTATTTAATAAGACCATTTACAATTTTATCTATCATTCCGTCAATAACATTTATCATTTTAGCTGAAGCGTTATAAGAATGCTGATATTTTAACATATTAGAAATTTCCTCGTCCATCGATACGCCTGAAATCGATTCCCTTTTAGTCTGAAGTGTCGTAAGTATCGATTTGCTGTTTTTAGCTGTATTTATCGCGACCTTCGTGTCATTTCCTATCGAAGCTATTATTTCGCTGTATTTTTGAGTAATGGTTGTATTATCGCTGAATAAAGTTTTTGTTTTTAACTCTGTAAGCGCAAGCGCCGTTGTATTATCGCCGACGCCCTTCGAGCGCAATTGCCCCGAAGTACTGTAATAACTCTCGTCAACGCCGGCAGCCGCTATTTTATCGACCGAAAGCAAAATGTCCTGATTCATCGAAAATTGGTCAATTATAGATTTGCTGTCGGTATTTGAATTATAATTTATGGGATTAAAAAAGTTTATGCCCGTCGAACCGTTAAGGTCGAAACCGGAGCGATGAATATTATTAACGCCTGAAGTTATAGTCTTAACGAAGTTTGCCATATAATCCATGTATTTAGGTATGGCCGCATCATTTATATTTAACAAGGCGCCGATTTCGCCGCTTGTTATAGTCTTTTTAACTTCGATCTGTGTCTGGCCCTTCTCGGAAACCTTAATTTCAAGGCCGGCTGCAGCATTTTTCACGTTATTTGACGAACTGATAACCTCGCTGCCGTTTATCTTCAATTTAGCGTCCGTGCCGTTCTTGTTATTAACCTGCGGCACGGTCAGCGGCTGGCCGGCATCCAAAATTCCAAGCCTGAATAAAAGATTATCCGAAGTATCCTTGAGCTGGATCTTTGAAGTGCCGTCACTTGACGCTATTTTTACCTTATAAGTGCCGTCGGTATCAGTTATAAGCGCAGCTTTCACACCCATATCCGAATTATTTATCTCATTTACGATCCTGTTTAACGAATCGGTCTGACCCTGTGTTATCGATACTTTTTTGCCGTTTATCTCAAATGTTCCTGAGATATTAAGACTTGCGTTTATGTCCTTTATTTCAGGCGACGGCTTGCCGGTAACTGAGCTGATAAGGCCTAATTTTTCAAAAATATTTGAAGTGCCGTCGGACAAGTTGATTTTCGAAGCGGTGCCGGTATCATTTGAAACTATATTTATGCGGCCCGCGTTATCAAGCGAAGCGGTGACGCCGGCTTCTGATTTATTTATTAATTCAACGAAACTTTCAGGAGTTAATTTATTTATATCAACATTTATCTGCTTGCCGTTCACGCTGACGGTGCCGCTTGATGCGCCTTTGATTTTAGACAGGTAATCTTTCGAACTGATATTCATCTGATTAGAAGATACGGAAAAACCGGAAGCCAACTCCAATACATCAATATTATATATACCGTCAGCCGCATTTGAAAAAATTTCAGCCGTGGCGACTTCCGGATTTGATGAAGTTTGCGTATTGTCATTTTTCCATGAAATATTGATAGGATTTCCGCCTTCGCCGCCGCTTACCGTTAACTCGTCATAACTAGCGCCGTTAACCAATAATTTGCCGTTTATATAAACCTGTCCGTCGTCAAGATTAGGCATATCGCTTACTTTGATATCTGTGAGGGCGCTTAGCGAATTCAAAACACGTGTTCTCTCGTCGCGAATATCATTTAATTTAGCGTTCTGTGTCTCGCCTTTTGCAAGAGCGGTATTTAATTCCGCCAGCTTTTTCGCATAATTATTTATCTGATTCACTTTTTCAGTGACGGCATCCTTAAGACCGCCGCGAATTTCGCTTAGCTGCGCGCTTATATACTTGATTCCTGCTGTAAGGCTGCTTCCTGCGTCTTTTAAGGCAATACGCGTCGTTTGTGACTGCGGTGAATTTGAAACATCTTCTGATGCTTTCCAGAATTTATCAAGAAGGCTGCTTATGCCGTTTGAAGTGCTGTCCGAAAGGACCGTCTGTATTCTTTCAAGATAACTTTGATTTAAAGTCCAGTAAGAATTAGTTTGATTCTGGGTTCTGACCTGGCTTTCTATAAAACGGTCGCGCACCTGGCGGACTTCGGCGACCTCAACTCCGGTGCCGACCTGCATTCCGCCGCTTAAGAATTCCGGCGCGGTATTTTTTAACGTGATTTCCTGTCGGGTATAGCCATCTGTCGAGGCATTTGAAACGTTTTGCGAAACTACTGTAAGAGCGTACTGGTTCGCGGTAAGGCCGCGCTTAGCTGACTCAAACAATGAAAATGTGGAAATACCCATATTAACCCCCCGTTTTATTTTTTATATTTATTTTTTTCTACTTCTCTACTAACTATATCGGCAATTTACAAAAAAAATAAATATTCCCTGAAAATATTCCAAAAATAAAGGAATATTGACAGGGAATATTACTTTTAATATTTCATTTATCGTGTCTATTTTATAAGTTATCTATATTAAATTCTATATTTATTAATTTATATTTTTATATTTTGAAATTACCTCGCAATTATTATATTTCATTAATATTTTTTTATATTTTAAAATTCAGCATGACATTCTGGCTGTCGCCATACGGCGAGGCGGCCGGCTGAACAAATTTTGACGTTTTATGTAAAACACCCTGTTTTGAATACGTTCCAGGATTATTTGAATTCACATTTTGATTATGCTGTTTAAGTATTTTTGTTTTTATATAATCAAGCGTCGCGTCTATAACTTCTTTTGAAGCATTAATCATGGCCATATTTTCATCGTTAATAATTTTGACCTGGTACATAATCTCGATTACCAATTTTTTTATTTTTTCCAATTCTCCGGCTTTATCTTTAAAAAATCCGGCATTTAAAAGTGCAGTAAGGCTTAAATTACCGTTCAGATTCAATGATTTCAAATATAATTCAACCAGGCTCACTCTTTCTTTTTCAAGCGCTTCAATTTCCGAAGCGGTCCTCTCTTCGCAAGCCGTAATAGATATTATCTGCTCGCTTTTTCCGGACAATAAAGCCTCATTTTTCGACTTGGCTAATTGCAATAAAGTAACGTATTTTGAATATATATCGGAAAGAATTCCGATTATTTTTTCGGCTGTCATTTAAACCCCCTCCTTTAAAGTCTCTCACAAAAAAACCTTATCCATTAATTATTATCGAAATAAATTTAAATAAATTAACTACATTTTTTTATTTAATAAACTTTATATTTATAAAAATTAAATAAAGATAAAATAAAAAATGCCATGACCATAAAGCCATGACATTTTTTATAAGTTACATTAAGTAAAAATTTAAATTATTTTAATTAAAAACTGAATACCCAAAAACAGGTATTTCGCAACAAACGTACTCTCATATTCTCCGGAAACATGCATCACTTTAACGCATTTTCATTTTTATGATTTATACATATTTATGATATGTAATAATATAATCAAATTATAGCGATTTCAATAAATTTTCAACAAAACCGGAGTTGATAAGCTTATCGGCAAGGTCTTCCGACGAAACATTATATGTTCCGGCAGCGATCTTTGCTTTTATTTCTTCAACTTTATCAGTTCTGACATCTGAAGTATTTTTTACGATATTATTTACTTCTTTCATGTGAGCCGACTGTTTCGCCGCGTTAGTAGTAACATCATTGCCTGCGCCTGAAACAGGTTCTTTGACAGCTGTTTTTTCAGTCGATTTGGTCTCGACTTTCGACTCAGCGGAAAGCTTTGTTTTTAAAATCTCATCAAAATTAGAATCAATTTTTGTTTTTTTGTCGACATTGCCTTTGGCATTTGTCCTTGGTTCGTTAACTCTTGGAATGTTATTGTTAGTAATTCTCATATTTACCACCTCTCGAAAATCCCCCGAAAAATTTATATATTTTTTTTTTTCTTATATTACTTTTATCGGCGATATTTATAAATTAATTAACTTTTTCATTTATTTTTTACCGCCATTTTTCAAAAATATCGAGCTATTTTAAAGTTTTACTTTTTTTTTCTATCTTTTTTAACGTTTTTCATATTTTTTTATTTTTTATTTTATTAATGCTCTCGAAATAGAAAAGCACCATATTTTGTCAACGCCATTTTCTTTCAATAGGCCGGCAATACTTTTTAATGTAGCTCCTGTGGTTATTATATCGTCTATTATTATTATATTTTTGCCGATTAATGATTTTTCGGCGCCGGGAATTAAAGAAAAAGCGTTTTTTAAATTTTCAATTCTTTCAGTACTGCTCAAATTATGCTGAGCTTTAGTATTTTTAACCCTTTTTACCGCATTCGACACTTTTAAATCAAGGTTATTACTAATTATATCGGCAAAAATCCCGGCCTGGTTAAATCCGCGCTCGTTAAAACGCGCTTCATGAAGCGGTACGGGAATGATAAAAAATTCGCCATTCGTTTTTTTTATCTCTTTTTTAAAAAATTCAGCAAATTTCAAATTAAATTGTTGAATAAGATAGTTAATTATTTTAACCTTTTTATTATATTTAAACTTTATGATTAATTCTCTAAGTTTACCTTCATAGACTCCCATTGAAAATATTCTTTCTATATTTTCTATATTTTTTTTATTATCCTCAAACTCATCATGTTCAAAAAATAAAATTTCTTTTGAACATTTTTCGCATAAGGCATCATTAACTTCATCATTACGATCCTGAAAATTAATTTTACCGCATAAGCAGCAATAATCAGGAATGAAAAAATCAAATATTATTTGAATAATTTTTTTTATTTTATAAAAAAAGCCCATAATTGATTTTACTTTTTATATTTAACAAAAACGGGCTTTAATAAAAGCCCGTTTAAATAAATATTTTATTTTAGATAAAAATTTTATCTTAAAATTCCGCGCTCTGATTTTTTTGCAAAATCCACAAAATCCATAACTTCTTTAAATTTATTTATTTCAGAGTCATTTGATATTTTTTCGACAGCCTCGTTTTTAGTGAGTTTTAATCTAAAAAACACCTTATAAGCTTTTTTTAAAGCGGCAATCATTTCATTTGAAAAATCTGCCCTCTGCAATCCAATAACATTAAGGCCGTAAGTTTTGACTTCGTCACAGCCGTCGACCATGCAATAAGGCATAACGTCCATAGTAACCTTGGATAAACCGCCTATCATCGAATAAGCCCCGATTTTAACGAACTGATGGACGCCGGCAAGGCCGCCGAGGCGCACGAATGATTCTAAAGTTACATGGCCGGCGAGCGTCGCGCAATTAGCGAGTATAGTATTGTTATGTATAACGCAGTTATGCGCCACATGAACATATACCATAAAAAGGTTGTTCGAACCTATTATAGTCTTTTCTCCTTCGCCGACAGCGACATTTACGTCGACATATTCGCGAAAGTGGTTATTATCGCCTATTATCAAAAAAGATTTCTCGTTTTTATATTTTAAATCCTGCGGCCTGCTGCCGATTACCGCACCGGTAAAAAATTTGTTGCCGCTTCCTATGGTAGTATTTCCTTCAACAACCGCATTATTGCCAAATTCATTATTATCGCCTATTAAGATTTGCGGCGAGCTATATGAATGAGAGCTACCGATTACAGTTCCATTAAAAAATTTATTGCCGTTTCCTATTTTAGTAACGCCTTCTATAACGGTATGGAACCCTATCTCGGTATTATCGCCAATCACGACATTTGAGCCAATATAACTATGCGGGCCTATCTTGCATTTTTTTCCTATAACAGCTCCCGGCTCTATTATTGCGGTTTTATGAATCATATCCATTGCTTACTCCTCCGTATTCACAGGTTTCGGCACATCAACTAGAGAAAACATAAGTTCGCCCTCGGCGACATGTTTATCTCCGACTCTAACTTTACCCGCTACTTTACCTATATTGCCCTTTATTTTTCCAACTTCGATTTCAAGCACCAGCATATCTCCCGGCATTACAGGTTTTCTGAAACGAAAATTATCTATACCAGTCAAGTAAGGAAGTTTACCGCGATATTCTTTTTTATTGAGCATTAAAACACCGGCCACCTGCGCCAGTGCTTCGACAATAAGAACTCCCGGCATTACAGGCTGAGCTGGAAAATGCCCGGTAAAAAAATGCTCATTTATAGTGACATTTTTTATGCCTATAGCGCATTTGCCTTCACGTATTTCCAATATTTTATCAACCAGCAAAAACGGATAACGATGAGGCAATATCTTTAAAATTTGCATTATATCAAGCGTTAATTTCGAACTTTTTTGTTCGATAATTTTTTGTTTTATGATTTTAGCCATATTGACATTAAGCGCGTGACCGGATTTAATCGCCACAAAATGACCTTTAATTTGAGTACCGGTCAAAAATAAATCTCCGACAAGATCGAGAATTTTATGACGCACAAATTCATCTTCGAATCTTAAAGAATCATTTAAGATTCCGTTGTCGCCGACCACAATAGCGTTTGTAAGGTCGCCGCCAAGGGCCAGGCCGTGTTTTCTTAATTCTTCAACCTCGCGCATAAATCCGAAAGTACGCGCTGACATGATTTCTTTTTTAAAAGTTTCCTCGTTGATTACGAACTGAAGATATTGCGTACCTATGACAGGAGTATCGTAATCAATCGTAAACGAAATCATGAATTTATCGCTCGGCAGAGCAATTAACTGCTTTGCTCCGTCCGAAATTTGTATAGGCTCCGTGATTGTATATTGCTGAACCTTTTCATTTTGTTCGACAATGCCGGCTTCTTCTATGAGCTTAACGAAAGGCAAAGCCGACCCGTCAACAGCAGGAGGTTCTTTGGCGTTTATATGTATCAAGACATTGCAAATTCCAAGACCGGCAAGAGCGCAAAGAACATGTTCCACCGTATGTACTTTATATTCGCCAACGCCGATTGTCGTTCCGCGAAACACGTCATTCACGTTTTCTATGCTTGCCACAATCCTCGGCTGTTCTGCAACATCGGTACGCACGAATACAACACCATGATTTACAGGCGCCGGTAAAAGCGTTATTTTAACGTTAAGTCCGGTATGAAGGCCTATCCCTTCATAGCTTACTTCTTTTCCTATTGTTCTCTGGTATTGATACATTTCAAAATCCTTTCGATTAATCATTCTATAATTAAAATCCAATATTGTAATTTACATTAAAAATTCTTTTTCTTTCAAGGTTATTTTTATTTTTTAAATCGAGTAAATCATAATCTATCGTCAAAGCAGGCAGCGGCCTGAATCTCACGCCGCCGTTCATGATTCCGTTCTGCCCTTCGGTCATTACGGAAAACATCGGAAAAAACGAATATTCCAATCCCCAGAATGTTTTAGAATTATTGGAATTTATATCATTAACCGCATCGGTAATAGTCCTGTAATTTATAAGCTTGGTCGCATCTTTAAGCCCGCCGCTGTTAATATATCCGATATGCGCGGTAACTCCGAATGAATCTACATACTTTGAAACAACTATATAATTTGTTTGAGAAACGGCCGAACTTTTGTAGTTATAGGCCCCGACGGCTATCTGCGGAGTATATTGATCTTCTTCAAGCACCGGCACTTTTAAATTATAAGAAGAAACGCTCTGGTCTTTTTCACGAATATAACCAAATTCAACCGCATTATTGAAAAAAGAAGTATTCAATTTATAAAAACCTGATTTTCCGATTGAGTGATACCCAATTTTAGTGCCGTTAACATAAGCGGAAGGAATATTGACAAGTCCGGTAGGGCCATTTAAGCTTGAATCGGCATAAACATAAGATAATTTACAAATTAAAAATAAAAAAACAAAAACGAATGCCATCGTTTTTAATCTATACAAATGCCATTGTTTTCTTACATCTGAATTTAATGATATGTTTAACATTTTACAAAAGCAATCGCTTTTAATTGTTTATTCCTCACTTTGTAAAAATTGTTTTTTAAGTTCATTGACTGTTTTTATAATTGACGGCAATTTTTTCATAGCCGCCTTTATTTTCATTTCTTCGTTATGAGGTTTAGCCGGAAAGCCCGAAACAAACGATTTTGGTTTAACATCGCTTGTTACAACGGATCTGGCGGCAATTACCGTTCCGGCGCCTATTGAAATATGGCCTACAATTCCGCTCTGGCCGGCAATTACAACGTCATCGCCAACGTCAACCGAGCCGGATATACCGACTTGTGCCACTATCAAAACATTTTTCCCGATTTGAACATTATGCGCTATATGAACAAGATTATCAATTTTAGTGCCGCCGCCGATTTTTGTCGAACCGATAGTAGCCCTGTCGCATGTGACATTAGCACCCATTTCAACGTCATTTTCAATTATTACATTGCCGACTTGCGGCGTTTTATAATAAGAAGCGCCATTTCTTACGAAACCGTAACCGTCGGCGCCGATTACAGTCCCGGCATGAAGTATGCAGCGCTCGCCGACTGCGCAATTTTCACGAATTGAAACGTTCGAATAAATCCAGGTGTCATTGCCGATCTTTACATTCTCGCCTATAAACACGTTTGGATATAACACGCAATTATCGCCGATTTCAGCATTCTCGCCTATAAACACGCCGGGATAAATACTGATATTTTTTCCCACCTTAGCGCTTGCCGCAATAAATGCCTGCGGCGATACAAAACTTTTCTGCTCTTTTTTAGGATAAAAAAACTCAAGGACACGTGCGAATGTGTAGTATGGATTTTTTGATATTATGTAAGGTACTTTTACGTCAACTTCCTTGACATCAGGCGATATTATTACCGCCGACGCTTTTGAAACATCAAGAAATTTAATATATTTTGGTTTAACCGCAAAAGTGATATCGCCGGCGGCCGCTTCATTAATACCGGCCACGCCGGATATTAATATAGAACCATTGCCATAATATTTTTCACCAAGATATTCACTTAATTTCTCTAATGTTACAGTCTTTGCAAATTTTTCATACATCATACAAACTGGCACGCTACCCGTCGTAAAAATTTAATCAAAACTGGCATAGATTAAACCTCCATGCCAGTTAAGATTTATAGTCTTATGAATTATTCCTCTGTCGTTTTCTTAGGAGCTGTTTTGCCGCCGTTTAATTTTTCGATAACTTTTTCAGTTATATCAACGCCGCCGACAAATACGATTCCTTTTTCAATAACCAATTCAAGTTTTTCAGCAGCAGCTATTGATTCGATAGCTTTTAAAATTTCATTTTCTAAATCTTTATAAGCTTTTCCCTGTTTTTCACGAAGCTGATTTGAATATTTCTGGAAAGTTTCCTGTAAAACTGTAAGATCTTTATTTAAGTCTTCAGCAATTTTTTTCTTTTCAGCGTCTTTCATTTTACTAACCTGTTTTTCAGCTTTTTCTTTTTTTGCTCTAATTTTTTCCTGTTCAGCGTCAAGTTTTTCCTGAAGCTCATCTTTAGCCTTCTGAAGGTTATCATTCATTGATTCCGCTTTTTTGAAATCATTTAATACTTTCTGCATGTTAACTACGCCGACTTTGTCAAGAGCCTGAGCCGTAACAGCGCTGCCGCCCATAAACACCATTGCCAACATTAAAACTAAAACTGAAACATAAACCCTTTTCATAATAAAAAAAACCTCCATAATTACTTTAAATTGCTTTGTTTTATTTTTTTATTGTTTTCATACCGTTCAGGCGAGGACTTTTATCCTCGCCTTTTATTTAATAAATCCTATAATTAACCAGTCAAACTAAAAACAGTGAGTTTTTAAAACATTCTGCCCATACTGAAGTATGCTTTGCCGCTTCTATCTTTACCTTTACCATAATCAATACGGATCGGACCGATAGGAGTCGTGAAGTTAAATCCAATACCATAACCGCGTTTGAGGTCATAATCAGATTTTACATTACTTGCAGCGAGCGAATCTGAATCCCAGGCATCGCCTATATCATAAAATAAGCAGCCTTCAAAGTTTTTAGTAATCTTATGCCTGAATTCAAGGTTACCTACAAGCATTTTCTTACCGATAAATTCGCGCCATTCGTAACCGCGGACCGTATAAACGCCGCCTACACCGTATTCTTCGTATAACGGCAATGTTCCGTCATTAAGATTGATCATACCGCCCTGTAATCTGAGAGCGATTACATTTTTATTGTCATTTTCTTTTAAAGACTGGTATTTTCTTAAAGTAAGCCTGTATTTGCTAAATGAATCAGGTCCCCTCAAGAAGCCGCCTGTCGAATCAATGTTGATTGCGTGGAATGTACCGCGCGACGGATCAAACACGTTATTTCTTGTATCACGGCCAAGGTATCCGCTCAATGTCTGATAATGCCCTTCACGCACGTAATTATTGTTAAGAGCCTGTCTTATAGTATCAGCATCGGTCAGGCTTACATTTTCATCGCGGAATGTTATTGAGCCTTCTACGATTTCAGAAAACGGTTTGCCTACGCTTAAATCAAAACCTTTTCTTGTTTCGGTATAATCGATCGGATTAAGATTTGTCCTGTAATATTTTTGCGTCGTTCTTGTGTTATAAACATTACCGCCGACCGAAAGGCGCTTGCCGTTAAACCATGGTTCTAGAAAACCGGCTTCATATGTTCTGGTTCCGCCGAATTCAAATTTGGCATTAACAGTCTGGCCTTTACCGCGCCAGTTTTTCTGAGCCACTTCAAATATGCCGACAAAACCGTTAGCGGAGCTGTAACCGCCGCCGATCGTTATAGTTCCGGTTTTTTGTTCTTTAACTTCGATTATGAATTCAACTTTGCCAGGCTCCGAACCGGCTTCGCAGCGCGGCTTTACTTCTGAAAAGTAACCTAAGTTGAATATTTTCTGAAGGCTTTTTGAAACTTTTTTATCATCATAAACTTCGCCTTCTTTAAATTTAAGCTCACGTAATATTACGCGTTCGCGAGTTTTATCGTTACCAAGCACTTTAATTTTCTCAATGCGGTTTTCTTCAACCAATATAGTAAGGGTTTCACCGTCAAACTGTACGTCGCGAACACGGTTCATGACATAACCGGCTTCATCGAATATTCTTTGAATCGAACGAACGTCAGAACCGACAGATGCGGTATTAAATACCTGCCCTGCTTTTGTCTGCATAGCCCTTATTATTTTGTCTTCGGAAATAAGCGTGTTGCCTTTTACTTTGATTTTCTGTACGACTGGATTTTCAGTGACTTTAAAAATAACTTTTTTACCGTCTTTATGATCAAACACATCGACGCCTATATCTTGAGTAAAATATCCAAGGTTAAAAACCCTTTTCATATTTTCTTCAATCAGGGCCTCGCTGATTTCATCGCCCGGTTTCATTGTAAGCGAAAGCATTACAACTGACGGATTTACACTGTGACAGCCGGTAACATCGATGGCCGATATTTTACCAATCCTGTCATTTTTAACCTTCTTGGCTTTTGAAGTTTCTTTTTCTTCAGTGATTTTTGTTTTAGCCTGCTTTTTGGCTTTTTTGGCGTCCTTAGCGTAAATAGCGGATATAAAAGGAGATGATAATAAATGTACGCATAAAATAGCAAAAAATAATGCCACAAGTGCTTTTCTCATGATTTAACCCCCAAATAAATATAACACGCCCTGTTTTTTTAAAGTATGAGTTATTATATTATATACCCACTAACTTTGTCAAATATTTTTTTTAGACGTGTTAAAGTAACTATAATTTTTTATTTAAAATGGAATACCATACTTTGCCCCTACATTATATTCCAGGCTCTGATTTACTTTGCCGTCGATATAGAACTGTTCCTTTACTTTATATTCCATACCTATGCTGTCATCTTTAGAAGAATTCAAATTTTTACTATAACTTAAATAAAGTGTAGGGTCAACATACTTTCCTATTTTTACCTGTATATCGGCAAGCGAATTAAAATTCATTATACCATTTTTAGAATTAGTTTCCGACTCACTGCCGGTCAGGCCTCCTCCGATGCCGCTGTTACCGTCAAGAGACGTTCCGCTTTTTTTATTTGACGAATAATATTTTTCACTGCCAACATAAGAATTTATCCTGACCTCATCAAGATTTAATTTTTTTTCTAATGAAGTTCCAATTTTCTGGTATATGACATCTTGAAACTGGGTGTTGATAGCATCAATAACTTTATTCGAGGTGATTTCATCGTTATAATCTTTAGCCTGAGCTGAAAGGCCTGTAGGTTTAATGCCGTACATTAGCATATATATGGCGTCCTGGGAAAGTTCAGGATTTGAAGTAAGGTTTGACGTCATTTTGTTATCACTGCCATTTATATTGAGATATATATCAAATTCCCTTATCCTATATGACGCGCTTATGCTCATGGCGACTTCTATTGAAGTTTTTTCGCCTCTATTTGACGCATTTTTAACGCTTGACTGCGTTAAAGCTTTATACGGGTCAGCCGAAGTTAAGTTATTCATCAATTTATAGCTATAATTATTCTTATTCTGACCTTTAGCGCCTGACAATTTTTTTTCAAACGCGCTGCCATTGTTCAATCCTTGATTTATGTTATCAACTTTCTGAAGAGTCGAAAGTGAAAACGAAGATGAAGTTATATTGAAAACCTTTCCAAAATAATTTATCTTTCCGCGGTTGCCTTCGAGCTTTCCTGAAATCAAAGGCTGTTTCGCATCGCCGTTAATATCTATTTCGCCTTCCACTAAAGCTTGCAGGTCCTTATTAAATATATAGTTCGAACCTGAAAATTTGACGTTAATATCCAATAAAGCGTTTAGTCCTGAGTGTTTTGAATTATCTTTAACGATGGATTTCAACTCATCGACATCTATTCTTGCATCTGATACTAAGCAATTTGTACTAATTTTGATTTTCCCGTCTGCAAATGAAAGTTTAGATTTAATATTTAAATTCCCTGAAATAGAATTTTTCCGGCCGAATATTTTTTCAAGTAAATCGCCGAGTAAGACATTTTGATTATAAAATTCTAAAAGTCCGCTCGAATGCTCAGTGTCAAAATACGCCGATGCTTTATATGTTCTGCCATTCAAAGAATAATTAAGGAGTTTCGACCTATAAATCAATGGATTCTTAGCATCGGCTGCAAAAATTCCCGAAACGTCAAAATTATTTTTATGTTTAACCGAAATATCGAATTCATTGGAAACAACGTCTGAATTTTTACAGCCAAGTTGACCGTTAACAGTTAAATTTGAGATTTCTGAAATAAACGATATTTTTTTTGGATCCAGCGTCAAAACATCATGATAGAAATATCCAATAAAGGGCATTAATTCGAAGAATTCACAAATTTTAAACGAATAATTAATATTTGCTGAATCGATTATTCCGTTTTTTGAAAATACTATACCGCCGGCTATTTTAAGAAAATTATAATTTTCGTTATCTTTCTTCGTATTTTTCTTATCATTTGATTTCAAATATTTTGATTTAGCTTTAATGCAGCCGGCTATTTCGTCGACAGAGTCAGTCGATGATTTTACTTGATAAACCGAAGCCCTGGCCGGAGTTTTTAACTCGATATTTCTTATATTGACAGAATTGACAGACATATTTTTTACAACAACCGACAGATCGCCTAAAAGATTAAACCCGGCCGCTATAAAATCAGGTTTTTCAATTTTAATATCGATATTGCCGCCGCTTATAAAAGTAAATATACTGCCTGAAATATTTACCTTTGAGCTTTCGCAGAAACGAGTTAAAATATTTTGATATTTGACATTATTTATCAGTACGGGGTTTATCGATAATAAGCCGGCTGCGCCGAAAATATTTTTACTTATGTTAAAATTTATAATGCCGCTGAACTCAAACAAATCTTTTTTGATTATAACATTTTGAAATTTAAGCTCAGTAAGCGAATTTTTAAAATTAGGAATCTCAAATTTAAACGATAAATGATTATTCTTTTGATTATGTTCAGTCATAAATGATAAATATTTTCCATTTTCTTCTGTTTTTATGGAAATGGATTTAAAATTAAGCATTGAAATGAAATGCCTGGATATAATATCAGCATTTTGCGGAATTATATTTATATTTGCTATAAATTCATTGTTTTTTAATTCATATAAGCCTTTTATATTTAAAAATGATAAAGGTGACAATTCAAAATTAATTTTATCCAGCCCGATATTTACTTTTCCAAAATCGGAATGGAAAACTATCATATCAATATCTCTGGAGTTTGAGATTTCAATTTCAACGGTTTTATTATCAAATTTAAAAATATTTATATTTTTTATATTTTTAACTATACCGTTAGATTGCAGTGTGTTAAGCAAGGTTTGAAATGTCGACTCAAGTTTTAGATTATAATTTATATCGTTTTTATTTAGCCAGGCGTTAAGCTCGCCTTCGACAAAATTACGCGTCCTGCCGGCAGTCCTGTCGTTAAAAAGCGATATAAACCTTGCGGAAATGCCATTTTTTAAAAATGAGCCGGATATTTCAAGGTCGAGGTTTTTATTTAATAACGGCGCAAACCAAGATTTTTTCAGATTAGAAATTAATGAATTAACCTGATAATTGGAAATCGAAGAAATATAATTCAAGAATTCAGCCGGATTAAAACCATTCGCGGTAAAGCAAAACTTATTGTCAAAAAAACTTCCGGAAAGTTCGACTTCTCTGCAAGATGAGTTTTTCAAAAACTTATTATTTTTAAAAAGGCATTTTAAAATATAGTTTGAGTAATTATCAGCAAAAGACAATTCGCCTTCTCCATATCCTTCGAAACATATATCAAATTTTTCAGGTGTTTTTAATAACACCTTTAAATTGCCAATTTTCGAGTTATTAACGCAAGCTTTTGAATCAAGCGAAAATGATAGTAATTTTATGTCAAATAAATTTTTAGCATCTAAACTGCACACGGCAGTACCGCCCATGAAATTAAAATCCAGGAGCTCGCGGCGCCAGGATGTTTTTTTACCGGCAATATCCATTTTAAGTTCTATTTTATTTCCGGAATAAACAGATGACAATGAAATATCAGGCATAATGGCGCAAACCGAATCAAATATTTTTTTATTACAAATAACAGAAATCATTTCAGGTGTTATTTTTTGAAAATAAGCCGAAATTTTATCCTTGCCGCCAATCTCAAAATCAGCTTTTATATTGGCTTTTATACCATCAACCATAATTTCGCCGGTCGATGTTTCAATTTTATAATCCGCAACTCCCTTATTATTAAACGAAACAAAGCCTGACACAAACATCGGCGATACCTGTTTTACTTCAATAACCTTTGATCTTACATTTAAATTATTTTTAAAGTTTTTAATCGAAGAATTGAACTTTAATTCACCTGATTCTTTAAATCTGGAATAACTGCCGCTTAATTTTAAGGATGTTTCAGCTGAAATAAAATTATTAACGCCGTATTTAGAAAGCAGCTTTATTATTTCAGGGCATTTTTCAATTAAAATTTTGTCCGCACTTATGAAATATTTGATATCGAATGTCCGCGTATTAATTTTAGCGAAAGCTTTCAAATATGAATTGCCGTTTTTCAAATAAGCGCTGGCATTAAAAAATAAAGAAGAATCGCCGCCCGGGATAATATCGCATGAAATTTTATTAAATTCATACTTACCGGCAGATAATGTCCCATTTTTTATATTAATTTCAGGAATTTCGAAATTAGAAACAATATCTTTATTATAACTCGATGATATACCGGAAATTAAATTCAAGAATTCATTTAATTCGACAATATTTACCTGCGGTTCCTTGATGAGCAACGATTTAAATTTCGCAGTACTTTTCAAGCTTTCGTAAAAGTCATAAAATACTTTAAACGACTTTGCCCTTAATATTACGGCGTTCGTATCAAAATTTGCGCCGGAACTTTTGAGTGAATAAGATATATCCATAAATTTTACAGAGTCGAACGAAAAATCAATTATACCTGCTCCGACGGCTCTAACGCTTAATGAAGGCCCGACAGTTTTAATTATCTCAGAAGACATTATTTTTTGAAAAAGATATGACTGAGCGAATATAGAAACTAAAGAAAAAGCCAGAATGACGGCTAATATCTTAGCCGCCGCTCTGGCAAATCTTACAATTTTTATTCTAAACGCTAAACTTTTTATTAATCTTATCATTAATCTTTTTAACTTTTAACTTATTTATTTATCCGGCTTTCGGCCGGAACTAATTTTATCTCACCATGTTTGCCTTAACTTTTAGAAATTATATTGAACACCTAAGTTATAATTTCTTTCTTTTTTCTTTAACGCATTTTCAACTTTCGACTGAATTGAAATGTTATCTCTTAATTTATAAACCGAAGTAGTTTCTACCTGAGTATTTTGCGTATCAATAAAATCAACTGAATAAAGCATATTTGGTTTCCATTTATAATCCACGCCGAATCCGACTTTCGATTTTATCAAACCCATGCGTTTGGTAAGACGTTTATCGCTATCCTGGCAAAATTGCACGTCTGCATAATTTTTATTGCCTATATCGCGGGCGCCGACCAAGAATGAATTGTCGCCGCTTGTATTGATTTTAACCGCCATATCGTTATGGGTCTTTTTATCATTTTTGTCCATTCTGCATGTATAAACTAGTTTAAGCGCCGTATTTTTAAAGCTCGAAAGGAAAGAATCCGCTTTTTTGGCGACTTTTGATATTGATTTTACAGAGCTTTTAAGCTCGGCTTCAACTGTGCCGTCTTTAAATATATTGTAAATAGATTCAGAAACTTTTTCAGCATTTTTCGAAGTATTCCTGAAATTTTCAAGAATTTCTTTTATCTTTTCAGCGGTATTGCCGTTATCCTCGATATTAGTTAAAATTTTATTTAAACTTTCGCCGGTCTTTTTGAAACTTGAAATCATGGCTGTGACGTTCTTCTTATTGTCATTTATAACTTCATAAATTTCGCCGCCTACATCTTTATAGTTTTGAATCAAATCATGAATATTAGCTTTATTATCATCAATCAGCATTGAAAAGGCGCGGCCTACATCGCCGAAATTTTTGATAAGCTCTTCGATATTATCCTGAATCCCTTCGATACGATCCTCGAATGATGCCATTACATTTTTAGCCGATAATGAAACTTCATAAGCGTTTATTACTACACCGCGGGCAGAATCTATAACTTTATCATCCGAAAGAATTTTATGTACAGAATCCATGCTGCCTTTTAGTTTAACCATTATCTGATCGCCTTCGCTCAGCAGTTTAGAAAGGCGCATAGGATCCGTACCTGTAACTTCCCTGCCGTCGGTTAAAATCACCGATTCTGTATCTTCAGGATCCACATCGATGCCAAGATATTTTTCGCCCATCAGGCCTGATGTGTCAATCGTAAAGTGCGCGCTGACCGGAACTTTTATTTTATCCGTTATCGAGGCCTGCACGAATACCTTGCCGCCCTTTATATTTATTGACTCGACTTTACCGACTTTAACGCCGGCATAAGTTACTTTGGCGCCTTCTAAGAGGCCGTCGACATGCGTAAATTTGACGGTTATATTATAGCGCTTGTTAAAAAATTGTATGTCGCCGATTATAAAAACCGTGGCGGCCATAAAAAACAAAGCTATAAAAACCATTATACCGACTTTCATCGAATTCGTAAAATTCATTTTACAATTCTCCCTTGAAATTTATGTTAAAATTTTTATTCGCCGTTACCATTATTTCCATTGCCATTGCCATTGCCATTGCCGTTACCGTTAAAATGGCCATTTACCTTAGTATGCGCAAGAGTAATCGGGCCTTCTTCCGTACCGTCAATAAATTGTCTTACTATCGGATCGCTGGAATTTTTTATTTCATCCTTGGTTCCTGAATATATTATCTGGCCGTTAAAATGCATTGCAATTCTGTCAGCGATTCGAAATGCGGATTTCATGTCATGTGTAACCAGAATTGTAGTACAGCCAAGTTTTTTGTTCATATCAATCGTCAATTTATCGATTATAGTGGTCATAACCGGATCGAGGCCGGTAGTCGGCTCATCATATAAAAGCACTTCCGGGTTCATGGCAATAGCGCGAGCCAGGCCGACACGTTTTTTCATACCGCCGGATAATTGGGCCGGCTTTAAATTGGCAATTCCGGGCATTCCGACTAATGTCAGCTTTTCTTCGACAATTTTATCTATTTCAGCTTTTGAAAGTTTTGTATGCTCGCGAAGTCCGAATGAAACATTCTCGCCTACCGTCAACGAATCAAAAAGCGCCGCCCCCTGAAACAGCATTCCGAATGTCATGCGCATACGGTTCAGCTCATATTCGCTGAATTTGGTAATATCATGGCTTCCGTAATAAATATTGCCGGAATCAGGATTTAAAAGCCCTATTATATGCTTGAGCAAAACTGATTTGCCGCAGCCGGACGGGCCTATAATAACAAGAATTTCACCCTTTTTAACGTCTATCGAGAGGCCGTTCAAAACTTTTTTATCCTGAAAAGTTTTAAACACATTCTTGACCGAAAGTATCGTCTCGCCTTTTTTTATAGAAGATATTCCCAATTCTTCCAATGGATTCAATTAAATCACCTTTTTATTTCGCAAAAAAGTTATCATTAAAATTTACTATCAATACAGACAAAAAGTAGTTAGCCACAAGTATAAGCATAATAGCCAGAACGACGGAACTTGTGGTTGCCTTGCCGACGCCCTCGGCGCCGCCGTGGGTCTTAAATCCTTTGTAACATCCTACAACGCCTATTATGCCGCCGAATATAAAAGCTTTAACAAGCCCGCCGAAAACGTCATAAAGCGCGAGGTTAGCGAGTATCGATTCGCGGAACGTCATCATTGATATATTAACCTGAGAAACGGCGACAAGCATACCGCCTGCCATGCCTATAACATTTGTGTACATCGTAAGAATCGGAAGCATTAACGCCACAGCGAGAACGCGCGGTACGAATAGGTATTTAATAGGACTTACAGCCAGAGTATGCAAAGCGTCTATCTGTTCTGTTACTGTCATGGTGCCGAGTTCGGCCGCCATAGCTGAACCGATTCGGCCGGCAACCACAATCGATGTCAAAATCGGGGCAAGCTCACGAGCGAGCGACAGTGAAACTATGCCGCCGACGTAAGATTCGGCGCCCATTTTAACCATCTGATTTCCCATCTGCACGACAAGCACCATACCTGTCGAAAGGCCGGTAACCGAAACCATAAATAAAGAATCAACACCGATAACAGACATCTGGTTTATGAGATCGCTTATATTTACATTGCCTTTAAGTACAAAAAGCAACCCGCTTAAAGACATTAAAAACATCTCGCCGAGGCCTTTTATCATTCCTTTAATTTGTTTAATAAAAAAATTTATCATCTTCTATCCTGAAATGTAAAAATTTACTCTATTTTTTCAGCTTCTTCGCCTGTATTAACATTATTATCGAACAAATTTAAATTTTCATTAGTATTTCCTATATTTATAGAAAACTGCGCCTCAAACGGCTCAATAATATACTCGAAACTCTTAAAAATCTTATAATTCTCAGCTTCAGCCGGCGGATTTTCCTCGCTCAGCCTGGCTTTCATCTCGGATATAATCTGACTTATATTGCCGGTTTTACACTGCGCATGCTTAGGTTTATAAATTATTTTTATATAGCGGCCGGTATTTTTCACGCCATCTTTCGTCACAACCGATGCTGAAAAATGTTCCCCGCGGTCGGGCATTATTTTCAGTCTGTTTTCTTTATCTTCTTTCCTTGTATTTTTCTCATTTTCCTTATTTTTAGAAATTTCCTTATCTTTCTCGAATTTTTTTAACTGGCCGCCAATAATATTTTCAGGTGCCGTACCATTACAGGACTGGTCAATTCCAGGCTGAGCATTTTCGGAATTTGCCGGCTCAAACTCAAATACAACATAATTTGATTTTTCCTGAGAATTAAGCTTAGCCACATAATTTTTAAACGACGAAACATATTTTTTCAAATGCACTTCAAGCGAATTACCTTCTTTTTCGACAAAATCCGTAGAATCGAGCGTTACGTCAGAAGTATATGCTCCGTTTTTTATTTTTAAATTATAGCGGCCGTCTTTAAGGTTTACAGGTATCGGCAAGGTAAAGCTTTCGAAAAAATATTTTCCATAATAAGGCTCGACCTTTAGAGTGATTTCAAGGCTTGAACCTTTTTCATACGAATCGGCGGTCGTCGAAATTTCGGTCACCTTGGCGACGGCATTTTGCTTGGCAATCTCAAATTCCGCAGTTACGTCATAAAACACGACTTTTTCAAACGGATTTAATGCTATAAAACTTATAACCGAAAGTATTTCTTCGATCGCAGTAACCGCTATATCGGTATCGTTATAAAAATAATTTTTACGCTCGATCTTAAATTCACCGGATTTTTCGGACCGGCCGGTAATCGAATATTTAACTTTAGCAAATCCCTCGCCCTGACGGTTAATTCCTTCATCAACAGACTGCGTCAATATGGCCTGCAAAAGGTCGGCAAACATTTTGCTGTCATTAACAACCTGGCTTGAAAACGATTTTTTTATGTTATGGTCCAGGTCGTTGATTACGGTATTAACTGTCGTAACATGCGGCATCACACCTATTGTTCCAGCAATCCCTTCATTTCTGTCGACTTTAACGCTGCCGATCAATTTTCCGGGAGCGCCTATTTTAAAAGGCATTTCCTGCGATGAAAAACAATAGTAAATATTAGCCGGCGCAAAGAAAAAGTTAGAATCGCCGTTTTTCAAAAATGAATGACCAAAAGCCAGAAACATATTATCTTTGATATATGTCAAAGTTCCAATCGCAGTTATGTTTATGTCGCCGCGCACAAGCTGTACCGCTACAGCGTGTCCAGGCATAAGCTTATCTATATTAAAATCATCTGACATCGTCTGTGCCGAAGGCGATTCAAGGTTCATCATTCTGACTCCGCAGCCTGATTTTTTAGCCGCAGCCGATAACGAATCGAAATTACGGCCATTTAATCCGGTAACAATCAGAGGCGAAGCCGCCGGTGCAAATTTCATGAAGCCATTTTCTAAATTATTGAAAGTATCACCGCGTTTTTTTGCGGGACAAGCAAATTCAGCACCATCTATAATTACGCCTTTCAATCCAAACGGCAATTTAGGACTTTTATCTATAAATAAATAAGCATCTCTTTCAATAAGCGAATTAACGTCAATTTTTTTAGAAGGCTGTTTCATATACTTAAAAAGCGACATCATTTCTTCTATCGGGGTCAGCAGGCCTATTGTATGATCGGTCATTACCCATCCCGAAGAAACGGCGCCGACAAGCTTGCCGTCTATATAAACCGGAGAGCCGCTCATTCCGGCCGCTATACCGCCTGATTTTTTTATTACATCGCCAGAAACTTGCACCAAAAACGATGAACCCGAAATCTGAAGAGTATCCTCGAGCTTGTTATTTTTTAGTACGCCTAAAATTTCAACTTCAAATTCTTCTATCTTAGAACCGCTTACAACGGTACGGCCTATACCTTTCATGCCGACTTTTACATCGCTGACTTTCATTATCTTAACTTCACCGGTAGCTAAAGCCATATCTGCCGCGATAAGCATATTAACTGTAACAGCAATCATAATAACTATTTTAGTAATTACTTTTAATAATTGTTTTTTTAAATTAACTCGGGGCATTTATAAACACCTCATATATAAAAATAATAAACTTTATCACAATATAATCGGCTGTTTTTTGAAAAACCTTATTTTGGCTTTATACGATTTTAAAAGCAATACTAATATTTTTGAATAATTAAAGCATAAAATGAAATTTTATTCATGAAAGAAAACTGCTAAATTTTAATAAAAGCAACCTAAAGCAACAATAAAATAAAAAGCATATATTATGAAAAATATTTCAAAAATGATATAAAACAAAAAGAAGAGGTAAAATTTATTTTTTAACCTCTTCTTTTTGTTTTATGCAATTATGTAATTATAATCTAAATAAAGCTTATTTTAGTGTTTATTTTCAATTTGAGGAGACATGCCGATTTTTTTTGCCAGCGATTCAGGCGCACTTCTCGGTTTGAGTATCAACGCCTGTGATACCGGTCTTTCATGGCCGTCCGACGGCGAATTCATAACCTTGCCCATTAAATAAAAAGTTGTAGAACCGCCGCCGTCAAGGTTCATGGCATCAACGACACCGCGGCTGAGCATAAATTTAGAAAGCTCGCGTAAAGTCATACCGGCCGCGTTTTTACGTCTGCCGTCGACACATACAAAAATCATTTTATTGTCTTTTGTAATACCGACAGCGGTACGCGGCGCCCTGCCGCGGGCAACATCCTCACGGAATTTTTCAGCCGAAGCCGCATTGACAATTTCGCTGTCTTTTATCAGGCGCGGACCGCCGCTAACGGCGAACTCAGCCTGCTCCCATATAGGATTGGCATATAATTCCATGTAAACTTCGTCATTTAAGGTAACTGCATGCAATTCGGAACTCATAACGCCGCCGGCATATATAACATAGCCGTCAGGCGGTATTATTGAATTGCAGCGCGCAATCGACACGACTTTTTCACCGGCGACAACAATTTCAACCGAGTTTTTATACTTTGTCATAGTTGAATTACCGTATTCAGGCGTATAAACTATGATTTCATCTTCGTCAGGCTTTCTGTTTATTCCGTCAAGTTCGACAAAATGAGTTTCGTAAGCTTCATTAGTATCGCTCGAATTTGCCTGTTGTTTATTAGCGTTATCAGTACCATTTGAATTTAAAGCAACAGCTTTATTAGACTTCAGTTTTTTATAAAAAAACCTGGCATCGAACTTCGGGTTATCAAAAAATACCTGGCCCTGTTTCGTAATTCCCATAACAGTACGGCCCAGAATAGGTTCTTTTATAATGCGTCCCTGATGGACAATCATTCCAAGCGGATTGCCGTTAGACGAAAAAAACGATCCGTTTATAGCTGCAAGCGCATTTTTGCGTTTGGCCATCGAGGAAACGGTTTCTTTGCCATAGAGACAATCTTTTCCGAAAACCGATTCAAGCTCGAACGAGTCAGCTTTAAAATCAATTTCAAGCAGATGCAAAGACTGCTTATAATCCTGCTTGGAAATTTTAATATTTGTATATTTTATTCCTTCTGTGACTTTAGAATCCTCAAAATAGTCTTTAGAATCTTTAGATGCAGAAGCGGCAGCCATCGCATCGTTGGTTACGCCTATTCTTTTTTCAGACTCAAATACAGGCGTCGAAGATGCAAATACCGACGGCAGGCCGGCTGTAATCGATGTTATCAGTGCCATTAAATAAAGGCATAATAAGGCAATTTTTTTTCGTAAAATTCTATGATTTTTTATCATAGATATTTTATCGGAAGTTCGTCGAAATAATTAATATGGTTTTTATAAATCTCGCGAGTCTATAGAATTATTTTTATATTCTTCGTTAAAAATGTCTTTTTTCGGCATAACTTCAGATTTAGCATCCGATTTAAGATGGATTTTAGGCAATGTTATAATAAATTCAGTGCCTTCGCCGACAGCACTTTTGCATGTAATATTTCCATCATGCTGATTTATAATAGCTTTGCAAATAGAAAGCCCGAGCCCGATACCATCGCCCGAAGTCTTAGTCGTAAAAAACGGTTCGAATATATGCGGCATGATATCAGAAGAAATTCCTGAGCCGTTATCTTTAATAGTAACGATATAATTTTCTTTATTAACAGCGAGGCCGATAGTAATCTGGCCGGTAGTATCATCGTTAAAAGACTGTATTGCATTCGAGATCAGATTTATAAAAACCTGTTCAAGCTGCGATGCGTTGCCGGTCATTATCATGCTGTTAATATCTTTTTTTAAAATAATTTCATATTTTTCAAGCTTTTTGCCAATTTTAGATATATTAATCGATTTATCGATTATATCTATAAGATTGACAGACTCTTTCTTTGAGTTAGGTATGGCGCGGGCGAATTCAAGAGTATTCGACATTATTTTCTGTATGCGCGTTACCGATTCCTCAATTTGCGTCATATTTTGATTTAATTTTTCATCAAAATAAGTATTCAGACGATAAGCGATATATTCAGACGAAAGTTGTATAATAGTCAGAGGATTTCTAATGTCATGAATTATCTCGGAAATGACCTTCCCTAAAAATATCATTTTTTCATTTTGCAATATCTGTTTTTCAAGAATACGGCGGGCAGTTATATTATGTGCCATTATGACTATGCCGTCGCCGTAATTGTTAAATGAATCGCAGTTCAATACAAACGCGGAAATACTCACGGCAAGTTTCTGTCCGATAGAATTTTTTAACTCACATTCATAATTTTGAATGATTTTAAATGAGTTAATTTTTTCTAAAAAGATATTATAGCTGTTATCGCAAAAAAACGAAGCTATATTTTTGCCTATTATATCATTAGATTTTATGACCAGGTTATTTTCAGCGCCTGAATTAAAAATCATTACATTTTCATTTTTATCAAGAACTATTATAATTTCAGTAGAATTATTTATAACATTATACAGGAAATTCTTATTCGAAGCTAATTCGACATTAGATTGAACAAGTTCTTCATAATTTTTATTCAAGGCGTCTTTCATCATCTTGCCCCAAATAAAATGGTAAGAATACCGGTCATTTGTTTTTCTAAGGCGCTGCTGGATTTCACTTATTATATTTTTATGAAATTTAAAAGCTGAGGCAGGATATTTTTCCGAAAATTTCTCAAAATTTTTAGAGTCAAAACTTATTAAAGTTGTATTATCGAGGGCCTGAGCGCTTGCGCTTCTGGATTGATTATCCATAAACGACATTTCGCCGAAAAATTCATATTGCTTGAAGTTCGCGATATCATGCGAAGAGCCGTCAGCAAGGTCGCGGTAAACTTTTACCATTCCTGATAATACTATATAAAGTGAAGACCCGGGATCTTTTTCCTTAAATATGACAGTACCGCTTTCATAGGTTTCAATTTTAGCGTATGAAAGCATTTCTTCAATGTCATTTTCCTGCAGGTTTTCGAATATAATTATTTTTTTAAGATGTTTAATCTCATTTTTTAAATCCATACTGCCCCTAATATTTAAAAAGCGAGGTCTGAAAAGCACATATTTTTTTAATCTGCATTCCAAACCCCGCTTATTATTTATTTTATCGAAATCACCTTAAATTTATATAAAATATCGATGAATTATTTTCTTTTAAGGTTATAGAATACTTCGATACCACGGAATTTAGCAACTTCAGCCAATTCTTCCTCAACTCTGATGAGCTGGTTGTATTTGGCTATTCTGTCAGTCCTTGACATCGAACCGGTTTTAATCTGGCCGGCGTTTGTTGCAACTGAAAGGTCAGCGATTGTAGTATCGGCAGTTTCGCCCGAGCGGTGCGAAACAATAGCGGTGAAATTAGCGCGTTTTGCCATTTCAATAGCATCGAGCGTTTCGGTCAATGAACCGATCTGATTGAGTTTAATCAATATCGCGTTGCATGAGCCTTCTTCTATAGCGCGTTTTAAGTATTTAACGTTTGTAACCAGAAGGTCGTCGCCGACGATCTGAACTTTTTTGCCTATTTTAGCTGTTAATTTTTTGAAACCGTCCCAATCGCTTTCAGCGAGGCCGTCTTCGATTGAAATTATAGGATATTTAGCGCAAAGATCTTCGTAGTAAGCGATCATTTCATCGGTAGATTTCTGGATTTTGTTTTCTGATTTATAATTCAATGTATATTTTTTTGTTTCTTCACTGTAAAAGCTTGAAGCTGCTGCGTCAAGAGCTATGAATATATCTTTACCCGGTTCGTAACCCGCTTTTTTAATGGCTTCGATTATAACTTTAATAGCTTCTTCGTTATTTTCAAGATTAGGAGCGAAGCCGCCTTCGTCGCCGACAGCAGTTACCATTTTTTTAGCTTTTAATATCGATTTTAAGTTATGGAATGTTTCAGCGCCCATTCTAATAGCTTCAGCTATTGATTTTGCGCCGGCAGGCATTATCATGAATTCCTGGAAATCTATATTATTATCGGCATGTTCGCCGCCGTTTAATATGTTCATCATAGGAAGCGGCAATTCTTTAGCGTTAACGCCGCCGATGTATTGATAAAGCGGAATATTGAAAAACGAAGCTGCAGCGCGGGCAACGGCTAATGAAACTCCGAGAATGGCGTTAGCGCCGAGTTTGCTTTTATTTTCCGTACCGTCAAGTTCGAGCATAACTTTATCGATTTTAGCCTGCTCGGTAGCGTCCATTCCTATTATTTCAGGCGCTATGATTTCATTAACATTTTTTACGGCATTCAATACACCTTTGCCGAGGAATCTTTTTTTATCGCCATCTCTTAATTCGAGAGCTTCGTTAGTACCAGTCGAAGCGCCTGACGGAACTGCGGCACGGCCCATTTCACCTGAACTTAGAATTACATCGACTTCAACTGTCGGGTTACCTCTTGAATCAAGTATTTCACGAGCTTTTACTTCAACGATCTGTGTCATTTAAACATTCTCCTTCAATTTTTAAATTGTCTTTTAAGATATAGGTTTTAATTTATTGAAAATATTTTAACAAAATAAAAATAAAAATGCAAGCAACATTTATTTTTTAGAATATAGAAAAAAAATTAAAATTGTAGTATAATTCTTCTCCATAACAACTAACAATCATAATTAAAATTTATCTATGCCCTATAACTAACCCGGGAGGAAAATTTAAATTGTTTTTACTCTGCCTTTCAATATTACCGGTCGCTGTGATAACACATAAAATAGTAAAATGGGACAGTTTAAAACCTGAGCCTTATGCAAATCTGAAGCAGGTTTTTATTTACGGCATGCTTTTCGCCTTTCCCGTCGCAATCGTCGAAACCATACTGAAAAATTTTTTTGAGATGCTCGGAATAAAATCTATTTTGATATTAAACCTTATAAACGCTTTTTTTATAGCCGCGTTATGCGAAGAATACGGAAAAATGAAAATTGTGCTGAATAAAGTATATAAAGACGCCGCTTTTGACGAACATGTCGACGGCATAGTGTATTCGGTAATGGCGAGCATGGGCTTTGCGCTCGTCGAGAACATATTATACATACTTCCGTCAAAGGATGCGATAACGGTCGGCATATTAAGAGCATTAACCGCCGTTCCAATGCACGCTATCGCTACGGGAATTATGGGATATTATATAGGCCTTTCTATTTTCCAGAAAAGCTTTAAAATGCGTGAAATGTATGTTTTAAAGGGACTTCTGGCTTCGATATTCATACACGGAATTTACGATTTTGCCGCATTTACCTCAGAAGCAAGTTTTTTGATAGTACCGATCCTTTATTTCGCCTATAAAGAATTTAAGAAATGTATGGAACTTGCAAAATTAAACGACGAAAGCGGCGATATAGCCTTAATAAACCCTGATATAGAGGCAGCAGGCAATGTTGAATCAGGCGGCGATTCAGATACACAAACACAAGCAAAAGCTTAATTAATAAAAAAAACATCAATTTTTTTAGAATATTTTCTTATTTTTCATGATTATTTCATAAATTTATGGTATAATTTTTTTACTAACTTAAAAGACAACATAAAAATAAAAAAATTTAAATTAAATTTGCGGGGTATTTAGTATGAAAAAATTAGCAGTATCGGCATTTTTAGGTTTATCCATCTTATTTAACAGTTCATTCGCGGTTAACGCCGCCGAAAAGGATTTTTCAAAACCGCTTCCGCAGTCATTAACGGAGCAGGAACAAAATTACTTAAAGAATAATTTCGACCAATATCTCAAAGACAAATACAAGCCTTTCGAAAACAGGGTATTACGCGCGCCTGAAGGCGTATTCTGGACTCCGGGCGAATTCGAAAAATGTGAAGGCATATGCTTTTCATGGGCCGGTTATTCGGGTTTAATGACTCAGTTAATAGCGGATTCCAGCCAGCACGCCAAAGTATTCGTTGCCGCATATTCAGAAAACGGCTTAAAAGACAGATTAGTGGCAGCCGGCGCAAAAGCTGAAAACCTGCAAATCGTAAAAGCCGATCTTGACAGCGTATGGATGCGCGATTTCGGTCCGTTTTTCATATATAAATCCGACCGCACACGTGAAATAATCGACTGCGTATATAACAGGCCGCGTCCTAACGACGATAAATTCCCGCAAATCATCGGTAAAACATTAAATATCAAAGTAAATCCATGCAAATTGATACTGCCCGGCGGCAATTTCCAGACCGACGGCCACGGCGTAGCTATCGTAACAGACGTAGTATTCGATCCGAGCCAGGGCGGCGATCCTAATATGACCCGCGAACAATTCGAAAAATATATGAAAGATTACTTCGGCATGAAAAAAGTAATCATATTGAAACAGATGAAAAGAGACGGCACAGGCCATGTCGATATGTTCTCTAAATTGCTCGACGACAAAAATTTTATAGTCGGCGAATATAAAACTCCTGCTGACGGCGCGCCTGGCAATTATGAAATATTAGCCGCAAACGTTAAAACATTAGAAAACGAAACAAACGGTCTCGGCGAAAAATTTATCGTAACAAGAATACCGATGCCAAAATATGACGGCACGTCATACAGCCATACAAATTCAGTTTTTGTAAATGACTTAGTCATGGTCCCGGTATATAACAAAGGTACAGATGACGAAGCGCTCGGCATTTATCGTAAAATACTTCCGAATCATACCGTCAAAGGTTACGACTGCCGCGATATAATTACCGCAAACGGCGCTATTCACTGCATTACGCAGCTTGTAATGGCCGATCCGCTACAGATAAAAAACGCGAGAACAAGAGCGGTAAGCAATTCATCATTTGACATTACATTCAACATTGACACCAAGCGCGTATTAAATAACGAAAAAGTTCTTGTTCACTGGTCAAATGACAAAAGCGGCACATTCGTTCCGGTAACAGCCGGAGCCACAAATAATCCGCTTGAATTCAAGGCGGAAATAAACGGCGCCGATTCAAATAAAGAAATCTATTATTTCATAACGGTAGAGGCGCTTGACGGCACGACAGCGAGAATGCCTATTAACCAGAACGAATTCATGACCTACTCAACAAAATAATTCATTCATCCACACACACTCATAGAAATTAAAAATTAAAACTCAGGAAAGATAATAATTTCCTGAGTTTTTTGTTTTCAAAGAATATTCTCTTCTATGAAAATAAAGAATTTTATTCGCTTGAAGTCAAATTTATTATTTAGCTATAAAAGCTGAATATTCCAATACTTATTCTATCATAAACCTTAAAAATGGCAGCAATGTACATTTAGACTCTTTTGTTTCTATTTGTTTAATATATTCTTTAGCTTTTTCATTATTTTCTTTAAAATGGTAACACATTGCTGTACATGCCCAACATTGAGCTTGATAAGTATCGCCAGAAGGCATTATGATATCTTTATATTTCTCCTCTAATATTTTAATCATTGCTATTTTTTCTTCATGGCTTTTTCCATCCAATAAAAACCCATTATAAAAAATCGACATCGGAATATAATACGGCTTATAGGTATAGTCTAATTCTAATATTGGTAAAGCAGGATGATCCGTGTATTTTTCCTTAAATAAATTTTTATATTTTTCCACTTCAGCATCATTTACTTTGAGTTTTCTTTTAAAAATCAATATCAAATTAGCTAATGACGCATAATTTTTATCGGAAGAATTACATAATTTTATTAAAAAATCTTGAGCGATCTCACGCTTTTCTTTTCTATTTTTAAGGTCTTCCTCAGAAATTCCTGGAAATAAAATAGCTATAGTAGCAAGTTTTTCAGGTATATTTTCATCTAAAGACATTTGCTGAGATATATATTTATCTATCATTTTTAATGTCTCTTCTTTAGCGTCATCAGTTAATTCATCTACCGAAGATAAAAGTGCCAGCGTACAATAACTTTCTTTTGACCACGGAACATTTTTCAATATATTAACACTATAATCCAGACCGCCTTTATTCAATATTATTCCGCCTGGGCCTTCGCTATAATCATTAATTGAAGACATATATAAATTTTTATATATGGTATTATATTCAATTTCTTTTGTATCTTTAACTTCAGCTATTGCATAAGAATTAAATAAAATAACTAAAAAAAAGGCAAAAATCAAACGTATTTTCATAATTTTATACTTCCTTTATTGTAATTTAATTTCAGAACTTCCCATTATAAATTCAATTCCATTTTCAGTTGATTTATGATCTCTTACATAATAATATTTATTTTTATAAATATATGCAAATAAGCGAGCTGTTTTATAATCATCAATTAATCCATCAGAAATATCTTTAAATGTATTATTATAAACATTTTCATGGGCTTTCTTAAAAATCTCAATTGTTTTTTCAGGTGTAAGTTCTGCCTTAGATTCTATTTGATTCAGTTGATTATTAACTTCTTTTATCACAGCTTCAATCATTTCACCTCTTACTGATAATAAATAACCAAAAATTAAACCATTTGAAAAGTTTTCATGCCAATTTCTCGCAAAGCAAGGAAGATTATTTTTAAAATTTAAACATTTACACGCACCTAAATATAAAACCTGCAATTTATTATTTAAATTTTTAATATCTTTTGGTTCAAAACGAAATAATACTTTATGTTCAGAATCAAATACTATTATCGTACCACTTAGAATTCCTCCGTGAGTATCAATTATCAGCCAATCTGCCGGATGTTTAATAAATGTTTCAGATGTTTTATTATTATAATTAACATATATTTTTTCCGCACCACCGCTTTTCAAAAAACTCTTAGATGTGCTGAAAATTGATTTACTTAAATCAATCGTAGCAGTGTCGTCGGTTGAATAACCAAGCATCTTTTGAAATTTGCTATTCGAATATATTTCCAGGGTTTCTTTGCCGATTCCTCTGTCATTTGTAAATACAGCAATACCAGGTTTTTTCACTTCATCATTTATTAAATTTTTATCTGAATTTGGTTGAAATTTAGCTTTATAAGAATTAGGCATTAATTGATCATGAATCAATACGACTTCTTTTAATTCATTCGAGACTTCACTTTTTATAACTATCTTAAAAGGCCTTTTTACCATATTCAACTGTTCCAGTTCCGGTTGCGAAGGGTTACTTCCTATAATTCTCAAATCACACCTGATATTCAACCAGTCTGCCGAATCAGGAATATCCATCGGAGTTAATTCAACATATTCCGTTCTTGTAAAATATATTTTGTTTATTATTGGTTCAACTATAAAATTGGAAGCCGAATTACCTATTCTCGCTCTAACTTCATTTAAATTTTGCAATGCAATAACTTCGTTTGATTCAGGATAGTATAATTTATCCTTTATTTTTTCAAATTTTTCTTTAACCGTATTTTTTAAATTCTCCCCTTCTTCATAGTTTTTAACATTATTGCCATATTCTTCCATAATATTAAAAAACGAACCGTATATATTCGCATACATATTTAAATCTTTATTTATAGAAACCGGCAAAGTAGCGCACTTAGCATCTATAGTCGAAGGCCAAGAATCATACATCTTATCAACTTGCTTAATTAATTCGACCGAAGCGGTATAATCACGCGCTACTAAATAATTCCCCATTAATTGAAAATAAAGTGACAATTTATTGGAATTAAGCTCAAAATATTGTTTTTGAAAATAATCAACAGTTTGCTTCGGATCATTTATCAATACCTCTATCTTCTTATCAAGTTCTTTTATTTTTAGCATTGTTTCAGAACTTTGTTTCGCTGAATAATCATTCAGTTTTTTATTTAATTCAGAAAGCTTCGCACTGCATAAATTTAATATTTTTAAAGTATTTTCATCGGTAGCGTGATTGTAATTATCAATTATACTTTGATAATACGCTTTTGAAAATGAGTCATTTTGCGAAACATCTTCATTTGGCGCAGAATAAGTTTGAAGAAGTTTTTCAATACACACCTGCAAGCAATAACGAGCTGCACTGAGTATATTAACATATTTTGAATAATCAGGATTATATAAAATACTATTACCGTCTTTTAATATATTCATATAATTTTTTATATCAAAATTTTCAACACTTACGGCAAGCTTATATAATGAGTCTAATGCTTGATTTTCAAGTTCGTTTTCTGCGGTATATCTCGGGAAAATATTAAGCGGTACCGCCAGAATAGTATTTTCTTCTCCTATCCTTACCGGTTCTGAAATTCTTCCTATTTTAATTTTAGTCGATTTAATCTTTGGTTTGATTTGAATTTTATAAGATTTATTTTTAGGATAATTGGCTGGATTAAAAATTCCCGGAATATAAATAAGCTTATCCTTACCATTAACTTTTATTTTCAATGGCATTGGAATATCAAAAGGATTACGCGGCTTTTTCTTTATTTCATCCTTTAAAATTTTTTCAGATTTTAATTGTTGTTTGGCATTACCATTACCTTTTAAAGACATTGATTGATTGATTGGGAGTTTTGAGAAGAAATGCCGTCGGATTTTAACGATTTTTTCACATCGTTAATGCCGGCTCCACTGGCCGTTAACGGCACCGTCAAAACTTGGACTACAAAAAAGAAAATTGAAATTGTTAAAAATAAAGAACTTTTTTTCATGATCTAATTTTATAAAATATTTTTGAAACTGTCAATGATTCGATCATAAATTTTAAGACCGGTTACTCCATTTTACAGCAAAACATTAATGAATTTAAATTCATATATTTTTAATAATACGATACCTATTTAAGAAACGAGTAAAATAAATACAATGTAGTATGATAATACACACATATCCATCCAGCAAGTAACATTTTTTTGTTTATATTGAAAAAAATCTCATAAAACCTCATAATTTAGTATAAAATGAAATACAGTAATTCACCTTCGGCCGCAAAAGGCATCGCATAAACACATAAAAAATTCGCGCGGCCGATTGCCGTGTTTCATTGAACGCGCAGCGGTCGATGAAACTAAAACACTACAAAATCAAACGATGACTTCACCAAAACAACGGTAGATATAGCAGGATTGGAAGGGGTTTCAAGGGGGAGGGAAGGGATAATCCCTTCGCCTCCCCCTGAAAAAAAGTTTTCAGCCAAAAAAATCACAATTTAGTGACAGGTGATATATTTATAAAATTATGGTATAATTTCAACAATTTGAATTCATAATAAAATTAAAATAGAGGCTGCAAATGAAAACGATAACTATTTTAAGGCACAGTATAAGGGCTGCGGGGCAGAATTTATCGCCAGAAGGCGTAGCGCTTGCCAGAGAAGCGGCAAAAAAGTTAAATCCTGAATATAATATAGTAGTTACGAGCGATTTACCGAGGGCAATCGAAACGGCGGAAGCAATGGGATTTACGGTAAACGAGCATAATGAAATTTTATGTCCGCCGGGCGAGATTGTTGATTTAGAAGTTTATTGGGACGGCGATTTCGATGAATTTCCGCCGGCGTACAGACAAAAAAAGCATCTATATGAATTTGCGGTAAAGCTTCGTGAATATATAAAAACAATCGCGAAATCGCTTCCTGAAAACGGAAATGCTCTCATAATTTCTCACGGCGGCGTGGTACAGGCAGCGACTGCCGGATGTTTTCCAGAAAAAGATTTCAGGGAATTCGGGCGGTCTCCGAAGTATTGTGAAGGTATAAAAATTTTTATTGAAGGAACTGAATTCAAAGACATAAATATAATAAGAAATGTCGGCTAGCATGAAGCAAATATGATAATTCTAAAGTTCTGGCACTTAATTAAAAATCCTTATTTTAAAATCTATTTTAATAAAAAACTATTATCGTTCATAAATTTTTAACATACTTAATCCTGTAAAAATCGAGTTACTTAAGTAATAAGCCTAATATATATTTTTTTATTTATAATTTCGGAGTTCTTCATCTATAAGGATATCAAGCACCTCAAAGAAATTCATATTATAATCCCAATTAAGGATATTACGCGCCTTGCTGTTATCTCCGTAAGTATCGTCGATATCGGCAGGCCTGTATAACGATTGGTCAATAATAAGTTTATCGGCGGATATATTCATTTTTTCGAATACGTAGTGTATAATTTCGCGAAGCGAAACTGACTTACCTGAGCAGACGATAAAGTTATCAGGCTTTTCCTGCTGCATCATAAGCCACATAGCCTCGACATATTTCGGAGCGTATCCGAAGTCTCTTTTTATGTCGATATTTCCGACTCTTAATTCAGAAGCAATGCCTTTGCTTATTGCAATAGCGGTCCTTATAACTTTTTTCACGAAAAAATTATCGCTTCTCAAAAAAGATTCATGGTTAAAAAGGATACCGCAGGTGGTAAAAAGGCCGTAGCTGTCGCGATAATTGACGGCAATCCAGTGTGCCGAAGCTTTTGAAATAGCGTAAGGGCTCTGCGGATAAAAATAATAATCTTCAGTTATCGGCAGCTGCGAAACGCGTCCGAACATTTCACTGCTTGACGCCTGGTAGAATTTAATTTTCGGATTGATCATTTTAATGCACTCGAGCATATTTAAAACTGATATGGTATTGAAACGCACAGTGACGATAGGCTGATTAAACGACAAGCCGACGGAGCTCTGGGCTGCAAGGTTATAAATCTCATCAGGCCGGTATTTTTCAAATAAAGTCATTATGCCGGGAATATCAGTTAAGTCGCATTCGCAAATTTCAACGTCGTTTTTTATGTCAAGATATTCAAGCCCTTTTAAATTAGCCGTATTATAACTTCTTGTAAGGCCTATGACTTTATAGTCTTTTTCAAGAAGCAATTTGGCAAGGTACGGGCCGTCCTGGCCGGTTATGCCGGTTATAACAGCTATTTTCATAATTACCTCATATTTTTATTATCTGATAAAAATAATTTAATTGCATAAAATCAAATTTTTAAAATGGCAATTGATAATTTTTAAAGTTCTGTAATTACCCTTAAAAATTTCATTCAAAAATATTAATTAAATTTTTCATTCATTTTAGAATCTACAAATTCCTTATATTCGCGCCGAAAGCGTTCAATGCTGAAAAATTCCGACTGTTTGCGCGCTTCTTTCGGGTCGAAATTTTTATAAAAATCCTGTTCGAATTTATTAATAGTTTTAATAAGCGATTCAGGGGTTTGTTCATCGAAGAAAAGGCCGGTTTTGCCGTTTAATATCGTTTCGGTAACTCCGCCGCGCCCGAAAGCAATTACCGGCGTTCCGCATGCCTGCGCCTCTATCGGAACTATTCCGAAATCTTCTTCAGCGGCGAATATAAAAGCTTTAGCGCGCTGCATGCAATCTCGTAATTTTTCAAAAGGCTGGTAGCCGAGCAGTTCGACATTTTTAGAGGCCTTTGATTTAGCTTTATCGAAATCAGGGCCGTCGCCTATAACGACAAGTTTTTTGTCAGGCATTTTCGAAAACGCCTCGACGATCATATCCATTTTTTTATAAGGCACCATTCTCGAAGCTGCAAGGTAAAAATCCTCTTTTTTATCTGAGAATTTAAAATTCTCGACATCGACCGGCGGATAAATGACGGTCGATTCACGTCCGTATATTTTCTTGATACGGCGAGCGATATAGTGAGAAAGGGTAATAATATAATCAGGCCGGTAACAGGTAGCATAATCCCACATGCGAATATAATGAAGTATAATTTTAGCCATTAAAGCTTTAAGACCAGAAGTAAGGCCGCTCTCATTCAAATATTGGTAATAAAGGTCCCATGCATAGCGGATAGGCGAGCAGCTGTAATTTATATGCAATTGATCGTGTCTTGTAATAACACCTTTCGCCACGGCATGAGAGCATGAAAGCACCACGTCATAAGAAGAAAGATCATATTGTTCGACAAGGTAAGGCATAAACGGCAAAAATAAACGATGGTGATTTAGTCCCAACTTAAAAGGGTATTTTTGAAGAGCCGATGTAAATACCTTGGCGTCTTTCAAGAGCGTATCATTAAACACTTCTTTTTTATGCACCATCGTATATATTTCAGAAGGGTATAACCCGTATATCTGCTCGGTAACTTTTTCAGAACCCGCGTATGATACAAGCCATTCATGGACTATTGCAGTTTTCATTATATTGCCTCTAATCTATTTAAATACGATTATTGTATTAAATACTTACTGCGCTGTCAATAAATATTTAGTAACAACACAAATTTAAGTTAAAATTTTATTGATATTAAGTACATTAATGATATAATATAGTTCCAAAAATATTAAAAACAAAAAAATAATTAATTATGGAAGGCGGCAATATAATGACTGTATCTTTTTATGAACTTATATCTCCAGTGCATGACAAAAATTCAATTGATAAGAGTCTTTTTGAATTCCAGAAAAACGTCGAAAAATTTTTAGACGATAAAATTGCCGCGATACCTCTTGAAGAGGCAAAAAAATTGCCGGTGACGTTATTATTCATAAAATCAGGCGGAGTCGAGAGCGAATTTTTAAAAATTTACAAAGAATTAAAACCGCCCTATATTCTTCTGACTTCTGAGGCGCATAATTCGCTTCCGGCCGCGATGGAAATATTATCATTTATAAAACAAAAAGGCGAAAATGGCGAAATATTACATGGTCCGGCCGAATATATAGCCTCAAGGCTCGGGTTCATAAAAAAAATAATCAACGCGAAGCATAAAATCAACGGCGCGCGGCTTGGCGTTATCGGCAAACCTTCGGATTGGCTCATAGGCAGCAGCATTGATTATAAAAAAGTTAAAAAAACTTTTGGAATAGAATTGGTAAACATTGAAATGGCCGAAGTTTTAAATGAGATTAAAAATCACGGTGAAATTAAAAATTCGCAAATCGAGAAATATTTAGCCAAAGGCGCGTCCGAAAAAGAATCTAAAAATTCGATGATAATATATGACAGCTTAAAAAATATTTGCGCAAAATATAAATTATCAGGGTTTACATTGAGGTGCTTCGATCTTTTAACCTCAATTAAATCAACGGGCTGTCTTGCATTATCGATGTTAAACGACGAAGGAATTACGGCCGGCTGCGAAGGCGACATTCCGGCACTGCTGTCGATGTTCGTATTGCGGGCGCTGACCGAACTTCCTTCATTTATGGCAAATCCTTCAGTAATCGACCCGCAAAATAACACGGCGATATTCGCGCACTGCACCGTGCCGACGTCAATAACGGAAGAATATATATTAGACACGCATTTCGAATCGGGAATAGGAGTCGGCGTAAAAGGAAGATTTGTTCCGGGCGAATGCACTATTTTTAAAATATCGCCGGCGCTCGATAAATACTTTCTTTCGCCAGCGCATATTTTAAGAAGCCTCAACCGCGAAAATCTCTGCCGGACTCAGATCGAGGTATCTGTAGAAACCGGAGTGGAATATTTTTTAAATAATCCTTACGGCAATCATCATATAATTTTAAATTCAAACCAGGTCGAATTGATAAAAGAATTTTTCAAAATCATATTTTAAACATTGATTTTTAATTTTAGAGAACTTGCGGAACGAGCATAAAAATTCATAATAAACTATGATTTTATTATGTTTTATTTTAAAAAAATAATTTCATATAGTCTCTAATGTAAAAATATAGCGTAAATAAAAACACATAGAACGGCAGGTAAAACATAAAATTGCAAAACAAAAACAGAAAATATAAAATCGCAGTCTGTGCCATAAATACAAGATTCAGCCAGAGCTCGATAGCGGTTTCATACCTTTTAAAATATTTTAATGACCGCGCTGCCAAAAGCGGCTTTACATTCAACGAAAATGACTACGAAATCAGCGTATTTGAATTTAACTTAAACGACAGCTTCGAATATATGTCCCGCATGCTTTTTCAGCGGCAATTCGAGTTATATGCCTTTTCCACATATATCTGGAACCGCGAACTGATAAAAAGGCTTATAGAATTCGTAAATACGGCCTATCCCGAAGCGGTAACGCTCACAGGCGGCCCGGAAGTTATTTCGGCATGCCTCGGCGATATCGAGGCCATGTGCGGAGCTGATTTTTCAATATGCGGCGAAGGCGAGGAAGCGTTCGCCGAATTTTTGGAAAAACAAATATTATGTTTCAAGGCAAATGTCAAAAGCATTAATGTAGCATGCGGCGAAGGCCGGCCGGCCGGCGAGTTAAGTGAGCTTTCAAAAATCGACGGGCTCGCGGCGCGTTTCCGCGGCAAAAATGAATTCATATTCAACTGCGCCGAGCCGGTGATAATTAATAATCCTGAGAATATAGCGCCGCTTTATAATTCTCAGGCCGACATAAAGCAAAAATCATTCGTATACCTTGAAACTTCGCGCGGCTGCCCGAACCAGTGCCATTACTGTCTGAGTTCGCTGAAACCGTCGAACGCGCCGGCAGTCAGATATTTTCCTATAGAAAGAACGCTTTCGGATATCGACAGCATAATAAAAATAAAAGGGCTGGAAACGGTGCGAACCATAGACCGGACGTTTAACGACGACAGCGGCAGAACAATGGCCATCTTCAGGCACATTGTAAAGAAAGCTCCGGAAGGCCTGATATTTCAATTTGAAATGAGCCCTTATAAATTTAATGCTGAAATTCTGGATTTTTTAAAATCTCTGAACAGAAAATATTTTCAATTTGAGATC
The DNA here is from genome assembly GCA_041441465.1 of Candidatus Wallbacteria bacterium. Classification (GTDB taxonomy): domain Bacteria; phylum Muiribacteriota; class UBA9980; order UBA9980; family UBA9980; genus JASDSY01. The sequence goes on from JASDSY010000031.1 coordinate 95,230, forward strand.
GGAATACAATCTTTCGATAACGAATCGCTAAAATCGGTTGGGCGCGATGAAATGCAAAAAGATGGAAAGGATGGAATTGAAAATAAAAAAATAACGCCGTCAAAACTTTTAGACATTTTAATAAATGAGACAAAAGTTGAAGTGCACGCCGATTTAATGTACGGCCTGCCGGGCGACACGTATGAAAAATGCCTGAATTCCTTTGATAAATTGCTTTTAAAAATGCCGTCGAGCGTTCAATTCTGGCAGTTAAAAATACTTCGCGGCACCAAATTATGGCAAAACGCAGAAAAACTCGGACTGTTATATGAAAAATATCCTCCATACGCAGTTATTAAAACCCAAAACATGAGTGTCGGCGAAATTTTAAAATTGCAAAGGCTCGGTCGTTTCCTGGATTTAATTTACAACAGCGGCCACCTGAGAAACACGCTCGGAATGTTATTTCAAATTTTTAAAAGCCCATCCGAATTATTTTTTAAGATAATAGAATATTTTGAAAATAACGGCATTTCCGAAACCGCTGTTTCGCGCACGAACTTATTCATGCACATAAAAAATTTCGCTGAAATTAATATCAAACCTATCAATGAAACTCATTATGCCGTCATTTATGAATCATTAAGATATGATTTTATATCAGGCGAAAATAAAAAATTCGCGATGCCTGATTTTTTGAAGTTTAAAAATTTCACTAAAAAAAGCGAATATAAAGGCTACCTGACTTTATCTAAAAAACTTTCGGAATCCGGCATAAAAATAAATTTCGCTAAAAATTTCATGGTGTTTAAATTTAATTTCAATGTAATGGAATGTAAAGATATTTCAAGCGCAACGGCGCCGGCGCAAACATACTTATTATTTAAAAGTTTTAATTCGCCCGAAGGCAAATTTATGCGTGAAATCAGTATAATAAATTCAAATTATGACATCGAAACAATGAATTTTTTATATTTCTGTTTTAACCGCATAGATTTATCTGACGAATGGAAAGATAATGCCGCCATAACTGACATGAATGAAGCGGAAAAACTGAAAGAAAAAGTGCCAGCGCATCTGGAACAATTCAAAAAGACAGGCTGGCTGTTATAAATTGAAATATTTGATTTTTAAGATTAAATTTGTTATAATTTCTTATTTTTAAAATTAAAATAAAAACAATTATTTAGAATTACTATTATTTTTATATGTAATCATGATATTTTTGTTTTATTTTATATAATGTTTAGATAGAAATCGGGGGAATTATTATATGTTAGATCCTAAGTTAATAAAATCGGATATTGACAGAATAAAAAAAGGACTTATAGCGCGCGGCGTTTTTGAAGTTACAGAAGCGCTCACAACTGCATATAAATCCAAATTTACAGATAAGCAATCCGATGATGAAATCAAAACTTTTTTTAAAACAACTGAAGGCAGAAAGTTCGCTATTGAAAACCATACATTGGTAACGATAGCTCCGATCGATGAATTTTTAAAGCTCGACGATGAACGCCGCCTTGTAATAAAAGAAGTCGAGGATTTAAAATGCCTTCAAAATAAAACTAACGCTGAAATCGCGAAAGCTAAAAAAGACGGCACCGACGTATCGGCAAAACTCGATGAAATGAAAGAAATAGCTTTACGCGTAAGAAACCTTGATCCGAAGCTTTCGGAAATTGAAGAAAAGATAAAAAATGTAATGTTATTTGTGCCAAATATATGTCATGAAACAGCGCCGGTCGGCGCGGACGAATCAGCAAACGCCGAAATCCGCAAATGGGGGGAACCGCGCAAGTTTGATTTCACGCCGCTTGCGCACGGCGACCTTGGCGTAAAACTCGGAATACTTGATTTTGACAGAGCAGCTAAAATAACCGGAACGCGTTTCACTATATTAAAAGGCGACGCAGCTCGTCTTGAAAGAGCGCTCATAAGCTTTATGATCGATGTTCATACTAACGAAAACGGCTACACCGAAGTGTTGCCGCCGTTTATGGTAAATCGCGATTCAATGCAGGGCACCGGCCAGCTTCCAAAATTCGAAGAAGACCTATTCAAAGTGCGTCCTATGGATTATTATTTGATACCGACCGCCGAAGTGCCTGTAACCAATATACACCGCGACGAAATGCTCACAATGGAAGAACTTCCGGTTAAGTATGTCGCTTTTACGCCATGTTTCAGGGCTGAAGCAGGCTCTTACGGCAAGGATATGAAAGGCCTTATCAGGCAGCACCAATTCAATAAAGTCGAGCTTGTAAAATTTACACTGCCCGAAAAAAGCTACGAAGAGCATGAAAAACTCGTAGCCGATGCCGAAAAAATATTGCAGCTTCTTAAGCTTCCTTACAGAGTAATGGCATTATCCACCGGCGATATAGGATTTTCGGCCGCAAAATGCTATGATATCGAAGTATGGCTGCCTTCATACAATATGTACCGCGAAATTTCATCCTGCTCAAATTTTGAGGACTTCCAGGCGCGCCGCGCAAATATCAGATTCAGAAGAAACCCTAAAGCAAAACCTGAATTTGTCCACACTCTAAACGGCTCAGGCCTGGCAATAGGAAGAACGCTTGTCGCGGTAATTGAAAATTATCAGCAAGCCGACGGCACCATAACGATTCCTGAAGTATTAGTTCCATATATGGGCGGAATTAAAACCATAAAATCAAAGTAATAATAATAAATTTACATAAAACGAAGGTGAAAATAAAAAATGAAAATTGCAAAAGATGGTTATCCATATATTATCGGAGTGATTATAGGCGGAACAATTCTAAAAAGGTTCA
>JASDSY010000031.1:98106-271485 GCA_041441465.1 Candidatus Wallbacteria bacterium
GGTTATCCATATATTATCGGAGTGATTATAGGCGGAACAATTCTAAAAAGGTTCAGTAAAATTTTAGGATGGCTTGCTTATTTTTTCGCGGCATTTTGTGTTTATTTTTTCCGTGACCCGCAGCGTGAAACTCCGCAGGATGATAATAAGATAGTATCACCGGCCGACGGCTCTATCGTTTCAATCGAAGAATGCGAAGAAAATGAATATATCAAAGGGCCTGCATTAAAAATAGCTATATTTATGTCTGTTTTTAACGTACATGTCAACCGCGCGCCAATCGAAGGCACCGTCAGTTTTGTAAAGTACAGGCCGGGCAATTTCGATGCGGCGTTCAATCCGCAGGCTTCATTTGATAATGAAATGAATATGGTAGGATTTGAAGGCAAAACGACAAAGCTTCTGGTAAAACAAATCGCAGGTGTGCTAGCGCGCAGAATAGTATGCGATGTCGCAGTCGGCGACTTGATAGGCCAGGGCGACCGTTTCGGTATGATTAAATTCGGATCGAGAGTCGAAGTTTTCCTGCCTAAAAACGAAAAAATAAAAGTCAATGTAGAATTAATGCAAAACGTAACATCCGGCGAAACTGTACTTGCTGAGTTTGTAGATTAATTTATATTTTATTTAAAGGATAAAATATATTTTAAAACGGTAAATTAAATTATTTTCAATATGGCAGACATAAAGAAACAGAGTTAAATTTTCAATGTATACACATTAAAAATAGGACCTATAAAAACTCTTTAAGGTTATAATAATCACAGCTTAATAATTATCAGGAGAACATTAATAAAATGAAAAAAGTTTATGCTTATGCAATACCATGCACTTTTACGGCGGCAAATTTATTTTGCGGATTTGCGGCGATTCAATTTATAATAAAAAAAGACTTTACATGGGCCGCGTGGTATATTTTCTTTTCTATGGTATTTGACATAATGGACGGCCGGATAGCGCGTATGACTTCAGGCACGTCAATGTTCGGCGCAGAGTTCGATTCACTTGCCGATCTTGTTTCATTCGGCGTGGCGCCTTCAATGCTGGTTTATTATAATTATATGGAATCCACCGGCGTTATAGGTATATTTGTTTCATTTTTATTTATTCTTTGCGGCGCGTTGAGGCTTGCGCGTTTTAACATAATGCCGCATAAGCCTTATTTTCAGGGATTACCGATACCAGGCGGAGCGGCGTTCGCGGCATCACTGGTTTTACTCGGCACAATTTATAATCTCGAAAGATATACAAATATAATAACATTCGGAATGTTCGTAACTTCGCTTCTAATGATTTCATTAATTCCGTATCCCGCATTAAAGCAGGCAAAAAAAAATAAACTGCCTTTATTTAAAAGAGTATTGATACAAATAGGATTCTGGTTATTAATTGTTACCATTTATATCATATCAATACCAAAAGCGATTTTTTTCGCAACGCTTTCATATTTGATATCCGGAATAATTTTTATGATCTACAGGTTTGTCACACACGCCCAGGATATTGACGAAGAGCATAACAATCATGAAGTTACAGTAAGCGGCCAGCAAATATCAGAGCAGCATTCAGAATCACAGCCAAATAATAACAATGAGAACAAATAAACAAGCATAATTTTTTTTATGTTTTTTAATTACATCGAATTTAAGAGGTTATTGACACACTTGACAATTTAAAATTAGTATGATATAATTCGCCATGTTGAAACAAACAACGCATCCTACAAAACATTGGCATGCAATTTGCTCAACAAAAAGATGTAAAAGGTGAAAATCACCAAAAGGCGTAAAGCCTAAAAATTTTAAAAAATTTAAAGGAGTGGTCTTTACAATGAAAAAGTCACTTTCAGTAGTATTATCATTAGTTTTCTCAGTAATGGTTATGGGTTATGCTTATGCGCAGGCACCTGCTGCAGAAGCTCCTAAAACAGAAGCTCCTAAAGCTGAAGCTGAAAAAGCTCCAGAAGCTCCTAAAACAGAAGCTCCTAAAACAGAAGAAGTTAAAGCTGCTGTTACAGAAGAAGTTCTCGTTGGCAAATTCGTAGAAAAAGACGGCAAAGTTATGATAGCTGTTGAAGGCAAAGAACCAGTTGCTGTTAAAGCTGACGCAAAAGTTGAAGAAGTTAAAAAAGTAGAAAAATTTGCTGAAAAAACATTCGAATTCAAAGGTACATTCGTTACAGAAAAAGTTAAAGAAGGCGACAAAGAAGTAGAAGCTAAATTGTTCGTAATCGCTTCATTTGGCGAAAAAGCTGCAGAAGCTCCTAAAGCTCCAGAAGCTCCAAAAGAAGAAAAGAAATAATTAGCCTTTCAATTTCTAAAGGTCTTAATTAAATAAAGAAACCGGATTTTGATTAATTCAGAATCCGGTTTTTTATTTATACTTTTATTATTTATACTTCGATATAATTATTAAACACTAATCAATATATTTTTATAAATTCAACGTAATTTTATAATGGATAAATGCCTTTTAATTTCTTATTATACCGCCTTTTTATCATTTTTCTCAAAACGCATAAGCGATTTTTGGGCATAAACCCTGACAATTTCCTCAGCATCGGTAAGGGCTTTTTTCAAAGGATCTATTGCCTTTCTATCGCCTATTTCGCCTAAAAGTTCAGCTGCAAAAGATCTTGTTATTTTATCACCTTTTTCAAGCGCATTAATATAAAATTCAACGTTCAAATCAATACCACCTCTTAAATTATTACTTTTTGACATTTAATGCAACACCTCCGGCTAACCGGACTCCCGGTTAATTATAAATTTATTAATAAGAAATTCAAAAATTCAATCCTATAATTGCCACAGTGATATTTTTTACCCAACACTTAAGCCGCTATGATGTTTAAATTTACTCACTATAATAAAAAGTTATCATTCCCATGAGAAAAAATTAAAGCGTTTAAATGTAAACGAATCATCGTTTAAATTAAAATAAATTTTCAAGTACTTGAAATAATTAAATAAACCTTCCATAAAATCACCCTTCCACAGCTAATACAATAAAAAATACTACGATTAAATGTTACAAAAACTACGACTGATTATTTTGTTGAATAAGAGGTTAACGCCGATGATTTGCCGTGCGGTGTCCTTACTTCTACCTCAACAGCCCGTTGAGTTTGAGAAAGTTCAGGATTATAGGTAATGTACATAATTTTATAAAAAGTTTTGAAGCTTTGTAATACCTTTTTCAGGTTATATTTAAGTTCATAGGGATTCGGCGAGAATTGGGCCACGCCGCCTGTCTTATCAGCAAGCATTCTTAAAGGTTCCTCAAGAACATCATAACCAAGGCCAATCGTATATATTTGAATACCAGACCGTCTCGCATGATCAATTACTTCTTCAATTGTATGTTTCGAAAACGGTTTTTTTCCTGACGGGCTTTCATCACTGCCGTCGCTTATAACCAATATCGCCTTGCCGCCGTCACGCTTATTCAGCATGTCAATGCCAAGATAAAGCGCATCGTATAAATACGTTCCGCAGTCGGCTTTCTGCGTAAATAAAGCCTTATGAAGCTTAAATTGATCGCTTGTAAAATCCTGCAACAATTTTATACTCTGGCGAAAACCTACTATCGCACATTTATCGTTAGGATCGAGAGCGTTTAAAAATTGAAAAGCGTCCTGCTTCAATTCCTTTAACATTCTTTTCATCGACCCTGAAATATCAAGAGCAAGGACCAGATTCATAACTTTCGGGTCAGTCTCCACTTTCACATGGTCTATTTTAATACAATTTTCGGATACTTTAAAATAGTTCGGCTTTAAATTCCTGTAAATTGCCCCGTCTTCGTCAGTAACATAAACATATGTAGTTATTACCGGGAATTTTGAGACGTCAACCGACCTGATTTTCAGTTCGATATTTTCATCATAATAAGGTTTTGAACTGCCGTATTCAAATGCGCCGGCATATGCAGGCATCATAATAAGAACGAAAAAAATAAATATCAACAACAAGAAATTAGAATCAGCTTTATTTAAATTTTTTTCAATCATTTTTCTCAAATCTTTCTCACCTTCAAATTTTTACCTTGTCTTAATATCGGCATTAAAAACCATACCATGAGATAAAATTTCAATATTATCTGAAAAGCCCTAGAATCACTAAATTTGATTTTATCTGGTTAACCTTTGCATTTTGCGGATCAACAGTAACGGCATAATTTATGTGATCAAGAGCGAGCGTATTATTTCCCTGCAAAAAATATAAATAAGCCGCCATACCATGCACTTCGCCGTTTGTAAGTCCGTGGCTCAATGTCGGAACATAAGTGAAAAATTTATTAGCCTGATAGTTATTAGTTGAAACGAGTATCGGATCGATTCTTTCCAGAAGTGCTACTGCGTTTTGAAAATCCTGGGCATTCTTTGACCTTGAAACATAACTGAGCGCAAGAGCGACACGCGCGTCATTTATATTTTGGATCTTGTAATCATATAAAACTGCCGCCGGTATTTTTTCAAGAGTAAGTATTATAGAAGTAGTATCAGTACTTCCGGCGTCAGCGCCATTTTTCAACATCGCCCATGCCATGCCGGTAAGCGCCTTATAACGGTCATCCGTAGATGCCGCCTTTTCATAAGCCTTTTGAAACTCGGCGAGAGAGTTTGAAAAGTTGCCGAGGTTAAAATCCTCCTGGCCCTTTAAATATTCTTCCGCAGATGGAGTTTGCGAAGGGTTCGTATAAATATCACCCGATTGCTTGTCAGTAATAGATGCCGTACCGGAACCGCCGCTTCCGCAGCCATATATCAGGCCGGCACTCATCATAATAAGCATTATCAATACGAATAATTTATTTTTTGGCATACTCTACACCACTCGCCTTGTTTATTTTTTTATTATTTTAAATTTACACCGTCATATAATTAATAAAAATATCTTAAACCAGCATTAATGAAAAATTACCTGGCAACGCTAAAGTTAATATTTTTAGCGTATTCATTTTCGCCTTTTTTATAAATAAACTTAGCTATATAACTGCCATTTGCCGCTTTCTGGCCGCGGAAATCGGTAAGATCCCATTTTGCCTGAGTATTATATGCGGCTGCATTTTTCTTAATCGGTAAATTTTCAATATTTTTAACTAAAGCCCCGGCCGTATCGTAAATTTTTACAGTAACGGCATTAACGTCATTTTTTAAAGTATATGAAACAACAGGCGGAGTATTTTCATTTACTACCGGGTTAGGAAAACAGATAATATTTTCAACATCCTCAGTAAGGATCGTATATTCTCTGTTGGTATTAGTAATACTGCCGCCGTCACGGCAGGCAACTATCACTATGAGCGACACGCAAAGGACAAACACCTGCATTATTTGCGTGAACAATTTTCTTTCTTCAGATGATATCATTTAACAGTTCCTTTCTCCGGGTTTCCCTTTTAAACCTGCGCAATTTATTATTTAAGCACCGCAATTTTTCCGGTTTTTTCAATAGTATCGCCGTTAATTTTAATTTTTAATTTATAAAAGTACGTTCCATTGGCAACTCTTTCGCCGTCATCATTAACAAGATTCCATGTAGCCGCCTGCGGCGAGTTAGAAGCCATAGTCGAGTTCATATCGGAACTATAAACCAGGTTGGCATTCATATCATAAATTTTAAGCACAACTTCTTCAGCATTCTGATTAATTAAATACTGTATCTTTGTATATCTCTTAGCCGGATTCGGATACGCTATTATTGACTTATATATATCATTCTGACCTGCCGCCTGATATAATATCATTTGCGTCCGCGCAACATTACCAGAATTATCGGCAATTTCGAACGATAAATTAGTCTTTGCCGAAGCGTCGATACCGGCTTTTTTGAATGACTCAGGATTGAAATATAAAACTATCATACCGTTTTTCTCTTCGGCCGATGACGGTGTAATATTATAATTTTTCCCGTCGCACACAACTTTTATGCTGGATAAATCGATACCGGAACCTGAATCTTTAGTTTCTAAAGCGACGTTATTTTTTACAATCTGACCGGAAACGTTATTAAAAATAACCTCAGGTTTTTCCATATCAGCAAATAAACCGAATATTCCAGGTTTATTGGTTTCAACCGCATAAACTCCTTCTGATTCAATTTCAGTTTTTAAATATTTCCAGCTGCCGTCAACTAATTGATAAATGCCAACTTTATCAGCTGAAATTCCGCTGACTCCAGATTTAGTCTGCGAAAAATACTCGATCGCGTCATTATCGGCTTTTAATTTAATCTTAAAGTTATTTTTAAATGACGAACCGTCAGTTGAAAACTGATATATACCGCCAAATTTAACTAATTTATCGTTAATCGATAAATTTTCAGTATAAGCCGCGGTCTGTCTTGAAATCGTAAACATTTTCATGCCCGGCAATTTTTCGGCATCTTTTGATACCTCAAAAAGTCCGTCAGGGCTTTTCATTGTCATTTTAGTCGAAAGATCGCTGGCCATAGTATTAATCGAATAATATACCGGTTCAGAACTAATTGCCGCACCGGATTTTAAAGCTGCCGATTTCAAAGAACCGGATTTGCCGGTTTTAGCGATTGCCGCATTTACAGCCGGCGCGCTGAACGCCGCACCCGGCTCCATTACAAGCACGTCGATCTGGCCCGGATAATTCTCGTCGATTCTATATTTATAAGTAAACAGATTCTGTCTGTGTGAAATTAACTCATTTTTAAGTTTATACACCGGCAATTTTCCTGGCTGCCTTAATCCTAACTGAAACGCTGGAGTTACAGCAGTTGTGGCAAGAACGGTCACAAGCAGGTCTTTGCCGTCAAGCGGGCTTGTAAAGCTTGAAATTATAAAGCCGGTAGCCATCGAATTACTTTTCTTATAAACTTTAGCCAGTTGCACGCCGTCGGTATCATAAAAATTACGGGCAAACATGGTAAAGTCACTTAAATAATCGATATTATCAATTGGCACTCTTACATAACCGGTAAAATATGCCTTAATTTTATTTGAATCAGTAGTATCTGCTTTATTTTCAAATTTCATGAATTGAACCGGTATTTCCTTAACGGCCGTGCCAGTGCCAGTCGGCTGATAAGAGCATGTTGGGGCCTGAGATGTCGCTAATTCCTGATTAAATTTAACCTCGAAATTAATTCTCCAGAAGAAATCCGAGTAATCAAGTTTCGTTTTAACATCTTCTATCGCTACATTTGAAACTACCACTCTAGTTGTGTTGTTATTGTTTGTTATACCATCCGCGTCACCGTTGACTGCCTTCTGATAAAAGCCGGCAGCAAAAGATTTTTCACTTATCTTAACCTCGAAAGTCGAACCAGTAGGGGAATTCGAAGCCGTCGGAATGTTTAATTTAAACTTAACTGTAATTTTAGGATTTGCAGTTGACGGCGTAATTTTAACATTATCATTTAAAGTAATAGTAAGCGAAGGATCGATCCTTGTTTCGGTATAATTAGCTGTATTAACTCTGACACCGCCTATAAACACATCTATAGTATCGGAAGTAAACGAGTAACCGTTCCCAGAACCTACACCGGGGTGATCTATGACAATAGTATCGAATCCTTTATTTTGAGTCTGGAATTTTGGCAGTATGTTAACTATAAATTCTTCAGGCGCAGCGGACAAATCGACACGTTTAGGAACTGACGACGGGTTCACTTCAGCTTTTAATTCATAAGCCGGTTCGACCACATAAGCCGTAAAAGTATAAGGCGAAGCCGCATTTCCTGAAAAATCCTCGGCATTAATTACAAAATTATAGGCGCCAGTCATATATGGCGGAGGCGCAGGCAAAGTTAACGCTTTCTGAAATACGTTTCCGCCGCCTTTGGTCAATACTTCTTTTGAACTTCCGCCTATAGAAGTCAAATCAGCTGTTAAATCGCCTGTATTTAAAGAACTGTCATCGGGAATGGCAGTTATTATAAGTTGAGTCGAAGTAGGATTAATTAAATTATCACCAAAATTAGACGTAACTTTGGCAGCTAAAATTTTAGGAGCGGTAATATCGAGTGAACCGATATCTACAGGCAGACTAGCCGTTGCGTTATTACCGGACAAATCCGATATTTCGCCGGCTGTTACCTGTGAAATATCAATACCAGAAGGGCTGCCGTTAAAATTATTTCCAAGCAGGTAAAGTCCTTTTACAGTAATCTTAGGGTTAGTTCCAAGTACAACTGAAACTTCTTTTGTACCGCTGTATGTAAATGTAGAGCCAGCGCCAAAACTGTCGATATTTCCGCCGAATGTCGAATCAGAAACAGGCAGAGTAAATATATTAAATGTATTTGGATTCGGATCTGGATCGACAAGCACAGCTTTATCGAACCCTACAATTATCTTATCGCCGGCATCAAGGCCGTTGTTATTGACGTCATAATATTTAGCGGAAACAACTTTAGGGCCGGTAGTATCGTTCGAACCGATATCAACGGCAAGAGGATTTCCGGTGACATTCAAATTAGGCGTAGCGTAATTTCCTGCATTATCGATAATAGAAGTCTGCGAAGCTACGACGTTTATACCTGAAGCCAGCGCGTCAATCCCATATTTTCCCTTTATTTTTATCGATGTAGTGTCGACATCGCCCAATACGACAATAATCTGTTCTTTGCCGCCGTTAGCGAGGCCGGCGCCTGAGCCTATAGTGCCGGAAGGATAAATCCTTACAGCCGAAGGGTTATTAACGGCCGCTGTCACAGACTCATTAAATGTCATTATAATTTTATCGCCGCGGTTGATACCGTCATTTCCTACATCGACAAAAACCGAACTCTTTAAATAAGGCGGCGATCCGTCAAGAACAAGATGCGAGCTTACGTCAGTTGAATATACCTCTGTCGGGTAGCTTTTAACTTTATTCGCAATAAGCTGAATTACATCGGAATTTTCAATAAATTTATTATGGTCCGCGCCGAGAACAATTTCAATGATATTATCATTTGAAACTGCTCCTGTATATACGCGGCTTCCGGTTCCTAACGTGCCGTTGCCTATTATCGAAATAACCTGATCGCCTGATAATCCGACAAGAGTCGAATCATCTACCGCACGGTCAAACGTAACTTCGATAGTAGTTACATTCGATGTATAATTCCTGTTATCTTTATGTTTTACAGCGGTAACAACAGGGCCTCGATTTTGCAAAGAAATTTCGGCCGTTGTTTCGCCCGAAGGGTTGCCAGCTGAATCTGCCGCTTTCACCGAAGCCACATAAGTACCGTCTTCTACAATACTGCCTATAGTGTCGGTACCATCCCATTGTACTTCCTGCAATACACCGGTAGCAATAGAAGTATTTGAAATGAGAGTTTTTACAATAGCACCTAAAGTTGTTTTTACCATAACTTCAGTCGTGCATGGGCCGCTGGCGTCGACAAGCGTATAGCGGATTTTTGTCTTGCGTGTATTGACGTTTTGCGAAGCCGGAGCGAACGGACTCGGTTGTGCTGTTAGATTATTAATCACAGGGGCCGTGCTATCGACTTTAAACGTCGATGTCACTGTATTTTCATTCATCGCGACATCTTTCGCTTTTATTTCAAATTTGTAAGTGCCGTCTTCTACCGGAGTATCGGCTTCGTCACGGCCGTTCCATGCTGCCGTATGCGCTCCGACCGTTTGAGGAACCGAAGTTATGATCGTCTTTACAAGATTATCAAGACTGTCAAGAACTTTAATCGTAACCTCGGCCGATTCCGAAATACTATATTTTAAAGTAGTTGAATTTATAGTGCTTAATGAATTATTTGAAGCAAATACCGCCGGTTTTACAAGTAATCCGGTAATATCAGGAGGAGTATTATCAACGGTAACATTTAATACCGCCGGATTTGGATTTCCTATATTGCCGGCAAGGTCAACCAAAGTTATTTCTATTCTATAAATTCCTTCAGCAACTAAAGTATTTGTATTATCCTTGCCATCCCACTGCACCGAATGTGCGCCGAGCGTTTGAAGATCTGGCGCCAATAAATTTCTTATAAGCGCACCGCTTTGCTGATAGATTTTAATTTCGACTGTACCTGATTTAGATATAGAATATGAAATTGTTGCCGCATCGTTAACACCGGAAGAAACGGCAGGTGAAATAGCCTGCGGATTAACGCTGTAAGGCGCTATAATCGGTCCGGTTTTATCAATTACAATGTTACCGGTATACGACTTGGTATTTCCGGCAAGATCTTCTGTTTTTATTTCAAATATATAGGCGCCGTCAGCTACTATAGAGTTACCTGCGTCACGGCCGTCCCATGTTATCGTATGCTGAGGTATTGTAGCAATAGCCATAACTGTCGGAGGCTGCAGCTGTTTGATAATAATACCGCTCGTATTTTTTACGTTGATCTCAACGGTAGCCTGTTCATTTAAAGCGTATGAAATTGTAGTAGTGCCGGGCGGAACATTAGGCGAAAACGGCGACGGGCTGACTCCGTAAGGCGTAATATCAGCCGCGACATTATCGACAGTAACGTTAATATCAACGGTGCTTGAAAAACCCGTTAAGTTAGTTGAAATTATCCTGATCGTATAAACGCCGTCAGAAACGACAGTGCTTGTATTATTTGTGCCGTCCCATATCTTCGTATAAGCGCCGGCTGCTTTGTTGGCTTTAGGCTCAAGTGTCTTAATTAATGCAGCATCATTCCATGCATTACCGCTGCATATTTTAATTTCAACCGACGATTCACTGTCGATCGAATATGAAAGTGTCGTAGTCTTTTTTGTGCTTGATGAAAGCGTCGAAGGCGCAAACGGGTTATTTGTAAGCACCGGCGTGCCAAGAGTTATTATCGGTGAGTTTGAAACTACGGTAACATTTTTTGTAGCAGTAGCCGAAACATTGCCGGCAAGGTCAGTTGCCGTCACCCTGATCGTATAAACTCCATCTTCTGCATTTGTTGTGTCAGTTTTTTTACCGTCCCATACAGCGGTTTGAGCGCTTCCGGAAATGACATGGTTTACGTTATTTTCTATAACTCTTACGACGTTATTGAGAGAATCGATAACATCGATAGTAACATTCACGTTCGGAGCGAGGTTATCGCTTAACATATAACTGATAGCGGTAGTGGATTTAGTCGGCGAAGTCGGCGAAAACATATTATTTGAAACACTGAGGCTCGATACTGCCGGAGCGGTTGCATCGACAATAAATGAACGGACAACGCCGGCAGCGCTGTAACTTGTTTTATCATTTGCATAAACCGACCAGAACCATTTGCCTTCTGGAATTGGTATTGGAAATCCCGACTGTATTTTAAATGATATTACCGAACCGACAGCCGGCGAGTTATTTTGAATTGAAAACGGACTCGACGGAGTAAACATTGCAATTAAAACTTCAGAGCTGGCCCCGGCGGCGGCATTTGAAATTGAAGCCGGAGCGGCGGCGGTCATAGCTTTAGGGCCGTCAAACACCACTTTCATTTCAAGCGTATCATTTTCCGGATCGGACGGCATCTGCCACTGTAATTCAACATCCAGCGTACTTTTGTAGTATGTGTCATTCGCCGGACCCACAATTGCAGGCGTTTGCGGAGCCGCACCCGAGGCAAGCGCCATTCCATAAAATGAAAAAATCATTATCAGGGCACTCAAAACGCCCCATATTTTATTGTTTTTTAAATTAATAAGACTCATTTATAATCCCGTCCTTAAAAGACTTAATATATTACTTCAGGTTTACTTATCGACAAAAAAACACTGAAATTAATATTTAATTTTATTGCGCGGCATACATCATTTAATGTATAATAAACTTTATTATTATGAAATTTATAAGGACGGGCAGCCGATATTTAGCAATACCGGCTTAACCTATAGTGTACTTCTTAAACCTAAAATAGAATTACATTGCAATTTTATTTTTAAAAAAATATTCATAATTTTTAAATTTGTTATTATGATATTAATTTTAAATTATAAATTCAACGGAGGCTGAAATGAAAGAATCAAAAACGGATATGAAAATCAGGTATGCTGTCATTTTACTGTTTTTATTTTTATTTACATCTTTAAAAGACGCAAATTCAATGAGCGTAACACTTAAAGACGGAAAAAATTACAAAGCCGAGGCCGCTGAAAACGAAACATGCGTAAAAATTTTAAAAGGCGATAGTTCCGAGGTTATATCACTTGGCGATGTCAAGTCTATTGATTTTTCAGATGAAACCTCTGAAAATAAAGTAAACAAGGAAACCGGTGCAACCGCTGCAGTTCAAATACCGGCCGATGTTAAGGAAATTTTATCAAAAGTGCCGGATAAAAGTAAATTTCCGAATGCCGGCGGATATGTGATCGAAGACGAAGATACATATACATTAAATAATGACGGAACATATAAAATAGAATCTCATTATATCTTTAAAATATTCGAAGACCGGGCTGTAGATAATAATATTTCACTTGGTTACGCATTCGAACGCGAATCGATTAAAATTATCATGGCGCGTTCAATTGCCGAAGACGGCACCGTAGCAAATCTCGACCTGAAAGACGTAAAAGAAGGCGAAGCATACCGCGGCGCTCAGTTTTTCTCTAATACATATAAAAATATAACGGCAACAATTCCTAATGTAAAAAAAGGCTCGATAATAGAATACAAAATTGAGCATAACGTATTCAAGCCTATAATTGACGGATATTTCTGCCCTGGCATTTATTTCATAAGCGGCGAACCGAAACTTCACACAAAAACCGTCATAAAAGCTCCAAAAACAAAAAAACTTTACTATGCCGCCAAAAACTTCGACAGGTTTTACGATAAAGCATTCGAAATATTAAAACCTCTTGAAAAGCCGCAGATCAAGGAAGAAGGGAATCAGATCATATATACTTTCGAGGCGAATAACGTTCCGGAATTAATATCTGAAGAAAATTCACCTAATTATAAGGAAATCGTGCCGAGAATCCAATTTTCGGCTTATGAAAACTGGGATAAGATATATGAATGGTTTAACGATAAATTCGATAAATTCGTAGCTGAATCATCTCCTGAAATAAAAAAACAGGTACAGGAGTTAATTAAAGACTGCAAAACAAACGATGAAAAGGTCGCCAATATCTACCACTGGATTCAGCAGCAAAATAGATACATTTCAATAAAAGGCGACATAATTTCAGGATTATCGGGACATCCGGCCAAAAGAACATTCGACAATAAATACGGCGATTGCGTCGATAAGGCTATATTAATGGCGGCAATGCTCAATGAAGCCGGAATAAAAGCTTATCCTACGTTATTAAACGCAGGCGGCGGCACATGGGACCTTGACGTGCCTCACTTATATACCAATCACTCGATTTCATTCTTAACTTATGACTCGAAAGAAATATTTTTAGACTGCACTTCGCAGGACAGCCGGTTCCCATTTTTCAGATCCGACGATCATGACAGAAATATAATGATACCGCAGTTAAAAAAGCATGTCAGAGCCGGAATGCCTGTCAGCGAAGTTAAAATATACAGAGACGTCATTATAAAAAAAGACGGCGGAATGTCAGTCAAAGGCAAAAAAGAAGTGACAGGCATTTATGAAAGCTCAATACGTTCAAGAAATAAGCGTTTAAAAGAAGAAAAAATAAAGGAAATGATCAAACAGGGCTTAAACGGCACAATGCCCGGCGTAGAATTAAAAAACTTAAAATACACAGATGTTATGGATCTTTCCAAGCCGGTAATAGAGGAAATCGAATATACCGCGCCAAATGTGGCTATAGTAGCCGACGATCTTATACTTTTCTCGGTGCCGGGATACAGTTTTAATTTCGCCGAAATAAGCCTTAACGAAAGAAAATTCCCTATAGATTACGATATTTTGACACGCGCCGAAAATATTTACACATTTGAAATTCCCGAAGGTTATAAAGTGAAATACATGCCGGCAAAATTTGAAATAAAAAATAAAACCATTGATTTCAGAGCAGAATATAAAGAAATCGCGCCAAATAAAATAAATTTCAACGACAGGTTTGAGATAATAGCAAGAATGGTCGACCCTGCCGATTATCAGGCTTATAAAGCCGACCTTGAAAAAATAATGAAATACGCCGGCGAAAAAGTCGTAATCGAAAAGAAGTAATTTTTTTTTAGTAACAAGAAATTATAAAGATTTTATATTAATAATTTAACTTATGAGGCCGTGTTGAATGAAATTTAATTTTATGTTTCAAAACTATTGATTTTACACAGTCTCTATAGTTAGATAATATAGTAAAAAAATTAAAGCATTAAATTTCAATTGGAGGTAAAAAATGAAGAGTAAAAATTTTTATACAATCATAAACATCTTGATAATAGCGATTTTCGGATTATCGGCAATCGCGGCTGCCGACACGCTGAACATGAAAAACGGCGATAAAATAAGCGGCGACGTGACATTAAAAAACGGAATGGTCAACGTCAAACCGGAGTATTGCGAAAAAATTCTGATCCCGTTTAATAAAATCAGTAATATAGAATTTAATAAAAACAAAGACACCGAACCGATTGAATCGATAAATGACGATATTTTAAAAAACGCTCTCAATGAAAAAATAGAACCTGACAAATATCCGAATGCCGGCGTAATTACCATATATCGTGAAAGGATAATAACGTTTAACGAAGACCGCACATCAAAATCAGAATCGCGCGTGGTATTCAAAGTATTGAAAGAACGCGGCCTGAACGAAGGAAACATAGTAAGGACATATAGAAAAGCCGACGAAAACATCGAAGTAATATTTGCACGTTCTGTTTCACCGGACGGTAAAATTGTTTCAAATATCAGGCAGGACGCCATAAAAAGAACTGACAAATATATTTATTACCCTATATACGACAAATTAAAAATATTGCAGTTTTCAGTTCCGGAAGTAAAAATAGGAAGCGTCGTCGATTACAAAACTGTTGCCTCTAATTCAAAATGCGACATTTTAAATCCTGCCGAATACAACGAATATTTTATAAGCAACGATCCTTCGATCATCTCGAAATTAAAAATAATCTACCCTAAAAACGTAAAAATCGATTTTAAAAAATATAATTTCGAAAAAGACAGCCTCGAAATAAAAATCGAAAAAACAGCGGACAATACGATAGTAACATATGAAAAGCGGAATATTCCGGATTTTATACAGGAACCTGCAATGCCGCCGCTTCCTTACTTTGCTCCTATGATAAGGTTTATTGAAAAATACGATTTAAAGGCTATTGCGGCCGAGCTAAAAAAAAGAATATCGCCGGCAACCGCTTTGGACAAAAATTTAAAGGCGGAAGTCGCGAAAATTATCGAAGGCAAAAAAACACCCAAAGAAAAAGCGGTCGCTATATATGAGTATCTTGCCACTACAATAAAAGACGTATCAGTTCATAATTCGATCAATGATTATAACGCAACTCCGATCGCGGTATTATACAATGAAAAATACGCTTCAAGCTTCGACCGCGCAGTTATGTTATATACATTTTTAAAAGAAGCCGGATTAAAAGCCGATATATGCTTCGGTACTTACTCAAATTTCGAGCCGTTCGACGCCGATTTCTTTACTATAACGGATTTTCATAACGTACTCGTCGAATGTGAAGGTGATTTTCTAAATCCTGACGCGGAATATTATCCTTACGGAATAATCCCGTCCGAATACACCGACAATAAATATTTTCGAATTTTCGAAGGTTCAGGCAAGCTTTTTGATATAAAACGCGAAAAATTCGAGAAAAAATACAGCGATTTATCGCTTGACATAAAAATTTCAAAAGACGGAAACACGCTGTTCACTCTTACAGAAACCGGCTACGGCGAAGACGACCCGGTAATACGAGCATCGTTCAAAAATATGAAACCTGTCCACCGCAAGCAGACATTCGAGCAAATAGCATCCGATATAGCAAAGGGCGGAAAAATGAATGAATATAAATTAAGCGATGTCGAAAACAAATCAATCAGGGCTTATTATACAGTTAATTTCGAGTCTAATAATTATATATCAAAATTAGGCGATTCTTATATGCTCGTACCGATTCCTTATACCGGAGTAAACACCGGATTAGTAGCAAAAGAGAAGAGAAATTTCGACATATTCTTTGATGAATACAGTCTCGACTCGATGGAAATCAAAATGAAGCTGCCTGAAGGCTATAAATTGAAATACCTTCCGAAATCATTTGAAAATAAGAGCGAATATTTTGATTTTTCAATGAAATTAAGCTATGACGAAAAAAATAATCAGGTAATTTACAAACGTACAAACCATAACCTGAAGAAAATAATTTCAAAGGACGATTATAAAAAGCTCAAGGAACAATATGAAAAAGCCGGATTATTGAAAAAAGAGCGCATGATTCTGGAAAAAATTACGAAATAAGGCTGGCAATGAAACTCAAGTTATTAATTTTTTTAGACAGGATTGATTTTTTAGAAAAGCTTGAAGGTATAACTCGGACGGGCAAAAACGAGTTTACGCTTGAATGCCCGCCCGAAAAAATCCGAATCGATGGAACCGGCGCTCCGTCAGTACAGGGTCTTCTAAAATATCTGCATATTCCGATCGAACTTGACTTAACATTTGTAATCGTAAATAAAAAAATAATTTTTAAAGATATAATTTTAAACGACAACGACGAAGTCGAATTTTTACCGTCGATATCAGGCGGATAAAGATTTTTCAGTTCTTTTATTTCTAAAAAACATTTTACTAAAATGAACAAAAAAATAATCCGGAGTAACATTTATTGAAATTAAGTAATATTACAGCATACGTATATTCAATTATAATAATTTTTTTTGCATGGATTTATTGCGGAAGCCGCTTTATACCTGAACCTGAACTTTTAAAATACTTATTTCTGGCGGCCGTATTATTTTCGGCTGAAAGCGCCGGAGCAATATTAAACCAAACCATTAAAAGCCGCATCATTTTTTCTGCGCCAATGAATTTTATAATAAATTGCGGAATAGGACTCGGAATATTGTCATTTATGGTATTTTTTGTTTTAGCCGCCGGCGCTGCAAATATCCGTTCATATTCAATAATCATAATATTACCCCTGGCGCTAAGATTATTTACCGGCGGAAATACTATATCAAGCTCCTTTAAAAATTCAGAATTACCGCAAGACTGCGACGGTGAAAAACAGCACCCGGCACAAAAAAAATATACAGACAATCATACCGATACAGGCGGAAACAATAACGATATCGAATGTTCATGTTTTTACGGATATTTTTTAAACATAATAATAATAGCAATTTTAATATTCGGATTCATATTTTCCGTTCTGCCGCAAACATCGTGGGACGCGCTTTCATACCAGCTTGAAATTCCTAAACAATATATCGCTTCAGGAAAAATGTTTTTTATAAACGATATTCATTTCTGGGGTCATCCGCAGTTATTAAATCTAATATATTCAATTTTTATAATATTCAAATTCGATACGCTTTGTTCTACGCTCCACTGGTTTTATCTTCTGATGACCGCAGGCATGATTTTATATTTTCCATTTGAAACCGCAGGCATATATATTTCAAAAAACTGGAAAAAGTTATTAGCGGTTTTAATCCTCACTCACCCGCAAATATTAATCCTTTCGTCTTATGCTTATATAGACCTCGGCCTGATGTTTTATTTCACGGGCACGTGCCTTTTTTTACTGGCAAAAAACATTAAATATACCGCGATATTTTTGGGTCTTGCCCTCTGCGTCAAATATACAGGATTAATAATGTCCGTTATCGTCGCGCTATGCATATTTTACGGCTGGCACGATAAATTAAGCGAAAAATTAAAAAGCTTTTTTTGCGTATTAACCGGTGCATACGCTATATTTTTGCCGTATCTTATCAAGAATTTTTACTTCACCAAAAATCCGTTCTATCCATTTTTAGATTCTTTTATATTCTGGCCGCACGTTAAATACGATTTTATAGAGGATTATTTAACTACGCTCGATATGGTTGGCGCCGGACATTCGATAAGCGACATATTAAAATTTCCGTTCAGGATATCATTTTATTCGCAATTTTACGGAAACGGCTTTTTTGACGGAGTTATGGGGATATCCTTTCTCGTATGCATTCCGTTTTTTATAGCCGGTTTCATAAAATGCCGGTATTTCGGCAATAATGACAACAACGAAAAATTAAAAACTTCAGGAAATATTTTGGCGGTAATATTTACGCTGTATTTTTTATTTGTGATAAAGGCTCAATCGGTAAGATTTTTTCTGCCCGCCGCACCCGTTTATTACCTGCTGTCAATTATCGGACTTAAATTCTTATTCGAAAAATTCAAATTTAAACATTGTTATTTATGTGTTTTTGTAATAATTTTAATCGTAAATATAGCGCCGGTATCGGTTGAATTCGCAAAAAAAGAACCTTTACGCTATCTTCTCTCGCTCGAATCCAGGGACGACTATCTGAAAAGATATCTCGATCCTTATCCATGCATTATGCAATACAATCAAATAGCTGCACAAAATGAAAATACCGGGGAAAAATGCAAGCTTTTACAATTTTACGAACCTCGCCATTATTACACTGCATTGCCTTATTTTTGGCGCGACGTATTCGAACCGTCAACGATCGATATTTTGATGGAAAAATATTCGGAACGCGATGTATCAGAAAAAGACATCGCAGTTAAAATTCAAAATGAGCTTTCAGTAAGCGGTTTCACACATATCTTAATCGGCGAAAAAGCGAAAAAAGTATTTATTTTAAAATTAGACAATGAAACTCAAAGAAAAGCGTTCGCTGATTTCATTAACGCAATTAAATTAATAAAAAGTGAAAAAGGCTATTCATTATATGAAATAAATAATAAATAAATGAATTTTAATTAATTATTTATCACGGTCATTTAAAATCCTTATAATTTTTATATTTTATTTTTCAGATTATAAAAATATAGCCATAACTAACTGCCCGCAATAATAATTTTAATAATTCTAATTCAAGTAAATAAATTACTTTTACCAAGCATAATGTGCAGCAAATGCGAGAACAAATATAAAAGCATCGGCATAATGAACATTAATTCGTTATACCGATGCTTTTATTTAGAATTTTATTTTACAATATTTAACCGGTTATTCTCTTAAAAGCGCAAAAATATTATCACGATTTATATTTCCGACCATAGCCTCCGCGTCCGGGGCGCTCATTGAATTTAAGCCGCTCATTATTTCGTTCAGCAAGTTTTTAGCTTCATCTTCTGTTATTTTATCGTTATGCTGCATAAGGTTTTGCGAACGCACTTCGGCTTTATAATCCACATTCTTAATGTTTTTATTTTCAGTCGCCTGTTCTGACATCACAGAAGACGTTTTATTTTCATCTGTATTAGCCTTATTAATTCTTGAACTCTCATTACGCTGTTTTATTAAATTGAGCTGCTGTTCATTTATTTTCATTTTCATTCCCCCGCTAAGTAAAAAACTTTATTTATCATCAATCAAATTATAAATTTAAAATTCGTGCCGCCTGTATATTTCTTAGGTTGATTGTACTTATCATTGAGTTTCTTGTTAGTTTTAAGATTTTTCAACTTAAGGCTTATATCGCTCATAACTTTACCTATGACTTTTTCAATCTCATCATTGGCGTTTTGAATATTGACTATAATCTCGCTTATCTGTGCGATGGTTTCCTGTATTTTTTCAGCCTTCGCGCCGTCAATTTTTTTAAGAGCTTCGTAACAAAACCGATCTATTCCATTCTTCTGGGCAAACTCGACTGAAAGCGCGCTGATTTCTTTAAGCAGCTTCTCTGATTTTAACAGATATTGTTCCCTGCCGTCAATTATTTTTTTTGTTGAATTTTCATTCATCGGCTTTTCCTCTGACATTATTTTAGTCGTATAATTTAAAGCCTCGGAATAATTATTCTTAACCTCTGCGTATTTATTTACTATTATTGTCAATATTTTCACATTTTCGTTTAACATGATAAATTCAATCCTTGAATTGGATTTTGATTGCCATAGGCCGGTTTCGGAGTCTGCGCAGCCGACGGTCCGCCGCCTCCCTGTCCGTAACCGGCAGGTCTACTATAAGCCGGCGCCGGCTGCGCAGACGGCGCCTGTTTATTAAAACCGGTCGCATAATCTCTCAAAACAGCCTGCCAGCCGTCTTTTATAATGAGTATTTCCTTGATCACACTTTCAATTTTAGAAGTATCATTTTGATCATTTGCATCCATCAAAGTTGTATACATATAATCATATATTTTATCGAGATTTTTAGCAATTTCGCCGCCCTGGTTAAAATTAAGTGAATTTCTGAGCTCTATAATTATTTTTTCAACTTTAATTATATTTGTAGTTTTTTTCGCTATATCATTTTCGCGAATGCCGGCGATGGCAAGGTGCGCGAATTTAACAGCGCCGTCATAAAGCATATTTATAAGCTGCACCGGCGATGCCGTCTGCACCTGAGTTTCAAGATACTTATTCTGAAAATTATTAGGCTGCATCATAATTTTCTCCTGTTTTTAAAACAATTATATTAACTTCTTAAGTTAATTATCGGCATAAAATAAAAAATAATAAGTTTCAAAATTCTTTTTCTTTAA
The DNA here is from genome assembly GCA_041441465.1 of Candidatus Wallbacteria bacterium. Classification (GTDB taxonomy): domain Bacteria; phylum Muiribacteriota; class UBA9980; order UBA9980; family UBA9980; genus JASDSY01. Next base: position 118,659 of record JASDSY010000031.1, read on the forward strand.
ACAAAAAAATAACTTTCAGATTAAAAAATCTAAAAGTTATTTTTTTGAGCTTTTACTATAATTTATTATATTTTTTGGGCAGCTATTAAAATCCTATTGACACCATTTGGCATTGAATAAGTTTCTTTTATTTTATCAATAATTTCATTTATATTTCCATCATCAGAAACAAAAATTGCAGTATCAGGTATCATTTTAGTAATTTTAAAACCATTTTTATTCAATAATTCATTTAAAAATTCTAATGAATATATTTTCTCATAAAATGTCAATTCCAATGAATTTCTAATCAAATCGTTTTTTTCAACATTTATAATGGTCTTCATAATTTTTTCTGTTTCATTATATTCATAAATTGCTTCGTAATTAAAAAAATTAGTTTTTTTTTGAAAATTTTTTCTATTCTTATAACTTAATTCTGTAAAATATAAAAATGTCACATACCCATTTTTATAAATAATTTTTTTCAAATTTTCAATACAATTAATAATTTTATTCTCAATTACATAAGATAAACAATCTAACATTACAACAACATTAAATTGTTCATAAATATTTTTTAAATCAGTTATATCATCACAAATAAATTTTATTTTTGGATTAATACTTGAAAGCAATGCACCTTGTGGTTTACATTTTACAAAATCAGGATGTTTAACCATTTCATTTCTTTTGGCAATATCTTCTTTTATTACTCTTAACTTATTTCTTGCAGCTATTAACATTTTATCAGAAAAATCAATAGCTGTAACATTATATCCACAATTTCCAAGGTATAATGCCAGATCACCAGTTCCACAACCTATATCTAATACTTTATTACCTTCGATATTTAACTTTTTTATAAATTCTTCAAAATTAATACTTAATTTATTTTGTAAAGGAACCGTAATATCAAATAAAGTATCATTTATAGCAGATAACTCATCAAATGAATTTCTATTTATTTCAGAAAAATCAAACATTAAATTAATTCTCCTTAAGAAGGGCTAATACATCAGTATTATTAAGCCCGCCAAGCAGTTCATTAACATCGGCAGTTGAAAAAGATGAAAGATTTCCTTGAACTGATTTTAATATGTCATCAGCTTCACTAACTGATACATCATAATTGTGCTGAGTCTTTATTTTAACATCATTTGTATCGACTGATGAAAAAATATCATTTTTCTTATTTTGAGCTGACTCTAATTTTTTTTCATTCTTTGGAATTTGAATATCATTTTTTAAAATTTTATTCGTCAATTCATTATTAATTAACATAACTCCTGCACCTCTTTTCCAATTCTAATTTCCATAATATAAATATCGACAAAAAAATACAAAATTAAATAGTATTTATAAAATTAGAATTAGCATGCAAGATCAAGTTTTTCTTTTGTATCTGTTTTTACATAAACTGAAGCTGGCTGTACCGTTGATTTAGTTTGTATTTTATTATACGGTTGAACCGAAACAGTTCCTGATGCTGCCGGCTGAGTTGAATTTTTAGAAAGCGTTTGCCAGCTTTCACGAAGTGATAATAGCATTTTAATTACATGTTCTAATTTAGCAAAATCACTATCACGATTAGCTTCGATCAAATAATTATATATAAAATTATATAATTTTTCAAGATTTTTAGCAACTTCGCCGCCTTTATCAAAATTAAGCGTATTACGAAGCTCATCTACTATTTTTTCTACTTTAATAATATTTACGGTTTTCTTTTCTAAATTATTTTCTTTAATACCCATTAAAGCCATATTAGCAAATTTAATGGCACCGTCATAAAGCATGCACACCAATTGTAAAGGTGAAGCCGTTTGAACTTGTGTTTCAAGATATTTATTTTGCATTTGATTTTGATTAATCATAAAAACGCCTCACTTTATAAAATAAGTCCTTATAAATAAAGCCGGATATAAAAAAATCCGGCCTATATTTTATAATTAAAAAACATAAATTAAAAATTACTTTATTAACTGCTGCTTAATTGATTGAGAGATGCAGTCAATGATTGACTCTGATTTTTTAAAGTACTCATCTGAGTTTCCATCGCCGCAAATTGTGACTTAAGATTTTCTTCTAAAAGTGTCATTCTGGATTCCCAATCGGTTATATTTTGAGTTACCCTGTCAAGCTCTTTATTTTGTACTTTAATTACATTATTTATAGTACCATCAACTTTGGTAAGCGAATCAAAATAATTTTTAAACTTATAAGCAACACCATCTGTATAATTATTACTGCCGTTTGTATCAAAAGCAAATAATTTTCTAACTTCATCAGAATTATTAGAAAGAGCATCTGCTAACTTTGTACTATCAATCTGAAGCTTACCAATATAATCAGAAGTAAATGTCATTCCGAAATCACCAGTAGTGATTCCTATATCACCAAGACCTTTTATACTGGAATTTGAGCTAATATATGTATTTACAATATTTCTCATTCCATCAATCATATCACGAACAGTCGAATCTTTATAAAGAGGTCCAGACTCATCATTAACTTTTTTATTTAAATCAGTTAAAACTTCATTATATTTTTTTACAAAATCCTCAATGCTTTTTTTCACTGCTGAAGTATCACCAGTAACAGTAAGCGAAACTGATGAGCTTGACGCCGCATTAAGGGTAAAAGAAACATCTGTAAATTTATCAGTTATTGTATTTGAGTTACTTTGATAAGTTATACCATTAATCTTATATTCGGCATTTTCTCCAATTAATTGATTTGAACCTGTATTATTTAAATTAAGTGCAGTTATAAGACTACCTGTACCACTTTGTGAATCATTTAATACAACATTAGGGTCAGTATTTGAATTAGGCTTTATAGAAAATTTACCTGAAATTGAATCATAATTTGCAGTTACTCCTGCACCTGAAGAATTAATAGAATTAATAACTTCCTGAACAGTATTTGAAGAATTATAAGAAACACTATAATTACTTCCACCATGATTTATAGTAAATATTCCGGAACCTGACACTGCATTTTTTAAATTCGTGTTTGAAATAGAATCTGTCAATCCAATTGTGGTCCCCTGTTTACTTATAGCAGAAGAACTTTTAATCCCAACAGCTCCAACTAATTCTAAAAAATTAGAGCCATTTAATGATTCGCCAAAATTAATATATGAAGCGCCTGTATTTTTAGAAGTAAATTTTATCTTATCTGTCGATTCATCATATGAAGCAGTAACACCTGCATTAGAATTCGTAATTTTATCAAGAGCTTGACTCAATGTATCAGTACTTTCAAGCGAAATATCAACACCATTTATTTTTATTTTTCCACCTGTAAATGCTTTATCAAATTTAAGCTCGCCAAGAGTTTTTGTTTTATCAAGAGCACCTATATTACTGGAAGAAGAAACAGTAGTAGTACCTGAAGAAGTATCTTGAAATGAACCTGTCAACCCAGCTGCAGTTAAAAAATTACTTGTATCATCGCCACTACCAATTACAATAGCATTTTTATTTCCAGAAGATGTATTTTTAAGGGTTAATTTACCTGTATTATCATCATAGCTTGCGCTAACTCCAGTAGTACCGCTGGCAGCATTTATGTTATTAATAACATTTTGCAGAGAATCATTAGTCGGATCAATAAAAAAATCATAATTATTAATTTTAAAGCTACCATTCGTCACGCTTTTTTGAATTGCGTCAGAAATTTTCATATCCGTTGTAGCTAATCTTCCGGCAGAACTTTGAGCAGTAGTATACGTCGAAGTTGCAATTTTAGTTACGCTATCTATTACATAGGTTCCTTTTGAGGCATTTGCACCATTAATAGAACCTGTTGCTACAGTGGATGACGATGATGAAACAGTTTTACTTTTAAACGGTGTTTCATAAGTCAAATCACTTGCCATTGTTTTCAATTCAAGAAGACTGGCATTAATAGTTTGTAACATCGGCAACTTTTTATTAAGTGCAGTTTGATCTGACTTCAGCTGTGTTAATGGCTTTTTTTCAATAGCCATCATTTTCGATATAAGACCATCTGTATCAAGACCAGATGCAAGACCGGATACACTAAATGTACTGCTCATTTTGTTCCCCCAAAATGCTGCTTAGCATTTATCTATATAATAATAAATTATTTTTAATATATTAAACTTTTTTATCAACAATAATTCCAACCGCATTAGCTACCGACTCAAGAAAATTTCTCATTTCTTCTGATGGAATTTTTCGAATAACTTCATTCGTTTTATTATCTATAATATCGACATAATTATCGCCAATCTTTGGGTTAAACGTAAATTTTATGCTCTGATCAAAAATTAAAACTAATTTATTAGCTTTTTCAACAGCATCACTTATTGAATTAACATCAACTTTTTCAGGTTTTTGCTTTTCAGCTTTTTTTTCTTCAATTCTATTTTTTATTTCTTCATTAATATTCAAATTTGAAACAGAATCATTACGTTTATCGTCTCTTTCAAGATTTTTTACCCCCATAGAAGGCTGTATAAAATTCACCTGGCTATCAATTGCATTAATCATCATAACACTCACCTTCTTAAATATACAAAAGAACTTTTTAATCCACAGAAAGGGGACAGCAATAAGTGCCGACCCCCTTCTGTGATTTAGTATTTATTTATTGCTGTAACTTAAAATTTAACTCAATTTTGTAATTATTTCAGCAACGAAAGAATCATTTGTGGTTTCTGATTAGCTTGAGCCAACATCGAAGTACCAGCCTGCATCAATATCTGCTGTTTAGTGAATGTCGTCATTTCCAACGATATATCCGCATCTCTAATCTTCGATTCAGCTGAAGCTAAGTTTTCATTTTGTATCTGTAACGTCTTATCAGTGTAATCAAGCCTGTTAAGTACAGCACCCATTGTAGCACGAAGACCAGATACATCCTTAATAGCCTGCTGAACAACCTTTAACGATAATGCTGCGTTATCAGCAGTATCAACTTTAATATCAGCAAGTGAACCAAATTTACTTGAAGCACCTTTACCTATACTTGTAGTGTCAATTGAACTGATACTATACGAAAGATTTTGCTGATAGTTAGCACCAGTTTGCAACGTAAGTTTGCTTGCGGTACTTAATGTAATGTATGCGGTATCATTAGCTGAAGCTAATCTTCCAAATGCCACCTCCTGGGCCGAAGCTTGAAGAGCACCCGCATTGGAGTTATTAAGAATGTAACCACCATTAGCTCCATTTGAAAGTTCAACACCAACTTTTAAACCATAAGCACTTGAACCCGAATTTTGCATCTGAAATACATTACCGCCTTCAGACGCTACCACATTCATTGCAATACCGTCTATATTAGCAGCAGCATTTGTACCGCTAGCCACTAAACCTGTTGCAGCCATATTAAGGAATGTCATCCATATCGAAGCATTACCACCAAGTGTTATCTGGTTAGACTTACCAGTTACAGTATTATAAGAACCAACAAGTGCATAACCAACAATCGTACCAGAAGCAGCAGTTACAGTCTTGGCATTAGCAGCATCAGTATCAACTTTACCGGAAACTAATGACACAAATCGGCTTTGTGACATCGTAGCTACAACACCCGTTCTACTATTTTGAGCATTTATTTTTGATAATATCGACTCAACGTTATCGGATGTTCCAATACTAATTTCAACGCCATTTAATGTAATTGTTGTATTGGCACCAACTGTGCTTGCCGCACCTGCCGCAGCTAAAGCACCAGTATATTGAGCCGCCGAACCGATAGCAGTAAGTGTAAATTTAGCACTTGTAACATCTTTAACCGTACCTTCAACTTCAAGAATCCTTATAGAACCAACCGCTCCATTTCCCGTCGAAGCAATAAGATTTTTTTGAATATCCATATTGCCATTAAGAAGTTTAATGGTGTTATATTCAGTATCGGTAGAAATAGTATTGATCTGACTCATTAGTTGGTCTATTTCATCTTTAATAGTACCACGGTCACTTGCAGTAAGAGTCTGGTTCGAAGCCCTAACAGTAAGTTCTTCAATACGTGATAACATCTTACCAACCTGATTAAGGGCACCTTCAGCAATCTTATACAAAGCAACGCCATCCTGTGTATTCTGAATAGCTGTTGTAGTACCTTGTCTCTGAGCATACATTTTTTCTACGATAGCAAGACCGGAAGCGTCATCTGCGGCGCTATTAATTCTAAGACCTGAAGATAATCTTTCGAGAGTTTTATCAAGAGCTAAATTAGTCTGATAAACGTTCCTCTGAGCATTCATAGCAGCGATATTAGTATTTAAATACATAAAAACTCCTCCTTGTTATTGCCTGAATGGCTTCCTTGCCATTCATTATTTTTTACACTATTGTTATCGTAAATATATTTTAAATAGTAAAAGTTTACAATTTGTCATTTTAAACATTTTATAATAATTGTATATTTTTTTCTCGTTTTTTCTTCATTTTTTAACTATTTTTATATTTTTTTCTCGTTTTTTATAAATTCTATTTTTATATTTTTAAGTTTAAACAAAAAAAGCTACTCATAAATAATTCATGAATAGCTATTTTATTTGATATTTATGTAAATTTTTATTTATTTAAGTAATTGTAACACATTTTGTTGTTTTGAGTTTGCTTGTGCAAGCATTGCATTAGCAGTTTGAACAAGTATCTGGTTCCTTGAATACTGTGTCATTTCGAGAGCCATATCTGCATCACGTATCTTTGATTCCGCAGAAGCCATATTCTCTTTCTGTATTCGAAGTGTTTTTTCAGTATAACCAAGACGATTCATTTTAGAACCTAAATTAGCTCGAATATCAGTAACATCGGTAATAGCCTTCTGAATTACTTTTAAAGATAAATTCGCATCTTCAGCAGTAATAACACTTACCTGTTTTAATGATGTAATTTTTGAAGAGGCCCCCTGACCGAGTTGATCCGGAGATATCGACTGAATGCTATACGAAATAGACTGATTGTAATTTGCGCCAAGCTGAATTCCAAGTTTTTTGGTATCATTAGTGGAAATATTAACGGTATCAGTAGCGGAAGTTATATATATAACCGATGACATAACAGTACCCCCTGCACTGGAGCCTGTTAATACATAACCGCCATAAGCACCATTAAACATATTTGTACCAACTTTAATACCATAAGCAGGTGAACCGGCATCTTTCATTTCTAATACATTACCACTTCCCTGCATGGTAATACCACCAAGCAACCCAGCAACATTGGTTCCCGACGCATTATAGCCCGCGACACCACCAGTAAAACCTATATGAGACCATATTCCAATATCTCCGCCAAGGTTTATCAATGCAGCACTACCAATTATCGTATATCCAATAGCACTGCCATTTGCAGCTGTTGCACCACCTAAACCATTAACAACGTTCGCTGCATCAATATCGAGTTTACCTGTAACTAATCCAACTCGACCAGTATTATCCCTTATAGCTATAACATTTGTTTTTGAATTTGCTTGATTTATTTTTGAAATAACAGTATTAATAGTATCAGCTGATTCAATTTGAATATCGACACCATTAATATTGATAGTATTCTGTATTCCCACGCTACTACCGGCCCCCGGCATAATAGGCAAAGCAACGGCCGATGCCAAGGCTGGCGTACCACGACTTGTTATGCTTAATGTAAGACTATTTACAGTTTTTACAGTTCCGGGAGTATCAAGAATTTTCATCGAACCGTTAATTGTATTGCCAGTAACAGTTAATGATTTTTTTATGTCTAAACCGCCATCAAGTAATTTTAAGGTATTGTATTCTGTATTATTTGAAACAGTTGATATCTGATCAATTAATTGACCGACTTCATTTTGAATGGTTGCCCTATCCGAATCAACAAGTGTCCTATTATTTGCTCTGACCATTAATTCTTCAAGTCGCGTCAACATCTTACCAACCTGATCCAAAGCTCCGTCAGCTATTTTAAACAGGGCATTACCATCTTGAGTATTTTGAATGGCCATTGTCAAACCTGTGCCCTGAGAACTCATTTTTTCCGCAATTGCAAGACCTGATGCGTCATCAGCTCCGGTGTTAATCCTTAAACCTGATGACAATCTTTCTAATGATTTGTCAAGACTAAGGTTATTATTATAAAGTTGTCTCTGCGCATTCATTGCGGATATATTAGTATTTACATACATAACTATCCACTCCCTCATAGATTATTTTTTAATATGTCACTAATATTATCGTAAATAAATGAAAAACATTTATAGTAAAATTAATTTTTTTAGAAAATATAAAAATTATCATAACTTTAGAAATTTTGAATGTATTATTAAAATAATTCATTCTTTTAAAATGCAATAAAAAAAGGCTGTATAAAATAAAACAGCCCCTTTAAATCTATTTATTTAAGTAATTGAAGAACATTTTGTTGTCTTGAGTTTGCTTGAGCAAGCATTGCAGTCGCGGTTTGAGTAAGAATCTGGTTCCTTGAATATTGAGTCATTTCAAGAGCCATATCTGCATCACGTATCTTCGATTCTGCAGACGACATATTTTCTCTTTGTATTCGAAGTGTTTTTTCAGTATAATCAAGCCTATTCATTTTAGCGCCAAGCGATGCTCTTATATTTGTAACATCGGTAATAGCCTTTTGAATTACTTTCAATGATAAATTAGCATCTTCAAGAGTAATAACACTTATTTGTTTAAGCGAAGACATTTTTGAAGAAGCACCTACTCCAAGCTGATCAGGAGCAATTGACTGAATACTATAAGCAATTGATTGATTATAGTTAGCGCCAAGCTGTAATGCTACTTTTTTTTCATCATTTGTTGATATTAATGCCGTGTCCTGTGTAGCAGTGGTATATACAACTGATGAATTAATCGTAGAACCAGCTCCGATACCAGTAAGTACATAACCGCCATAAGCACCGTTAAACATATTAGTACCTATTTTTATACCATATGCTGGTGAACCCTCATCTTTCATTTCAAGAACATTACCAGTTCCCTGCATCGTTATTCCACCAAGAATGCCGGTAACATTAGTACCAGAAGCATTATAATTAGCAGGACCACCTGTAAACCCTATATTTGACCATATACCAGTATCGCCGCCAAGGGTTATTAATGCCGTACTTCCTACAATTGTATAACCAATTGCACTGCCATTTGCAGTTGTTGAAGCACCAAGACCATTAACAACATTTGCAGCATCAGTATCTATTTTTCCAGATACTAAACCAACTCTACCTGTATTATCTCTTATAGCAATAACATTCGTTTTGGAATTTGCCTGATTTATTTTAGATATTATAGTATTTATAGTATCCGATGTTTCAATTTGAACGTCAACACCATTAATATTTATTGTGTTTTGTATCCCTATGCCGCCAGCTATAGCTGATGTTGCAGCAGTTGATATCGCTGGAGTAGCTCTATTAGTTATACTTAACAGCATATTAGAAGAAGTTCTTACAGTACCAGGCGTATCAATAATCTTCATCGAACCGTTTAAAGTCGGAGCAACGGTTGTAAGGTTTTTCTTTATATCAAGGTTACCATCCAATAACTTTAAGGTATTATATTCAGTATTATTTGAAACCGTTGTTACCTGATCAATAAGCTGCGTAATTTCATCTTGAATAGTAGTCCTGTCAGAATCCGTAAGAGTACGGTTATTAGCCCTTACAGTAAGTTCTTCAAGCCTTGTAATAATTTTACTCACCTGATCTAAAGCACCATCTGCAACTTTAAAAAGAGCATTACCATCTTGAGTATTTTGAATTGCCATTGTCAAACCAGTACCCTGCGCTTTCATTTTTTCAGCGATAGCTAAACCTGAAGCATCATCAGCACCGGTATTAATTTTTAATCCCGAAGATAACCTTTCTAATGACTTATCAAGGGCTGAGTTATTGTTATATAACTGCCTTTGTGTGTTCATAGCAGGTAAGTTCGTATTAATATACATATTTATCCCCCCAAACTTAAGTAAAAAAGTTTTTTAATATCTCACTATACCTATCGATATTTTTTAAAAAAAATTAATAATAACCCTTGACTTTTTTAATAAATAATAAAAAAATCTTCGAATTTTTTAATTCGAAGATTTAATATTAAATATAAGAACCTGAATTTATGCTAATTTTTCAGTTTTTATTTTAAAATTACAGAATCAATATAATTTTTAAAATTCATATATGGCAATTTCAAAATACCACCACCAACATTTGTTAAATTGTTTATACCATATGCATTAACAACCATTTCAAGATTTTTAGCATAAAAAAGAAATTGATTATTTGTATAAACGCTGTTACCCATACAATCAATTAATTTAGCAACATTTGGTATTTCTTTCTCTATTTTTTCTTTATTATCATAAATTGCCATTTTAGATTCGACGCCTTCAGCATAAGTTCTGTATCTTGGAAATGAAAAATCAATTCCCATTATAGCTATTGTTTTAAAGCCAAGATCATGGGCCAATAACACTGTCGTACTTCCGCAATTATTTAAAGGCGTCATAAATGGAACTTTGTCATATCCTTCAATAATACTTAGTAACCAATATTCAAATCCTTTAATCGGCATTGTCGAATAAAAATAAATTTTATTTTTCCATGAATTAATTACATTTTTATGTGAAAATAAGCCTGATAACATTATGGTATTTTTGCCTTCATAATCTTTAATAAAATATGATAAATCGCACGGATCAATAGTTAACATATAATCAGCTTCTATGCCTGCATTATATAAAGGTTTGACTGTTGAATCAACTGCAAATACTACAAAATGTTCCCTGTATTTTTTTAACAAATCAAGATTTTGAGTCAGCGAAGGACCGGCGCCGCATATAACACAATGTTTATCTTTAAAATCAACTTTTCTGGAATAAAGTTCACCAATCGTAAATTCTTTTTTAAATCTTTCGTAGTTATCAAATAAGCTTTTTACATAAATTGCCTTATAAAAATTCATCGTCAGTTCATTTGAAATTTCTATATCATGAGGTCGGGCCGGAAGTTGCACATTGGCAAATTCAAAAATATTCGTTTTTTTACTTTCTTTAATTTTCATAACTTCGTTAAAATATATCCAATGGACATTATATAAAATTGAATCCATTGAGCAATTAAAAACCCGATCAACCGATTCGATGGCAATTATTCGAAAAAGATCTTCAGATTGATAAAATAAATTATTTGTAGTATAAGTAGTTTCCAATAAAACATTTTCAATTGATTTTACTTCACCACTAACCACATTTTTAGTTTTATATAATACATCACTACAATATGGTTTTTCAGGATTTTGAAAACAAAAATCGCCTCCAAGTAAATATATTCTTTTAAAATTCATGCAACGTGCCAATATAAAAGCCATTGAAAATGTGCTTGGTTTTTTTAGTATTTTAGGCAGTTCAGGATGTGAAAATGACAGCATATTTAAGATTTGTTCTTCATCATACGGAATATAAAAATAATTTTGACCCTGCCATTTTTTGAAAAATGCTGGAGATTGCAATAAACTTGAAACAGCCTTTAAATCTCTTGTCGGAAAACCAGAAATTAAATCGACAACGCTTTCTTCATCATTTTTAAAAAAAACAAAATCAGGCTTTATTCCGTTTTTCATTAATGGATAAAGTGCCGAATCTATACAAATTATTTTTACTAAATGCCTATATTTTTTCAAACAACTAATTTCATTATCAAGCGATGTACCAGAACCAACAACGACACACTCCATTTGACTCCATTTTTTATCATTTAAAAGCAAATCCAATTTTTTATGCTTAGAAATCAAATTATAATTTTGAGACAAATTTTCATACCATATATCTTTTTTTTGAATTGCTTCAACCGAATTCATTTCTAAAATTTGCTTTACGTAATGACACTTAGTTTCAAGTTTTGGCTCTATATCAGTACCTTTTTTTATATCGTTATTATCCATATTTCACCATGCATTTATATTATTTTTGAGATATTATTATCCAATCATCAATTATTATTTCTCTATTATTAATAGTTTGGGTCAATTTATCAACAGATAAAATCTTAAAAATCTTACCATAAATTTTTTTTATTGAATCTTCATCTACAAGTCTTATAAAACCTTTATTATAAAGTGGACCATCATCAATTTCATCAAATTCCAATTCTGAAATTTTATTTTGTTTTTTACCAATATACATTTTTTCAGTAAATGTTTTACTAAAAAATAACCCACTAATTTTCAAAACGCGCTTTATTTCTTTAATTATTTTTATAGTAGCTTCTTCTGAATTACAACATAAACATCCGTTATCAACAACTGCATCAAAAAAATTATCTTCATATGGCAGTTTCTCAATATCACCCAATATTATATGAGCATTTAACGACTCTGCTTTTAATCTTTTTTCTGCCTTTTCAATTGCAGTCTTACTGGCATCAATTCCATATGTATCAAACCCTTCGCGAGAAATATACCAAATATTGGCGCCAGTACCACATCCAACTTCCAATATTTTTACATTTTTACGGTCTTTTTTATAAAAGTTTCTTGCAACAAACCTTATTAAACACTCTGGCGGATATTTTCCCCATTCCTGCTCATAAAATACTTTTTCCCATATTGGATCCCAACTCATAATAAAATTTCTCCTTATAAAAAATTACGTTCTGTAAACTTAAATGAAAATTGAGGACTTGAATCCAATCTGGTACAATGCATTTTTACGACAAAAATAATTACATCAAAAAAGGAATAAAGTCCCCATGCAAAATATTTTATCACTTATACGTCCCAAGCGCAATAATAATCATTCTTTTTTTGGTAAATTAGGTTTCATTTGATTTATTTTTTTCGCACAAAAATCTTTTTTTTTAAAATTTTAAGAGAATAAATTATTCTATAAAAAATTTATTTAATATTCAAAAATGTTTCCAAAGATATATTTTAATTTTAGTAAGTGGCAAGTAAAAAAATATTTATTTATAAAATTAATATATCTGAATTTAGCATTGGTTCAAAAACTCATTTTATTTTAGTTTTTCATCTTATTGCAACTCACAAAAGATTTTTCATTACTTAGTAAAGAACATTTAGTTGTAAGATAATGGCATTATATGTTTTTTATTATTTTTCATGTTTAATTTATAAAAAAATTAATATCTATAACATAAAGTTAATTTTTTATATTTGGCACATTTTTCAGGATTATTTTTAGCCCATTTATCGCAAACCAAACTATAAATTTCTTTATTGAAAATACATTTACCAATATAAAAATCATGATAGCTGTTTGAAAATTTCTTTTTATACTGATAAAGGCTATTTTCTGAATTTCCGTCAGTTCCTCCACCAAGATGAAATAAACGGCAGCCAAATTCTTTTAAATAAACAGCAGTACTGTAAAATAAAAGATTATTAGGATAAAATTTCTGGTATTCTTCGTAGCTCCCGCCGAGATGATAGTGTCCGAATATATCATATAAAAATATAAGAGCGCCTGCCACAATTCTCCCTTCGTATTTACATAATGCCAGAAATACTTTTTTATTAATTAAATTCCGCAATTTGTCAAAATAATCAGCAGAAAAAAAATAAAATGAATCAGCATTCAGACGCATCATGGTATGCCTATACATATCCTGAAATTCTGAAATATACTTTAATTCATGATCGAATATGCATTCAATTCCTCTTGAGACAGCTTGATTTATAGTACTTCTTCTTCTGGGTTGTATATTTTTAAATATTTCGTCACTGCTTTTAGTCAAATCAAATGAAACTGTTTTTCTATCAAAAAACAGTTCTATTTCATCATAGCCAGCGGCGTATATCGAATTTTTTAATAGCGGATGAAATCTTATAAATCCGGCTATAAAATTATTATTTTTCATTGTGCCTATCAGCAAATTTAATGATTTTGTTATAAAATCGACATCATCGCTATTAACTAAAAAACCGCCATAACCATAAGCAGTTTCGAAATCATAATAGATTACTCCGTTAAAATTTAAGCTTCTTTTTATATATGGAAAAATAAAGCAATTGCAATTTTCGCAGCAAACAAAACACTCAATTTCACTATCATTATAAATATTAAGAGAAACATATTCTTCAGTAAAATATATGTCGCTTTGACCATTTTGTTTAAAAAATTCGCCTATATATCGATTCCATGATTTTGTAGTTTCAAAATGAATGCTCATATTATATCTCTATTTTTTATTTTTTCAGAAATAATGATTTTTGCCAGTTCTAAATCAATTTTATTGTCAATATCAACAGATCGCTCTCTCTGCATTATATAAGCCATAGTATTTTTATCAAAAAAAGTTTTCGTTTTTAAAAACCAGTTTATTTTAGCTACATATACCGCTCCATTTAGCATATATGCCTCAGGCAAATCCTGCCTTCTTGAAATTTCAGATTCTTTTTCAAATAGCGGCACTAATTTTGATTCCGAATTTATAGAATACATCCAGTATGGAGAATGATCAGGTTCACTTACGGAAACACATGAATTCATTTTATTATTTATACATAGCTCGATGCATTTATCTATATCTTCACAATTTCTCAATGGAGATGTAGGCTGCAGCAAAACTATGTAATCATAACCCGGAAACTTTTCAATTGAATGCAACACCGGCGCCATCCCTGAAACATCATCGGCAGACAATTCAGCTGGTCTTATAAAGGGCACCTCACATCCATATTTTATAGCAACATTTATTATAGCATTATCTTCAGACGATAAAATTGTCTTATCTATGTATTTTGATTTATGAGCCTCACTAATCGTCCATGCAATTAAAGGCTTACCGCATAAATCAATTATGTTTTTGCCCGGCAACCCTTTTGAGCCACCTCGAGCAGGAATCAAAGCAAGTATTTTTTTAAAATTATACATACCCATTCTCCTTGTTATGACTGCCTGAAGCCTCTAAAATTTACATTTTTTTCTACATATAACTTACGAGCATTTTCAATAGCAGCTTCCATTTGATATTTATAATAATTTTCCAGCAATCTGCGATTGGCATTAAATAATACTTCATAAAATTTTTCATTGGAAAGTTTCGTAAAATTAACTGTTATAAGGTCAGAATTAACATGTTTCCTTTCGTAAAAATCCTCAGGCCCTTCTAAAAGTCCTTTTTCTATAGCATAATAATAAAGCGGCGAACCGGGATATGGGGTTACAGGTCTGATAGTCCGCATTTCAGAATGGTCATCATATTTCAACAAAAACTGAACTCCTTTTTCAAGGGTTTGTTCATCTTCGCCAATATTTCCGAAAATTATATTGTATCCTGGAGAAATGCCTGCTGCCAGCGTGGCTTCTATTCCTTTAGTGACCTGTTCAACCGTAAGGTTTTTATTCATAACTTTCAATATATCATTATCCATACATTCTATACCATAACCGATATAAACACAACCTGCTTTTTTCATGATATTTAAAACCTCAGGTTCGGCATAATTCAAACGACCGTTGCAAGTCCATTTGATATTTATATTAGCTTTAATAAAAGCTTCGCATAATTCGATAGTTCTCTTAGGAGATATCATTAACAATTCATCCGCAAATATTACATAAGTAACGCCATATTGTTTTTTTAATATTTTTATTTCTTCTATAATGCTTTCTGCTGAACGTATTCTAACTCCAGTATCCATTCTATAACAAAAATTGCATTTAAATGGACAACCACGCGCCGAAAGCATCGGAAAAACCCTGTCTCGATTGCTCAAATGAACCGAACGAATTAATGTATAATAATCCATTGGAAATAAATCCCATGCCGGAAAATCTATTTCATCGATATTTTTTATTAATTCCTGCCTTTCATTAACAATACATTTTCCGTTATCATTATATGCAATACCTTTTACTTTAGAAAAATTTTTATTTCCCATCAGCTCATTCAGTAAATTGATTGTCGATACTTCACCTTCTCCAATGACTATAGCATCGGCTTTGGTTTTATTCATAAAATAAGCAGGTTCTGGAGCCGGGCCATGCCCACCTATTATATAAAAAGGACGATTTTTAGACTTATTTATAGCTTCGGATATTTTCATTAATTTTTTATATTGATAATAACCACCAATAACACTAACACCAACAACATCAAATCTGTTATCATCAAGATAATGCATCAAATGTTCATCTGGATAGTGAAACTTATCTTGATTATATATGGTAACTTCATGACCATTTTTCCTCATAACAGATGCAACATATGCCAGCCCCATCGGAAACCAATGTATATAAGAATCATTATCATAAACAACAAGAAGAATTTTCAAATTCATCACCTTTTTATATCATAAAATTTTTTAGGGTAAATCAGGCTCAAATCAACTTTTTTTAATACTTTAATTATTTTTTTAGCCGAATCGCCTTCGCCGTAAGGACTATTTATTTTTTTTAATAAATTTTGAAAACTTTCAGAGTATAATTTTTTTAATGCGACTTTTATAGACTTTAAATCATAGTCGCACTCTATAATACTATCAGTTTTTATACGACCTTTTTGCCTATCACCTATGTTGATAGTTCCTATTTTAAAAGAAGGCGCCTCGATTATGCCGCTCGATGAATTTCCAACTACAGCATCGACATATTTTAAAGCAGAAAGATACCTTAACTGGCCGAGCGAGGCAAAGCAAACTGCCCTGTCTGAATTTTTAGAAACATACTTATCTATCATACTGATTATTTCGCGACCGCCATTGTCAGCATTTGGTTTTGTGAATATTATGCCAGTATCATCAAGCTCATCGATAGCATCTAATAAATTTTTAAATTGCTTTTCAGAATTTTGTTTTTCAAGGGTAACTGGATGAAAAGTCACAATTATATTTTTTTTCTTTAACTTAAATCCAATGGATTTTTCAAACTCAATTTTAGACAGTAATTTCATTCTTTTTATATTATCAAGGCCAATAGCACCAACATTAAATACAAATTCAGGATTTTCTCCAAGTTGAATCACGCGGTTACGATATTCTTCCGTAGAAGTAAAATGCAAATGTGCTATTTTAGTTATCGCATGCCTTAACGAATCGTCAAATGCACCTTCAGTAAGCTCACCACCATAAAGATGCACAACTGGAACATTTAAAATCAAGCAGACAGAGGCCGCCGCAAAAGATTCATAACGGTCACCAAGTATTACCATTAAATCTGGTTTTAATTCGTTAATAGCCTCGGCATAACTTATAAAACCAAGACCCATCGCTTTCGAAACACCAATAGGTGTATCAGATGAAAGCAGTATTTCAATTTTTTTATTAATTATAAAACCATCATTTTCAATTTCCTTATAAGTGAATCCAAATTCATGCGATAAATGAGAGCCTGATACTATTAACTGCAAAACAAACGATTTCTCTTTTTTTATTTTTTCTAACAGAGGCATTAGTAAACCATATTCGGCTCTCGTACCTGTAAAAAAACATATTTTTTTCAATTTATAAGCACCTTTTTTTATCGATAATTTTTCAATTTAGCGAAATTTAATTTTCGATCATTTCGTCTTCCGAAAAATCACGTTTAGCAGTTTTACCGATGATTTCGTCCCAGCGTTCAGGACTTATCCCACCTGCCGGCCTTTTTGCGGTAATATTATTCTCGCTTAAGATTTCGCCTTTTTTTATATCACGTCTCGCTACAATGCTTTTTCTGGCGATTTTTATATTTTTCAATTCAGAATGCGATGGTTTTTTTATGCCTGTGCCAAGCGCCAATTCAATATTTCTTACAGCTTTTATCATAGCCTTCAATTCGTCCGGTTCCAGGCTTGCCTTATGATCCGGCCCTTCCATTGTCCGATCGAGCGTGAAATGTTTTTCAATGACGCAAGCGCCCAGCGCGGCAGCGGCAACCGGAACTTCAATGCCGTTTGTATGATCGGAATATCCTACTTTTACGCCAAACGCATTTTTTATAGTAAGCATGGCATTTAAATTGACATCTTCCATCGGCGTCGGATATTCGGTATTGCAATGCAGCACGATTATATTTTCAAGCGATGTGCCGGCATCAGTCAGCGTATCAAGCATAAATTCGATTTCTCCAAGTTTGGCCATGCCGGTCGAAACTATCAAATTCTTATTTAATTTGCCTATTTTCCGAAGGTAAGGCACATTAGTAATTTCCCCCGACGGAATTTTAATAGTGTCAAGACCAAGCTTATCAAGCAAATCAACACTTTTATTTTCAAAAGGCGTTGAAAGAAATTTTATTTTATTTTTTATGCAATACGTCATTAATTCGATATGAGTATTCTCATCAAGTTCAAGTTTTTTTACCATTTCAAGTTGCGATTCTGCGATATCAGTGGTTTTTTTCTGATATTCAGCCTTTTCGGCAAATTTACTAATTTCTTCACTTGCACAAAAAGTCTGAAATTTAACGACGTCTGCGCCGGCTTCCGCCGCTTTTTCAATAAGTTTTTTCGCAAGCTCGATAGAGCCGTTATGGTTAACGCCGGCTTCCGCAATTATTAAAACTTTTTTTAATGAATCATTATTCATTTTATTTCCTTCTTATATTTCCTAATAAGTAACACGTTCATTTTTTGGCCGTTCAGCCATTACAAAGAAATTGGAAACATTTTAACAAAATTTAATAAAAAAATTACGATCAAAACCTCAATATTTTCTTGAAAAATCGTATAACTTTAAAAATACCGTTAAATCAAACTAATTAAAAAAAATTAAACGCCGAATTTTTTAAATGCGTCATATAATTCGCCCATCTGCCCTATATCTGTCCACGATTTTTCAGATATCGGATAAACGCCAATTTTCTTACCTTTTATTTTATAATCGTTAATCAAGTCAGTTACATGATAAAACTTATTCTCCGGTATATCGTCAAGCACTTCAGGCTGCATAACGTACATTCCGGTATTGACGAGGAAATTAAATTCAGGTTTTTCTTTTATGTCTTTAAGGCTTCCGTTTTTTTCCGTTTCAATAACGCCGTAAGGAATCTTGAAATTTTTTAACGAACTTACTATCGTTATAAAATTTTTTTCTTCCTTATGCGTTTTTAATATGTCGGAATAATTCGCTTCGATCAAAATATCGCAATTATTAACAAAAAAAGGAACATTTATTTTATGCTTCTTCAATAACGTTAAACTTCCGGCTGTACCAAGAAATTCTTTTTCCTCAAGATAATCTACGTCATAATTTTTATTGTCCGACATTTCGGTAAAATAAGCTTTAATCATACTCGCTTTATAATTTATAGAAACATAAAACTCACGGCAGCCAAATTCGTTGAACCTGTCAATTATCATTTCGATTATTGTTTTTTCGCCTATAGGAATGAGCGGTTTTGGCAATACTTTAGTAAAAGGGTCAAGGCGCGTTCCTTTACCTCCGGCCATTATGACAACCGGTACTTTGACCTTATCGCTTACTATGAACTTGCTTCTGAAAAAATCGCTCCACCATATAGCCGAAACAACTCTTTTCTTCGAGTCAACTACCGGCAGACACTCGATCAGTTCATTTTTCATTAATTCTTTGGCGTCTTTTATATCAAAACCCTGTTTCAAAATTTTCGGGTTTTTATTCATGACCTTAGATACCGGTTCGTTCAAATTGCCGTTTTTTAATATAAAACGCCTGATGTCGCCGTCAGTGACAACGCCTATAAGCGTATTGTCATCGTCCGTAATAAATATAATCTTATTCGCGGCCTCGTCCAGTTTTTCCATCGCCTGTTTTACGCTTACCGTCGGCGCAACAATGGTCTTTTTTAAAATTTCATCCATTTAACGCCTCTATTATAATTTTTGAAATATGCTCGACATCTCCGGCAGTCAAATTAACACTGCAAGGAATATTAACTATACGCTCATAATAAAATTCTGACTTTTTCATTTCACTTTTTGGCGAATTTAAATACGGTTTCTGCAAATGGTTCAAATACCACAAAGGCCTTGACTCTATTTTATTTTCTTTCAGTCTGCCTATGAATTTAAGTTTATCAAATTTTATTTTAAAAGTGTCAACCAGCAGCGAATAAAACCATAAATTACTGAACGCATATTCAGGTTCTCCTATCAAGTTCACGCCGTTGATATTTCTTAAGTTCTTTTTGTACGCATCAAAATTTTCCCTTTTTATCTTTATATACTGCTCTATCTTTTCAAGCTGGGCGCAGCCTAAAGCCGCCTGAAGATTCGTCATTCGATAATTATATCCGACATTGTCATGAATATATAAAAGAGCGTCATCTTTGGCCTGAGTCGAAAGATAACGAATTTTTTCGGAATTTTCACCGTCATTGCATACCGCCATTCCGCCGCCGCCGGTTGTAATAATTTTATTTCCGTTAAACGAAAAACATCCGAAATGTCCTATTGTGCCTGTTTTTCTGCCGGCATATTTTCCGATTTTATAATACGAGCCCAGCGACTCCGTCGCGTCTTCAATTACTTTCAAACCGTATTTTTCGGAAATTTCCATAATTTTTTCAATATCAACAGGATTTCCGAATATATGAACCGGTACGAGCGCTGAAATTTTTCTGCCTGTTGACTTATTTCTCAGAACGTTTTTTTCATATACGCAATTTTTGTTTATGAATTCGATTACCGCTTCGGGCGAAATATTCAAATAATCGTCGCAATCGATAAAAATCGGATGAGCTCCGACATATCTTATGGCATTTACTGGCGCAATAAAAGTTATAGTAGGAACGAACACTTCGTCATCTTCTTCAACGCCGGCAGCGATAAGCGAAAGATGGAGCGCGGCTGTGCCGTTTGTAACAGCTACAGCGTTTTTTGCGCCGGTAAATTTTTTCATATCTTCCTCGAATTTTGAAACATAAGAGCCGACTGAAGAAACCCATTCTGTTTCAATGCAGTCGCTGACATATTTTAATTCATTGCCTTTTAAACTCGGCACCGAAAGGGGATAATATTTACCTTGCATATTTTTTTCCTTATAAACAGGTTATTACTTAACCTTTACATTCAAAAATTAAAATCTAAAAAATAATCTAAACAGCATTTTTCAAATGTTTAAACTTATGAAATAAAAGTTTAATCCGTCACATTAAATATTATTTCCGTAAACGTTAATTTACACATTATATAAATCGACTTTATATTTTTCCATGTTATTTCTAAACCATTGAACGGTTTCTGAAAGACCTTCGGAAAATGTATATCCCGGGCGCCAACCAATCAATTCTGATGCTTTTTTATTGCATGCAAGAAGCCTTTCAACTTCGCTGCCCGCAGGCCTTAATCTTTGTTCATCACATATAATTTCAAACTCGGCGCCGGTGATATTTTTTAAAATATCAATAAGTTCGCCAATGGAATGCTCTTCACCGGAACCAATATTTATAACTTCACCGATCGATTTTTCCGATTCGGCGATTTTTATAAACCCGTCAACCGTATTTTTTACGTAATTAAAATCACGCCTTGGCGAAAGCGCGCCTAATTTTATTTGTTTCTTTCCTGAAATAATCTGCGTAATAAGCGTGGGAATAACCGCTCTCATAGACTGGCGCGGACCAAAAGCGTTAAAAGGCCTTATCACGCTTACAGGCATTTTAAAAGCGTTATAAAAACTTAAAGCTATCATATCGGCGCCTATTTTAGAGGCCGAATAAGGCGATTGCGGCTGCAGAGGATGCTTTTCGTCAATCGGCACATATAAAGCAGTTCCGTATACTTCAGACGTCGACGTATGAACAATCTTAACGGCACCATTTTCACGCGCAGCCTGCATGACATTTAACGTGCCGGTAACGTTAGTCTGCACATAAGAATCGGGAGCGATATAAGAATAAGGAATAGCTATTAATGCCGCAAGATGAAATATCACGTCAATGCCTTTCGAGATTTCCTTAACAAAATGAGGATCTTTTATATCGCCGCAAACGACATCCACGCTTTTTAAAATATCTTCAGGAAACGAGTCAAGCCATCCCCAATTATTGAACGAGTTATAATAAGAAAGCGCTTTCACCGAGCAGCCCATCTTAACAAGTTTTTCAGTCAAATGCGAACCGATAAAACCGTCAGCGCCAGTAACAAGAACCTTTTTATTTTTTAAATCCATATCTTATTTCCCTTATTTTACTAAAATTTTAAAAATAAAATTCATTTTTACACACAACCGGCTAATAAAAAAAATAAATTCAATAATTATTTTATATTTATTCAGAATTTATTTTTCACTTAAAATTTCATTTAGCCGGTCTGTAAAATAGCATAGTTTATAAATTAAACCGTTAAAAATTAAAAGTTTTATAAAGTTTTTGATTATCAGCCGTATTTTAATTTAAGAATTCATTTTGTCTATTATATAAAAACGCTTAAATTTAGTCAATAATAAAGAAAAATAAATTTTCTTTGATTTTAGTTTTTTTTTATGTTATAATTTGACCACCAAATCACTTATAAATACTCAGAAGGAGCATAAAAATGGCATCTTTAAATAAAGTACAGATCATAGGCCGCCTCGGCAAAGACCCTGAAGTCCGCTCAACGGCAAACGGCACGACGGTTACGACCATAAACGTCGCCACGTCAGAATTTTCAGGAAAGGGCGCGGACCGCAAAGAAAAAACAGAATGGCACCGTATAGTTTTATGGGACAAACTCGGCCAGATCGCCGGCAATTACCTGAAAAAAGGCCGCCAGGTGTTCATCGAAGGCAAACTTCGCACACGCGAATATGTCGATAAAACAAACGTCAAAAGATATATGACCGAAATTTTCGCCACAAACATGATACTTTTAGGCGGAAAAGAAGAAGGCATGGGCGGCGGCTACGCACCTGCTCAATCATCACCTGCTCAATACGGCGGAAATGAACCCGCTCCGGATTTCAGCTCGCAGGATATGGATAACTACGCAGCATCAATGCAGGATCTCGGCGGAAGCGACGAGGTTCCATTCTAAATGTCCGGTTTGAAATCATTTGAAGATATCGAAAACGAGATCGAAGACGAAATTACAAAAAGCTTCACAGAACGCAGCGGCGACGGAGAAGATGAGGAATATATCCTTATGATGCAGGCGACGGATGCAGTTACATGCGAGATGGCATGCGGACTTCTGGATGAAAATAATATAACCTACATCAAACGTTCGGATGACAGCCTTGGAATTTTCGGTGTCGCTATGCATTCAATGATTTACGTAATCAAACAGGATTTCGAAAGGGCAAATGAAATTTTAACCGGTTATGGTTTTATCGGCGGCAAGCCATCAGAAAATGGCAAAAACGAAGACCTGGACAAAGAAAATATAAACAAAAACGATCAGGACACGCCGGAAGAACTCAAGGACAATTAATCTCAAAATAAAAAATTCAATTTTTTTGGATAATAAATAATGATAAAAATAAATAATGATATTTTTTTTAAAAACGCCAGAAATGATTTTCGGCGTTTTTTTGTTTGGATTAAAACAATCACAAACATACTTAAAATAAAAACAATTTTAGCGCTGACCTTATTATCTTTAAACGCCGGACTGGTATATCAGGCAAATGCCGCACCGTTTATCGAAAATACAAAAACAATAGAAGTAAAATTACGTTATAAGACAATATTCGAATACAATCTTGCCGAACCGGCAAATCAATTCACTAAAAATCTAAGCGGCGAGGACATATCCTTTTCAATAGAAAAAAATAATAATTTTTTGAACGACATAATCAAATGCGGCAATAATTTTATTCTTTTTGGTACATTTCCGCCGGCATCACTAAAAATTGATAATAATGAATTAAATAAGTTTGAAACAATTTTATCCAAAATAAAAAAAATTATTTTTTCATCATTCGTTATTAATTCTGCAGTTATGCTCGAAGATAAAATCGTAGCCGGCGCCTCAAACGGCAATATTATCGAAATAACGCCGGCCGGAATAAGCATAATTTCAATATCAAGCTTTCGCGGCCGTTACCCCGTCTCGAAAATCAGGGCAAATAATGAATATATATTCATTTGCACCGGCGGCGGCGGAATATACATATATTCAAAAAATAAAATTTATCGTATTTCTGAAGAATCGCATAAAATAATTTCAAATTTCATTAACGACATATCATTTTTCGAGCTAAACGGCAATAATTACATAGCGCTTTACACAATGAACGGAGTTTCAATATTAAAAACAAATAATGTTCTCCTGAACGACTACGACCAGGCTGTAAATTTAAAAACCTCATCCGCCTCGGAATGCGGAATGTTTTTTAATAATTGTATATATGCCGGCGGAACATTCGGAGTTTATAAAATAAACTGCCTCGATAATTTCAATATGGTGCCTTTAAAAAGAGATTTCTATGTTCGTTCAATGGAGTTATCGGAAAATAACGAATACCTCATACTTTCTACAATCGCCTCCGGTATCTGGAAATTAAGAAAAAATGAAATATTCGAAAAATACTTATCAGCGCAGGAAATCGACAATTCAAAAACCGCGGGTAATGTAAAATCGGCATTCGAACATAACAGCACATTGTATATAGCTCATCAAAAAGGCGTGCTAAAATATTCAAACCGCAGAATCAACGAGATATTTTCACTTAATTCAGGATTTTCCGACAGGATATCGGCGCTGGCGTCATATAAAAAATACACGGCAATAGGAACATTCGATAAAGGAGTTTACTTAAAAGACGAATCAGGCAATCTAAAAACCATATCAGATTTTTGCAGTGACGGAGAATGCCCGGTGCATATAAACTCGCTCTCCGAATTCAACGGCAATTTATTAATAGGCGCCACCGCCGGATTATTCGTATTTAACGCCGAGGCGCGCCAAATTACGCCATTAGAATTAGGAAGCGGCCGGGTACAATTTAACAACGAAAATAATAAAAATAACGTCAAGCCTGCGCCAATACAAAAAAATGAACCCGAGCGCGCCGAATACGCTGAAGAAAATAAACAGCCGGGAATAAACTGCATACATATTTCATCGAATAAGGCGTTTATAGGCACTTCAGACGGCATATTCGTGATCGATGAAAAATCAAGCATAACACATTTGCCGTTTAACCCTGAAATCATAGATAAACACGTATATTCTATTTATTTAGACGCCCGCTCAGGAATTATTTATGCCGGAACTTACAGAGGATTCGCAGAAATATCGATAAAAGACTTTTCAATGAAAACATATTTAATGATAAATTCGAATATGCCGGATAACTGGATAACAGCTATTGCCCCGATCAACGAATCATGTTTATTAATCGGCAGCTATGATAAAGGAATGGCAATATTCGATAAAACAAAAAAAGCATTTACTAAAGCAGTAATTAACGGGAAAAAAATAACGCTTTCAAATATGATAAATATGAACGCTCTATTTAATTACAAAAATTATATATTCGCAGGAACTTATAACGGCGGGTTTTCTATAATAAAAACTAACGGCGCGTCAGATTTATCCGCATGGTCCGCAAAACATTTCACAATGCAAAACGGCCTCTGCGGCGATATGGTAACATCGTTCATGAAAAACGGCGATATGTTTTATATATCAACGTTTTCAGGCCTGGCGGCCTTCAGCGAAGCAGATCTTACGGAATGTTTTTAAATGCATTTACGACAAAAAATAAAAAAACTAATTGAGACTTTTAATTAATTATGAACATATATTCAAAAAAAAATAAAATAATCCGGAACGAAACAAAGCATCATTTACAGATAAAATATGCCTGTTTTTTTCAAAAACCTCATTTTATTCCCGGACACCCGGCTGATATCAATAGTATTCCATTTATTAATCAAATATACTGCTTACTTGATATAAAAAAATTTACGGCCGTATTTTTATTTTGCATATCGTTATTCTGTCACTTTAAATTCATTGATACCGCCATAGCCGGCGATTTTAAATTTAACAACAATAAAACCGGCGTTACTTCAAATAATTACGAGTCGAAACTGGATTCGCAGGAAATTATTTTATTCGAAAAATTCAGTAATAATTTTGAAAATTATTATAAACCGGAGATAAAACTTCGAACAGGAAATGTAATTATAGCTGTCAGGAGCATAAAAAACGGAAAAATAATATTCACGAACGATTACGGCTCACTTTCAAACAAAAAAATCGCGCCAGGTTCGGTATTAAAAATAGCATGCGCCGCTTTCTTTCTCGAAAACCAGGCATTCGACGAAACCGCCGACATCTTTTGCGGAGATTCAATCATTTTAAACGGCAAATATTTTAACTGTTCATACAAAGGCGGCCACGGCAGAGTTAATTTTGAACATGCGTTCATAAATTCATGCAACATTTATTTTCAAAAAATGATGAAAAAATTCCCGCGCAAATCTTATTTAAATTTTTTGACGGACATGAAATTTATAGATAACTCTGAAAAAAATAAATTGGCGGAACTGACTGATGAATTTTACTATCAGGCTGTAATAGGCGATCACCTTATAAAAGCGACGCCTGACATCTTAATGAATTCTATCGAATTCATTGCGCTTTGCGGCGGATTAAAACAGCATAACATCAATTTGCGGTTATCGCACAAAACGTTTCAAAAATTAAATTCTTTACTCTATTCAGTAACCCGTTCGGGCACGGCGTCAAAAGTCCTCTCAAATTACGATATAGCCGGCAAAACAGGCTCATTCTTAAAATACGCAATAATATCGCACAATAAAAAAACAACATATACTTCCGGAATATTTTGCGGTTACATGCCTTATATTAATCCTCAATACATAGTATTCGCCTATTGTGAAAACGGCATGGGCGGCAACGAAGCCGCAGAACTCGTTAAAAACGTGATTTTTAATTAAACTTTACAAAACTTCAATTACCCCTTGACTTTAAATAGCACTTACATTATCATTATTACCGGTATTCGACAATTAGTAATTACCGGTTCAAACATAACAACTTGATTTATAAATCGCTTTTAACAATGCTCATTTAAAAACCAGTCATTTTTAAATAGAAATAAAAAATACTCATTATTAATCATTGTTTATGATATCATTTAAATTTTTTTAATATAATAGAGGTGCAATCTTGAAAAAAATATTTAATTATTTACTGATAGGCGCGATGGCTTTTAATTTAGGAACTGCAAGTGCCGGAGAAAATACGAAAAAAGAAGACATAAAATCTAAAAAGGCTCAAACCGCGGTTAAAGCGGAAGAAATAGCAGACGATATAGTCGCCGACGAAATAAACGAAAATAACCTCGATCAGCCGCTGATTCCGGAAAAAAACGGAGTTAAAAATCAAAATTCAAAATTCGATAAAGCCGGCACGGCCGCCAAAAACGATACAAGCGAATCGGAAAGCAAAAAAAATCTATATTTTTCAATGTCAACTAAAGACAGGCTGACCGAGCTAAAAGAAAAAAGAATGCAGGAATATTATTTTCATGAAAAATTATCAAACGATTATTTTAAAATTTATGAAGATGAAGATAATTACGTCATACACTGCAAATTGCCGTTTCCAGAAAAAGACTGCGATATAAATGCGGAATTTAAGGATGAAAATAACTTAGTCATCAACTTTAAAGATAAAGCAAAAAAAGATGAAAAACCTGTACGTTATGAAATAAAACTTCCTAAAGCTACGACAAAAAAGATATTCCAGATAATGGTCGACGGCCGTCTTGAAATTACGGCGCCGATTGATTTTTTTATGGTCGAAAGAATGGAAAGGCATAAAGGCACGAAATAATAATGTATATTTCAAATAATAAAAAATTAATAAATATAGCGTTGATATTTCTCGCGCTTTACGTAGCGAACGCCCTTATTTCAACCGGCCGGTCGAATTTCACGGGAATGATTGTAAATATATTCGTAATTCCGCTCGGAATATTCGCTATAATAGCTCATGAAATCGCCCACGGCTACTGCGCATACATACTCGGCGACCCGACCGCAAAATTATCCGGCCGGCTCTCATTGAATCCTATAAAGCACTTCGACCCTATCGGCGTTTTGAGCATGATTTTCTTTCATATAGGCTGGGCAAAGCCCGTACCGGTCAATTATTCAAGGCTGAATAATCCGCGGCGCGATATTTTTCTTGTGTCAATGGCCGGACCGCTTACTAACCTGAGCCTCGCATTTATTTCGGCATGCGTATTAAAATTTTTATATTATCTATTAAAAACCGGCTCCCTTGAAAATATAGCGGCATTTACATCTTCGCCTGCCCTTTTCATAAAAACATCATTCGAAATAATAGCCGTAGGCGGAATACAAATAAATCTAATGCTTTTTATCTTTAACCTTATTCCGATACCGCCGCTGGACGGCTCTAAAATGTTCATGTGCATTCTGCCGCACGAATTAGCAAGACAGTATGAGGAACTTGAAAAATACGGATTATTCATATTAATAGCACTTGTATATACAAACTCGCTTAGTTATATAATACTGCCGCCTATGAAAATATGCTATGAATATTTATTCAAATTTATAATAACATAACCATATTTTTTAACATATTATTTAATTTTAAAGCCTTTTTAGTCGGCTTTTATCATAAAAGGGAATTAAAATATATGTTTCATTCAAATAATTTCATTTCAAAATTAATATTTTTTTTGGGGTTATCCATAATTATTTTAACTTTGCCAGGTTGCGAATCATTAGCAACCAGATCATTTTATTATGTTTTAGAACTTTGCCTCGGGGCTGGAGCTGTATTATTCGCAATAGGATGCATACTTTTAGGAATTGGAAGATTAATACGAAAATTTTTTGACACTAATGTCAACATTTTATATATATTAGCCACATTTCTCTCATTTACAATACTATTTATGCTGGCTATTTTTCTAACAACACATTATCAATCAGAAATTTTACTTTTTGTTACATTTATTTCAGTGTTATTGTCGCTTTCAATAACACTTGGAATATTTTCAAACCGAGCTTCAAATGCATTTTTTTTACTTTTTAGTATAATGTTATGCGCATCTTTTGGCGCGGCAATGTATATCAAATCATAATTAACCCGTTATTATGCGCTTTTGAGCATCCTTCTTACCAGGATTTTTTTCCACGAAAATTTTCTTTTTGGTAAAAGGGTCCATTTCTGTATAGTACATAAGCGTCGAATATGTTGACGGCGTCGGCGTGAATATTTGCACCTGTTCCGGTTTTATTTTAAGTTCGCGCGATACGAATTCCTGCATTTTACGCATTTCAAGCTCAGTGCTTCCAGGATGCGCAGCTATCAGGTAATAAGTCAAAAACTGTCGTTTATCGCCGACTTCCTTATTAAATTTCATAAAAAGCATCCTGAATTCGACAAGCGGTTTCTTTCCAGGCTTGCCCATCATACATAATACCTGATTTTCAGTATGTTCAGGAGCTATTTTTAATTGACCTGAAACATGATGCTCCAGCAATTCCCTTAAATATTCGTCGCGGCAGGTCTGATCACTCATAATCATGTCGTGGCGTATGCCTGATGCCACAAATACCTTCTTAATACCCGTAATTTCACGAAGCTTTTTTAAAAGCGTCACCTGTTTTTTGTGATTAATATCAAGCTGTTTGCATTTTTCAGGATAAAGGCATCTTTTATTCTTGCAGGCGCCGAATTTAATTTTTTTATCGCATTCAATTCCGTACATATTCGCCGTAGGCCCGCCGGCGTCAAGAATATATCCTTTAAAGCCATCCAATTTCACCAATTTTTCAGCTTCGTGTAAAATGGATTCCACGCTTCTTTCGCAAATCGTACGACCCTGATGCACGGCTATCGCGCAAAAATTACATTCGCCGTAACAGCCGCGGTGCGTCGTAATCGAGAATTTTATTGTTTCGAGCGCCTTGACATGGCCGTCTTTTTTATAATAAGGATGTACGTCATACTCATAGCCGTATTCAAACACACGGTCGAGATTTTCGCCAGTCCTGAGAGCGGCCGGAGGATTTTGTATTAAATAACGGATGTCATTTTTTTGATACAGCCCTTTAGCGGTAAGCGGATCGTTATTTTGATAAAATATGTTAAACATATCGATAAATTTCAACTTATCAGACACCACATCGTCATAAGACGGCAGCTGCAAATAATCTGAACGCGGAATTTCTTTCGAGGCATAACATATACCGCGCACATTTTTAAAATCCATGTTTTCCCTGAAACACAATGCAAGTTCAGTTACCGCAGTTTCGCCCATTCCGTATATCAATACATCGGCCTTCGCGTCAAACAATATCGGCCGCCTGATTTTATTATCCCAATAATCATAATGCGCAATACGGCGGAGGCTCGCTTCAATTCCGCCGATTACAAGAGGTTTTGTCTCCTTAAAAAAACGGCGTATGAGATTGCAATAAGCTATAACGGCACGGTCAGGCCTTCGATTATTCTCGCCGCCGGGAGTAAAATCATCGGATTTTCTTGGTTTCTTTAAAGGAGTGTAATTAGCTACCATCGAATCAACCGACCCGCCGGTCACGCCCCAGAATAAATCCGGCTCGCCAAGCCTTGTTATGTCGGTCTCGCTGTTTATGTCGGGCTGCGCTATTATTCCTACTTTATATCCGGCATTAAATAAAGTTTTACCTATCACGGCAGCTCCTATATACGGACTGTCTATATAAGTATCGCCGGTCACTATAATCACGTCAAGACTCTTCCAGCCTAGATTATTCATTTCTTCCCGTGTAGTAGGCAAAAACATGATGATTCCGTCCCTATTTTTGAAATTTAATATATTATACACCAAACATTCTTAAAATCAAAATAATAAAACTACATTTCAGCAAACATAAAAATGCGTTAGGCAAAATTGAAATTTGCATCAAGCTGCTTTTGAACGAACAATTTTACTAAAAAATATATATTTTAATAAGCGCTAATAAATAACTCATTGAAATAATAAAAATTTACGGCTCATTTCCTTCATATAACTTGATAAACTTTCCTTGCAAAAAAATTTAATTTCAGGTAATATGTCAATAAAATTAGCATATAGCATACGGAAAGGAAAATCAATAATGAGCAGCATCGGCATAGTTTCCGATATGGACGGAGTTATTTACAGAGGGAAATCATTAGTTCCCGGCGCAAAAGAATTCATATCGAAATTAATAGAGAAAAAAATCAAATTTTTGTTTTTAACGAACAATTCGGAACAAACACCGCTTGATTTAAAAAGAAAACTTGAACATATGGGTATTTGCGGCCTGACCGAAGATAATTTCATAACATCAGCGATAGTCACCGCAGTATTTTTGAAATCTCAAAAACCTTCCGGTACAGCTTATGTTGTCGGCGGCGGCGGGCTTATAAACGAACTATATAACGTCGGCTATTCAATAACTGAAAATAATCCGGATTATGTGGTTGTTGGAAAAACCACTACATTTAACTATGAAATGCTTAGAAAAGCGGTCACGCTGATTTCAAAAGGCGCAAAATTCGTGGCGACAAATCCAGACGTCGTCGATCCTACCGAAACCGGTCTCGAACCGGCCTGCGGAAGCCTTATTGCCCCTATAGAAAGCGCTACCGGCAAAAAACCATATATCGTCGGCAAACCCAATCCTCTGATGATGCTTATAGCCTTAAAAAAACTCGGCGTCCAGCCTGAAAATGCCGTAATGATAGGCGACAGAATGGATACTGACGTGGTTTCAGGCCTTGAAGCCGGAATGAAAACCTGTCTTGTACTTTCAGGAGTAACCACGCCGGATATAGTCGAAAAATTCCCTTACAGGCCAAATTATATTTTTAACAACGTCGGCGAGATTGAAATTGATAAATTATAACTGCCGCCTTTAAACGCAGCACAAATATCAGCGTCAAAATTTTAATTTAACGAAAAGGATTATTTAATAATGGAAATATCAATTCCTACGCTTCTCAGAATAAAACCAAACGCGCTTTATAAAATAGGAAAATATCTGCGCAAAGAAAATTTTAAAAAAATAGCGCTGTTTTACGGCGAAGGTATGCGCGAGATGCTTTCAGAAACAATAAATATTTCGCTTGATTCATCCGAAATAAGCGTCGATACAGAAAAGACAGTAACCGATAACTGCGTTGACGCCATATTCAAGGAAAATTTTCCGCTTCCTCAAGGCACAAACGTAATAGTCGCGGTAGGCGGCGGCAAAGTCATCGATTATTGCAAATACCTCGGCTTCATATCGCAAATACCTGTAATTTCAGTATCGACATCGATCTCAAACGACGCTATGGCTTCTCCCGGCGCATCACTTACCGTAAACGGCGTCAGAAGAAGCCTTAAAGCCCGCATTCCATACGGCGTAATAATGGATACAAATATCATCAAAAACTCGCCGGCTAGATTTACATATTCGGGAATCGGAGATTTAATATCTAAATACACCGCTATTTACGACTGGAAACTCTCATACAGGGCTACCGGTGAGGCAGTCAACGACTTTGCTGTATTAATATCAAATAATTCAGTCGAAAATGTAGTCAACTACAAAAATAAAAACGTAGCCGATGTAGAATTCTTGAGGCTAGTATCAGGCTGCCTGGTAATGAGCGGAGTCGCTATGGAAGTAAGCCGCTCAAGCCGCCCCGCTAGCGGAAGTGAACATCTTATCTCTCACGCTTACGATAAAATATCAAAAAAACCGTCACTGCATGGCATTCAAGTCGGCATAGCGACATACGCAATCAGCTGGCTCCAAAAAAATGACAAACACGAGTTGATTAAATCACTTCTTAACGAAACCGGCTTCGCTGAATTCGCCAAAAAAAATCCTTTAAATAAACAGGAATTCATTGAAGCAATAAAAATCGCGCCGTCAATCAAAGAAAATTACTACACTATATTATCCGAAAAAGGCGCAATCGAAAAACTTTTAGAATTTACCACAGCCGACGAATATTTAAATAAATTCATTGCATAATAACTTATTCTCATATTTATGATAAGGGGGCGGCTAAGGAATTATTCCTTACCGCCCCCTTTATAATCCCCCACCCATCCTGCTACATTTTTTATTTTTCAAATTTTAACATCATTTTTAATTTTTTTATCCTTTCATGTTTTTTGGCGTTTTTATTTGTGCAAAGCGCGGCAAGCCGCTTACTTTGCACAAATTCAACAATCGCGTAAGCATAAGCTTACGCGAAATGAAGTTATTAAATACTTTGAAGTCCGTATTTGCAGGCTTCGCCTGCCGAAGACTTTACTACTATACATATCAAAACATTTCGGTGACATGAAAAAATATATCTTCACTTTCAGCCGCAAACGGTACTAAATAAGAATATATAAATTCGCGCGGCCGATTGCCGTGTTGCATTGAACGCGCAGCGGTCAATGCAACAAGACACAAAACAACAAAATCAAATGATTACTTCACAAAAGCAACGGTAGATATAACCGGGATTAAAGAGGGGGCCCGGGGGAAATCAAAGGGGCATTGCTCCTTTGTGTCCCCCGGCACATATATACAACTTATACAACACATTTAATTTTTGCAAAAATTAAAGTCATCATAAATCTTTTTCGACATATTTAATCAACTTTAATTAATCCGGCACTTGAAAGATCTATTAATATTTAATATAATTATAGTATAAAAAAATTTACAGCACTTTTTTATTAAAGGAGTCAGTAATGCATTCGAGATTAAGATTATTCAAATTTTTCATTTTAATTTCTATATTTTCTATATCGATTTTTAACTTTACAAATACGGCTTCAGCCGGAACTTTTACATTCGCAGCACGCTACGTCCTTCAAAACCCTGGCGCTGTATTCGGCTACATCGCCCATAACGGCGGCAGTATAATCAGTGATATTAAAAATAATAATATCAAGGAACGCGCCGTTGATTTTTGCCTTCAAAACAGCGACTCAATAGTAGATTATGCCGTTAAATATAAAAATGACATTCCTCAAAGCCTCATAAAAGGCAATGAACAGCTTGTAAATCTCGGACTTAATTATACGGCATCGAATCAAACCCATGTTAAAGAATATATTGCTCAAAACAAAAATGAAATTAAAAAAGCAGTAAATGAGAATAAGTTTCAAGACCTTGGCATTAATTACGCCCTTAATAATTCAAATAAAATATTAACATTTGCAGCGGCCAACCAAAAAGAAATACAAAACCTCGACGCATTAAAAGGAAACGGTAAAGAGGTAGGACTCGCGCTTAAATATGCTTCAGAAAATAAAGATGGATTAAGCAGCTACATCACTAATAACAAAGATAACATCAAAAAAGCAATTGATACAAAAGATTTTAAAAACCTGGCTATCGATTACGCATTAAGCAATTCAAATTCAGTGTTAAAATTCGCAGTTAATAACCAGAAAGACATCAAGGCATTACCGGTTGTTAAAGACGCTGTCAAAGGTTATGAAAAAGAAGTCGATCTCGGACTTAAATATACTTCAGAAAACCTCAATGGCGTTTCAAATTTTGTCAAACAAAATCCCGATGCAATTAAAGAGGTTATCGACGGCAAAGCTGATAAAATAAAAAATGCAGGAATTGATTATCTATGTCAAAATATTGATGGAGTTGTAAAATTTGCCATTACAAATAATGCTGATGTCAAATCTCTCGGCATTTTTAAGAGTTTAATGGCGGACGTCAATAAAAGCCTTGAGAAAAAAGATAATAATTCATCGAATGGCAGCGCCGATACCGCTAATAATCAAAGCGGTAATAACAGCGGCACTTCAAATGGAAATACAGAAAATAGCGCGAACACTGACCAATCCGCAAATAATAATTCAAACAATGGCAAAAGCGTTGAAACAGCCGAAAGCAAGTTAAAAAATACGTTTATTGATTATCTTGTAAAAAATCCTGATACTTGTATTAAGGTTATTGAAGCATATAAAGATGCAATACCTGAAAATATTATTAAAGAATACAAAACCGAATCTAAAATAGCGCTCGGTTATATTTTAGAAGAGCGTGAAGCAGTGAGCGTATACATAAAATCAAATCAGCAGCAGGTAAAAGACGCCATAAACGAGGGTAAATGGAAAGAACTGGCGATCGGATATGTTTCGTCAAATCCAGAAAGTCTTATAAAATATATAATAAGGCATAAAAAAGAGCTGCCGGAGGACTCAATTCTACTTATAATAAAATATGCGGTAAAGGATAAAACACTCGGCGAAATGCTTACTAAAATAATAAATAATCGTTCATTAAGCGCCGAAGCGGCAATAAAACTAGCTGAAATTATATTAAACAGCAAAAGCATTTTCGCGCCGGCGGCAGACGGCCGGATAACCGAATCATCAGGCGATTCAAGCAAGGCGGCGAATATATCTGAAACAATTCAGTCAAATGGTCAAACTTCAATTTTGACGCCGGCGGCAGTTGAGACATCATCAAATATAAATTCAGAGGAATTAAAAGCGGCGCAGGAAAAACTTAACCAATCATATAAGCGTTTTATTGACGCCAATATGCCTGAATCCGGCACTGAATTTAATGATTACAAAAACGCCGTCGAAGCATATCAGAGATTAATAAAAAAATAACGCTACTAATCTTTATATTTATTGTTATCTCAAATTAGATCGATAAGCCTTTTATTTGGCGAAAAAAAAGCTCCTATCCATAAATAAATTATGAATAGTAGCTTTTTAAAGTCATATATTTTTTTTAAAATTTCAAATTTTTTTCGGTAATATGCTTTAATGTATAAGCATCAAACGGCTTTGAAATTTTATCCCTGAACCCGAGACTTATTATTTCATCTTTTTTCTGGTCGAATTCAGGATATGAACTCATAGCGATAGCTGTAACGTCATTGTCAAATTCGACTATTTTTTTAAAAGTTTCAACCCCATCCAGGGAACCATTCAGCTCAAGATCGATGAATAAAACTTTAAAAGGATCATTTTTATAATAGCTGTTTTTATATTGCTCAATTAATTCAGATCCCGTTTCAAATGAACAAGAACTCATTCCGAAATCGGAAAGTAATTCGCATATTGTATTTCTTATCGCGGGCTCAGAATCAACTACAGCTATTTTTTTATTATTTATTAAACCGGAATTTTGCTTATCGTTTTTTTTCTTTTCTATTATTTTACTAATTGAGTTTTCTAAAAAATTAAAATCTAAAGTTTTACTCAAAAATCCGTCAAAGCCTTCTTCAATATCCATTGATTCATAAGGTTTTATGTCTAATGAGGTCACTGCTATTATAGGGATATCCTTATTAAACGAACGGATTATATTAGTCGCTTCAATTCCGTCCATTACAGGCATATCAATATCCATAAGTATGGCGTCGAATTGTTCACTCCTCGCTTTTTCAACAGCAAGAGCGCCGTTTTCAACGCCTATCACGGAGTGGTTATAAAATTCCAGCGCCATTGAAATAAGATTTAAATTATATAAATTATCTTCCGCCAGCAAAAATTTATAAGAAAGCCCGCCTTTTTCAGCTTCATCATTACTTAATAATTTCATTTTATAACCACTCCTTAATGTTAAAATTCAAACAGCAATTATATTTTTAAAACTTGCCAAATTCATTATCATCTAATGAAATTTGTATTTTATTATTACCATCAGATTTTTCGATATTTTCTTTTTTCGTCTTTATCGATTCCTTATTTTTATTAGCCAATTTTTTTATATTTAATGCTTCGTCATGCGCCTGTTTTAAAAGCCTGCTGTCTTTTCTGACGTAGGCATTTACAGTGCCGCTTTCATCTTTTAATATAAATTTTTCAATTAATACTCTCAGCTGTTCGGCCTGGCTCGAAAGTTCTTCGCTCGCCGACGCCGCTTCTTCTGCTGTAGCAGTATTTTGCTGAGTAACCTGGTCAAGCTGTGTCAATCCCTGGCTTATTTGAATAATCCCCTGCATCTGCTCCTTTGATGCCGCCGCAATTTCACCCATCAGGTCAGTCGATTTAGTGGCGCCGCCTGCTATTTCCGTGAGAACTTTAGCCGTTGAATCGGCCATTTCCATGCCGTTTTCAGTCCTCGCAATCGCGTTTTCTATCATTTCAGCCGTTTCTTTGGCGGCTTTCGCGCTTCTTTGAGCAAGGTTCCTTACTTCTTCAGCCACTACAGTGAAGCCTTTACCGTGTTTACCGGCGCGCGCCGCTTCAACCGCGGCATTTAAAGCAAGAAGGTTTGTCTGGAACGCTATTTCATCTATCGCTTTTATTATTTTAGAAATATTATTCGCCGATTCACTTATTTCACGCATTGCCAAAAGCATATTATTCATTTTGGCGTTGCCTTCGTCGACTGAAGTTTTAGCCTGGCTGGACACCTGATTCGCCGTAACTGCATTTTCGGTATTTTGCTTTGCCTGTGAATTTATCTGCTGCATAGAGGCGGAAATTTCCTCGAGCGAGCTTGCGGCTTCAGTAGATGACTGTGAAAGTGACTGGCTCGCCATTGAAACCTGATTAGCTCCGGTCGAAACCTGTTCAACGGTCGTACGGACATTTAAAAGGATTTCATTCATAGAATTAACCGTAGCGTTTAAAGCATCTTTTAATATAGCGTGATCACCCTTATAATCTCCGGTCATAGCAACATCGAGATTGCCCTGGGCTAATTTTTCAAGACAGCCGCGCGCCTCATTCACAGGCATAACTACAGCGTTCAATGTGCTGTTTACACCTTCTATTATTCTTCTGAAATCACCCTTATGCTTCTGCGCGTTAGCGCGTATGTCTAATTTTCCTTCAACAGCTGCATCAGCCAGCATATTTGCGTCTTCAATAAGCAGATTTACAGCGTTAAAACATTTATTAAAGCTGATTTTAAGCTTATTAAAATCCCCGGCATAATTCATGGTTATATTTTCATCGATTATGCCGTCGCTTATATGTTCGAGATGTTCCATAGATTTGGTAAGCGGCCCGACAAATGATTCAAATGTATTATTCATGCCGGTTACAATTTTTTGGTAATCACCGTAATGTTTTTGCGCATCGGCCCTGGCTGAAAAATTACCATTAGCGGCAGCTGATGCGAGCATATCAGCATCTTTTATGAGCAGACTGACCGCATCTATGCATTGATTAAGATTGTTTTTTATTTCATTAAAATCGCCTTTATATTCATCGGTTATTTTAGCCGGCATATCACCTTTGGAAATTCGATTGATATATTTTGCGGTTACGTTTATAGGGCTGACAAACGAATTTATAATTTCATTAATACCGTTTATGATTCCGGCAAACTCGAAATTTACCTTATTAGAATCGCCTCTGACATCAAGCTTACCGTTAATTATCGATTCGGCAAGATACTTAGCCTCATTTATTGAAACGCTTATTGCTTTATTTATGCCCGCCGGCACGATTAATCCTATTAAAACACCCAGCAGTAATGCGAACCCGACAAAACTATACATTGAAACAACTGCATTTCCAGCTATTTTCGAATTATTATCAGCCACGCCTTTACCTACAGATATTTTTGTGTCAAACATTTTAGTAAGCGCGGCAAGCGTTTCGCCGGCGCAAATTTTAGCTTCACCCTTGATTACAGCAAGCGCATCGGCCATTTTATTTTGTTTGGCAAAAGAAACTACGTTTTCTAATTTTTTATAATAATTCTGATAAGACTCCCAGAAATTTTCCGTTATTTTTAAACCTTCCGCCGTTAAAACTGTCTTTTTAAAATTGTTATATTCGTCAGTAATATTTTTATTCAATTTATTTATATTTGCCGCAATATCTTCTATTTCTTTAGTATCCTGAGTTACTGTCAAACTCACCACAAAAAAACGCATTAAGTTAAAATCGGAATTGATTTTACCTACATTTGCAATCGGAATTGTAACCTTTTCATAAAGAGTCACACCGGCTTCATTAATCTTATTCATTTCAGAAACACCAATATAACCAACAATTCCTGAAAGTAGTGCCATTACAATAAATGAAATCAAGAGTTTCAGTTTGATTGTTATTTTCATAAAATAAACCGCCCTTTCTTTGTTTTTCATTTATAGGGCAACTACCGTACCAAATAAAAAAAGCGCCGTTTTAAGGCGCTTTTCATACTATTAGATCCCGTATTTTTTTATTCTTCGCCACAGCGTGGCCTGCGACATTCCAAGCTTTTCAGCCACAATTCTTTTATTGTTTTCATTTAATTGCAGTTTTTTATTAATCTTAGTGTTATTATTTTCGCTAATTTGTTCTTTTGGATTAAATCCATCACCGCAATTTTTATTTTTTGTAAAATTCTTATATAAATTAAATTTCTTTAATTTCCGCCATAAAGTCGCCTCATTAATTCCAAGATATTCAGCTGTTTTTTTCTTGTTATTTCTAAATTTCCTTAAACATTCAGCCAAAAACTTACCATCATTTAATTGCAGTTTTATTTCATTTACATGCATATCTTTTTCATATAATTGCGTTTTTTTTATTTTGCCGCCTTTCTCCTCAAAACTCAAGAATTTACTGCCGCGCTTCAAATTTTCAAGCACCTCAATATACTCGATCGGCAGATGTTCTTTTCTTATGATTTTTTCCTGGCAAAAAATAAAAGCGCCGTTTAATATATTTTGTAATTCTCTGACATTCCCCGGAAAAGCATAAGACAGAAAAAATTCATATACTTCGTCAGATACTTTTATAATTTTTTTATTATATTTATTATTAAAAACCCTTAAAAAGTATTCAATTAAAATTTCTACATCTTCAGGCCTGTCTTTTAAAGGAGGTATTTTAACATTAATGACTTTTAAGCGATAGTAAAGATCAGCCCTGAACGCACCGGTTTCAACCATTTTCAACAGATCTCTGTTTGTAGCAGCGATTATTCTCACATCCGCATTAATGATTTTATTCGAACCAAGCTGTTCAAAACATTTATTTTCAATCATTCGCAAAAGTTTTACCTGCAGCGGAAGAGGCATTTCGCCGATTTCATCAAGAAATATAGTTCCGCCGTCAGCAGAGGCGATTTTACCTTCCCGGTCTTTAAATGCGCCTGTAAATGCTCCCTTTACATATCCAAATAATTCGGATTCAAGGAGCGTTTCAGGAAAACCTCCGCAATTTATAGTAACAAACTGTCTTTTTTTCCGCGAAGAAATATTATGAATTTTTTCAGCTATCATACTTTTGCCGGTACCAGAAGGGCCTTCAATAAGCAGATTGCAGTCATTTTCAGCTATTATTTCAAGTTTTCCAAATATTTCTCTCATTTCGCGGCTTTTGCCGATTATGTCATAAACTGAATATTTTTCCAATAAAAAATTACTGGTTTGCAAAACTTTTTCTTCAAGCTGTTTTTGTTCGGTAATATCATTCATAATATAAAAATAACCGCAATATTTATTACTTTCGTCAAATACCGGACATGAAACAAAATTTAGATACGCTTTTTTTTCATTCTTACCAATAAATTCAATTTTATCGATAACCTTATTACCGCATTTCATTTGATCGACTGTATAATGGTGTTTTTTATGATTGTTTTTTTCAACAAATTCAAAAATATTGCTGCCGATCAATTCTTCGAAAGAATATCCTAAGATTTCGCAAACTTTATTATTATTAAAAACTATTCTGTCTTTATCATCTATAATAAAAATTCCTTCATGCGAATTTTCAATAACCTTTTTAAAATTTAATTCGCTTTGATTATATTTTTCTTCGATAATTTTACGTTCGGTAATATCGGTATTTGTTCCAATAAATCTGATTACGCTTCCGTCATCGTCACGTTTGATAATTTTACCACGCCCCATAATCCATTTATAGCTTCCATCCTTGGTGCGCATTCTGAATTCAACAATGTAATTATTGATTTTTCCGCTCACATAGTCATGCAATTTGCTGATAACCTTCTGTACGTCATCAGGGTGTATTTGATTCCAGTCACTACTCGCCGGAGCAAATTCATTTGGCTCAAATCCCAGCATTTTATAGTACCTTTCGCTGAAGTACGCTTCGCCGGTCAGTACATTCCAATCCCACAACCCGTCTTCAACTGCCTCAAGAGCAATTTTAAGACGCTCTTCACTTTCTAAAAGTTTCCTTTCGCATATTTTTTTCTCGGTAATATCCCTTGATATACCAATAATACGAGAAACATTTCCGGAATTATCTTTAACAGGCACTAAATTAGTTTTGAAGCACCTTAATCCGGTTTTAAATTCAATTTGCGCCTCATAACTTTTTACCTGCCCTGTTTCATAAATTTTTTTATAATTGCTTATTAAAAATTTAGCTGTCTTTGAAGGCAAAATATCTTCGATATTACGGTTAACATCTGTTGCAATAAATAATCCGGTAAAGAGCTCAAAAGCATAATTAAATGTTACATAAACAAATTCTTGATTTTCGTTGCGTCCAATGATAAATATAGGTTCAACCGCACTGTTAAATAAATTAAAATATAATTTTTGATTCTCTCTTATTTTTGACAGATGTACATTATTTTCAAATAAATAGCTTGGCTTTTTTTTGATTTCATTAACTATATTTTCGAGTTGAACTATTTTTTCAATTAATTCTTCCCTTGAGTATAGGTCATAATTTTTCACTTAAAACACCGCTTATTTTAGATTAAAATAAAAAGAAGATATCAATTACAGATATCTTCTAAATAAAAAACATTATATCACTTAATTTTAAAATTCTTTTTTTTATTTTTCATTAGACATTACTTTCAAAATTTTCTTTTCAGAATTGATTTCGTCACGTATTTTACCTGAGTCATCAAATACCGTTATTTTAAGACTTTTACCTGAAACGTCGACTTTAGCGAAATGGAAAAAATCGCCGCCAAAACCTTTATATAATGGCGCACCGCATGAACCGTTCAAAATTTGATAAACGCTGCCCTGTTTTTTTGAATTATAGAGGTGTTCATGGCCGCAAAAGTAAACATCCACTTTATATTTTTCCAGTAATGCCCAGAATTTATCGCGTCTGTCTTTATATTTATCCAGCGAACTGTTTTTATGCGGACCGGCAGGATATGCAGGATCATGGCCAAATACAAAAATATGATCGGCTGTTTTATTTTTTTCAAGATCGCTCTCGAGCCATTTCATTTGTTCGTCTGATATAAGGTGCTCTTCACCGTCTAACGAAGTAGCGATAGCTATAAAGTGGCAGTCGCTATAATCAAATGAATATACATGGCCTTTATATTTACCCTCATAAGTTGTCGGATTTTTAAAAAACTCGGCGCAGTACTTTTGCTGTTCAGGGTTTTTTATGTCGTGGTTTCCAAACGCGTAATATATTTTACAAACATCCGAAAGCGGTTTTACCGCGAGTGCGAAGTTATTAATCTGTTTTTTATATTCATTCATATCGCCCTTGCTTCCAACAATAAGGTCGCCTGAAAATATTGCAAACGCCGGTTTTAATTCAGACGACATTTTACATAATTTTGAAATTACAGGACCATTAATTCCGCCGGTTTCTTTTTCGCCGCGCGAATCAGCCATGCTGATGAACGTAAATTCACCGGCAAACGCCATACTAATAAAAGAATTTTGAGCTAAAAACATAACCATTACAAAAATAAAAATCACTGGAATTTTAAATTTAACTGTTTTTAACATTACCTATACCCCTTTCAAATAAAAAAAGCCACATTAAAGTGGCTTTAAATTTTATGTTATAAATTAAAACCGGAATAAACATTTTTATTAAGATTTTAATTTAACTGTATTAACTTCAAGTTGATTAATTTTACCTTTTAATTTATAATTTGTCAACTTTTATTTGGGTTTAATTAAGCACAACCTTCGACATTATAAAATATTTTTGCTATTCGATTAATTTTAGCTCATCGCTCCTTTTTTTAGTTTCATCAAGTTTAAATTGGTTGATCATACCTTTCAACTCAGCCGAGTGGCTTGAAAGTTCTTCAGCAGTCGCAGCGGCTTCTTCAGATGTCGCGGTGTTTTGCTGAGTCACCTTATCAAGCTGAGACAATCCCTGATTGATCTGGATTATTCCCTGCATCTGTTCCTTGGAAGCAGAAGCGATTTCACCCATTAGATCAGTTGATTTAACGACTTCTGAAACTATGCTGTCAAGGATTTTCGCTGTACTTCCGGCAATAGCCGTTCCAGATTCTGTCTTATTTATTGAGTCTTCTATCATTTCGGCTGTTTCCTTGGCGGCTTTGGCGCTTCTCTGGGCAAGGTTGCGGACTTCCTCGGCGACAACCGTAAACCCTTTTCCGTGTTTGCCGGCTCTTGCAGCCTCGACTGCGGCATTTAACGCAAGAAGGTTTGTCTGGAACGCTATTTCATCTATCGCTTTTATTATTTTTGAAATATTACGCGCAGATTCATTTATCGCATTCATTGCCGCAACCATTTCTTTCATCTGACTGTTACCGTGTTCAACAGCTGTTTTGGCGGTGCTCAAAACTCCGTTTGCGGCAGTAGCATTCTCGTTATTATGTTTTGCCTGAGCGCTGATCTGCTGCATCGATGCCGAAATTTCTTCCAGCGAACTTGCCGCTTCAGTAGATGCCTGCGACAACGACTGGCTGGCCGCCGCAACCTGACTTGAACCTGAGTTCACATTATCGACTACGAGTTTAACTTGATTTAAAGTTTGATTAATCGAAGAAACCGTTTCATTAATTGAGTTTTTCAATATAGCATAATCGCCTTTATAATCACCTGTCATCTGAAAATTGAATTCACTGTTTGACATTAATTTTAAGTGCTTGGCCGTATCGTTAATAGGCTTAATTATCGCGTCAAACATCTGGTTTATGCCTAATATGATCTTCGAATACTCGCCGTGGTGTTTTTTAGCGTCGGCGCGCACGCTTAAATCTCCATCTTTTATAGCTTTTGTAAGCATCTCGATATCGCTTACTATCGCTTTGATAGCTTCGATCATTTTTATGTATGTAGGAATAACTATATCCTGCTCGCTGCGCTTGCCGACCTTTCTCAATATTTCAAGGTCCTTCATGTCGCCTTCGCTGATATTAACGACGACTTCAGTCATTCTCAACATCCTGGCTTTTATTTCAAGTATCGATTTTTTCATGTCATTCCATATGCCGGGATATTCATTTTTTATGTCGACCGTCAGGTCGTATAATGAAATGCGTCCGAGGACTCTCATAAAATCATCTATAGGTTTCTGAATTGAGCCCATTAAGTTATTGGTAAGTTCAGTAATTTTTCTGAACTCGCCTTTATGAATCGAAGTATCGGCACGCATATCAATTTTTCCGTCAACTGCATAATTTACCATAGCAGTAGTATCAGTTACTATATTTTTTATTGCCATAGAAAGACCGCTCATTGATTGCAGGAGATTATTTATTTCGGAAATATCATTATCAATTTCAAGTTTTACATCGATATTGCCTTCCGAAAGTTTATTCGCTACGTTACAAATTCCAGCGATAGGTTCGGAAACCTGCTTATTTAAGAACTTGATAAAGAACAGGGCTGCGATAATCAACGAAACAAAGCCAAAAAATA
The DNA here is from genome assembly GCA_041441465.1 of Candidatus Wallbacteria bacterium. Lineage (GTDB taxonomy): Bacteria > Muiribacteriota > UBA9980 > UBA9980 > UBA9980 > JASDSY01. Next base: position 163,062 of record JASDSY010000031.1, read on the forward strand.
TTATATAAAACGCAAGCTTATTCATACTGAAATTAATATCGGATATTGTTTCGGCAATAAATTCGTCTTCATATACTCCGACATTAATAAGCCAATCCCAGGGTTCAAAATAAGCTAAAGCCACCATTTTTAGCCTTGCCTCATTTTCGCCCTTATTCTGCCAGTAATATTTATAAGGCTTAATGGCGTTTCCTTTCATTTCTGACGTAAAGCCTACCATTTCCTGAATAATTGGCCGGCCATTCGCGTCTTTAGTATCTATTATTATTTCACCGTCACGCTCGCCGTCTTTAGAAATTATATATTTGCCTCTTTCAGTACCTTTAGTTCCAATTATAGCCACATATCCTGATTTTCCAATTTTAGTCGACATAATCCCTTTTCTTAAACTTTCAACACTTTCCTGTTTTATGCCGACCGCATAAAGGCCTATAATTTCGCCTTTTTCATTTTTAAAAGGCGCATAACCGGCAACATACCAGCTGTCAACAACCCATGCCCTTCCTATATAGGTGTTACCGTTTAAAACGGTTTTTATTATAGGGTTGTCACTGCCGTCAGCATTTTTAGCCGGAATCAAAGTTCCAAGAGCCCTTGTGCCTTCTTTAGTTATAACAGAAGTCGCTATCCTTATCATGTCGCCGTTTTCATTTGCTCTTTGGAAAATTGAAGACTGGCAGCCGGCGATATCTTTTATATCGTCGACTAAAGGCATTTTAGTCTTAACATCAGGCTGGCCGAGCCATTTCCCGCCAAAAAGCATCTTGGGAAGCATAACTAATTTCGCTTCTTTAGTCACCGGATCAATAACATTCCATAACGCCGTTTCACCTGTATTAAGCGTAACTGTTCCGGCAGTTTTTACAAATTGGTCAAGAGTTTTTAAATTCGCATCTACAACTTTAGTAATAAATTCCTGCTGCGTCTGGCATAAGTTATATACGTCTTTAGCTATATTTTCGAGATTTTTCTCAATTTGCTCCCTGAATTTTCCGCTGACATTATCTGTTATATTAATTTTTTGAATTACTATAACTATTATTAATAAAATAACAGGTAAAATAGAAGCGAATAACCCTATTTTTATTATTTTATCCTTTAAAGAAACGAATTTTAAATGAAACTTAACTATAAATTATATAATACTATAAATTCTTACGCATATAAAAACGGCATAATGATTTTTAATAAACCATTACGCCGTTTTTAATTAAGACAAACTACAAATATTTAATATAACAGCCGATTTTGCTATGCCTAAAACTTGCCGAATTCATTGTCATCAAGCGTTATCATTTTATCCGGATTTGCTTCCGGTTTAAAAGAACCGTGCGGTTTTTCGATTTTTTTATTTTTATACGCAATCGATTGTTTAGTTTCAGTTATTTTTTTAGGCTCATGTTTTTCAACCTTATGCGATGATACATAAGCGTTCACAGTTTTTTTGTCATTTTTCAAATTGAATTTTTCAACCATTTCCTTCAGCTGTACAGACTGGCTTGAAAGCTCCTCGCTCGCGGACGCCGCCTCTTCAGCTGTAGCGGTATTTTGCTGCGTCACATTATCAAGCTGGCCGAGGCCCTGGCTTATTTGATTAATCCCCTGCGTCTGCTCCTTCGAAGCCGCCGCAATTTCTCCCATTAAATCAGTCGCTTTTACTGCTCCTACAGCGATTTCCTCTAAAACTTTCGCGGTTTCGCCGGCGATCTTAGTTCCGATGTCAGTCTTAGAAATTGCGCCTTCTATCATTTCGGCCGTTTCTTTGGCAGCTTTGGCGCTTCTTTGAGCTAGATTACGAACTTCCTCGGCTACTACGGTAAAGCCTTTTCCGTGCTTGCCAGCTCTCGCAGCCTCGACTGCCGCATTTAAAGCAAGAAGGTTCGTCTGGAACGCTATTTCGTCTATCGCTTTTATTATCTTCGATATATTTTTAGCAGACTCGTTTATTTCTCCCATCGCGCGGACCATTTCTTTCATCTTCGAGTTGCCCGTCTCAGCCGTCGATTTCGCCTGGTTTGAAACCTGATTTGCCGTAACGGCGTTTTCAGAGTTCTGCTTTATCTGGCTGCTTATCTGCTGCATCGAAGCTGATATTTCTTCGAGCGAGCTGGCAGCTTCCGTAGATGACTGTGAAAGAGACTGGCTTGCCATTGAAACCTGGCCGGCGCCTGAATTTACCTGCTCAACAGTCATCTTGACCTGGCCAAGAACCTCATTTATCGAAGTAATAGTATCGTTTAACGCATTTTTAAGTATCGCGTGATCGCCTTTATAGTTTCCGCGCATTTCAGTATCAAAATTACCTTTCGCCATCTCGCCGAGACATTCGCGCGCCTCGGTTACAGGCATAAGTACGGCATCAAGCGTATTATTAACGCCTTCGACAATCTTTTTGAAATCGCCCTTATGTTTTTCGGCATCTGCGCGCGTATCGAGACGGCCTTCTATCGCAGCTTCGGCAAGCATATTTGCGTCTTTCACAAGTTCATTTATTGCGTCAACACACTGGTTGAGATTATCTTTTATTTTATTAAAATCGCCATTATAAGATTCCTTTATCTTTTCCGGTATATCGCCGCGCGATATATCATCAACATATTTAGCGGCAACGTTTAACGGTCCGATTACAGCGTCAAGCGTATTGTTAACACCTTCGACTATTTTTCTGAAATCGCCGTCATGTTTCGAAGCATCGGCCCTTGTACTTAATTTTCCAGCTATAGCCGCTTCCGCAAGCATATTAGCATCCTTAATAAGCGCAACTACGGCATCTATACATTGATTAAGATTATTTTTCATCTCATTAAAATCACCCTTATATTCTTCAGTGATTTTAGGAGGCATATCTCCTTTAGAGATGCGGTCTACATATTCGGCCGTAAGCTTTAATGGTTTGGTAAACGCATTTATTATGCTATTTATCCCGTCAACAATCCCGGCGAACTCAAAATTTATTTTATTAGTATCGCCACGAAGATCAAGCTTGCCGTTTACAATCGATTCGGCAAGGGTCTTTGCCTCATTAATAGCCTGTAATATCGATTTATTAACGCCGTTCGATATAAATAAACCTAACGACAGACCAATTAAAAATATTACAAATACTATTGTATATAATTTTTTTATTTCACTATTAACAGCAACAATTGTTTTTTTATTTACTCCATTACCAAACTCAATATTTTTATTAACGGCGGCTTCTATAGCAACTTTAGCTTCCTGGGCTGCCGGATCCGCAACTTCCTTCAAAACTTTAATCGCTTCTTCATTTTTATTAGCCGCGCCAAGTTCAATAACTTTAGTGACTGCAGATCTTGCCTTGCCAAGTTTATCTTTTAACTCGGCAAGTAATTTCTTCTCTTCTTCGGTAACTGCCGTTTTTTCAAATTCAGCAAGGTTTTTATTCACAACCTCACGAAGCGCAAAAATTTTCCCCATTATAATCTCGTTTTCTTTAGAATCATTCGTAAGAAGCAGATCTCTTATGTTAAGACGTGTTTCATGAAACCCAGCCTCGACCTTGCCCATATATGTAAATGACATTCCATAATTATTCCATAACTCATTATATTCACGCAAAGTATTACTCAGGCTGCTAGCGCCAATATAGCCAATAATAGCGGCAAGTATAGCGATAAATAAAAAACTTAAAATTAACTTCATTTTTATTGTTATTTTCATACTAACGCCCCCTTTGTCTAAATTTTCAACTCTATAAATAAACAATATCCGTGCCAACAAAAAAGCCGTTCCAAAATATAAATTTTGAAACGGCTTTTTTTATTTTTTAAATATTATTAAATAATTTCATATTTTTTCATTTTCCGCCAAAGCGTGGGCAGACTTATGCCTAAAATTTTAGCGGCACCCTGCCTTGAATTTTCAGATCTTTTAAGCGCTTCGATTATCGCAATTTTCTCTGTACTGCCTTTAGTTTCACATAATTTTTCATTATTATATCCCGGCATTGAAACTAATTTAGATTTCAAATTTTCATTTTTAAATTCATCAAAAACAGGAACTCTTTCTAAAACACTTGCTCTTTCGGCTAATTCCAGGTATTTCCTTATATATTCCGGCTGAAAATCATTCATTTCAATAATATTGCCCTTGCAAAATATATACGCCCGCTCCATCATGTTCTGCAATTCCCTGATGTTGCCGGGAAAATCATAAAGCATTAAAAATTTTCTGGCGCTGTCAGAAACAGTGAGTATGTTTTTATTATATTTTTTATTTAAAATATTTATAAAATACTCAATCAACACTTCGACATCTTCAATACGTTCTTTTAACGCCGGAATTTTAACATTAATAACTTTTAATCTGTAAAAAAGGTCATCTCTGAATTTCGACATTTTTACCAATTCGTCAAGGTCCTTGTTAGTCGCCGCTATTTTCCTGATATTAGCCTTAATACTCTTCGACGAACCAACCGGTTCATAGCGTTTTTCTTCTATCAGCCTTAAAAGCTTTACCTGCATATTTAAAGGCATTTCGGAAATTTCATCCAGAAATATAGTCCCGCCTTCAGCCGCTGCTATTTTCCCGGATTTATCATTCTTCGCATCAGTAAACGCGCCCTTTACATAACCAAACAATTCCGATTCAAATAAAGTTTCGGGTATAGCGCCGCAATTTAGAACAATAAAGGAATTTTTACTCCTTTCCGAAAGATTATGGACCACCCGCGCCAGCATGCTTTTTCCTGTGCCGGTCGGACCTTCAATCAAAATATTGCAATCGAATTCCGAAATATTCGGCAGCAAATTTATAATGCTTCGTATAGGCCGGCTTTTTCCAACAATATCCTCGTAAGAATATTTTTCTAAAATCTCTTTGCGCGTTTGAGTAACTTTAGTCTCAAGAAGCTTTTGTTCTGTCAAATCAGTAGCAAGTATAAATCTGCCGATAGAATTGCCAATATCATCTTTAACGGTAGTTATAGATAATTTCAAGTATATATTCTTGCCGTTTTTATGTTTTAATACTCTCTCGCTTATGATGGGGCCGACCGCGAAAATATCTTCTTTAAAAGCCCCGGAATTATTATCATCAGCAAATTCATACGGCGGTTTTCCCATCATTTCAGAATTATCATATCCTAAAATCTGACACATACGGTTACTTATAAAGTTTGTAATACCCGCGCTGTCTATTCCCCAAAACCCTTCCTGAGCACAATCAATAAGATGACGATAACGAGCCTCGCTTTTTTTTAATTCCTCTTCAGCTTTGCGCCTGTCATTTATATCAAGCATTATGCCGCCTATAAGCGGATGTTTATTATCACGCGATATTTTAAACTTTCTTGTTAAAAATACCCTTTTCTCACCTGGATGAACGGTAAATTCATTTTCGACCTCGATATAATCTTTGCCGCAGATAATTTCATTATCCTGCGCCGATATAATCTTTCCAAATTCCTCGCCAAATATCTCATTATTGGTTTTATTTATTAAATATTCATTTTTAACACCCCACACTTTTTCCATGTGATGATTTATATAAATACATCTTGTATCAGAGTCTTTTATGAAAGTAACGCCCGGAAAATAACTCATAAATAACTCAAATATGCGTTCCTTCTCTTTTAGTTGATCAATCGCCATATCAAAATGATTGATATGTTCATTACAGGAAATCAAAGAAAACAAATGTCTTCCCAGCAAATTTAATTTTTCTTTATCGCAGTCAAATATCCCTGGAAACTCAGAGTCGTAAGAGCCAAATAAAAAAACAATATCATCAATGCCGTTTAAGCAAACCGGCAAATATAATATGAACTTTAAATTTTGACCTATCGAAAAAATATTTTCTAAAAATAACGTTTTTAATTTTTTTATATCTTTTGTCGAAAATACGCAGGGATCAGCGCCCAATTTTTTTAAAATATCCTTAATAACTCAACTTTCGCAGTTGAAAAATAGAGTAGGTTCATTGAAAAAACAATAGTTTTCGTGAAAAAAATAGGACAGAAACCCATTTTTTTGATATAATTGTATCGTTCAAAAACACAATATAATCAAACAAAGTGAGGTTTCTGTCATGAATAGTATATCACAAAAATCAATTTATGAAAACAATATTTCTTCAACCATTAAAAATTTTTTCATTGAAAATAAAATCAGTCAAATTATGGCTTTTTGCAACTTTAATAAAGAAAAAGGAATTTCTTGCACTCAAATTTTTATGTTCGTATTTTCGATTGTTTTTACTGGCCGTAATTTTTTATATAATCTTGAAAAAAATTCAATGATAAATTTTGGTAAAGATACAGTTTACAGATTTTTAAATTCCGTTCATTTTAATTGGAGCCGATTTCTTTTGTTATTGGCAGTTAAAACTATTAGTTTCATTAGGTCTTTAATTTCTGAAAAGCGTGTTACTGTCTTAATTGTCGATGATTCAGTTTATTCAAGAAATAAAAGTAAAAATGTTGAATTGCTTACACGAGTTCGTGACCATTGTGAAAATAAATATGTAAAAGGCTTCAGAATGTTGACTCTTGGATGGTCTGACGGAAATAGTTTTATTCCTTTTGCCTTTAATCTTTTAAGTTCAGTTAATCGAACTAATATTTTAAAACCAAAAAATAATGAAATTGATAAAAGAACTAATGGCTATAAAAGACGCTTAAATTCAATGATTAAAGAACCAGACGCAATGTGTGAACTTTTAAAAGATGCTAAAAATAACGGAATTAATGCTGATTTTGTTTTATTTGACAGTTGGTTTGCGCTTCCGGTTACTATTAAAAATTTGAAAGAAATGGGTTTTCAATCGATTGCCATGTTAAAAACTACGCCTAAAGTTTACTATGAATTTAACGGCAAACTTCAAAGTTTAAGCCAGATATACAAAGTAATTTGCAAAAAACGCGGTAAAGCTAAAATAATTTCCAGTGTAATTGCCACAATTGATAACGGCAATATACCAGTAAAATTAGTGTTTGTGCGTGACCGCAATAAAAAAAGAAACTGGCTTGCAATTTTAAGCACAGATGTAAATTTATCATCCGAAGAAATAGTTCAAATATATAGCAAACGCTGGAATATTGAAGTATTTTTCAAATGTTGCAAATCATACTTAAATCTTGCTAAAGAATTTTTTTGCCGTAATTATGATGCGCTTGTAGCTCACACAACTATTGTTTTTGCAAGGTATATAATGCTTACGATTGAAAATCGTAAAAATAAGGATCCAAAAACTTTTGGCGCATTATTTAACTATTATTGCGATGAATTGCAGGAAATGAGCAAATTCGAAGCAATTCAATTATTGCTTCAAATACTCAAATCGGCTTTAAAAACCAAACTTATGCTTACTAAAAAAGAGCTAAATGCTTTTTTCGATGAATTTATGGCATCATTACCTAGTTATTTCAAGGGATTTAAACTTTTGCGTTCCTGCGAAAATTGAGTTAATAATAATATTTTTAAAAATTTTCTCGTCTTTTTTATTCAAATTAAAATATTCAATATTATTTATAATATCAGATTTATTGAATAATACGCCAAAGCTGAAATTAAAATAGCTGCATGATATTTTAAGAAGCTTGTTAATATAATCCGAAGGGCATAATTTAAAATCTATTTTAATAAGTTTTTCTAAAAGCGCGGTTTCATTTTCCATTAATAATTAATCTCCAAATATTTCGCTATTTAAAAATAATAATTTCTTTTTTTATAGTAATATCAACTAAAAATTTTAATACGACAGTAATTTCACTTCATTTTAACAGCGCAAGCAGTATCAGTCAATTAAGCCTTAAAATGCCAACTTTAATAAATTAAAAAATATTAAAAATCTTTTTAATATAATGAAAAATATACCAATATTTAAGATATTAATCAAGGAATTAAAATTAAAATTCAACAAAATTTTTTCATATTTTTTTAAAACGCTAATTATTTTTTACTATAATGCCGATAACGAATAATGGGGGAATAGTTTTCATGGAAAGAAAACTAAAATAAAAAAATAAAATGCCCCGCACGGAGGCGGTTAAAATGGCAGATTTAACATTTTATCAAAATTCGGTTCAATCATCACAGATCAATATTTCTTTTAATTTTTCAGTGCAGTCTTCGATCCAGACCAATACCAGCTTAACATCGCAAAATTTAAATCAGTTAAAAAACTCAGAATCGATATCAACTGCGTCAAATCATAATGCAGCTAAAAGCGATTCATCTGAGATTTCAATCAGCGCACAATCACTTAGCTTTTTAAGAAATACCGCAACGGCGGCATTATCAAAAAGGCATACCGCCGCTGAAATAACAAAAAAATTAGAAGCGGCGGCTGCGAAATTTGAAAGATCAATCGAAAGCAGGTTGAGCAGAATTACCAGCCACCCTAGATTAATGGCTGAAATCAAATCATTATATACGCTGTTAGACGCTCTTTCAGACGGAAACGGCAAATTAAGCGAAGAATTCGAAAAATTCTGGAACGATTTTTTAGATAACGTCGAATCATATTCTAGCGGCGGGCAAGCAGCTTCGGAAATCAGTGAAAATTTCGAAGCCTTATCAAGCCAGGCCGCCAGTATCGAACAAACAACAGCAAGTTCTTCCGCGCAGCTCAGCGCAAGTTTCGAATTCAATTTAGAACTAAAAGTAGACAGCAGCCGTGTAATATTAGCAAGAAAACAAATGACCGACCCGCTCATAATAGACCTTGAAGGAAACGGAGCTGAAATTACAAAAGCAGAAGACGGCATAAAATTTGACATAGACGGCGACGGCGGATTGGAACAAACAGCTATATCTTCCGGTAATGACGGACTTTTAGCGCTTGACAAAAACTCAAACGGCATCATAGATAACGGCACTGAACTATTCGGCGACCAGAACGGCGCCAAAAACGGATTTTCAGAACTCGCGAAATATGACGAAAACAACGACGGGCAGATTGATTCAAAAGATAGTATTTATGACGAATTAAAAGTGGTTAAATTCAAAAAAATGTCTGATAATAAGGTAACTCAGGAGTTATTATCACTGAAAGACATTGGAATATTAGCGATAAGCCTTTCAAAAATTAAAAATATAAACGACATAATAAACGGAAATATTTTAACTCACAAAAGCTCGGTAAGCGGCTTACTCGGAAAAAATTACGGAATTTACGAGGCAAATTTCGCTAATTATAAATTATAATATATCCGTTTTTCTTGCTGGCTGAATATATTATTTTACATGTTGTTTCGATAAAAATCCAATTCAAACGACGTACCGGTTAGACGTAATTAATTACGACCAGTTTGCCTTCTTTTTTTAATTTTTCGGCTATAAGAGGCACTATCGATGTTCTTGGCAAAACACCCATCTGCCTGAATATTACATCGGTATGCGCCTCATTTTTTGTCTTGCCGACTGTAAAATTAATCCTGTCGGCAAATTGGAAAAGGCTATATAAAGTAGAGACGCCGCCACGGTTTTGAGCATATTCGCCAGGCTTTTCGTCAAGTATGTTATATACCTGATTTAAAGTCACCGCACCTTCCGTTACAAGGTCAATTCCTTCAAGAGAATATTTAGGCGGCTCGATAAAATTCACCTGAACGCTGTCAACCTTAAGCGGCTTATCAAGGTAGCGCGACACTATATTGGCAGTGCTCGAACCGCAAACTACTTTAATCCCGTCGGATTTCAAAAAATTAGAAACTACCGTATCATCGTCGGACATTTCAAGCGGCGGCCCTGTAAAAATATTCAAAATATTGCCATTCCGGCAATTTATAAAAGCTACGGTAGTATCATCTCCAAAGCGGTTGCCGCCGGCAAAATTCACTTCCTGTAACGTTTTTATTCTTATATCAGAGTATTTTACATTCGTTCTTATACAATTATTTAAAAAACCGCAAAACCCTTCCGAAGTCCAGCCAAGTTTATATGTTATCCCCATACCGGCCTGCGTTACTCCGTCGCTTGTCACGACAATAGAGTTTCCTTCATCAAGAAAACAGTTGGCTTCCGCGACAACCTCGCCGCCAAGAGTATAATTGCGCTGTTTCAGCAGGGACGCATAACGGTTAGTTATTATTATAGGAGACGGCATTTCATAATTTAAAATAGTAGTCGAGCCGTCGTTTAAAACCTGTATGATAGTAAAAACCGCGTAAGGCAAATCTTTCATGCGCGCATCATGCATAGTTTGAACTACGTTTTTAAAAGCATCGCGAATTGAAAACCCGCGTTTTATAAGTTCAAGTATCCGCGAGCAGGCCATAGTCGCCGCGATATTGGCTTTTATGCCGTGCCCGAGCCCGTCGCTTATGACAATTATCGTATAATTCCAGCTGCGGTCACAGACAACTACATCGCCGCAGGGCTCGCCCGCCCGCTTCGACTCCTGACTGTATTGCAGCTCTATATGTTTATAATGTTTCGAACCGGATGTCATTTTTTCTCCAAAACCGGCATCAATACTTTCTTATCTTCTTTAGCCAGTTCATTTAAAAATTTAATGAAATTCCCTCTGCTTAAATCAAATTTAGACTCAAACTTAACCCCTGAATTTTCAACATATCCAAGAAAATAAAAAGATTTTAATATTTTAAGCATATTAAGCTCGCCGACCCCTAATTTATTGCCAGAGTCATTCAGCCATTTAGCAGCTATATCAATCAAAGGCTCTGAGTTATAAGTCACGATAAAAGAATTAGGACGGTTTTTGATAATTTCCGCCGCGGCAGATACATCATTACTCATCTTTTTTTTATCTTTTTCTACAGACTCCAGATATTTTAAAATAAATTCAGTCTCGGCCGTATTATAGCTTGCCGCTATATATCCGCCCGACCTATAAACAGGCATGCTTAAATTTTCTTGAGACATCTCAAATGTAACAATTTCGCCGCCTGCCTGGCCGCTTTTTTTTACCTTGATATCAGCTAAATTTAAAACTTCAGAAAATTTATCAACTAATTTAAGGCAATAATCAACATTTTTAGGCTTAATTCCATAAATAAAACCATTCTTATTATCGCCGTAAACGATTCCTGAAAAAAACGCCTCGCCGAAAAAATCAGGCACATATTCTTTAATATCATTTAAAGCGGCGGCAAGTGCCGCTTCATCGGTATCGCCTGTATTTCCTCCATCGCTGATTTCAAATTGATTTTTTATATCATCCACAAAAGAAGTTACGTTAAAATCTATTTTTGAAGCAATAAACACAAATGAACTGTCAATAAACTTCAAAGAATCAAATGCCGTTTCTTTTTTATTACCAAAGTATTTAACAAACGGGCTTTTTCGATCATCGCCGTCGGCGTAAAAACCGCCAGAAACCATTATTGAAGCATTATCATATTTAAACGAAATAAAAATACTGTCAACAAATCTTAAAATTTCAGAAAGATAAACTTTTGCGATGCTTAATGATTCGGATTCTGAAACTTCGCCTGCTTTATTTTCACTTTTATCATTCTCTTTATTATTTATTCCTGACACTGCAGTTTTTTCTTTAAGCCACAATCCATCTATTTTTGAAATCAAATAGGGCAGCAGGAATGAATTATTTAAATATATATAGACATCAGAAGACTTAATTTTTTCATTATTATTAAAAAATTTAGAAAACTTATCAAGACTGCTGATAGCGTAATTTCGAGGATTCTCGCTTTTCAAAAGGCCGGCTATTTTTGAAATTGCCTCAACTGACGATGTTTCGCCAAAACCGACAATTATTATATCATCCATAACATAATAAGCTATTTTTAGCGATAAATCTTTTTTCAATTTAACGATATTAACGCTTGTTTTTTCTTTGCCTGCTGCAATTTCCACTGTTTCACATGATAAGTCGCCGCTTTCAACCGACATTTTTAAAAAGCCCTTTTCAAGTCCGGAAAATTTTTCAATCGAATTAATTTTTCCGGCCACGGCAAATGGTATATTTTTTTTAAAATCTGCCTTTTCAATTTTTTTAAAATCAGTTTCAACACATATCAGCGCTATTTGGGATATTTCAGCAAGAGGCGATATCTCCCTCAAATAAGTCATTAAAAATTTCATCTGCACTTTATCGGCGGCATCAAATTCCATCATTTCAATAACATTTGAAATGCGTGAAAAAACGTTCATATTTTTGTAATCAGCCATAATGAAAAAAGGCGTATTTTTAGGTACCGCCTCGAGCAATTCGCGCGCATCGGCTGACCAGCACGTGCCAAACAAATCGGTTAAAAGAACCGCCGTCAAAAACGCATAAATAGCAACCATTTTCTTTAATGAATTATAATTCACTAATACCGCTCCCTGTTCGTTTTCATATTATCTTTTTCCGGCCGTCATCATTTTTTTCAGAGTCTTCATCGGAAATTTTCATTAAATTAGTTACAAGTTCCTCACCGCGGGCAGTATTTTCGCCAAGAAGCTTGGCCATCTGCTGCGCCATATTTATTTGATGCTCCAGAAGCTCGCGCGCCTGCTGGACTGTTTTTTGCCTTATATTCTCAAGCTCTTCCTGACTCTTTTCAAGGTTTGTTATATTGATAAAAATGCCGACATACTGTTTTTCCTCGGGCATTGTATATAGAATCTCATGGCATACTATATTATAATTCGAATATTTTTCGACAATTTCTATCTGCGTGGACTCGCCGGTCGCGAGTTTTTCAAAATTAGAAGGATCTATCAGATATGAAATTTTCTTGCCGATTACGACCTCGGTGCATAAAAACATTTTTTTAAAGGCCGCGTTCATGCTTATTATATTAAGCCTGTCATCGAGTATTACAATCCCGTTAGGGCTTGTTTCTATAATCTTATCAGTCCTGCGTTCGGCAAGCATTCTCATATAAGGAATGCACATCTCAACTTCGGCCATACCTTTTATAACGGCAACCGCCTTATCGCGGCACGAATTATAACCGCAGGCGCCGCAATTAAGCTCGTCTTCAGGATTGAGCTTGCCTGTGAGCGCCAGCACTTTTTGTATTTCTTCCTCTGTAATATCCTTTTTTTCTTCGATTTTGAAATGCTTGTAATCGGCTTTAAAATTTTCTGAATCAACTTTTGCCAGGCTTTTCTTGCCGGTTTGCTCATTAGCAAAATCGATGACTTCCTTGCGGCGTTCGAATAAGTTGGTATCAACCGATATTGCCGGACCGTTAATGCAGCCCTGATGGCAAAAAAGCGGCTCAATAATTTCTATTTTCGCGCCTTTTTCGGTATTCAGATTCAAAATAGCGGATTTTATATCCTCAAAGCCGCTCACCGAAATGATATCCGGCGCCAATCCGTTTGTATCAAGCGAAGCAGTTTTTATAAGACCGCCTATCAACGGAAAATATCGAGCTACAGCTTTAGGAAAATCGTCAAATGAACTTTCTTCGCATTCCGATAAATTTATCTGTTCAATTTTAAGCCATTCGTTGAGCTCATTAAAGGTAAGAACCGCGTCGATCAAACCTTTATATTCCGGCCTCTCAGCCTCGCTTTTTTTCGCAATACACGGGCCTATAAAAATAATTTTTGCCTGCTTCCCCAATTTTTCCTTTAAATATTTAGCGTGTGCAATCATCGGCGAGACAATTTGAGCAAGATTCGGTATCAATTCAGGGGTATACTTTTCAATATAATTCACGACAGCCGGGCATGCCGAGCAAATGATAGGCTTTCCAAGATTAGCGTTCGATTCGTGCGCGGTCAACTTGGCAACAATATCAGCGCCTATGGCAGTTTCCGATATATGCTTAAACCCCAGTTTTCTTAAGGCCGAACATATTCTTTTCTGCTGCCAGTCCTTGAATACAGCCACAAATGAAGGGGCAATACTTACGGCGGCAAGTTCGGAATTTTTGATAATATCAATCGCTTTGCCTATATCGTTTCTTATAACCTTGGCTTTCTGAGGACATTCCAAAACGCATGTCCCGCATAATATACAGCGTGTCGGATCGACAAAAGCCTGACCGTTAACCATTTTTATGGCTTTAACGGGACAGACGCGCAGGCATCGGTAACAATCACGGCATTGCGCTTTGTTAGTGGATATTATTTTATTCTGACCGTTATTTTTTTCATCGCCATTTTGCATACTGGACACTTCCTTTAAACATTCATATATACCCTGACGATTATTCTATTTTTAACTTTTGAAAAGATCGGTAAATTTATGAAGCTTTGATAGTATCCCAAAGTTGCTCAATATTATTTCAAGCTCCGTGCCAAAAACATCAAGATTTGATATTTTTATATCAATTTTATTGCCTTCCTTAGACGGAGTGATCTTAAGCTTGGAATCTATATCATCGACTTTTAAGACCGATTTCATTTTATCATATATCGCCTGGCGGCTCTTTTTAAAATTTTCGCTCATCGGAACTTCAGGTTCCGCTTCATTAACCGCTTTTGGAGAATCTTCCAATTTTATATCTTCAATTTTTATGATTTCAGGCGGCAATTTAGGCGCTTCTGAAATTTCAACGGAGCCGCGGCTGTTTTTTAATTCCTCTGAAATACCAGAAATTTCCTTTCTTAATACTTCGGTTACCTCGGATTTGATAATTTTTGACAGTTCCTCGAATTTTTTTGCAAACACTCCTGAAAACTCTGCGCTTACCGACTTAATAATATCATCTTTCATTTTTAACAATTCAGCGTTATCCGCGGAATGATCAAGATTTCTCGTTTTATCCTGCAAAACATTTTGCGAGTCTGAGTGGCGTACAGCTTCAGGTTTTTTATCACTATCGTTAACTTTTTTTTCAATAATGCCGCTTTGAGGCGGCTTTACGTCATTATGCTTGATATTGTTATTTGCCGCCGGGGAAACCGGAGTTTTAGAAATACCGGCTGTATTTAATGTTTGCGGTTTTTTCTCAGCGCTGCCGCCGTTTGCCGTTTTTTCCGCAATAACGCTTTTAGCGGCCTCATCATTTTTTTCAATTTTAACAGTTTCAGTTTTTTCAACTATTATAGAAGGCTTCGTATCTAAATTATCACTGATTTTTGAATCCATAATACCGGTTTTTTCAGCGGTGACAGCTGAAGCATCCGGGCCTTCATGACCATCTTTCGTACAGGAATCATCGCTATGTAACTGTTCCGATATATCATTATCAGCAGTCCCGATAATCTCAGTATTTTCAGCGGTATCGTAATTATGTTCTGCAATTGATTCCTCCTGCTGAATAACGACTGCTTCTGCCTCAGTTATGACTTTAATTTCCTGCTCGCCCTGGATTATCTCTATTTTCTTTTCCTCGCCTTTTTTCGGCGATACATTAAATTTAAACCAATCCCTTAATTCCTTGTCAAATATCTTATACCCTTTCAATTCGCGCGTAATATGAATGGTATAATCTTTAATGAGCGATTTTTGCAAATCGACGAATGAAAACTTTTTATAAGGCTTAAGGCTGTTATACGAATCGCGAAACAATCTGTCTTCGTCGCAATCCCATCTGTATAAGACCATTCCGGCAATTACCATTTCCTGATAGTCCTTTACAGGGTAGTAAGGAAATATCAAGGCATTCTCATCATAAGAATAAACACCGTTGCCGCAGCCTGGAACAAATAACAGAGACGGATGACCCTTTAATTTTACCTGTTTGTTTTTAAAAACTAAAGGATCCGCTTCGATAAACGAAGCTATAGCCAGGCGTACACTGTCAGGCAGCTTATCAGGCAGGCCGGAATTTAAACAAGGCGTCGGTTCGACTTTATTCCTTTTTGCCATAAGTTCGCACATCAGTTTTATATGCGCCACTTTTTCAGTAATAAAACCGTCTTTTTGCTTATTTGTAATATTCATTGATTTTTCATGGAATTTTTCAAGATCGACTTTGGCTTTGCCTTTATTAGTGATCAATTCAAGTGTTGTTTTTTCTTTAATAACAAGGCTTTCTTCGCATTTCAACAAGTCATTATTAATTCCCGGCTGGTCCCTCAAAAGTTCCGTACGTTCTTTACGTGTGGAATTCATCGTATTTTCGAGACTGATAAGTTCGAGACGTTCTTCTTTGCTGAGCACCTGGCCGCTCTGGATTTTATATTTAATAAGCGAATAAACATCATTAGACTGCTCGATGTTATGAGTAAGCGTCGCAACTCTTATAAACACCTGTTTATCCAATAATCCGCCGAGGTTGGCAAGACAGGCCCTTTTATTTTTTAGTAAAATTTCTTTTTCGTTTTTTTCAAATTCAATTTTCGCGCACAGCTTTTCATATTCAACATTCATTTTTTCATATTCATAAACACCCGTAAATTTACGAAGTTCATTTGCAAGCCATGAAGTAATCGTTAAAATTTCAAATTCAGGAGTTATTTTTATGGTCGATGACAGGGTATTATCGATATTATTTTCATCAAATCCCGAACCCGGATCAATTATATTATTTGAAATATACCCATAGTCAATAGCATAGCGCTCAAATTTAGTAAACGCCAATTCCTGGCCAGGCTCAAGTAAAGCCACGCGTTTTTTTATGATATACTCTATTACGCACCAGAAATTATAATTCAGATTTCGTTTAGCAAAAGGGTCTTTAGTATTGGCAAGGTGAGTTTCCAACGATTGATTGAAATCTTTTTTTAAATTTTGCGCTTTTTCAGAATTATCGCCTTCAAATATTCTTTCAAGCACGTAATTTTCACATTCTAACGCCATAATCAACTCCATTATTTTTATAGACACTTTATTTTATCAAAAAAAACGCTAAAATTCAACTAATTCAAAAGAAAAAACGCCGGCCGCGAATATTAAAGTCCGCGAACCGGCGTTTTTTTTATTTGTTATTATTAACTTAAGATTACGGCTTAATAACAGCCTAAATTCAGTTAATAAGTTGTCAATAGTATTTTTAAATATAAGTGAAAGTAATTTTTAGCTTTTAAGTTTAGCATTATTCATACATCATACTGTTATTTATTTTCAACTTTCACTTCTTTGAGCTTTTTATCGATAGCGGCTACCGCCAATTCAAGGGTGCAGTGGTGAATTTTTTCGCCGTTTATCGAAACTGACGGGCCTTTGCTGCACGACTCGAAGCAGAATGACGCTTTAACATCGACAAGGTTCGTAAGGTTTCTTTCTTCGATATGTTTCAAAAGTTTATGCAGCAGGTCCTGAGCGCCTCTCAAATAGCAGCTCGTACCGACGCAAACGCTCACTTCGACTTTAGCCTGGCCGCCCTGAATCAACGAAAGCCCTTCTTCGCTTGTTCTTCTGCGGTTATAATATTTGGTGTGCAAAAGCTCGTGAGCTTTCTTGGAACCAGGTTCTTTCAAAGTTTTTTGATACAATTCTTCAATATAAGGGTTTTGCTGTGATTTATGAAGCTGCAGCATTTTGTCGTTTTCGTAGATACCCTTTGTCCTGTCGGCATTAACCTCATTTTCCCTCGATACAGGCTGGCCGCCGCCGCCGATGCATCCGCCAGGGCACGCCATAATTTCAACGAAATGATAATTAGCTTTGCCCTGTTTAATTTTTTCAATTATTTTTTTTGCGTTGCCAAGGCTGTTAGCTACCGCCACGCGGACATCCTCGCCGCCGAAGTTGGCTGTTATTTCACGAACGCCGTCTTTGCCTCTGGCCACTTTATATTCATAAGTTTCTTTCTTCTGGCCGCTGATTTTTTCGTCAAGATAACGAAGAACCGCTTCAGTTACGCCGCCTGAGTTACCAAATATAATGCCGGCGCCGGTTTTGAAACCAAACGGAAGATCGAATGATTCAGGCTGGATTTTTCTGAAATTAAGGCCTGTTTCGTCAACCATAGAGGCAAGTTCCTGAGTTGTAAGAACGAAATCAACATCCGGCATTTCATTTTTCTTAAATTCCTCACGGCGCGCCTCAAATTTCTTAGCTGTGCAAGGCATTACCGAAACTACAACAAGATCTTTAGCATCGATGTTAAACAGTTTCGGAAGAAGGTCTTTAGCTACCGAGCCGAACATCTGCTGCGGCGATTTGCAGCTTGAAAGGTTAGGAAGCAGTTCAGGATAATACTGTTCCGCATACTTAACCCAGCCAGGGCAGCATGATGTCATTAAAGGCAATTTCTCTTTCTTTTCCAAACGTTTGAGAAATTCGTTCGCTTCTTCTATAACGGTAAGGTCAGCGGTAAACGAAGTATCATAAACTTTATAAAAACCCATGTGCTTCAAAGCGGCAACCATTTGACCGGTCGTCGTAACTCCGGCATCGTAGCCGAACCTTTCGCCAAGCGCAACTCTGACCGCAGGCGCGATCTGTACGACAACTTTTTTAGTTTTGTCATGCAGCGCTTTCCATACTTCTTCGATTTCCGATTTGATAGTCAAAGCGCCGGTAGGGCATACGCGGACGCACTGGCCGCAGAGAACGCATTCGACTTCTTTTAAGTCTTTGCCGAATGACGGAACAACTGTAACGTTAGAACCGCGGTTAGCGAAATCGATAGCGCCGACCCCCTGGATTTCAGAACATACGCGAACGCAATCGCCGCAGAGGATACATTTATTAGGATCACGTACAATCGAATATGTTGACGTATCAACCGGTTTTTTGTTTTCAAGTTTCTTGAACTCAACTTCGGTTATGCCAAGACGTTTGGCAAGACTCTGAAGCTGGCAGGACGTGTTTTTCTGGCAGGTAAGGCAGCTCATATCGTGATTAGCAAGAAGCAGTTCAACGATAGTTTTTCTGATTTCCCTTATTTCATCAGTATTTGTCTTAACCTTAAGACCCGGTTCGAGCGGAGTCGAGCACGAAGGCATAAGACCGCGGCCTTCAACTTCGACCATACACATACGGCATGCGCCGTAAACACTCAAATCCGAATGATAGCAAAATGTAGGAACATCTATGTTAGCTTTTCTTATAACTTCGAGCAGGTTCTTTTCACCTTCGAGTTTTACTTCTTTACCGTCTATAATCATGAAATTATTATCCATTAATTACACCCCCATAACAGCGTTAAATTTGCATACTGTACCGCAGACACCGCATTTTATGCATTTCCCCTGGTCGATTACATGAGCCTGTTTCGGAGCGCCTGCGATTGCGCCTACAGGGCACTTTCTAGCGCAAAGAGTGCAGCCTTTGCATTTAGCAGGATCGATCTCAGGTTTCATAAGCGATTTACATTTCTTAGTAGGGCAATATTTGTTGAATACATGAGCCTCGTATTCCGCCCTGAAATGTTTAAGTGTCGATTTTACAGGATTTGGGGCTGTTTTGCCGAGACCGCAGAGAGAGCTTTTTATAACCACGTTTGAAAGTTTTTCAAGAAGCTCAAGTGTCTTTTCGGTAGCCCTCCCTTCGGCGACATCTTCAAGAAGCGCAAGAAGCTGTTTTGTGCCTTCGCGGCATGGAACGCATTTTCCGCATGATTCGTTCTGTGTAAACTGCATGAAAAACTGCGCTATTTTTACCATACATGTATTTTTATTCATAACGACAAGTCCGCCTGAGCCTACCATCGCGCCTACGCTTTTCAATGAATCAAAATCAAGAGGCATATGAAGGGTTTCTTTAGTGAGACAGCCGCCTGACGGACCGCCGATCTGAACTGATTTAAAAAGTTCAGGATTGATATTTCCGTCATCATCGGTAACGCCGCCGCCGATTACATTAACAATCTCATTCAATGTGGTTCCGAAAGGAACTTCAATCAAACCGGTATTTGCGACATGACCTGTCAACGCGAATGTTTTTGTTCCAGGCGAACCGGCCGTTCCTATTTTTTTGAATTCAGCAGGACCCATTCTGAGTATCAAAGGAACAGTAGCAAGTGTTTCGACGTTATTTATAACTGTAGGTTTGCCGAATAAGCCTTTCTGGGCAGGAAACGGCGGTTTTGGAGACGGCATGCCGCGTTTTCCTTCAACTGAAGCTATTAGCGCAGTTTCTTCACCGCATACAAACGCGCCGGCACCTTCCATAACATGTAAAGTGAAATTCATGTCGGTTCCGAATATGTTCTTGCCGAGGATTCCAGCTTCTTCAGCCTCTTTAACGGCAATTTTCATTCTCTTAACGGCGAGAGGATATTCGGTTCTAACATATACATATCCTTCGTCTGCGCCTATTGCACGGGCTGCTATGATCATACCTTCTATTACGACGTGCGGATTGCCTTCCATAACGCTTCTATCCATGAATGCGCCAGGATCGCCCTCATCGCCGTTGCAGATTACATATTTTTTAGGACCCGGCTGCACTCTTGTAAGTTCCCATTTTTTACCTGTAGGGAAGCCGCCGCCGCCGCGTCCGCGAAGGCCGGATTCAATCATATCTTTGCAAAGCTGTTCAGGAGTAACTTCAGTGCATACTTTTTTAGCTGCAAAATAACCGTCTTTGGCGATATATTCTTTTATGTCTTCCGGATCTATATGTCCGCAGTCTTTAATTACAAAACGGTGCTGTTTTGTATAAAATGGAATTTCTTCATGGCCTTTGCAGTGTTTTTTAGTATTCGGGTCAACATATAAAAGCCTGTCGATAATTTCACCTTTTTTTATGGTCTTTTCAACTATCTCATCGACATCGTCAGCTTTAACTTTTGTATAAAGCAAATTATCAGGCAATATCGTAACCAGCGGTCCCATCTGACAAAAGCCCTGACAACCGCTCTTTGAAACATGCGTAGCATCTTTTGCGTGCTTTTCATGTTTCAACTCTACCACAACTTCAATTTTTTCATCTTTAAGTTTAGCCGCAAGTTTATCATATACTTTTAATGAGCCGTTAGCCACACAGCCTGTGCCGGCGCAAACTATGATACGGCGTTTTATATCTTTGGTAATTTCATTATATTCTTTTTTTGTTTTATTAAGATCGAGATTTTTCATTATTTCTTTTCCTCCTCCTGGATTATTTTATCAAGAAGTTCTACTGTTTTTTGCCTGTTCATAAGGCCGTGGACCTCTTCGTCAACTACAACCGCAGGAGCGAGACCGCATGCTCCAAGGCACGAAACGGTTTCTAACGTGAAAAGCATATCCGGCGTAGTGTTATTTTTACCCGTAAGTTTCAATTTATCGCGTATAGCGTCAATAAGTTCCGTTGATTTTTTAACATGGCAGGCTGTACCGTCGCACACTTTAATTATATGCTTGCCTTTTGGCGTAAGGGCAAAGTGGGCAAAAAATGTAGCCACACCATAAACTTTTGCCGGACTGATATTAAGCGAAGTCGCCACAAAAGTCATTACCTCTTCAGGCAAGTATCTGTATTCTTCCTGAATAGCCTGAAGTATCGGTATTAATTTTGTCTCATCCCTTCCGTTTTTCTCGAGTATTTCGCAGACTTTCTCAAATTTTCTTGAGTTTGACTGTTTTTCCTGCATGATAACCTCCAAATTTGTTTTGTTATAACTACTTATTACCCTGCTTCTATTCTCTATTCTCTTGAAAGGCTTTTTTGTAATTTTTTCGATAGTACCGTAAACGAAGACGCTATATTTTCATGCTGCACAATCACGCCTTCGGGAACATTTATGCGCACCGGAGCAAAATTCCATATCGCTTTTATACCGTTTTCAATCATTATATCCGCGACTTTCTGGGCAAAATCACCCGGAACGGTTATTATTCCGATCAAAATCTTCATTCTTTTTATCAAATTGCCAAGTTTACCTATGTCCAGAACTTTTTTCCCGTTAATTTCCGTGCCAATTTTATCGGGATTAACATCAAACGCCGCAATTATTTCAAGACCGCATGTTTTAAATCCCTGATAACTCATAAGCGCGGTGCCAAGGTTGCCGACGCCCACTAAAAACGCTTCATTGGTATTGTTCCAGCCTAAAAAATTCTCTATAGTTTCTAAAAGTTCCTTAACCTCATATCCGACTTTCGGTTTTCCGATAATACCGGTAAATGCAACATCTTTTCTGATCTGTATAGGCAAAAACTTCAGAGCTTCCGAAAGCTGGGTGCACGAAGTAAACTCAACGCCCTTTTCCATAAGTTTCTTCAGGTAATTCTGATATATAGGAAGTCGTCTTAATGTTGGCTCGGGAATTGCCCTGTCCGTAAATTTTCCGTTACTATTAACCATATTACCCTCTTTAAAAAATACCGTCATTAAGTTTTCCGAAGTTGCTCCTCTCCGGAAAACTTAACGGTATCTTAAGATTTGATTAATACCGGTTAAAAACTTCAAATTTAATCAATACACCGGCTATCGATGGCGTATTAATTAAGATTTCATTATTTTTAGCCTGGTTTTTAAATTGTCAACGCGTTTTTTCGCGCTTCAATATTTATTTGTTTATCGATAAAATTATATCGATAAAAATTAGATTTGTCAATAGGGGTTTTAATAATATTTTTTTATTTTTTTTTGACGGCTGCTTATATCTGCTAAAGCTCAATAAATTTAATAAAAATAAAATCATTAAGTCTCAATAAAATATTTATCATAATTTTTTTTATTAAATACTCATATTTTAAATTTTTGCGGAAAAAGCCGTCCAAAAACAAAAAATTCCAAAGCAAAAAATGCTCTGGAATTTTTATTTTAGAAAATATTTTCTAATTTCATTATATATGTATGTGGATAAGTACTTTTCAGATTTTACAATACTTTTAAAGATATATTAACAAACTTATCAACCACTTATCCACATTTTTAAAAAGTTGTTGATAAGTTATCAACGAAGTTATCCACAATATCAACAACTCAATTTGATAATAATTTATTTATTATTTTCTCAAGGTCGCTTTGTGAATTACAAAGTATTTCCACCTTCGAATTTTTCTTTTTCATTCTGATACTTACTCTCATGCCAAGCGTTTCCGAAAGCGATTCCTCGATTTCGATTATATGATCGTCCTTTTCAATAATCCGCGCTGCTGTTTCACGTGAAACACCGTTTATAGTTTTTTGCGCGATATCCTCGGCCTCGCGTACGGACAGTTCCGAATTAACGATTTTTTCGCCAAGTTCAACCTGTAATTCCGGAGTTTTCAAATGCAATATGGCGCGCGCATGTCCCTCTGTAATTTTTCCTTGAGTTACAAGCTTTTTGACAGCATCGGGAAGTTTTATGAGCCTTAATGTATTAGCTACGGCTACACGGCTCTTACCTATTATTTTAGAAAGCTCCTCCTGCGTCATGTTATAAGTTTTGAGCAATTCATCATAGGAATTCGCTTCTTCAAGCGGATTTAAATCATCGCGCTGTATATTTTCAATCAGGGCCATCAAAAGTCCCTTTTTATCGTCAATATTTTCCTTTATAATTACCGGAATCTTTACATAGCCGAGCTGGAGCGCCGCCCTGTATCGCCTTTCTCCAAACACCAATTCGTATTTTTCGCCTTTACGCCTTACCACGATCGGCTGCAAAATACCATTAGCCTCGATTGACTTGATAAGTTCGTCGAGTTTTTCCTGGTTAAAATTTTTACGCGGCTGATCAGGGTTCTGAATAATCAAATCAACGTCAATTTCCTGTATGCTTAACTCTTCAGAATGCGAAACAGTCTTTTTGTCGTTATCAAATAACGCCAGATTTAATTCCTTGTTTTTGGGGTTATTTTTCCTGCGTTCAGGCATATATTCTCCCGTTTATTTTTTCGCGCCCTGCCAATAAATATAAAACAAAACGCCATGTTATATTATCGTATATATAATAAAATTATTTATACATAGTATCAAAATAAGACAAACTTTATAATAAAAATTTATAAAATTGCATTATGAGTAACAAACAAATGTATTCAAACAATTTGGAATTAAAACCAGCTGTCACGTAATTAGCATCCATAGCTGAGTTTTTGGACATTTAAAATTAAGCTCCTTTATTTCCAGCGCCGGCAACATATTTTATTATTTTATGAATTTATGATATAATGAAATTTGTCAACAATTAAAGTTATTAACGAAGAAACGCTTCCTGGGAACCTTGAAACAGTTAAATAAAGTTATTTAACTTTAACAAAATAAAATACATTGAATAATTCTTTAAGCGGAGCGATAAATATGCCTGATTTTAAAATAGCTCTCGAATTAAATTCAGCTATTAAAAAAAACGATATGAAGACTGCGGAAAAAATAATAGAAACGACAAATGACGTCATAACGCTGCGCGTTAACGGAATAACGCCGCTTCATATAGCAATAAACTACAAAAAAATTGAGTTATTGAAATTATTTATTGAGCATAACGTAAACCTTAATATAAAATGCGTTTACGGAATGGCGCCAATTCATTATGCAATAAAATCAGGGCAGCTGGATATAACAGATCTTCTGATCCAATCCGGCGCTGATATAAATATAACGGATAACTACGGCAAGAGCCCGCTTTATTATTCAATAGAGGAAGGCGATCTCGATATTTTCGAATACCTGATCTATAACGACGCGGAAATAAATAACTGCGACAACTGCGGCGTAACCCCGCTGCACCTGGCGGTAATGAAAGGATTTCTGGCAATAACGGAAGTTCTTTTATTAAAAGGCGCGGACAAATCAGCAAAGGACAATAAAGAAAAAATTGCCCGTGACTATGCCGAGCAATTTTTAAACTCCGATTGCGCAAAATATAAATCCGGCTATTTTTTTAAGAATAAGATAAGCATAAAAAGCAATGACGAACGAAGAAATATAGTAAAAACTTTATTTTCTTCGGATTTTAAAGATAAATACCAATTATAAAGGCAGTTTCTTCGCCATGCCCGGATTACGCGGATATATTTTCTTAGTCTGCGCGTACTTTTCTATAATTAAAATCTGACGTTTCCTGTCAAGGCCTTCAATTTCATAAGCCGGGCTTTTTTTAGAAATCCTGACGCTTAATTCTTTTTGAGCGTTAATTGAAGCGCTTATTTCATCGTGGATTTCAAGGCCCTTCATTAAAAGCGCAGAACCGTTGACTTTTAAAAGCGGCGCGCAATATTCCATAAGCACCGGCACGGCCGATACTGCGCGGGCCGTAACAAAATCGAATTTTTCACGGAACTTTAAGTCTGCCCCTGCCTCTTCTGCACGAAACGCATATGATTTCACTTTTTTAAATACGCCGAGAGAACCCGCGACTATATTCAAGAAATCCGATTTTTTATTCGAGCTCTCGAACATTGTAAATTCCACATCGCATCCCTTTTGATAAGCCAGCCAGAAATATAGAGGAAAAGCGGGAAAACCTCCGCCGCTGCCGATGTCCGCAAATTTAGCTTTTTTCGCTTTCTCGATATCCAGCGCCTTTGAAACAAAAATGCTGTCTATATAGTGATATAATACTGAATCGCAAACGGTTGTTATCCTCGTAAGGTTAAAACTTTCATTATATTTCAAAAGCATCTCATAATGCTTAAAACAAGCCTCGGCAAATTCGCGCTTTGCCGCTTCGCCAAAATAATCCGCATATTTTTGGTTAAAAAGGGTTATAAATTCTTCCAACTAACTCACTCTTCTTCTGACTTATTTTTTTCACGGCCGGAATGCATATACATAAAAAGCGACATTACGTCCGCCATCGAAACTCCAGATATCCTCGATGCCGCGCCGATTGTCGGAGGCATATGCTTTTTCAGTTTCATCCTGCCCTCCGTCGAGATATTTATTATTTTATCATAATCAAACCCGTTCGGAATCAGCATTTCGTCATATGACTTCACCTGCGAAATCATCGCTTCCTGCTTTTTTATATAACCTTCATACTTAATGACCGTTTCGACGTAAGTCCAAAAATCAATATTATCAAATGACTCTGAAATCTGATTTTTTTTAAGTATTTCCGAAATCTCGTCTTTCATATCCATAAGCCTTATTTCAGGCCGTTTTATTATCTTAGAAAGCTCCGTCTTATTCGCCAGAGGCTGAAGTCCCATCTTCTTAAGCTTCTCATCTGCGTTGCCATTCGGAGATTCCTGACGATTTTTGATTTTTTCTATTATTAACTTAGATTTCCGCTCTTTTTCAAGTGTGACATCATATTCGTCTTTTGTGATAAGCCCAAGATCATAGGCATATTTAGAAAGCCTTATGTCTGCGTTGTCTTCCCTCAAGTTAAGGCGAAATTCAGCCCTTGACGTAAACATTCTGTAAGGCTCGTCGGTATCTTTGGTAACAAGGTCATCGATAAGAGTCCCTATATAACTTTCTGTGCGGCTTAAAATGAACGGCGGCTCTTTTTTTACATATAATCCCGCGTTTATTCCGGCAATCAGCCCCTGCCCGGCCGCTTCCTCATAGCCGGATGTGCCGTTTATCTGCCCGGCAAGGAATAAACCGTCGATTTTTTTTGTCATCAGGCTTCCAAATAGCTCTATAGGGTGGATATAGTCATACTCTATGGCATAAGCCGGGGTCATTATTTCGGCTTTTTCAAACCCTTTCAAAGTCCTTAAAACGTCAAGCTGCACATTTTCAGGAAGCGACATGGAAAATCCCTGCAAATACATTTCATAAGTGTCTTTTCCCTCAGGCTCCAAAAACAGTCTGTGCGATTCCTTATCCTTAAACCGAACTACCTTGTCCTCGATCGAAGGACAATAACGGGGCCCGGTGCCTGAAATTTTTCCGGAATAAAGGGCCGAATATTTCAGATTGTCAATAATCGTTCTGTGCGTATTCTCATTGGTTCTTACGACATAGCACGGCAAATCAATAAAATCGGGATTATCCTGCGAAAATTTAGAAAAATGCCTTATTTTCTCATCTGACCGCTCGACCGCCATGCCGGCAAGATCTACAGTCCTGCGGTCGATTCGCGGCGGAGTACCGGTTTTAAGGCGGCCCATCCGAAATCCCATATTTTTTATGCATTCGGCAAGTTTTATAGAGGCAAGATCGCCCATCCTGCCGCCGGACATCGTCTTATCGCCCATATGAATGAGGCCGTTCAAAAAAGTTCCGGTCGTAATGACAACGGCGCCGCATTCGTACTCCGCGCCGTTATGGAATGTAACGCCCCTTATTTTTCCGCCCTCTAAATTTATAGACTCGATAATTCCCTGCTTGATCTGGGCATTTTTGCATTTTTCGAGAAAAAGCCGCATTTTATTTTTATAATCCCATTTATCATTTTGAGTACGAAGCGACCATACAGCCGGGCCTTTTTTCAAATTCAGCGTTCTTGCCTGAATCGCGGTAGCATCGGCAATTTTAGGCATTATGCCTGAAAAAGCGTCTATCTCAAAAACGATCTGCGACTTAGCCAGTCCGCCGATCGAAGGATTACATGACATCTGGGCAATATTATCAATATTAATGGTAACGCCGAGCGTCTTCAGGCCCATTTTTGAAAGGGCGTAAAAAGCCTCGCAGCCGGCGTGGCCAAGTCCTATCACTATTACGTCATATTTTCCTAAATACATTATTTCCTGTCCTTTTTAGCGGAGAGATAAACCATCAGCAATGATATATCAGCCGGAGTAACGCCCTGCAATCTCGAAGCCTGGCCGAGATTCTGCGGCCTATATTTCATCAGAACTTCCTTGCTTTCCTTCGAAAGTCCCTTAACATAACTATAATCAAAGTTATTAGGCATCGCGAGCTTTTCGATTTTTTTCAATTTTTCTATCTGCACAAGTTCGCGTTCTATATAACCGGAATATTTAATGTAAATTTCAATCAGAGTTATTATTTCCTGATCGGCATCGCTCAATAATTCGGCGGTAAAACCGAATTTTTGAAGATCGAAATACGATATTTTTTCGCGCCTCAAAACCTCGAAAGCGTTGAATTGTTTCTTTAAGCACTGTTCGCCCATACTTTCAAGAATCCTGTTGTTTTCACCGGTAGGATTTATTTTAAAATTTTTGAGCCGCTTTATCTCATTTATGAATTTTCTTTTATTTCCTAATATCTTATGATATTCCTCACAAGTCAACATACCCGACCGGCGCGCTATTCCCGAAAGCCTTATGTATGCGCTTTCGCCCGAAAGCATGAGGCGGTGCTCCGCCCTCGAAGTGAACATGCGGTAAGGCTCGAGCATCGGTTTTGTCACAAGATCGTCAATCATTACGCCGATATACGATGAACTTCTTGACAGGATAATTTTTTTGCGGCCGCGGATTCCAAGCGCCGCGTTCATTCCGGCGATAATTCCCTGGCCGGCCGCTTCCTCGTAACCAGAAGTGCCGTTTATCTGGCCGGCGCAATATAATCCCTTTACAAGCCTTGTTTCAAGCGTCGGCCTTAGCTGATCAGGCGGAAGGTAATCATATTCAATAGCATAGCCATAACGCATGATCTCTATATTTTCAAGCCCGTCGATCGTCCTTAAAATTGCGAGCTGGACATCCGGCGGCATTGAAGTGGTAAGGCCCTGAAGGTACATTTCATTGGAGTTTTCACCTTCAGGCTCTATGAAAATTTGATGATTCGATTTATCAGGAAAATTAATTACTTTTCTGTCGATAGACGGACAGTAACGAGGTCCGTTATTTGTAATATTACCAATAACAAGCGGCGAGCGGTGTATGTTATTTTTTATTACTTCGACTGTTTTCGGGTTTGAAAAAGCAAGAAAGCAATCTTCTTGAATCATTCTTGAAAGCGGGCTTTCGTATGAAAAGCAACTTATGCCGCCGCTGTACGGCAGTGTCTTAAATTTAGAAAAATCAATAGTAGCACGGTTAACGCGGCACGGCGTCGCCGTCTGAAGCCTTTCAATTCTGAACCCGTATTCAATCAGCGACTGCGAAAGCTCGTCGGCCGAAACCTCATTATGCGGACCGCCTTTATACTTGATTTCGCCGATTATTATTTCCGATTTCAGATACACGCCGGTGCATATTATAACCGACCTTGCGGAATACCTCATACCGTTTTGCGTTTCGACACCGTAAACCTCAAATTTATACTCGTCATCGCAATGTTCATTATTTTCTTTTTTTGAAATTATTTCTTTCGCTAATAATTTTGAAACAATGCCTGTTTTTATGTGTATATTATCGTTGGCTTCGAGAAAACGGCGCATCGTTTTCTGATATTTCTTTTTATCAGCCTGCGCCCTGAGTGCTCGCACAGCCGGGCCGCGCGAATCGTTAAGCACTCTTACCTGCACATAGGAGCGGTCGATGGCTTTTCCCATAATTCCGCCGAGCGCGTCAATTTCTCTCACAATGTGGCCTTTTCCCGGTCCGCCGATAGAAGGATTACATGGCATTAGAGCGATGTTATCAAGATTTATGGTAAGCAGCAACGTTTTTAAGCCTGCTTTGGCTGTTGCATTGGCTGACTCGCATCCGGCATGGCCGGCGCCGATTACTATCACATCGTAATTTCCATTAAATTTTAAATTGTAATTATTTTCTGTATTCATAATTTCTTTTCTATGTCTTTATAAAAAATTACGGGGCTATTCAAAAATAAAAATTCTGAACCCGCCCCTTTTTGTGCAATATTTTATTTGTATACTTTAACACTTTAAAATGTCCGGACTAAATAATAATTTTAATATATTCAATTTTTATAATATATGACTTAAACAGATTTTTAATTATAGCCATTTAATTGCTTAATATAACGAAAAAAATACAAATTCCAATTATCAAAACTAACATATAAAAAACTTTAGCATAACTAAATTTATTTTTTTTATTATTTACCTTGCGCCATATCCTGTAAGGACCACTTTAAAAGTTTTCAACATAATCCACAAATCAATGCACAGGCCTTCGTTTTTCACGTAAAATCTATCGTAACGAAGTTTAGTTTCAAGCTCGAGATCCTGCCGTCCCAATACCTGCGAAAATCCAGTAATGCCCGGATTGACGCTTAAAACAAGCTTCTGCCATTTGTCATAACCGGAAACTATTTCTATTACATCCGGCCTCGGCCCGATTATGCTCATTTCGCCTTTCAAAACATTTATTAAATTAGGTATTTCATCAAGGCTCGTCCTTCTTAAAATTTTACCGATAGGCGTTATCCTTGAATCGTTTTTTTCGGTGAGCACAGGGCCTATTTTATCGGCATTTTTTACCATCGTGCGAAATTTGTATATATTAAATCGGCTGCCGTTCTTTCCAATCCGCATTTGCTTGAAAAAAACCGGACCCTTTGAAGTTAATTTTATGAATAAGCAAACCAATAAAAGGACGGGTGATAGGAAAAATATAACGGCGATAGAAAATATTAAATCGAATATTCTTTTAAAAGACCAGTAAAACACCTTATTGCTAACATAATTATCAGGCATAAAAAAACCTTTCTAAAAATTGACTAAAACTAATTATTTATACCAATTTTTAGAAATTTTGTCAATTAAAATCTTGTTCAAAATTATCACAATTATTTTTTTACGCCGGTTAAACTAAAAAATACCATTCTTTCAAGTTTTTAATTATGCTTGATAATATATTATTAATATGTTATAATCTAATATTCGGCAGCAGCCGAATTAAGACAATTTAACTCAGGTAGAAATCCAGCCTTGATCTGGGAATAACCTGACACGAAAGGCGGTAAAATATATGTGGAATTACTCTGACAAAGTTTTAGACCATTTTCATAATCCCAGAAATTATGGTGAAATTGAAAAACCGGATGCGGTAGGCGAGGTAGGCTCGATGGCCTGCGGCGATGCTTTAAGGTTGACCCTGAAAGTCGATAAAACTACTGATAAAATATTAGACGCAAAGTTTCAAACTTTCGGCTGCGGTTCAGCAATCGCATCATCATCGGCAATGACCGAACTTATAAAAGGAATGACTCTTGACGAAGCGGCGAAACTCACGAACGCTGATATCTCAAAATACCTCGACGGCTTGCCTCCTGAAAAGATGCACTGCTCGGTTATGGGAAAAGAAGCGCTCGAAGCTGCAATCGCTAATTACCGCGGTTACGAGATAAAAAAAGACGAAGAAGAAGGGCGCCTCGTATGCCGCTGCTTCGGAGTAACCGAGGATAAAATAATAAAACTCGCGCACGAAAACAATCTTCATACTGTAGAGGAAATTACAAATTACACGAAAGCCGGCGGCGGATGCGGCGCGTGCCTTCAGGATATACAGGACATACTCGACAATGTATGGAAAAATAAAAAAGCGGAAGCCGTAAAACCCCTTAAAAAAGAAGAAGGCCCTAAAAAACTCACGACCGTTCAAAAAATAAAATTAATAGAAGAAACTTTCGAAAAACAAATACGCCCGTCTTTAAATCAGGACGGCGGCGATATTGAACTGATCGACGTAGTCGACAATAAAGTTTATGTAAAATTGAAAGGCATGTGCTCACATTGCCCGTCATCTTCATTCACGATAAAATCCTTCGTAGAAACTAAACTTAAAGAATTTGTAGAAAATGATATAGAAGTAATGGAGGCGCAATAATATGAGCACCCATGAATTTATAAAACCGAAAGACGTAATTTACGTTGATAATAACGCTACGACATCTGTAGCGCGCGAAGTATTTGAAGAAATGAAGCCTTTTTTGACTGATTTTTATGGAAATCCTTCTTCGATACACACTTTTGGCGGCCAGGTAGCATATAAAATAGATGAAGCGCGCGAAAAAATAGCTAAATTAATAGGCGCGCTCGATACTGAAATAGTTTTTACATCATGCGGAACCGAATCTGACAGCTCCGCCATACTTGGAATACTGCAGTCAAATCCTTCAAAAAAACATATAATAACCACAAAAGTGGAACATTCAGCGATAATGAATCTTTGCGGACATTTAAGCAAAACCGGCTACGATATAACATATCTGTCGGTCGACGGAAAGGGCCAGCTTGATCTTAACGAACTCAGAAACTCGATCAGGCCTGATACAGCGATAATATCTATAATGCACGCAAATAATGAAACCGGCGTATTATTCCCTGTCGAAGAAATAGGAAAAATCGCGAAGCAAAAAAATGTGATATTCCATGTCGACGCAGTCCAGGCAGTCGGAAAAGTACCGATAGATCTTTCAAAATCTTATATAGACCTCATGTCAATATCAGGACATAAGCTTCACGCGCCAAAAGGCGTAGGAGTTTTATATGTAAGACGCGGCACAATGATGAGGCCTTTTTTAATAGGCGGCCATCAGGAACGCGGAAGACGCGCCGGCACTGAAAATGTAGCGTCAATTTGCGGGCTTGGTAAAGCTGCAGAACTGGCTTTAAACCATTTAAACGACGAAAACACAAAAGTGCGCGCAATGCGCGACAGGCTAGAACGCGAGTTATTGGCGAAAGTTGATAATACATTTGTAAACGGCGATACGGTAAACAGGCTGCCAAACACTACAAATATAAGCTTCGAATTCGTCGAAGGCGAAGCTATATTACTAATGCTCGACCAGCATGGCATTTGCGCCTCGTCCGGTTCGGCCTGCACATCGGGTTCGCTCCAGCCGTCACACGTATTAAGAGCGATGGGCGTACCGTTTACAGCTGCGCACGGCTCGATACGTTTCAGCCTCAGCCGTTATAATACCGACGCTGAAATAGATAAAATCATAGAAGTAATGCCGGCAATAATAAAAAAACTGAGGGCAATTTCACCTTATGCCCCTAAAAAATAAATTAAGCACCTGAAAAAAGCGCTGAAAATAATATTTCGGCGCTTTTATTAAATAAAAGGTGGTGAAAATAATGTCGAGAGAAAAAATAAGGCTCACAAAAATGGCGGCATGTGCCGGTTGAGCCTCTAAATTAGGTCCGGGTGACCTTCAAAATATATTAAAAAACATACCGATTTTGAATGACAAAAACCTTCTGATCGGGTTTAAAAACAATGACGACGCTGCTGTATACAAAATAGATTCAAAAAAATCAATTGTATTCACAGTGGATTTTTTTACTCCAATTGTCGATGACCCTGTTCATTACGGCAGAATTTCAGCTTGCAATTCTATTTCCGACGTATATGCAATGGGCGGCAAACCGTTCCTGGCTTTAAACGTCATCGGTTTTCCTTCAAACGACCTTGAAAATAAAGTGCTGAATCAAATATTAAAAGGCGCGTTCGAAATCACGAATAAAGCCGGCGTTGTTATTGGCGGAGGGCATACTGTTAAAGATAAGGAACTAAAATTCGGGCTCGCTGTTTTAGGTTTTGTTGATAATAAAAATATTATACATAACTCAAACGCAGAACCAGGCGACATAATAATATTGACTAAACCTATCGGGACAGGAATTATAACTACCGCACAGAAGAATACAGGTAAAATTCAGGCAAGAATAATAAACCCTGTTATAAAATCAATGGAACATCTCAATAATAAAGTATGTGATATAATGCTTAAATACAGAGTAAAATGCGCTACCGATATTACAGGATTCGGCTTGTTAGGACATTTATCTGAAATAGCTAAAGCTTCAAATGTTGATATCGCAATTGATTCTGAATCGGTTCCCGTTTTTGACGGTACTATAACTCTTGCTAAAAAAGGATTTATTTCAGGCGGTACATACGCTAATCATGAATTTTTAGCTCCAATAGTGACTTACGATAAATCAGTCAGCGAGTTAAAACAGTTGATTCTATGCGACGCGCAAACTTCAGGCGGCATTGTTATGTTCTGCAAACCTAAAGACTTAAAAAAAATCCAATCAGAACTTTCTAAAACCGAATTAGCAAATTCAATAATCGGTCATGTTATAACAAACGGAAATGGCATTTTAAACGTAGATTAATAAAAACAAGATCAGGAATACTAATTTTAATCGCAACATCCTTCCTGGTCTTGTTATGCTGTTTTATTTAACCATTCAAAACTTTAGTTTGACATAACTCTTTTTTTATATTAAAATTTAATCGTTTTTTTGACATATTGATTTTTTCTTCTCTTTAATATTAATATAAAATATAAATTATTATGTATTCTTATTATAAGTGTTGATAATGTTGATAAGTAAGTTGATAACTTTATTTTCAACACTTTTCATCTAGGATTGTTTTGTTGAAAAAAAAAACTTTTATCAACATTATTCACAAAAATAATTTTTTTTGTTTTTATCCTGATTTTATAAACATAATTATCAATGACTTATAAACATAATTATCAACAATACCGATTATAAAAAAAAATTTAATTTTTTACAAAAGGAATCAATTAAAATGCACTCTGCCAAAGAAATATGGAAAAGCATAATATCTAATTCGCGCAAGAAGATAGATGACCCGACGGTATTTGACGGTCTTATAATTAAAACTCGAGAGATTTCGATTCAGGATACTACGCTGATAATCGAAGTCGAATCAGATTTTATAAGACAGAAATTATCGGAACAGTATATGGCTGTATTTACAGCTGAATTTTCTGATATTTTAAAAAATCAGAATGTTAAAATACGTTTTTTGACTGCTGAAAAAGGAGCTTTTGAAGATAATTTCGAACTTCTGGATGCCGATATGTTTTCTAAAAAACAAAAGAATAATATCATCGAAAAAAAAGAAAACACTTTAAAAAATGATGAAAAAACTTCAGGATCGGCAATAGAAAGAAAACATGAAGTTACAGATAAATCAGATTTTTCGTCTAAAAATATTAATAACGATAATTCTCAGACTCCTCAAAATCAGCAGCAATCGTTTTTTCAGATATCCACTCTATCCTCTAAATATACTTTCGATACATTCATTATAGGAAAAAGCAACCAGTTCGCTCATGGTGTTTCTCTAAATGTAGCGCGTTTTCCGGGCACTCAGTATAACCCGCTTTTTTTATACGGCGGAGTCGGACTCGGAAAAACCCATTTAATGCAGGCTATTGGCCATCATATTTTAAAATCCAATAAATCGGCGAATGTTATTTATGTGACATGCGAATCGTTTTTGAATGAAATGGTAAATTCCATGCAAAATAACAGGCAGATGCAATTTCGCGAGAAATACAGAAGCGCAGACGTGCTTTTAGTGGACGATGTTCAGTTCTTATCAGGAAAAGAAGCTACTCAGGAAGAATTTTTCCATACATTCAACCAGCTGCATCAAAGCCGTAAACAGATTGTTCTTACGTCAGACCGTCCGCCGCATGAAATTCCGAGACTCGAGGAAAGGCTCGTGTCAAGGTTCCAGATCGGTATGATTGCGGATATTCAGCCGCCTGACCTTGAATTAAGA
Organism: Candidatus Wallbacteria bacterium; assembly: GCA_041441465.1. GTDB lineage: Bacteria > Muiribacteriota > UBA9980 > UBA9980 > UBA9980 > JASDSY01. The sequence goes on from JASDSY010000031.1 coordinate 198,047, forward strand.
ATGGCTATATTGCAAAATGCCCGCGATACTGCAGGAAAACAGGTGCCAAATGAAATGATTTCGTATATAGCCCAGAAGATCGAGGGCAATATACGAAAATTAGAAGGGGCGTTTATTAAAGTTGTAGCATTTGCTGAAATGAATAAGCGCGATATCAACGAAAGCCTTATAGACGAAGCGTTGTTCGACGTAAGCCAGAGCGTTCAGAAAAAGATAACTATTGATATTGTGCTGAAAGCTGTCGGTGAAAATTACAGGATATCGCTTCAGGATTTTAAATCTAAAAACCGCTCCGCTAACGTAGCTTTTCCGCGCCAGATCGCGATGTATCTATGCAAATATCTTGTAGACGCCTCAACTACTAAAATCGGCGCGGAATTCGGCGGCCGTGACCATTCCACTGTAATACACGGAATCGGTAAGATCGAGGAAATGATGGATAAAGATATCGCGTTCAGAAATGAAATAGAAGGACTCATTCAAAAAATCAAAAAGATGTAATAAACGGCTTAAAATAACAAAACTATAATAGCGGACAGCTTCGCAATATTTTTTTACATCGATATGGCATTACTTTTTAAGAAATATTATAAAATATGAATATAATAAATGTAAGACTCAATAATTTTAGGAATATAAAATACCTGGAAATAGCATTATCTCCAGGTATTAATCTTTTTTATGGAATGAACGGCCAGGGCAAAACCAATATACTTGAATCAGTTGAAATACTGTCTACAACGAAATCTGAAAAGGCTTCAAAAGAGATTGAATTGATCAATCATGATGCTGATTTCGGAAGTGTTTCAGGAAAATTTTACAAAAACAACCTTGACTTTGAAATAGATATACTTTTAAGCCGCCAGAAGCGTAAAACCTGCGTTAAAAATGGAAAAAATACAACGCCGGATTCTGTTTTCGGTTCCGTTAATATCGTGAAATTTTTTCCGGATGATATCGAGATTATAAAGGGCGGCCCTCAGTCGCGGCGCCGGTACATGGATATGGAAATATCCCTTATAGACAGGGTATACTATAATAATTATAAAAATTATATTAAAATAATAGAAACGCGAAACCAATTATTAAAAAAAGCGTCCGATTCTTTTTACTCGCAAAATAGCAGCGACTATAAAAAAATAATGACGATGATAGAATCTTACGATGAACTGCTGCCGCCTATCGCTTATATGATTTATTCAAATCGAGTTAAGTTCTTGAATGAAATTTATCCTATTGCCAACAAAATGCATAGATTAATATCAGCCGACGCCGAAGATATCGAGATAAAATATAATGATTCGGCAAATGAAAACATCAGTGAATTCATTGAGTTATCACAGACAGAATATATGGACAGATTAATATTTTTATTGAAAAATAATTTAAAAAATGATATAATAAAAGGCCATACAGGAGCAGGTCCGCATAAAGACGATATTACGTTTTTGATAAATAAAAACAGCGCTAAATTGTACGGATCGACCGGCCAGGTAAAAACGTTGGCGATTTCTTTGAAGTTAGCTCAAATCGAATATATTTACAAGAAATTAAACGATTATCCGGTTTTATTGATAGACGACCTTACTTCCGAATTTGACCGCGAGCGCCTGTTTAATATAATAAGCAATATTTCTGATAAGATCCAGGCGATGGTTACATGCACTAACCATAACATTTTTATGGAGGCCGGCGGCGGGCTTGACATAAGATATTTTAAAGTGAAAAACGGCGGCATAGAAGAAAATTAATATATGCGTAAAAGTGAATGCAAGCCTGAAGTTTTAGGCGAAATAATAAATGATATAATAAACAAGCCTGAATATAATGAATTAAAGAAATTTGACAATATAAAAAAGGCATGGTGTGAAGTTTGCGGTGACTTCATATCGTCAAATACCATTGTGCGCGGTTTTCAAAACGGAGTTTTATTAATATTGGCAAAAGCCAGCGCTTTTGTTTTCGAGCTTAATACTTTGAAAAAACGATATATTGCGAGTATACGCAAAGCTCTTCCTTCTTACGGAATAAATGACATTTTTTTTAAAGTAGGGTCTGCCGCGGATTTTTCCCAAAAAGCTCCGGATATTGTTATTGACGAGCTTCTTTACAGGGTCAAAGAAAATGAAGTGATGTTTTATAACATCGATAATATCGAAGTCCCTGATGACGTGAAAAACGGCATTAATTTATTCATAGATTCGATAAATTATTCCGATCCGGAATTAAAACAAAAAGCTTATAATGTTTCGATTATAGTTTATAAAGTCAATCAGTATAAAAAAAGGAACGGCTATATCGAATGTAAAGTATGTTCGGGGCTGTTTCTGGATGAAACTAAAAAATCAGATATTTGTGTTTATTGTTCGGACAGGCTGAAACATTCTTTGAAAATGAACAAAACTGCGATTCTTGAAAAACCATGGGAAGGTTATGAAACTCATTCGTCATTCTATCCTGATATTAGCTTTTTAGAATATTCGTATTTAAAAAATCGCGAAATCGACAGACTAAAAAAAGAAATGGACGAGCTGATATTACAGTATGTTCGTTCCGAAAGTGCCGATATATTCAGGATAATTGATAATAAAATCAGGACCGCCCTGTGTTTGAGCCAGAGCAGGAATTATTTTGAAGCGAATGACTGCGGCGGCGAGTTTCTTGATTTGATATCGAAAGTGCTGGGACAGAACGTAAAGGCTGTTTACGCGCGCGGTATGTTTCTTTCGAAGATGTAATAAAATTTTGGAGAATATTAATGTATTTGCATATAGGCGATAATAAAATAATATCGACGGAAAATGTTATGGGAATATTTTCACTCAGCCACTTTTTAAAGGCGAAGGAAAATGTGATAAATTACAAACGTCTTACCGAGAGTAAGAAAATAAAAAAAATATCCAGCAGAAAATCAAAAAGCCTTATTTTAATGGATAATGGTCATTACATCGAATCATCGATTTCAGTAATGACGCTTTCTAAAAGGATAAGAAATTATAATCAAAATATAAAAGATGGAGTGTACTATGAGCGGGCATAATTACGATGCAACTAAAATCAAAGTGCTTGAAGGGCTGGAGGCGGTCCGTAAAAGACCGGGTATGTATATAGGTTCGACCGATATACGCGGATTGCACCATTTATTATTCGAAGTCGTCGATAACAGCGTTGACGAAGCAATGGCAGGTTATTGTAAAAATATAAACGTAATAATGCATGCTGATAAAAGCATGACTGTTATAGATGACGGTCGCGGTATCCCTATTGACATGCATGAATGCGGCAGGCCGGCGCTTGAAGTTGTATTGACGAAACTTCATGCCGGCGGTAAATTTAGCGATGATAACTACGCTTATTCCGGCGGTCTTCACGGCGTCGGCGTTTCGGTCGTTAACGCGCTTTCCGAATATCTTGAAGCTTACGTAACTTTAAACGGAAAGGTGCATTATCAGCGTTTTGAGTATGGCGCTCCTGTAGATGACATGAAAATAGTGGGTGAGGCTCCCGGGTCGGGCACCAGGATTCACTATATGCCTGATAAGACTATATTTGAAACTATTGACGGTTCATTCGATACCCTTTCTAACCGTTTGAGGGAACTTGCTTTCTTGAATAAAGGCATAAGGATAACCATAAAGGAAGAAGCTACTGAAAAAGAACACGTATTTGAATACGAAGGCGGTATAATATCATTTGTTGAATACTTAAATAAAAATAAAACCGCGCTTCATCCTGAGGTAATTTATTTTCAGAAAGAGAAAGACGCGGTAAATGTCGAACTTGCTTTAAGCTATAACGACGGCTACAATGAAACGCTTTTTTCATTCGTTAATGATATCAACACGATTGACGGCGGTACTCATGTTACCGGATTGAGATCTGCACAAACAAAAGTCGTTAATGATTATATAAAAAATAATAACCTTGTGAAAGATAAAGAATTCAAATTAACAGCTGACGATATCCGCGAAGGATTAACCGTTGTTCTTTCGATAAAAGTAAAAAATCCTCAATTTGAAGGTCAGACGAAAGCAAAACTCGGAAATTCCGAAGTAAGAGGAATAGTCGATGCGGTAGTCTGCGAAAAATTGATGGAATATTTTGAACAAAATCAGGCGACAGCGAAAGCGATTGTAGATAAATGCGTTATGGCCGCTAAAGCCCGCGAAGCCGCTAGAAGAGCCCGTGAGCTTACTCGCAGAAAATCGGCGCTCGATTCATTTTCACTTCCGGGAAAACTCGCCGACTGTTCAGAAAGAGACGCAAAATTATGTGAATTATACATAGTCGAAGGTGACTCGGCCGGCGGTTCGGCTAAACAGGGCCGTAACAGAAGAACGCAGGCCATACTTCCTTTGAAGGGTAAAATTTTGAACGTCGAAAAGACAAGGCTTGATAAAATACTTGGAAACGATGAAATAAGAACGCTTATTACGGCACTTGGCACAAATATAGGCGACGATTTCGACATAAATAAGCTCCGCTACCATAAAGTGTTTATAATGACCGATGCCGACGTCGACGGCGCGCATATCAGAACTCTTTTGTTAACATTTTTCTATAGATATATGCCTGAACTTATAAAAAGCAATAATATTTATGTGGCGCAGCCGCCGCTTTATAAGATTCAAAAAGGCAAAACTATTATTTATGCGTATTCTGATGATGAATTGCAGAAAAAACTAGCCGAAATAGGAAAAGACAAAGATTCAGTTAATATACAGCGTTACAAAGGTCTTGGAGAAATGAATCCTGAGCAGCTGTGGGACACTACGATGAATCCTGAAACAAGGCTTACCTTAAGAGTAGCGCTTGAAGACATAATCGAGGCGGACGAGATATTTTCGATATTGATGGGCGATCAGGTTCAGCCGAGAAAAGAATTCATCGAAAGACATGCCAAAGAAGTTAAAAATCTTGATATATAAAAAAATTTAAATATTTAAGGGAGAACATTTTACATGGCAGACAAAGATTTACCGGCAGTTCCGGTAGAACGTATAAAACCGATATATATAGAAGATGAAATGAAAAACTGCTACATCGACTATGCGATGAGCGTTATAATAGGCCGTGCGCTTCCTGATGTCCGCGACGGTCTGAAACCGGTTCATAGAAGGATTCTTTACGCTATGAACGATCTCGGCAACAGCTCCAGAAAGCCCCACAAAAAAAGCGCGAGAATCGTCGGCGAAGTCCTTGGTAAATATCATCCGCACGGCGATACAGCGGTTTATGACTCTATAGTCAGAATGTCGCAGGAATTCGTTCAGCGTTATCCTTTGATTGACGGCCACGGTAACTTCGGTTCAATAGACGGCGACAGCGCGGCGGCTATGCGTTATACGGAAGCTCGTCTTAAATCATTCGCCGAAGAGCTTTTAGAAGACCTGGAAAAGGAAACTGTAGCTTTCAGCCCTAATTTTGACGGCACTTTAGAGGAACCTCTCGTACTTCCCGCGAAAATACCGAACCTTCTTGTAAACGGTTCGTCAGGTATCGCGGTCGGTATGGCAACCAACATTCCGCCGCATAATTTAAAAGAAGTTATAAGCGGCGTAATTGCGATTATTGATAATCCTGAAATAACTATCGAGGAACTTGTGGGTTTTATACAGGGCCCGGATTTTCCGACCGGCGCTTATATCACCAATAAGAAAGAAATGATCGATATTTACAGGACCGGCCGCGGCCGCGTCATGATGCGCGCGGTTGTCGATATAGAGAATGACGAAAAAAAGAATAAAAGCACAATTATAATATCTGAAATTCCATATCAGGTAAATAAGGCGAAAATGGTTGAGGATATCGCAAACCTTATAACCGATAAAAAAATCGAAGGAATATCGGATATCCGCGATGAATCTAACCGCGAAGGCATAAGGGTAGTTATAGAGTTAAAGAGAAACGAAGAGCCGGAATTAATACTCAATCATCTTTATAAGCATACAAATCTCCAGACTTCGTTTGGCGTTATAATGCTGGCGCTTGTCGATAATAAGCCAAAAGTTCTTAACTTGAAAGAAGTGCTCAGCCTATTCAGGGACCACAGGTTTGAAGTAGTTACTAAAAGAACGCAGTTTGAGTTGAAGAAAGCTGAAGCGCGCGCTCATATATTAGAAGGATTAAAAATCGCCGTTGAAAATATTGACGATGTAATAGCGACGATTAAGGCGTCAAAAAATAATGACGATGCAAAGGCGGCGTTAATATCGAATTTTGATCTTACCGAAATCCAGGCGCAGGCCATTCTTGATATGCGTTTCAAAAACCTTACAGGCCTTGAAATAGAAAAGATCGAAAACGAATATAAGGATCTTATAAAATTAATCGCGGGTTTAAAAGAAATTCTTGCGGATCCTAAAAAAGTTTATGAAATAATAAAGAAAGAATTAATTGAAATTCGCGATAAATATGGCGACGAAAGAAGAAGCAGGTTCCTTGAAAAAAGCGACGAGATAACAAAGGAAGATCTTATAAAAGAGGAAACTGTAGTTGTTATCGTAACGCATTCGGGATACTTAAAGAGAATGCCGGCCGATACTTACAGGTCGCAAAACCGCGGCGGTAAGGGTTCTACAATAGGAAAGATGATCGATGAAGATTTTGCGGAACATTTATATGTGGCTTCGTCAAAAGATTATCTGTTCTTCTTCACGAGCCTTGGAAAAGCCCATTCTATAAAGGTATATGAAATTCCTGAGGCTACTAAACAGTCTCGCGGCAAGGCGATAAATAATATATTCAAATTTGAAAAAGACGAGCAAATTGCCGCTATTGTTCCTATTTCAAGCTTCGAGGAATCTAATTACCTTGTATTTGTAACTAAATACGGTGTAATAAAGAAAACCCAGCTGTCAGATTTCAGAAGTTCCGTCTCGCGCGGCATAAATGCTATAAAACTTGATGAGAAAGACGAACTCATAAAGGTCGTTATGACAAACGGAGCCTGCGACATAATGATCGGAACGCGTATGGGCCAGGCGGCATGGTTCTCCGAAAAAGAAGTCAGGTCAATGGGCAGGGCGGCTCGCGGCGTAACGGCAATGAAACTGCATGACGGCGATTACATAATCGATATGGAAGCGGTTGACGATTCTTGCTCGCTGCTTACTGTGACTGAAAATGGTTATGGCAAGCGCACTAAAGTTTCGGAATACCGCAAGACACGCCGCGGCAGTTCCGGCGTTATCAATATTAAAATGACGGATGATAACGGACCGGTTGTAGGAATGCTTGAAGTCGATAATAATGATGAGATCGTATTATTGACGCAAACCGGCATGATAATAAGGACGAGTGTCGAGGCTATACCTGAAACCGGAAGAAATACAATAGGCCGTATATTGATAAGGCTTAATGAAAATGACAAGGTTATAGGTGTATCGCCGATAGAAAAAGAGGACAAGAAACTTCCTCCTGCGCCGCCGGAAGCAATTTCTGATAACGAAACTCCGGCCGGTTCCGGAGATGACTCTATTGATGAGCCTGTGCCGGATGAAGATATAAAGGAAGATCTTCCTGATGAAGACGCGCCTCAAAAATAAATGATAAACGGATAAAAAGCATGTAACGCGTAAATGAAATTACGTGTTGCGTGCTTTTTACTCAACATAAAATGAACGGCGTAATAATTTATTTTATAAAAATGCTTTTCATTTTATGAATTTATTTTTAGATTTTAAGTTTAAAGGTTAATATTAATCTGGAAAAATAAATGTTTAAAGACTTTTTTTCGTTTAAGATATCAAGGGAATTTGTAGTGCTGTTATTTTTTATGGTCGCTACATTTTTCTTTTTTATATATGAGACCGAGCAGATGGGCGTCAGCCAGATATATTCGGAAGCGGCCGAGCTTCAGGATAAGATCAAGCTCGCGCGCGCTGAAAACGAGCGGCTTACTTTTGAAATCGAGGATTTAAAAAGCGATATCGGAGTTGTCCGGCTTGCGCGTGAAAGGCTCAGGCTGGTATTTCCTGGCGAGATAATAGTGAAGGCTGTTTCGTCGGAAGAAGTGCGCATTCAGAAGATAAGGAACTTGAACGCGTTGAAAAAAGGCGAAACGAAGCCTATCAAGCGTGAGGAAATTACTGCTCAGGCATCTTATGACGATGATGAAACGGCGGCGGACGATTCCGACAGCAGCACCGGCCCTGATAATACCGGCGATTCAAATGACGCGCCTGAGACGGATGATATAATTATTGATGACGAGCCTGAAGCGTTTTTAATGATTAATTTAAAAAATATCGTTGAATGTTAATATTAGTTTAAAATTATATAACGAGTTCATGATAGACGGAGAAGTTATTTAAGTTATGGCTTTAAAAAAAGGCGCGGCAGTGAAAAAGAACGCGGATAAAAATAAAATCGCAAAAAAGCTTCCGGATGTTCAATCCGAATTTGACACCCGTGAAATTGCTATCGATAAAGTCGGAGTCAGCGGTATTTCTTACCCTGTCACCGTGCTTGACAGAACTCAAAAGCGCCAGAAAACGGTCGCGCAAATTAATATGTTCGTCGACCTGCCGAAGCATTTCCGCGGCACCCACATGAGCCGGTTTCTCGAAGTTTTAAATTCTCACCGCGGCTTGATTACAATGCTTAACGCCGACAAAATATTAAAAAAAATGATCGCGAAATTCGAGGCGAAGTCGGCCCACTTTACGATGAAATTTCCGTATTTCATAGAAAAATCCGCGCCGGTCTCGAAGATAAAAAGTCTTCTTAATTATGAATGCGAGTTCATTTCTTCGTATTCCGATAAACTTGATTTCGTGATGGGCGTTAAGGTTCCTGTTACCACGCTGTGTCCGTGCTCGAAGGAAGTTTCGGCTTACGGTGCGCATAACCAGCGGAGTTTCATTAATATCCATATACGTTTTAAGGAATTCATGTGGATCGAGGACCTTGTAAAAATTGCCGAATCGGCCGCGTCATCGCAGATTTATTCGTTATTGAAGCGCGGCGACGAGAAATATGTCACTGAATATGCTTATAAAAATCCTCGTTTCGTCGAGGATGTCGTGCGCGAAGTCGCTGTAGGTTTGATGAATGACGATAATATCACATGGTTCACGATCGAGGTCATAAATCAGGAATCCATTCATAATCATGACGCTTACGCGATAATCAGGCGCGATAAAACTAAACTTTAGCAATTTTAACAAGCAAAGTATATTTTATGAAAAAGGCTTATTATGCAGGATAATGAAGCAACAAACAATACTGTTGAAAATGATGAATATACGCTTATAATAGAAGCCGGCCGTGTCGAGAAGAATTATTGGCTTGATCTGTGGCGTTACCGCGAACTTTTTTATTTTCTTTCATGGCGCGACATACTTGTCCGTTATAAACAGACAGTAATAGGCGTTGCCTGGAGCGTTCTAAGACCGCTTCTTACGATGATTGTTTTTACTGTTGTATTTGGCAAAATCGCGAAACTTCCTTCGGACGGCACAGTGCCTTATCCTGTTCTCGTATTCGCTGCGATGCTGCCCTGGCAGTTTTTCGCTAACTCGCTTTCCGAGAGCAGCAACAGCCTTATCAGTAACGCCAACCTAATATCGAAGGTTTATTTTCCGCGTTTTATCGTTCCGGCGAGTTCGGTAATTACCGGTCTTGTCGATTTTTTCATATCGTTTGCGATATTATTTTTCATAATGCTGTTTTACGGTTTTATGCCCGATTTTAAAATTCTTGCCGTTCCGATTTTTTCATTGCTGGCGTTTCTGGCGGCCCTCGGGTCCGGCCTCTGGCTTTGCGCGCTTAATGTCGAATACCGCGACTTTCGGTATGTAGTGCCGTTTATAGTGCAATTCGGCCTTTATATTTCGCCGGTAGGCTTTTCGAGCTCTATAATTCCCGAAAAATGGAAGCTTCTTTACTCTTTAAATCCGATGGTTGGCGTAATTGACGGGTTCCGCTGGGCGCTCCTGCGCGGCGAGACGGCGATTTACTGGCCCGGCTTTACGGTATCGGTTGCGCTTTCACTCTTGATATTCATAACCGGCATATGGTATTTCAGAAAAACTGAACGCACGTTCGCCGACGTTATATAGCTATAATTATTGATTTATTATCAGGGGGAGGCGAAGGGATTATCCCTTCCCTCCCCCTTGAAACCCTGCCAATCCAGCTGTTTTTTTATTATCATTTTCGGCCTAAGGTGAAAAATTAATTTAAGAGTTTTTCGAAAATATCCAGATATTTATGAGCGCATTCATTCCATTTAAAATATTTTGCCCGGATGCGGCCTTTTTCTATGAGTCTATTTCTGATTTCTTTATTTAATATTAATTTCTTTATTTTTTCTGCAATGTCAATATGATCGTAAGGATTGCAATACATTACGGCTTCGCCGCACACTTCCGGCAGCGAAGCGGCAGTTGAACAGATAACAGGGCAATCCGAAGCCATAGCCTCAAGCGGCGGAAGGCCGAATCCTTCATAAAATGAAGGAAATACGAGCATATCAGCGTTTTTATATATATTAATCAATTCATCTTCGCTTACTTTTCCGGTGAACGTTATTTTGTCTTTTAAAAGCGGGTTATTTTCAAGTTCTACCTGGAGTTTCTCATCATTTATTATGAATCCTTCTTTTTTTCCGACAATTAAAAGCTTATAGCCGGCAATTATTTCTGGTTCAACTGCCATAAATGCCCTGATAAGGCCGGTGATATTTTTGTGCGGCTTGACATTTCCGACGTATAATATGTATTTTTCGGGCAGCCGGGTCAGGGAGTTGTCGTTATTTATATTGCAATATTTTTCGAAATTAATTCCGTTATATATGGTTTTTATTTTTTTTTCATTAATTTTTGTGTATTTTATTATTTCATTTTTGGAAAATTTTGATACCGTAATTACTTTATCAAAATTTCTGACGGCATGGTTAATTATTAATTTTGAATATATTTTTTGCGGCCAACTGAGGTCTTTCCAAAATGCAAGATGAAATACATCATGGATAGTGACTATTTTTTTTCTTGCGTTAACCGGAAGTATAGGAATGTTAAAATGCGGCATCCAGAAAATATCAGTATTTTTAGGTATTTTAAACGGTATTTCAATTTGCTCTTTTATAGAATACTGTCTTGACGAACAGTCAATTAAATTGACATTTTTAGCGCTAACCCATTCTAATTGTGATAATTCATTTTTATAGCAAAGCAGATTAAATGTAAAATCAGGCTTATTGCTTATTAAAATAGGAAGAATATTCTGGATGAATGTGCCGATGCCAGAGTCGAATATTTTGCGTATATCTATTGTTATTGATGTCATGATAAATATTATCCGCCTGTTTCTTTATTTTGCCAATTAAATTTTATTTTATTGCTTTTTAATGCTATATTTGATATATTTTTATTACTTTGTATTATAAAATAAATATTTGCATTTTTAAATATATTTTTTTATTTATGGAGAATTTTATTTTAAGCAAGATAAAAAAATGAATCCACTAAAACTTTCAATTATAACAGTTACATATAACTCAAAAAAATACGTTGAGCAGACAATAAAAAGCGTTATTGACCAAAATTATGGTAATGTCGAATATATTATAATTGATGGAGTTTCGACTGACGGAACGCTTGATATTATAAAAAAGTATGAAAAAAATATTTCCAAGATAATATGCGAGCCTGACAACGGCATATCTGATGCTTTAAATAAAGGAATAAAAAATGCCTGCGGCGACATAATAGGTATTATCCATTCAGATGATTGGTATGAACCGAAGATTTTCAATGACGTAATTGAGATATTTAAAAATACAAATGCCGATGTTGTTTGCGGTAAAGTGCTTTACTGGCTCGATGAAAAACCATATTATATTTTTAATTCGACGCCGGAAAATCTTGAGTATGATATGACAGTGAATCATCCTTCAGTTTTTGTAAAAAAATCTGTATATGACAGATTAGGCGGATTTTTTGGAAAATATAAATATGCCATGGATTATGACTTGATACTGCGTTTTAAATTGAACGGCTGTAAATTTGTGTCAATTGATAAAATACTTGCTAATATGCGTTTAAATGGCATTTCTGATAAGAATTGGTTTAAAACTATTTTTGAAAATTATACAATAAAGACTAAAAATGGCATTTCTTCTTATAAAGCATTTACTTATATGGTTTTTCAGACTATCAGAATGTGTACTTCAAGATTGCTTGAAAAGGTTGGTTTAAAATTTATAGTTTCGTTTTATAGAAAATATTTTTCTGTATTAAAAAAAGAAAAATTTAAATAAATTATTATGAAGTTAAGGTGTTAAAATGAAAGCAGTTATATTAGCCGGTGGATTTGGAACAAGACTTGGAGAAGAAACTGATTTAAAGCCAAAACCAATGATTGAGATTGGCGGTAAGCCTATATTATGGCATATAATGAAAATATATTCTTCATATGGAATCAACGAATTTGTAATTCTTTTAGGCTATAAAGGATATCTTATAAAAGAATATTTTGCTAATTATTTTTTACATCAAAGTAATGTAACATTTGATTTAACCAATAATGAAAAAATTATACATTCCAATACTTCTGAGCCATGGAAAGTTACTTTAATTGATACAGGTTTAAATACTATGACTGGAAGTAGAATAAAAAAAGCTCAAAAATATATAGGTAATGAACCATTTATGATGACATATGGTGATGGTGTTTCAGATGTTAATATAAATCAATTATTAAATTTCCATCTTAGTCATAAAAAGATTATGTCAATGACTTCTGTACAACCAGAAGGAAGATTTGGTGTTCTTAATATAGAAGATAATAATAGAGTATTAAGTTTTTTTGAAAAACCTGCAGGAGATGGTTCCTGGATAAATGGCGGTTTTTTTGTATGTAACCCTGAAGTATTTAATTATATAAATGAAAACGATGAAAGCGTTATTTTTGAAAGGCAGCCTTTAGAGCAACTTGCGGCTAATGGAGAACTTTACACATATAAACATACAGGATTCTGGCAATGTATGGATACTTTAAGGGATAAACAAAAACTTGAAGGATTATGGAATTCCGGCAAAGCGCCATGGAAATTATGGGAATAAAATTACAAGTTAAAAATAATAAAAATTGGTGATTAATTTGATAAATAAGGATTTTTGGAAAGGTAAAAAAGTTTTTTTAACCGGTCACACAGGATTTAAAGGAACATGGCTCAGTATATGGCTTAATAGTCTTAATGCAAATGTTAGAGGATATGCTTTAACACCTCCTACCAGTCCTAGCTTATTTGAGATGAGTAAAATTGATAATAATGTCGATTCTGTAATTGGCGATGTAAGAAATATTAATTCATTGAAAAAAGCAATTTCTGATTTTCAACCTGAAATTGTAATTCATATGGCTGCGCAGCCTTTAGTTCGTAAATCATACAAAAATCCTGTTGAAACTTATGAAATAAACGTAATGGGAACTGTTAACCTTCTCGAATCCTGTCGAAATATAAATTCAATAAGAGCAATTGTTAATGTTACTACTGATAAATGTTATGAAAATAAAGAATGGTATTGGGGATATCGTGAAAATGAACCAATGGGCGGTTACGATCCTTATTCTAACAGCAAATCATGTTCTGAATTAATTACGTCTTCTTATAGAAATTCCTTTTTTAATGTGAAAGATTATGAAAAACATCAGGTTGGATTAGCATCAGTCCGTGCCGGTAATGTGATAGGCGGCGGAGATTGGGCTGCAGATAGACTTATTCCTGATTGTTTAAAATCCCTTTTAAAAGGTGAAAAAATAGTGATAAGAAATCCTTATGCAATAAGGCCATGGCAACATGTTCTTGAGCCTTTATGCGGTTATTTGACGCTTACCAAAAAATTGTATGAAGATGGTTCAAAATATGGTGAAGGCTGGAATTTTGGTCCTGATGACAGTGATGCGAAACAGGTTGAGTGGATAGTAAAAAAAATATGTCAGAAGTGGGGAAATAACGCGGGATATATAATAGATAAAGGGCCGCATCCACATGAGGCTAGTTATTTAAAACTTGATTGCTCGAAAGCTAAGGCTAGATTGAATTGGATACCGCGCTGGAACCTTGAGACTGCGCTTGAAAAAATTATAGAATGGACATATGCTTATAAAGAAAATAAAAATATATTTGAAGTGTGTGTTAAGCAAATTCAGGAATATGAAAATGTAAAATGATGGAGATTTGGGAGTATTTTTATGTATAGAGCTGTTAAGGGAATTTATGAAAATGGTCAGATAAAATTAATGGAAGATATTGGAGTAAAAAAAGCTAACGTGGTTGTTTTGGTAATTGATGATAATAAAGATTTATCTTTTTTTGATTGGGACCCTTTGGCTGAAAATGAAAAGTCGGCATTTTCTAAATTGACAGCTAATTCAATAAAAGAATGGCAAAATGCAGAGGAAGATAACATATGGAAATAAAAATTGGCAGTGTTATGCTGGCAAGAGTTGAGTTATCTGAAGTAAAAAATCGCCCGGTTTTAGTTATTAAAAATATAAAATTTGATGATTATTTATGTATTCCTTTAACCAGCAGGAATATTGATGATCTTAAAGAAAATGAAATATTGGTAAATAACGATAATTTTGAATCAGGTTCGATTCCGGCAGTTTCGAAATTATTGATTAATAAACCTTATGTTATTTCAAAAGAAATATTTGTAAAAAGTTATGGTGACTTAAAAAAAGATTTTTTGGAAAATATTTTAAAGAAAATAGTATTTGACGCTTCAATTGCACATTACGAATTAAAACATAAAAAAAATAATGATGATTTTGAAGAAGGTGACAGGATACCTTACGGCGGACGCATATTTAACGAGAAAGAAATTGTAAATCTTGTTGATTCATCGCTTGATTTCTGGCTTACAACAGGAAAATATGCTGAAAAATTTGAGAATGATTTCGCAAAATTTTTAAATGTGAAACATTGTTCATTGGTGAATTCAGGTTCATCTGCTAACCTTATAGCTTTTATGGCGTTAACTTCTCATAAACTTGGCGATAAACGTATAAAAAAAGGCAACGAGGTAATAACGGTCGCCGCCGGGTTTCCTACTACCGTGGCACCTATAATCCAATATGGTGCGGTTCCTGTTTTTGTTGATGTAACAATACCTCAGTATAACATTGATTGTTCGATGTTAAAAAAAGCCTTATCGCCAAAAACTAAAGCCGTTATGATTGCGCATACTCTTGGTAATCCATTTGATATTAGCGCGGTTAAAGATTTTTGCTACGAAAATGGATTATGGCTTATTGAGGATAATTGTGATGCTTTAGGTTCAAAGTATTGTTATAAAGGTGAATGGAAATATACCGGAACAATTGGTCACATTGGTACATCGAGCTTTTATCCGCCGCATCACATGACAATGGGTGAAGGCGGCGCTGTATATACAAACGATTTAACGCTTAAACGAATAATTGAATCACTTCGTGATTGGGGCCGTGACTGCTGGTGTCCATCAGGTAAAGACGATACATGTAAGAATAGATTTAACAGACAATTTGGTGAGTTACCTTTCGGGTATGACCATAAATATGTATATTCGCATTTAGGATATAACTTGAAAGTAACTGATATGCAGGCGGCAGTAGGTTGCGCGCAGCTTGAAAAATTGCCTGAATTTATAAAATTAAGGCGGCATAATTGGCAAATTCTTCGTGATGAGTTAGATTGCCTTAAAGATAAGATAATATTACCGGAACCATGTTTAAATTCTGAGCCAAGCTGGTTTGGTTTTTTAATAACGTTAAAAGAAAATTCAGGCATATCAAGAGAAAAAATTGTTAATCATCTTGAATCAAATAGAATTCAAACCCGTATGTTATTTGCTGGAAATTTATTGAAACACCCATGTTTTGATGAATACAGAAATAACAATTCGACATATAGGGTTGTTGGTGAACTAAAAAATACGGATATGATTATGAATAATACCTTCTGGATTGGCGTTTATCCTGGAATGGATGACGAAAAAAATAAATTTATGATTAATGCTATAAAAAGAATTCTGGAGTAAATTATGTTAGATGACTGCTTTAAAATAACAAATTCAATAAGAAAGTCAATAGTAAAAATGACACACTATTCCAGATCGTCTCATATAGGATCATGCCTCTCTATTGTTGATATTCTTTATGTTTTATATTTTAAGATATTAAAAATAAAACCCGAAAGTCCAAAATGGAATGAAAGAGATAAATTCATATTAAGCAAGGCCCATGGCAGCGCAGCATTATATTCAACATTAGCCGAAAGAGGTTTTTTTTCAAAAGAATTATTGGATAAGTTCTATATAGATGGCGGTATTTTGCCTGGTCATCTTGATATAAAAGCAGTTCCAGGAATTGAAATATCAGGTGGTTCTTTGGGACATGGTCTATCAATAGGTGTAGGAATGGCAATAAGTAATAAAAAAGATAACAATCCAGGTCAAATTTATGTTTTGATTGGTGATGGTGAATGCGAAGAAGGTTCAATATGGGAAGCTGGAATGTTGGCATCAACTTTAAAGTTAAACAATTTAACTCTTATAATAGATTTTAATAAATTACAAGGATTTGGTAGAACTAATGAAATAATTAATCAAGATAATTTATGTCAACGTTGGAATTCATTGGATTGGAATAGTTATGAAATAAATGGCAATGACATTACAGAAATTGAAAAAACCCTAAATATTTCAAGTAATATGCCCAAGGCAATTATAGCTCATACTATTAAAGGTAAAGGAATATCTTTTATGGAAAATAAACTTGAATGGCATTATAAATCACCTAATGATGAACAATTAATTTTAGCATTAAAAGAGCTTGGTGAGTAAAGTGAGAAACACGTTTATTAATTGTCTTATAGAATTAGCTGAAAAAGATGAACGAATTTTTTTAGTTACTGCAGATCTCGGTTTTTCAGTTGTAGAGAAATATTCAGAAAAATTTCCAGATAGATTTTTAAATGTTGGGATTGCGGAACAAAACGCGGCAGGTGTTTCTGCGGGATTAGCACTTTCAGGCAAAATAGTTTACTATTATAGTATTATTCCTTTTGTTACCATGCGATGTTTTGAGCAAGTAAGAAATGATATAGCATATATGAATGTGAATGTGAGATTGATTGGTGTTGGTGCAGGATATTCTTATGGACCGGCCGGTAATTCACATCATGCTATGGAAGATATTGCAATTATGCGTGCAATACCTGGTATGACAGTATGTTGTCCAGGTGATATATATGAATTACGGGAATTATTAATCCAAAGTGTAAATCATAATGGTCCAATGTATATCCGTCTTGGAAAAGGCGGCGAACCGCAAATATATGATTCGGAAGTAAGTTCTGTTAATATAGGAAAAATTTCTATATTAAATGATGGCGATAATATGGTGTTGATCACGATAAGCAATATGTTGCCGGTATGCAAAAAAATTATTGATGAATATTCACAAGTTGGAATTAAGATTGCCTTAATTTCAGTTCATACGATTAAACCAATTGATCTTGAATTAAAAAACATATTAAAAAAATATAAGTTTATATTTACTATTGAAGAACATAACATAATAGGTGGGCTTGGAAGTGCCATTGCTGAAATAATTGCTGAAAATTTTGATGAGCATCCAGTAGTTTTCAGAAGAATTGGCATAAAAGACTTTTATACTCATGATGTAGGCGGACAGGAGTATTTAAGAAAACTTGCTGGTATTGATATGTTATCCATAAAGAGTTTTATTAATAATTTTATAGAGAAAAGTATGAAGTGATATATTATGAATGATATTATTTTAGAAGACATAAATAAAATTATAAGTTCTAATATTGATATATTTTCTAAATTTAAAGGCCGTAACTTTTTAATAACAGGAATAAATGGTTTTCTTCCGTCTTATTTAGCATTAACTTTGATGAAATTTAATGATTCTCTTAAAGATAATGAAAAAATAAAAATAATTGGCATAGCAAGGAATGAACGTAACTCAAAATTAATATTTAATGATTATTATGGTAACTGGTGGTTGAAATTTTTATTTCAAGATGTGTGTGAAAAAATAAAAATTAATGATAATGTAGACTATATAATTCATGCTGCCAGTCATGCAAGCCCTAAATATTATGGAAGCGACCCGGTTGGCACATTAATGCCAAATATTATTGGAACAGTAAATTTATTTGAATATGCTAAAAATTGCAACATAAAGAATTTTTTGTTTTTTAGCAGCAGTGAAATTTACGGTCAGGTGGCAGAAAAGGATAATCCTATTAATGAAAATTGTCATGGGTATATTGATCCTTGTAACATTCGCTCTTGTTATGCTGAAAGTAAGAGAATGGGTGAAACTATTTGTACCTCTTATAATAGTCAATTTAAAATTCCAGTTAAAATTGCAAGAATTTTTCATACTTACGGCCCTGGAATGGATTTAAATGACGGCAGGGTTTTTGCTGATTTTGTATCATGTATTGTGAATAATAGAAACATAACTTTAAATAGTAATGGGCAAGCCGAGCGGCCATTTTGTTATATTGCTGATACAATTGAGGCTTTATTTAAAATGATAAACAGTGACAATTATTTTGATGTTTTTAATGTTGGAAATCCATATTCTGAAGTTAAAATAATAGATTTAGCGAATATATTAGTAAATTTGTTCGCTGAGAAAAAATTAAAGGTAATTATTAATGATAATAGGCAGAAAATTGGATATATAAAAAGTTCAATTCAAAAGGCATGTCCTGATATATCTAAGCTGAAAAAATTAGATTGGAGTCCTAAATTTTCTATAGAAGAAGGTTTTAAAAGAACTATAAGGAGTTATATTGAATGATTATTGATGAGCTGAAAAATAAATTAAAAAAGTCTTTAATTTCTAAAAATGACTATATAAATGAAATGTATGAAAAATTTCATAGTCATATTTTTGAATATTGTAAGTATTTAAAAAATACAGATATTTTTAACATTACAATTTGTAATGATGGTAAAATAATATTTGAGTTTAAAAATGGATTAAAAATGTATTGCAGTGAAGGTGATAAACGCACAGTACCAATTGAAATTATTAATTTTGGAGCATATGAAAAACTTGAACTTGATATGATGTATAATTTTGTTAGTGAAGGTGACAATATTTTTGATATCGGAGCTAATGTAGGTTGGTATTCTCTTAATCTTTCACAAAAATATAAAAATATAAAAATATACGCATTTGAGCCAATTATTAATACATTTCAATATTTTGAAGATAATATAAAATTAAACAATCTTCAATCAAAAATTAATTTGTATAATTTTGGTTTTTCAAATGAAAACAAAAAGGTTGAATTTTTCTATTCTCCAGAATGTTCTGTAAGTGCATCAATGAAAAATATAACTAATAATGAGAATGTGCAAAAAGTGGAGTGTAACTTAAGAAAAATAGATGATTTTATTTTAGATATTGGTCAGAATGTTGAAATAAATTTTTTAAAATGTGATGTTGAAGGTGCCGAACTTTTTGTATTTCAAGGTGGAATAAATTTTTTAACAAAACATAAACCAATAATTTTTACTGAAATGCTTAGAAAGTGGAGCGCAAAATTTAATTATCATCCTAATGACATAATTAGTTTATTAAAACAAATTAATTATAAATGTTTTGTGATTAAAGATGGTAAGTTATTAGAAATTGAAAGTATAATTGATCAAACAATTGAAACTAATTTTTATTTTTTAAATAGTGAAAAGCACTTAAATAGCGATAAAATAAAACCAATAATTTTATGAGATCTATGTTAAAGCTATTTTATATCAATAGGTCTATTGCTATAATATTTATAAATAATTTTTGGAATATTTTAAAAGGTCCGGTAAGTATTTATATATTACTGAGGACATTAACTCCTGAGCAGCAGGGATTATGGTATACATTTATAAGTTTATCTGCATTAACAGTTTTTGCAGAAATGGGTTTTACAAACATAATAACTAGATTTGTAAGTCATGAATTTGCTCACTTGAAATTTGATAATAATGTAATTATTGGTGAAGATAAATATTTAATAAGGATAATAAGTTTAATCAGGTATGCAATAAAATTTTATTTTTTTGTTATACCGTTAGCCGTTATAATATTAATAATAATAGGTTTTTATTTCTTTAAAACTATTAGCAGTGATATTTTTATTGCATGGGTGTTATATTCAATAAGTAGTGGTATAAATTTATTTGTCTCATTATTACAATCAATTTATCAAGGATTAAATAAAGTATATGAAATTCAGCATAATATATTTTTAGGATCGATTTTTACAACTTTATTAACATGGTTTTTGTTATGCATAAAGTTAAATATATGGGCATTGGTAATTTCAAACTATGTTGGTTTGATTTTTACGTTGATATTACTTATAATAAAGTCTCCTAAATTTTGGCATCAAATTTATGTTACGAGTATAGAACATAATATAAGCTGGTTTAAAGAGATCGTAAGTTTGCAATTAAAATATGCTATTAGCTGGATAAGCGGATATTTAGTGTTTCAATTATATATTCCATTAACTTATAAGTATTGTGGTGCAGTTATTGCAGGAAAACTAGGAATAACGTTGACAATTGTCAGAATTATTATTTCTATGTCGAATGCATGGATAAGTTCTGAAATTCCAAAATTAAATATTTTAGTTTCTCAAAAAAAATATATTGAATTAAAGCAAAATTTTAATAAAGCAGAAGTTAATGGTTTTTTATTTTATATTATAAGTGGTCTTATTTTTGTTTTTATGGTATATTTTATGAAATTATATAATTTTTATTTTGATAGATTTGTTGGGTTGGATATAATAATATTAATGTTGTCATATGAATTATGCAGCTTAAAAATATCGTTTATGGCTAATTATCTAAGAAGTTTCAAAAAAGAACCATATTATATTCTTTCATTCTTTAATGGTGTTATGATTTCATTTATTATTATGATTTCATTGCTGAAATCTAATTTAATAATACTATTTATATTGATAAACTTTTTAAATTGGTTGGTAATATTACCTTGGGCATTAAAAATATTTTATTCTTTTGAAGAGGATATAAAATAATTATATGAAATTATCTATATGTATTCCAACATACAATAGAGCTGAATATTTAAGAAAAGCTGTTTCTTCGGTTTTAGCTTATAATGGTGATGAAATAGAGTTGATAGTTCAAGATAATTGTTCTATTGATAATACCAGCGCAGTTGTTAAAAGTATACATGATACCAGATTAAAGTATTATCGTAATGATGTTAATATTGGCGCTATAAAAAACGTAATTGATATAATAAAAAAAGCGAATGGTGAATATGTATTCTTATTAACTGATGATGATTATTTGTTACCAGGTGCGATAGAGGAGGTTTTAAAATTTATAAATCAAAATGATATATATTTTTTTAGAACTGATTTACTGATTTATTTATGTAATCAAAAAAAAACCTATTATCGTAGTTATATAGATAGTTCATTAGTCTTTAATTTTGATAATGATAAAAAGCTTTTATTCAATAATTTATTTTTTTCTTGTCATGTTTTAACGGGACTTTGTTTTAAAAAAAATATTATTGATTTTAATATGTTAAATAATTTTGAAAATAATTGGTATCCGCAAATGTCATTGGCTGCTCAATTTTATTTCAATAAAAAGAATGTTGGCTATTTAGCTGAGCCTATTGCGATGCATATATGGGAAAATGAGACATATTGGGGCATTAATAATGATAGCCAGGAAATATTGTGTAAAAGCATGTTTGATATAATTTTGGAATATAAAAGATATTTAAGTTATGATAAATTAAAAAAAATGATATATTATTTTACTTTTGATAATAAACACTTACCGTATAAACTAGATGAATTAAAATTCATTGATAAGTGTATATTAAAAATAAAATTTCATTTTTATATGTTTTTAAATGGAATTAATTATTACGCAAGAAAAATATATAACAAAATCATTTCATTTATAGACATGGTCAAATAAAAAAGGAAAGCAAGGATGAAGATACTCAGGCTTAACGAATTTGATACAAAATACATATATGAATTTTATTCTAAAAACACTGGATTGGCAGAAAAGAATTATGTGGAGCAGGAGAAAGCATTAGAATATGATGCATATAGTTATCATGGCGCATGGAAGTATTATTTAAATATGGCTGGACATGAATGTGAGGAAATAGTAACTAATAATGCATTTATGGTAAAATCATTTATTAAAGAAAATGGCATGCCTAAAAATTCTAAACCAGAAGATGTAATAGCTTTTCATGTAAAAAAAATAAAGCCAGAAATACTTATTTTTAATTCGACAAATTATAAAATGCTGAAAGCAATAAAATATAAAAATACTTATTTAAAATTAATAATACCATGGTGTGGAAGTGCTATTTGTGACATAAGAATATTCAAAGATGCAGATTTTACTTTGTCATGTGCTCCTGAAACTGTGAATTATTTTAGGAATCTTGGATTAAAGTCTGAACATCTTGATCATGGATTTGACCCTCGTATAAATTTAAGATTGAAATCAGAAGAAAACGAAGGTGACTTTTTAACTTTTATAGGTCAGATAATTCCTAAAAATGATTTTCATATTCAGCGAGAAATTTTTTTAAAAAAGCTTGCTGAAAATTTTAAATTAAGCATTTATTCTCCAAAATTCAATGTCTCTATTTTTAACGATATTAAAGCTGTACTTTCGGCAAACATTTATTTATTTTTTGCATTATTAAAAAAGATCGGAATAAATGAAAAATGGCTTTATAAAATTCCCATATTAGGTAAATTTGCTAATAAAAATAATGTTATAGGACTTATAAAAATGAATGAAGTTTTAGAAAAAATAGCCAAACCAGGAGTATTTGGTTTAGAGATGTTTCAAATAATTAAAAATTCTAAAATGGTTCTTAATTTTCACGCTGATTCATCACCTGAATATGCTTCAAATATGAGGCTTTTTGAGATTACTGGTGTTGGAAGCTGTATGATTAGTGATTTTAAAAAAAATTTAAATAATTTATTTGAAATTGATAAAGAAGTAATTTCTTATAAATCGTTTGAAGAATGTGTTGAAAAGATAAGATGGTTGGTTGATAATCCGAATAAAATAAAAGAAATATCTGAAAATGGCCAAAAAAGATGCCTTAAGGATCATGGAATAAGTAATAGAATAGAAGTATTTGAAAAAATGTTAAAAAAATATTTGGCTTGATTAAATAATAAGAAATAAAAAATTAAAAGAGTTAGTTTTATGAATTTTTTAAAAAAATTTTTAATTAGAAATTTTATCAAAAAGGTTAATTGGGTTAATTTTAGAAATACAAAACCAGTATCACCAATATTTGGGCTTGATCGTGGTACTCCAATAGATCGTTATTATATTGAAAAATTTTTATCAAATAGTCGCGGATATATAAAAGGTACTGTTTTGGAAATTTCAGAAAATACTTATTCAAAAAAATTTGGTAATAATGTTATTGAATATGATATACTACATTATGATAATTCAAATAAGGATGCAACAATAATTGGTGATTTAACTAAAATTGAAACTTTACCGGCTAATAAAATAGATTGCTTTATTTGTACTCAAACATTTAATTTTATTTATGATTTTAAATCTGCGGTGAAGGGTTCATATCATTTACTGAAAAAAAAAGGCGTTTTATTGGCAACTCTTGGTGGAATAAGTCAGATTTCAAAATATGATATGGAGCGTTGGGGTGATTATTGGCGGTTTACAACAAAATCAGCGCAAAATATTTTTTCTGAAATTTTTGGATCTCAAAATGTAAAAATTGATTTTTGGGGAAATGTGCTTTCTGCAGTGTCATTTTTAGAGGGAATATCAGCCGAGGAATTGACTGAAAAAGAGCTTGAATATAAAGATGATTCCTATCAGATGCTTATAACGGTAGTGGCTAAAAAAGTATGAATGATTTTATGTTATTTACATATTTTAAAAAAACTGCAAAATTAGTATATAGAGTTAGTTTAGGTATTGTGGATACTCCAGCGATTGTATTGCTATACCATAGAATCAATAAACTTGATAATGATCGTCAACTATTAAGCGTGACTCCTGAAAATTTTTACGAACAAATAAATTATTTAAAAAAAAGATATAATATACTTGATATAGATGAATTTATATACCATATTGAAAATAATATAAAATTTCATCCTAAAAGTCTAATAATTACTTTTGACGATGGATATGCTGATAACTATATTTATGGGTTGCCGGTATTAAAAGATTTAAAAATTCAGGCGTTATTTTTTATTTCTAGTGCAAATATAGATACTAATAATGAATTTTGGTGGGATTTTATCGAAACTATTTATGATTCTTGTGATATAAATATATTAAGGGAAGTTTTGATTGAAAGTAAAATTATATGCGATGGTAAAATTAATAATACTGAAATATATAATTATCTTCATTATTTTTTTAAATTTAAAAAAGCAAACGAAAGAGATTCAATTATTGCCGAAATTTCAAGAAAATTAAATTATAAACCTAAGTTTCAAAATAGATGCCTTTCAAAAAGAGAATTGTTAAATTTTTCAAAATCAAAATATGCGGTTATAGGCTCTCACACTCATAATCATGCACCATTAAGTGTGTATAATTTTGAAGAGCAGCTTAATGAAATAAAAATGTCAAATAATGAAATAGAAAATATAATAAAAAAGCCAATAAAATATTTTTCATATCCGTTTGGAATGCCAGCATTAGATTATAATGAAACAAGCATTGATTTATGTAAAGAGATTGGTTTTAAAGCAGTATTTTCAAATTTTTATTTTCAGGTTCATAAATGGACTGATAGATACCAAATTCCAAGAATGTTAGTAAGAAATTGGGAATTTAGCGAGTTTCAAAAATATATTAACAAATTTTTTAATTTTTAATTATGAGTGAAAATATTAAAATTTCAATTTTTAATTCTAAAGATATCGAAGGCGGAGCGGCCGTTTCTGCGTTTAGGCTTTATCAGGGTTTGAAAAAAATTGGCGGAATTGATGCATCTTATATTGTTAACAATAAAAAAACGGATTTTAATGATGTGATTAGCGCTGAGACTAAATTTCAAAAATTATTCTGCAATTTGGTTGGAGTTATTGATAAAATTCCTTTAATGTTGTATTATAATAGACAAAAATCAACATGGTCGAATAATTATTTCCCAAATATTTTTTTATCGTCTTATTTAGATCGTGCTTCATATGATATTGCTAATGTTCATTGGATTGGCGGAGGATTTTTTCCGGTATATATGTTGAATAAAATCGGAAAACCCCTGGTATTTACGCTTCACGACTCATGGATATTTACTGGTGGGTGCCATTTGCCTCTGAATTGTGATAATTTTATCAAAGGTTGCGGGAAATGCCCTCAATTAAACAGTAATTCAAAATATGATTTGAGTCGTTTGAATTTAAACAAAAAGCATGAAGTTCTTTCGAAAATAAAACGAAAAATTTTTGTATGTCCTAGTAATTGGCTTTCAAAAATAGCTTCAAAAAGTTCTGTACTAAAAGATTTTGATATTAGAGTAATTCCAAATGGGATAGATATAAATAGTTTTAGACAGATTGAAAAAGAAGTTGCACGTAAAATATTGGGAATAGATTTAAACAAAAAAATTATATTATCCGGTGCTAAGAATTTTATTAGTGATAAAATAAAAGGTTATTCTTTATTCATAAATTCGATAAATTTGTTTTTAGATAAAATAAATGATTCACAGAATTATGAAATAATTTTATTTGGTGCTTCTAAGCCTGTAAATAATGTTGAATTAAGATTAAAAACAAATTATATTTCATATTTATATGATGAAGTAAGCCTTAGGTTATTGTATTCTGCTGCTGATATTATGGTTGTTCCTTCTATTACGGAAAACTTGCCCAATACGATAATGGAATCATTAGCTTGTGGTACTCCAGTAGTTGCTTTTAACATTGGTGGAATATCTGATTTAGTTGATCATAAAATTAATGGCTATTTAGCTAGTCCATTTGATGAGAATGATCTGGTAAATGGTATGTTATGGATCTTATCATCTGATGAGAAACACTATTTAAATATATCAAATAATTGTAAGACTAAGATTATAAAAGGTTTTAGTTTAAATGATCAGTCATATTCATATTTGAGTTTATTTAAAGAATTACTAAAGTAAAGTTATAAAGAATAGGAAAATGAATATGAAAATTTTAATTACCGGTACTGCCGGTTTTATTGGGTTTCATCTAGCATCTAAGTTGATCGAGCGCGGCGATGAAGTTATCGGACTTGATAATATAAACGATTATTACGACGTTAATTTGAAATATTCACGCCTTGCCGTTCACGGTATCGATAAAAATGCCATAAAATATGGCGAGCTTGTCAATAGTTCGAAATACCCTAATTATAAATTCATGAAGCTTAATCTGGAAGACCGCGAAAATATTCAAAGTTTATTCAAAAATGAAAAATTTGACAAAGTTTGTAACCTTGCTGCTCAGGCTGGAGTTCGTTATTCAATTACGAATCCTTATGCCTACATAGATTCTAATATTGTAGGTTTTATAAATATACTGGAAGCGTGCAGGCATAATAACATAAAGCATCTGGCGTATGCGTCGAGTTCCTCGGTTTATGGATTAAATACGCAGATGCCGTTTTCGACGTCGCATAATGTCGACCATCCGATTTCTTTATATGCGGCTACAAAAAAGTCAAATGAGCTGATGGCGCATACATATAGTTATCTTTACAAAATACCGACGACGGGCCTTCGCTTTTTTACGGTTTACGGACCGTGGGGCCGTCCTGATATGGCGCTTTTTTTATTCACTAAAGCTATAATCGGCGGCAAATCTATTGACGTATTTAATAATGGCGAAATGAGCCGCGATTTTACATATATTGACGATATTATAAACGGTGTTATACGCGTAATCGATAATCCTCCGGAGCCCGATGAAAAATGGTTCGGTGAGGATCCGTCAAAAAGCAGCGCGCCTTATAAAGTTTATAATATAGGAAACAGCGCGCCCGTAAAGCTTCTTGATTTTATAGAAGCTCTCGAGACGGCGCTTGACAGGAAAGCTGTTAAAAATATGATGCCGATGCAGGCCGGCGATGTTTCGGCGACGTGGGCAGATGTTTCTGATTTAATTAAGAATCTTGATTATAAACCCGATACGCCCGTTAAAAAAGGCATCGAGAAATTCGTTGAATGGTATAAAGAGTATTATGGAGTTAAATAGTATGGATAAAAATGATATAAAAATAGGTATTATAGGCCTTGGTTATGTTGGATTGCCGCTTGCCGTAGAATTTGGAAAGCATTATAAAACAATAGGGTTTGATATACTGCAAAAAAGGGTTGACGAACTTACCGCCGGAATTGATAGGACGCTCGAAGTGGTGCCTGAAAAGCTAAAGAGTTCGGTATTGATTTCTTATACTACAAATCTCGATGATTTGCGTATTTGCAATTATTACATAGTTACAGTTCCGACGCCGATTGACCGTCATAAAAATCCTGATTTGAAACCGTTGATTAAAGCGAGTGAAACGGTTGGCAAAGTATTAAAAAAAGGCGATATTGTCATATATGAGTCGACGGTATATCCAGGCGCAACTGAGGAAGATTGCGTGCCTGTTCTTGAAAAATTTTCCGGCCTTAAATTTAATATCGATTTTTATTGCGGGTACAGCCCTGAAAGGATAAATCCGGGCGATAAAACTCATACAGTTTCTAAAATAAAAAAAGTAACTTCCGGTTCGACGAAACAGGCCGCCGAAAAAGTCAACGCTCTTTATTCTTCGATAATAGAAGCCGGAACTCATATGGCGCCTTCTATAAAAGTCGCGGAAGCCGCCAAAGTTATAGAAAATACCCAGCGCGATATAAATATAGCGTTCATTAATGAACTTTCGCTCATTTTTAACAAAATGGGCATTGATACAAATTCGGTGCTGGAAGCAGCGGGGACGAAGTGGAATTTTTTGAATTTCAAGCCCGGACTCGTAGGCGGTCACTGCATCGGCGTCGACCCTTATTATCTTACTTTTAAGGCGAAGAGCCTTGGATATAACCCCGAAGTTATTCTGGCAGGGCGCCGAATCAATGACAATATGGGGATTTATGTCGCAAACCAGGTCATAAAGCTTATGATAAAAAAAGGACACACCATAAATAAATCGCGGATACTGGTGCTGGGGATGACATTTAAGGAAAATGTTCCCGATATACGAAATTCGCGTGTAATAGATATAATAAACGAGTTAAATGAATTTGGCTGCGATATCGATATTTATGATCCGTGGGCCGATATGCAGGAAGTGTATGACGAATACGGCGTTAAAATGATAGCCGAAAACGAAATGAAATCTAAATATGACGCTGTGATTCTGGCCGTTGCCCACGAAAAATTCGAGTCGTTCGATTTAAATAAATTTAAAAACCATAACACCGTAATTTACGATATAAAAGGCGTAATTAAAAGCGTGAAAGTGGACGGCAGATTATAAAAAAAATATTTTTGATGGACCGTGTTCAAAAATCCATCCTGGATTTTTACAGGACGTTTTTATCCTCCTTGGCGCGCCCTGCATTAGTTTGTTCATGTCTGTCAGCCACTATTCTCAGTTGCTCTTGCCATTCATTGCTCCGCAACTTCCGAAATGTCCCTCAAAAATATTTTTATTATATATATTTTTTGCAAGTGAAGGTTTTGAATAAATAAGAAATAGATTGTGTTTGAAAATCCTGAAAATAAAAACTCCGGCAACTATAAGAAATTTGCCGGAGTTTTTTGTCTTAAGAAGTTATTGAAAAAATTATTTTATGTTGTTTTTGTACCATTCAATTGTATTTTTAAGGCCTTCCTCAAATTTGACTTTCGCCCTGAATCTGAATTCATCAAATGCCCTTTGAGTGTCGAGGCATCTGCGCGGCTGGCCGTCAGGTTTTGTCGAATCGTATACGATTTTTCCTTTGAATCCGCATAAGTCAGCTATTAATTTAATAAGGTCTTTAATTTTTATTTCAAAACCGGCACCTATATTTACCGGCTCGCTTTTTTCATACTTCTCAGTCGCTAAAACTATGGCTTCGGCGGCGTCTTCTGCGTATAAGAATTCGCGGCTCGCTTCGCCCGTTCCCCATACCACGATTTCTTTGTCGTTGTTTTTTATAGCGTCGACGCATTTTTTGATAAGCGCTGGAATAACGTGTGACGATGCAGGATTAAAATTATCGCGCGGCCCGTAAAGGTTGACCGGCAACAGGAATATTGAATTAAATCCATATTGCTGCCTGTATGCCTGGCTCTGTACGAGCATCATTTTTTTTGCAAGGCCGTAAGGCGCGTTGGTTTCTTCAGGATAGCCGCCCCATAATTCTTCCTCTTTAAACGGCACAGGCGTAAATTTCGGATAAGCGCAAATCGTTCCGAGCGCCACGAATTTTTCGACGTTCATGAGTCTTGCGTATTCTATCAATTGTATTCCCATTATCATATTGTCGTAAAAATATTTTCCGGGATTTTCGCGGTTAGCGCCTATGCCGCCTACAACAGCAGCTAAATGGATTATGATTTCAGGTTTTTCTTTATTGAAAAGCTTGATTATCGCGTCGCGGTCACGCAGGTCGTATTCCTCTATCTTAGGTACGAACACATTTTTACAGCCGCGCGCAGCCAGTTTTTCTAAAATAAAAGAACCTAAAAATCCGGCGCCGCCAGTAACTATTATTTTTTTGTCTTTTAAGTTTAACATCTTACTTACCTCTTAATATGACATATATTAAAAATTTAATAAATTGTTGCAGTATATTTAAACATGATTTTACAGGATTTTAAGGCAATTTGCAATAATTTTATTGTATTTGTGTTAAATTTAAACTAAAATGTACTGGCTTGCTTGAAAAATAGTATTTTGAATTATTAATTTTTTACTTTAAATTGCTTGTATTTTATTAAAAAAATTATTTCATAAGTGAATAGTTGTTATTTTAACTCTATTGTTAAATTATTGAATTAAAATATTGATTATAGTATAATAATATTTATGAAAAACTTTAAATTTACTTCATTGATTTATGCTTTAATAATTGTTTGGGCTTTCGTAATTTATTGCTTTTCATCTCAGTCGGGAACTCAATCTGCCGCACTAAGTGAAAAAACATTAAAATATATAGCTAAGTTCATAATGCCTGATTTTGAAAAACTATCATTACAAACGCAGAATGAAATTTTAAATGAAATGGGCCACAGGCGCATCAGAAAAATAGCCCATATTTTATTATATGCGGTCTTTGCGATTCTCATAATGACAGCGTTAAATCGTTATGAATCGAATTTCTGGCAAAAATGTCTGGTTGCCATAATGGTTTGTATTATTTACGCAGTATTAGACGAATGGCACCAGTATTATGTGAAAGGCCGAGCTTCACAAACATTTGATATTGCGGTTGACGCTCTCGGAGCGTTTATAGGAAGTTTATTATTTATGTCTTTAAACAAAATAGGCGGTTATATCAAAATGCGGCAATGATTTTGTAATGTGTGTATATTTCAATATATAAATTTCTCATTGATATTGTTGCTATGGGTATTCTAAAATAAAATTTAAATAATAAGGTTATATTTGATTTGCTACCATATTTTTTAATCCTGAAATAAAGACATTAAAACTATGGGAAGTATTCTTTGTTGTTGATAAATATGTTCCTATTTTTTTTGATCCTGAAACTTTTTGATATTGATATTTCGTTAATATTTCAAGTTCTGTGGAAGGCTTGGATAAATTATCAGGCTGCCGGTATTTTTCCTTATATTGTTTAGCTGATAAGCCGTTGATTTTGAAAGCTTTTTCAACGGCTTTTAAATCTTCGATATACCAGCTTTCCAATTCATAACAGGCTATTCTAACTAAACAATTTTTGCCGGCATTTATGCATTTTTGAACTAACTCTGATTTTATATTGCAGCAATTGCCGCTATCTTTATCGCGAAGGATTATGAATTTGCAATTAGGTTTATTCCATGATTTTAATTTATTTTCAATTTGTTTTTCTAAATCGCTCTTTCCTTCAAATACAATAAAAATAAAATTTAATTTAGTGTTAATATCCAAAAACAAATTCGGCAGAAATACTTTTAACATTTCACGAGCAGATGGCTCTTCGAGGAAAAAAACTAAATTAATCACATTGGATCAACTCCTTCGAAAAAACCTTGTTTCCAGAGGTAACCCATCTGATCTCCGGATTCGATGAATTTTTTTAATTGTTCGTCTTCGCAGGCACACTTAATTTTTGTATAACCCTTATCTTTAACTAACCAAAAAACTTCTTCTAATTTTGCGGCATTAAGAAAATCAGGCGAATGTGTTGAAACAAACACCTGACCGCCTTTTTTGGCATATTCCCTGAATTCTTCGGCAAGTTCCCATAATAGTTTCGGATAAAGTTGATTTTCAGGTTCTTCTACGCATAATAGCGGATGCGGCCTTGGGTCGTACAGGAGCAATAAATATGCTAACATTTTTATTGTGCCGTCTGATACATAACGAGCCAAAAACGGATCTTTAAAGGTACCATCGTGAAATCGAAGGAGAACTCTCCCTTCTTCGGTGGTTTTTACATCGACTTTGTTAATTCCGGGAATTCTTTCTTTTAATTTAGAAAGTATTTTGTCGAAAATTTTTTTATGACGTTGATGTAAAAATTGTATAACATTAGATAAGTTTTCACCTTCGGTAGAAAGATGCTCTGCATAACTAAACTCACGCTCCGGACGTGCCATGCTGATATGAAAATCAGATATATGCCAATTTTCAATTAGTTCTCCGAGAGCTTTAATTATCGGGAATTGTTCAAACTGTGACAATCCTTTAATTGCAAGAATATCCGGTGATTTTAAATTTTGTTCATTTCTTTTTAAAAGCGATTCGGATTTTACTTCGTCAAGTTCATTAATTACGGCTTCGCCTTTGCCAAATGAAAAATCCAAATATTTCCAGGGTTGACCTTTGCTTCCGCGGCGATATTTTAAGATTTCTCTTCTTATAACAGGCTGTCCGTTATCTTCGCTGATGGATATAAAATAAGTAGCTAAAGGAGAATCGAATTTTTGCCGAAACTTTAGTTCAATTTCAATATCGCCTTTTTGATTTCTGCTTTTTACTTCATTAAAACCCTTTGTTCCACCTAATTTTGTTAAAGCGGTATTTATATTCGATTGATAAGCATCTCGCAAGAATCCAAATACGCTTAATAAAGTGGATTTTCCTGTGCCGTTTGCACCGACAATTATACAAAAATTTGGAATATTTTTCATTTCTATGTTTTGAAAAGTTTTAAAGTTTTTTAATCTGATGCTTTCTATTTTCATTTTTCACCGACCTGGCTATAACGATATTTTATATTAAATGTAACAATTACTAAATTCAAATAACATTATATAATATGATTAATAAAAAATCAATTAACTCTTTGAATATATACAGTATTTTTTATTAAAGTAAATATAAAAAAACCGGCAATTATTAAATATGCCGGTTTTTCTTTATCGAATTTAATTTTAATGAATACTTATTTAGAGTTAAATTTTTCTTTATAATTGGTTTCGTAATATCTCATATATTCGCCTGACATAATATCGCGCCACCATGCCTGATTTTCGAGATACCAGTCTATTGTTATTTCAATGCCTTTTTCGAATGTTACGGAAGGTTTCCAGCCGAGTTCGCGTTGCATTTTAGTGGAATCTATGGCATAACGCATATCGTGGCCCGGACGGTCTTTGACGTAAGTTATAAGCGATTTGCCGTCTTTATAACCGCGCTTTTCTAAAATATCGATTATTATATTTACTATATCGATATTTTTCCATTCGTTATTGCCGCCGATGTTATAAATTTCACCTATTTTTCCGTGCAATAAAACAGTGTCAATAGCCTCGCAATGGTCTATAACATAAAGCCAGTCGCGGACATTAAGGCCTTTTCCGTAAATCGGCAGCGGTTTTTTGTTTAATACATTGGCTATCATAAGCGGTATTAACTTTTCAGGGAATTGATAAGGCCCGTAGTTATTTGAGCAGCGCGTATTTAAAACCGGCATTTTATGGGTATGATAAGCGGCGCGGACTAATAAATCGGCTGAAGTTTTGCTTGCCGAGTAAGGCGAATTTGGAGCGAGCGGCGTTTCTTCGGTAAATAAGCCTGTTTCGCCGAGACTGCCGTAAACTTCATCGGTCGATACCTGTAAATATCTGTCAACACCATATTTTCGTGATGCATCAAGCAGTATTTGCGTTCCCATTATATTGGTTTTTATGAATGGCGTAGAATCTATTATTGAGCGGTCAACATGCGATTCGGCGGCGAAATTTACGACATAGTTTATTTTATTGTTTTTGAACAGAGCATCTACGTCTGCTGGATCAGAAATATCGCCTTTTATGAATTTATAATCTTTGTTATTTTCGATATCGGCAAGGCTTTTGAGGTTGCCGGCATAAGTCAGCGCGTCAAAGTTAATTACTATAGCTTTATTTTTGTGTTTATTCAATATATGCTTTACAAAATTCACGCCTATGAATCCGGCGCCGCCGGTGACTAAATATACTTTTTTTTCGCTCATTTCAGAATCCTTTCTGTGAATTTATATCAAATTTCATTGTTTTTATAATGAAATTTCTTAATAAATATCAATATAAAATTATTTTACATATTCAAAATTTATTTTAGCATCTTTAAACAAAGGGTTTTTGAGGTCTTTATCGGATAATATCATATCTTTTTCAGATATCGGCCATTTAATGCCAATTTCAGGATCATTATACATTATTCCGCCTTCGGATTCTTTGTTGTAAAATGCGTCGCATTTATACATGACTTCGGCTGATTTGCTTAAAACTACAAAACCATGCGCAAAACCATGCGGAATTAAAAGTTGTCTTTTATTTTCTGCGCTGAGTTCGCATCCTGTATATTTACCGTATGTAGGAGAACCGCGACGGATATCGACTGCGATATCCCATATTTTTCCGCTTAATACTCTTACGAGTTTTGTTTGAGCATAAGGGTTTAATTGGTAGTGAAGGCCGCGTAAAACGCCGTAGCATGATTTTGACTGGTTGTCCTGAACAAATTTTGTTGTTATTCCTGCATTTTTAAAAGTATCGGCATTATAACTTTCAAAAAAATATCCACGGTTATCTTCAAAAACTTTAGGTTCATAAATTAATAGATCAGGTATGTCAGTTTTTATAAATCCCATTTTATTTCTTTCCTTAAATTAGATATAAGTGTCATTATTTTCTATTTGCAATATCTAGTATATATTGGCAGTACTGGTTATTTTTCATACTTTCGCCGAGTTTTACAAATTGTTCTTTAGTTATATAACCTTTTCTGTATGCTATTTCTTCTAAACATGCAACTTTAAGGCCCTGACGGTGCTCGATAGTGGCTATGAAATTGCCGGCTTCCAGAAGACTTTCGTGTGTTCCCGTATCAAGCCACGCAATACCGCGGCCCATCAATTTTAACTTTAATTTGTTCATTTTAAGGTATTCTTTGTTTACGTCGGTTATTTCAAGTTCGCCGCGTGCCGATGGTTTAAGATTTTTAGCTATGTTTATAACACTGTTATCATAAAAATAAAGACCGGTAACTGCGTAATTAGACTTAGGATTTTTAGGTTTTTCTTCAATTGAAATAACATTGTAATTTTCATCAAATTCAGCTACGCCGTACCTTTCGGGATCTTTAACATAATATCCGAATACAATTCCGCCTTCCTGTATTTTAGCCGCATCATTAAGCATGCCGCTCAAGCCGTAACCGTAGAATATATTATCTCCAAGTATAAGGCAGACATTGTCTTTTCCTATGAAGTTTTCTCCTAGGGTGAATGCCTGGGCTATGCCTTTAGGTTCTGCTTGCTCGGCATAACTTAATTTAAGACCAAGATGCGAACCATCTCCAAAAAGTTCTTTAAATTTAGGCAAATCCTGCGGAGTTGATATTATTAATATCTCATTAATTCCAGCGAGCATTAAAATTGACATTGGATAATATATCATTGGTTTGTCATAAACCGGCAGAAGTTGTTTTGAAGCAATTTTTGTGATTGGATGAAGCCTTGTTCCGGCGCCGCCGGCAAGTATTATGCCTTTCATATAATTAACTCCTTGCAAATTATGTTTTAGTAACTAAGATAAAAACATTATATCATTTTAATATTTTTTTTCAAGTTAAACATATAATAATGACATAAAATTTACTTTTTTGATATTATAAATAAATCATAATAATTAAAATTGGAAGTTGTTAGTAAAAAAATTCAGTTCTAAAAAAAATTCTTGACTTTATTATTCACTTTAAAATATAATAGA
Source organism: Candidatus Wallbacteria bacterium (assembly GCA_041441465.1). GTDB lineage: Bacteria > Muiribacteriota > UBA9980 > UBA9980 > UBA9980 > JASDSY01. The sequence goes on from JASDSY010000031.1 coordinate 233,487, forward strand.
ATTTAAATTATTAAGATTGGAATTTTGATATATGAAAATATTAGTTACAGGAACAGCAGGTTTTATAGGGTTCCATTTAACAACAAAACTACTCGAACGTGGTGATGAAGTTGTCGGTTTAGATAACATAAATGATTATTATGATGTTAACTTAAAATATTCAAGACTTGAAGTTCACGGAATTAATAAAAAAAGCATTGAATATAACAAAATTTCTTATAGCGAAAAACATAAAAATTATAAATTTATAAAGCTTCAGCTTGAAGATAAAGATAACATTCAAAAACTTTTTAAAAATGAAAAATTTGATAAAGTTTGCAATCTTGCAGCTCAGGCTGGTGTTCGTTATTCAATTACCAATCCTTATGCTTATATAGATTCAAACATCGTTGGATTTATAAACATACTTGAAGCCTGTCGTCATAATAATATCAAACATCTTGCTTATGCCTCCAGTTCTTCTGTTTATGGATTAAATGAACAAATGCCTTTTTCAACTTCTCATAACGTTGACCATCCAATTTCATTATATGCCGCCACAAAAAAATCAAATGAATTAATGGCACATACCTATAGCTATCTTTATAAGATTCCAACAACTGGTCTTAGATTTTTTACTGTTTATGGGCCCTGGGGAAGGCCTGATATGGCGTTGTTTTTGTTTACAAAAGCTATAATTGAAGGTAAGTCAATAGACGTGTTTAATAACGGAAATATGCAAAGAGATTTTACTTATATTGATGATATTGTAAATGGAATTATTAAAGTTATTGATAATCCGCCTTCAGGAAAAAAAGAATGGAAAAATGATACTTCAACAAGTCCAGCTCCTTATAAAGTATACAACATAGGAAATAGTTCCCCCGTTAAATTAATGGATTTTATAAATGAAATAGAGAAAAAAATTGGTAAAGAAGCTCTGAAAAACATGCTACCACTTCAAGATGGCGATGTTCCGGCAACCTGGGCCGATGTAGATGATTTAATAACTGATTTAGATTATAAACCTTCAACTTCAATAAAAACAGGGATAAATAATTTTATAGACTGGTATTTGAAATATTATAAAATTAATTTATAAAAAAGGTTGTTATTATGAAAAAAGAAGAAATAAAAATTGCAATGATAGGTCTTGGTTATGTTGGTTTACCACTAGCTGTAGAATTTGGTAAAATATATAAAACAATTGGTTTTGATATATCTGAAAAAAGAATTACAGAACTTAAAAAAAATATTGATAAAACACTTGAAGTTGAGTCAGAAAAACTAAAATCAGCTTCTTTTTTATCTTATACAAATAAAATTGAAGAAATAAAAAATTGTAATTATTATATAGTTACAGTTCCGACTCCAATAGATAAATATAGCAATCCTGATTTAAGGCCATTATTAAGCGCAAGTGAAACTGTTGGAAAGGTCTTAAAAAAAGGTGACATAGTTATATATGAATCTACAGTTTATCCCGGCGCAACCGAGGAAGATTGTGTTCCTGTATTAGAAAAATTTTCAGAGCTGAAGTTTAATATTGATTTTTTTTGTGGGTACAGTCCTGAAAGAATTAATCCTGGTGATAAAGAACATACAGTATCTAAAATAAAAAAAGTAACTTCGGGTTCTACACCAGAAGTTGCATTTAAAGTCGATAAGCTTTACAAATCGATAATAACTGCTGGAACTCATTTAGCACCTTCAATAAAAGTAGCGGAAGCAGCCAAGGTAATTGAAAATACCCAACGCGATATAAACATAGCATTCATTAATGAACTTGCACTCATATTTAATAAAATGAATATTGATACTCATGCGGTACTTGAAGCAGCCGGAACAAAGTGGAATTTTTTAAATTTTAAACCGGGATTGGTAGGTGGGCATTGTATAGGTGTCGATCCTTATTATCTTACTTTTAAAGCTCAAAGTATAGGATATCATCCCGAAGTAATTTTAGCTGGTCGACGTATTAATGATAGTATGGGTGCTTATGTAGCAAAACAGGTAATAAAGCTAATGATAAAAAAAGATCATGTAGTAAACAATTCAAAAATTTTGATACTAGGAATAACTTTTAAAGAAAATGTTCCTGATATAAGAAATTCAAAAGTGATTGACATTATAAATGAATTAAAAGAATATAGTTGTCATGTTGATGTTTATGATCCCTGGGCTGATCTTAATGAAGTAAAAGAAGAATATGGAATAAAAATAGCTTCAAAACAAGAAGTAAATAAAAAATATGATGCAATAATTTTAGCTGTTGCACATAAACAATTTAATGAGTTGAATATTAAATCATTTTGTAATAATAATACTGTTATATATGATGTTAAGGGATTTTTCAAAGATAACATTATTGATGATAGACTCTAATTATTGGAGGAACAAAAAATGAAGAAAGATGTAAATATTTGGGATGTGGAACAAATAAAAAAATTTTGGAATTGGTATAGTTCTAATCCTTATTTAAAAAATATTTATTTTACTAAACAAGTTGGAAATGCAATTGTAAATATGTTGTGTATATTTGGAAAAATTAATGGCAATTTATTAGATTATGGTTGTGGAACTGGAGAATTACTATTTAAAATTTTAAAAAAATATAAAAAAATAGAATGTTATGGTGCAGATTATTCGGACTCTTCTATTAAATTGACTAATAATAAATTAATAAATTTTAATAATTGGAAAGGCTCAAAGATTATTAATGGACTTCCATTAAAATATGATAATGAAACTTTTGATATTATTACCTGTATAGAAGTTTTAGAACACATGACTTCTGAAGATTTAACACTTCACTTAAAAGAATTTTTTAGAATACTAAAGAATAAAGGTATTTTATTTATAACGGTGCCTAATGATGAAAATCTTGAAGAAAATTATGTATATTGTCCTAATTGTGAATTTGAGTTTCATAGAGTTCAACATTTAAATAGTTACTCTGTAAATAAAATAAGTAAAATTTTAAATGAAATGAATTTTAAAGTTGAATTTTGTGCCAGTATAAATCTTTATAATTTTCAATATTCTATAAAAAACTTTTTATTATCTTTTATTGAAAGATTAATATGTAATTTTAGTAAAAAATTATATATTAATTATTCCTACATAAAAAATAAAATAAAAAAACAACCCCATTTAATTGTTATTGCTTCACCAAATAAATAATAGGAAGGTATTTTTAATATAAAAAACTTTTTAAAAAATGATTTAATTCAAAAAATAATTCAAACTTTTTCTATTAAAATAATAACAATAATATTAGGACTAATAAGTTCTATAATTGTTACACGTGGATTAGGCCCAGAAGGAAGAGGAATTTATAGTATTGCTTTAAATATAGCATTGTTAGGTATTCAGTTTGGGTGTTTAGGATTAAATAACTCTAATATATATTATTCAGCTAAAGATAATAAAGTAGTTAATGAATTAATAAGTAACAGTTTATTTTTAGGATTAATTATTTTTATTTTTATAATAATTATTTATTTTTTTTCGGCTTGTTTTATTAATTTTTTTCCGGTGTCAGGATTAACATTATTTTTAACTTTAATTTGGATACCAATTTTTATTACTTCAAATTTATTACAAAATTTATTGTTGGGAATAAACAAAGTTAATTATTATAACATAACAGAATTAAATGGAAAAATATTGATTTTTGTTACTACATTTGGTTTATTTTTTTTTAATGTAAAAAATTTAAATTTATATTTAATTTCAAATATTATTTCATTTGTTTATTCAATTTTATTTTCAATATTTTATTTAAAAAAATGTTTTTATAATTATGAGTTAAAGTTTTATAGTGAAATATTTAAAAAAAGTATAAAATATGGAATATTATCTTATATAGCTTGTTTATTTCTTTTTATAATTAACAAAGTTGATATTTTTTTTATTAAAAAATATTTAGGAAATGAAATTACTGGTTATTATGCTACTGCTCTTTTAATAATTGATAATTTAAACTTACTTTCTACTGTAGTTGGAATATTATTATTTCCAAAATTAGTGAAAATGTTAGATTTAGTAAAAAAATGGAATTATGTAAAAAAGATTTCTGGTTATATTTTATTATTTAATTTATTGATATGTATTATAATTATTTTATTTGGTGATATTATCGTAAAAATTCTATTCGGAATAAAATTTGTGAATACTGTTCCAATAATTATTTGTATGTTACCAAATGTTATTTTAACAAGTATTAGTAATGTATTTGGTAACTTTATAACGAGTATTGATGTTCCAAAAATATTATTATTTTTTTATTTTATTTTAATGATTTTGAATTATTATTTGAATTATTATTTAATATTAAATTTTGGAATATACGGAGCCATTAGCGTTTCTATTTTAACAAAAGTATTAATAGTAATTGGTCTTTTTTTAATTTCTAAAAATATTATCTCTAATAAGGTTATGGTATAAATATGTGTGGTATAATAGGTTTTTCAATAAGATTAAATAACAAAATATCAAATCAAACATTTAAAAAAATGGCTGATACGATAAATTATCGAGGACCAAATGATGAAGGCTATTTTTTATTAGAAAATGATAACTTTCAATTTGGTTTAGCTCAAAAAAGACTTTCTATAATAGATTTATCACCACTTGGACATCAGCCGATGCATTTTGAAAACTTATCAATAGTTTTTAATGGTGAAATTTATAATTTTAATGAAATAAAGCAGGAGCTTGAAAAATTAGGGTACAATTTTATTTCAAAAAGTGATACTGAAGTTATACTAAAAGCATTTCATAAATGGGGTATTAATTGTATTAGTAAATTTAATGGAATGTTCGCTATTGCTATTTTTGATAGAATTACAGAAGAACTATATCTTATTCGTGATAGAATGGGAGTAAAACCATTATATTACTATTATAATGGTTTTGATATTGTTTTTGCTTCAGAACTTAAACCAATAATGGCTTATCCATATTTTCAAAAAGAATTGAATTTTGAGGCATTAAATTCATATTTATTTCATGGTTATATATCTGCTCCTGATACAATATTTAAAAATGTTTATAAGCTCAAGCCTGGTCATTATCTTAAATGGAAAAAAGGTAAAATTGAATTAATAAATTATTGGTCTCTTATTGAAAAGTTTAATAACTCTATAATGCTTTATAATTTATCAGAAAAAGAACATTTAAAAAATCTTGATGCATTAATTACAAGTTCTGTAAAATATCGAATGATATCTGATGTTCCGATTGGCTGTTTTTTAAGTGGCGGTTTTGATTCTTCTCTTATAGCCGCTATGATGCAAAAGCTATCTAATGTACCAATAAATACTTTTACAATAGGTTTTAATGAAAACAAATACAATGAAGCTAAACATGCCAAAGTAGTTGCACAACATATAGGCACCTGTCATCATGAGTTATATCTTCCAATAAAAGATGCCGAACAATTAATATTTGAAATTCCAGAATATTATGACGAACCTTTTGCCGATTCATCACAAATACCAACGATGCTTGTTAGCCGCTTAACAAAATCAAAAGTTACAGTTGCACTTTCCGGTGACGCCGGCGATGAGCTTTTTTGCGGTTATACAAGATATGATGTAGCCTTAAAATATTTAAAATATAAATTAATAAGTAAACCAATTAATTCTATCTCAAATTTAATTAACTTACCATTTATTTTAGACAAAATTAATTATAAATTAATCAAATTATTATATCTTAATAATAATAATAATATAATTAATTTTGCATATTTGGTATCTAAATTTTATATAGATCATCTTATAAAAAATCATAATTTTAATTTTAATAAAAAATATTTTGACAATGCTGCATATTCTAATAATATTCAAGAAGCATATATGATACAGGATCTGATTATGTACTTGCCGGATGATATTTTAACTAAAGTTGACAGAGCATCAATGTCAGCTTCCTTAGAGGCAAGAACACCTCTTCTTGACTATAGAATTATAGAATATTCTTTAAGTATTCCTCATAATTTAAAATATTCAAATCAAATAACAAAATATTTATTAAAAAAATTAACTTATTGTTATATTCCTGAAAAAATTATGAACAGACCCAAAATGGGATTTGGAATTCCTATTTTAAATTGGCTTCATAATGATCTTAATTATCTTATTGAAAAATATATGAATTTTAATTTTATCAAACGACAAAATATATTTGAATATGAAAAAATAAAATATTTAATTTTAAGATTTAATAAAGAAGAAAAAAATGTATATGTTAATGGAGTTATTTGGAATATATTAATATTTCAAATGTGGTATGATAAATATATCAACGGAGTATAACATTGAAAAAAATTTTAATTTTAATACATTCTTTATCCGGTGGTGGCGCTGAAAAAGTCGCATCATGGTTAAGTTGTGCATTAAAACACAATGTGACAATTTGTGTTTGTGATAAAAAACCAGGTATCTGTTATGATAATTGTGGAAATATAATTGACTTAAATATTCCTGGTAGTAATAATTTATTAAAAAAAATATATTATAATATTAAAAAAATAATTAAAGTATATAACATTAAAAAAAGTTTTAAGCCTGATTTAACTATAAGTTTCCTTGAAACTTATAACATTGTAAATGTTTTAACTAATTTTTACGGAAAAGCATTTTTAAGTATTAGGGATTTTAAATCTCTTACTGTTGTCAATTTTGCTAATTATGGTATAATTGGAATTATACATAAATATTTTATAAAACTATTTTATAATAAAGCTGATAAAATAATTACTGTTTCACGTGGAGTTTTAGAAGACCTTAAAGTTAATTTTAAAATTAGATCAACCTTACTAAAAGTAATATACAATCCATTAAAATTAGATGAAATTAAAAAAAAATCCGAAGAAGACATTCCAGTAAAATATTCTTTTTTAAATAACAAAAAATTTATAATAAATTCAGGTAGACTTTGTTATGAAAAAGGTCAAAATCATCTTATAAAAATATTTAAAAAAATCAAGGAAAAAAATCAAGAAATTAAACTCGTAATAATGGGTATTGGAGATTTAAAAGACGAACTTATTGATTTATCACAAAAAAGCGGATTGAAAACATTTGTTTTCGATCAAAATAATAACAAAAAAATTGATGATTATGATATATATTTTATAGGCTTTCAAAAAAATCCATTTTGCTTTATATCTAAATCAAAGGCATTTGTTTTTACATCTTTACAAGAAGGATTTCCAAATGCCCTATTAGAAGCCATGGGCTGTAGTGTCCCGTTAGTATCTTCAGATTGTGATAGTGGTCCGAGAGAAATAATGGCTCCAGATACAAATATAAAACAAAAAACTTTATTACCTGAATTAACTGATTGTGGTTTTTTAATGCCTATATTTAACAACAATGATAATAATGAAACCACTTACAATATTTGGGCTGATTCAATAGTAAGTATTATTAATAATGAGGAATTAAAAAAGAATTTTACAGAGGGAATAAAAAAAATAATAAATTTGTTTTCTGAAAAAATAATAGCTGATGAATGGAATAAAATTATAAATAATTAAATAAAAAAGGAGAATTTTCAAAATAAAATGGATAAAGTAATATTGGTTAAAACAAGTCCAGAATATCCAGATTTTCCTTATGAAGAAACTAAAACAAATAACATTTTTGATTCTTTAAAACAGATTTTTTTTAATTTAGATTTAGATAAGGAAAATTATGAAAAAGATAACTGGAATCCATTCAAAAATATGGTTTCTGAAGGTGGAACTGTACTTATAAAACCTAATTGGGTTCTTGATTGCAACCCATATAATTGTGGTAGCCTCGATGGGCTTATTACACATACATCTTTAATAAAAGTTATTGTAGATTATGTTTTAAAAGCAATTAATTTTAAAGGGAAAATCATAGTTGGAGATTCTCCTTTACAAAGTTGTAATTTTGATAAATTAATTAAAAATAACAAGGTTTACGAGTTATTTCAAAATTATTCTTTAAAATATAAAACTGTTGAATTTATAATTGAAGATTGGCGTATAACAACATTTGATTTATTAAGTAATGATATACAAAAAAGTAAAAATATACAAATAAAAAATTATAAATTGATAGATTTAAAAAAAGAAAGTTTATTAAATGATATTTCTGATTACTCTGATTTATTCAGAGTTTCTTACTATAATTCTGACCTAATGAAAAAACATCATAATTATGAAAAAAATGAGTATTTAGTTACAGGTAGAATTTTTGAGGCAGACTTTATTGTAAATATTCCGAAAATGAAAACTCATATTAAAGCTGGTATAACAGGCGGATTGAAAAATCTTGTTGGTATAAATGGGCATAAAGAATTTTTACCACACCATATAAAAGGATCATATTTTGAAGGCGGAGATAATTATATCAATTCTTCGTTATTCAAAAGGCTGTTTGAAACTTATGATGAAATAGTTTGGCGTAACATTCAAAAAAATAAAATTTTAAAAAATAAAATTAATTTTTTTATACTTAATATATTAAAGTTTTTTTATAAAATTTCAAGTTTCGATTGGTGTATGACTGGAAGCTGGAGTGGAAATGAAACTATATGGCGTACCACTCTTGATTTAAATCATATATTATATTTTTATGATCAAAGAAATGAAGAACTTTCTAATAAAAAACAAAGAAATGTTTTAACAATAATTGATGGTATTATTTCAGGGGAAGGGGAAGGACCTCTAACTCCTGTAGATAAAAAAACTGGTTTAATAATAGGAAGTTTTAATCCTGCGCTTACCGATGCGGTTCAATGCCAGATTTTAGGTTATAACCTGTCAAGAGTTCCTACTGTTTATAACGCTTTATATAATATAAAGTCAAATTTTGTATTGGGAAAAAATGAAAAAATAATTGTTAAGATTATTGATAATAAAAAAATTCATGACAAAGAATTATCAGAATTAGAAAGTTATAATTTTAAAGTTCCATATTTTTGGAGAAGAGCTAAAAAACAAATAAAATAGGTTGTGACAAAAATGAATTTAAATTTTATTTATAATATGTATTTTAAATATGTACGAAAAAGTAGCTCCGATTTTTATTCTGATTCTGAATATGATAATATAAAAAAATTATTATTAGATAGTTATTCAGTTAACTCTTTAAATCAGATATTTAAATATGCTACTGAAAATATTCCATATTACAAGTTAATTGATAAAAAAACTTTTAAAGAATTACCAATTTTAACTAAAGATATCATTCGTAAAGAATTTGATAATTTACATAAACAAATACTTAGCAAAGATGCTTTTATTAATATGTCAGGCGGTTCTACTGGTCAACCTGTTAAAATAATTCAAGATGATACTTATAAAAAATTTATAAGATATACTTTAAATTATTATTATGAAGAAATTTTAAATATTAACTATAATTCTATAAAAAAATATATAATATGGGGTTCTGAAAAAGATATTTTAGTTTGGTATGGAGACTGGAAGAAAAAAATAAAAAATTATTTGGAAAATTCAAAGCAAATTAATGCTTTTAACATAAATGAGCAAAAAATTTTTAACCTTGTAAATGATTTAAATTCATTTAAACCAGATTATTTATCAGGTTATGCTACTTCTCTTTATGAAATTGCAAGAATAATTAAAAATAAAGGACTCCATTTAAAGTTTAAACCGTTGGTTATAGTTAGCAATGCAGAAACATTACAAGATTTTATGCGTCAAGAAATAGAAAACGTATTTCAAGCTAAAGTTCATGATTTTTATGGTTCGCGAGAAACAGGAGCTTTAGGCGGAGAATGTAAAAAAGGAAATTATCATTTTTTTAATTTTAACCAATGGATTGATTTAGTTAAAGATGAAAGTGAATATTATAAAATATTAGTAACAACTTTACATAATTATTCAATGCCATTGTTAAAATATGAAATTGGTGATTTATGCACTAAATTAGAAGAAAAATGCTCTTGTGGTTGTAGTTTGCCGACAGTAAAAAAAATTATAGGCAGGATATCTGATAATTTTATTACTTCAAGTGGAAATATAATTCATGGCGAATATTTTACTCATTTGCTTTATTTTAAAGAAAATATAAAAAAATTTAAAATTGTTCAAGAAGATTACGAAAAAATTTGCTTTTATATAGAAACAGATGAATTAAAAGAACTTTCTAAAGCAGAAATCAAAAGTATAAACGAAGCAGTTAAAACGGTTATGGGAAATAATGTTAATATTTATTTTTTTTATCAAAAAATAGAACCAACACAAAATGGCAAATATTTATTTACATTAAGTAAAGTATACAAAAGAAAATAATGAAAAAAAAATCTTATGAAAATATTTTATTGTTTTATATTTTTATTTGTGGAATAATTTTTTCTACAAGTTATGAACATTACTTCACATATTTTATTACTTTAATAAATATAACTTTTATTAGTTATTCTTTTCTTTATCTTAATAAAACCAAAAACATTATTACCTTGTTAAGTCTTTCTTTCATTGGTATAGATTATCATTTATTTTCTTTATTTTTTCTTTACTTTCCATTAATTTTTACACATAAATTTAATTCCATAAATTTTAGTATATTATTACTATTATTATATTCGTCAATAGTATTTTTAAGTAATTCAATAATATTTAATTATTCGATAATTAACTTTGTAATGTGGTTAATAACTTTTTTTACTCCACTAATATTGTTTATGTATTTTTCAAAGTTTAATTATAATGCTGTTGATATAAAAAACATTATTAATTTTTTTATTAAATTAATATCGTTACAGATTTTTTTGTTATTTATTCAATTCTTATGTATTAGTGATTTTAAACCAGGCGATTGGGCAATGGGAAGTTTACATGATGCTAACAAAGTTACATTTTATTTAATAATTTTATTAGTATTCAAAATTTTTGAATATTTTATAACAGATAAATTAAATATCAAAAAAATAATTTTTCTTTTTTTATGTTCAATAATGATTATTTTTTGTGATGGCAAATCAGTTATTTTATCATTTTTAATCGGATTAGTATTTTATTCTTTAATTATGTTAAAAAGTAATATATTTAAAAACAAATTATTAATTAAAATATTAATTGTGATGTTTGTTTTTATGATTATAAATTTAGATTTTTTTGTTAATAATTATTTTGAATTTTTTTACGGAACTTCAATGTCAATAAAATCATTTATAGAAAATTTTTCTAGTTTAGAAAATTTTTCAAATAAATATTTATTTTATAATAGAATTTTTTTAGATATGTTTAATGAAAATAAATTAATATGGATTTTTGGAACAGGACCTGGTACCTTAGGAAGTCGTGCATCAAATTTTTTATCTTATGATACAATTTATACACAAAGTAAAAATATTGTAGAAATTTTTATACTTCCTAAAACATCTTATTGGGTTAAGATATACTTGGCCGATTTATGGACGGAAGATATTGTAAATAATGTAAAGTGGCATTCAGCAGTACTAACATATCCATTTTCTGGAATAAACAGTTTAAAAGCTGAAATAGGATTAGTTGGAATAGTTTTTTATATAGGTATAATTTTTTTAATTATTCAAAAATTATTTAATAATTTTTTTTTTGAAAAAGAATTATTAATAAAAAAAATAATTTTAACATTGACATTAGTTTTTATTACAATACCCATTTTACTTTTATTTGATAACTATCAAGAACAACCACAAATAATGATACCTTTATTTTTAATTAGTTCATTTATATTAAAGAAAAAAATTAACTAACTTTTTTAAAAATTGTATAAAGAAAGTAAAATATGTTTGTTAAACTTAGAAATTTATTAATAAAATTTAATACTAATAGAACATCAAATTCTTATATTACAAAATTAAGAAAAAAAAGATTTAGTATTTTTGAAGAATTAATTTGTACATTAAGAAAAAAATTAAAATATAATGATAAAATAAAGATATTAGATATAGGTGGTACATTTGAATATTTGCAACAAATATATGATACTCAAAATAATCCTTTAAATTTGGAAATTACATTATTAAATTTAGAACTACCTAATTCAAAATTAGACTTAGATTATTTTAAAGCTGTTATTGGAAATGCAAAGGGTTGCCAGATATATTTATCTACAAACCCCTAATTTATATTTTCCAATTGAACCACATGATCAACTTCCATTAATTCAATTTTTACCGTTGAATTTAAAATTAAAAATTTTAAGTTTTTTTAATAAAACAAGTATAAAACATGAATATTCATGTTTTATTAATAATCCAATCAATTTATTAAGTATTGATGAATTAAGATTTTTGTTTAATTCTCAATTTTATCACATATATAAAGAAAGGTTCTTTATATTAACTAAATCATTTATTGTTTATTCAAAAGTAAATTAAACTATAATTTTATTTAAAAATGTGTTATAATTATAATTTATTGTTTTACTCTAAATCATAAATTAGGAGTATGTTTAATTATTATGAAAAAAAAAATATTAATAGTTGGTCCTCATAATAGTGAAGGTGGTGTATCAAACTATTATAATAATATTTTGCCGTGTCTTAAAAATAATGAAAAATATGATATTGATTATTTAAGTATTGGAAATATTACTACTAAAATTAATTCATTAAGATTAATTACTGCCCCTATGGATCAATTAAGATATAATTATAGTTTATTTAATCAAAAATATAATCTTATTCATGTTAATCCTTCCTTTGATTTAAGAAGTTTTTTAAGAGATGGATTATTTATTTTAGCTGCTAAAAGAAATAAAATTCCCGTAATTGCTTTTTTTAGAGCATGGGAAAAAAATTTTGAAAAATCCCTTGAAAAAAATTGGAAGTGGTTTTTTAATTTAACATATAAAAAAGTAGACGCTTTTATTGTATTATCTGATGAAACAAGACAAAAATTAAATTCGTGGAATATAAGTGTTCCAATTTTTAAAGAAACTACAACTGTAAATGAAGAATTTTTAAAAGGTTTTAATATAAACGAAAAAGTTTCTAATATAAATAAAGATGAAAAAATTCGAATTTTATTTTTATCCAGAATAGAAAAAGAAAAAGGAATATTTGAGTTTTTAGAGGGATTAAAAATTTTTAAAAATAAATTAAGTAAAAATAAAATTACTCTTACTATTGCTGGTAATGGTACTGCTCTTAATTCAGCAAAAAAGTATGTTAAAAAAGAATTATCCGACATTGAAGTATATTTTCCTGGGTATATTACCGGTAGTGAAAAAATTAAAGCTCTTAAAGAAAATTATATTTATTGTTTGCCGAGCTATGCGGAAGGCATGCCAAATTCATTATTAGAAGCAATTACTTTTGGTCTTTGTTCAGTTGTAACTCCAGTTGGTGGAATAAAAGATTTTTTTGAAAACGAAAAAATGGGTTATTTAATTAAAGAAAATAATCCAAAATGCATTGCTGAAAATTTATTTAATGCTATAAAAGATAAAGAAAATTTAATTAATATTATTAAATATAATCACGAATATGGAAAAAACAAGTTTTTATCAAGTAATGTTGCTTCAAGACTTATTTCTATATACGAAAAATTTATAATTTAAGGAGTAAAATGTATAATCAAGAATATTTCACAACCCTTTATACAAATAATTATGATTCTTTATATAATTTTTTGTGTAAGAATATTTTTAATATTTTTAATTCAGAATATCAAATTATTGAATTTGGTTGTGGAAATGGTGGTTTTATAAATTATTTTGAAAAAAATTATTTTAAGTTAAGCAATATAATTCAAACAGATATATTTCATCAAAACAATATAAGTTCAAATCGGTTTAAATTAAAAGAAATTGATGGTAATTGTGAAGACTTGCCAAAAGCAGATTTAATAATTGCATTTGATGTTATAGAGCATGTTCTTAATCAAGGAATAATGTTTAAAAATATTTTTAATTTATTAAAACCTAAAGGAACTTTTATTTTTACAACCCCAAATTCTGATTCTTTAAAAAAATTTATATATAGTATTTTTAATAAAACATGGTGTGGATATGCTGATAAAACACATATTATTTTATATGATAAAGTAATACTTAAAAGAAATTGCCAAAGATATTTTTCTAAAACTAAAATAATAGGCTTTACCCAAATTAATAAAATATTTTTTAAACATAATATATTAAATGATTATTTTCTTGTAATTTGTGAAAAGGAATAATATGAACATATTACATATTTCAAGACATTATTGGCCTGTTTTAGGCGGTGCAGAACTTGTAATTCATGATTTTACTGCTGGGCTTAATAAGTTTGGTTGTAATTGTAAAATACTTTGTATAAATCGAAATACTATTAATAATGATAATGTATTTTTTCCTGAATATGAAAAAATTGATAATATAGATGTTTATAGAGTTGCAGCTTATGGTTCATACAAAAAACCTTTTTTATCTCCATTTGAATATTTAAAAGTTATAAAACTTCTAAAATGGGCTGATATTGTTCATGTTCACGATATAAGATTTTTACTTGAAACCGTGTGTTTTTTTAAATTAATTTTTAAATATAAACTTTTTTTGAATTCAAATGGTTTTTTATTTCATACAGATGATTTTAATTATATAAAAAAAAATTTATTTGATAAGTATTATCCTAAAATTTTCAATATATTTTTTAATAAAATTTTGGCAATTAGTGAAAGAGATTTTAATTTAATTAATTTTGTTAATGAACCAAAAAAAGTTTTATTTGAAAGTGCAATAAATATTTCAAAATATTTTAATATTGAAAAAAAAGTCATCAGAAATAATTTTATATATTTTGGAAGAATAGATAAAAATAAAGGACTTGAAAATTTATTTATAAACCTTAAAATGTTAGATCAAAAATGGATTTTAAATATAGTCGGAACAGGTGAAGAAAGATATATTAATAATCTAAAAAAGATGACTAATGAATTAAAAATATCTAAAAATATAAATTGGTTAGGAAAACTACAAGAAAATGAACTTTTTGAGGAAATAGCAAAAACACATATTGCTTTTTTCCCTTCTTTAGAAGAAGGATTTGGTATTACATTTCTTGAATCAATTTCTACAGGCACAATCACAATTGGTAATAATATTCCAACATTTCAAAAAATATCTAAAGATGTTAATTGTGGCATAATTGTTGATTTTGCTAATACAGAAAAAACTTTGAATGTTATTAAAGAAATTATAAAAAATACTAATGATGATAGTATATATATTTCTAAAGAAAATTTTGTTAAATATGATATAAATGAAAAAATAAAATTATTAATTGATTTGTATAAAAATTAAGAGGTTAAATAAATGAAAACAGTTAAAATATTAAACTGCCCAATAACTTTTTTTAACATGGATGAAACATTAAATTATATAAATACAAACATTAAAATTAAGAATAAAATTCATCATACTGCGGTTAATGCAATGCTACTTGTCAATATGAAAAGTGATAAAGAACTTTTTGATGCTATAATAAACAGTGATATAATAAATGCTGATGGACAATCAGTAATTTTGGCTTCTAAATTTTTAAATAAACCTTTACCAGAAAGAGTTGCCGGAATTGATTTAATGGAAAATTTAATAAAGTTGGCTTATAATGAAAAATATAAAATATTTTTTTTAGGTGCCAAAGAAGATATTATAAAAAAAGTTATAGAAAAATATTCTATTATTTATTCTAAAAATATTATTGCTGGTTATAGAAATGGTTATTTTAATGAAAATGAAGAATTAGAAATTATCAAATTAATTAATGAAAGTAATGCTAATATTTTATTTATTGGAATGAGCTCTCCTAAAAAAGAAAAATTTTTATATAAGTATAAAAATAAAATTAATGTAAATTTTATGATGAGTGTTGGTGGAAGTTTTGATGTAATTGCCGGAGCTGTTAAAAGAGCTCCTTTGTGGATGCAAAAATTTTGCCTTGAGTGGTTTTATAGATTTATCCAAGAACCTAAACGAATGTGGAAGAGATATTTATACACAAATACAATGTTTATTTATTATGTTATAAGAGAAAAATTATTTGGAAATTAAAAATACAAATTTAATTAAATAACACGAATCTATAATTTGTTAAAATTAAAGGAATAAATATATGAACGAAAGGGTTATATGGGTTTATGCAAAAGCTATAGGTATTATTTTAGTTGTATATGGACATGTCGCCCGAGGGTTAGTTGCTGCAGAAATCAAAATAGATCCTGTTTTATATAATTTAATTGATAGTGTAATATATAGTTTTCATATGCCTTTGTTCTTTTTTTTGTCTGGTTTATTTTTTATAGACAGTCTTAAAAAAAGAAATGCTCAAGATTTATTATTAAATAAGATTGATACAATCTTATATCCTTATATACTATGGTCAATGTTGCAAGGAACATTAGAGTTAGTTTTGTCTTCATATACAAATGGTCATGTTAATTATAAAGAGGTATTTTCATTTTTATGGGCACCAAGAGCACAATTTTGGTTTCTTTATGCATTATTTATGATATTTGTGATCGCAATATTAATATTTCAAAAAACTCGAACGCAAAATCTTATTATTCCTGTATTTATATTATCAATTTTTGCTTATATATTTAAAATTGAGTTAACATCAGTATTAAATATTAGTTATTTAACAAGTAATTTTGTGTTTTTTACTTTTGGTATTATATTGGGTAATAGTTCGATGTTTATATCATACACATCAAACTTTCAATTAATATTAACTTTTTTTATATTTATTGTTTTTCAATATTATTTTCATATTGTGCTTGGATTATCCTACATAAATACAGGTTTACTATCATTATTATTAGCTTTAGTTTCAATATTATTTATTGTATCATTATCAAAAATTCTTTCTGAAAAAAATATAAAATATTTAAGATTTATTGGTAATTCATCAATGGCTATATATTTAATGCATATTATTGCTGGCAGTGGAATAAGAATTATATTATTAAAGTTTTTAAAGATTAAGTTATTTTTATTTCATTTTCCAATAGGACTTTTATTAAGTATAATAATTCCTTTGATTGTATTAGCCTTAGTAAATAGATATAAGATACCTTTTATTTTTTCCATGCCGCTAAGTCGATTTATTAAATCTAAGTTATTAAATCAACCAATATTTCAAAAAAAATAAAAGAAAAATTTTGTTAAGGTTACATAAAAATGAAAAAAGCTATAATTACAGGTATAACAGGCCAGGATGGCGCATATTTAAGCAAATTACTTATTAATAAAGGATATGAAGTAATAGGGCTTTCAAGAAGTTATAATCTGGCAAACTTAATTGGGTTAAACTACCTTGGAATAAAAGATAAGGTTATAATTGAAAAATGCGATTTGCTTGATTTATCAAATTTAATTAAAATAATAAATAAATATTCACCTGATGAAGTATATAATCTTGCAGCTCAAAGTTCTGTTGGGCTTTCTTTTCAACAACCCATAGGTACAATTAATTTTAATGCTATATCCGTTTTAAACTTGCTAGAAGCGATAAGAAGCAATAGAAAAAAAATAAAATTTTATCAAGCCTCAAGCAGTGAAATGTTTGGAAAAATTAATTCATTGCCTATAAAAGAAGATCATTTTTTTCATCCGTTAAGCCCTTACGCAATATCAAAAGCCTCTGCACACTGGTTGACTGTTAATTATAGAGAAAGTTATAAAATATTCACATGCTGTGGAATACTATTTAATCATGAATCTTACCTTAGAAGTAATGATTTTTTTGTAAAAAAAGTTTTAAAAGCAGCTTTAAATATTAAAAATGGTGTTCAATCAGTTCTTAAAGTTGGAAATATTGACATAAAAAGAGATTTCGGTTATGCGCCTAAATATGCCGAGGCAATGTGGCTTATGATGCAGCAGGAAAAACCTGATAATTATATTATTTGTTCAGGAAAATCTATTTCGTTAAGAAAAATAATATGTTATATATTTGATAAATTAAATATATCACACGAAAAAATTTTAGTTGATGAAAAACTTTACCGTCCATCAGAAATTGATGATATTTATGGTGATAATAGCAAGGCTAAAAATAACTTAAGCTGGAATTACGATATGGATTTTTTTGATGTTCTTGACATTTTAATCGAAGAAGAAAGTAATAACTATAAATTATAAGAATAGGAGTTTATTTAAAATGAAAAAAGCATTAATTACAGGTATAACCGGACAAGATGGTTCTTATCTTACCGAATTTCTTTTAAAAAAAGGATATGAAGTTTATGGCATTATAAGACGCTCAAGTTCATTTAACACCGGAAGGATTGATCATATATATAAAGATCCACATTTACCTGATGCTAATATGAAATTAGTATTTGGAGATTTAAATGATGCAAGTTCGATTAATAGAATATTAAGAGATATTAACCCTGATGAAATATATAATCTTGGCGCACAGAGCCATGTTAGAGTAAGTTTTGATATACCGGAATATACTGCAGAAGTTACTGGTCTTGGCGCTATTAGAATTCTTGAAGGTATTCGTGAAACCGGAATAAAAGCTAAATTTTACCAGGCTTCTTCTTCTGAACTTTATGGTAAAGTACAGGAAGTGCCTCAAAAAGAAACTACGCCATTTTATCCAAGAAGCCCTTATGCCTGCGCTAAATTATATGCTTATTGGATAACAGTTAATTATCGTGAAGGTTATAATATGTTTGCCTGTAATGGCATTTTATTTAACCATGAATCCCCTCGACGCGGAGAAACTTTTGTTACGCGTAAAATTACAAAAGCTCTTGCTAACATTAAACATGGCCTGCAAAAAAAACTTTACCTTGGAAATCTTGACGCTAAACGCGACTGGGGCTTTGCCGGTGACTATGTTGAAGCAATGTGGCTTATGATGCAACAAGATAAACCTGATGATTATGTTATAGCTACAGGCGAAACATATAGCGTAAAACAATTTCTTGAAGAAGCATTTGGTTATGCTGGACTTGATTGGAAAGAATATGTTGAAATAGATTCCAAATATTTTAGGCCAACTGAAGTTGAATTACTAATAGGCGATCCGTCAAAAGCTAAAAAGATTCTTAAATGGCAGCCTAAAGTATCATTTAAAGAACTTGTTAAAATGATGGTAGATTCAGATATGGAAGCTACAAGAAAAATGGTTGAAGGTATTAAATAGGGCATAACAAAAGAGTACATCTAATTGTTTCGATGTACTCTTTTGTTTAGTTTGAGTTTGATTATAGCAATTAAAAAGTTAATATTAAAAATGAAAATAAAAAAATTGACAATTAAAAAAGATAGTGGTAGAATTCAACTTGTTATGGGACATAAACAACATTTTTGGTTACCAAAATTGACATTTATAAATGACGTTGTGATATTCCTTGCCGTTTCATTTACACTATTTTTAGCGCAAAGTGGCGGATTTGACAATGCATTTCAGCTTGCAGCGACTCAGCGTATCCTTTCGATATCAATACCTTTTTATTTCAAAAATTTCACTATTTTTATTTTTGCGTTTGCCGCTTTGCTTATGCTTGTATTCAGGCATTACAATCTTCTTCATGTAAATAGCGGTCTTACCTATTTTGATGAAATATTCCGGATTACAAAATATTTTACATTGACTTTTGGGATAATATCGGCTTTCTTATATTATTTCCCGCAGCCGGCGTTTAATCCTAATTTAGTTTTTAATATCGGTGTTTTTACGCTTTGCGGCATTCTTATATGGCACACAATTATTAGAATAGTGCTGCATAAAATGAAAATAGGCGGATTTGCTGTAAGGCGTGTCTTAATATATGGCGCTGGTGAAGCTGGAACTATACTTGCCACTGAAATTGAGCGGCACCCATATACTGGAATAAAAATTGTCGGTTTTATTGACGACGATATTTCCAGGCAAAAAACTTCCGTTAAAGAATACAATATTCTTGGTACTTTTAAAGATTTATTTAAATTAGTAAACGAGCTTAATATTAATGAGGTATTTGTGGCTATTCCATCGGCGCCTCGTAAGATGCTTATCGATATTATGAGACGATGCGAAGATAAAAATATAGATGTAAAAATAATACCTGATTTTTATGATTTTATAACCTCTAAAGTTCAAATTGATGAAATTAGCTATATTCCGCTTATTTCAATTCAGGATAAAAAAATTGACCTTTTTTATATAGCTTTTAAACGCATATTCGATATAGTATGCACAAGTATCGGTCTTATCTTGATTTCTCCTGTTTTTATAATAACGGCTATTTTAATTAAACTTGATTCTAAAGGGCCTATATTTTTCAGCCAGGAACGAATTGGCAAAGACGGCAAATCGTTTAAATTCTGGAAATTCAGATCAATGTGCACAGACGCAGAAGAAATGAAAGAGCGTTTGATGAAGTATAATGAGGCCCAGGGACCCATTTTTAAAATGAAAGATGATCCGCGTATAACAAAAATTGGAAAATTTATCAGGCGTTATAGTATCGATGAGTTGCCTCAGTTATATAATGTTCTGTGCGGCGATATGAGTCTTGTCGGACCGCGGCCGCCTGTACCTAAAGAGGTTGCGCAATATGAAAAGTGGCATAACCGCCGTTTTGAAGTTACTCCTGGCATAACCGGGTTGTGGCAGGTTTCCGGCAGGTCAAACCTTACTTTTACCGAAATGGTAAAGCTCGATATTTATTATATCGAAAATTGGTCGCTCTGGCTTGATATTAAAATACTTCTTAAGACTATAGTTGTTGTATTTAAAAAAGATGGTGCATATTAAATTTATTAGTGTTAAATTTTAGTTCTTTTAAAAAAGGTTGGTGTTGTTTTATGAGTAAAAAAAGTTTATTTTTGGTATTTATTTTTTATTTAACGCTAATCTTTTCGAAAATTACTTACGCTAATGAATTTGTTAATTTATCAAAATTATATTGTAAAGACATTATTCCGGGCATTACATGCGAAAAAGATGTTCTTGATTCATTTAAAAACTTAAGCAAAAAGACTATTAATTCAGATAAAACTTATACTTATTATTTTAAAAATCCTCAAAATGAAAATCACATAGAAATTGTAACCCTTTCTTCCAAAGGAAAGGTTAAGTTCGCTGATTTATCCTCTTCTGATCTAAAAATACGGAATATAACTGAAGTGAAAAAAATTATAGGCGAGCCGTCAAGTACTAAAAATCTATATTTTCTTAAAAATATTTTTAACGAAATTAGAAATGACAGAGACTATTCTATTGCCATGTATCCGAATTATGGCTTTTTATTTATGTATTCAAAACATGACGGCGCTATAAAGCGCGCGTGTTATTTTGAAAAATCACTTTTTATAAAATAATTTGAAATCATTAATTATATGAAATATATTTTTATACGAGCGTCTGTAAAGATAACATTAAGACGCTCTTTTTATTTTTATGCTGCTTTTTTAGGTTGTTTTTTAATATTAGTTATTTCTTTTTCAGTAAGTCCGGTTGCTTTGGCAATGGTTTTTATATCAATGCCGATGGCCAGTAAATTAGCTGCGGTTTCAAGTTTACCCTTTAGCATGCCAATTTGCTCGCCCTTTAGCATGCCGATTCTTTCAGCAGTAGTAATGTATGGTATATTTTTAGCCTCTTTGATTTTATTAATTAAGCTGCGTCTTTTTCAGCCATCTTAATAGCTTGCTGAATTTTTTCTTCGCTGACGTCAAGTTTGCGCAAATTAATAATCATTTGAAGCTGTCTTATAAACTGCCCTTTTATTTTAATTGCAAATGTTGACATTTATAAACAACATTTCTTAACATATGCAAAATTTATGTTTTTTATATAAAACACTTGATTTTTCTTAATATTGGGATATAATGTAATTATTAAGTTGATTTATTTTTATGAAAAAGGTGTTGGAAATGTCTAAAATAGGCAGAAATAATATTTGTCCCTGTGGCAGCGGTAAAAAATTCAAAAATTGCTGTATGGATACATATAACGAAAAGAAATCTGAACTTATTGAAAAAGCAAAAGAAAACATCAGTAAATTATGGTCTGGCGAAGAAATTAGTAAAATGACTAATGATGAAATTTTTCAAAAATTAGGCAGCTTAGGCATCGCCATGGATGAAAATAAATTTATCGAATATTCTATGAAAGAAATATCTTCGGAAAAGCTCGCTAAATTTATTGAAAATGAAGCAGGCTTCGAAATAGAAGGACGTGATAGGGATTTTCCATGGCTCGCAATGGGAATTTTATGGAAGCGCATCACTCCTGATCGGCCGTGTATTGAAACTATATATAGTAATATCTATGACGGCTATGATTATTTTGAAACCGGAGATATGGACGACGCTATGGAACTCTGGAGTACTGCCTGGAACGATATTGTAAAATTATTTTCGCCAATTACCAGAGAATATGAATATATTAATAACCAATATGAAGGATTTGATATTGACATTTTTGAATGGACCGATGATTTTATTGAACTTTACGATTCATTCATTGAGGAAGATAAAACTTTTACCGATAAAAAAATGAAATTTTTGAATGAATTCATTAAATCATTTCCCGAAACGCGCAACGACTTAATTATTGATGTAAAACTTAACATTGCTATCTGTCTTTTTGACTCAGGCAAGCCGGCTGCCGCCGAAACCGAATTTGAAAACATAGCGCGCATTTATCCTCATAATAGCAAGGTTTATCAAATATGGGCTAACTCTTATACGATAGACTGCATTTCAAAAAATATCCGTGCCGATTTGAAAAAAGCTGAGGCTATAATTGAAAAAGGTCTGTTTACAGGAGTCGATGATTCAAGCACCCTTCTTGACGAATTAACAAACATCAGGGAAGAAAGACTTGAAGAAGAACCTGAAAACGCGGCAAAATTTTCTATTGAATTAGAAAATGCTGAAAAATGGCAGGAAAATTTTAAATATTATTCCGTTGACGATAAGATCAAATTATTGTCGGAAGCCTCAAATTCCGGCAAAATAAATGAGATGATTCATTATATTGAAATTGAATATGATTTTATTAAGACTGTCGAATTAGCCGTTAATTCAGGACGGCATTCGGAATTATTTGAATTTTTTAATGAATTGGCCGAAAATCGCCGTGAGTTATATCTTATTTTTTCTGAAATTATAGATAATTTCCTTGCTTCTTATTATATTTATAAAGATGAATTTGACAGGGCTTTATCTGTTACAGCCAGATTTTGTCTTGATTTTTATTTAAATCGGGTAATATTTGAAAAATTTGTCGAAAGGTTTTTATTGCAAAAAAAAGCCGGCAACGCGCTTGCGCTTATAGATAGGATAATTGAAAAACATTGGGTATCGCTTGATGATGACTGCCGTTTTAAAATAGCATTAATTCTTTTTTATTGCGATTTACAGAATGAATATATATGGTTAAAACAGGGCAACGTTCCGCGGCAATTAAAAAACTTCAAAAACTTTGAATTATACGGAAAAGTATTGGATAATCAAAAAATGGGTAAAGAGCTTGAGATATTTTATAAATCATGTCAAAACCCGGATATAATCAATGAACTTTGTGCTAACTTAGAAAAAAAGAATAAATTTCAGCGGGAAAGTTTTTTTGAATCAATAACGTCATCTTTTGCCGCTTTCAGTTTTGAAAAATACGGTATCGATTTTCCTGTTTCATATATTTTATGGTCAAATTTTATTGAATTTATCGAAGCCCGTTTTGAAAATAGTTATAATGAAATGCCGCCGGATAAACTTTTTAATTTTTCATCGGATTACTTGAAAAAGAAAGTTAAAACCTCGGCTGAAAATATTATTTACCCATTTGAAGATATAGCCCCTGTTATGGCTGGCGGTGCTTTAGCATTCGAATATCTTTTTAAAACCGGTACGATTAATGATGTACTTTATAATAGAATGACCGGAGTTTTCAAAGATATTCATAAATATGCCAGAACAAAGTATCAAGAAAAGATATGGGCGTTAAAACTTTTTAATATTTGAAAAATTATAGAGTTTTATAATTGAAATAAAAAGAGGCTGTCTAAAAAGTAAAATTTTAGGCAGCCTCTTTACACACCGATTCTTTTGGCAGTAGTATGTATGGCATATTTTTAGCTTCTTTAATTTTTAGTTAAGCGGCGTCTTTTTCAGCCATCTTAATAGCTTGCTGAATTTTTTCTTCGCTGACGCCAAGTTTGCGCAAATTATTAATCATTTGTTTTATTTTTCGATTGCCTTTTTGCATGCCAATTTGTTCGCCTTTTTGCATACCAATTCTCTCAGCAGTAGTAATGTATGGCATATTTTTCGCCTCCTCGAATTTGTTTATCTCTTCGTGAAATTTTAACGCTATATCTTCCGGCAATAACAAAAGCCAGTCGATAAACCTATAAAGGTTTAATATATCTTTCTTTTTAAAACCTCGTATGTATAAAGCCTTAATTAAACTTGTTTTCCAGAACAGTCTCTTGTTTTTGTTATTTTTAGTTTCTATAAACCGTAAATACGCAATGGTTGCGATTGCAAAAGGATTGTCATTCTTTTCTAATGACTCGATTTTACCCTGATAGTCAAGCAGTTTAACCGCCGGAAATTTAAACGTATGCTCAAAATTCCAGTATTTTACTTTGTAAGACTCGGGTCTGAACTTTTTGCTGTCGTCAGCGAGTATTGCGAGCGTTACCACGTCTTTGTGGTATCGGTCGAATATCCTGTAGTTATAGATATAAAGACGTTCAGTGAAAGTTTGGTCCGCTGTTCCCTGGATTTCAATGTGTATCAATATCCATTTTTCTTCGCCGGTTTTTAAATATACTTTTATAAGCTTATCAACGAATTTTTTGTTTAACTCGCTGTATTTGGTTATTTTCTGAAATTCTTTGTCAAGAAATTCATACTTTTGGTTGAAATCGATGTCGCGATAAATTTTTGGAAAGTAAAATTTAAGGAATTCGGGAAAATATGCGTCGATAATATCTTTCCAGGCGCTGTCCTGATAATCCGGCATTAATAAATTTTCAACGGTTTTCTTTGATTTTCTTTCTTTCATAATGAAGATTATACAATATTTTGGGTATAAATTCAAGCTGGCGTAAAATAAAAAAGAATTGTTTAAAACTAATTATCCAGTTCTTTTTTTATTTAATATTATTAATAAGATTAAGTAGAAACGATTTTTTTAAATGCATATAAATTAATGGCGTCAAAAATAGTTTTGAGGGACATTTCGGAAGACGCGGAGCCATTGTATGGCGAGAACAGTATGCAAGGTAACTTTTAAGTTATATTTATAGTATGATAATAAAATAAATACAGAAGAAAATTTTTACGAGTGAACGATCACTCTAAAGAGTGTAAAGCGGCGTAATGTTTTTTTCAAAAACTAACGCCGCCTAATCCCAAGGTGTACTTGTGGTCGAGGGTCTGGCCTGGGACCGAGGACCAAGTGAGCGAGAAAAAATTTTCTTAGACTCCAAAATTAAAAACGCTTCTCATGAAAAATGTCAGAAAGTAAAACAGCGCATTTACAACGATTATTGCAGGGCCGGCCGGAAGATCGGCGGCTACTGAAAATGCTATGCCGGTAACAGCGCTCAGCGCGCCGAAGATGAAGGACATTACCGCGAACGACTTGAAGCTTTTGGCTATGTTTTTAGAAGCGTTGGACGGTATTATCAAAAGCGCCGTTACGAGTATCGCGCCGACTATTTTCACGCTTAACGAAATTATAAAAGCAAGTATCAGCATCATTAAAAAATCGTAAAGCTTGACTGATATGCCTTCGATTACTGAAAATTCAGGAGTGAGGCATGTTATCATGTGTGTGCGGCCGAATTTGAGCATGTATATTAATGCCAGAACTAGAAGCCCTGTGCAGAGCCAGATGTCAAGGTTTGTTATCGCAAGGATGTCGCCGAATAGATACTTGGATATGTCGTTATTGCCGCCGCTTAAAAAGCTCAGTATTATTATGCCGACGGCTATTGTTGTTGAATGAATAATACCGATAACGCTGTCTTTTGAGGAAATCGAACTTTGTGAAACGAGCGCTATCGCTGACGCTACGGCGAGACTGAAAAAAATAGTGAAAATCGATACGTCGATTCCAAGCCAGAGCGCGAATGCAGCGGCAGCTATTGATGAATGCGAGACCGACTCGCTGAAAAATGCCATTTTGTTGATTGTGACAAATATCCCGTAACAGGCACAGATAGAGCCGATTATGGTTCCGCAAAAGAAGGCTTTGATTACAAAGGGCATCATGAATGTCGATAGCATTAGTGCTTGCACCCCTTATGGACGTAAAGCGATTTCTTTTTCTCGAATAAGCTCGCTATCGCGCCGTTTGATACCAGCGCCTCCGGGCCGCCTATACAGTGGAGCGTTTTATTCAGACATATTATGGTGTCAACGTTGTCTAATATGGTCTCTATGTCGTGCGAAACTATTATTATGGTCTTGTTGTACTTTTCATTTACTTCTTTTAATATCGAGTATATGAGATTTTCGCCTTCCATATCGATCGCCGACGTCGGCTCGTCAAGGAAGATTATCTGATGGTTATGCAGAAGGTTATAGGCTATCAGCGTACGCTGTAACTCGCCGCCTGACAGCTTTCCGAGCAGGTGATTTTTAAGCTTTAATATGTTGAGCGTGTTAAGCACGTCGTTAAAATGATTATCGTCACTGATGTGACATGTGAATCTGAAGAATTCCTCGAGTGTTATAGGAAGCGTTCTGTCGAATTGAAAGTATTGCGGCACATAACCGAGCAGATGATGTTTGCGGTTGACGGTGGACGGCGTCCGGCCTTCGTAAAATATTTCGCCCGATGTTTGTTTTAACAGCCCGAGCATGATTTTGATTAAAGTGCTCTTGCCGGCGCCGTTCGGGCCTATTATCGAGGCGAATGAGCCGTAATTCATGTCGAATGTGATATCTTCGAGGATGCTTACGCCGCCTGATTTGTAAGAGATGTTTTGAACCTGGATTTTTTTTGTCTTATCCTGCATTGAAATTCCTATCTATTAAACGCCTCTGAAAGTTTGTCGGCGTTTTCCTTCATTCTGTCTATAAAATAATTTTTGAAGTCCTCTTTTTTTGAATATGTTTCGACCGGGTCGAGTTCGGTTACGAATAATTTAAGCTCTTCCGAGATTGCTTTTATTTCGCGGTCACGGTAGGCCGGTTCAGATACCAAAAATTTTATTTTTTCGTTTTTTATGATATCGTAAATTTCCTTTAATTTTGACGGCGCCGGTGCTGTTCCGGTGATTCCGGCTATCGAATATTGCTCGAGGCTGTAATCTTTGGCGAAATAGGCAAACGGTCCGTGATATACTATGAATTTCCTGCCTTTGAAATTTTTGAGTTTTTCTTCGGTATATTTATCGAGTTCCTTTAATTTGGCTGTGTATTCGGCAGCATTTTTTTTGTAATATTCGGCGTTTGCCGGATCGCATTTTATAAGGGCGTTTAATATGTTGTCACTTTGTTTTATTGAATTTTTGACGGAAATCCAAGTGTGCGGGTCACTTGCGGCTTCGGCTGCGTGCGAATGTTCGCCGGCGTGATTATCTTTTTCATCGTTCGGATTAATTACGTCAGTACGGCTGTGAGAGCATTCGGAGCATGATGCCTGGCCTTTTATCGTTTCGATGCCTTCTGAGGCGTCTATTACCGTAATTTTAGTATTACCTGAGCTTTCGATGAGTTTATTTACAAAGTCGTCGAGGCCGGCTCCGTTTTTTATTACGATATCGGCGGCCGCTATTTTTTTTAAGTCCGACGGTTTGGCGCTGAAATGGTGTATCCCGACGCCCGGCGGCAGGAGTATTTCGATATTGAGCTTATCGCCGGCTATATTTAATGCATGGATATAAAGCGGAAAAAAGGTTAATATTACATTTTTAGGCGCGGCAATGCAGTAATTGCAGTTTTGAAATATTGTGAATAAGCAAAAAAATAAAATGATTGTAATTTTTTTCATTTTGTTTTTTATATCTCCAATCAGGTATGATTATTTTTTAAAAACATCTCTTAAATTTATTGTTAGGTCTTCAAAAATACTAATTTGTGGTTTGTCATCCGAAAAATAATATGAAGGTTTTGAGTATTTTTTATTTTTGCCGAGTATAAAGACCATTACATTTTTATCATTAGGATTAACGATCCAATATTCTTTGATTTTGTGATGTTCATATAAGTTTAATTTAACGGTCATATCTTTTTTTAATGTGGCCGGCGATAAAACTTCAATTACCATGTCAGGTGCGCCTCGTAATCCGCGGTTATCTAATTTTGATTTATCACAGGTAACTACTATGTCAGGTTGAACGACGGTCGGTACATCATCATCGGCTTCGTTATGTTCGGGCAGCCTTACGTCAAACGGCGCAACAAAAACCTGGCATGTTTTGTTGACAAGATAATTTGAAATTTGCCGGAATATTTCTCCAAGAATACTCTGGTGCTTTATTGAAGGGGCCGGAGTCATGTCATAAGCTGTGCCATATATTATTTCCCAGCGCTTATCGTCATTCCAATTGCAATAATCGCCGTAGGTAAATTCGTATTCTTTTTTATTTAACGGCAAGGCTGGCATAAATACGTCTCCTTATATAACACTATATTCATTATATTTCTATGTCAATATACCATATAAACAGGGCCCAGTCAAATAAAAAAAAGAGCTGACCAATATATTCTCGGTCAACTCTTTTCTATTTTTCATGCGGCTTTTTTAGGATGTTTTTTAATATTAGTTATTTCTTTTTCAGTAAGTCCTGTCGCTTTAGCAATGGTTTTTATATCAATGCCGATGGCCAATAAATTAGCTGCAGTTTCAAGCTTACCTTCCAGCTTGCCCTTTTGCATACCGATTCTTTCAGCAGTAGTAACGTATGGCATATTTTTAGCCTCTTTGATTTTATTAATTAAGCGGCGTCTTTTTCAGCCATCTTAATAGCTTTCTGAATTTTTTCTTCGCTGACGCCAAGTTTGCGCAAATTATTAATCATTTGTTTTATTTTTCGATTGCCTTTTTGCATGCCAATTTGTTCGCCCTTTTGTATGCCAATTTGCTCGCCTTTTTGCATGCCGATTCTTTCAGCAGTAGTAATGTATGGCATATTTTTAGCCTCCTCGAATTTATTTATCTCTTCGTGAAATTTTAACGCTATATCTTCCGGCAGTAATAGCAGCCAGTCGATGAACCTGTAAAGATTCAATATATCTTTCTTTTTAAATCCTCTTATGTATAAAGCTTTAATTAAACTTGTTTTCCAGAATAATCGCTTATTTTTGTTGTTTTTTGTTTCTATAAAATGTAAATAGGCAATTGTCGCTATTGCGAAAGGATTATCATTATTTTCTAATTCATTAATTTTACTTTTGTAATCTAATAACTTAACCGCCGGAAATTTAAAAATATGCTCAAAATTCCAGTATTTTACTTTATAAGACTCAGGCCTGAATTTTTTATTGTCGTCTGCGAGTATCGCGAGCGTAACAACGTCTTTATGGTATCTATCGAATATTCTGTAGTTATAGACGTAAAGTCTTTCTGTAAAGTTATTTTCGGCTGTTCCCTGAATTTCAATGTGAATTAATATCCATTTTTCTTCGCCTGTTTTTAAATATACTTTTATGAGTTTGTCGACGAATTTTTTGTTTAGTTCGCTGTCCTTCGTGATTTTTTGAAATTCTTTGTCAAGGAATTCATGTTTTTTCTTAAAATTTATGTCATGGTAAATTTCAGGAAAATAAAAATCGAGAAATTCAGGAAAATAAGCGTCAATAATATCTTTCCAGGCGCTGTCTTGATAATCTGGCATTAATAAATTTTCAACGGCTTTCTCTGTTTTTATTTCTTTCATAATGTAGATTATACAATATTTCAGGTATAAATTCAAGCCGGGGATAATAAAAAAGAACTATTTAAAATTAATTAAACAGCTCTTTTTTGGTATTCATAAAATTTAAGTAGAATTGATTTTCTAAAATACGTGCAGATTAAAAATTTTTTGAGGGACATTTCGGAAGTCGTGGAGCCAGGAAGGCGAGAGCGACTGAGAATATGTGGCTGACGGACATGGATGAACTAATGCAGGGCGCGCCAAGGAGGGCAAAAGCGCCCTGCAAAAATCCAGGATGGATTTCAGAACACTGTCCTGAAAGACTTGGAATTACTGAAATTAATTAATTATAAATAAAAAGGACTGCCAAAATTTTTCTTTTTGTACAGTCCCATTTATTATTTTATGATATAGTATGATAACTAAAATAATACTAAAAAAAACTTTTTACGAACGAACGATTCCGCAGGCGCACTTGTGGTCGAAGGTTGGGCTTAGCGCCGAGGACCAAGTGAGTGAGAAAAAAGTTTTTTTAATTCTGCAGTCCTATCCACGTTATAATCTGCGTTACGGATGTGTAAGGCGGTTCTTTAGCAGGCGTGTTAAGTTCTCTTGCTTTTTTAGCATGCGCCGTCGCTTTTTCGTAATCGCCGACATAGTTATACAAAGCTGCCATTAAGGCATGCGCTTTAGCGTTATTTACGCCGTAGTCGCGCTTTGGCTGATAAACGTAGTCCGCTGAATCGAGGCCCATTGTAGTGAGAAGGTCGATGGCTTTCTGCATGTTTTCCTTTTGCGCGGTTGAGAGCCAGTAACCTGCCATTCCGACTTTAGCATCGTTATCTGAATCCTTGGCTTTTTCAAAATGGTCTTTTGAGTCAGCAATGCCGGTCGATTTCGCTTTTGAGTAGCCAAGGCCGACCTGTGCTTCTATTTCCTGATCGGTTGTATGCTGATATGCCATTACGTTATTGAATGCTTCGATAGCGTTTGTATAACGGCCGTTCGTGAATTCTTCCCAGCCTTTTTGAAGCTCGACAAATGCCGGCGTATATTCGCGCTGATAACCGGTCGTGCCGATTACGCCGCCGCCGCAGCCGTTAATTATGAATAATATTGAAATGAAAAACAATAAATATATCTTTTTCATTGCTCGCACTCTTTTTTTCCTTTCGCTTACAAAACGCAATCAGGATCACCTTCCATAAAGGATTAATCAGTTTTTTATTTTAAAATTGCAACCTTACCATACTTTTCTAAACTCTTATCGGCACAATTTACTTTTATTTTATAGATATAAACACCATTTGCAACTCTTTCTCCGTCATCGTTAGTTACGCCGAGCCAGGTAGCCTTAAATTTAGCCTCATTTGCGCCCTGTGTGTCAATCATTGGCGAAAGCTCAGTTACAAAATTTGCATTTACGTCGTACACATAAACCTTAGCGTCAATCGCATTGCCTGCCGTGCCGTCGACTGTGAATGAAATTACGGCGTTATTGTTGCTGCGTCTGACCGGGTTAGGATAAGCTACGGCATTTTTAATTCCAGGATTAGCATTAGGTATTATGGCATTATTTATAAACCTGCTTATATTGCCGGCTTTATCTTTTACTTCAAATGTGATTACATGCGCTCCGGCTGTCATGCTTTCGGCCGGCTGAAAATAAACTTTTCCTTCCGATTCGACATATTCAGCCTGATAAGTGACGTTATCAATTTTTACTGTAGCGCTTTCCGGGTCGATGCCTGAGCCGAAATCTGAAACTACAACGCTTAATTCAGGTTTGTTGCTGTTGTATTTTACGTTGACGCTGTCGTTTGCTCTAACAAAAACAGGCGCGCGTTTATCGGCGAATACGCCGTATATGCCGGTTGCACGCATCGGAGCTTTGAATTTACCGTTTGAATACTTAGCGCCCGGCACATAATCCCACAAAATGCCGTCGGCGGAATAATAAACTCCGGCCTGTTTTGCCGATACCCCGCTTGCAGTCGGATTATAGTCGAATTCTATACTGCCGTCGGTTTTTAAATTCCTTATAGGCGATACGTTATAAAGCATTGATAATTGGGTAAGTTCGACATCGTCTGAGGATGCTTTATATGCGCTGCCTTCCGACATCTTGGTTGTTATGTTATTATCAAGTTCTTCTACCTCGCCGGCTTTAGATATTGATAACAATTTGCCGTTCAACCCTTTTATTTTTATGCTGTGTGCGTTTGATTCAAGCGCTTCCATTTTGCTGACAAAATTATTTTTAGCGGCGCGTGCCGGTGCCGAAGCCGTAGTTTTTGAACTCTGGCTTGCCAATATATTGTTTCCGACATAGTCGAGCTTATAAGGCAAAACGTATAAATTCGTATTGGCTGCCATCGCGTTTTTAGCTATGGCCACTTTTACGCCCATTGATGTTGATTCTATGACACTGTCTTTTTGAGGGTCGTATTGCGCCATCAAGAATTTTGATTCTTTTAAAATATCTGGCGTCGGCCAGTACCCGATATTGTTTCTTGTATCAACGCCTGAAATCCTGATATTATTTTCGCCTACGCTGCCTGAATAAGAAGCGGCATAAAGGTTTTTAGCCATTATGTTAACTGTCAGCTGATTGACCATACCGTTAGATATTGTCATATAACACGAAGGCGGTATTAACATTGTTTCAGATGCTTTTATATTAATTAATATATTTTTTTCATCAACCGGGTTGAGGAATGTTTTGACGTCAAATCCAGGTGCGGTGTCGATTTCAAAGTATTTATAATAAGTTACTGTGCCGCCGTCCATGCTGTTCCATGATTTATCAAGGAATCCGGTAACTATTACGTCGGCCATGCCGTCAAAATCAGTTGTCGCGCCGTAAGGTATATAGCCGTAACCCATTATATTTTTACCGCTTACGGTGAGTTCGGTCAATTCGATAGCCGCAGTGCCGTCAGCGCCTTTTGGGTCGAATTTGACTGATGGCGCTACTACATAATCCGTTAATGGAAGCATTCCTACCGCTGTGTCGAATTGAATATCGAATTTAACTTTACCTGATGTTATGTAAGCGTTTGCGCCAGGTGATGCTGATGTTAAGATGATACTGTTTATCTTTGGCGTTTTTCTATTGAGATAAACTCTTGCTTCTT
This sequence comes from Candidatus Wallbacteria bacterium, assembly GCA_041441465.1. Taxonomy (GTDB): domain Bacteria; phylum Muiribacteriota; class UBA9980; order UBA9980; family UBA9980; genus JASDSY01. Next base: position 266,412 of record JASDSY010000031.1, read on the forward strand.
CTGACGGTGTCGATTTGTTGCTTGCGCGGTCGATCGTGTAGGCGACAAGCCTGTATTCGCCGTCGTCATCCGGCATGTTGATGTCAACTTCGTTTGTGTCTGTGCCATGAACTTCAGATTTGCGGCCGAGTTCATAAAATGTCTTTGTCGAGCCGTCAGTATTTTTTACGTAACCGACAGCTATCTGGTAACCTACCGTTCCTGCCGACCCTTCTGTCAGAAGAACTTTTGCCCTTACTCTGCGGTTTTTGACATAAGTTGTGTCGACTAAAGGTTTTTTGTTTTCGTGTACAGGGTTTAATCCGTTGTAGTCGATAATGCCGACGATTTTTGGAGTTTGCGGCGCTAATATGTCAACCGTGAACTGGCGTCTTTCGGATGTGGCATAAGTAGTAGTGTTATCCGATGATAATGCCGATACCTGCCAGTAGTATATAGAGCCGTGGATCAGGTCGTTTTCTATTGAAGAATCCTTGTATGATGTCGCTGTTGTTGTTTTTGATATTACGATTTTTTTGAAAGCAAGATCGCTTGCGATTTCAAGTTTATATTTCTGGGTCGAATCGGCATTAGCCAGCGCTTTCCATTCAAACTTAAATGATGAATCTTTGACGTTGACGAATGTGTCATTTGACGGCGCGATAATTTCTATTGAGTCATCTGAGCTGTATGACTTTAATGACCATGAAAGCGGCGTGGTAATTACGTTGCCGAGTTTATCGCGCGTTCCTGTGATTGAGCCTTCAGTTCCCATGACTGTAAATTGATATGTGCTGCCTGCCGTATAAGGAGTTGGTGTCCTGAACTGCAATTCATTATTTGCCCAGATAAGGTTTACCGGCGTCGAATCTGTTCCGTATATGCCGACAAGCTGGCTTGTAGTAGTGTTTGTAACTTTTAAAACGGCTGTTCCTGGGCCGGATATTTTATCTGAAAGCTGGCATTTTACGACGCTGTTGTTATTATCGTAAATAGCGCCGCCGTCTGCCGGATTTGGATTGCTTGCTTCAGGTCCTTCGGTATCATAAACGAACGAAAGATCGATTGGCGCATTCTGCAAGGCTTTGCCCGTTCTGTCACTTGCAGCCCTTAAAGTAACTGTGTTTGTTCCCTGTATTAATGATGATGAATCCGGCATTATAACTGCCGCTTCGTGCGTGCCTGACATGATCGACGATGTAGCGTATTGCCAGCTTACCTGCGCATCGCCGTCGCGATAGGTGCGGCCGTTGATGTCTATTAATAAAGATGAGTGATTTATTAAATCTTCATCTGCCAGTACTACTTTTATCATTAACGGTTTTGCGTTTGTCATCTGATACTGCGTCGAGCTTATCGGAGCAGGAGGCAGGCAGTCAGCTTTTGATACTACCGGGCCGGCCACTGTCGAGATCAGGAATGTGAATTTATACGCTGTCGAATCATCTTTAGACGGGTTGAATTCATTTGGCGAAGCGTTGCCGTTTATATCTGTTGCTTTATCCTTGGCATATTTTAAATAAACCTCGACCGAACCGACGCCGAGAGCGAAACTTGCCGCGCTTGGTATGAAAGTAAGGTTTTTGGTTGAAGGGTTGTAGTTTAACGCGGAATTGCTCAAGTCGACTGTGATGTCTTTTGAGGCTCCGCCTGCTAAAGGCTTAAACACTACTTTTAAAGATACGTTCGAATTAACCGAAGTGTCTAAACCTGAAACATCGTCAAGTTTCAATGATATTACAGGATTGGTGCTTTCGGTAGTGGTGTTATTGGCCGGTATCGGGTCTGACGGCACGGGCGCAGCATTATCGACAAAGAAATTCCATGTGTATGGTGTCGTAATTGCGTTGCCTCTGCGGTCTTTTGCGCTTTGCAAAGTGACGGTAACTGTGCCGTCGGCAAAATCAACCGGCGGAGTTAAGGTCAATACCGATTTTGTGCTGGCGCCTGACGGGTCGACAATTGTAAGTGACGGTCCTACTGTGAATGTCATGAAATTTGAAACATTCAACACTGTAAGTGTGACCGATGATGCGTCTATTAAATCAGGGTCGGAAAGCGCCAGAGTGATAGGCGGCCTTTTCATTTTTATGTATTTATCTTTAGGCGACGGGTCTGAAATTACAGGCGCGTCAGTGTTGCTGTCGACTGTAAATTGCCATTTATACGGCACGCCTTCGGCAGGCGATGTGGATGTGCCGCCGATAGGGTTGCCGACTTTATCTTTAGCGTAAACTTCAATGTTATTTGTGCCTTTTGGATACTTAAGCCCTATTATAGCAGGCGTAAATATCAGTTTGAATGTTCCGGCCGTGCCTGTACTTACAAGCTGAACTGCCGGGCTTGCATTAGGAGCGGCTGTGCCGCCGACGCCGTAAGTTGTGCCGTTTACTTTAATTGTGACTGAGTCGCGGTCTATGCCGACTATGTTATCTTTAATGTTGCATGTTAATTCGGTTTGTTCGGTGCCTGATGCTGTAGGCGCGCCGCTTGAACCTTCAGGGCCTATCGTATCGACGATGATGCCGTCGCTTACATAACCTGAAATATTGCCGAGACTGTCCTGGCATTTAACATAAACCGACCAGGTGCCGTCGCCGTCAACCATTAATGTGAAATTTCCGCTCGCGCTGCCGCCGCCCGCGCAATCTGTCCAGTCAGCGGTATCATTGCTTGGGGTAACGCCTTCTTTTTTAGCGACTGCCCAATATTTTGCAATTTTATCGATTCCGAGGCTGTTTGTAAAGCCCTGCCATTTGAATGAAAGGCTGCGGTTTTTTGAGTGCTCCGCGCCGTCCATTACGATGACGGATGCGCCTGCGGCGCTTGGACCCTTTGTATTGATCGTGAATGTCTCGCCGGCTGTAATAACTGATCCGAAATTTCCAGGCAAAGGTTTAGCCTGGTCTTCGGCAGTGAGAAAGAACCTGCATGTGCCGTCGATAGTCTTGGTACCGTTAACTGTCGGCGAGCCGTCAGCATTTTTACCTACCGTTATATCGTATTTGTATACTGTTTTGTTTGTGCTGTTATTAGGATATGGCACTGCGCCGGTTCCAGTTACTTCCGCGCCGTCAGGCAATATAAGCCTTGCGCTTACAGCGTCTACGTCTTCGGTAACCGTGATTATAGCTTTAATTACAGTTGAACCTGCGGTGTAAGGCTGTGATGCGGGATCGTATGTGATGCTGAATTTTGGCGCCGTCACGTCGACTAAAACCTGTATGGAGTTTGAGGTGCCTGCCTGGTTTTTAGCGACTATCGTATGCGCTGTATTATCTGCCGGTACGCTGACAGTTACGCCCCAGTTGCTGCTGGTAGTGGTTATCGAGCTGACGATATTGCTGTCGAGCAGGATTTCCATTGTCTGGCCTACCGGGCCGCTGTCGAGATCGCCGCGGATGGTTACTTCAGTTTTCTTTGACCTGTAAATTACGTTAGAAGCAGCTTCGTTTTCTATGTTTGTTATTTTTACCGGTTTGGTAGGAGTTACAGTGCCGCCGCCGCTGTCGGATACGGTAATTGTTCCGAGCGTGGCCGAACCGCCTTCTTTATTTGATGACGCCGTTGCCGTGAATGTTCCGGCGTTAGGAAAGGTGGCGCTTCCGAAACCGGTTCCGTTTGCGACGGCTACGCTTATAGATACGGGCCCCGGCGCTATTCCGTTCGTGCTTGTAAAAGTGACCGTAATGGTAGCTTCAACAGTTGAAGTTGCAGCGAATGAAACCGTACCTCCTTTTGAAATTGACGTCGATCCGATTATCGAGGCATTAAATACAGCCCACGCGTTTGTCGTGCCGCCGAATATCATAAATAGCAGCGCGAGCGCAAATATGCCGTTAATTAAGGTCCTTCTCATTAAATCCACCTTCCGTAAATCTATGGAAAATAATAGGTTTTGAAATAAATACTACTTTTATATGTGCAACTTATCGGCAAAAAGATATTATTGTTTAGTACTTTTTAATAAGTTGCATTTGCTCTCTATGCAAAAATAGGTAATTATAAATACTTAAAGGATTAATCATGATTTTTTTAAATAAAATTTATTATTATGTTATGCTTAAAAATTAAGTTTAATTAAAAAAATTTATGAGTTAATCAAAGAGCGGCTGAATTAAAATTTATCAAAAAATATTGTAATAATAAAATTAGAATTTTTATTATTATGATTTTAAAAAAAGCAAAAGCGGGCCGTAATTTAATGCGGCCCTTTTAAACGTAAATATTAATGCTTCAATTTTTTTTTGAATGCCACTTTTTATTAAAAATTTATAAAATAAATTTATTTATTATGCAGGAAGAACGGCGTTCCATTTTTCCAGTGAAGTTTTGTAATCGAATATTTCGTTTTCGTTAAAAAATAATTTTATTTCTCTTTCGGCTGATTCAGGCGAATCTGAGCAATGAACGATGTTATATGTTACGAATAAAGCGTAATCGTTTCTTATCGTGCCCGGTTCGGCTTTTTCAGGATAGGTATTTCCGGCCATGTGACGCATGTTTGATATGGCGTTCGGCCCTTCTATTACCATTGCGACAACCGGCCCGCAGGTCGTGAATCTGAGTAAAACTGGAAAAAAAGGTTTGCTTACGTGTTCGGCATAGTGTTTTCTAACGAATTCTTCATTAAGCTGCATCATTTTGAGGCCGGCAATTTTAAGACCCTTCTTTTCAATTCTTGAAATAACTTCGCCTATGAGTCTTTTGTCAACGCCGTCGGGTTTAACCATAACAAATGTTTTTTCCATTGTATTTTACCTCTTTTTAGGCAACTAATTTTTATTTTTAACTTATATAGATGCCTTTTATTTAATCAATTATACTTCACACAGGGATTTTTATATTAATTGTTGAATGCTATAAGTGGCTAGTGTTATAAATAGACAATTATCCATTATGACTTAATTTTTTTATTTATGAAAGATTCTATTATGTGCATTATAACTTAATTCAATAATGGGTTTAATTGTTATAACGTAATATTAATACTTTGAGACAATTCCTCAATACATCATACTAAATTTAAAATAACTTAATAAATAACTTAAGTTTCGCACCTCAAAAGGCGTATAAATTCGTTTTATAGATATTT
>JASDSY010000032.1:0-132981 GCA_041441465.1 Candidatus Wallbacteria bacterium
TCACACCTTATACAAGGTCAAAAAAATGTCTTGACTTTGTTATCCACTTTAAGGATCAATATAAAAAAGCACGCGCATACGGACTGGCTGTCGCTTGTGGAGCAGAATGGGCTTATACTTTCGGAACCGGTTTTGCTTGAAAATTTTCCTGAAGGGTTTGAGCCGCAAAACGCAGCGTTAAAATTATTTAAAAGTCAGTACGAAAAATTTTGCGTGGCCGATTCGCCGGCGCCGGCCGTTTTTGAGTTTGTTGATTTTATTTTTGAGAGGCTTCTTGGTTATAAGCTTTATAAGACAAACAATATGCCGGAATGTTATTCGTGCCGGCTTATTGAATATACGCAGGAATTAAAAGCACACAGGGCGCTTGAGGCCGGCGAAAACAGCCTGCTTTTTTATGTAGTGCCGCGCGAGCAGAATTTAAAACGCAATGAAACAATTGACGGCCGCTGGAAAGCTTCGCCGATTGTCAAAATTCAAAGGTTATTGCAGGAGACCGGCAGGCATTTTGGAATCGCCTCGAACGGGCATGAATTTATATTCATATACCGGCCCGATGAAGGCGGATTTAATTCGATTGCGTTTAATTCCAGGTTTATGATCGATGAGCCGAAAATGTTTAACGCGTTTCTTGGCATATTATCGGAAAAAGTTTTTTCAGGGCTTCTTAAACTGGCGCGCGATTCGTATCAAAAGCAGATAGAGCTTACGAATACGCTTGGCGATCAGGTACGGCGCGGGGTTGAAAAATTCATAAAAATTATGGACCGCTGTGATATGGAAGCCGGCGGCGGGCTTTTACGCGGTATAGGGCATGATAAGATATATCAAATGAGCATAGCTTCGATTATGAGAATGATATTTCTGCTTTATGCGGAGGAACGCGGCCTTTTACCCTATGGCGAAATGATTTATGACAATTCATACAGCGTTCACACGCTTGTTAAGGACCTTGAGCTTGAAAAACGCGACACGCCGGAATTGTTTTCACATAACGCCGACGCGTGGCAGCGATTGGTTGCGCTTTTTAATTTGATATATTTTGGTTCGGGCCATGAGGACCTTAAAAGTCCTGAGTATTCGGGTGAGCTGTTTGAGCCTGACCGTTATGGCGTTTTGTATGATAAGAAATTCAGGCCAGTCAACAGTGAAATTTATGAGTGCTTGAAACTTTTGACGCATACGCAGGCAAAAATCGGAAATGAGTATGTAAGTTCGGCATTTTCATATAAAACTCTCGGAGTTGAGCACATCGGTTATATTTACGAGGGCCTGCTCGATTATACCGTTAAGCGCGCGGACAATTCGGCAGTTATTAAGTTTGTGCCGGCGGCAAACCAGAAAACTGTCCGGCTTGACGAGCTTATATCTTTAAAGGGCGAGGCGCTTATAAATTTTGTGGTTGAGAATACCGGCAGCAAGAAAAACAGCGAAGCCAAGGTAAAAAAACTTTTAGACGAAAGCGTTGAATCGCTTCCTGAATTAAAAAACATTGATTTGCCGGAAGAAATCAAGGATAAGCTGGCTCCTTTCGCGGCGCTTGTCCAGTTTAACTCGGTTATTTTGCCTGGCCGGCTTTATGTGTCGGAATCGGCTGACAGGAAGGCGTCGGGCGCGCATTACACGCCGCAGGCGCTTACCGAAAAAATCGTTAAGACGACGCTTGACCCGCTTGTTTATGTACTTGAAAAAGACAGGGACGGAAATGAATTGCCGGGGAAAATCGCACAGTCGCCAAAATTGAAAAGTCCGCGCGAGCTTCTGACTATTAAGGTGTGTGATCCGGCGATGGGAAGCGGCGCATTTCTGGTGCAGGCGGTCAGGTATCTTGCCGATAAGCTGGTTGAGACATGGCAGCTCGCGGCGAACGGCAATAATGAACAGCTCGTCATTCCTTACTGCCAGAAAAGTTTTGGCGCCGAAAATGAACGGCTGCTTCCGGCTGAATATGAGGAACAGTTAAAATACGCCAAAAGATTTGTGGCGATGGAATGTATTCACGGTGTCGATATAAATCCGCTCGCGGTTGAGATAGCAAAGCTTTCAATATGGCTTGAAACGCTGTCGAAGGACCTGCCGTTTACTTTTATAGACCATAAATTACTGTGCGGCGATTCGCTGCTTGGCGTTGCGGCGGCTGATGATGCCGAAAAAATGACCCAGACGGAGTTATATGATCTTTTCGGACAGTTTGACGCCAAAAAAATTGAGAGCGCGATAAAAGTTCGCCATGAAATTGAGACTATGCAGGATTTTTCGGTTGAGGACAGAAAAGTTAAAGTTGAAAAAATGCGCCGGTCCGATGAGGAATTAAAAGAATTAAAGGCGCATGTGACGAAGTTATTCAGAAATCATGTCGAGACGGAAATAAGCTCAAAGAGCGCAAATAAAAATGAAATAAACCAGAAATCGATAAATTATGACAGCGCTTTTCATTGGTTCATAAACTTTCCGGAAGTGTTTATAAGGCCGGAAAAAGATAAGGCCGGTTTTGACGCGATTATAGGCAATCCGCCGTTTTTAGGCGGTCAAAAACTTACAGGCTTTTTAGGCGAACCATACAGGGAGTATCTTGTCGAGCATATAACTGGCGGAACGCGCGGTTCGGCTGATTTTGTGTCTTACTTCTTTTTGCGCGCGTACGGATTGCTTAAAAATAATGGTAATTTCGGGCTGCTTGCCACAAATACTATAGCGCAGGGCGATACGCGTGAAGCCAGTCTTGCTAAAATCGTAAATAGTGCGGTGATTTACGCGGCGTTTCCTGATGAACCGTGGGAAGGCAACGCCACTGTGACAACGAGCCGCGTTCATGTATGCAAGGCAGAAAAATGGCACGGCAAAAAAATATTATTGGGCGGAGAGGTTGATAATATTTCAGCGTTTTTGAGCGCGGAAGATGACAGAAAGCCTTTTACTCTGGTCGCGAATGTTAATAAAGCATTTCAAGGGTCAATTATTCTTGGACTTGGATTTACTATGTCAGAAGAAGAAGCTGCGAGGTTTATAAATAAAGATTCCAAAAATAAAGATGTTTTGTATCCATATTTGAATGGAAAAGATTTGAACAGCTCGCCGGCGCAGAGCCCGAGCCGCTGGGTAATTAATTTCTGGGACTGGGATATTGAACGCGCGAAGCAATATGAAGACCTATTTAAGATTGTCGAGGAAAAAGTCAAACCAGAAAGAGAAAAAAATAACCGTAAAATATATAAAGAAAATTGGTGGCAATATGCTGAAAAAAGGCCAGCTTTTTATCATGCAATAGGCCGCTGGCAGTTTTTTGAGAAGCATCCGAAAGGCTATGAATTCCCTGAAAAGCCTATGGAAAGGGTTTTATTAAAAACATTAACAAGTAAATATATGTCATTTTCATTTTATAATAATGATATTGTGTTTGATCAGACAAATATTGTTTTAGCATTTAATAAAAATTTTTATTTTGCAATATTGCAATCAAATTTACATATGATTTGGGCAATTAAACATGGCGCAACTTTAGGATTAGGTCTTCGTTACACGCCGTCAGACTGTTTCGAGACATTTCCGTTTCCGGACATAATTCCGGCTGCTTCTGAAAAGGTTGATGAATTTATGGCCGCTTTCGGGCAGAGCGGTTATCGCGGAGCCGCAAATGAAAACGCCTATAATTTAATAAAAAAACTTGACACGCTCGGTGAAAAATATCATGAACTCAGAAAAGCTATGATGCTAAAATTTGATATGGGCCTGACCGATCTTTACAACGCGTTTCATAATTCGGCTGAAACCCGTGATGAGTTTATGAACTTGCGTTCATTGCATAAGGAAATCGACGAAACGGTCCTGGCTTCATACGGCTGGGAAGATATAAAACTTTGCCACGATTTTATAAGCGTTCCGTATTTGCCGGCAAATGACAGGCTGCGTTATACTATATGCGAAAAATCGCGAATAGAGATTTTAAAAAGACTGCTCCGCCTTAATTTTGAAAGGCACACTCTCGAGGCAGGTGAAAACAGTTCGGCATCCGGCACACATGGCGGTTCGGGAAAAAGTTCCAAACAATCGGATAAAAACCGGGCCGGAAGCGTCAAAAAGCAGGCCGCTAAAACTAACACAGATAAAACTGATGATTTATTTTAATTATCGCTGGCCGCGAAGTTTTAAGCGACTTTAATATTATTGTTCATAATTTCTTTAAAAAAAGGATTTGTTTCATTGAAATCTTTTAACAGAAATGGATGCGGTTCAATACGGCTGTCGATATTTCGCCTTATTTTCATTAATTTAAAAGTATCATCGATAAGGTCGCCGCTAAAATTATCGGCCACGACGGCAACATCAATATCGCTGTCTTCATTGTATTTTCCGTTGACATACGACCCGAATAAATAAACTCCCTTTATATTGAAATCTTTTTTTAATAATTCCGAAAAATTTTTTACGATTTTCAGAATATTTTTTAAATCAACTTCAGCAGCCATAATCTAAGCTCCTTTATTGTTTCAATATTTTCTAAAGTATATTTTTCAGTGCATTTTTTGTAAAAATTTTGTTTATAATCCGGATAACGAGCGCTTATGTTAAATGTAGTCACAATATCGAGAGAATCTTTTTGCTGTTCATTAAGAATAATTCCTGCTTTTTCTGCAAGTCTTAGTAAATTATGCATTTTGGGAACATTTTCATCTATATTTTTTACGTAAATTGCTTTTAGTAATTTTTCAATTACAAGATGACCTACAAATAAACTCCAGCAAAAATCATTAGTCGCAAATAAGTTTTTCATTGTGCGAAAATCATTTTCTGAAGTATCTTTCCAATATTTTATTATTTCTTCTTTTTCCATTTTAATTCCAATTTTATATAAAAAATATTCCTTAAAACAAATTGTAACTTATTTATGTGTTAAAAGTCAATATAGTGAATAGAAAATCATCTTGAATTTATCAATGGTGTATTGTATAATTTAGATAAAATTAAAAGAGATGATAAAATGTATCCTTCTGTAAAAAATGTAAAACCATTAAAAAAAAATATGTTATTGCTTAATTTTGACAATGGCGAAGTTAAGATATTTGATATGAAACCTTATTTAGAACAGGGATTATTTAAAGAATTAAATGATGAATCTTTTTTTAATTCTGTTCATGTAAGTTTGGATACTGTTGAATGGTCAAATGGTGTCGATATTTGTCCGGAAATTTTTTATGAACAAAGTGTAAAATTTGAAAATTGTGCATAATTTAATAATTTAGAGGGTTAGAAATGAGTTTAAATCCTGTAAAATTTGGTAAGGATGTAATTGATCAATTCGGGCGTTATTTAAGAAACAGTTTTCCGATAGCTGATGAAAATATAGCGGCCCAGTTTAATGAAAAATTGCGATATTCAAGCGACAGCCTGATAGCTAAAGGTCCCTACATATACTTAAATAAGCCTTTTATCGAAGGAAAATCACTTTCTGACCTCATTAACGAAATTGGACTGCACCGCAACATAAAAGATATATTCAAATTTCCTTCAATGCATTCTCATCAGGAAAAAGCTGCCAGATTAGTCATTAAAGATAAAAAGAACATAATAATTTCGACGGGCACCGGCTCAGGAAAGACCGAAAGCTTCCTTCTGCCGGTTGTTGATTATTGCTTGAAAGCCATCGATAATAATGAAAACAAAGGATTAATGGCTGTAATTGTATATCCTATGAACGCGCTTGTAAATGACCAGCTTGAAAGACTGCGCCCGCTTCTTGCCGGCACCGGCATCACATTCGCCCGCTATACAGGCGAAACCCCCCAGAACGAAACAGGCGTTGAAAGGCTTGAACAGAAAAGAGGATACACTGAAAAAGAACTCAGCGATTTTTACGACAATAAGGCTGATCTTCCGATACCATACGAGGAGTGCTATTCGCGCGATGAGATCGTGAAAAAACGGCCGAATATATTGTTGACAAATTACAGCCAGCTTGAATACCTTCTTTTAAGAGATAAAGACCTTGACATATTTACCGGTAAGTCGCTTAAATACCTTGTCCTTGATGAAGTGCATACTTATACGGGCGAACTTGGCAGTGAAATGGCTTGCCTTTTAAGGCGGATAAAATCGCTGATGCGCGAGAATATAACGTGTATAGGAACATCGGCGACAGTCGCCGGAGATGGCAGCGGCGCTGAGGTGATTAAAAAATTCGCGGCAGGGCTTTTTGGCGAAAAGAAAGAAAGTTTTGAGGTTATAGAAGAGGAATACAAGGAATCTATATCTAAAAAACATAAGTCATATATTTCTAAAATTCCCGCAACTCCAGAATTATTATTAATTCAAATTCTCGATGAAGTGAAATCGCTTTATTTGCAAGCTGAAATTGATGAAATAACTCCTGAACTTTTGCGTTTGGGCGAAAAATTAACAGGCAGTCCGGCGGCTTCTGCCGGCGGCAAAAACATTGATAAACTTGGTGAGTTGCTTGTAAAAAGCGATTACATAAATTTAATTGAGGATTTTTTTTCAAAACCGTCTTTGCCTTCCGAAGTATTTCCGGCGCTGAAAAATACGGAATGTCGAAAATTATCGGCTGACAATGAGCTCGAAGCTGAATTATTGTCTTATTTAATACTTGGCGCTGTCGGTCGGTTTGAAAATGAACCGGTGATCAGGCCTAAGCTCCATTATTTCATAAGGGGCGCCGGCGGGGCTAAATGCACGGTAAATAACGAAAATGAACTCAAATTGTTTTTTGATAATAGTTATGATAAGGAGAAATACGCTTTTTCATTCAAAGTCTGCCGTGACTGCGGCCAGCATTTTTTTGACGTAGTCACCGAAGCTGATCCTTTAAATGAAGACGGCATAGGCGTTTATCAAATTTTACGCAACCGAAAAGACGGCGAGCAAATTTTAGGCGATGAAAAATCATGGTATATTACCAATAAATTAAACGAATTGGATGAAAACTCAGAAAGCGGTATTCCTGTATATTTATGTTCAAGCTGCGGCGCGGTCCATCTCAAGAAAACTGAAGTTTGCATGAAACCTAAATGCAGAAAAAGAGGCGCTATTGTTAAAATGGCGCTTTTTGAGGGTGATATAAAGTATTGCCCTTCCTGTTCAACTTCGATAATGCGCGGCAGTTATAACATGATATCCGAAATAAGGAGTGTCGAAGTTTCTGATGTCATGATTATCGGACAGTCAATGCTTTCTGCTATGCCTGAAAAGGAACTGCAAAAATTATTAATTTTTGCCGACAGCCGCCAGGACGCCGCGTTTCAGGCCGCGTGGATGAATATGCGTTCCAAACGGTTTAATATGAGGTACCTGAATTATACGGCGATTAAAAATTTTAAAAGCGAATTTGATAATGCAATATCATTTGATAAAATGGTTTCGCTGCTTACTGATGAGGCTTTTAACGCCGGCATTTATAAGGATTCCGGTTTTAATAAAGAGGCCGTAAATAAAAAAATAAAGTGGTTTTTGATCGATGAATATGTATCGACACGCCAGAAATCCAATCTGGAGCGAATCGGGCTTGTAAGCGTCGTTTATTACGGCTTGAACGAAAATTACGAGGGTGACGCGTTTATAAAGGAATGGGCGCAAAAATTAAGGGTTACTGAAGAAAAAGTCATAAATACGATAACTTTAATGTTAAATTACCTTAGAAAGCGCGGCGCGGTAAATGATGAACTTGCCAGACGTCTCTGGAGCTATACTGATTCGGAAGTGCGCGACGGAATCATTCCTTTGATCGATGAATATAGGCCAGGCGCTTTTGTTTTAGAAAAAAACGAGGCGTTAAAGGACAAAGGCTATGTTAAAGGACTTATTTCTTCAAACGGCCGGTCGGGCGTCGAAGTAATATACAAAAAATCATTTCCAGGATCGCTTGCCTCGCGTGAATTTTTAGAAAATTTATGGGAATATTTAAAGGATAAAAATATAATCTGCGAATCGCGGCTGATTGTTAAAAAATATGGTAAATTCGAGGAATTGATAAAAAAATCCAGTAAAAAGCTATATCAGATTAATAAGGACGTTATAGGATTTAAAAGCGCTCAAAAAATATACAGATGCTGCACATGCCGCGAAATTTTTAATGTAATGCCTGAAAATATGAAGTGCATGAATTATAACTGTAAGGGCAGCGTCGTTGAAAGCGCGCTTGATACTGAAAATTATGATATAGTGCAATATACCATGATGAATTATACGCCGATGAAATCGTTTGAGCATTCGGCACAGGTGCCTAAAGATGACAGGGCGTCTATTGAAAAGGAATTCAAAAAAACCGCCGGCACCTGCAATTGCCTTGTCGCGACGCCTACGCTTGAACTCGGAGTGGATATTGGAAAGCTTGAAATGGTGCTCATGCGAAATGTCCCGCCGGCGACTCCAAATTATACGCAGCGTTCGGGCCGTGCCGGGCGTAAACATAGAATAGCTACGGTTTTTACTTACGTTCGTAACGTTTCGCACGATAATTATTTTTATAATAATCCGCCTGAAATGATAACCGGCACGGTACGAATACCGGCTTTTTCAATGCGCAATAAGCCGCTGATTACAAAGCACATCAGGTCTGCCGTAATGACCTGGCTGCGGCTGCGGCGTGATGAAAAAATCGATGAAATATTAAATATGACTTTTCCTTTGTATATTAAGAATTATATTTCATATATCGATGAGGAACGCAATTGCGTCGTTTTTAAAGAAAAAATCGAGGGTACGGATAAATTCAAAAAGTTAATATCTGATTACTTTGATAAATTGGTTGAATACGCGGCCAATACATTTTTAAAAAGCTGGCCGGAGGAAGATGCAAAAGAAATCAATATTGAATTTGTCCGCGATGTCATAAAACAAATGGGCGAAAGCCTCGAAAATCACATAAAAGATTTGCATCTTGAAATCAGGACTTATAAGATTTTATTAAATGAGTTGAAAAATCTTGATCACTTAAATAGCGCCGAATCTAAAAAGCGCTTTTCGTTAGAGCACGCCCGTAATTCATACTTAAACGAGAATCAGGAAAATTATACGCTCTCATATTTGACTAAAGATGGCTTTTTTCCAGGCTATGCAATGGGGCGTACAAGCGTTTCGGCACAGTGCGCTGAGCCGTTCATTGAAATTACAAGGCCGAGCGCTGTCGCAATAAGAGAGTTGACGCCGGCTAATAGTTTGTACGCTAACCGTGAGATTTTTAAAGTTAAGCAGTTTAATTTTTATAAACTGCGAGAGAAATCACCGGACTTTAAAGTTGAATCGCTTCGTAAAAATATGGTTCTAAATACTAATAATAACTCGATAATGGAGCATGACAGCATTACTATGGCCGGCGGCAAAAATAATTACATCGATTTTGGCTCATTCGAAATGATCGATGTTACTCTTGAACAGGTCAATAAAATAGATGATATCAAAGAATCGCGAAAGCGTGTCGGCTTCAGGATTAGCGGCATTTTACAGTCTGATCATAAAGGCGGCGAAGAATATTGCATCAACACGCTTACAATTACGAAACTGCGTAACTGTAAAGTAAGGCTTATAAATCTTGGTACGACTGTAAGCAGCCGTATTGGCTTTCCTATATGTCCGGTGTGCGGCGCGGTGCGTAATCCTGGCTCATCTGAGGCTGAGCTTGAAAGTTTTATTAACGCTCACACTTCAAATAAATGCAACGTCAAAAACCCTGAAGAATTATGGTCGGCGCTGCATTCTGATATTGCGTCAGATGTATTGTCAATTGGCGAGTTTGATGATGAGGCCGACGCGGTTAATTTTATGGAAGCGTTGGAACTTGGCGCCTATGAAGAGCTTGATATGCACGAAGGCGATATTGACGGAGTGATAGAATATAAGCCGAATAATAAATTCAGGATTATTTTTTATGACCCGATGCCGGGCGGCAGTGGATTTTTGGAACAATTCCTTGAAAATTACAAAAAAATCGCGGCAGCGGCAGATAAAATTTTGAGTTCATGCGATTGCGATGAGGCTTGTTATAAATGCCTGCTGCATTTCAGAAATCAACAGCATCATAAAATATTAAACAGAGCTAAATCTATCGAGATAATAAAAAGATTTATTGCCGCGCCGAAATTTAAAAATATCATTCCGGCAAGTATCGGTGAACAGCCTGAACATTCAGGCGGCGATAGCGGCGCTGAAGATAAATTTATAAAGCTTCTTCATGATCATAAGTTTCCAATACCGCATAATTCACAGTTAAAGATTGATCTTGGTAATTTATCATATACAGTCGCAGATTATGCCTATCAAACAGATTTAAAACCGGTGCTGATTTATGTTGACGGTTTATCGAATAAGCTTCATGGCAATCCGGAAATAAAGCAGCGCGACGGCAAGATACGGTCAAAAGCTAAAATGCTTGGCTATAAAGTAATAGAAGTGCCGGCGCAGGCATTGGATGACGATGAATATTTTTCAATGATTTTACAGGAAATTGCGGATTCGATTAAATTTAAGATATGATAATTAATTAGATTTTGCGGCTTAATCAAGTTTTTCTTTTCATTTCATTAATTCATTAATTTTTTTATTGATATATTATGGCGTGATGGGGGACACAAAGGGTTGAGAACCCTTTGATTTCCCCCATTCCCCCTTTTTAATCCCGGTTATTTCTACCGTTGTTTCGACGGTTCTGTCGTTTGCATTTGTGGTTTTGGTTTTAATTTCCGCAAAGCGCGGCCGCCGGCCGCTTACTTTGCGGAAATACAGCAATCGGCCGCGCGAGTTTATAATATGACTATATACTAACGTTTGCGGCCGAAGGTGAAGAGTTATGATACCGTAAGCTATAGGTTTAAATGGTGAATAATGCAGTAAAACAAAGCTTTGAATAAAATATAAGAGCAATTGGAGGGTCGCTCACCTCCCTCATAGGGTCTATGCCTTGCGGCATACATCCAGATGGCTGGAGCGCATTTCCATCTTTCAATCACTCTCAATTATAATTATAATCTATTTGCTTTTAATATGTCAATTTAAAGTTAAAATGTTCGATTTTTCAAAAATTATTATATAGACAGTTCATGAAATTTTGTTCCTCCGGCAGGCGGAGCCTGCATATAAGGGCTTCAAAGTATTTAGTAACTTCATTTCGCGAAATTTTATGCGCGAGCATAAGATTTCGCGATTGCTGAATTTGTGCAAAGCAAACAGTTTAGACTAAAAATAAAAAAGCACTATTGATGTTCATGAAATTTTTAATGTATTAATCAAAATAATACTATAAAAAACTTTTTACGAGTGAACGTTTCCGCAGGTGCACTTGTGGTCGAAGGTCAGGCCCGGCGCCGAGGACCAAGTGAACGAGAAAAAAGTTTTTTTATTCCTTAGCCGCCCCCTTATCGTAAAGTAACATAATTATAAAGCTGTGCAAAGTTTTTTTCAAAAACTGATACTGTCTAATCCAAAGGTGTACTTGTGGTCGAAGGTCAGGCCCGACACCGAGGACCAAGTAAACAAAAAAAAGTTTTATTTATTGGCATTCGACAAAAACTCTTTTTTCTTCAGGAGAACTTTTTTCATTAAATATTACTTCGTATTTCTTTGCGCCGGTGTTTCCGGAGAGCCAGTTATCTGACGTTTCTATTATTTTTATATCGTAATAATCATTTTTGTAAATTGTGCCGGATTCAAGTTTTATAGGCTCGCCGCATGCCATTTCGTCGAACAGGCTTGCGTAGTAAGGCCTGAATGCCGGCGCTTCGAATGAAATCTTACCGTCGGTTAATTTTACTGATGATTCGGGGCGTTTCAGTTCGCCCCAGCTGCTCAATACAAACGGCTTGAATTTGTCTTTTTCAGGATGTTTTAATTTGAAATCAAGGATTGCCGGGATAATGACGCACGGCGTTTCGTGTAAGTAAAGATGGCAGTGTTCGCCTGTTTTTTTGTAATAACTGCCGTTAATGTATTCGTCGTATTTGACGTTTATTTTGTTTGCGATTTGATCGGAATAATTCGTACAGTATTGAAAAAATATGAAGGTAAATGTCGATGCCGCTAAAAATGCAAGTAAATAAATGATTATATATGTTTTCTTGAAGCTGATTTTAATGGATTCGAGTTTTAGGAAGAACCAAGCCGCGAGGCCGGTTATGAAAAATGACGGCATGTAGTAGTAATGCGGCGTCGGTATGAGCATGATGGTTGGAAGCTGTGTAATGACGGAACCGGAAATAAGGAGTATAAATAAGGAATCGAATTTATCCCGATTATTTTTATAAATTACGAGCGTCAGATAGCTTAGCAGCAGGGAGAGAATCACGATGGCGAGATTGTAAGCTGCTTTATAAAAAAACAGTTTGATTGGCGGCGAGGGCAGGAAAAATAAAATTGTGACAAATGAAAATAATAATTTTTGAAAGGCATAATAGAAAAATAAAAGCCATGATGTGAAGGAGCTGTCCGGCGAAAACACGTAAAATTTGAAATTAGGCAGAGAAAAATCGCCGAAACATTTTAATCTTAAGATCGAGTAAGCGAAAAAAATAATTAAATAGAAGAGAAAGTATAAGGCTGATATTTTGAAAATATTGAAATTATTTTGATGGCTAGTTGTGTCGGAGTTATATAATTTATAAAATGTGATTATGAAAATAACAGCTGGTATGATAGCGGCAGTTTCTTTTGACAGCAATGCCGCAAAAAAGAATAAAAGTGAAAAAAGTAAATAAATTAAGGATTGTGAATTTATGTTTGAATTTTTCATGGCGGCTGCGGGTGTGGCAGTATTGGAAGGTGATTGCATTAAATTCCGGTTTATTAATAGATTAATATGTTTAGAATAAAGGCACAGGGCGCAGAGCGCGAAAAAGCAGAACAGCAGGTCGGTGCGGGATGAAATCCAGAAAATGGTAAAAACGTTGGCATGGCTTAATGCGAATAAGATTGCGGCAAGCAGCGCGAATTTTTTGTTATGTGTAATGAGGAGCCATAGAAGATAAAGCAGAGCGGTGTTGAATGAGGCTAAAAGAATATTTTGAACATGATAAAAATTGTAGTAATTATCCGCGAAAATATAGTCTAATTTGAAGGAAGCGATAACGGCAGGCCGGAAAAATCTCGCCTCTGCGTTAAGCGCCGCCGGAACGAAGCCGTTATGAAATGGCGCGAATCCGTGTTTAAATGAATTGGCGAGTGAATTGAAGTTCCATTCGGCATTTTTGGCGTTATAGATATTGGCGTAGTCATCGAGGAATATTCCGGAGAAAAATGAAGGCAGATAACAGAGTAATGCGGCGAAAAACAGCAAAATCGCCGTTTGACGAGCGCGTGTCTGGCTGATTTTATTGAAAATTGAAATTATTTTAAGCATAAATTAAAAAATCACCATTGTTATTAATAAATCGAAAAAATATCCGATAAAAAAAATATGAAATTGGAAATAATGGAATTCATAAAAAGAAAAAATTCGATGTTAATGGTTATGATGCTGGCGGTTTCGCTTTTATCGCTGGCGGCCGGCTGTTCGAATAATAATGATTCTGGAGGCACGCAGAATTATCTTTTTTATAACCGCTACGGCGCGCCCGAAGTTGTTAATTACATTGAAAAATATGGAAATGATTATGAAAAAACGCAATTTGTGGATTCAGGCAAATCGTACGGAAAAATGACCTGGCACTCAAAAGGTGTTGCTGTCACTTATCTTTATGACACCGGGCAGGTGGTTAAGGAAGAAACGTTTAACCCTGATTCGAGCAAGTAATATAAAAACTAAAATAATCCTGTCATGTTCTAAAAATTGTTCAGTAAAACTAATATCATTACAAGCGGTAAATGTTATTTGTTTTTATCGAAAAAACTAATTTTAAAATCAAATCGCTTTAAATAATACATACAATCGAGTACTAAGATTACTCAATCAAATAAATGTTTAGATATTTTATTCAAGCTGACTGAAAAAACGCATTTAGGTTTATTAATAGCCAGCTTGAAATTTCTAGCTTTTCTTAATTTTTCATAACAAGTCCGGACGGCTGATGCGTGGTTTGACAGAGTATGAGGATATTTTTGCTGGTATTCAAAACCTTATGCCATATATCCTTAGCGGCTAAAACTACGGTACCGGGCTTTAATTTTATTACTTTTTCATGTCCGTCGTCCAGATAAAATTCTCCCGAGCCCTGAATTACGACAAATATTTGATCGCCGGTCGGGTGTTTGTGATAATCGAGCGCCTGGCCGGGCAGGAAATAATAAGTATCAAAATTTACGTCGTCAGTTTTTATATGTGTTACTCTTTTAGGAGCTTCAGCAGCGGTTTCCAGCGCGTCAAAAATGTCGGCGTGTATAATTTCTTCGCGCTTGTTGGATTTTTCGAATACGACGAATTTTTCGCGTGCCGCTTTGCATACCGGGCAACGTTCGGGCGGTCCGTCGCCTTCGTGGATGTATCCGCAAACAAGGCATTTCCATTGTCTTATTATTGCGTTTTTGCCGTTATTAGCAGCCTGTTCTATGATTTTCTCGAAACTTGTATCCGGCGCCATGCAGACAGGACATTTGTCCGGCGGTTCGATACCTTCGTGAACATATCCGCAAACCTTGCATTTCCAGCGCGCGACAGTTTTATTTTCTGACGGCGCTTTAGTTTCGCTCGTAATGATTACGAATTTTTCGGCCGGCGCCATACATACCGGGCATTTATCAGGCGGTTCAGGTCCTTCGTGGACATAACCGCATATCGCGCAACGCCATTTTTTCATGTTATCATACTCCTTTTTAATCGGCAAATTAAATAAATGACTGTTTAAAATATCATAATTTATAATGAATGTCAATAATTTCAAAAAGTTATGCCCGGGTTTAATTTTGAGGCGGCATGTAATTTTATTGACAAAAAAATAAAGTTCTGATAAAATTTAAAAAAATAAAATTAAGTGTTATATATTAGTTGTGACAAAAAAGTATGCGCTCGATGTAGAAAATTAATAAAAGCGAAGGGGCAAGCTATGTTTCAGGGATCAATAGTTGCGATAGTTACGCCGTTTAAGAAAACTAAAGAAATCGATCTGGAAAGTTTTAAGAAACTTGTGAATTTTCATATAGACTCAAAGACGGACGGCATTGTCATTAACGGAACTACGGGCGAATCGCCAAACGTTAAGGACGACGAAATTATAAAATTATTTGAAACTGCGAATGAAATAAGAAAAGAGCGTAAGTCGGATATAAAGCTTATAATCGGTACCGGTTCAAATTCTACGGAATGGGCGGTAACTAAATCGGAATATTTCAAAAAATTAAATCCTGACGGTGTTCTTGTCGTAACGCCTTATTACAATAAACCGACGCAGGAAGGACTTTATCTTCATTTTGAGGAAGTAGCCAGAGCCGCGTTTCCTGTGCCGGTAATTCTTTATAACGTTCCGGGACGCACCGGCTGCAACCTTTTGCCTGCGACTATTGAACGTCTCGAAAAAATCGAGAATATAGTCTCGGTTAAGGAAGCGTCTGCCAATTTGATTCAAATGTCTGAAATATACATTAATACATGCCTTAAGTCGGCTAAAAAATTCACGGTTCTTTCAGGCGACGATGCGCTTACCCTGCCGGTTTTATCAATAGGCGGCGCGGGCGTGATTTCGGTTACGGCTAATATCGTGCCGGGCCTTGTAAAACAATGCATCGATAAATATAACTGCGGCGATACGGTCGGGGCTCGTGAAATTCATAATAAGCTCCTGGAACTTCATAATGTAATGTTCATAGAGTCAAATCCGATTCCGGTGAAAACGGCGCTTGCAATGATGGGAATGTGCGAAGAGGAATTCAGGCTGCCGCTTTGCAGAATTTCCGAGGCTTCACGCTCTAAACTTAAGGATATTTTGAAAAAATACGGGATAGTAAAATAAAAAATCAGGCGGCGCCAAAGGCCGTCTTAAGTTGAAGTTATAGAAGGTTAAATGTTAATTTATCTTTTAAGCGATATCAGAATATTTGATTTAATAGACATTGCGGTTGTCAGCATTGTCATTTACGAGTTTATACTGCTGATTAAGGGAACGCGCGCGATGCAGATTTTAGTCGGCCTCGCGCTGGTTTTGCTTCCGCTCGTAATATCGCCGTGGATACAGCTTAATACGGTTATATGGATACTCGAAAAAATATTGCCGATAGGTGTTTTAGCTTTGCTGATATTGTTTCAGCCCGAGTTTCGTAAGACCCTCGAAAAATTGGGCCGGCGCGGTATCTTTGGCAACAAGGTTTATCTTAAGGATGAAGAGCTCGAGAAAATGATAACTCAGATTCAAAAGGCAGTTCTGGCGCTGGCAAAGACTAAAACCGGCGCTATTATGGTATTATCGAGAGAATCCGGGCTCGAGGATTTTATCGAATCTGGAGTCGTCATTAAGGGCGCAATTTCATCTGAATTGCTGCAGAATATATTTTACCCGAAATCGCCCCTTCACGACGGTGCTGTTATAATTTCAAACGGCCTTCTCGAGGCGGCCGGGTGCATATTGCCGCTTTCCGATAATCCAAAATTACAGCAGGAACTGGGAACGAGGCATCGTGCCGCGATAGGCGTCACTGAAACATCTGACGCAGTTTCAGTAATAGTCTCCGAAGAAACCGGAATTATTTCCATCGCAGCTAACGGTATTATAAACAGGCGCCTTGACGGTGACGAGCTTGTAAGAAATTTAAAACGAATGCTGAGTCCGCTCCAGAATAAAAATATATTCAAAAACTCATAGAGTAATAAACGGATAACCGGCCGGTCTGGATCGGATATATTGAAAAATCCTAAATATTAATGTGTTTTTATTGGAAAAAATAAAAACACAATTTGAAATGAAATTATATTTGCAGGGGATTTTTAACTTAAAACGGCTAAAAAAAATGCTTTTAATTAAGCGTGAAATTTTTATAAGCATAAAAAAATATTGAGATAAAGAAATATTATTATGAAATACATATTATTCGAAAATTTTTCACTGCGCATATTATCACTTTTTCTGGCAATAATCGGATGGTTTTACGTTAATATAATTGTAAATCCAGTTGTCGACCGCCAGTTTGAGATCGATCTTCTCGTGACCGAAAAAAGGTCTGATTGCGCTTATAAAAATATACCTTCTAAAGTTCATATAATTCTGCATGGCGGCCGCCGAGATATAATCGAAGGGTACTATCCGGTTAAACTTTTCGCTTCGGTGAATGTATCGAAAGCCGTTCCTGATATTCCGAATAAAATTCCGGTGTCGGTAATTTCGCCGCGCGGGCTTGATTTGTTAAAAATAGAACCGCGTGAGATTGAAATAATGCCGGTTATGATGGAAGAAAAAACAGTTGAAGTAAATGTAATGCCGAACGGCGAGGTAAAGCCTGGTTATTATATAAAAGAGATAGAAACGAATCCTAAAATAGTTAAGCTCAAAGGGCCTAAAAAGACGATAAGCAAAGTTAAGCAATTAATCGTGCCGGTGCAAGTTTCGAATCTTGATTCGAGTTATTCAACAAAGCAGTTTTTGAACTTAACCGAGACTGACATTAATGATAAGGCTAATTCGGATGTCATGATAACTCCGAAAGATGCGGAAATAAGCGTATATGTCCAGCCTATGCCGTCGAAGCAGGTTAATGTGGTGCCGTCGATAAAGGGTAATGTAGCTCCGGGATATACTATACTTTCGTCGGAATGCGACCCTAAATTTATAATGATTAAAGGAGTGCCGGAAAAAATTTCGAAAATAACCGAGATAAATACCGAGCCGATAGATATGACAAATGCTACTCAGGGAATCAAACAGGTAGTAAAGTTAATACTTCCCGAGCAGGCCGGCGTTATTGTCGAAAATAAACAGGTTTCGCTTACAGTTACATTGAAACCTATATACAAGACTCAGAAATTTTATAACGTGCCGGTTATGGCGCCGCATCTTGAAAATTACGAAATTACTCTCGAGGATGAAACTATAAACATAGAGGCTAACGCGCCTTTATTTAAAATCAAGGAACTGGAAAATTCTAAATTTAAAATTGACGCTATGCTTCACAACTCGATAGATAAGCTCGATACCGGCAGCGTGACTCTGGACCTTTTGATCTCGGGAACTACGGTTCCAGTGGAAATAAAACCGGCCCAGATCAAGGCTTTCATAAAACCTAAAAATAAATAATATCGGAAGTCAGATCATCTTTAAAGCATGTAAACTTAGATTAAGCCGTAATAAATAAATTATTAAATTAAAAGAGGCGGGGTTAAATTGTCAACATTTACCTTAGATGACATAAACAACAAGAATAAAATACTGCAAAAGAATGCGCTGATGTATTATTCTCAGAGTGTGACTCCGGAAGAAATTTCGAAACTTGAAAAAGTTTTTAATGATAATCCCAAGTCGGAAGCCGGCCTTATGGCGGCCATTATATTAGGAAAGAACGGCAATAAAGAAGTAATAGAAAAAATTCTAATTTACCTTCAGGACCGTAATTACTCGCTTCAGAGAAAAGCAGAGCTTGTTTTGACAGAAATCGGCAAAAATGCTGTCGAACCTCTTGTTAAATATAACGGGCTTGACGAAGACCGCGGCCTTCTAATGCGTATCGCGAAGGTATTGCGCAATATGAGCGAAATTAATATTCCGCTCATGCTCAAAATGATAGAAGGCGGCACTTTGCCGATGCAGATAATCGCCGCTTTTGTCCTCGGCAGGGTAAAAAATGACGATAAAGTCCTTGTGACGCTTATTAAAGCGCTTGCCAACAACGAACCGGAGCTTGACCGCGTTATAATCGAATCGCTCGTCGAGGCCGGCGATAAAATCGTACAGATTATTCAGAAAGTGTTTAAAAATTGCAATGAACATATAGCCGAAGTTTTGATGGAAGTGCTGTACAGGATCGGCCAGCCCGCTTTGAAATTACTGATTGAGTGCCTTGATTCGCCGACTCTTCACCTGCGCCGCTATGCGCCTTACGCAATAAGGTTTGCTAAGGATGCCGACACTATAAAAAAAGTGATCGACGTTTTGAATGACTCAGACTATATTGTTTGCTATAACGCATATAGAAATTTGGTAGAAAATTTGACGGAAGAGCATAAGTTTTTATTTTTCCATAAGCTCCTGGAGCCGAATCTTCCTGAAAATCAGCTGCACTGGCTTATAAAGACGCTTTGCTCTAAATTTGACGAATACAGCGAACAGATATTGCTTTACATGAAAACACCAGAGGAAGTCAAGCCGAGCGAAACGCCGATGTCTGATAACGTTAAAATATCGCTTGCGATCGCTATTGCCGATTTTTTCAATTCTACGCTTATAGCAAGGCTTATAAAAATGCTTGGCGACCAGAGTTATTTTGTGCGTGAAAACGCGATTAAAATTTTGGTTGAAAACGGGCGCATGTTCATTCCTCAGATAATAATGGCGCTCGGCGATCCGCGTGAGGACGTGCGCGACGCCATAATAAGGATATTAAAGGTATTGAAGGACCATGCATTCGGCGTGCTTCTGGAGAACTTGAAGACCGGCAACAACGAAATGCGTTATAATTGCGCGTATGCCCTTGGTTATATGGAGGATAAGCGCGCGGCGGACCAGCTTACTAAAGCGCTTAACGACGGCAATGACTGGGTCCGTGAGTTCGCCGCGGCTTCGCTCGGGCGGCTCGGCGAAATAAACAGCCTTCTGCCTT
This sequence comes from Candidatus Wallbacteria bacterium, assembly GCA_041441465.1. GTDB lineage: Bacteria > Muiribacteriota > UBA9980 > UBA9980 > UBA9980 > JASDSY01. Next base: position 19,669 of record JASDSY010000032.1, read on the forward strand.
TATTAAATGATAATGACGAACAGTCGCGCGCACAGATAATAAAGGCGCTTGGTTTGTGCGGGAAAAATGCGCTTGCGCCGCTTATTAAAGCGCTCGGTGAAGCTAATATCGATAAACGCGAAGGTATTTCAAAAGCTGTAATGGCGCTTGGGCCTGTCATAAAAGACGATCTTCAGATGATACTTGAAACCGAAGAAAATGAAAATGTGCGGTTCTGGCTTTTGAAAATTATGAGAAGTTTTTCAAAAAAGAATGAAATGTAATTTCAAATATACAGAGGGGCCTCTTTGAAAAATCATCTTGAAACCTGTTTTATTTTAACTCAGTTTAATGTATATTCGAATTCTAAAGTTAATTTTAATTTGCTTTCGAATTATTTCGGCGATGCGGCAAACCTTGCTTGCGGCCGGATGATAAAATCTCCTGAAACGGAACATGATAAAGCTGTTATTGAATGGCTTTTAAAGCGGCTCGAGACCGTGAGGCCGGCAGCCGGCGAGCGTGAAAAAGCCATGTCGGCTTATGAAAATTACAGCCGTCGAATTTTAAATAATATAGGTAAAGATGTTTTTGTCGGTGCGATAACGATATTTGACGATAACTATCCCGCGATTTTAAGGGAAATTCCAGCTCCGCCGCTTGTTATATATGCAGCCGGGGCCGGGTATGACAGGAATGCCGACAGCCTGGCTGTGGTCGGAACGCGTAAACCTTCGACTTATGCTCTGGGACAATGCAAGAAATTTTGCGGCGAACTTTCTGAATTGAAAATAAATATAGTTTCAGGCCTTGCGGCCGGCATCGATTCGTGCGCGCATAAGGCCGCTCTGGACGGGGATAATACGACATTCGCCGTTTTAGGAAGCGGGTTTGACATAATTTTTCCGCCTTCGAATCTGTCGCTTTATGAAAATATAATAAAAAACGGCGCCGTAATTTCCGAATATCTGCCTGGCTCTGCACCTGCGAAATATACGTTTATTTTTAGAAACAGGATAATTTCAGGGCTCTCTAAAGGAGTTCTTGTGGCGGCGGCCGGCGAAAAATCAGGCGCGTTAATAACTGCAAAATATGCTTCCGAACAAAACCGGGAGGTTTTTTCATTGTGCGGCGATATGACTCGCGGGGACTTTGGCGGCTGTCATAACATTATAAAAAATCATAATGCAAAATTAGTTACGAATATTGCCGATATATTAGATGAAGTGGATTTTAAGGCAGCTTCTAAAATTTTGAAAAAAAATAAAAAAATAGCGGACCTGTCTGCGCTGAATGCGGATGAAAATTTGGTATATAAGGTTATAAACTCGCTCGAAAAAAAATTTGAGGGCGGGCAGGCGCCGATAGATAATATTTTCGAAGAAATAAACGGTCGGTTGGATAATTCGGCCGTGCTTGTTATTTTAAGCAAACTTGAAATAGAAGGTTTTATAAATACATTTTTTGGAAAGAGGTACGAAACCGTAAAATGAGTGATAGAATCGGCGAAATTTTTGTTAAGATAATGCAGGGAATGCTTGATCACGAAGGTGAATTCAAAAAAGTACAGAAATCGCTTTTAAAAGAAGGCTATTCTTTTAATGAGATCGAAGCCGCTTGTGAATGGTATTTCAGCGAACTAAGCGGCGCTGGTTCTGATTCCGAGAATGGTGAAACTGGTCCTGTTATGATGGCCGATCCGGCTTGCGAAAGCGTCAGAATGTTTACGCTTGACGAAGAAACTCTGCTTTCGATAGAAGCGCGCGGGTTCCTTATGGAAATGCTTCATTTCGGTGGCGTAACGGTCCATGAAATCGAGCGTTTAATTGAGACATTAAAGCAGTATGCCATCGAGGACGCGCCGGTTGAAATTGTAAAACAGCTTATGGAAGAGTTCCGGATGATCGATATACCGCAAAAAGACGGCAGCGAGGACAATGTCGATTTCAGGATAAAATATATGCAATAATCGGAGCAGGGCTTTTAGGAAATAATAACTGGCAGAGCAATGCTTCAGGCTGGTATTGCGCGTTATAACGCGCAAATAAGCTGACAGAGTATAACCTGATTTTTTATGAAATTTGAGCAATAAAAAAATTATAGATAAATTTAATTTTGGGCGGGGGAATTCTAGTGCGCAAAAGCGTTGGTAAAAGTCTTATAATAGTTGAGTCACCTGGAAAAATTAAGACTATAAAAAAAATACTTGGCTCCAATTTCGAAGTTAAGGCTTCGATGGGGCACGTTATAGACCTTCCGACGAGGACCCTCGGGGTTAATAAAAAGAAGAATTTCGAGCCCGAATATGAAGTCATACCTAAAAAAGATAAGGTAATAGAAGAGTTAAAGCGTGAAGTGGAAAAGGTCGAGAATGTATTTCTTGCTCCCGACCCTGACCGTGAAGGAGAGGCAATTGCATGGCATCTGGCGCGCGCGCTAAACCTTAACCTTGACTCTTATAACCGTGTCACGTTTAATTCGATCACGCCGAAAGCGGTCAGCGAAGCTATTGAAAATCCGACTAAAATAAATATCGACAAGGTAAATGCTCAGCAGGGCCGCCGTATTCTGGACCGCCTCGTGGGTTACGAACTGTCGCCTCTTTTATGGCGTAAGCTTCAAAAAGGCCTGTCAGCTGGACGTGTTCAGTCTGTCGCCGTGCTTTTGGTTTGCCAGCGCGAGGAAGAGATAGCGAAATTCATTAAAGAAGAATATTGGCTGATTGACGGTATTTTCCAGAAAAAAACAGCGGAGTCGTTTAAATCGCAGCTTATAAGGTTTAAAGGGAAAAAGCCGAAAATTACGAATTCTGCCGAAGCCGGAGAAATCGTCGAAGCGTGCCGCAGTCTTGAGTATAAAGTACTGAAAACGATTAACAGGGAAAAGTTAAAAAGGCCGCCGGCGCCGTTTATCACTTCGACATTGCAGCAGGAATGCTCGCGTTATCTGAATTTTGCGCCGAACCGCACGATGAAGGTAGCGCAGAAATTATACGAAGGCGTAGAAATAGAAAAAGGCAATGTTGTCGGTTTGATAACATATATGCGTACGGATTCGTACCGCGTTGTGCCTGAAGCCATAGCGGAAGCGCGCGAATTTATAAAAAATAACTACGGCAAGGAATACGTTCCGGCCAAAGAACGATTCTTTAAAACCAAGGCTGCTGCGCAGGACGCTCATGAAGCTATAAGGCCGACCGATATAAAGAATACGCCCGAAAAGATGAAAGCGCACCTTACCAACGATGAATACAGGCTTTATAATATGATATGGAAGCGCTATGTCGCGTCGCAATCGGCTGATGCGGTATTTGACAGCGTAGCAGTCGAGCTGGGAAATGACCAGGTTATATTTAAAAGTATCGGCGAAACCCTAAAATTTCCGGGGTTTTTGACTCTTTATGATATTTCGGTCGAGGACGAGAAGGAAAAGAAAAACGAAGAAACCGAAAATGATGAAGAGGGCGAAATTTTTAACGGTCGTCTTCCTAAATTGACTGAAGGCGAAGTTCTTTCGATGAAAGAAATAATTCCTGAGCAAAAGTTCACTAAGGAGCCGCCGCGCTATTCGACGGCTACTCTCATAAAAACCCTCGAAGAGCTTAAGATAGGACGCCCGTCTACTTACGCGACCATCGTGAATACGATATTAGACCGTAATTATGTCGAGATCAAAGAGAAGAAATTTTTTGCCACCGATATTGGAATTGCGGCGTCAGTGCTTTTGAAAGGCTATTTTAACGATCTTATAAATGTCGAATTTACGGCTAAAATGGAAGAAGAACTCGATAAAATCGAAGAGGGTCAGAAAGATTGGCACGAGGTCCTTTCGGAATTCTATTCGCCTTTTTCGGAAAAGATATCGTATGCTGATAAAAATTTGAAAAGGCTTAATGTAATGACTGACTGCTCTTGCGAGAAGTGCAAGAGCCCAATGACAGTTGTATTTTCTGAAAAAGGAAGATTTCTTGCCTGCTCGAAATATCCAAATTGCCGCTCTACCAGGAATATTCCAAATGATTTTGTGATATTCGAAAAGGGTATTTTCGACATTAAGGAGCCGAAAATAGTCATTAACGAGCGGTTGACCGCCTATGAGAAGCAGAATCAGGTCGTAAGGGAAACCGCCGAGCAGACCGTTATGGGTAAATGCGAAAAATGCGGCAAGGATATGGTGCTAAAAAAAGGGCCTTACGGAGAATTTATGGCATGCAGCGGTTATCCGGCATGCCGCAATGCCAAGCCGATAAAAAAAGATATCGGTATTAATTGCCCCAAGGACGGCTGCGCCGGCAAGATAATGGTCAGGAAATCAAAAAAGGGCCGGATTTTTTATTCATGTACGGAATATCCGAAGTGCGATTTTGTTTCATGGGACAGGCCGACCGGCGAAAATTGTCCTGAATGCGGCAGTTTCCTGATTGTTAAGGTTTCGAAAAAAGGCGATAAGACCGCCTGCTCGAACAAGGAATGCTCGTATAAGCCTGATGAAAAATCGGATAACGGTGAGAGTGAAGATACGCCTAAAACGCGGAAGAAAAAATCTGAAGAAGTTACCGAATTATCTGAATATTAAATGCTATTTTAATTTTGGCGTTTAATTAGAGATACTATTTTATAAGTTGTTTGAATTTAATAAATATATAAGCATATTGAAAATTTAGATTATCTTTTGAAATTTTATTGTATAAGAAGAAAAATAATATATTTTTATTGTTTTTGGGTTTGTTTCTGCCAAAATCAGGATACTATGTAGTTATAGAAAGACAGAATATTTTAAATGAGTGGAAGAAAAATGAATATTCCCGTGGTTCATGTTATAGGCGGCGGATTGAGCGGTTGTGAATGCGCGCTCACTCTTGCCGCTTATGGTTTTAAAGTCAATATTTACGAGAAACGTCCGGCAAGCGGCGATGAGGTTTTTAAAACCGATAATCTCTGTGAGCTGGTTTGTTCGAATTCGCTCGGATCGGTTAAGCCGGATACTGCGCCTGGAATTTTAAAAGCTGAACTTGAAGAATTGGGTTCGTTCGTCCTTCGCGCGGCCAGGGCTGCGGCGGTTCCCGGCGGTCAGGCGCTTTGTGTCGATCGCGATAAATTTTCACAAAATATAAAAAATGAAATTTCGAGGTTCCCGAATATTGAAGTTATCCGGAAAGAAATCTTATCTTTTGACGATTTCGGTAAAAGTGACTTAGTTGTTATGGCGAGCGGACCGTTGACTTCGGCAAAGCTTTTTGAAAGCCTTTCGGAAAAATTTAAGGCCGAGCTTTATTTTTATGACGCGGTGTCGCCGATAATCGCCGCCGATTCGATCGATATGGCGAAGGCATTCTGGCAGAACCGATATCAGCGCGGTACGCCCGATTATTTGAATATAGCGCTGAACAAAGAAGAATATTTGAGATTTTACGAGGCTCTGATAGGCGCCGAAACTGTTCCTTCGCATGAAAACGAGAAAGAGATTTTCTTCGAAGGCTGCATGCCGATAGAGGAATTAGCGCGCCGAGGCACGCACACTTTGAGGTTCGGCCCGATGAAGCCTAAGGGAATAATAGACCCTCAGAATCCAGATAAGATGCCGTATGCCGTTTTGCAGCTGAGAACGGAAAATAATATGCATTCCGCCTTTAATCTTGTGGGTTTTCAGACCAAGATGAAATTTGGCGAGCAAAAGCGCGTTTTTTCAATGATACCTGGGCTTGAAAATATAAAAATACTAAGATACGGCGTGATTCATAAGAATAATTACATCTATTCGCCCGGCGCCGTTAATTTTGACTTGAGCCTGAAAAATTCTGAAAATATTTATGTTGCGGGCCAGCTCCTCGGTTCTGAAGGTTATACTGAAGCGATAGCGACCGGAAAAATTGCGGCCCTGAATATAATTTTAAAATATCTTGTTCCGGCAGGGTTTGCCGGCGAATATAAAACCTTAAAACGCTCTGTAATAGGGGCCGTGAAAAGCGAAGAATTTAGCGCCGGTGAGGTTAATGACAAAAATATTGTTTCAGTGCTTGATCTGATTGAATACGAAAAAACTATGGCCGGGTCGCTTGTTAAGTATATAACTAAGAGCGAGGTAAAACCGAAAAAATTCGTTCCGATGAATTCAAACTTCGGTATTATCGATATGAAAATTGCAGGGAGCCGTGAAGGATTCCCTGAAGTTTCAAAATCTGAAATCTGCAAAATAAAGGATTTTTTGGCTAAAATCGCTGGTTAATCAGTTCGGCTTGAAAGTATAAAATACTTTTGGGTCTTTCAAAGCGGTAGTTTTGGCGAAAAGCGCATTATTGATTTGATGTGAAAATTTCATTCGATAGATTATCATGGAAAATGATTTTAGAAGCAGAAATTTTACTTTTGCCTGTTGTGAATTATTTTGTTTTAAATAATTTTTAGGTTTTATAGTATTATTCAAAACATTTTCGACTTATTGTATTCAAATTATTTTTTTATGGCGCTATAAAAATAAATTTTTCAGGAAACAAAAAACGTGCCAAAAAAAACTTGACTTATTGACTAAAATCTGTTAGAATACTTAGAATTTAAAATAGTAATAAGCTCAAATAGCCCCGAAAAAGCGTATAATGCGCCAAACGGGCTTATTGTGTTTTCAAAAAGTAAAAAAGGTAACCGGTCCTAAAAATTTTTGAAAAGTCTTGAGAATTTGAAAATTATTATTAATCCGTACTTAAATTAAAAACTGAATATTCTTTTTTTTAGCCCTGCTTTGAAGCGTTTCAGAGTAGGGTTGTCGTGTTTAATACTTTAAAGTATTTTTATTTTTATGTAAGGAGTTGTCGTTAATGCCAAGGGTAATAACAAACAACACAACCGGCCAGGAAAAGCTTAATTTCGGCAGTGGTGATTACATCCTCGATATGCCGAATTTGATCGACATTCAGCTGGCTTCATACCGTGAATTTTTACAGGCGCACCGTGCGCCGCTAAACCGTCTGCGTCAGGGTCTTCAGGAAATATTTCTCGATGTATTTCCTATACAGGACTTTACCGGCAATTTGATTCTTGAGTTTGTAGAATACAAGCTTGGTCTCGGCCGCTGCAAAGACTGCCCTGATACAAAAGGCACAAAAGTTAAGGAATGCAGTTATTATGACTGCCCTCACGCTAAAGAACGCGAGTGCACTTTCGCTACAATCGACGGCGTTCCGTATAGAATCAAATATGATCCTAACGAATGTAAAAAAAGAGATGTTACCTATGGCGTTTCCCTTTCGATCATCATCCGCCTTATCAATAAAAATTCCGGTGAAGTGAAAGAACAGGAAATATTTTTAGCTAACCTTCCGTGCATGACCCAGCGCGGAACATTCATAATAAACGGTGCTGAACGTGTTGTCGTATCGCAGCTCCACCGTTCGCCTGGCACATATTACAAATATGATAAGCTGAAAAAACAGTATCTTGCCAAAATAATTCCGTACCGCGGCGCATGGCTCGAATTCGAACTCGATGTTATGAAAGATACTATACATGTCAGAATTGACCGCAAAAGAAAACAGCCCGTTACCGTTCTTTTTAAAGCAATGGGTTTCTCCGCTGAAGAACTGGGCGAACTTTTCAATAAGAGCGAATATATCGAAAACACTTTAAAATATGATAAAACAAAGAGCAATTCAGAAGCGCTCGCCGATATTTATTCAAAAATACGTCCCGGCGAACCATTTATCGAAGAAAATGCGCTCAACCTTTTGAATGGATTATTCTTCGATCCGCGCAAATATGATCTTGCGGATGTAGGCCGTTACAAACTTAACAATAAATTGCGCATACGCGAACGTATTATAGGAAATACTCTCGGCGAAACATTACACAACAAAGAAACCGGAAAAGCTTGCGGTAAATCAGGCGAAATAATAACACGCGAAATGGCCGACGCTATTGAAGTTAGCGGCTGCGAAAAAGTTAAACTCCTTACCGGAGACGGCGAAATTCTTGAAGTTTTCAACGAAATCGACTTCGAGGAAATAATATTCCGCGATAAGGAAGCTTTCAGAAAGGCTTTGATAGGCAAAACTCTCGGCGAAACAATTATGGATCCGAAAACTAACGCCATACTTTATGAGCCTAAAACGACAATTACGCCTGATATAGCTTCAAAATTAAATAAATTAAAATTACAAACAATAAAAATCATAACTTCGGACGGCACTCTTACGGCTATCGCAAGAACGCAGTATGAAATGCTTTCATTCGAAGAAGAAGAACTTCTTAAAAAGAAAATTATCGGCCGTGAAATTGTACGCGAAATCAAAATAACCGATCCGGCTACGAAACAGAGCACTAAAATAGCTCCTGGAACGATTTTGACCAAGGAACTTTTCGCTTCGATAAAAGACGCGAAGTGCGAATCTATATTCGTAAAAAAAGGCCGCATTCTCACCAAATCTGATATTATCTCGGTAGTCCGCTATTTAATCGATCTTTGCAACGGCCTCGGCCATGTGGACGATATCGACCATCTCGGCAACAGGCGCGTTAGAAGAGTAGGCGAATTGCTGCAAAACCAGTTCAGAATGAGCCTTATCAGAATGGAACGCGACATAAAAGAAAGAATGACAATTCAGGATTCGGCGACAATATCATCGCAGAGCCTTATAAATGCCCGCCCTGTGGCCGCAATGATCAAAGACTTCTTTGGAACATCGCAGTTGTCGCAATTTATGGACCAGACAAACCCGCTTTCGGAACTTACCCACAAACGCCGTATATCCGCCCTTGGACCTGGCGGCGTAAGAAGGGAAAGAGCCGGTTACGAAGTCCGCGACGTGCATCCTACTCACTACGGAAGAATATGCCCGATCGAAACACCTGAAGGACCGAACGCCGGTCTTATAAGCTCGCTTGCGATCTACTCCAATATAAATGAATATGGGTTCATTGAAACTCCGTTCAGAAAAGCCGAAAAAGGCAAACTTTCACGCGATGTAAAATACCTCGATGCTTATGAGGAAGACGAATATAAAGTTTGCCCTTCAGACATCAGCTATTGCTATGACAAGCAGAAAAAATACGAAGTGATCGACGATAAAATCGTTTCGGCAAAATATAAAAGAGACGAAGAATATGAATTTTCGTACATCAATTCGAGCGAAGCGGACTTAATTCAAATATCGCCGCTTCAGATGGTATCTGTCGCTACCGCGTTGATTCCGTTCCTTGAAAATGACGACGCTAACCGTGCATTGATGGGTACGAACATGCAGCGTCAAGCTGTGCCTCTTTTAAAAACCGAATCACCGTGCGTAGGCACCGGCCTCGAGCATAAAGTCGCTAAAGACTCTGGCGTTATGGTAGTTTCAAACTGCGACGGCGTTGTAAAAAGCGTTGACGCGAACAGGGTGATTATTGAAAAAACCCGTAAAATGTTCTGGGAAGGCATAAGCGACCATATTTTGAAAGAACCTATTTTCAAAACTGGCAGCAAGGAAATACTTTACGACGTAAACACTTTCATCGACGAAAAAATGGCCCGTGAAATCGACGAAAAAATGCCGCAGGTTAAATCGGTAAGAGTATCGACAAGAGACGGCGAAGTAGTTTATGTCAACCGCAGCGACTATCAGGACAAAAGAGCATATTACGAAACTTATGAACTCTTGAAATATAAACGTTCCAACCAGGGAACATGCATCAATCAGAAAGTCCTCGTAAAAGAAGGACAGAAAATCAAAAAAGGTGACGTGCTCGCTGACGGTCCGGCAACATGCGGCGGCGAACTCTCGCTTGGCAGAAACGTTCTCGGCGTATTTATGCCTTGGGAAGGGTACAACTTCGAAGACGCTATATTGTTATCGGAAAGACTTGTAAGGGACGATGTTTATACTTCGATACATATTGAAGAATATGAAATCGAAACACGCGATACGCGTCTTGGACCTGAAGAAATTACAAGAGATATCCCGAACATTTCATCTGAAGCGCTCCGCAATCTCGACGAAGAAGGTATCGTAAGAATAGGCGCCGAAGTTGAATCAGGCGATATCCTCGTGGGTAAGGTTACTCCTAAAGGCGAAACCGAACTTACCGCCGAAGATAAACTTTTGCGCGCAATATTTGGTGAAAAAGCCCGTGAAGTAAGAAACACCTCATATACGGTTCCTCACGGTGAAGGCGGAAAGATCGTCGATGTTATAACATTCACACGTGAAAATAAAGACGAATTGCCTCACGGCGTTAATAAACTCGTAAGGGTTTATATCGCTCAGAAACGTAAAATAACCGAAGGCGATAAGATGGCAGGAAGACATGGTAACAAGGGTGTTATCGCTAAAATACTGCCTGAAAAAGATATGCCGTATTTGAAGAACGGCACGCCTGTTGATATAGTTCTTAACCCGCTCGGCGTTCCTTCCCGTATGAATCTCGGACAGGTTCTTGAAACATATCTCGGCTTGATTTACAGGGAGCTTGGTTTCAGATTTGAAGTACCTATATTTGAAAGCGCCTCGGAACTTGAAATAAGAGCCGGCCTTTCACTGCAGAGAATTCTCGAACACGAAAGATTAAACTTATATAATCTTAACGAGAAAAAATGCTTCGGTTATTTGAAATTCGAAACGCTTGCTATTCAGGACATAATAAACAATTTTATCTCTAACATACAGAGCGAATATGACCACAACAAAAAAGAAGGTCTTCTTGGTCTTAACGCCCCAAGCATAAAATATTATCTTGAAACTTTAAAGTATTTGCTTTCAAAATATCAGGCTGTAGTTTATGACGCAGGCACAAACTTACCTGTCGGTATGACCAAAAAGTTAAGCGAAAAAGAATTGGATAAAATTCTTATGCCTATCATGCCTTCAGAAAAATCGACAAAGAAAGTTGTTACTCCGTATTTTGATTTGTCAAAGTTAATAGATTATACTGAAAAAGTTGAATTCAAAAACAGCCATCTTGAAATTGCGTACTATGTAGATGCAGTTGCAGGTGAAAATGGTGAAGTCGGCTATGCTAAAGTTGACGATAAAGCTAAATTCCCAAGACCTGAGACTGTTATTGAATCGCTGAAATCGAAGAATATAATCGCTGAATTCCAGAAAATGGCTGCGGTAACTGACCTGGTAGAGGTAGAAGACGGAAAGCAGACAATATATGACGGCAGAACCGGCGAGCCTTTTGATAACAAAGTAACCGTAGGACAAATGTACATAATGAAACTCGCGCACTTAGTTGATGATAAGATACATGCCCGTGCTACAGGTCCGTACTCGCTCGTTACGCAGCAGCCTCTTGGCGGTAAAGCTCAATTCGGCGGTCAGCGTTTTGGTGAAATGGAAGTTTGGGCCCTCGAAGCTTACGGTGCAGCTCATATATTGCAGGAATTATTGACTGTAAAATCGGACGACGTTGAAGGCCGTGTCGAAGTTTATGGAGCAATAATAAAAGGCGAAAATGTTATCACCCCTAAAGTTCCGGAATCATTTAAAGTTCTTGTGTCGGAATTGCAGAGCCTTGGCTTAAAGATTGAATTGAAGAAGGATAATACTTCCGTTCAGTTAAAAACAGAAGCTGAAGTAAAATTGCTTACTGACGAACAGCCTGCAGCTTCACAAAGATTCGGTGTCGAAGAAAATCTCGACGATTCCGAAGATGATTTAGAAGATGATATCGATAACGGAACTGAAGAAGAACCTGAAACTGAAAAATAAGAAATAAACGCTTGAAAAAATATGTCGGGCCGGTTTTTAGCCGGTCCGGCTAAAGCGTTATTATTGCCAAGTTTTTAAACTATAATAGATTATTAATTATTTAAGGAGGAGATTTCTTTGTGGGACGTAGATAAATTTGATGCCATACAAATTATGGTGGCTTCGCCTGAAGATGTTAGAGGTTGGTCATGGGGTGAAGTTAAAAAACCTGAAACCATAAATTACAGAACACATAAACCTGAACGTGACGGTTTATTTTGCGAAGTAATATTCGGGCCTACACGCGACTACACTTGCTCATGCGGTAAGTATAAAAGCATCAGATATAAAGGCATAAAATGCGAACGCTGCGCAGTTGAAATCACAGAATCGAAAGTTCGTCGTGAAAGAATGGGTCATATCGAGCTGGCTGCACCGGTGGCGCATGTTTGGTACGCTAAAGGCACGCCTTCGTATATAGCTTTATTGCTTGATATTTCACCTAAAGACCTCGAAAAAGTTCTTTACTTTAATTCATACATAGTAATTAATCCTGGTAATTTGCCTTTAAATGAAAAACAGCTTTTGACCGAAAAAGAATTCCGGCAATATTCCGATAAGTACGGCAATCTTTTTGACGCGAAAATGGGCGCTGAAGCTATCGCTGAGTTGCTCGAAAAAATCGATCTTCAGAAGCTTGTATTGGATTTAAAATCAAAATTACAGGAAAAATCAAACTTTAAAAAACATAACATAATAAAAAGACTCGAAGTTGCTGAAACGTTTTTGAATTCAGGCTGTAAGCCGCAGTGGATGATTATGCGCTATGTTCCGGTTATTCCGCCGGATTTGCGCCCTATGGTCCAGCTCGACGGCGGCCGTTTCGCTACGTCAGATTTGAACGACCTTTACAGGCGCGTTATTAACAGAAATAATCGTCTTAAAAAACTTATCGATATGGGCGCTCCTGACATAATTATTAAAAACGAAAAAAGAATGCTTCAGGAAGCTGTAAATTCATTGATCGATAACGGCAGGCGCGGCAGACCTGTTACAGGCCCTGGCAAACGTCCGCTCAAATCATTGAATGATATGTTAAAAGGTAAACAGGGCCGTTTTAGACAGAACCTCCTTGGTAAACGTGTCGACTACTCAGGCCGTTCGGTTATCGTTGTCGGACCGAGCCTTAAAGTTCATCAGTGCGGTCTTCCTAAAAAGATGGCGCTTGAATTGTTTAAACCTTTTATAATGAATAAGCTCGTTACAAAAGGTCTTGCTCATAATATCAAGAGCGCTAAAAAGATGCTTGAACGCGGTAAGGCTGAAATATGGGATTTACTCGATGAAGTGGTAAGAGACCATCCGGTTTTATTGAACCGCGCTCCTACACTTCACAGGCTTGGTATTCAGGCATTCGAGCCGATCCTCGTAGAAGGAAAAGCGATACAGATTCCGCCTCTGGTATGTACTCCGTTTAACGCTGACTTCGACGGTGACCAGATGGCTGTTCACGTGCCGCTTTTAATAGAAGCCCAGACAGAAGCCAGACTTTTAATGTTGAGCGCTCATAATTTGTTCTCGCCTGCTTCAGGTAAACCGATTATGAACCCTACACATGATATGACACTCGGCTGCTATTACTTGACCAGAATTTTACACCCTGTAAATACAAGAATAGTAAAAGAATTTACATGCTCGAAAACAAATAAAAAAATCACTCTGGAAGAACAGCTGCTTCCTGAAAAACAAAAATATAACTTTAAGATTGCTGTCGATGTTTTTGATAAAGCAGGTAAAAACGTTATAAAAAAATATACTCCGATCAATAAATATTTAATGTCTAAAATTAAAGAACTCGGACTTAAAGAAGTAGAAATTTTCGAACAAAAAATTTATGCTTCAGCCGAAGAAGCTATTCATGCTTATGAGCAGAGGGTAGCGGACCTTCATACTGAAAATATCGTCAGAATCGGTGAAAAATATATCGAAACAAGCATAGGCAGGCTTATATTCAATCAGCTGCTTCCGAAAGAATTGGGATTTGTCAATAAACAGATTAACAAAAACAGCCTTTCGAGCCTTGTTACATCGACATATCAAAACTGCGGCCTTGGCCGTACAGCCAGACTTCTCGATGAAATAAAAGAAATGGGCTTTAAATTTGCCACAAAATCAGGCCTTTCATTCTCGATTGCGGATCTTTTGATTCCTAACAGAAAACCTGAAATAGTTCTGGCAGCACGTAAAAAAGCAGCCGATCTTGGCAACAAGCTCGAACTCGGCGCTATTACACGCGAAGAAAAAAGACAGAACGATATCGATATCTGGCAGGGCGTAACAGCTGAAGTTACCGATGAAATGATTCAGGAGTTCCAGCGCCGTGACCAGGATGGCGAGTTTAACTCAGTTTATATGATGGCTATATCCGGCGCGCGCGGTTCAATGCAGCAGGTTCGTCAGCTCTGCGGTATGCGCGGTCTTATGTCGAATCCGCAAGGCGACGTTATAGATTATCCTATTATATCGAATTTCCGCGATGGATTGACACAGACAGAATATTTTATATCGACATACGGCGCTCGTAAAGGTCTCGTTGATACAGCTTTGAGAACAGCTGACTCCGGTTACCTTACAAGAAGGCTCGTTGACGTTGCACAGGACGTAATTGTGCGCGAACACGATTGCGGCGCAACGGAAGGTATATTTATTATGCCTCTCCGCGAAAAACGTAAATCAAATAACCTTATCGCTAATGAAATATTGATTCCGCTCAGCACCCGTATTAACGGCCGTACAACAATAGCCGATATTGTTCACCCTGAAACAGGCGACATACTCGTTCATAAAGGCGAAGAAATATCCGCTGAAATGGCTCGTAAAATCGAACACGCTGAGTCGATAATCGAAATCGATACAAAAAATGCCGAAAGAGCTCTTGGATTGGTTGCGACGGAAAACGTTATAGATGAGAAAACGGATAAGATATTGCTTAAGAGCGATTGCATAATCGATAACGTAACTTTAGAACATTTGAGAAATTATCGTGTAAGAAGAGTTAAAGTACGTCCGGCAGTTTATGTCCGTTCGCCGCTTACATGCAAGAGCAAACAGGGTATCTGTCAGAAATGCTACGGTAATGACCTTTCGACTGGAAAAATGGTTGAGCTTGGTGAAACGGCCGGAATTATCGCGGCACAGTCAATTGGTGAGCCTGGTACGCAGCTTACAATGAGAACATTCCATATAGGCGGTATCGCGTTGGCTCAAAAGATAGAAATCAGAAGCAACGTCGAAGGTGAAATCAATGTCGACGGCTTGAAATGGACATATAAAGTCGACCGTAAAAAACAGGCAATCGGCGGTATCGATACCGACGGCAAAGAAACACCGGATATCGAAGAAGACTTAAGACGTATTGTTCTTGACGGTTATGTCGTTGTTATCAAAAAAGACGGCAAAAAAGACTATTATAACATTCCGCCGGGCGCGTTCTTGAACCCTAAAGTCGCTAATGGCGAAAAAGTTGGTATCGGCGACGTGCTTTGCGAATACAACCCAAATCAGGTTGTTACACAGTTCAGCGGTAAAATAAAATTCAATAACCTTCTTGTTAAAGACGGTATCATAGTTTCAACTGACGGTAACATTATTCTTGAAAAAGAAGAGGGCGGTCTCGAATCATATAAAATTCCGCTCGGTTCATATTTAAGAGTAGAAAATGGCGACAAAGTTGAAGCTGGTTACATTATAGCCGAAAAAATAGCCGAACAGAAAGCTGCTATAGCCGGTATAAACGGTCAGGTTGAATTCTTTGATATAAAGATTAAAAACCAGAAAGTTATATCTGATAATGGCATAATATTTATCTCGCCGCTTGATGAAAAAGAAAGCGTTCGTGAGAAAAAATATACGCTTCCTCAGGGCGTTAAAGAATTCAAAGAAGAGTCAAACGCTAAATACGGCGTTGAGCTTAAGGTTCGTTCCGGTAATGAAATTAAACGCAATGAAGAAATTCTTGCAATAACTTCCGAAATCGAAGGCGAAGTCAGCTTGAAAAACGGCGGCAAAGTTATTCAGGTTAAGAAAGACGCGCAAAAAGAATACTTTGTTCCGGCTGAAATTAAATTCGACGAAAGAAAAATTGATGATAAGATAAATACTATAACTCTTATCTCAGAAACAGCAGGTCTTGCAAGGGTTGTTCAGCCTAAGGGCGCTTCTTCGAAAACTATCGATACACGCCGCATAATCATAACTGATGAATGCGAATATGAAATACCTCAGGATGCGAACTTAGTCGAGAGCAAGTTGAAAGTAAAACCCGGTTCAAATGTATCAGTTGATGAATTAATTTGCGAAGAAATTCAGTTTAAGGCAAATACAGACGGTGAAGTTGAAGTTAAGACTGAAGAACGGGCAATTGATTCGGAAGTATATGAAATCGGCTCGCTTGAAAGACCTATGCAGCAGAAAAAGATTGAACGTTATAATAAAGTCGTAATTCGTGAAGTTCGTGAATTGCCTTTAAAAGACGTCAACATAAGTTTAAAAGAAAAAGTTGTCGATAAGGTTCTGGCTTCGCCTGTAATCGACTTAAGAACTAAAGAGATAGTCGTAAAAGAAGGCGAACGCATGACTGCTGAATTAGCTGATAAACTTTTCAAAGTTTCACCTATCGGCGGCTATGTAAAAGTCGAAAATGATTCGCCTGTTTTAAATCTTGACATTCAGACATTGAAAAAATATGTCGGTCAGAAAATAACACGCGATATCAAAAATAAAAAGACAAAAGAAGTCTTATTCCATGCTGAAACAGTTATTGATAATAAAATGATTGTTGAAATTGACAAGATTCATACTGAAATTACGCCTATGTATGTTCCAGCTGAACAAATCGTAGTTTCAAATGAGATAGTTGTTGCATTGAGAGATACCGCTGCTATACGTGAAAAACTTGTCGGAAAAATTGCTAAGAGCGATATCATCTCATCGGAAACTTCAGAATTGATCTGCTCTGCTAAAACTGTAATAACGGATGAAATCAGAAATAAAATCCTTAATGACCACACTATAAAAAGAGTGGAATTAATAGATTACAAGATTATCGAAGTTCCTGAAGGCGCATCTATAAAGGTAAAAGATGGTTCTCAGATTAAGGCCGGCACAGAATTGATCTGCCCGACACATCTTGACAGAATCAGAGTTATTAATCATGTTGAGGAATATGAGCTTCCGACTAACATAAAATTGCTTGTAAAAACTGGCGATATTATAAAGACTGGCGATGAATTCGCTGAAGCTATTCCGTCTATAAAATCAAAAATTGCTGGTAAAGTTAACTATATAATGAAATACAGCAAGAAAGTAAATGATGAAGTTGTCAGAAAGATCATTATTTACTCGGGTAAAGAATATGAAATTCCTGACGGTCTTCAGATAAAAATCAAAAATGGCGAAAAAGTTGAGGCTAATACTCCGTTAACCGAGCCAATCGAATTTGAAGGCAAGATTGAATATACCGAAGATAAACGTTTCTATAAGTTTGTAAAACCTGAGAAAAACGAGAAAAAATATAAAATTACCGCAGATATGTTGTTACATGTTAATGAAGGTGATTTTGTAAAAGAAGGCGACAAACTTGCTTCGTTAATCAATGATAAATTCAGTCATGAAAAGGAATACAGCGAAAAGATCACTGTAACAAGCAGGAATATAGCTCAGCTTCGTTATTATCCGGTAATTCCTGATTCGTTAGAAATAAAAGTTTCGGGTAAAAAACATGATTATTTCAAACATATTGACCTTCTGAAATTAAAATCAGAAAAAGATATATTGGGATACAGGATTAATAAGACGCTTGTAAACAATACAGACGGTGAAGTTGTAATTGAATATGACCGTGTAATTGATGAAGAAACGGCAAAGAAGATACATCTTAACGCCGCAAATCTCAATGAGACAAATGTAAAAATATACATTCCGGACATAACGATTAACTTTAACCTCGGTGAAATTCACTTTGAAAAGAGAATTGCCGAAGAAATAGAAGTTAATTACAAATATGACGTAACCGGCGTTGTAAAATTAATAAAACGTAAAGATAAAGAAGGCAAAGAACGCACTACGATAGCGAATGTAGTCATTCAAATGGGCGAAGCGCATCAAATTCTTGACGGCGCTGAACTTAAAGTCGAAGACGGCGCTACTGTAAAAACCGGTGATATACTTGCAAAATGGGGTTCTTCAGGAAAGAAAACGATCGATATTATTCAGGGTTTGCCTCGTGTCGCCGAACTTTTCGAAGCAAGACGTCCTAAAAAAGAAGCTATTATAGCTGAATACGACGGTATTGCTAAACGCGCAGGAAACTCCTTGATCATCGAAAGTTTCTCTGGTGAAAGAAAACAATATAAGAGCCAGTTTGGTACAATATCAAACTTCCTTGTATTTGACGGCGAACTTGTAAAAGCAGGCGATCCGTTGACGGAAGGTAACGTTGCTCCTAAGAAGCTTCGTAAAATTGCCGGTGTTGAACGTACAATGCGCTATATCATAGATGAAATACAGCACGTGTATAAGGGGCAGGGCGTTCAAATCAATGATAAACATATAGAAGTTATCATCCGCCAAATGTTTAGAAAAGTAAAAATATTACATCCTGGCGAAACAAGATTCTTGCCTCGTGAAATTGTTACCGTAAATGATTTCTATATTGAAAATGATAGAATTATGGCTCTAGGCGGCAACGGCGCTGAAGGTGAACAGATATTGCAGGGTATCACAAAAGCGTCATTGACAACAGATTCATTCTTCTCGGCAGCATCGTTCCAGGAAACCACAAGAGTTCTTACTCAAGCTTCGGTTCAGGGTAAAGTTGACTATCTGCGCGGACTTAAAGAAAATATCATCATTGGTAAACTTATACCGGCCGGAACTGGAATCGCGGCATACAGAAAAGTTCATTTGCCGGCATTTGATAGGCGCGGTATTGCAAAACCAGGGCTGTCATTAACTCAAGTTAAGGATATAATGAGTGAAGACGAAGCAAGGGTAACGGCCGCTGATCATGCTGCTGATGTAACTGAAATGGGAATGGATTCATCAGCGGGTGATGAGTTGAATAACTAATTTTTACTGCATGAATAACTGTCAGATTAAAAATTTAGAAAATAGTATTTAGAATTTTTTAACTTTGACGGTTGATTAAGTAAAATTTTAGTGCTATACTTAAAAATGTCAAACTAAGTAACAAAATCAATATAAAAAATATTGATATAAAAGTAAAAACATAAAAGAAGGTGGAGAATGATACAAGTATTTATTATTCTTCACCTTCTTTAAAATTTAACATAAAAATTATGAAGGGTGGGTAACAAATGGCAATTTTCAAACCTTTTAAAGGATATCATCCGGACAGTAAAAATGCGGCTGAGGTTATTTGTCTTCCATACGATGTTATTAACTCACAGGAAGCCCGCGAATTGGCAAAGGGAAAACCAAACAGTTTTCTTCACGTTGATAAATCGGAAATTGACCTCGATCCTGGTATTAATTTATATGACCAAAAAGTTTATGATAAAGCAAGTGAAAATTTAAAAAAACTTATGACTGGAAAAGTATTAATTCAGGACTCTAAGCCTTGCTTTTACATATATAAGCAAATAATGGACGGCAGAACGCAGATAGGGCTTGTCGGATGTGCTTCAGCCGAAGAATACTGGAAAAATATTATAAAAAAACACGAATTAACCAGAAAAGATAAGGAAGACGATAGAACTAAGCATGTCGATGTATGCAATGCCAATACAGGTATGGTATTTTTAACATACCGCGCTCAAAAAAGCATTAATGATATGCTCGACGGTGTAATGAAAAATACTCCGATATTTGACGTTACTACTGAAGATAATGTTAAGCATATTTTATATAAAATTGAAGATGAAAAAATTATTGCTAAACTTCAGGAAGAATTTAAAAATATTGATTATTTATATATAGCTGACGGCCATCACAGAACAGCTTCGGGCGGCCGAATTGCGCAGGTACGCAAAGAACGTAACAGCAAGCATACGGGTAATGAAGAATATAATTTTTTCATGGCTGCCGCGTTTCCGCATGATCAGCTTTATATAATGGATTATAACAGGCTGGTAAAAGATTTAAACGGCCATAGTTTTGATCAATTCATGGCTGAAATAAGCAAAAAATTCGAAGTAAAAAAGCACGGCAAAACGCCTTTTAAACCTTCAAAAATGCACACTTTCGGAATGTATATCGGCGGCGACTGGTATGAGCTACATGCTAAATCGCATGTATTTGATCCAAAAGATCCGATTGATTGCCTCGATGTGACTATTCTTCAAAAAAATGTACTTGATCCGCTTTTAGCTATAAAAGATCCGCGCACTGACAAACGTATTGACTTTGTCGGCGGTATAAGAGGACTTGGAGAATTGCAAAAACTTGTTGATTCCGATAAGTTTAAAGTGGCATTTGCTATGTTTCCGACAACGATAGAACAGCTGATGGATATTGCCGATGCAGATAAAATAATGCCGCCTAAATCGACATGGTTTGAACCTAAGCTTCGCTCGGGTGTTTTAGTTCATACTCTGGAGTAAAATCATTATATTTACAGGTCGTTAACGAAAAAAGCGTCCTGTTATTTTTGTTAATTTAATTGAACGAGTTATAAAAAAAGAAACATGCTGATAAGTTTTTCAGACGGGAAGCGACTTCCGTCAAAAGGACTTGATGCGTGTTTCTTTTTTTATGCCCGATTGTTAAAACACCGGGTGTTTAAAAATAATTTCCTCCTTTTAATGTACTTATAAATAATAAGTTTTCAGGTGATTGATTTTTTTTTGTTAATATGATAGAATTATTATAATTTTACCACATTAGAAGGGAATTTTTATGAAAATCAAAATTCAAATCAGGCTGTTATTTATCTTATTTTTGTTTATTGTTTGGAGTGCTGTTAATTTAAGGTTTCTGATAGCGCAGGAATTGCCTAAAAATGCTGAAAATAAAACAAATAATCAAGCCGCTCTGACGATTGAACCGAAAGTAAATTCAGCGCATATTAATGGCAAAGTAAAATGGTATTCGAACTTAAGTGAATGTCTCGAAGCCGCTAAAGCTGAAAATAAGCTTGTACTTGTTGATGCGGTAGCGTCATGGTGCGGCTGGTGCAAAAAGATGGAAATGGAAACATTTAATAATCCCGAAATTATAAAGAAATTAGAAAAATACGTATGCCTTCGAGTAATTGTTGAAGATGATGCCGCATTTTCAGGAAAGTATACAGTGAATGAATTTCCTACAATATTATTTTTAAAGGCTGACGGCAGCGAGTTGGAAAGGCATATAGGCTTTAAAAATATCGATGATTTTAAAAAAATTATCGGTCAAATTGATGAAAAAAAGGTAAATAAATAATGAAAATAAAAAACAATAAGCTCTTATTTTTAATCATTTTTATTTTAGTTTCTTGTTTTTCTTTTGGCAATGCTGGCTATGCTTCTGTTGACGCTAAGATTCCGCAGTGGGTTTCGCTTAAAGCTTTTTTTAATAACGATCCGGTTGAAATAAATTCAATTGCAAATTTAGAATGCGAGCTTAATTCTTTAATTGTACCGATTGAAGGCGTTATTGAGGTTTCATTTTCAGACAGCGTTAAATCCGTTTCACCTAATCTCAGGTATAATTTTAAACTTAATGCCGCAGACAAAAGAAATTTCAGATTTCCGCTGCAATTCATTACTGAATCGGTTAATAAGCCTGTCGTTGTTAAAGCGGTTATTAACTTCCCTAAAAAGGCTTTAACTGCATATATTCAAAATGATGTTTCTTTCGATAATTCTTTAAAAAAAGAATTGCTTGCAAAAATAGATGCTGCTTCTGAAAAATTTGAGTTATCACAGACGATTGATTTTATAATTACTAAAAAAGAAGGTTTTTTAAACCTGCGTGAAAGCATTTATTCTTATTATTTCGACGACGGCTGTGTAATAGCCGATGAATCAATACCGGGAATTAATGCCGATGATCTCGATGCTATAAAAAAAGAAATAAAAAAGTTCGAGGAATTTATAGAAACGATAAGGCAAAACAAAGAATTACAAAATTATCTTGAGACTAATATGGATTTAGTTTCAGGCGAAGATAAATATTTAAAGTTGTTGATTGCGGCTGGTAATTATAATTTGAAAAAAGAAAAATATGACGATGCCGTTTTATATTATGAGTTGATAATGAATAAAGCTTTAAAAGAAGCCAAAAACATGGATACTAATGAAATATTTATTACCGTTTCAAATAATTTGCTGGTAGCTAACCTTAAATTGAAAAAAGTTTCCGAAGCTTTGAAGCTGATATCTAATGCTGAAAAGAAAGCTTCCGATAAGGGCCAATTGCGTTATTTATATTATAATGTTGGAGTGTATTATAAGAATTTAAATAATAAGCCTGAAGCGGTAAAATTTTTAAGAAAAGCTCTAAATTTAAAATCTGCTTTTACCGTTTGTTCTGACGCTTTAAAGAAACTTGAGAATTACTAGCAGCTTTTATCGTATTTTCATGTTTTTTAACCGGTTTTGACTTGATTTTCCCCTGAAAGTTTTTATGTGTAACTGGTTTAATTATTTTTTTAAATATAATATAATTTAAAGTTGATGGATTTTCCAGTTTCGTGCCGGAAGCATTTAAAATAGAATCCGTGATTTCTAACCGTACTTCGGCGGTTTCCTTTGATGCAAGCATTTTTTTGTCAAAGCTGATTTTTATTGAATTGTTTGTTTCATCGTATGATATCGAAGGCGATAATAGTTTTTCCTGATTCGAATTGATAGCGAAGATGCTGTTAGAATTTATAGCCGTCTTTTTTAACGATTGGTTGAACTTTATTTCAATAGTTTCATTTATTTCAATGGTTTCATTATTTTTATGGTTAATTGAAATAATTTCAAATTTTAATTCTTCATGTTTAGCGGCAAAATCATTGCCATAGCGATAGCCGGCAAATCCTAACGAGAATATTGAAATGAATATTAATAATAAGTTAAAAAAATTTTTCATGATAACAGCTTTTAATTTTAAAATTTGATTATTTCTAATATTATATTTCGGCAAAATAATAAAAAAAATGATTAATGGCTTTGTTGGTAATAAAAATGAATGACAAAAAAATTTTATCTATTGTCGGAAAATCAAATGTCGGTAAAACTACTTTAATCGAAAAAATGCTTCCGATTTTTACTCGAAATTATGGTATAAAAGTCGGGACGATCAAGCATCATTTACATGATTTTGAATGCGACATAAAAGGTAAGGATTCATGGCGCCATCAAGCTGCGGGAGCAGTACAGACAATTATCAGCTCTCCAGAAAAATATGTTTTGTTTTCAAAAATTGATAAACCAAGTTCTGAACTTTCGATAGATGAGTTAGCTGCATATTTAAACGCTTCCGATTTTATAATTACAGACGGCTATAAGGTTTCGGATAAAAATAAAATCGAGGTCTTTCGGCCGGCTCATTACGATAAATTGGTAACCGATAAAAACAGTAATTTGATTGCTTATGCGACAGATAATATTAATTATAAGTTCCCTTTGGATGTACCCGTGCTTGATTTGAATAATCCTGCTGAGATTGTTGATTTTATAGTTAAATATTATGATTTAAAAATTAAAATCAAGGAGTAAAAAAATGCAAGAAATTAAAAATGATGTTTATGATGTTGAGTTGTCAATCAATGATAAAAATATACCTTTAAATGATTTTCTTGATAAGATATTATCAAAGACTGTAATTGGTATGTTATCAGCTCTAAAAACAGGTTTTGAATATAATGAAATTAAAAATATTGAAATTAAGATAAAGAAAAATTAAAAATCGAGGCTTGAGTTATGAATGAAGACAGCATAGAATATCAAATTGAGCATCAGTTTCAGGTTTATGAAAGTTCTCAAGGACTTGTTCCGTTGGCGGACGCTAAAGCGGGCGCTATAATAGCCGCTAATTTGGGATTAATTGCTACTATCGCAAACGCTCCGTTTGTTGTTGATAAAATTATGAAAATTATCAATGCGCCTTCAGATAAAAACTCGATAATATTTTTTTTGCTTGCATTTTTTTTGTTTGGCTCTATTTGTTCCATTGTTACAGGCCTTATGGTACTTTATCCGCGCCCGTCAAAGATTGAAATGAAGATGAAAACTCCGCACCTTACTTTTTATGAAAATATATTAAATTGCGGCAATCCCGAAAAATATTATAATAACATAAAGAGCATGAATCCTGATATAATGCTTCAAGAAATGTGCGTTCAAAATTTCGAACTCGCTAAAATTTTACAGGTAAAATACCAGTTTTCTAAAATTTCGCTTTCGACTTTCGTTATTACATTGGTTCTGTGGTTGATATTTTTATATAAAGTTTTTATAATTTCTTAAAATATATTATTAATTGGTAGAGCATGAATTTTATTAATTTTGACAATTGTGTAACGCGCCGTATGCCGCTGGAGGTTTTGGAATACTACTTTGAGCTTCTAAAGCGTTACAATGGTATCGGTTTATTCGGGTTACATGCGGCTGAACTAAAAAAAGAAATTTCTGAAGCGCGTTCGGCTATTGCTTCATTAATAAATGCCGAACCTGACGAAATTATATTCACTTCTTCCGGAACCGAAGCGAATAATCTTGCGATAAAAGGTGTTGCCGCAGCTTATTTAAAAAAAGGCAGGCATATAATTACTACGCCTTTTGAACATTCTTCGGTGTTGTTTCCGTTAAAAACACTTTCTAAAAATGGTTTTATAGTCGATGAAATAAAATTTTCCTATAATATTGAATCTCAGATTTTAACATTTGATCCAGAATATTTAAAATCCTTATTTCGCGATACGATTCTCGTGAGTTGCATATATGCAAACCTTGACGCGGGCATTCTTCTTCCTGTAGATGAAATTTGTAAAATTTCTAAAATTAATGGCATTTTAAGTCATGTTGACGCGTGTTCGGTTTTGGCCGACATTCCAATCGATGTAAAATTTTTAAATTGCGATTTATTAAGCTTGAGCTGCCATAAATTCGGCGGTCCGCAGTCTGTAGGGGTATTATATAAAAAAAAAGGCACCAGGATTTTTCCGCAAATCGAGGGCGGTATTGAAGAAAATGGCCTGCGAGGCGGTTTTTATAATACAGCAGCTATAGCGGCTTCAGGTTTTTTAGCCAAAATTATTAAAAAAAAATATGAAGAAAATAAAAAAAATGTATTAAATTTGAAACAAGCGCTTTTTGATATATTAAATGAAAATATAAAAGATATATTATGGATTTCTAATATGAACTCCAAGCTGCATTTTTATCTTTCATTTTATATACCGGGCGTCGATAATGAAGTTTTATTGAATGAGCTATCAACGCTTAATATAAAGATTTCGTCCATGCCGATATGCTCTATATTTGCCGGTAAAATACCGGCAGCTTTTGAATTTATCGGAATAACTCCGCAAAAAGCGCAGAATTATTTTAGAATATGCTTGAGCGCTGATAATACGTTCGAAGAAGTTAAGTATTTTTGCGAGAAATTTATCGGATACATAAAAAAAAATTAAAATGAGGAGGAGTTTTTATGTCATTTCCACCGCCAGGTTTTGATTTTGAGATATTAGAATGCCCGAAATGCAAATTACCGGTAGACGAGAATGAATTATTCGTCGAATGTCCTAAATGCTTTGCAAAGCATCACAAAAGATGCGTTCACGAGGGCGTGAAGTGCGGAAACAGCGAGTGCGATTATATTTTTCATTGGTCTGAAGAAGATGGAACTCTTATATTTCCGGAATATACCGGCCCGGAAAGACGTATTCAAAGCGAAGACCGCAGGAAAAACGTTTCCGCTCCGCCGGATGGTATCGAAAGAAGAACGGGTCCGAGAAGACGCTCTGATTTTTAAATATCTGTAAAATTATTATCATATTTAATATTAACAGTATTTAAGCTGTAATTAACTTAGGTTTTTTATTTGACAATTAATTCATAAAGTGAGCAATTATTCATTTTATGATTAATTGTTTATTTGAAATATTTTCGTTTTAATTTTCTAAATGGCTGTCAATGTGGCCTGAAATTTTATATAAATATTTTCTTGACGAAGAATTCTCGGCTTGGTCAGTGAAATTTTCTTGACGATTGAATTCGTAGATATACACTTCGGTATTTGTTATGTTATTTTGATCCGTAGATTTTACCGATGGAACGCTGATTACTATATTGGGCTCGTGATTTAGTTTTTTTAATAAATCAATTTTTTTGCAATAAACTGATTGTTTTTGAATCATAAAAAGACCCTCCTTGAATATTTATAAATTAAGTAACAAAATTCATGCCAATATTAAAATTAAAAAAAGCTTGAATACATTTAAAAATAATTAATAATTAAAATATTTTGTCTCAAAATGATATTTTTATGTCTTAATTTGAGACTATTTAATCTTTATCTGTATCAAATTGAGATAAAGGTTTTTACGCTTAGAATTTTATCTGTTAAATGATAATATTGTTCATTAATTTTTGACTTTTTTTTCTTATTGTGATAAAATATAAAAAAATTTTTAAAGGCGAATTGATGTAAAAATTATGAATAAATTTTATATGACCGTAAAAATAGTCAATATTAGAATATTATTGTTTTTAGTCATTGGATTGTTATTTTTAATGTCACCCTTTAGTTTGATTAATAATGGCGCAGCATATGCGCAGGAAAGCTCTTCTGTTTCTGTTTTGCCTCTTTCTATCGGAGATACCGGCGCGCTTCTTGCTGAAGCTAAAAATGCTTTGGAGCAGCGTGATTACAACACTGCCATAAATCGTCTGGAGACTATCATTGCTATGAGCGGCCAGGTCGATGATAATATCCGTGAAATGCTGTTGGCTGCTCTCGAAAAACAACTTGAAATTGAAGCGGCTAAAAAAAATTATAAAGATGCAATATCTTTTAATTTAAAGATTATCAATCTTCAAAAAAGCTTTAATTTTGTCTGGCTGAACCGTCTGTTGAATTTGTACTTGATATCAGGAAATTATCGTAAGGCGCACGAAGTCTGCGCTGAAATATTAAAAAAGCAGGATTTATTATCGCTTTCAAAAGAAAATCTTGCTCAAATTTACGGCAAATTGTCAGTTGTTTATTCTTCTTTTTTAGATGAAACCAAAACTTTTGAATCTATACTTACAGCTTTAAGCCTGGACGAGAATGTCAAAAACACATCCAGATATTTTGAACTTATATTTCCTAAAAATCTAAAATACAAATCTATAATTGATTATTCGCTGGCTCTTGAATCGAAGAAGAAAAATAAGGAAGCATATATATTCGCTTTAATTCATTCTAAAATTTCAGATGATAAAGCTTCATCTTCTGAGATTTTAAAGAGGTTGTTAGCCCAAAATCCTGAATTTAAGAAATATAACGATGAACTTTCCAAAGAAAAAGCAGCTCAGGCAGCGGCGGGGAGTTCGAATTCAGCCTCTGAAAACTCGAATTTTATGTTGTCTACTTCCGAAACCTCTATGGCGCTGCCTAATGCTGACACGTCGTTAGTTTTAATTTCAAATGTTCCTTCTAAACTTGATAATGCAGAGCTTAACAAAACCAATATTCCTACAAAAACATTAAAAGATGTTTCCTCTGATTATATAGCTTTTTTTGAGCGCGGTGAAAATTTATTCAAGAATCAACGTTACGAGGATGCTGTTTCTGAATATGAAAGAGCTTTGAATTTAGCGCCCGAGAAGCATAAAAAAGAAATCGAGCGTAAAATTTTTTCAGCATATTGGCATTCCAAGGAAGAATATATAAAAATAGCTGTATATTCGACGATATTGGCTTTTTTTATGGTGTTTTTTTATTATTATAATCCATTTAGCAGTTCTTCTAAAGAGCAATACGGGCTTATTAACGTTTCGAAAACTATGAAAAATGCTCTTTCGCTAATGGAAGAAAAAAAATATCAGAAAGCTATTTCTGAATTTGAGAAACTTTCCGACATGAAATTGTCAAATTCGGAAACGGTAATGCTCTTTTTGAATATGGGAATTGCTTTTTATAATCTCAATTCATATTCAAGCGCGCTTATGGCTTTAAGGAAAGTTTTGCAGTATGATTATGAAAATATCGATGCTTATAAATTTTTAGGTAAAATCTACTTGAAAACAAAAGACAGGACCCATAAAGCGATGGAAGTGTTTAATTTTTTGATCGATAAAAAAATAGCCGATCTTGAAACAATGAAAATTGTTGCGGCTTATAATGCTCAGCAAAATCAGATAGATGAGAAAACAGTTCAGCTGGCTACGGATATTATTGCTGTTGAGCCCGATAATGATATTGCCGGAAAGGCTGTCATTAAATATTTCAATAAAATAAAACGTTCCGACGATGAGGTATTAAAGTTCATCGAGCATTATACCGAGGTTTATCCGCGTGATATCGACTGCCGTATTATACTTCTTGAAGTTTTATACAGGCGTAAGGACTATAAACATATCATTAACGAATGTAATTTTCTTTTTACTTATACCATTGATAATGTTTTAATTCATTCTATATTTATTGATTCCATTGTTAATCTTAATCAGCCAAAACTTTTAATTTCAGAATACGAAAGGCTTTTACATGAAAATCCGGGTTCGATAATTACTAATTTTATATGTCAGTCATTGAAATCTATAATTATCGATAAAAAACGCATACCGCAGGTGGATTACTCTATTGCGGTAAGGGTTAATTTTAATGTATGTTCAAAATGCTTTCATTTGAATTTAAATGATTATAATAATTGCCAGAGGTGTGGAAATACATTACAAGTATGATTTCAATAAGCAGCTTATTAGCCATATTTTTAGTATTATTAATATTTGTTACACTTTTTCTGTTCAAGAAAAATTCTGAACAGGGAGTTTACATTTCTGATTTATTAAAAGAAAAGCAGAAAATGTATTCTGATATTTCAAAAATAAAGCATGACGCTCAGGAGCAGACAACTGAAATAATAACAAAGACGACCCAAAAAAATATTAAGCAGTCTACTTTGTTTTTGAAAATAAAAAAAATTGTTTCAAGTTTTGATCCCGATGAAATATGTAATAACGTATTCGATATATTAGTCAAAGAACTTGGCGTGACTAAAGCCTGCATATTGCTTTTAAATGAACGAAAGCATGTATATACGGTTTTGTCATCTATAGGATTCATGGCTGACGAACAAAGCCGCATTGTGATCAGTCCTCATGAAAATAGTTTAATCGGTATGGCAATTCGTTCGAATCTTCTTGTCGATATCAAAACAATTGAAAGAGATCAGTCATTTCAAGCTTTAGTGCATAAAGGCACATTGAAAACATTAATGGCCGCTCCGCTTCATCACAGTAAATCATCTGAAATAATGGCTGTTTTAAATATATGTGAAATGCAGAACGCATCAAATTATTCTACCGATGATAAACATCTTTTTAATATGGTCGCTTCACTTTTAGAAGTTGCATTTAATAATTCACTAATTTATGAAACGCAAATAGAAGAAAGCCAGAAAAATGTGGAGGAACGTGAAAAACTAAAGGATGTTTTCGGACGATATGTTTCTTCGCAAATTATAGACGAAATTTTGAAGAATGCTGATTCAATTGAATTGGGCGGCGTTTCAAAGCAAGTTACAATTTTAGCGTCTGATATCAGAAGTTTTTCGACAATGTCGGAAGTATTTACGGCTCAGGAAATGGTTGCAATGCTAAATGATTATTTTTCGGTCATGACTGAAATTGTTAATATCAATCATGGCTGCGTTGATAAATTTATCGGCGATGCTATGATGGTTCTTTTTGGCGCTCCATTAAAAACGCCTGATGATAATTTTAACGCTATAAGATGCGCGCTTGAAATGCAGGACGCGATAAAAATATTTGAAAATAAATGGCGTGAAATAAAAGGTAATGACCTTAATT
Source organism: Candidatus Wallbacteria bacterium (assembly GCA_041441465.1). Taxonomy (GTDB): domain Bacteria; phylum Muiribacteriota; class UBA9980; order UBA9980; family UBA9980; genus JASDSY01. Next base: position 49,318 of record JASDSY010000032.1, read on the forward strand.
TTAAAATAGGGATAGGTATTAATACAGGTGAAGTCATTATAGGAAATATAGGTTCATCGTCGAGAATGGAATATACCGCGATAGGCGATAATGTTAATGTCGCTTTCAGGCTGGAAGAAATCGCTCCGGGCGGGACTATCTTCATTACTGAATCGTTTTATAATGAGATAAAAGATAAAGTAAATGTGAAAAAGCTGGATCCGGTAACTGTTAAAGGACGCACTAAATCAGTGCAAGTGTATGAGGTTTTGAGTTTAAAGTAATTTATAAAGCCCGAGTGATGATTTAATTAAATATTTATAAAATAGTTAATTAAATTAATTTTATCGAGCTAAAAGTGAGGTAAGTTTAATGGAGAAAAAGTTAAGGTTGTCTGTAAGAGATAAATATATGCAGGCATCACCGATCAGGAAATTAGTACCGTTGGCTAACGCTGCTAAAGAAAAAGGCATGACTGTTTATCATTTGAACATAGGTCAGCCTGATATTGAAACACCTGAAGAATTACTTAACGGTTTTAAAAAAATAACGACTAAAACAATCGCGTATTCGCCTTCGCAGGGTGAGAATAAATATCTTGACTCTCTTATAAAGTATTATGAAAAGGTAGGCGTCAAAGGCCTTAAAAGAAATGATATTCTTGTCACGATGGGCGGCTCCGAAGCTATATTATTCGCTATGATGGCAATTTGTGACCCTGGTGACGAAATAATCGTATTTGAACCGTTTTATACAAATTATAACGGTTTTGCGGTTATGGCCAATGTTAAACTTGTGCCGGTTTTAACTCATGCCGAAGATGGTTTTCACCTGCCGGATAAATCAAAAATAGAAGAAAAAATTACTTCAAAAACGCGCGGCATATTACTGTGCAATCCTAATAATCCGACTGGGACAGTTTATAGTCAAAAAGAACTTAAAATGATTGCGGATATATGCTTGAAGCATAATATTTTCTTTTTAGCCGATGAAGTTTATCGCGAATTCATATATGACGGCGATAAATGCATGTCCGCTTTATGTTTAGAAGAAATATCCGACCGCGTAATAATGATGGATTCAATTTCGAAAAGATACAGTGCCTGCGGATTTAGAATGGGCTGCGTCGTTTCGAAAAATAATGAAATAATGAATCTGATTTTACGTTTTGCCCAGGCAAGGCTTTCATCGCCATATGTCGAGCAAATTGCAGCCGCTGAATCGTTATTCGTATCTGATAAGCATATGGCTGAAATGATAAATGAATATAAGGAACGTCGTGACATAGTATATAAAGCGCTTGTTAAAAATAAAAAAATAATATGTAAAGAACCGAAAGGCGCGTTTTATGTAATCGCGAAATTGCCTATTAAGGATTGCAATAAATTTGCGGCATGGCTTTTAACTGACTTTAATTACAACAATAAAACGGTAATGGTAGCACCTGCTAATGGTTTTTACGCTACTCCAGGACATGGCGACGACGAGATCAGACTGGCTTATGTTATCAGCCGTGATCATTTAAAAGAAGCTATGGACATTCTTGCTATGGCAATTGAACAATATGAAAAAATTGAGAAAGGGTTATAAAATTTTTAACCCGTTAGTTTTATTAAATAAAATAAAAGCCGGAATGCCGTCGGAATTTTATAATTTTCCGGCCGGTTCCGGCTTTTCCATAAAAAAAAATTTAAACTATATATTTTTTTTAATTTTCATAATATTATCTTCGGCTCTGGCTTTTTATTCAGCAAATTATGAATTAGCGTTCGCCCAGGAAAAGTTTGAATTTGTTAAAGTCATAGGTATGGTCGCCGGTGAAAAAAATCAGAAGCCAGTTGCAGACTGTCTTGTAATTATTGGTTCAAAAACTGCCAGGACAAATGAAAATGGATTTTTTGAAATTTCAAATATCATAAGCGGAGAATATTCGGTTAAAGCTGAGCATCCTCAGTACGCAGGTTATGTTGATATAAAAATTCTTGACCAGCCGATTAATGGTCTTAAAATATTGTTAAAGACTGAAAAAGCGGAAGAAACTCAAAAAGAGAAATTAAATAAAGAATATGATAAATTATGGGCGAAACTCATGAAGCTCAACAAAAAAGAGATTATTGTCGGCGAAGAAGCGGCGCCTGTCAAAAAAAAGTCGAGCGGATATTACAGTAAATACGGCCGTTCCTCCGGCGCGAATGAACCATCTTCGGGCTTTAAATATTCTAAAATAACGCCCGAGGAAAAAGAAAAATCAAGTTCACCTAAAATTGATACTAAAGGCGGCTTTAGCAAGCTTATTGGACGTGTTTATGAGTCGAACGGCAGTCAGATAGAGACCGAAGCAAGAATAAGTTTCGGCCCTCAAACAATTAAAACGAGCGAATTTGGCGCTTTCGAGATTGAAAATGTGCCGGCCGGAGTTTATTCGGTGACAATACGCGCTAAAGGATATATAACTAAAGTATATGAAAAAGTCAAATTGAAAAATGGCATAAATAAATATGATTTCTATCTTACTAAATCTTCGTCTGGTTCGAAATAAATAATCTTTTCATCTAACCTTTTTTTAGATTTGCATAGGTTATCTTAATTACCTTTTATTAATAAAAATAGTCAATTGTATTTGTAAATTTTAACTGCTAGAATTTTATATTTTGCAAATTTAAAAGAAGGAAAATAAAAAAGGCTTATCATAAGTTGCCTTTTAATAAGCCTTTTTTAGTAAATTTCAATAATTATTTTTTGTTTTACAGACTTGGACTGCCCCAATAATCTTCGTTTACATCGCTGCCGTGCGGATCATATGCTTCGTAATCATCTTCATTGCCGTGAAATTCAATCAACTTAGGCTCGGCGATTTTTATCATTTCATCCCAATTAAGTGCCTGGAATTTTAACGTCCTATAGTATAAATTAAAAATTGTTCTTGGGAAGAAAATTGCCATTCCTGATGAGTTAGACATTGCGGTGTTATTGAATGCATTTGTCATTATGCACTTTTGATAAGCCATTAAAACTTGCGTAGCCGCTTCTTTTATTTTGGCATTCTTACTGGTTTCATTTATCAGTTTCATGAAGTGACCTATGTCCATATTGTCGCGGTCATAATATTTCTGGACCTGTTTATGCGCTTCCTGGAAAATTTTAATTTCTGATGCATCAGTCGTCATTGCTTCTTTTGCTGCTATCGCAAAAGCGTCAACAGCTTTAGCCAGCGTGTCTATTTCCTTGCAGTCAACTGTTGACATTGTCGCGTTATCTTTTTCACTTTTTTTATAGCTCTCATTATAAATTGAAGGAATCATTGTCGCAAATTCTTTTGCGTTTATTGAAGCGTTGCCAAATAACGGGCTGAATATATATTCATAAGGCCAGCCCGGACCCGGAACAACCTCTTCCGAGGAAACTATATAACTTACAGAGTCTTTTATTTCATAGTCGACTTCAAGCATCTGCATAAGGCAGGCGTCAGTTCCGAAAATATCAAGAGGCTTGCCGATTAGCGCGGCAGCTTTGGCAAATACGCGGCCTAATTCCTTGGTTGAAATATAATGTTTCGACTGGTCATCGTAAGAAATTCCGCGCGTAATTTTTTTGTCGGTTTTGCGCCAGCCGGAACCATGATTTTGGATAATAAGCATATATTTTGCCGCAGGATAATTCGTGACTGACCAGGTTATGAATTCATCTAAAACTTTAGGATGTCCCATGTCGAGTTCACCGAGTTCGGCTAATTTATTTGAGCAAAAACCCCAGTCGTCAGGTTTATTTGCCATTGAACGCGGGCTCACCTGATAACGGCGGGCAGGTTTATTCAGCCTGTCGATTTCGACAAGCACATTGACGTCATCTGACGTGCCGGCAGTTTCCATTTCTTTAAGGTCATTGCAAAGGTCGGTATCGAGATTGTTGTCTGCGTTTGAAAATACCATGACCGTCCATTTCTTTTTGGCCGTTTTATCCGCAGCATTTACGGTTGACGGCATTGCCAATACCAGCGTAAATGTAATCGCCACTAATAGAAACATGCATTTTTTCATTTTACCAGCTCCTGAAGTATTTAATATAATTGATATTAGTTAAGTGTTACTTAATTATTTTTAAAATTTATTATACTTAATTTTATCAGAGAAACGCCAATTAATCAATAAATATTATTAAAATATAAGATTTGTTCTATTTAGTGAATAGTTTTATGGTTTTAATTTTAATAATGTCCAAAATTAAAATGGCTCCTTTATGAGCAACCAAGTTAAAAATAAAGCGATATTATATTTTTTTACTTAAGTTTCGCACCTTAAAAATGTCTGTAAATAATGATTTTAAAAATTAATAAGATTTTGTTTTTAGTATTTGACTTCAAAAATAGTCGTAAATATGTTGGTTAAAAAATATGGATTGATGTAATAATACTGGTTTTGCTATGCTAAACTTAAGTTTTTTATAAAAGTGCCTGTGCAATAATAAGAAAAAACAGCCAAAATCTTTAAATTATTATATATTAAACAATGCAAACGACAGTTTTCGTGGTAATAAAAATATTTTCCAGAAAAAAATTTATTTATCTATCATGCCTGCTTAAAAAAAATTAATTTTTTAAAATTAAATAATTTCTTGATTTTCAGGTAATTTATGATGTAAAATTCTCTGATAAATGTAAAAAACAATGATAAAAATGCATTTTATGGCAGATGGAAATTTTAAAGGAGCAGTTGGCATGTTAGTTTTCTTTTCCTGTGTTTTATTTCTAGTGGGCGGGTATTTTATTTACGGAACATTTATTGAAAAAATTTTTGGAATAAATCCTGAGGCTAAAACTCCGGCGCTTTCCAAAACTGACGGTGTTGACTATGTTCCAATGGAGTGGTGGCGCATATTTTTGATTCAATTTTTGAATATAGCCGGACTCGGTCCTATTTTCGGTGCGGTTGCAGGCGCGATGTGGGGGCCGGCCGCTTTTTTATGGATTATATTTGGCTGCTTATTTATAGGAGCAGTTCATGATTATCTTTCAGGAATGCTTTCGATTCAGCACGGCGGCGAAAGTCTTTCGGAGCTTGTCGGGCGTTATCTTGGGAGCTTTGTCAAGCAGTTTATGAGATGTTTTTCAATTGTATTGCTTTTGCTTGTCGGAGCAGTTTTTATAACCGGGCCGGCCAAAATACTCGAGGGCTTGAGCCTGGGACCTACCTGTAATCAATGGGCTATTATAATTTTTATTTACTATATTTTGGCTACTATGCTGCCTATAGATCAATTGATAGGAAGGATTTATCCAATTTTTGGATTTGCTCTTCTTTTTATGGCTGTAGGAATTTCCGGCTCTATTTTTTATAACGGCTATCCTGCTATTGAATTTTCAGTATCTAACCTTCATAATAATCCTGAAAGTTTTCCGATATTTCCGTTGCTTTTTATTTCGATAGCTTGCGGTGCGGTTTCGGGATTTCACGCCACGCAGTCACCGATGATGGCGAGGTGTTTGAAGAGTGAAACCCTTGGGAAACGTGTGTTTTTTGGAGCTATGATCGCCGAGGGCATTGTCGCTTTGATATGGATTTATGCGTCTTTATCATTTTTCGGCGGCGCGGAAAAGTTAAACTCTGTAATGGTTGAACATGGCGGTAACGCAGCCTGGGTTGTAAGCCATATATCCAATACTCTTCTTGGACGTCTTGGCGGAATGCTGGCTCTTCTCGGAGTTGTAGCAGCTCCTATCACTTCCGGTGATACCGCTTTTCGGAGTGCTCGCCTTACTATTGCCGATATGCTTAATTTCAGCCAGGAAAAAATAATCAACAGACTTTATGTCAGCGTGCCGCTTTTTATAATCGGTTATTGGCTGACTCTTGTTAAATTTGATATAATATGGCGTTATATGGCATGGGCGAATCAGACGCTCGCTGTAATGGTGTTATGGGCAGGCGCAGCGTACCTTATAAAAAAACGTAAATTTCATTGGATTGCTACAATACCGGCGGTGTTTATGACACAGGTATGTTCAAGTTATATTTTATACGCTAAAGAAGGAATTGCGCTTCCATATAAAATGTCAGTTATCGGCGGCGCTATTTTTACCGTTTTATTGACTGTTTGGTTTTTTGTGAAAAATGGTTCGAAAAAACATGCAGTTAACTCTGAGACTGGCGCGGAAGCATTGCCTGAATAACTCTGATGAGTTATTATATTAAATCAGATTTATTAAGTTTCATACCTCAAAAATCCATACAAATAAGGATTAAAAAAAATATTTTTAGCGTTTGACTTCAAAACCAACCTTGAATATGTTAGTAAAAAAATATGTATTAATTTAATAACGCTGGTTTGGCTATGCAAAACTCGGGTCAGATTAATAAAAAGGGGGAACAGATGATAATCGACAGAATGAATGAAGAAACTTTAAAGGCATTGATTGAGACGCTGCCGCTTGAGATTACCGTAATTGACGCAAATGACGAGGTAATAGGTTGGAACCAACATGAGACCAGGCTTTTTACAAGGCCTATGACAAGTATGGGCCTAAATTTTCGCGAGTGCCACCCTGAAAAAAGCGTTGCTAAAGTAGAACAGATTGTCAATGAAATGAAGTCAGGTAAGCGTGATAAGGCAAAATTCTGGATTGACATTCCGGTTAAGCCGAATGAAGCGAAGCATAAAATATTGATAGAATTTTTCGCGCTGCGCGACCGCGCCGGCAAATATCTCGGCTGTATGGAATGTACCCAGGATGTCGAGCATATCAGAAATTTACAGGGTGAAAAAAGACTTTTAGACGAAATTCCTGATTAATTTGAATTACTTAATGGAAGTGGCATTCTCTTAATTTAGGTTTGAACGCTTAAAATTTTATTTCAAATAAATATAATAATCGTTTATATTATTTTAACGGCGTTAAATAATATTACTCAGCTGAACATATTGAAAAATTAGTGATATTAATATTTTTTTATAAAAGAAAATCCAAGAATAAGTTGGAATTATAATTAAAACCGTCTCTGATTTTTCGTTTAAACAGCTTTTAAATAAAAACTTTTAATCAAACGCGAAATTTGAAGATATTATAATGAAATAAAAAACGGCAGTTAAAACGAGAGTTAACAGTCGTTTTTTATTTTTTAGATTGCTCAAATTATTTAATTTATGAATTATTGTTCATGAATTTTTCTATAAGTGCCGCCCTGTCAGTTCTGTTTCTGATTTTATTCACATACAACTGAAGCTTTAACGGCGGGACTTTAATATTATGTCCGTTCCAAAAAACGGTCTCCAGGTGATTTTGAGCGTAAGGTCCGCAGTCTACCGGTTCAGGGTTATCAAGGCGCTCTTGGGGATCTGAAGCTATATCTATGCGCGCATGAAGAAATAGAACGCCAAAGTCTTTGGTTACCCAGCCTTGAGTGTCAATTATAGGCTCTATGATATAATCCGAAAAAATATCAGCTATTCGTTCTACATCTTTAGAATTAATCATTATGTCAATATCATGAGGGTTTAGTTTTATACCGCGTATGCAGGCGGCGCAGCTGCCGGTCAGCCACCAATCAATACCTGTATTTTTGATCTTAAGGCAAAATTCATTTAACGCTTTTTCCCATGGAATTGGTTTGAAATAACCGAGCTGGCTGAACATTTCAAAAGCGTTATTGAAATAGTAATTTTTTATTTTTTCAATATTTTTTATTTTTTGTGGATAAGTTTTAATATAGCTGGTTCCGTCATTTTGATAGAAACACATTTTTAAGACTTTCTCATATTCCGGCGTGAAATCTGAGACACGGAAAATTATGCTCTCGTTTTTTTCTTCAAAGGATATTTTCATCTTTATTCCTTTCTGATACGATATGTTAAATTTTATGATCATTGATTTATATGTATATTTAACATGCATATAAATCAATGATATTTTTCCGACGCGTTTAAAGCGCAGTATATTTTTATTAAAATTTTTTATTCAGGCTTATAAGGATTTTTTATTTCAGGCGGCCATTCAAGAAATTGTATGACATATCCGTTAAGATCTTTTACTGTAATTGTTCTCGCGCCCCATTCTTCATTATTTATTTCTGATACGTCTTGCCAGCCGCTTTTTTTGATTTTAGCGAGCAAAAATTCCAGGTCTTCTACTGTAACAAGCGGCAAAATTCCGCATTTATGTTCGGAAAATTCGCCTTTTCTGATGTGAAATCCTGTAAATTGCCTTGTACCATTTATAATACTGTTTTTTTCATCAGGGGTTACGCAGCCGTAAATGCATTTCCCGGATTCGTCGAAATAGCCCGGGCATGCATTCCAGCCCAAAACATTATTGTACCATTCAAGTGTTTTATCGACGGAGTCAGTGTGCAGCATAATATCGATATAATTTACAAGATAACCGCGTTCTGAGCATTTTTTTAATTCGTTTATTAAGGTTTCATATTTTTCATTCAGATTATCCTTTAATTCCCATTTTATCCTTTTTATTGTTTCCTCATCACAGCATGAAAGTATGAGAGCCATTTCTTTGAACGCGAGGGTGCCGCTGCAAAGGGTTACGAATTCCTTGCCGCGGTTTATTGCGCCTATTTCCAGAAGTAATGTTTCATTAAATTTTTCGCCGTCGTGAGCCAGTCTTAACATCTCTTTCTGGGTATTAAGAGATAATCTGGTAAAAACGTTAGAACCGAGTTCCATAAGTTTTAATTTGTCCATAATTAATTTTCTCCTTTTTATATAAAAATTATGGAGGTCGGTTTCATTGATATTCGAAGACATAATTTTAAAAATCCTGGAACGCGCTTCAAAAAGCCTGCTTTTGATTTTATTTAAACCGAGTCCGGTAAGCGCGCTCATCTGGTTTAAATTAAATCCGCAAAAATATTTCAGCGTTATTACCTCCCGATGCGCGGAAGTCAATAATTCGAGAGAGTAAGCCAGCTGGCTTAAAACATCGTTGTTTTCATGCGTGGCTTGATTTTCATGCAAATATGAATAAATATTATTATTTTGGTTTAATGTTCTGGAGTTATAGAAAAATCGCGCAACTTCATTTTTGCATATTGCGAAAAGCCATGCTGACGACGACGCTTTATTTTTCAGGCGCCGCATATTAATAAACGCTTTGATGAATGTTTCCTGAGTGATTTCCTCTGCGTAATCCATATTTTTGGTTTTTTTCAGTGAATAATAAAGTATTTTCGAGTAATTTTCCTCGAAAAATACTTCAAATTCTTTTAAATTTAATGGTTCGGAATAAAAATTACGCTCGTTAACTTTAATCGAATTACTCATTTATCCAACCTCCGTATATATAGATCAAAAAAAATTAAAAAGGTTGGTATTAATAAAAAAAAATTATAAAAATTAAAAAATCGCGATAATAATTACTCCGGCGAGCATTAAAAATGTCCCGGCAAGTCTTTCGCGGATACCCGTCTCTTTGAAAAAAAGCCAGCCGTAAAGGACCCCGATTAAAAGACTCAATCTTTTAACTGATATTGTATATGCGACATTAACCATGCTCACTGAAAGCATGTGGCCCATTATCATCAGGGCATAAAAAAAACCTGGCAGTATCGAGTTTTTAACCGCGCCGTTTTTAAATATTTCTGCGATTTCTGCTTTTCCGCGGATTAAGGCAAGTGGTGTCATGCAAATTCCAAGGCCGATAAAAAAAGTCGCGCCGAAAAAAATTGACGACGAGTTGTCGACGCCCATCTTGCCAAATGACGCGCTTATACTGTAAAGAAATGCGGTGATAATAATATAAATCGAGCCGCGTTCTTTTTTTATCGCCAGAATTGGCTCCAATATTCCATTTTTAAATTCGCTTAAATTCAGGACATAACTTCCGGCGGCGATCATGATAATACCTGTAATTCCTATTGTAGAAACTTTTTCACCGAGAAGAATATAAGAAGTAAAGATTAAAAATACTGGTGAAAGCGCTAAAAATGGCAGTGTGAGACTCATCGGGGATACCTTTAGAGCTTTGACATAGAGCACAAGCGCGGCCATTTCGATGGGAATGGCCCAGCCGAAAGCGTAATAAAAGTTTGGTGCGATTTTGGGCGGCTGAGTGAAATAGAGCGCGCCAAGCAGAAACGGCATGGCGGTTACGAGGCGCAGCCATCCTATAATATATTCATTGTGCCGTTTTAAGGCTTTTTTTAAAAGAGCGTCGCTGGTCGCGAGCGAAAATGCCGAGACCAGCGCTAAAACTAACCATAAATAATTGTGCATTTCATTACACGCTTTCTATTTTTACGACTGCTATATGGCAGAAAACAATTTTTAAAAATTAAAATTAATTTTTGTATTACCGAATTAAGTAATCAAAATTGAGCGATTTTAAATGTGTAAGATTTTATTTGCCGGAATTTAACTGTTTTTTGCTTTTTTTCCTGAAATTAATGACATCGCCTGCGGCAGTTGATTGATGATGTCCGCGGTAGTGAGCGAATATTCAAAAATTTCGCTGACTGCCAGATCTGCGGCTTTGCCGTGTACGTAAGAACCGCACACCGCGGCGTTTAAAAGCGTCATACCCTGTCCTAAAAAACCGGCAATAAGCCCGGTCAATGCGTCGCCCATTCCGCCTTTCGCTAAAGCTGCGTTGCCCGAGGTGTTTACAAATGTCGTTCCGGTTTCGTCGCATATTACGCTTCTGTGTCCTTTTAAAAGCGTCACGCATTTTTTGTCGCGCGAAAAATCATTGCATATTGATATTCTATTTAGCAATATGCCTGTTATATCCATATTTATTATTTTTGACATCTCTTTTAAATGTGGGGTTATGACCATTTTTAAATTTTTATTGGCGAAAACTTTTTTCGCGTATTTTGTGATAGCCCATAAACCGTCGGCGTCAAGACATACCGGCACTTCGAGTTTAGATAGTATTTCAGCTGTGAAATTTGCGGTTTCATTATTATCGGAAAGGCCCATGCCGATTCCGACGGCAGTTATTTTATTTTTATTAATAAAATTTAAAACTGCTCTTATGTTATCGTCGCAGTCGGAAATATGCCCGTCTTCGGCTGTTTTTAAGCCGACTATGATGGCGTCCGTATTGTATGCCTGTGCCTGCTGAAGTATTGCGTCTGGAACCATCATATATGAAATGCCGGCACCTGATTTTAAAAGTGCATTGCATGCTATTTTAGGGGCGCCCGAATAAAGTTTTGAGCCGCCGATAAGAAGCACTCTGCCGAAATCGCCTTTGTTCGAATTTTCAGGGCGCGGTCGGAGGCGTTCTTTGACATATTCTTCGGTCGTGATATTTACTTTGAATTCATCTGAGTTTAAAAGGTTTTTGGGAATGCTGATGTCGGCGACATAAATTTTACCGATGTATTGCGAACCCGGGTCGAGTACATGCCCGATTTTTGGCGCGGCAAAAGTTACGGTCATTGCGGCTTTTATAGCGGCTCCCATTACAAGACCAGTAGTTCCGTTTATTCCAGACGGAATGTCTATTGCGATTTTAGGAACCGGAATGCTGTTTAATCCGTTTATAAGCGCGAGGTATAATCCGTCGACGTGTTTGGACAGGCCCGTTCCGAAGATGGCGTCTATTATTATGTCAGAGAAATTAGCCATATTCAATGCTTCGTAAATTGAGCTTTCAGAAGTTATCTCGAACACAAGCACATTCATTTTCTTTAATATTTGAAGGTTTTCGGCTGTTACGCCCTTGTATTTCGAGGAAGGCTGAGTGGTTATTACCGTTACGCTCGTGCCTAAATTATGAAGATGCCTTGCGATTACAAAACCGTCGCCGCCGTTATTGCCCGGGCCGCAGACTATTAAGATATTTTTTTGCGCGATGTCCGGATAAGTTTCGCATATCGCTATTGCCGACTTTATCCCGGCGTTTTCCATTAATATGCTTTCAGATATTGAATAATCGTTCATTGCCATCTGGTCGATTTTCTGCATTTGTTCGGCTGTGAGTATCTTCAATTCCAATTCTCCCCGCTTTTATAATTTTATTTATTTTTCTTTAGTTTATTATTTTCAGAACTTTTTTATTTTTACTTCGGACTAAAATTATATCACTTTTTTATAATTTATTCCACTAAAATTTAGCATACGATCAATTAGTTAAGGAGAAACAATATTAAAATTATTCTTGTAATTTTAATAAAAATCGATTAAAATTTAATGAAATAATTATAAAAATAATGGAATTAGAAAGGATGTTAAACATGGTAAAACATATAGTTGTCTGGCGTTTAAAAGAAACTGCACATTGTAATACAAAAGAAAAAAACGCCATGATTATTAAAGAAAAACTTGAGGCGTTGAACGGAAAGATTCCAGGAATGATAAAACTCGAGGTTGGCATTAATTTTTCGCAAGAAGAAAACGTTTCTGATATAGTTTTATATTCAGAATTTGACAGTAAAGAATCATTAAAAAATTATCAGACACATCCTGAGCATAAGGCGGTTATGCCTTTTGTAATGGAAGCCCGCAGCGAGCGGCGGATGGTTGATTACGAAGTATAATAAAATCCGAGGTTGTTTTTTTATCACCGGCAGGCCTTAGCAGGCAAGAGAAGGCTGATTAATCTTATTTTTATACATAAATATTGCAGTTAAATTATAAATGCTTATAAACCTGCATTTACTAAGCAAGTTTATAAGCATTTTTTTATGTCCGGTCTTTTATATCAAATAGTTAAAAAGATAGCCTACGATTAATATCCCTACCGATACGACTCCGACAAATACGGCAATTAACTGCCATTTCAAAACTTTTTTCAAAATTATGATTTCAGGAAGCGAAAGGCCGATAACTGCCATCATAAAGGCGAGAACAGTTCCGAGCGCCGCGCCTTTTTCCATAAGCGCTTTTATAATAGGTATTATTCCTGCCGCGTTCGAATACATCGGAACGCCGAGTAAAACCGCCGCAGGAACAGACCACCATGCGCCCTTTCCCATTATCGCGGCCATTTCGTTTTCGGGAACATAGCCGTGGATGCCGGCGCCTATCGCAATACCGAAAACTATGTAAATCCATACTTTATAAACTATTTCATGAACGGCGCCGACAGCGTAATTTATTCTGTCGTTCCATGTCATTTTTTCTTCGCCTGTTTCATTGTTTCCCATTTTTACGCTGAATACCCACTCTTCGATATATCTTTCGAGTTTTAATATGCCTATTACGTAACCTGCGAGTATCGCTATAAAAAGGCCTGTAAATAAATACAAAGCCGCGACTTTTATGCCGAACATGCCGTAGAGCAGGACAAGCGCGACTTCATTTATCATCGGTGCTGAAATAAGGAATGAAAAAGTGACTCCAAGAGGTACGCCGGTTTCGACGAAGCCTATAAATAAAGGAATCGCAGAGCATGAGCAAAACGGAGTTACAATTCCAAGCGTTGCGGCCATTACGTTTCCGATAAATTCATTGCGGCCGGCGAGCATTGCCCTTGTGCGTTCTGCTGTGAAAAACGACCTTATTATTCCGACAAAAAAAACTACTATTATGAGAAGCATTAAGACTTTTGGAATTTCAAAAATTAAAAACTCGATGGCGCTTCCGAAATGAGTGCCGGCGGTTAAGTTTAAAAGGTTATATGTCAAAAATTTTGCGATTTTATCGAGATTTGAATACAGAGCGTACCATAAAATTACGCCCAAAAAGATTTTAGAATATAACAAAATATTGATATTTGATTTTGCGGCATTATTATTTGAGGTATGTTCATTACACGGGCATGTGCTGGATTCGGCTGTTTGTTCTATAGTTTTTGCTGCCTCTTCAATTTTAGTTGACATATAAATATTGTCCTTTCGATTAGTTTGAAAAAAATAAAGCAAATTGCAGAAATGACAATTCGCTTTATTTCTATATTTTTTTTAAATTAAAAACTTAACTCAAGTTTTGCGTTTAACTTTATTGCGTTATAAAATAAATTCCCACGCCAAGTATTAAAACTGCGGCTACTTTTTTAAATACTTTATTGGTCCATGCCAGTTTTTCAGATGAAATAAGATTTTGTGCCGCGCCGATTGAGGTGCCGGCGATTATAATTAAAACCGAGTGGCCTATAGCGTATGCAAAAAGCAGTGTGCCGCCGTAAGTGTAGCTTCCTCCTTTGGCCATATACGCAAGAATTACCGCCAAAACCGGTACTGCGCATGGCGCTGACACAATGCCAAATAATGCGCCGAGAACTATGGCGCCGAGAGGGCCTTTCCATGTAACTTTCGATGTTAACATAGATAAACGGTTGCTTTTAAATTCAAGCATTCCGAGAAGGTGCAGCGACATTAAAACGCAGATAAAAAAAATTATGTAATTCCAATGTTTGCCGACATTTCCGAAAAGCTTGCCGAATGCCACCGCAAAAATTCCAAGTCCGGTGAATGTCAGGCCTATGCCGAGAACGAATAAAAACGAGAAAATTAAAGATTTTTTAAATCCTTTAAAATCATCGTATCCTCCGACAAAGCCCATCATTAGAGGCACCATCGCAAGGACGCAGGGGTTTGATGCTGTAAGAAGGCCGCCGAGAAAAGCCGCGATAACAGCGAAAAGCGGATTTGTTGAGATGTAGCTTCCCATGTTTTGAATAAAGGATTCAAGAAATTCCATTATAATTTAGCTCCTAATTCTTTTAATTTAGCTGTAATTTCTTCTTTCGGGTAAAATCCTTCATGACGGAATATTTCGTTTTCTTTAGAATCAAGGAATATCTGAGTAGGTATAAGTATTACTTTGTATTTTTCGGCGATTTCCTTGTTTTCTGAAATGTCGTGATTTTTAACGTCAACTTTTCCATTTAATTCGTTTTTTAGTTCTTCGATTATCGGTTTCATTTTTTTGCACTGCATGCAGCGGCCCATACCGAATTCATATAATGAAAATTCAGGTTTCAGATTTGTTTCAGAAGTTGCGGCATTGTTTGCCGGCGTTACTGCGTTAACACTAATTTCACTTGACTTTAAACTGTTTTCATTGGTCTGGTTTTCGTTTGAAAAAGATACTTCGCCGAATACTAATATAATAAAACCTGTGATAAATATGAATTTAAAAATATTTTTAAACATTTTAAGCTGTTCCCTTCTTTTTAGTTTATTCGATGTTAAAATAAATTTTATTGATTTAGCTTTTTAGCATAGTTACAAGATCCGCTGCCGATAAAACTTTTCCCGCGAATTTTACTTTGCCGTCAATAACAAGCGCCGGCGTTGTCATTACGCCGTAACCCATGATTTTAGATAATTCTTCTACTTTAACGACTTCAGCCTCCATATTAGCAGTTTTTAAAGCTTCTTTAACATTTTCAAAAAGCGTTTTACATTTTGCGCAGCCTGTGCCTAAAACTTCGATTTTCATAAAATTAACTCCTCCTGGTGTTTTAAATTTGTGTAGTAATTTAAAATAGATTGGAGGCCTTAAAATTATTTTATTGTAAATTGTGCAAAGTATTCACCAATAAATCACAAATTTACAATAAATAGGCCTCCAAATAAAAAACATCTTGTAATTTCAAAAAGCAATTTTCGTGCCGTTAAATTTTTATTTTTGAAATTAATTAAACGGTAAAAGCAAAAAATATAAAGTACCGAAGTTATTATTAAATAAAAGGATTTTTATGTCAATAATAACAAATAAATTAATTTATTGTGGTTTGGCGATAATTTTATTATTATATAAAAGCACATTTATAATAATTTGCACTGTGCATTGAATAAAAACAGTGCATTTTATTTTTAACTGTGATATAATTTTTATTTATATGAATTAGTTATTCTTAATAAATTGTTTTTGAAATTAAATGAAAATGGTGAATAAATGTCAAATACTGTATCAGTTCATACATCTGGTATTATAAAAGAAGAAATAATCTTTAAATCTAAAAAATTCGCGAAAGTTCTTGAAACGGCTAAGGCTTCTGCGCTTTCAGATGCCCCTGTTTTAATTTACGGCGAATCAGGCACCGGTAAAGAAGTCGTGGCTGATTTTATACATAAAAACAGCGTCCGCAAAGAGGAAAGAATAATAAAAATAAACTGCGTAGCGTTACCTGAAAACCTCTTTGAAAGCGAGCTATTTGGTTATGAGGCACACGCATTTACCGGAGCGGTTAAACAAAAAAAAGGCTTTTTTGAGTTGGCCGACAAAGGCACCATTTTTCTTGACGAAATCGGCGAAATTCCATTATCGCTCCAGCCAAAACTTTTAAGAGTATTACAGGAAAAAGAAATTTTAAGAATCGGCGGTAATATACCTAAAAAAGTTGATTTCAGGATTATTTCAGCGTCAAATAAAAACCTTAAAATCCTTGTTCAAAAAGGATTATTCAGGGAAGATCTTTATTACCGCCTTAATATCATTGAGTTAAATATGCCGCCTTTACGCGAAAGGCGGGAAGATATAATGCCGTTAATTAATCATTTTGTGAAATTATTCGCTGAAAAGTATCATAAAAAAATTATGGGATTTGAAAAAAGCGCTATTGAATGTCTCGAAAACTATCCATGGTTCGGTAATATTCGTGAATTGAAAAACATTATGGAAAGGCTTGTTATATTTGAAAAAGGGCCGTTGATAACTACGGAATTTTTTCCTGACGACCTTTGCACAAAGGCCAGGACCTGCTCTAATAAATCATGTTTAGGTTCGTTAAAGAGCGGAGATAACTCTGGTAAAAAAGATAATAATTTACGCGAAAATATTGAAAAACAGCTAATTGAAAATGCGCTTATTGAATTTAACGGCAATCAAGTTAAAGCTGCCGAAAAGCTGGAAATGCATAGAAATACAATGCGGTTAAAAATCAAAAAATATGAAATCGATGTTAATGCTTTGAAAAATCGTTTGAGTTAAGATTGTTTTTGTTATTTATGCATTTACTGTAATATGGTTTAAACTCCTATAAACTCTTAAAAATATTATTTTACAAATTGAATTTTTTAACTGTGTAATCTGAATTAACCCGGATTATACAGTTATTTTATTTATTTGATTTTAAAACTAATTTTAAATGGCATAAAAATTGCATTTGCACTAAAAGAAACTAAAAACAAGAAAGTGTGGTATTTTTTATGTTATGGAAGGATGAATTTAAAAATCTGTTATGGCTTTTAATAGGCTTTCTGGCCTGTTACTATATTCCTGTCGGTAATCCGCGTTTTGATAATGCGCTAAAAGAAGCGCTTGAACTTACGAAATGGTATGCGCAGGAACATGTTCTGTTATGCCTTGTTCCGGCTTTTTTTATTGCAGGCGCGATATCAGTTTTTGTCAGTAAAGATTCGGTTATGAAATATCTCGGCCCTAAAGCCAATAAATTTGTGGCTTATGGCGTGGCTTCCGTTTCTGGAACAATCCTCGCCGTCTGCTCCTGCACAATTTTACCTCTGTTTACAGGCATTTATAAAATGGGCGCCGGTCTTGGGCCCGCTATCGCCTTTCTTTATTCCGGCCCGGCGATAAGCGTTCTGGCGATAATCATAACCGCGCGGATTCTCGGTCTTGAAATCGGTGTCGCAAGGGCTGTCGGCGCTGTTTCATTCAGTATTATAATTGGTGCTATTATGCATTTTATTTACCGGAATGAAGAATTGGAAAAAGTGAATGCGCAAATGTACATTGGCGAAACTGAGGAAAAAAGAAATCTCTGGCAGACCGCGCTTTATTTTTTCTCGATGGTCGGCATTTTAGTATTCGCTAACTGGGCAAAAGCCAGTGAAGCCGATCCAACATGGTTTTTTATATACGCAAATAAATGGGTCATTACAAGTGCTTTTGCTGTAATGTTTGCGGTGATATTAGTATTATGGTATGGCGTTAATATTTTTAAGATGCTGCTTTCGGCTGCTTCGGTATTTATCGCGTGGATTTTGTTTCCGCATCAGCCTATGGCGCCTTTTATTGTCGGAGTTATTACGCTTTCAATAATAACAAGTTTTGATAAAGGCGAAACCGGTGAATGGTTTAAAGCTTCGTGGGATTTTGCCAAACAGATTATGCCGTTACTGCTTGGCGGTGTTTTTATAAGCGGATTTTTACTCGGCCGGCCGGGCAATGAAGGGATTATTCCAAATGTATGGATAAGCCAGTCAGTGGGCGGTAATTCAATATTTGCAAATTTTATTTCATCTGTGATAGGCGCATTTATGTATTTTGCGACTTTAACTGAAGTTCCGATACTTCAGGGACTTATTGGAAGCGGTATGGGAAAAGGGCCGGCGCTTGCTCTTTTATTGGCCGGCCCGGCTCTTTCGCTGCCAAGTATGCTTGTTATTAAAAGCGTTATAGGAACTCAAAAAACTGCCGTATATGTAACTCTTGTTGTTATCATGGCGACAATAACCGGTTTATTTTATGGTATGTTTTTTTAAATTCAAATTATGGAGGTAATCAATATGTCAAATGTGAATCAAAATTCATGCTCATGCAGTGCGGCTCCTAAACTAATATTTCCGTGTTCGGGCGGTTCGGATGTCGGTGAAATAACAGACCGTGCGGCGAGAAAAGTTACAATCGACGGTGCCGGAAAAATGTATTGCCTTGCCGGCATAGGCGGAGGAGTATCGGGAATAATCGCTACGACTGAATCGGCTGCCAAAGTTATTGCAATTGACGGATGCCCTTTGAGCTGCGCCAAAAA
The DNA here is from genome assembly GCA_041441465.1 of Candidatus Wallbacteria bacterium. Lineage (GTDB taxonomy): Bacteria > Muiribacteriota > UBA9980 > UBA9980 > UBA9980 > JASDSY01. The sequence goes on from JASDSY010000032.1 coordinate 67,913, forward strand.
AACTCTTGAGAAGGCAGGTATAACAAATATAATTCATATCAATCTTCATAATCTCGGCTTAGAAAAACTTAAATCTCCGGCGACTGAAGAAAATATAAATAAAGTTGCTGCCGAATGCGCTAAACAATTAGGATGTTAACTGGTAAATAATAAAAATATAAATCTAAACCAGTTTAATTTTATTATATTAATTGGATATTTTGAATGTTTCTAATATCCAATTTTTTATTTCATCGCGTGTACTTCTAAAGGCTGTTTCAATTTCTTTAGGCGTGCCTGAAACATTTGACGGATCATTAAAACTATGATGGATTATTTTCCTGGCTCCTGGAATATACGGACAGGTTTCCTGGGCGCTGTCACATACGGTAACGACGAAATCGAAATCTGCCGCCTTGAATTCATCGACATTCTTAGAATAATGCGATGAAATGTCAATGCCTATTTCTCGCAGAGTATTAATTGCGTTGATATTTACTTTTGTTGGCTCAGTTCCTGCGCTTGCTGCTTCATATTTTTCTTTAAGCAAAGCATTCATCAAACCTTCAGCTATCTGTGACCGGCAGGAATTATGAGTGCAGACGAAAAGTACTTTTAATTTCATTGTCATACACCTTTAATAAAAAATTGTGAACAAGTTTTTTCAATAAATTAACAACTACATTTTTTTGTTTCAGCTTCAATATTTCTTTTGAAAAATATTTTACCAAACCAGAATGCCACATTAACAAGTGCTATCATTACAGGCACCTCTACAAGCGGGCCGATGACTGCGGCAAATGCCGCGCCGTGCTTGATTCCAAAAACGCCTACCGCAACTGCAATTGCAAGTTCAAAATTATTGCTTGCCGCGGTAAATGACAATGTCGTTGATTGCTCATAAGTGGCGTTAAAATTCATACTTAAAAAGAAACTTAATATGAACATTACGACAAAGTAAATTAAGAGCGGTATTGCTATTTTTACGACATTCATCGGCTGCGCTATTATCTGTTGCCCCTGGATTGAAAACATTACAACAATTGTGAAAAGCAGTGAAATTAAGGTGAGCGGGCTTATCTTAGGAATGAATGATTTTTCATACCATTCTTTATTTTTGGCTTTGATTAAAGTGAAGCGTGTTATCATCCCGGCGATGAATGGAATTCCAAGATAGATGAAAACGCTTACGGCGATATCTTTTATTGAAATATTGACATATTCGCCTTTTAATCCAAAATAAGGCGGTAAAATAGTGACGAAAATATAAGCGAATAAAGAATAAAACAATACCTGAAAAATTGAGTTAAACGCTACAAGGCCGGCGGCGTATTCGGTATCGCCTTTAGCCAGATCATTCCATACTATAACCATTGCGATACAGCGCGCAAGTCCGATTAATATAAGTCCTATCATATATTCAGGATAATCTTTTAAAAATATTATTGCCAACGCGAACATTAAAACCGGCCCGATTATCCAGTTCTGGACAAGCGAAAGCGTTAATATTCTGTAATTTCTGAAAACTTCTGATAATTCTTCATATTTAACCTTGGCAAGCGGCGGATACATCATCAAAATCAGGCCGAGCGCTATAGGAATGGAAGTCGTGCCTATTGAAAACTTCATAAGTATTTCATTAACTTGCGGAAATAAATAACCGCCGCCGATGCCGGCCGCCATCGCCAGAAATATCCATAAAGTGAGGAACCTGTCTAAAAATGATAATTTTGATGAAATGCCAGTACTCATTGATTAATGCTCCTTATTATTTTTAGTTTTATTGAGTTATAGATTTTTAAATAGTTTTTTTACTTTTAATATCATGGCAATTTTCGAGCTTGTTTAGTTCGTCAAGCTTTTTAATATCCTTTTTTATGATTGGTGAATTTTGAATAATTTTTTTTGTAATATCTAAAAACTCCGAGTAATCTTTATCTATTTTGGGATTGAGCCTGTAATACATCCATTGTCCTTTTCTTTTGGATATAACAAGATTGGTTCTTTTTAAATAAGTAAGATGACGGCTTGTTTTGGAATGTGTCGATTTTAATACTTCAGAAAATTTGCAGACGCAAACTTCATTTCCGTCAATTAACATACCAAGAATCCGCAGCCTGACTTCTTCAGAAAAAGCTTTGAAAAATTCAGCTATATGTTTCATTTGAAATGTCCTCCTCGTTCTATAAAGTATTATTGCATAACCGTTAAAGCAAAAATATTATTTAATTATATACAGTTTGCTTTATAAAGTCAATATGCGGATATTAACTTTATTTAATATTTGAAATGTGTTTTAAATATGGGAAATCACCGGATTACAGTAATAGCTTATCTGTAAAATATTAAATTAAAAACAAAAAAGCGCTTCTGAAAAAAATCAGAAACGCTTTTTATTAACTGAGTTAATGTGCCTGAGAGGAGTTGAACCTCCAACCTACAGATCCGTAGTCTGCCACTCTATCCAATTGAGCTACAGGCACATTAAATATTTATTGTCTTTTTCAATTTCAACGGAGAGAGAGGGATTTGGACCCTCGATACAACTTTAAGGTCGTATACACGCTTAGCAGGCGTGCGCCTTCGACCACTCGGCCATCTCTCCAATAAGGCGCCATAGAAACCTATAAAAATAAAACGGAGGAGGAGGGATTCGAACTCTCATATCCGCAAAGGACGGCAGATTTCAAGTCTGCTGCCATACCATTAGGCGACTCCTCCAATCAAGTGACATCATTATACCATGATATTTTTTTTGTGTCAAGTTATTTTCTTTTTTTTTTGAAAAATTTTTTTAATAAGCTTACGCATTCATTTTCTAAAATGCCGCCTATGATTTCGGCGCGATGATTTAATTTTTCGTTCGCCGCTATCTGGAGCGAGCCGCCGCAGCCGCCGCCTTTTTTATCATAGGCGCCGAACACGACTTTTGAAATTCTTGACTGCACGATTAGGCCGGCGCACATTACGCAAGGTTCTTTTGTGACTATAAGTGTTGAGCCTGTTAAATTCCAGACTCCGAGCCTTTCATTTGCTTCTCTGACAGCCGCCATTTCAGCATGCCAGATTGCAGAGTTAAACTTCTCGCGAGTATTGTATCCGCGCCCTATGATTTCATTGTTGAAGACTATTAGCGCGCCGACCGGGACGTCATCGCTTTCTTCGCACTTTAAAGCTTCGCCGATCGCAAGATGCATATATTCTTCATAGCGAGCCGTGTCAATGCAATTTTCTTTTAAATCCATTTATAATTCACAACTTTTAATCATTTGTTTTGATTTGTAATGCCGGTTACTACCTGATACCCATCGGTAAGAATTACTTTCCGCGCGCTAAATGCAATTATTTAAATAAATAACGCCGCTATTAACTTGAAAAACTTTTATTAACATCATTTTTGATTATAAACTAATTTTTTTGTTATTTCAATATAATTAACATTAAATTAAAATTTTTATTAATCAGCCTATGGTTTAAATATAAATTTCTTTAATGTGTGTTTTAAATAAGCCTTATTAAGAAAATAAAAAAATAATTTTCAACTTCCTTGACATTCGAAAAAAAATTCGATAAAATAGTTTTCGAAAGTTTTTTCGAATGTTATTTTTTTATTATTTAAGAAAAGTGAGGTAATTTTTATGATAAAAACCGAACGCCAGCCGCTTTCAAAACGCCAGCAGGAAATAATGGATTTTATAATTTCCGAGCTTAAAAACAGCGGCCAATCGCCGAGCATTCAGGAAATCGCCGCGTTTATAGGGGCAAAATCCACATCGACAGTGCATTATCAGCTTTCAGAGCTTGAGAAAAAGGGTTATATCGTTAAAAATCAGGGCACTTCGCGTTCCATCAAACCCGTTGACTGGCAGTATCAGAATCCTTACAATGATTCCGGCGACGCGCTTGTCGAAGTTCCTGTGATAGGTGAAATTGCTGCGGGTAAGCCGATATTCGCTTATGAAGATTATCAGGAAACAGTTAAAATCGCGCGCAGCCTCATTACTAACGGAGAAGCTTTCATTTTGCGCGTAAAAGGCCAGAGCATGGTCGAAGATTTGATCGATGACGGCGATATGGTCGTTGTACGCAAGCAAAATTTCGCCCAGAACGGCGATATAATAGTTGCGCTTGTCGAAAACGAGGCGGCCACGCTCAAGCGTTTTTATAAGGAACATAACCGAATACGCCTGCAGCCAGCCAACAGGAACATGGAACCTATCTACGTTCCCGATGTGACTATACTCGGCCGTGTTATTTCAGTCATAAGGCCTATGGAGCGCAAGGCGCGCATGATGGAATTCAATTGATTTGATCATTGTGAGAAAATATTACAATGATACATTCTTTTCCTTTCTTACTTTACGGACTGCCGGAATCATCGGCAGTCCGTTTTTTTATTTAAAAAATCTTTCGGTTTTTAGATGCATACCATTGCCGTTGTATTAATATTAATAATATTTGAATTATTTATAAGAAATTTTAATTTGTCGATTGCTGAATTTCAATTGTTTAATTTAGGTTAAAATTTAGTAAATTAAAAATATAAAATTAAGTTTATGTTTTTAACTTTTTGTTTTTTATGTCGATAATTTTAAAAAAGCTTATAAAAAACTATTTGCCTCACAAATAGTATTTTTTACTTTTCTGTTTTTGCGAAAGGATGTTTCTTTTGGGAGCGATTTTAAGTATTAATTTTTTGCTGCGTTTAACCAAATGTTTTATGACGATGGTCATATTGAGCCAGCTGATTCTTATTAGCGGCATTAAAGACGTTCTGGCTGCGCCGTCATCGAACTCTGCTAAAGATGAAAAATCTTTATACGATATATTTAAACTTCATAAAAAACTTTCAGAAAATAATTATTCCTCTAAAATTCTGGCGTTGAAATCTAATGCCAAAGATGAATTGCACATGCAGGAAAGTAAAAATTTCGCGCAGATAAAGGAAAAAACTTCGATTCAGCAGCCAAATGCCGGGACATTCGAAGAGTATAAAATAGTTCTTGACCCGGGCCACGGCGGAAAATCTGAAAAGGCTTCTAAGACTGAAGGCGATCATTGGGACATTAAAGCCAGGAGATTTTTGACTAATTACAATTTCGGCGCCGTCGAGGCCGCCGAGTGTGAACATAAAATTGTTCTTGAAATATGCCGCCGCGCTTTCGAAATTCTCAATAACGCCAATAGCGATAAGGGCTGGCGTGAATTTTCCAGAATGCTTTCTGAATACGGCCGGCTCAGGCCGGAAGAATACAAGAGGGCGAAGTTTAACGTGGCGCTTAGCAGAAACGACGCTTACGACTCGCCGGCGCATGTCAATGAAGCTAATGTTAACAGGCATTTCAGACTTTTTGACTCGCCCGAAAGCTTTGACCACAAAAAGAAGCCGTCGGCGAATTTATATCCAGGCCGCATGAGTAAAATTAATTCATACCAGCCGGAGCTAGTTGTTTGCGTTCATGTTAATTCGTCGACCAACCGTTCCGTAAGAGGTCAGGCTTCGGTAATAATACCGGAATACCGTGTATTTGAATTTGTTAAAAATTGTAAGGAAAAGCTGGGCCCGAAATCGTCAAGAGCTTATTTCTGGGTGCTTTCGTGCATGTATCCGGACAATATGATTCTCGGCCGCCTGAGCGAATTAACGAATGACGCCGATACGTATTTTACGGGAAAGCGCGTTAATAATAAGGAAAGCATAGGCAAGCGCTGGCAGATGGTAAAATGGCGTTATAATGAAGATGATGAATACAGCAATCTGCTGAATTATAAGAATTCCAACTCGTATTGGAAACGCGAGAGGTCGGTTTATGAATCGATGCGCCGCAACGGCGGTTATGAGGGCTACGGCGGCGATAATTTTTACGCTTCCGAGGAAATATTAAGATTTATAAGGCTGGGATTATGGAAAGAATACAGCGAGTCCATTGTTAAGGACCGCACCGCAGTAAGCGTAAAATACCCGGATGAATATTTAGGCGCGCACGGCAGGCCGTTTATTTCAGACTGGGCACTGCCGCAAATGGTGAATGCCGTTACGGCATATCTCGAACTTGGTTATATCGAAAACGCTGATGACAGAGCAATATTAGTCAACAAAAAAGAAAACATAGCAAAGTCTATCGCTGTCGCGATTTATTCGCTCACCTGCGGCTTAGAATTAAAAAATATTCCGTTGAACCGTGATGAACTCATTAATTCTGATGCGCGTTTAAAAAATTTAACGTCAAAAACGGAAACGTTAAAAACGTTTTCTGAAGCCGATTGTAAGAGCAGCGGTCAGGTGCTTGACAGCCGTTTTTTAAACTTATTAAGCGAATTAAAAAATAAAGTTGAGTCTAAAAAAGACGGAAAATTGAAAAAAGAGCTGAGCGGAATTAAAGCGGCCGAGGCTGCCGATATAACATATTCTCAAATGCCTCTTAAAACGCCAGACGGCAAGAAAATAGATTTTAAAAAATACGGCAAATATTTTATTGAAGTATTAAAATAAAAAGATATAAAGTAAAAAAATATATAGAGATGGGGCGTTCAAATGAAACAAAAAATTTTAGCGTTTATTCTTATAATGTTTTTCAGTTTTTTTAATATGGGCTGCGGAAGCAGCACCACTGACGAAGTGTTAAAATCCGTCACGAATTCGAATGCGTTTACAAACATGACCGATGTCACGGTGCTTTTATATATTGACGGCAAACTGGAAACTCAAATTTTTCCTGACACTTCATATTGGATGGACGTTCCTGAGGGACACCACACTTATGCCGCATTAGATAAAACATCAAGAGCTGAAATTAAAAACGGTAACTTCAGCCAGGGTGATAAAATAAACATAACAAGATAAATAGGCTTAAATCCGAGCTGAAATTTTTTGTTTACATATCATGAAGGTTTTAGTATAATAAGTGCATCTAAAATTTTAATTCTTAATTTATTTTTGTTGTGAGGTATAAAGTGAACGTTCAATTCAAAAAAAGAAGATTTTTCTTCTTTCTTTTCTTTTTTCTATTTCTCGCGTTATTTTTATGCAGCCCGTTTTTGCCTTTTTTTAAAGATAATTATGCAATAGGCGTTTCGGCTGATTCTAAAAATTATATTGATGTCCTGAAGCTCAAGCTTAAAACCAGTGAAGAAAAAAATCATAAAATCACTTCCGGTACTCCCGCAGTAAATGAAAAGCGGCAAGCCGAAGATGACGAAGATGATTCAGTTGACAAAAATGACGTTGAACCTTCAAAGACTGATTCGGAAAAGAATAAAATAATTGTCAAACAGGTGCCGGAAAATGCTAAAAATGTTAAACCTGAACGCCAGATAGCGACAATCGAGGTTATTTTAAACTCATCGAATGAAAGAATAAATAAGCTTTGGCAAAGCGTAAAGGATGTAAAAAAAGCCCCGGTAACTGTTCCGGGTCAGGCGGCAAACGAAAAAAAACAGGACTCTTCAAAAAATAATAATGCTGTCAAGACCGAAGTACCAGTTAAAAGTGCGGAAGTTAAAGCGGCTGAAAATAACGGTTCGCAAAATAAGATTATCGATGTTAATGTAAGTTTAAATAAAGCGGCTGCGGACATAAAAAATGCAGTAAGGCAGCCGGCGCAAAATCCTGTTCAGGCTAACGGCAGCGCTAATAATAATAATAATAACGTTATGACTCAGCCTGTTAATTCTCCTGCTGAATTATTAAAGCCAGCAGTTAAAACTGAAAATAAGTTATCAGCCGGCGAGTCATTCAGCGTGGTTATAGATCCGGGCCATGGCGGAAAATATGAGCCTGCGAGAAATGAAAGCGGCGATCACTGGGATCCTTTTTCAAAGACATTTCTTCTGCCTTATAATTTCGGCGCAAGCGCTAACGGCCTTTTTGAACATGAATGGACTCTTCAGACCGCGAAGAAGGTTAAAGAGCTTTTAGCGCTTACTCAGACAGAAGAAGGATTTAAAGTATTTGCCCAAATTTTGAAAAAATATGATCCGTCAAATCAGAAAGGGTTTAAGTGGGTGAAAATCAGCTGTGATTTGACCCGCGAGTACAGCCATGATAACGATCCTGACGCCGGTACGTCTAACATCAACAAAAAATACAGGCTTTTTGACAGCCCTGAATCGTTTGCCGGCGGCAAACCTTCTGAGAAGCTTGCGCTCGGAAGAATTTCATATATAAACCAGAAATCGCCGGACCTTGTTGTTTGTATCCATAATAATTCTAGCCCGTCTAAAAACGCGCGTGGCTATTCAGCTGTAATTGCGCCGCATTTTAAGTTTTTTTCGAATGTCAACAGCGCGATCGCGATCGATCCGGCGCAGCTTGTAAAAAACGGCGGCGCTTCGATCAATATAAAAGATCATAATTCCTTTGGAAAAGTTCAGTCTATTGTCCTTGATACATTTAAAACTATAAATAACATAAATGTTAAGACGATGGTTTCTGATACAGCCACTTATTTTACGGGATTCCGCGCGTTCACCAACAAATTTATCGGCCTTCGCTATCTTATGGTGACATGGCGTTATAACACTCATTCGGCGTTAAGCTCGTTTGTACTGTTTTTCATGAGGGAAAATTCGATTTATGAACAGTACAAAAGGGCCGGCGGTCCGGAGGGGCATGGCGGCGATAATTTTTATTCATCTGAAGAGCTGATAAGGTTCATACGATATTCGCTCTGGAATGAGTATAAACAAAATCCTTCTATGTTCTGTCAGAAAATAGGCGACAGGTATCCTGATTCCGTAAAACCAGATGAACTGCTTGGAAAACACGGCGATCCGTTTATATCGGATTGGGCTATCCCTTTGTATGTTAACGCGATTACCGCATTTATCGAAGTCGGCTATATTTCAAACGCAAAGGACCGTAAATTATTAAAAGGGCGCCAGGAAATGGTTGCCGAAGGCATCGCTGTGGGAATTTATTCTTTATTTGCCGGATTCAAACCTTCCGTCGATCCGGCTATTGAAATGCCTAAAGGCGCGCCGATAGATTTCGAAAAATACGGCCGCGATAAAAACTCGAACGGCTATTTTAATATATCGAGCGTACCGGTCGGCTTTAATGATAAATTTTAAATTAGTTTTTGTGATATTGGCACTTTGGGAATATATAACGATGTAATAAAAAAATGCATCGGCTGGCATCTGTTTTGAAGTAATTGCGTTTGTTAATAATTGCCAGTGAGTATTTCGGTTTTAAAATAAAATATTCAGAAAAATAAAAAAGCGTTCTCAAATAAAACAATATTTGTGAACGCTTTTTTGTTTGTTTTTACTGCCGGCTGATAATGCATTGATTGTTATAAGTTAGTTAGGTTTTTTACAAATTCTCACGGAATAAATCATATTTAAGAACACTTTTAAAAAGTGTCTGCATATCTTTATGCCGATTGAATTATGAATTATGCGCGGCATTTTTACCGGAATTTTTATATGTTAATAAGAATTATATAATTTAAAATACTGCAAGTTTTATGTTCTATTTCAGGTTTAACGCGGTTTTCATTATCGTGAATAAATCCGTGTTATGAATTAATCCTTTCAGCATTTCGGAGCCAGGGCCGGTGCCGTATAAGTAAATTGGTTCTGCCGTATGAGTGGCCCCGGTCCAGCCAGCCCTGAAGTATGTTCTCAATACAAAAGCGAGCGAGTGCAGGTATTCGTAAGTATAATTGTAAGGGTCCATTTTCTTTATCGAATCGGTTGCAACGATATTGGCTTCCTCATCGGTTAATTCGATTGACATGTATTTTTTTACGATTGCTTTAACATTTTCAGGAGTCGGATTCTTTTTTATTTTTTTCAAAATCGATTCGAACGAAGCTGTTACCTTTGAAACGGCTTCGAAATCCATGCCAATATATTCCTTATTTGTTTTACCATTGCCGATCATTGCGAAACCGCCGGTTTCGTGGTCAGATGTTACGATGATTAGCGTATCAGGATTGTTTTTGGCGAAATTAAGAGCTGCGCCGATTGCTTTGTCGAATGCCAGCACTTCGTGTATCATAGCTGCCGTGTCGTTTCTATGTGAAGCGTGGTCGATTCTGCCGCCTTCGATCATCGCGAAAAAGCCGTTTTTATTTTTGGATAAAACCTGGAGTGCTTTTTCTGTCATTTCGGCAAGAGACGGTTCTAAAGTTGCAGCTCTGTCGATTTCACTTGACATATTAGCCATATTGAATAATCCTAATATTTTTGAATTTGCAGGAGCGAGGTTCAATCCTTTGGAGGTTTCGACCACTGTATAGCCGTTGTTGCGTGCTTCGAGCATTAAATTGCGTCCGTCTTTGCGTTTGCCGTCGTCTTTTTTATCGTTATCTTTTTCTTTATTCTTTTCATCGATGTCTTTTGCGGTTTTAGGCAGAAAAAACTGCTTTCTGCCGCCCATTAAAACGTCAATGCCAAGCGCGAGCTGCTGTTCGGCTATTTTTTCTTCGTCGTAACGGCTTGGGACATGCGCTGAAAAACCGCCCGGCGTAGCGTCAGTAATTCCTGACGTCGTTACCAGGCCGACAGACAATCCTTTTTCTTTTGCCATTTCGAGAATGGTTTTTACAGGCGTCTTTCCGTCCTCTGCTATGCTTAATGAACGGGCGTACATTTTTTGCCCCGTGGCTATCTGGCCGGCTGCTGCCGCTGATTCGGTAACTGTAGAATCGGCCGTATCGTTAATAAGGTATGCGGTATGGCCGTTATTCATAGCGTTTACCATGTTGAGTTCCTGCTTTAATATTTTCTGGCTGTATAACTGAGCCGCCCTGAAATGACTTGGGCCGAATCCATCGCCGATCAATAAAATAACATTTTTCGCCCCGGCAAAATCTTTGCCGAATCCGCTGTCCGCAGGATAGATGATTAAGGTTGATAAAAATAACATTGCTAAAATAAAACTCGAGAATTTTTTCATTGGTCCTCCTGTATTATATTAAACTTATTAGAGAAATAAATTACAAATTAATTTCAGAATTTTTATATTCTGTAATTTGGAAAAATTAATTTGGAAAAAATAAAGAATAAATGTAAAAGACCGATTTGAACAGTTATAAATTAGGTTTCGGCTATTATTTACGCATTAATTTGAAACCGGTACATAACACGAACACTTATTTAAGTTAAAATATTATATCAATAAAAAATTAAAATGTAAAATAATTTTAAAAGCAGCTTGCGTTTTTGTTGAAATTACCATTTTAATTTAATGTTTTAAAAGCAGTTTTAATCTGCTTTTTTATTTTTCTTTTCGGAGTAATGTGATATACTATAATTATACATGACTGGATTAGTAATATTACGGCATTAGTATTATGTTGGTTAATTTTATGGACTTAATAACTATATTTTGGCCGTTAAAATTTAAAACAGCAAATGGCAATGATTGTTTTAATAATTAAATTTGCCGTTTTTTGATCATTATAGGAGGCGCGTATGTATCTGGAAAGAAAATCATCGCTGTGCTTTATTTTTATTATTATGCTTATGTCTTGTTTTTTTATCATGCCGCAATCTTGTATAGCCGCGGCAGAAATGGAAGACTGCGGTGACGATCCGGCTTTAGGTAAGATACTTGTCTCTGATCATGCGCCCTATGACGGTCTGGATTCGTATGAATGTTCAATTAATGAATTTATATTCAGTATGCCGGAATTAAAATCATGGGAAATTTCAGGTGATACGATCGAGGCGCTTGGTGCTGCCAGGCGCATTGAAAAGTCAGCCGTGAAAAATCTGCCGGCCGAAACTCAGGAAGATTCTTTGGTTACCCTTTATTATGAAGGTATTTCAGTCGCGGTCTACACGGAGAAAAAATCGGACAGAAAATTCGCCGATACTATTGTTATTTCAAAGCCGGGTTATCCCTTAAAATTTGGCATTAAAATAGGCTCCTCTAAAAAAGATATTGAAGCGGTGTTCGGCCTGCCTTTTAAATATAATATCATAAAAAAAGGCGGAAATGAGATATGGCGTTACGAGACTGTCGAATCGCCGGCGAATGTTTATAACGAAACTCCGATTTGTGAAGGCGCGTTTGTCGAATTTCATTTCAATAAAAATATAATGGAAAAAGTCGTTTTTAATTACCATCACTACAATCTTTACCTTGTATTAACGGGCCGTGATAATTTTCGCGGCCATAAATTTCTCGAAAAATACCGGCTGAGAAATTTTACCGATAAGATTACAAGCGGCGAATTCGGTATTTCTATTAAATTAAATAACAATAAAATTAAATCATTCCAAAATGTAAAAGATTACGGCGAGCCTTACTGTTCGTATACTTTTTGCGGGTTTCTTGAAAAAATCAATTATTACGTCATTCTTGTTACTTATTTCGAAGGATTCGAATATATAATGGTGAATGCGGAAAACGGCCTTGAATTTAAAATACCGGCACCGCCGAGAATTTCGCCCGACTTGAAACGTTTAGTATCGGTATCGGCCGATGTGGCATACAATTTTAACGGAATACAGGTATGGCAAATAAACAAAAACAGCCTGAAAAAGGACTGGGAAGAAGAATCTGCCGCTTTATACACATTCCGCGGCTGGGACGGGCCGTTAAAATTTCGGGTCTGCGCTCCGGAACAAATCGAGAATTCAGATAAAACCTTTAAAAATGTCATAAATTATTATATTGTAAAAAAATCAGGCAAACGCTGGGTTATTGAAAAGGAAAAGACTATTGAAAATAATGAGCAGATGTGAATTAAAAATGAATTTTAAGAATCCGCTGTAAATTTTTTATTATTCCGAGAGTGAGAATTCTTGTTACTAAAGTACTTCTTGAAATTAAGTTTGATATGTGATAAATTACTAAACAAAAATATCAAATTCCGAGGCAATATTTTTGAAAAATATTGAAAAATCTTCGCCAAATGGTCTAAATTTCAATGTTTTTTCGGATAAACCAATTGTCGTATCAGTGCCGCGACAATTAAATTGAATACATGAAAATTTAATATACTTTTAAGTTCATGTATCATTATTATTTGGAAGGAGAGTTAAAATGGAATTATCTAACATGGTTCAAAAATTGCAAAATTTAGGACTTGAGTATGGTGTTATGTTTGTTACTGCGGCGGTCATATTTTTATTTGGGTTGTGGCTTGCGCGCTTCATATCTAAAATGACTGAAAAAGCTATGTTGAAGGCGAATATTGACGCTACTCTTTCCATGTTTACCGGAAATATAGTTTATTTTATCGTAATGATATTTATGGTGATGGCTGTTTTAGCCCGCCTCGGAATTCAAACCGCCTCATTCGTGGCAGTCATGGGCGCGGCCGGTCTCGCTATAAGCCTCGCGCTCCAGGGAACTCTGTCAAACGTTGCGTCGGGCGTTCTGCTCATACTTTTCAGGCCGTTCAAAGTCGGCGATAAAATTAAGGTCGTAGGCTTCGAGGGTACAGTCAAAGAAATCCAGGTATTTTCAACTATCCTTCATTCAACTGACAATAAAAGAGTAATTATACCTAATTCAAAAATTACCGGCGATATTATCATAAACGACACTATTTAATTATGAGCATAAATTCATAATTAATGAAAATTAAAATTAATATTGGGACCGGCTAATAAACCTCGTAAATTGCTATATTATGAAATTATAATATAGCAATTTTAATAAAATAATAGTCCAAATTTTTAGAAAATCATTTAACTGAAAAAAATTTTGATTATTAGACAGACTTAATTGCTTTTTTTAATATAAAAATCCAAGTGCCGCTTTGTATTCATAGCCTTTTACAAGAAAATCCATGATTTCTTTTTTCGAAAATTCCGACTCGCTGATATCCGGATTATACATATCAAGCCCCATATCTTCCCTTTTACACATAAATTTTGAAGTTTCGGCATTATAATAAAAAGTTTCATATCCGGCCGAGTAATGCCCTAATTTAAGTGACTTTCCATTTCTTAGCATCTTGATAATTTTTTCCGCTTCAGTTATTTTCATTAAAATCTCCGTAGTTAAAAAGTTTCGACCGCGTAAACTCGAGGCCCTCTTGAATAAATCAGGCGGTTGTTTGGGCCGTTTTTATAAAATTGTCATATTTTTCAATATACTAAAACAGTTAAAATTAGTCAATAAATATTTAATTATTCTTTTTTAATAAGCGGTTTAAAAAAAATATCATCTTGTTATTTATTCAGGGTAACTTTTTCTTATTATTATTGATATAATGACTAATAAAAATGATAAATGATAAATTGACATTTTATAGGAATTATATTAAACTTATTTAGTCTTGATTAAATAAATTTTTTTATGTTTGAAGGAGTTTAAAATGCCATATTTAAAATTTATCCCGGCGTTTTTATTGACGGGATTTTTATCTTTGTTTTTATTATCCGAAGTATCTCAGGCCGGGCAGAATGAAAAATTTGAAAAATCAGAAAAAATGTCGACTAATGAAAATCAGCTTATTAAATGCGTTGATCATATATTATTGACTCCGGGACCGCAAAAATCAAAAGTGTTATATGATTTTTTTTGCGGCCAATTAGGACTGCCGCCGGCGTGGCCTTATAAAAATTACGGAGCATTTTCTTCAGGCGCGGTTTATTTCGGCAATGTTTCTCTCGAAACGATCGATTATGACCAGATGACCGGTGATGAGCCTAAAATAGCAGGTATCGCTTTTGAACCGGCCATGAAAACACCTGTTTTAATTGCCGCTCTGGAAAAACAAAAAATACCTTTTGACGCTCCGAAACCTTTTGAATTAAATTTTGGCAATGCCGTCCATAATTTATGGACATCCACTTATCTTAAAGATTTGCTTCCAGGCAGCCAGATATTTTTTTGTGAATATCACATGTTTGTTCCGGCGGAACAGCGCGTTAAACTCAATGAAAAATTCGCGGCGTGCGGCGGCGGCAAATTAAAAGTAAAAAATATAAAGGAAATTGTTATTTCCGTTAAAAATCCGGAATCTGAAATTACGAAATGGAACGCCATAGCAGCTCCTCATAAAGCCGATTCCGGAAATAAAATAGAACTCGGCGAAGGGCCGGCTCTGAGGTTTATAAAAGGTCCCGAAAATAAAATCAAGTCTTTGACCGTTAAAGTCGATTCGCTCGAAAAAATAATGCCGCTGCTTCAGGAGCTTAAGTTATCGGGCAAAGAAACAACGGCCGGCGTTGAGTTAAACAGCGAAAAAACATTCGGGGTCAGTATTACTCTTGAATAAAGTTAAGGCTTGAAATTTAAACACGGTCATTTTTAAGCCTTAATTAACTAAATTTGACGGGTGAAAAAGCTGGAATTAAATTAATTCATTGGAAAATAAAATTTAAAATACTCTATAAAGTGAAAATATGAAAGGCCGCTTCGAAAATGTTTTCGGCGGCCTTTTTTATAGTTTATATCCGTTAGGGTTTGCTTAAAATTTTTACTACATTTTAGGAATTGTTACCGTAACTCCTTTTCTGGCGTCATTATAGGATTTATTGAATGTCGGGTCTTTTCCGAAATGGTCGTCGTATGGAAATCCATAAACTAACTTATCTATGGACAGGTCGTGGAGTATTTTAGAGTATAAATTGTATTTGCCAGCATTTTGAACCGTAGTTTTATAAAAATTATCGGAATTACTCCAGTCGGAATCGCAGAAAACTCCGCGGTTAATTGCTGCCGTGATGCAGGCGTGAAGGTTTTTCTGAGCTTCCGTTCCTGAATTTTGAAGAGGCGCACCGTCGCAGTCCCAGATTACTTTGCTGCTTGGCTTTGACGTTATGTCGTAAGAGTCATTTACATTACTTTTACTGCCTCTGGCCACCGTGACTACGAAATGGCCTTTCAAGCTTGTTTCTTCGGTAATGACTCTGCCTTCATAATTCCAGCCGCTGTAAGAAAATTTGAGCTTATTATTTGAGTAATATTCCCAGCCGTTATCTATAGCCTTAGAAAAATAATTACTGAGCGAGTCAATTTGCTTTGGCGCCATTACTCTCATGAATTTTTGGCTGCCGTCTTTTATGACGCAATTTTTCCAATCGGCGTCCGTTATTTTTTCGAAAGCGTCCTGGATATCTTTGTTATTGACTATATTGAAGCCTTTTTCCTTGTTGTCTGAATTGAATTTCAGCTTGAACCCTATGCTCAAATAGTCGACAAGCGTAGTATTTAATGTTACAAGCGAGCCGTTGCAGGTAAGTTCGATCTTGTCGAATATCACATTTTTATAATTACCCATGTGGTCAGGCTGGATGAGTTTTTTTGTATCGCCGTCGGCGATTCCGAATACGCCTTTGGTTTTGAAAAACATCCATAATCTTCCGCCGTACATATTTTTAAACGGGTGTATGTATTGGAATGTATTTTCCTTAGTCGAGTCAAGGTCGCTTAATGAGAAGCAAAATTTTTCGCCGGTCGGATTAGCCGCGGCTGAAACCATATCTTTGGTCCCTTTCTGGTCAAGGTAATAATAATTTCCGCTCTGGTCCTGCCCTATTACTGCAAGGTATATTTCTTCGGTCTTATATCCCGAATTATTGACAAGTGTTACGGGAAATCCGTCGACAACGGGCGTACCTTTTAAAATGACGTGCGTTATTTCGCCTGCGGAAGCTACTACGTTGCCGGCCGATTCAAAATTATATCCTGCCTTTTCGGCTGTGATACTGTGGGCTTGCCCTAAAGCTGCGCCTTTAAAAAATGTCATGCCGTTATCCGATGTTTTCGCGGCTGTCCAGTCTATAACGCCTGTTTCCGGATTTGAATTGCCCCTTGAATCATACGCCGCCGCGGTGCTGCCGCTTTTTTTCAGTTCCACGGCAATCGATTCGTCCTCGCCGCCGTGCGAAAGGAATGGATACGCGTCCGAGTAAACGGTGATGTAAGCTTTGGCAGGATCGTAGTCGGAGCCGGTGAGGTTTTTCCATTCGGCTTGTGTAAATTGAGCAATGCTATGCTGCGTATCGGAAGTAATCTGAAAACTTGTCGATATTGGAATAACTCCCGTACCTGAAGTGATGAGCCTGTATTTGCCGGCGTATATGCCGGTGAAGCTGTAATTGCCGTTTTGATCAGTCGTAGTTCGTGAGGAAAAAAATGAAGGTGATTTTAATGCCGGAGCTTTTGATGAAATTTCAGCCGTCATGTCCGGGATAAGGTCGCATATTATATTTGCAAGTGGGGCTTTGGTGCCGGGACTTATTATCGTTCCGTTTATTGTGTATGTCGGAATAATGGTCGCCGAGTTATCACCGTTTAAAAGGCTGCCGCAGCCTGAAATTACGAATAAAAATCCCGGCAGAATACTAAAAATTGCCATTATTGCAAGCGTTAGTTTTAATGATGGATAACTGGCTAAAAGGTTTTTAATTTCACTTTTCATATTTTTTCCTCTTGTTATTTATTTATTTTGTTAATCGTATCAGGCAGTGACTACGTTTATTAATAGAATTATGCTTTTGAATAAAAATTATCACCGTTGATTATTTTTCAATGAAGTAAAAATCATCCATCAGCGATTGATTTTCCCAGGGCAGCTGTTCTTTTGTCCTTGAATACACTTCTTTGCGCGTCTGCTGAAAAACCTTCAAAATATCGATACCCGGCTTTAAAATATTATTGACGAGCGCTTCCGTATAGGGGCTGTTCTGGCCGTCGCCGTCGCTTGCTGTCTGGTTAGGTGAAGTCGAGTAAGCGATTAAGGTGCCCTGCGCCGGATGATCTACGCTTGCGAGCCCGTGCGATAGACTGCGTTTAAAGCCTTTGCCGAACGGATTGTTGCGGCAGGCGTCAAGTATGATTATGGTTATTCCGGGACGGCCGGTACCGATTTCCTCGATTACCCAGTTGGCGTTTACGCATTCGTCCTCTATTTCATGCTCGTTTTTTAAGTCGAATTCGAGCGGCACGAGATAATTTTCGCCGTTATACTGCACTCCGTGGCCTGAATAGAAAAAAAGCGCGGCGCTGTCTTTATCAAGTTTCGAAACATAGCTGCGTACGAGTTCCTTTATTTTTTTCTTGTTGAGGTTTTCGCCGCTAGTGACGTCGAATCCGCATTTTTTTAATGTTTTTTCCATAAGGCGCGCGTCATTTACCGTATTTATGAGTTTATTTTCGGCGTATTCAGAATTGCCGATGATTAGGGCATAACGCCTGGCGGAATTTTTAAGCTTATTGTCAGCTTTTGTTTGCTTTATTACACCGGCATTTTCACCGGCCGGCTCGGAAGATAAGGGGGCCCCGGCGGTATTGAACTTTTGTTCAGGTTTAATTTCTGCGGTTTTATTGTCCGGCGTTTGTGATGTTGAATCTGATTTAGGTTGATTTTTTCCGAGTTTTTCATTTAAAGTATTTAAATTATGCCTGGCCGAAGAATTTTTAGGATCTAATTCCAGCGCTTTGCCGTAATCTTTAAGGGCTCCCGCGTTGTCATTATTGAATTCCAGCGCCACGCCTCTGGCGTTATAGGTATTTGAATAATTAGGATTTATTTCAATAGCTTTGCTGTAATCCTTGATAGCTGCGTCATTTGCTCCCTTATCCATATAAGCATTCCCGCGCCTGTAATAAGCCTCGTAATAGTCGGGCTTTAATGTAATTGCGCTGCCGAAGTCTTTTAAGGCATTTTCATAATCGGCTGCGGAATTATTTTTATTTTTTTTCATGTTATAGGCAATTCCGCGGTTATAATATGCCTCGGCGTATTTCGGATTTAACTTGATCGCTTCCGTGAAATCGTTTATGGCGTCATCATATTTTTCTTTTTGATAATATGAATAACCGCGATTATTATAGACTTCTGAATATGTCGAATTCATTTCCGGCGAATCGATTTTCAGTTTAATAGCCTCGCTGTAGTCATTGATTGCATTTTCATAGTCTTTTTTGGCTTGATAGGAATTGCCGCGGTCATAATAAATTTGCAAAGCGGCTGGATTTAATTCAATAGCTTTATCATAATATTGTACAGCTTTATCATAATTTACATCGCTGTATATTTTCCCAAGCTCACAATATGCTTTGAAATATTTAGGATCAATTTCGATAGCTTTGTTAAAATTTTGTATGGCCATATCCAGATACATTGCGGCTTTTTTTTCGTCTAAATTGACTTTTGCGTCAAAACACTGCCGCCGGCGTGTGATTCCGCGGTTATAATATAACTCCGCTGATTCGGAGTTTAATTCGATAGCTGTGTTATTGTCATTCATAGCCTTATCGTAGTCTTCTAATTCGTAATATGCCATGCCGCGCAGTTTATAATTGTCACTATCTTTAGGGTGAAGCTCAATGCATTTTTCAAGCTGCTTAACCGTCTCTAAATAGCTTGCTTTAGCTTTATCATATTCTTTTATTTCATTATAAGCCTTGCCAAGCATATAATAAGCTTCGTTAATACGGTCTTCTGAATTAATAATATCGTTATAGTATTTTATAGCTTTATCATATTCGCGTTTTGAGTAATATGCATTTCCTAATTTTAATAATGCCGGCGAATTTTTTTAAAATAATTTCATCATTGTTTCATAATCTTTGATCGCATTATCACAGTCGTTTAAAATTAAATATAAATCGCCGCGATGCAGGTAAGCTAATTCGCAGTTCATTTTAATTGCTTTATTGTAGTTATCCATGGCCTGGTTATATTCATGTTTTTCGCGTAACGCGTCGCCTTTTCGCAAATATGGAACGTAATAATCGGGTTTTAAGCTTATTAACGCGTCGCAGTCTTTTATAGCTTTATCATATTCGTGTTTTTGCATATATGCGTCGGCGCGTACCTCGTAATATTTCCAGTCAGGCTTTATTTCTATCGCTTTGGTTAAATATTTTATAGTTTCGTCATAATCGCCGGACCAATAACATGTATGGCCTTTATCAAAATAAGATTCTGCTTGATTCGCGGCATTTGCGGTAGAATGAAAAATAAAGGAAAGTTGAAAAACTAAAATTGACATTAAAAGGCAAATATGAATGTGAAGACTTATTTTTTTTACCATTTGCAATTATCCCCCGCCATAATATTTTAAAAGAACTAATTGATTATTACCCAAAATATAATTATGATTGAATTTATCAGTATTAAAAAAGAATAACTTAAATGATAATTATTGTCAATGGATTTTTGATTAAATTGATTTGTTACGGCAAATATATTTTTGCAGTAATTAAAAAAATTATTAAAAATATATATTTACTGTTGCATTACATACAGATATAAGTTAAAATAACTCCAAATTTAAATGCTTGCTTTTTTAATCTAGAATATATATGGTTCGTATCATTAAGTCGGGAGGAAGTTCTAATGAAAACATGGTTTTGTTTTGGGAAAATCCGTGAAGACGAAAATATAACGCCTGAAATGATTGTTAAAGTAATCGAAGACGGTCGGAAAATCGCTAGTGAATTTAAAAATGTGCCTCTGATAAAAATACTCAGGATATTAGAAAAAACATCAGACATATTAAATGACCCGAATCATCCTATCAGGATAGAAACCCTCGAAAGAATGCCTGAAATAATAGGCTTCACCAGGCCGATGGTTGAAACAGGCTTAAATACGCTGTGCGCCACAATGCGTGTCCCGGCGCTTCTGGCAAGACTCGACACCGATCTCGAGGATTCCAATTTTCTGGACGAATTTACATATCACAAAGTTTTTGACGGCTACATAAAAGCGGAACCCCGCGGCTTGATAGCTCACGTATCGGCCGGAAACGTTTTTATAGGGGCTGTCGATACACTTCTTCAGGGCATAATGACAAAAAACGTCAACATACTTAAAATGTCATCGATAGATACAGTATTCCCTATTTTATTCGCCAAAGCATTAAAAGAAGCCGATCCCGAAGGAATCGTCTCAAATACATTCTGCCTCGTTCCTTTTAAATCGGGCGACGAAGGCATAGAAAAAATAATTAAAGCCGAATGCAACGTTATAATCGTTTACGGCGGCAAGGAAGCCATAGAAGCTTACCGCAAAGGTCTCGGCGTGCATACCAAAGTCGTGGAATACGGCCCTAAATATTCCTGCGCCGTAATTGACGGCGGAATAATGAAACAAAAAGGCATAAATACTGTCGCAGCAAGTATGGCTCATGATTTCACGATGTGGGAACAATCGGCATGCTCTTCGCCGCATACGGTTTTTGTAAAAGGTGAAAAAGAGGCTAATGAATTTGCAAAGGCGCTTGCATGTGAACTTGAAAACTATTCAAAAATTTATCCTCATGGTAAAATTCCAGTAAATGAAAAAGTAGAAATAACCAAAAGCCGCGAACTCGCAAGAGTTCATCAAGCGCTTGGCGAGGCCGAACTTATTGTTCCGGCTGACGGATCACAGGAATGGACTGTGATATACGAAAAAAATTCAGAATTCAGGGTAAGCTGCCATCACAGAACTGCATATGTAAAACCGATTGCTGATTTTGATTCAGCAATCAAAACGCTCACGCCTTATGGTGAATATATTCAGAGTATAGCAGTTCTGGCTTCGCCGGCCGATACTTTTTATATATCGGAAAAATTATGCGCTATAGGCGCAGACAGAATCACAGAACCGGGAAATATGTCAAGGCGTAAAAATGGTACGCCGCACGACGGCACAAGAGGTACGGCGGAATTTGTGCGCTGGGTCTCGATCGGCCAGAAAAAGCCTCTTGAAGATCAATTTGATTACATGGATACCGCCGAAAGAGATAAACTTACGCTTGAACGCTTAAATTATCTGCTGGCATATTGCCGCGAAAAATCAGAATTTTACCGTGGCCGGCTTCCGGTAGAACCACTCAAATCAATAAAAGAGCTTTCTAAAATTCCGATACTTACCCAGAAAGACTTCAGAGACCACCTTCCGCCTTCAGGCACCGGAATACTCACCGACAAACTTGGAAAAAGTTATTCATTCGGAAGCGGCGGCACTGTCGGCAAGCCGAAATTTGTATTCAGGACTATTGACGAAACGCGGCGCAACGCAAGAGCGCTGGCCAAAGGATTAGTAAATTCGGGATTATGCGAAGGCGATATTGTCGGAAATCTTTTCTTCGCCGGAAATATGTGGGCTTCTTTTGTAAGCGTAAATATGGCGCTTGAAGAAACAGGGTGCCATATACTTCCGATAGCGGGAAACGCCTGCGATATGGAAGCGATAATTTCATACCTGAAAGCATTCTCGGCAAACGTCATAATATCGATACCGTCAGTCATAATATCGCTTGCGCAATACGTCGAAAAAAATAAAATAACCGGAATTAAAATAGAAAAAGTTTTTTACGGCGGCGAGCATCTTTTTCCGGACGCTCAAAAATATGTAGCAAATGTACTGGGAGCAAAGATTATAGCATCGGCGGGATATACGACAAACGACACCGGAATGGCAGGATATCAATGCCAGTGCTGCCGTGGCGGAATACATCATATAACAGAAAACATACATATAGTTGAAATAGTTGACCCTGAGACCAATATGCCGGTACCGGACGGCCGGGAAGGCAAAATTATACTTACAAACATAGACAGGTATTTAATGCCCATAATACGATACGAAATAGGCGATCTTGGAAGAATAATAACTGAGAAATGCGCCTGCGGAAGAACGCTTAAACTTATGGAACTTCTCGGAAGGGCCGACGAAGTGCTGATAATAGGCGGCGCAAATATCTCGCAGGATTCAATTGCTAAAGCCATTTCCAAAGTCGATGGGCTCTCATTCCATTTTAAAATGACGGCAAAATTGTCAGAAATGCACGACCTGCTCGTAGTCGAAGTCGAGGCGCTTGAAAAAATTTCAGAAGAAAAAGGCAGAGAGCTCGAAGGCAAGCTTTACGCAAGCCTTTTGTCTGAAAAACCTGAATTCGAATCATTTTTAAAAACTCAGAGCATCGCCAAACCTATCGTCAAAGTTTTAAACCCGGGTGAATTACCGCGCAATCCTCGCACCGGAAAAGTAAAACATATGTCAGACGAAAGGAAAAACTAAAATGGAAATATGCAAATTTGAAAAACAAATCGCAAAAATTAACGTTAAAGCCGACATGAAATATATGCCGCCGATCCTTCAATTTGTCCATTCATTTTCGGAAAGCGAAGGGCTTTCATCCAAAAAAGCGACGCTTATGGAAGTAGCGGTCGAAGAAGCCTGCGTCAACGTCATTAAGCATGCTTACGCGCCGGACGAAGACGGCGATTTCGAAGTTGCCCTGCTGCGCCGCCCGAATCAAATCGTAATATCGATAGAAGATCACGGGCTTCCAGTCGATATGAAAGCGCTCGAAAAAAATGAAAATAATAGCCTCGGCATAATGCTTATGAAATCGATCGCCGACGAAACTATTTTTCAAAACCTTGGCGAACGCGGAAAATGCATTAAAATAATTAAAAATATTTCTGAAAACTTCGAAGCGCTGAAAGAGCTGGCAAACAGGGAGCCGGCAGCCGTTGAAAAAGCGCCTGACAACGAACCGCTTGAAATAAGATTCATGAACCCGGAAGAGGCGGCTAAACTTTCAAGATGCATATATCACGCTTACGGCTATACCTATACGACGACATTTTATTATCCTGAAAAAATAACGGAAATGATAAATTCCGGAACGTTAAAATCAATCGTAGCATTGGATAAAAGCGGTGAAATAGTGGCGCACCTGGGATTAAAATTTCCCGCACCTGGCGCAAAAATTGCCGAATCAGCCCAGGCCGCGGTCAATCCAAAGTACAGAGGCCGCCATCTATTCGAGGACATGAAAAAATTTGCAGCCGAATACGCCAGAAAAACACAGATGTTTGGCCTGTACAGCGAATCGGTAACGCTGCATCCTTACACTCAAAAAGGAAATATTGCGTTAGGCGCCAAAGAAGTCGGCCTTATTCTCGCATATATTCCAGAAACCGCATTTTTTAAAAAAATACAGGTTGAAAATCAAAATCCTCAGCGTCAGGCAGCGCTGCTTTTTTACATGAAAACCTCTGAAAGCCCTGAACGCGAGGTTTATTTACCGGAACGCCACACTGAGATAATAAAAAAGATATATTCCCATAACGAACTTAAAAGGACATTCGGCCGGGCGGCCAAATATGTGCCTGAAAAACCAACGGCGCTTGAAGTTGATTTCAGCCCGTATCTTAATGCCGCTATGATAATGATAAATTATATAGGAAGCGCTTTTACTTTTGAATTAATTTTAAAAAATTACCGGCGCGAATTATGCGAAAAAAAAGCGTCCTGCATATATATTTTCATACCTCTTTCAAGCCCCGGCGCGCCATCAGCATGCGATGTAGCTGAAAAATCAGGTTTTTCATTCGCCGGAATAATTCCTGAATATTTTTCGGGCGATTGCATAGTTTATCAATTTTTAAATAACGTAGAAGTTGACAGTGAAAGAATATGCACCGCTTCGGAATTCGCTCGCGAACTTTTAAAATATATAATTAACGAATACAATAACCGGAAAAAAAATTAATAAAAGAAGGTGCGGAAAATATGCAAAACATAGAAAACCTTTTTAAAAATAAAAATGCCTTTGATTTAAACGCGGAAAATCAGAATCTTTTTTTGGAAGCGATGAGAGAGGCTGTTGAATTTCATAGAAAAAACTCAAAAGTTTACGACGGAATATGCTCGCAGCATAATTTTTCGTTCGACCGCGACATAAAAAGCGAAAAAGACCTTTATAAAATACCTCATATAATGGTTAACGTTTTCAAGGAAATAAAACTTCTGTCAGTTCCGCAGTCACAGATAACGCTTTCATTTACATCATCAGGCACCACCGGAATGACAAGCCAGACCAATTTGGACGATATATCAATACAGAGACAGGGTTTCACAAGAAAATCTACAGTAGAAAGCTACGGCCTGGCTGCATACGACGAAGAAGTAAATTACGTTTGTTTTTCTTACGACCCGGAGACAAGCGGCACTAAAGGCGCGGCACACACACATACGGCATATACAAGTTTCGCTAAATCAAGAGAGACTTTTTACGCAATATCGCGCGATGAAAAAGGCGAAGCAAAATTTAAAATAAACGAATGCATAGCCGCGCTCGACCGTTATAGCAAAAGCGGCCTGCCGCTTAGAATAACGGGGTTTCCTTCTTTCGGATACACGACTTTAAAAAAACTTGACGAAATGGGACAGCATTTTTCATTTCCGCAAAGCAGTGTTTTATTTTCTGGCGGCGGCTGGAAACTGCCGGGCGGCGATCCTATATCATTCGACGAATATTCGGAACTTGTAAAACGCGTCCTCGGAATCGCCAGAGACAGAATCAGAGACGTTTATGGAATGATAGAGCATGGCATACCTTATATGACATGTGAATGCGGAAATTTCCATGTGCCGATATATTCGCGGGTTTATTCAGTCGATCCGGCGACGGCGGAACTGCTGCCAGACGGCCAGACGGGGCTTTTAAAATTAATAACCCCTTACATACATAGTGTTCCGGCTATTTCGATACTCAGCACCGATTATGGCGTTATCGCCAACGACTGCAAATGCGGCAGAAAAACACCGCACATTATTTTAAAAGGCCGGGCAGGAGTAAAAAAATATGCCGGCTGCGGCATTTCCGCGGCTCAGCTTCTCGCGAGTTAACAGCGGCTGATTTCTTTAATTGCATTCATACAGCACATTTTTTAAGGAGGCAACAATTCATGGAACCCAAAAAGTTTATAAATGAAGTATATAATAAAGTTCCGGCATATTCAGACTTTCTATCAAAACATTCCATAACTCCCGATTCGGATTGGGAATCAATTCCGCTTATAACGAAAAAAGATTATCTGCTTTCATATCCGCTTGAAAAAATATGCTGGAACGGAACGCTTGACGGGTGTCATTTAATAGGCGCCAGTTCAGGGTTCAGCAAATCGGGAACGATTTTTTGGCCTAAAAGACCTGAGGATGAAAGGCATGCCCTGGAAGCAACTGAAAAAATGCTCATTGAACATCATAATTTAGATAAAAAAAAGACGCTGGTTTTAGTATGCCTGGCATTCGGCACATGGATAGGCGGAATGCAGATTGCCTCCGTAATGAGAACGCTGGCAACGGCGGGAAAGCATAAAATGACGGTTGCCACGCCGAGTTTAAATCTTGCAGAATCAGTTGAAATATATGATCGTTTCGGCTCTAATTTTGACCAGGTAATATGGCTTACCAATCCGTCAAACGTCAACCTTATAACCGCTTTATTAAAAAAACGCGGCAAAAAAATAAAACCCGGCACCATATTTTTTGGAGTTATCGGCGAATACTTCACGGAAAACTTCAGGGAAAAAATCGCCGCCGATTACGGCCATCCTCAGGACGAACCATTTTGTATATGGACAGGATACGGCTCAGCCGATACAGGCGATATAGCATCTGAAATCAAGAGCACAATAAAACTGCGCAAGTTTTTTCATAAAAACGCAAAATTATGTAAGCAATTTTTCGGGTCAGAAAATGCGCCGATGATACTTGCCAAAAGCCCCAGCATTTTTGTCGAAATAATAAATGAAAACATAGTAGTTACCAAAGACCAGCTTGTGCCGCTTGTGCGATACGACACAAAAGACGCCGGCGGGCTTCTTTTTAAAAAAGACCTTGAAAATTCAGAAATTCCGAAGGAAATTGTAAGCGGCCTTCCGGACGAAATGGTTTTTGTATATGGCAGAGCCAGCGACGCCGTTATTTTTTACGGCACAAACCTGCTGGTCGGAAATATTAACGATTTTCTACTATCGCTTCCTGCAAACTATTGTTACGGCGGTTTTTTTGAAGTAAGGACCAAAAAACGCGACAATGTGACATCTTTTAATTTCACTTTATTTTTAAATACCGATCCGCAGGAAGAGCTTAAACATGAATACGAAACGCAGCTGATAGCGTTTTTAAAATCGCAAAGCCTTGAATTTAACGCTAAATATGACGCATTATGCAATTCAATAGGCGAATCGCTAATTACGGTGGAATTGAAAAAAATTAATTTTTCAACGGCGACGTTAAAACACCGCTATGTAATCGAGGAGGATAAAAATGTTTAATTTTCTGCCTGAGAATGACAGATTGGAATCAGGCTTATCAATATATAAGGCAGCCCAAAACTCGGTGTTTTACCAAAAAAAATACAGCGGAATCAGCGAGCCAAAGGATTATGATTCCTGGCGCAAGCTTCCGCTTCTAACGCGTGATGAAATATACCAGAACACTTTTCCGCGCACACGCGATATGCTTACAATGCCTCTTGAAAATATGATAGTCATCTCAACCGGCGGATCTTCAGGAACCGCGCGCTATACCGTTTACACGCACGAAGAGTGGGACCTTTTTTGCGACACACAGGCGAAGGTATTAAAAATTTTCGGAATCAAACCAGACGACAGGGTCGCCAACCTTTTTATCGCGGGACATATGTGGCCGTCATTTCTGGGGCTTCATGAAACGATAAAAAGGGTCCATGCCGTTCATCTTCCGATATCATCAAATATACCGCCTGACGAAATATTTGATTTATGCGTGGAATTTGATGCCAGCGTCATTATTTCACTGCCGACGCTCTTTATTTTCATGGCCGACCTCGCGCAGAAAACCGGTAAAAAACTACCTTCCTTAAGACTGTTGTGCTATGCAGGAGAACAGTTAAGCCCTGAAGGCGAAAAGCATGTAAGGCAGTCGCTTGGAGTATCCGAAATCAGGCCGGCCGCATACACAAGTTCTGACGCAGGATTAATGGGCTATCCGTGCAAACATTGTGAAAATGGAATATACCATATTCCGACTGATTTTCAATTCATCGAAATTTTGAATCCCGACACGCTCGAACCGGTAAATAACGGGGAAAAAGGCGTTATTGTCGTAACCAACCTCGGGCGCAAATCATTTCCGATAATTCGTTATATGATAGGCGACGACGGCATAATTTTAAACGAACCATGCGCCTGCGGCGATCCGAATCCGCGATTTAAGCTCATGGGCCGGTCCGGGGATGATTTTAAACTCGGCGGCGGCTTCATTTCAATGGCCGAGTTTGAGAAAGCGCTTTCTGAAACTGAATCGTTATTCAGCCTGAATTACAATATCGAAATTACCGACATTAAGAACCAGGTTGAAATAGTTTTCAGTGTAGAAGCGGCTGATACCCAAAAAGCTGAAAAAGGTAAGGAAAAGCTTTATGAAGCGATCCTTGAACGTGTAAAGGAATTCAAAGTCGGCCTTAATTTGGGGTACATAAAAAATTTCGAAATAAAGGTTTTGGAACTTGGGAAGCTGCCGCGCAATCCGCGCACCGGCAAAATAAAAAGATTATTTGACAGGCGGATTGGTTAATGGAAAACCAGAAAAATTCAGCTGCGGCGCTTGAACTTAAGACTCAAAGCGTTGGCAAGCTTCTTCTAAAATATTCAATTCCGACCATTGTTGGAATGATGGTATTCGCGTTTTATAATATCATAGACCGTATTTTTATAGGGCGCGCCGTTGGCAGTATGGGAATTGCAGCTGTTGGCATTACTTATCCTATATTTATGATATTGATAGCGTTTGGAATGCTTGTCGGTATAGGAGCCGGTACTCTTGTTTCAATAAAGCTCGGCGCCGGACACCGTGACGAAGCGGAAAAAATTCTTGGCAATGCCCTGACCGTACTGATTATACTTAGCGTTATTTCAACAATCGCAGGGCTTTTTTATCTTGAAAATATTTTATTGGCATTTGGCGCGAGTCAAAACACGCTGGGGTACGCATGCGATTTCATGCGCATAATTTTTTTAGGGATAATATTTTCATTTGTGGCTATGGGGCTCAATAATGTTATACGCGCCGAAGGAAATCCTGGATTGGCCATGGGAACGATGCTGATTGGCTCTATTATAAATATTTTATTGAATCCGCTGTTTATATTTGTATTCAAATTAGGAGTTGCCGGTTCTGCGCTTGCGACGCTTGTTTCTAATTTAGTATCAAGCGCGTGGGTCATCTGGCACTTTACCCGCGGAAAAAGTAACATAAAATTGCGTGCGCGTAACATGGTTATTGAGTTTTCCATAATAAAACAGATATTTTTCATAGGGCTTTCGCCGTTTATAACACAGCTTGCAGGAAGCGTTGTCGGTATCGCCATGAATAAAAATATGCTGCTTTATGGCGGCGATATTGGCGTGTCGGCACTTGGAATAATTTCCGGGCTTACTATGTCGCTGATGATGCCAATAATTGGGATCAGCCAGGGCGCCCAGCCGATAATCGGATTTAATTATGGCGCCGGTGAGTACGCGAGAGTGAAAAAAGCAATTAATCTTTCTTGTATATGGGCTACCGCGATTTCTGCGTTGGTTTTTACCGCCGCGTATGCCGCTCCTGAATTCATAATTAAAATTTTTGATTCGCGTACGCCTGAACTTATAACAGTAGGTACGCACGGAATGAAAATTTTTATGATAGGCGTTATTTTTCTGGGATTTCAAATTGTAGGCACCAATTATTTTCAAGCTGTGGGAAAGCCCAAAACTTCGATATTTTTAACGATGCTTCGGCAGATTATTCTTCTGGTGCCTTTTGTTTATATTTTCCCGTATTTTTGGAAACTCGACGGTTTGTGGCTGGCTATGCCTGCCGCTGATATTATAACGTCGGCAGTTGTTTTTTTTGTTCTTTCGTCTGAAATGAAGCGCTTGCGTAAAGAAATTTAAGAAGCGGGTTTGGTTATAAATTTTTTGAGTGTTTTTATTATATGTAAAATAACACGCCGAATTTTTTTATATAAATTATCTGAGTTAAGTTATTAATTAAAGTTTTGGGCCGTATTAAAAACTCTTATTTAAGTTTATTTAAATAAAAAATCAGAGGCAAGTGTATTTGCCTCTGATTTTTGTAATTTTTATAGAGAATATTAGTATTTCTTATTTTTCGGTATATTTGGTTTATAAAAGTTGTTTTTTATTATCTTTCGCTGGCAAACGGATCGTAAACAGCAGTCACACGGCGGTTATAACCATATTTTGCGTCGCCGTATTTTTTTGCGGAGCCGCCGTTCATATAATTATATACTTGCTCGGCCGTCTGAAAATTGCTGGCTTTAAGATTGTCTGAAAATCTCGGTACGCCCTGTGCGTCCTTGCCCATGTAAACGAACCAGTGGTGTGCGTCATTGGTTGGGTTGTATGCGGGATCATAGTCATAATGGACTTTTACGTGTATAAGCATACCGGGAAGCAGTTTGCCTTCTTCAACAGCTTTTGGAAGCTGATTTATATAATATCCGCGAAGCGTTTTAATTGCCGGCCATGCAGCCTGCGGCTGAGTGTAAGTTACTTTGGTATTCGGCGCTCCGGCTTCGTGCGCTACGGTGCCGGCGAACTGGAGGCATTTATCAGGCGTTGTATACCATTGAGTGCGTTTTGCTGCTTCGACGCCCTGTTTTAATTCGGCGGGAATGTAAGGCCCGTTAATTCCGTTAATTGTTGTTGGTTCGGCTGCCGCGGTATCGGAGGGCGTTGATGGATTTGTATTTGTATTGGCCGTGGTAGTGTTTACTGTAGTATTTGCGGTTTGGCCGGAAGCGGTCGTAGTATTTTCATCCTTCGCGCTCCTTCCGAAGCGTATAAATTCGTTGTTGACATAAGCTTTGCCATCATTGCCATTGTAATTAATGATATACCATTCGCCGTCACAGCCGGTAACTTCTACCTGAGTCCCGTATGAGAACCCGTCTATAATTTCGCCCCATGGCGCGTTACGTACATTAAGCTTATATTTGGCTATAACCATTCCGGATGCCGGAAGTGAAAGCTGTTCGGTGATGGTTTTAGGAGTGCCGGTTTCAATTGATATGAGGGAAGTGTGGACATAAGCGAAACCGTTATTGCCATAACGGATTTTATAAAATTCACCTTCACGGCCAAGGATATCGACAAGTTTTCCAGGAAGGAACCCGTCTATAATTTCGCCCCATGGTGATTTACGTACATTAAGTTTATATTTAGCGGTTACTTTGCCGACAACAAGTTCGTCAACGAGCTGGACCGACGATGAGCTGGAAACAACTTCCCTTGTGACGTTTTCAGAAGATTGTGTTATGTTTTCTTGAAGGTCCTGATTGATGGTCTGGAGGCCGGTAGCACCTGCAGGCGAGGCTATAAATGCCGATAGAAATAGCGCCGCCGCCAGAAATAAAAATTTAGAGCCGTTTTTATTTTTAGCTGATACGGTAGTTCGTTCATTATTGTTATTTATAATGTCCTGATTTTTTTGTTTATGTTTAGTGAAATACATACCATGGCCTCCTTAATAATTTTTTACAAAAATATTTATGTGTATTTAAGTGTAATGATAACATAATAACAGGTTATTTCAAACTAAAAACAGAAAATACGGATTATCTTTAAAATAAAAAACATAAGATTTTGTTTTTATATTCAAATGCGGATTATTATTTGCCGCGAAATATTATGGCTGTAATAGATAATACTAAGTTAAGATATAAATTGTTTCAATAAAAATAAATTTTATTAGTTTTTATTGAAATACTCCCGGCGGATAAACTACGAGTTTAATTTTGTTGGATCAGCCGTAAAGGCGTCTATAAGTTTTCGTGAAAGACTTCCCGGGCGAGGAAGGTTTGGCATATTAGAAGAATCAAACCAATCCGCATGTATTATTTCCTCGCCGTCCGGTTTTATTTCTCCGTTTTTATACGACGCGGTAAATCCTATCATCATCGAGCTTGGAAACGGCCACGGCTGGCTCTGGAAATATTTCACGTTAAAAACTTCAATGCCAGTTTCTTCGCCTACTTCGCGTTTAACGCATTCTTCCAGACTTTCACCGGGTTCCACGAATCCGGCTATCAAGCTGTAAACGCCGTCGGCAAAATTTTTGTTATGCGCCAGCAGAATTTTATCGTCTTTCATAACCGCGACTATGATGGCCGGAGTTACGGCAGGATAATAATGTCGGCCGCATTCAGGGCATATTTTAGCCCTTTCAGATTCTGAATGTTTTGTTTTGCGTCCGCATTCGCCGCAGAATTTTGTCGTTTTGTCCCAGTATAAAACCTGCGCGGCTTTGCCTGCCATGGTAAACTGACTCTGGTCGAGAAGCGGCATCAGGCCCCTGAGATCATGAAATTCCAGTTCAACCGATTCAGTTTTAAACAAATTTTCGGCGCGGAAGCAATAGTGCGCGGTTTTATTATTTATTCCAATGAAGTGTATGCCTGATATTTTTTTGATGTTTATACTGCCGGAAATATCAGAAAACTTGATAAATTCAAAACCGGTGCCGCATTTTTTGACGAGCAATTTTTCATCGGCGAATACCATAAATAAAGATGATTCTATAATTTCCCGGGGCAGGCGTTCTAAATATATTTTTTTTGTATTTTCCATTTTTTTCACGACCATAATTGAATATTAATTCATTATTTTATAATTATAAGCTTATATTCATAGTAATTTTTTGAGATTGATAAAAATTCAAGATCACATATTATAAATTAAAACATGTTTTGTTAAATGCTATTGCAGGGTTTTTAGTGAAACTGGCATCATAAAAAATGTCAGTTTCGTTATTTTTAATGATAAAGCTTCAAAACCTATCATAATTAAATGATAAGCCTGCATTCTATTATTTTGTAAAATAACTTGTTTTATAAATGTAAATGCGAAGTGATCATGCTGCGGCGGACTTAGAATTGAAACGATATTTGGCAGCGGTTAGCTAAAGTACAGCATAAAAAATATAATAAAAACCATTGCATGTTTAATATAACATAAATTTTGATTAAAATAAATAAAAAAATAACGGTGCGGCCATAAAAATGAATGAATATTTGTGGGAAGTATTTTAAATTTAAAGCGGTCCTAATTATATGAATTTGAATGAAAAAAATTCAGGCGACAAATAAAAGAATATATGATATAATTTATCATATATTCCTGCTTGGTATATTTTATCGGAGGTATTTACAATGTTCTTTTTTAAACACTTACGAAGTATTTTCTTATTTCTCGTCTTATTCTTATTAGCGTCTTCGATCGCCGCGATTGCAGGCGATGCCGGAAATGAACTCCGGATCGGTTTCCTTTCGGAAAATAAACGCGTCATTCCCTTCATTTATCAGGAAGGCCGTTACCTTTTTACCAATGTGAAAATTCCAGAAATTACAATAACTAACGGATCATATGATACCGTCGAGATATTGAATGTCATTCTCGAAGGAAAGTATGCCGGTGATACTTTTGTTAAAAAACTATTTCAAGCCGGTGACGTAAAAAAACATATGATCGAATTGGGAGCCAGGATAAACGGCCTGAAAAACGGCAAATATCCTATGAGCCTTAATATTTCATACGGAAAATTCATCGACCCGGGGAAAAATTTCGCGGAAACTAATATTTTAAGCCCTTCGGCCGTCGGCGTTCTTGCCTTGTGGGAATTGTCGTGGTTCGAGCATATCGGCCGCGAGGAAATTGATGAACTTGTGTTCAAAATTTTCTGCCGCCGCGGAAATAAACTTGAAATGCTGAAATTTCCAGTTAAACTTGAAAAATATAATCAGAAAAATAAATACAGCTTTCCGCTTAAGGGAAATATATTGATTGCTAATATGAGCGCTAATTATTGTCATCACCGTATTACTAATTCGCAGGAGTTCGGATTCGATGCAATATGCCTGGACGAAAAGCTTTCGATGAATAAAAAAGACCAGCCGGCGGTACTTAATGATTATTTTTCATACGGCCAGCCTATTTATGCGGCAGCTGACGGAGTAGTCGTAAAGATTGCGGATAAATTTCCTGAATGCGCCTCGGAGCCTGCCGTCAGAAAGAAAAATCCGAATGCGATGTTCGGACTTATCACAAAAATCGGATTTGATAATACAGTCGGCGGCAATCACGTAATAATCGATCACGGCAATGGTGAATTCGGCTTTTACGCCCACATGTGCGAAGGCACAATTAAAGTTTCGCCTGGTGAAAAGGTAAAAAAAGGCCAGGTTATAGGAAAATTAGGCAGCACCGGCAATTCTGACGGGCCGCATCTGCATTTCCAGGTTTTTGATTCGCCGGAACTGACTACGGGTAACGGCCTGCCTGTTTACTTTGAAAATATCCCGGCCGATGAGCTTGGTTCATACCGTAAGAATTATAATGCGCTAGGCGGCGTTGATAATTTAAGAATCAGGCTGGAATAATATTTTTTTGTTCTTTATATTTTTTATATGCTGTGGTGATTTATTGTGGAAGAAACTATTCAGGTTAAAATGTCTTATTTGAATACTTTACTGGAGCAGACCGGCGAGGTCATAATTACCGAAGCTCAGCATGCCTCGCTTGTTAAATCGCTGGAGTATAATTATATTAATCAGAAACCGCCTGACGAGAATATGCTGAATCTCGCAAAACAGATTTTGCTTTCATCGCGGCAGACGTCGGAACTTCTTCATAAAAACGTAATGGATATAAGGCGCGTTGAATTTAAGGAAACTATGACCACGATTCAGCGCCTTGTGCGCGACCTTGCGAAATCACAGGGAAAGCCTATTCGTTTTAAGGCATCGGGAAGCGAGACTTTTGTGGATAAAACGATAATCGAGGAATTTTCAGGCGCTTTGATACATATTATAAGAAATTCAGTGGATCACGGCATAGAACTGCCTGACGATAGAATTGCCAGAAATAAAAATCCGGAGGGAACCATATCGATAGATATAAGCGAATCTGATGAATTTATATTCATTACCGTCGCTGATGACGGCGGCGGCATCGATCTCGAAAAAGTCTGCGAAAAAGCCATTGAACGATCGCTTACTACGCCGGAAAAATTAAAAACTATGACCGACGAAGAAAAATACCAGTTCATATTTCTTCCGGGTTTTTCGACGAAAGAAAAAGTTTCGGAAGTTTCCGGGCGCGGGGTCGGTATGGATGTGGTAAAAAACAGTGTCGACAGGCTTAATGGAAGTATAATTATCAATTCGTCCCCCGGACAGTGGACGCGTTTTACTTTTAAAATTCCGGTTATTTCCGCCGTTAATATAATCGACGCGCTTATTGTCAGAAGCGCCGGCTCGATTTATGCCATGCCGGTATCGGCAGTGGTTTCGATTATAACCGTAACCGAAGAAGATATAACTCTGGCGATAGATAAATTTGCCGTCAAGTTCAGAGGGCAGACGCTTTTTATATATGACCTGAAAAAACTATGGAATAAGGGCGCATCTGAAATGTCTCCGCGTGATATAAAAAATATAGTCGTAATTATTGACCGCGATGAAATGGTAGGAATTTGTGTTGATGACTTTCTGCCGTCGCAAAAAGTTGTTGTTAAGAAACTGGATGATTATTTTAGCAAGGTAAGGGCTGTTGCGGGTACTACGCTTTTAGGCGGCAACGACATAGGGCTTATACTGGATGTGGCTGAAGTTATAAACATTGCGCTGGGGCGCGAGCCGTCCGTTAAAAAATATTGTGAAAAGGCCGGAATATTAGCTGAGGCCGAGGAAACCGCGGCGGCCGCTAAGCTGAAATCGGCGCATAAAAAGAAAACCGGCGAGGCTGCGAAGAAATATAAAGTTGAAATTGACTCGGAAATATCTCAGGCAGCCAAGGTTGAAATAGCGCTTAATTATCAGGGCAAGCTTCTTGACGCTTATACCGCGGGCAAACCGGTTTACGAAATCGATTTAATGCTCGAAACCGATATAATTAAAGCGCAAAAAACAAAATTTGATATTTATAAAATTGCCAAATCAACAGGCGAACTTTTGTGTGTAATTCCGATGACGTCGCAGCTGCCGGAAAATTTCAAGGACTTTTCGCCGGAAAATTTCGATATGAGCATAAAATTTTTCATATTGTCGCGCATGTCTATTGATGAAATAGCTTCGAAAATGAATATCGAAAAACGGCAGATAAGAAATGTCGGCATTACTGTTAAAGAAGAAGCCAGACAATCCGAAGAAAAAGTCTTTAACGAAATAGAGCTGCTTGAAGATTATGAGGCATTTGCGATCGATACGCAAAAAAACCTTTCCGCTATGTCACAGAATATACTCGCGCTTGAAGATAATATGTCCGATGCCGAAGCTGTTAAGGAAATATTCAGGGCTGTCCATACGTTAAAAAGCGCCACCGCGATGCTTGGAATAAAAAATATGTCTGATATCGCGCATATCCTCGAATCAATGCTCGATAAAATAAGAAGCGGCCTTGAGCCGATGACTGAAGAAAAAATAGAGCTTCTGTTTGATGTTCTGAAATTTTTTGAGGAATGTATGGAGTCCATAAAAAATGGCGTCAAGCCGGTAGTATCGAATGCCGCTGTAAAGGAAAAAATAGTGAAGTTTACAGTTGAGTCCCCTGAAAAGAAGCTTATAAGAGTAATCGATGTCAAGACGGAAAAATTTCAAATATCCGCTTTCGAAGACCTTGTGATACAAGAAAAAGTCGCGGGCGGTATGGCGCTTTATTCGATTCTGGTCGAATTTATCCCGGACCTGCCGATGAAAATGGTCAACGCATTTATGCTTTTCAGAAGCCTCAAGGAATACGGCGA
Source organism: Candidatus Wallbacteria bacterium (assembly GCA_041441465.1). Taxonomy (GTDB): domain Bacteria; phylum Muiribacteriota; class UBA9980; order UBA9980; family UBA9980; genus JASDSY01. The sequence continues at coordinate 104,395 of JASDSY010000032.1, forward strand.
ATTAGTAAAAACCATACCGACAATGGAGGAAATCGATAAAGGCAACTTCGAAATGCATTTTAAAATATTATTTCTGGCGTCATGTCCGAGCGATAAATTTAAATCAGTGTTAATGGAGGAAGAAATTAAAACGTTTGAAATTTCAAATTATGTCGAGAATTAATTTAAATTATAATTTACCGGTCCGGGCGATAATTGATTTTTTCTCCTTGTTCTGCTATTAAGAGTCTTTAAAGTTAGGCAATGGTATTTTAATAATTCTATTTATTTAAGTTACTATAGTTTGAGTCTAATTTTTATTGTGCGGTTTTTAACATATTTTATAATAAAAAAAGTTATTTAATATGATTTTAATTTTATAAAAAATGTTAATGCTTATTTTATGGTTTTCCTTTCTTTATCCGATATTTTAATCGAAAAATATGTAGATTTCACGGTGTTATCCGTTGAAATTAAGGTGCCCATCAATTTTATCGTGGCCGGGTTATTCGGCGCCATAAATATATTATCGGTAATAATGCCGCCGCCTGATATTATAAGCCAGTTTAATTTGACTGCTTCCGTTGTTTTATCTGAATATTTTGCGGTTGCGGTTAAGTTGTTAAGATTATACGATCCGCCTATCGTTACTTCATCTGTGGTTTTATTCAGTGAAATTCCGGTAAGCTGGATTTTAGAGCCCGGAAGCGTCACTTTTAATTTGAATTGAACGTTCTGCGTTATGCCGGCCGCCGTATATATTGCAGTAAGCACTGCGGTTTCAGCTTTTAACGAAGGAATGTAAACTTTTCCGTTTAAATTTCCGCTGCCTGATGAAAGCAGCCATGTCATATTCGGATTATTCGTTATTTCTTCTGTATCGCCGTTTGAAAATTTTGCGTAAATTTTTAAATTGGCCGATAAGTCGTATGGCGTGTTGATTTGCGTTTCGCCTGTCGGCGCGCTTAAATAAATTGATGTTAGCGCTTTTACTTTAAGTCGGAAATAGGCTGAATTGGCGGTTTCTGACTTTATGTGGCGGACTAAAAATACAGCGGTTTCAGCAATGGCAGGCGCGGTGTATATATTTTCGTTAAAAATTCCGGCGCCGGATACGAGCGACCATTTTATTTCCTGGTTTTTGGTGACATTTTTTTTGGCGCCGTCTGAAAGTTTATTAGTAACAATAATATTTTTTGAGAGATTATACATCGAGCAGCTTGGTGTCGTATCGGCGGTTTTGCTGACAGAGAGAGTCGAAGGTTCAGTTATTTTTAAAGTGAATTTTGCGGTTTTAGTAATGCCGGATTCGGAATATGCCGCCATAATTACAGCTTTTTCAGGGTTGCCCGGCGTGATATAAACCGGCCCGTCGAGTTTTCCTTTTCCTGAAACCAGTTCCCATTTTAATGCCGGCGAATTGGTTACTTCTTGAGTAGCTCTAATTGAGTATGCGGCTTTGATGATTAATTCCGAGCAGAGATTATATGCCGCTGGAAGTTGAATCTCATCAGTTTTCTTACTTAAAAATATCGATTTTAAGGCGTTTACTTTGAGCTTGAATAACGCGGTTTTAGTCATCCCGCCAATTTGGTGTCTCGCTAAAAATACTGCCGTTTCAGTCGTATCGGAAGCCGTATATATCGTTCCGTAAAATTTACCTTTTCCTGAAATTAATTTCCAGGAGGTGTTAGGATCGTTTGTCAAAATGCCGGAGGTGCTGTCTGAAAATCTTCCCGTAACAGTTAAATTAGAGGCAAGATCATAACTTGAGCAACTTTGAATTTCGTCCGTCGATTTATTGAGTATGATAGAATTAAGTCCTATTGTTTTCAATTTGAATTTTGCGGTTTTAGTGACGCCGGCCTCTGAATATGATGCCATAAATACTGCAGTTTCGGTTTTGGCCGGCGGGGCGTATGCGGAGCCGTTAAGGATTCCGCATCCTGAAATTAATTTCCATGATAATTCCGGAGAATGAGTTACGTCGAGATTTTTTTTATTCGAATATTTTGCATTCACTTTTACTTCAGAGTTAAGGTCATAAACTGAAGATACGCATACATCGTCATAAGCTTTGCTTAAGCTGATAGATGTCAGTGAATTTACTTTCAGCCTGAAATAAGCCCGGCCTGATATTCCGCTTCCGCCATGTGATACTAAAAATACGGCAGTTTCTGTTGACGCCGGAGCGAAATAAATAGTTCCCGATAAATTTCCTTTTCCTGAAATTAATGTCCATGCCGTTTCAGGAGTGTTATTTATATTTTGTTCTGTGCCGTCCGGAAATTTGCTTATAATCGAGAGCTTTGAAAGATCGTACCGGGCGCCGCCCTGAATTTCGTCCGTTGTAATATTTAAAAATATTGATGGCTGTTCGGTAATTTTTAAGATAAATTCCGCTGTTTTTGAAACTCCGGATTCTGAATATGACGCTGAAAATATTGCAGTTTCGGTATTTCCAGGCGGCGAATAAATATTTCCGTTAAGCGTTCCGCTGCCTGAAATTAAGGTCCATGCAAGCATCGGCGAGTGTGTTATCTCTTTCGTGGATTGGTCTGAATAATGGGCTTCAGCGATTAATTCGGAACCGAGGTCATAACCAGCGGGAAGTTGTATTTCATCGGTAGCCCGGTTTAATGAAATCGAACGCAACCCGTTAATTGTAAGAGCGAATGCCGCTTTTTTCGTAATGCCGGACTCTGTATAAATCGCTGTAAAAACAGCTGTTTCGGTATTGGATGCCGGGGTATAAACTGTTCCGTTGAGCGTTCCGCCGCCGGAAACTTCCCAGATAATGCCGTCTCGGGAACTGATTTCGCGTGTGCTGCCGTCTGCGTAATTTGCGGTCGACGTTAGTTCAGAATCGAGATTAAATTGCGCAGGCATTTGAATTTCAGCTGTCGTCCGGCTTAGCGATATGAATTCCAGGCCGTTTACTTTGAGCCGGAATAATGCCAGCCGGGATATTCCGTTTTCTGAATGTGCGGCCGTGAGCACAACTGTTTCCGATTTTTTTACTGACGTATATACTGTTCCGCTGATGCTGCCGCCGCCGGAATATATTTGCCAGACAGGAGTTATTATTTTAGGTTCATTGCCGGCTGATAATGCAGTGGCTGTTATCTTTTCCGAGAGATTATAAGACGACAATGTGCTTATTTCATCAGTGATCGAGCTTAAAACAATTTTAGATAATCCCGGCGGTTGAGTAGCGGCTGTATTTGAGTCCTGGGCGCTTAACTTATCGTTGAGGCTTTTTTCAAGCTCGGCATAATATTTTTCTTCGTCCGCTTCACTTAAAAACGAAAGCTTTGACGTGACGCTTTTTTCACTGCTTGGAAATGCCGGTATTACAGAAGTATTTTTACTGCCGCCGCATCCGGCGCATAAAATAATTACCATTCCCAAATATATAAGAAAAATGACCTTGTCCGCTAATTTCATAAAAGGATTTTCCCCTCGATTTTTGAGTTGATAGTATATCACAAAAATTTTGGCATTAAAATTATTATTTTCTGGTTATTATAATTTTTTATATGCGTCAATTTAAAATCATTTTTAAGGTTTTATCACTATTTTATTTTGCATATTCAATCATTTTGATTTTTTAGGCATATTAAATTTATATGCGGATTAATTTAGCAATTATACTGCAAGACAAATTTAAGGACAAGTGCCGTTGTTTTTTTCATAACAATGTGTTAGACTTTCATTTTGAATAAATGTGAATAAAATTTTAGTGAAGCTTTGGCGTATTTTTTGAATATTTTATTGTAGTATTAATAAAACAGTAAAAATAAAAAAGAGGGAAAGTCAGTGAGCAAATTAATAGAGATGCCGAATATCGGAAAAGTAGCGGAAAATCTTCTAATAAAAACCGGTATCGATACGCCGGAAAAACTTATTGCAATCGGCAGCAAGGAAGCCTTTTTAAAAATAAGGAATATCGATCCTTCAGCTTGTCTTCATATGCTTTATGGTCTTGAAGGAGCTGTCTTGGGAATCAGGGATACGAAGCTTTCGCCTGAAAAAAAGCTTGAATTAAAGGAATTTTTTTATTCACTTTAATTATAAGATATGAAAGAATGCCGTGATTTATTAAACTTAACTGCTAGCCGGCAAGGTGTTTGACAAGCGGCAGGTTTAGGGTTGGTAAATATGGCGTTGTATTAAATAAGCCTGGAAGATTCTTTTAGTTTTATAATCTGCAAATGCCGCAAATATGTTTTTTTACGGCATTTACAGAGTTTTTACTTGACCATTTCAAATTTATTAAACGGTATTCAAAAATTTAAACTTAATTTGAAGTATTAAAGTGCCATTTCGAGAATTTTACGGCTTATTTCCAGAGTCAGGTCATGAGTTTCTGATAAAGCTTTCATTCCGTGTTTATCTAAAGCATTAACAATATCATCTATTTTATCGGGCGTGACTTTATAATCTGATAAACGTGTTTTAATTCCAAGGCTTTCAAAAAATTCACGTGTCTTTTTTATGGCAAGTTCTATTCTTTCATCTTCGGTTCCTTCTTTTATATCAAGAACTCGTTCTGCATATTGCAGTAATTTTGCGCGTTTTTGTGTTTTGCGCACCGACCAGATCGCCGGCTGCAGTATCGCAAGTGTTTTACCGTGATCAATGCCGAACATAGCTGTTAATTCATGGCCAATCATGTGTGTTGTCCAATCTTGCGGAACGCCGGCGCCTATAAGCCCGTTTAATGCCATAGTCGAGCACCACAAGAGATTAGCCCTGGCATCGTAATTTGTCGGATCGGCTATATTTTGCTGGCCGATTTCAATTAAAGTTTTTAATATTCCTTCCGCGGTTCTATCCTGAAATCTTCCTTCGGCAGGAAATGTGACATATTGTTCGACCGTATGTATAAATGTGTCAACCACGCCGTTGGCAACTTGAGTGGCCGGCAGCGAATATGTAAGGGTCGGATCGAGAAACGAAAAACGCGGAAATGAGGTTTTGCTAAAAACAGGAAATTTGCCGTGATTATGGCTTATTACAGCTCCGTTGTTCATTTCTGAACCGGTAGCCGGGAGAGTTACAACCGTTCCGAGCGGCAGCGCGCCCGGTACATCTACAGGAATAAAGCCTGAACTTAATAATTCTTCAGCATTTCCCCCTTTATACGCCGAAGCAAGAGAAATGAATTTTGTTCCGTCCATTACCGAACCGCCGCCTACCGCAAGTAAAAAATCTATGTTTTCTTTTTTTACGATCTCGACGGCTTTCATTAATGTTGAAAATTGCGGATTCGGTTCAATTCCGCCAAATTCAAAAACTTTACGGCCGCCAAGGCCTTTTAAAACTTTTTGCAGCGTGCCGAATTTTTTAACGCTGCCGCCGCCGTATAATACAAGAACTTTTGCATCTTTCGGTACGAAGTTGTCAAGTTCGTTCAGGCGGTCTTTGCCAAAAATAATATGGGTCGGGTTATAAAAATTAAAATTATACATAAATTATTTCTCCTTAAAAATTTATTGAACACAGTTTATATAGGTTGTGAATGATTATTTTATGTTTTTTCCTGCTTCATACGCCTCTTTCATAGCAGGTTTTCCTTTAATATCGCCTGCCTGCCACGCGCCTGTCCCGTAAATTACCCCTTTTTCCTTCGCACCTTCGAGGCATGACGTGAATCCCCTGAACCCTTCCAGCGTCCTTTCCATAGCGTGTTTGTTGTTATCAGCTGCCGCCACTATAAAATAGAATTCTTTGTTCTCGATTTCGGTATAACGTGAACATGTCCGGTCTATAACTGTTTTCATTTGCGCGTCCATAGTGTAAAAATATACCGGGGTTGCCATTACAATTACGTCGGCAGCAATCATTTTTTCCAATAATTCAGCCATATCGTCTTTTTGAGGGCACCTTTTTTTGCTGTTATAGCACGCGCCGCAGCCTGTACAGTAATTTATCTTTTTTCCGCCTAAAAATATTTTTTCGGCTTCGTTTCCGGCTTCACTGGCGCCCTTCAGAAACTGGTCGCATAAAACATCAGAATTACCGCCTTTTCTTGGGCTCAATGATAAAATTAAAACTTTTTTACTCATTTGAGTTCTCCTTCAGCATATTGATTTTATGTTTTTGTTAATAGCGTGTGTTTGGTTTTCTTATTTTTATTATACGAAGTTAGAGTAACACGAAGTCAATAGAAAACTTAAAATATTTTAAAAAAATAGAAATGCTAAAATTTATGTTTAGTGATTTTTTTAATTTTATTGAATAAAACTTGAAGCTGCTTTAAGTTGGATTGAAAGTGCTGAAATATATATATATTGTTATTAATACTGATTAAATTCGGAGAAAAACTATTTTATTTTTAATTAACTTATTATTTATTATAAAAGATTAGAGTAACATGAAGTTAATAAAAAATAATATTTTTTATTACAGAATCATGGGTTGCATAGTTCGGTATTTTATTGTATAATATGAATTGTTAAAGTGACTTTAAGTGATGAGTGAGGATGGAAAATGTTTCAAAAAGAATCGAAAATTAATAAGAAAACTGAAAATGTGGACGCAATAGTGCACAGCCGGGTTCCGAAATATACAGTTAAAGATATTTCAGAGATGCTTGGCATGTCGAAACATACTATCCGTTATTATGACAATGAAAATCTGCTTCCCTATGTTTCAAGAAGCGAAAGCAACATAAGATTATTTTCGGAATATGACATACAATGGCTGAAAACCGTTAACTGCCTGAGATATTCAGGGTTGACTATCGCGCAGATAAAAAATTACATTCAAATGTGTCTTCAGGGCGATGAGACTATATCGGAACGCGCTCAGCTTATTTTTCAGCAGGAAAAAATACTCGAGGAAAAAGCGAAGGAAATTAACGAACAACTCGAAGTAATAAGGTTTAAAAAAGCTTATTACGAAAAATTAATTATTGAAAAAGGCGTGGACATCTGGAATCCGTTAAACGAAAAAAATTGAATATATGCTAATGAACATAAGTTCATTAACCTATTTTCGGTTGGCAATAACATTCTAAAAGCGTTATTTTATATGTTAAATAATTACTAATTACTTATGAATTTGTCATTATATCCATAAAAAAATTTATTCCTATTTCAGAAAATTCTCAGTTTCATTGAGTATTTCAAATATCCTGCCATCATCAGAATCTGCAGTTCTACCCGTCAAATCCTTAAGCCATCTTTGGGGAATTCCCGACTTGCCATGCAGGGCGCCTAATACTGAACCGACTATCGCAGCTATAGTATCGTTATCATAAGTATCGTTCACGGCCCGAATGATGGCTTTTTCAAAGTTATCGCCATGTTTCATCAAAATATAGAGTACGCATGGAACCGTTTCAAAAATATAAGCGCCTGAGTACCATTTATTGCAAGCATCAAGCACGCTCAAATTATTATTATACGCTTCACGGACTACTTTATCGATATATTGCCACAAGGTTCCTTTGTAATCAGCATAAGCACGGCTTCTTGGCTTATAATTGGAGTCACATTCAAATTCTTCCAGTGTCTCAACGAATTTTTCTAACCAGAACATAGGTTCAGGCGCCTTTTTCATATCAATAACCTGCCACAGCAGATTGACCAGCGCAAGACATGATGCAATTGCAGCGGAATCATTATGCGTGGTCATAGCGCATAAGACAGTATCTACCCATAAATTTCCCTCTGCATGTTTTAAATGCGGTATTATTATTGGTGAAATTCTCATTAGTGAACCATTATCAGCCGATTTGGTCCCGGCTTCATACCATTTTTTGCCTGCATAAATATTTCTAAGAAATTCACTTACCGTGTTGCCAATGCCAAATATTTTTTTCCCGGTGAAAGCTGAGGCGACCTTTTCCGGAACATAATCATTATCTTTCAATATCCGATCCAATGTCCACGCGGTCATTTGAGTATCATCGGATGGAAAACCCTTTTTGGCACGCCCATATTTATTTAGCAGATAATCAGTTACGATACTATGCTTTTTTAATCTATCCTGCGGCATCATACTTTCAGTTGTATTGCCAAGACTGTCGCCAACAGCCAGACCGAGCATCATTCCCTCAATTTTATCGAAGTTTACTTCTTCTTTACATTTGACCGGCGTATCAAATAAAACCGAATCTCTAATATCTATTTTTTTATCCAGCAGTAATTCCTCAAATATAGTTTCGTTACTCATTATATTCCTGCCTTGTTTTTTATAATGTTATTTAAATATTTTTGTTTATAATACAGTGAGTATTCTAAATTATTTTTTTGATTTTTGCAAGAATTGATTTTTGAATTATTCTGACAGTGTTCGTATTTAGCGCAATAATCCGGTTCTAAAAAATTCTTTTATTTTATATTTTTATGTTGTATAATAAAAATTTAATATTAGAAAAACGATCTTTGGCATAATTTCAGGGGGGAATCATGAAAAGAATTATAATTGTCAGTATTTCATTTATTTACATATTTTTTTCTGTGTTTTTAAGACCAACAGCAGCAGCCGATTTTGATATTCTTATTACCGGCGGGGCTGTTTACGACGGTTCTAAAAACGCTCCACGCATGACAGATATCGGGATTATCGCGGATAAAATCGCCGCCGTCGGTGATCTTTCCAGAAGCAAAGCCAAAAAAGTCATTGATGCCAGTAAAATGATAGTCACTCCGGGTTTTATAGATGTACACAATCATTCTGATTTGATGTTTAGCATTGCCGGCGAAAAGCGGTATATGGCCATGCTCGTCCCCGCCTGGAAAGGTAATTATAATTATATTACACAGGGCGTAACAACAATAGTCACCGGCCTTTGCGGTCTTGGATACTCCGATACAAACCAGTGGCTGGGCTTTACCGGCCTCATAAAATATGGTACAAACGTTTATCACCTGTTGCCTTACGGCGCTCTCCGGACAAAACTTTTCGGCCAGAACCAGCCTCGCGAACTTACAACGGACCAGCTTGAAAACCTCAAACAGAATGTTGAGAAGGAACTGCAAAACGGAGCATTAGGCGTTTCGGTAGGCCTTGAATACGCTCCTGATTGCTTTACCACAACGGACGAACTCGTAGAAATTGCAAAAGTTATCCAAAAACATGGCGGCGTCTATGTCGCTCACATTCGCGACAATACCGGAACAATCGGCAAAAATGGCGTACCCGGTGTGCTTACGGCAATAAAAGAAACTATAGAAATAGGAAAGCGCGCGAAAGTTCCTGTGCATATCTCGCACATACAGCTTAATCTGCCGTGGAATAGCGTAGAAGCCAGACAGATGTATGGCCTTATCGAAGAAGCGCGCCGCGAGGGCATTGATATAACCTGTGATCAGCATCCTTATGAGGCGGGATACGCGCCTCTTTCATACCGTCTTTCAGATGAATATAAATCAGCAAACGGCGTTAATGATAAATACAAAACCCCCGAAGGCCGTATTGCCTTAAAAAAAGACGCCGAAAGAATTTTTTCATTTATGAGTCCTGACAGAATACTAATTACATTCTGCCCGGCGGATACTAAATATCAGAACAAAACTATCGCTGATATCGCAAAAATGGAAAATTGCACTCCAGCCGAATCTTATGTCAGACTTTGCTGTATGGCCAGCGTACCTTACGCGCTTTTTTTCGAGATAAGCGACAAAATAAACAGGGAAAATATGCCTCACGATTATGTTTTCACCGTTTCCGACGGCTACACTGTTTTCAAACCAGGAATGTCGCCGCATCCCAGATTTTACGGATGTTTTCCAAGAAAAATAAAAAAGTTCGCAATTGAGGAAAAACTCATGAGCTTGAACGACGCTATACGGTCAATGACCTCGCTTCCGGCGGAGAAATTCGGTATTAAAGGCCGCGGAAGAATCGTTTCAGGCTGCTATGCTGATATAGCCGTTATCGATATAGATAAATTTACGGACCACGCTACATATACTGAGCGCGACCTATATTCAGAAGGAGTGAAATATCTTTTAGTGAATGGCGTATTTGCGATCGAAGACGGTAAAATTACCGATAAATGCGGCGGAAGGCCTTTGAAATTCAAAAATGTTAAAAATTTATTGAACCCAAAAAAGTTTTAAGTTATAATATATCAAATTTAACTTTAACAGTATTCTTGAATATACTTGAACTGTACTAAAAAATACCTGGGTGATAAATGGAAAATAAAAAAAGTTTATTTTTAAATGTTGTGACATCAGATATTAAAGAATCTTCAGTTTTTCTTGTGTTCGCAGGGGAAAAACTGCTGGTGAAAAAAATAAAACCGGCTATGGCTTTGTTAAATTTTCAGATATTTCAGCATATATAAAAGATATAAAACCCGTAACCACACATTTTATGGGAATTGACAATGAAATTAAGCATTATTTTTTTCAGGCGCAAGATTCATTTAAAATTGAAAAAAACGGATTTGAATTTTACGATTTAAGAAGTTTGATGGTTCTTCTGGATCAATCTCAATTCATTTTTGTTTGCAAATCATCGCAGATATTACACTGGGACAAAACTACAAAATTTTGCGGCGAATGCGGATCAGAAACCAAACATTCACCGTCTGAACGCGCTCAGCTTATTTTCCAGCAGGAAAAAATACTCGAGGAAAAAGCTAAGGAAATTAATGAACAACTCGAGGTAATAAGGGTTAAAAAAGTTTATTATGAAAATTTAATCATTGAAAAAGGCGTGGATATGTGGAATCCTTTTATTGAAAAAGACAGTGATTAAAAAATTATACCGATATAAAATTATTTAGTTGAATTTGTCTGATAATTATTATAATAAGAATAACACGAAGATTATTTTTTTAGTTATTCATAAATTCATTTAATAAAAGACCCTATGAAAAAACATTAAGCTCAAGACTGTTGTGAAATTTAAAGCCGTCTTGAGCTTAATTTATATATAGTTGTTTTATTTACTATAAAAATGTTTATAAAAAAATAAAGCTTATTTTGGGCCATGATAACTCTGAGAAGTTATGTTAATTTCTGTACAGTCGGTCGAAGTGAGGGCGCCGGCTATGCTTGTTATAGCGCAGTATATTCCGGCCGATACGACGCTGGCTGCAATAAAAGACCCTTTATTTGTGCCTCCTGAAACATTAGACAGGTCTTTCTCGTCAAGCTCGCTGTTTGAGTTAATTTTATCAATGAGTTCCTGTCTTGCTTCGGTAAGGTCATCTTTTGAAAAATTAAAACCGTTCGTGCTGCCGAATTTAATTAAATTTTCCATTACCAGATTTTGATTTTCTTTTTGAAGTTTCTGGACCATATTCATATAGTTTTGATGCATTTCTGAGTTTTTTGAGATTGCAGCGAACATTTTTTTTACGGTTTCCTTACTCATTGAAATCCCTCCATAAATATTGTCAGTTAAAAGCTATATAATATATTTCTTGAATTAATGTTTTAAAAATGTAAAAATATTTTAACATAAATTGACTATTATTGTCAAAATTAATTTTTAATGTAAAAATGGATTTCAGAAAACGATTAAAATTATTGAGGTGACAGTATTGTCGATATTTTATCTCCGGCGGCGATTCGTAAGGCCGTATAACCGATTCCGGCCAACCCGGTAAATAATCCCGGGATAAATATTGCCTTGGAATCATCGACCGTCAGGGTATATCTGCCGTTTTTTTCTGCCCGGTTGATTATGAAAGAAAATTGCTTTCTGGCATCTTTTAGTAACTCATGGCGTTTTAATGTAATTGAAGCTTCTATTAAAAATTCGATCTGGCTTGAATAACCGCAACATAAATGATCGCGAAAATTTGGTATTGCTTTAAAATTTTTTGAAAATTCAATTGAATTTTCAATATCTATTAAAAATTGCGGAGAGTTTATAATGCGAGATAATTCCAGCCGTGAAAAACCTATTCCCGGAGCTCCTGAACACCATCCGTGCATAAATGGAACGGTTTCAGAGTTACTTTTATCTTTATTTCTGAAATCAGGCCAGTTTTGGTAATCGGGCGAGTAGCATGCAGTTTCATAATTACATGCTTCGAGAGCCGCTTCTTTAAAAAGATCATTGTCTGTTATATCATAAACTTTAGCAAGCGCTAAAGCGTAGCCTGATGCGCCGTGAGCGAACCCGGTAAGCGGCTTATAGGCGTGGGCCGATGGCCAGAGCAACCATTTTTCATATTTGACGTGTTTGGCGAGTAAATATTTGGCGCACTCTTCCGCAAATTTTAAAAGTTTTTTGTCGCCTGATAATTTATAGAAAGCCACGGCTGTAATTGCGCCTCCTGCAGCTCCTCCCATTATGTCAAGTTCACTATCGTGAGATAAAATACAGGTTTTAAATAATGCCAGCCCTTTTTTGGCTGATTTTAAAAGTCGGCTTTCGTCAAGATATTTTCCTGAATTATAAAGAGCCCACAAAATTCCGGATATTCCTGTTGTATAACCGAGCGAATACTTCGCCGCCGAGTTTATCTTGCTTGAATTTTTGATGAATTCTAGAAATTCATCGAAACATTTTACTGCAAGTTCGTGATAAGCGCTGTCGCCTGTAATTTTTTCGTATGCCGCTAAAAATAACCCTATTCCAGTGCTTCCGTCATATAATGTAATATCGGACGGGCCGATATAATTATAATGTCTGACAGGATCGTTTTTTAATGTAAGCCATTGCGGTCTGCCGTTTTTTAATATAACACGGTCAGAGATTGTTTGGGCGATATCACGGGCGGTGCTGATAATTTTTTTATTATTCAATTCCGGCATTTTGGAGGCATTTTCTGTGTTTATAAATTTTAATTCATTGTTTTGAAAATCGAAGTCAGGAAAACGCGCAGCAAGTGATGCTTCTATTAAGCTCAATTGATATTCCATGTCGCCGCTGCTTAATTTTTCGATTTGTATTTTCATTCTTTCAATTGCGCTTTTGATATAATAATCTTCGATTACAATACCGCTCTCGTCATTGACTGAATGGCTGCCGCATGAAAAAATAAAAAGCGGAATATTCATAAAAAGCACCGAACGTCTTTCGGCGTCATAAATTTTCCAGAGTTTTTCAATGTCTGCCCCGGTTTCTGCATTTAAAAAAGGTTTGGCCAATCCTTCTGCTTCAATTGAATAAGCGGCGCCGTTTCTCATTAAGCCTGGCGATCTAAGGCGTTCAATCATATCTCCATATATTTGCGATTGTCTTGGAAGTGAACGCATGTATGCGTCTGAATTTTCTGAAAGTGAACTGATTTCTTTAATAAAACCTTCACGGTCGGATAATATGGTTTTATAATAATCGCTGAATCCATTTAATATATCATTTTTGTATTCCATAACGTTCATGAAACTGCCGTTAAAATGAGGCACGTTCGGTGATAGACCTGTGTTTCGGTTTATATATGCTCGGCGCATTTTATCCGTATTTATGTCAATCCATTCCCTGGTTGAGTAAGGAACGTTATCGTCAGGCGTAAGCGCGCCGTAATCTCTTGAAACGTCTTTTGAAATTTGAGTCCATAACGGAAGTATGCAAGTTCGGAGGACAGAATCGCCGTCAAGATTAAGATAATTATTTTTGTCAGTGTCGCTAATGTTTTTGTGGTTGAATGGTTTTACAAGCGGATTTAAAAGGGTTTCAAGATCTATAAATACAGGATCGCAGCCGTCAGCAATAAGGTTTTCCTGATGGAAATCAATTCCGCCGAGTGTGTAGATAATGGCAAGCAACGCCCCGGCTTTATAATAAAATAAACTGGCGTCTTCGATTTTTTGTAGCGATGAGTTAGTTATCTCTTCGACCCAGGTATAGCCGTCACCTTCTAAGTGTGTTGGAAGTTTGAATTTAATATCAGGCATTTTTTTTTCGAAGAGTTTGATAATATTCGCCCATAAAGTGTCGGCGTTTCCGTATCGCGGTTTGTAAAAAAGATTCAGGCCGTTTTGAAATTCAAATTTAATAACGCTTTTTCCATTATTATGGTGATCGGACAGGTCGGCTTTGACTCTCGAAATGTAACCCGGCTTTTTCGGGACGTTAAATTTTAAGCTTATTTTAGACACATCTTTATTGAGATTTTTGATGACATCGGCAAAATAAAGCGCCTGTTGAGTGCAAACCGTTGAAATAAGCCGTGCTGCTACCGGATAATTTTTTAAAAAATCGATCCATTCGCCAGAAAGCATTCTTTGACAAAATTCCTGATATCGTAGTGATGAATTTTCTCTTAAAGAAGTAAAATTATGGTTATTAAGGAAAATAAAATTATTAAATCTCAGATGATCAAAAGAGGATGTGAGGCAGAGCGCAAAGTTTTTATTTAAAATATTTAGAATGTATCTTAGCCAGTCTTTTAGCGCGCATTCGCTTAAAAATTGATTGTAATTCGGACAGGTTTTTATGAAAATATCATGACATGCCAGAAGCCACGGCGACCATATTTCTTGATAAGGCTCTGGTTTTTCAACTGAAAATGTTTTTATTGGCAGTTTTTTCATGATTTCTTCTGTGGAGGCCGGCAGTTTTTCCAGAACGGTGTCGATCAAAACAAGCCATTCCGGAAGTGGGACTGCATTGTTCCAGCTGACTTTACCTAAAAATGGAATGCATTCAGCCGGGTTTTTACCTAAAAGTTGCATTCTGCGGTTAAATCCTTCGTAATTTCCTCCATGAGAAGTGAGAACGCGCCATCTGGTTAATAGTTCATTTTCCTGATTGCGCATATTACAGTCAGCTTCCGCTAAGACTGCCGCACCGGCAATACGTTCGTCGATAAATGCCGCGCCGGAGGCGATATGCTTTTTTTCTTCATTTGTTAATTTCATTGGATCTCTTTGATTAAAAATTTTTTGTCTAATAAAACAAGCTTTAGAATAAAATTTTTTTTCTTATTACCTGATTGTATTGTTCAATTGAGTACTTTGAAAATTTTTTTTTGACCATTTTAAGTCTGGCATGGTTATCATATCTTACCATGAAAATTGCGTAAGGGTATTTTTGGCTGAGCTCGGTAAGTAAATGACCTCTTATAGAACGCATCTGAAGTGCTATGCCGAGCGCGGCACCCTGATATTGAGGCATTATAAAAATTGAATTGTAACAGATTGTATTTTCGTCGTAATAGCTGCATATTGCCCAGCCGATAATGTTTTTTCCTGCTTTCAAGCCGAGGCTTATTTCAGGGACTATTACCTTTTCATTGATAAAAGGTGAAATCCTTTGATCAAAAAAGCCTTGGCCTTCTAATTCGCCCATGAGTTGTTTCTTTTCGGCTGACGGTATATCGGTCCAGCTGAATGTTTCGAATCCGTCAGGAAGTTTAGTATATTCCGTTATTGGCATGTCGGCTATGCTTTTATCGCATTTGCAGTAATATAATTCGGGCTCGGCGGGAAGGAATCCGCATTTATCCAGAAGGTTATTTATTATCGTAACGAAAGGCCGGTTATCAAAATAAAAAGTGCTAATGGTCTTTATTTTGCTTTCACGGCATTGCTGCTCGAAAAAATCAATCATTTTTAAAGCAAGGCCGCGGCGGCGGAATTCTTTTTCGATAAATATGGACATTATATCGGCCTTGCCCGGCGTGTTTAATTGGTTAAGGCCGAGAAGCAAGCCGGCCGGCCGGCCGGCGCGATATAATCCTATAGGGAAAAGCCTGTCATTTATGACATCCATCCAGGCCAGAAACGGCTTATATTGGCCGTAAGTCATATTATTAAAATGTTGTGTTTCGGATGATCTTAAAAGCTTTATTTCATAATTGCTATGCATGAAGCGGCACCTTTAATGATTTATTGGCGTAATTTGATTAATACAGTAAAAAGTTTTGCGCGGATAGTATCAATGATTATAGATATTATGCTTATTAAAAAAATAAACCGGCATTATAA
The DNA here is from genome assembly GCA_041441465.1 of Candidatus Wallbacteria bacterium. Taxonomy (GTDB): domain Bacteria; phylum Muiribacteriota; class UBA9980; order UBA9980; family UBA9980; genus JASDSY01. Next base: position 120,225 of record JASDSY010000032.1, read on the forward strand.
AAAAAAAATGTGAATTTATTTTTCAGGGCAATTTAATTTTTTTGAAACCATAATATAATCAAGTAAAGTGGGGTTCAAACAAAAATAGTATATCATAAAAATCAGTTTCTGAAAATCAATATTTTTTAGTTAAAAATAGATTGTAAAAAATTGATTTTTATGATAGTTTACATCAAGATTTTGTTTTGATGCTGCAATAATTAAAATTGATTTTTATTAAAAAAATTATTTTATAAAATAAATCGCATGTGGTGATAATTTGAAAAAAAAATCGAATACCCGGGGGCATATATGGCTGTTGTATATTAATCGGCTTGGCACAGGCAATCTTTATCAAAGCACCGAACCGCTCGGGCTTAAGGCACTGGCCGCTTTTGTAGAGGAAAAAGGTTATTCGGCTTATGTTTATTCAGGTTCCGTTCATGAAGCTGTAAATATGCTTGGAATTACATCTTATAAATGTGATGATGAAACAGCCGGGAAAACTTCAGGCGTGTCGGAAAATATTCCGGATGCGGTCGGGCTTTATTGTGATTTTGAAACGCTTTCGGCAGTTGAGAGTTTTTCGCGTTTCATAAAAGAAAACACAGGTATAAAGGTTTTTGTCGGCGGCCCTCAGGCGGTCGCGCTTGACGAGGGTTTTCTGAAAGCGTCGAAATGTGACGCGGTGGTGCGCGGCGAAGGCGAATATCCGCTTTACGAGCTTCTCGAGTTTTTTATCAAAGGCATCGGGAAAATCGAAGATATCGCCGGTGTGAGTTATGTTGATTTTTCAGGCAAATATGTCCAAATACCTCAGCGGCCGCCGATCGCTCAACTCGATCTTCTGCCGGTTAGAAAAAGCGGAATTGACGGTACTGCGCGGAAAATGGCCGGCAATTATTCAATTCTTACAGGGCGCGGCTGCCCTTTCTCATGCGCCTTCTGCTACGAGGGAAGCGTTTCGCGCGGCGTAAGACTGCGCGGCGTCGAGAACGCTCTTAGCGAAATAAAACAGGCGCTCGAATTTAACCCTAACATAAAATATATATGGTTTGCGGACGATACTTTTACGCTTAATCCAGCACGCATGGAAGCATTCAGCAAAGGGCTTACGGAATTAAGAAAAAAATATGATTTCGTATGGTTTTGCGAATGCCATCCGAGTACGATGATAAAATGGCCTGAAACTTTGCCCATGATGATCGACGCGGGTCTTGTCAGGATGCAAATAGGCATGGAATCGGGCGACCCTGGAATAATTAAATTATATAAAAAACGCGCTTCTCTTGACGATATCGCCGCTGTCGTTGAGCTGGCTTATAAAAGCGGCCTGCCGCAGCTTACCGGAAACATGATAATCGGCGGAGCGGCTGAAAACAAAAACACTTTCAAACATACTCTGGCGTTCGCCAAAAAACTTATCGATATAGGCCCCGGCATGACCGATATTACTTCGACTTTTTTCATTCCATTACCTAAAACCGCTATAACGGAATCGCCTTCGGAATTCGGTATAAAAATTCTCGATCCTGATTCATATACTTCAATAGGCGATATGGCTGTCATCGAAACTAAAAGCCTGTCGCGTGAGCGAATTATTACAATGCGGCGCGAATTCACAAGGCAGATTATTCTTAAAATGAACTATGTTTATAAAAAGGGACGCGTGCCGTTTCAAAGGATAGTCAATGAGTTTGCCATAAACGGCAATTACTGCCTTGAAAGCAATTGGTATAAAACCGTTTATTCGCAGGATAAATTCGCTGGCGGTTATTATAAGAAAATGGCCGCAGGTGTTTTTTTTGATAAGAGCCGGATTTCGGACGCGGAACTTATGAATCGCTGTCCTGCGGTTTCCGTTCGCCATCTCGAAATGATGACGTTAGACGACGGAATTCCGAAAATCGACGGATATGTCCTTTCGCCGCTCGAATACAGCCTTATTTCAAAATGCAGCGGGAATTTTTCGCTTTCGTCGATATTTGAAGAAATCTTTGTTTTTTTTGAACGTAATTATCGCTCGCGAAATGAATTTTATCGCACTGCCCTGAAGATAGTGAAAAATTTTGAAAAAAAACTGTGGATCGGCTATTTAAAAAATCAGCCGGATTGTTTGAACTATTGTTCAGAGCCCGTGGCGTTAGAATTAAATTTATACGGAATTAATAACGGCGAATTAACTCCTTCTGATGTTACTCCTGATTGCGGCCCAAAAATTATCCCGGCGATACAAAGTATCATAAAAATGAATAATTATTCAGAATTTGACGAATTGCGCCGCACCGTAGAAAAAAAATTAAAAAGCGGCTCTAAAATAGTGACTGGAATAATATCTGCGGATTGTTCTAAAACTTCCATTGACGAAATTCAAAAAATAACCGAAATGGCGGTATCGCTTGTCGCTAAATATCCCGGAATTTTTGAGGCATTTTATGATGATAAGCAGTTTTACGGTACCGCTTTTGAAATGACCGCAAAATATGAAAGTTACGCTGCCGCCTGGCAGGCTGCTAAGTCAAAAGTTTTAGCCGGAATGGAGCGCGCCGCCGATAATAAAAAAATAGATTTCAAAACCATACTGGCTCATTTTGAATTACGTGAGTTTAGCGGAGTTAGTTCGGTTTATTATGACAAAATATTTTTCGCGCGGCCTTTGCTATATAATTATTTTACGATAATGTCACGCGGAGCTGCTATAAAAACGGCGTTTTTAAATAAAGATGCCGGGCATACGGAATCTTCGCTTCGCCCGCAGCGAACTATGGCGATATGGCTGGCGGCTGATTTTTCAGGCGGGTACCCCGTCATCGGCCGTGATGTGCTTTCGCCCCTGGAGTATGAATTATTGCTTTATTGCACGGGTAAATTGACTCTTGAAAAAATATATGGAATAATGAATGAAAAATTTTCTAAATTTTTTGACGGGTTTAATGAGTTAAAACAAACTATAAATAGAGTTCTTTTAGATTTCGAGGAAAAATATTGGATATTTTATTCTCGCATATAGGGTTAGCGTGATTGATTATGAATGATAAAGTGAACGATTATTCAGAAAAAAATATGGCCGATATATTGCTTGTCAATATTCATCGTGACGGCTGGGGCTTTTTGAACGGCGGCATGAATATAGGCCTTAATTTTCTGTCGGTTTTTTTGAAGGAGCATGGATATGACGCTGTAATACGTACCGGCACGGCAAACGAGGCCGACGATTTTATTTACGGCGACCCGGATAATTGCAGTTTTAAGAGTGTCGGTTTTTATTGTGATTATGAAAATGTGACTCTTGTGCGTGAGCTGTCGGCGCTAGTTCGTGAGAAATATGAAGTTCCCGTGTTCATAGGCGGGCCGCAGGCGCATTCACTCGGCGCGGAGTTTATCGAAGCTTCACGCTGCGCAGCTGTAGTTCGCGGCGACGGCGAGTACACTCTGCTTGAACTTCTTGATTCTATGTTCCGCGGCGGTAAAAAACTAAGTGAAATCGCCGGAATTTCTTATATCGATAAATGCGAAGGTTTTGTAAAAACGCCCGACCGCGAACTTATCAGCGATCTCGATAAACTGCCTCATCCTGATTTTCGTCTTGAAAAAAAACATGAATATTGGAACAGCTTTCCGGTAATGACCGGAAGAGGATGCCCTTATCAATGCGCTTTTTGCCATGAAGGCGCGGGGCTTAAAAAAGTCCGATTCAGGAGCGTAGAAAGTGTGCTTTCTGAAATAAGGACCCATTTTAAACGCCATCCGCAATGTAAGTATTTATTTTTTATCGACGACACATTTACTCTTAATCAGAAACGCGTCGAAAATTTATGCGACGGGCTCGATGAACTCAGGCGTGATATCGATTTCGTGTGGTTTTGCGAAGGCCATGTGCAGACCCTTGCGCGCGCGCCTGAAATGCTTAACAGGATGGCGGCTTCGGGTCTTGCAAAGCTTTTTATAGGAATAGAATCCGGCTCTGATAAGGTTCTTTCGTTATATCGGAAACAGACGTGCCGCGAAATGATAATAAAAGTCGTCGAGGAATCTGTTAAGGCTAATATTCCGCAAATTTCCGGAAATATAATTCTAGGCGGACCAATCGAAAGTCCTGAAACGATTGCCGAAAGCCTTTCGCTTATAAATATTCTTCTTGACGCAGCACCCGGCCGGTTCGATACTGCCGGTTTTTTCTTTATACCTTATCCGGGTACGGCTATAACGCGTGAACCAGAAAAATTCGGAATGAAAACGCTCTGTTATCTTGAAAAACATGCTCTCGAAGATATTCCGCTCGCCGAAACTGAAAATATGAATTGGGAAGAACTTATAAAGGCGAGGTTCGAGTTCAATAAAGCGGTACAGAATCGGATGCGCCGGATATACACTGACGGCCTTGTTCCGCATGAAACTATGCTTCAAAGTTATAAACTGCTTATTAAATACGGTGTTTATTCCCGCTGGATAGCGCATATTTATCCTGAAAATTCCATGAAAAATAATTATTATTCGCTCCTCGCCAACTCGGCGCTTAAAAGGTCAGATGAAATAATCGCCTGTGAATTAAGCTTATGGCACCCTCAGAGAATGCTTGAAATCTGGAGCGGAGTTTCATTCTCCGAAGGGTATCCGGTTATCGGCAAAGACGTATTATCGCCGCTTCAGTATGAATTATTGCTTTTATGCTCGGGAAAAAACAGGCTGTCCGATGTTATGGATAGCGCGTTTCAGAAGTTCGGCGCTAGGTTTGCGAACCGCGATGAATTTGAAAATGAGGCCGGTGCCGTAATGAAAGACTTTGAAAATAAAGGCTGGATGGCGTATTCGCGTTTTTAAGGCTTGAATTATAATTATGAATAATGAATTATCGAATGATAGTTCACTTTTAAGATTTAAAGGATATTTGGGGGATAATATATTATGGAAGAACTTTCGCGTGAACGGCCGTATATATTGCTTATGTATGTCCAGAGGGCCGTTTATGGAAGAAAATTCGAATTTCTTGGCAACCTTGGAATTTCGTCACTTGCCGCTTACCTTGAAAATAAAGGTTACAAAGCCAGGGCATTTACCGGCATCACTACCGACGCGGCGGATATTTTCGCCGGTGAGTTTCAAAAATCACCTATAACCGCGGCTGGCTTTTATTGTGACTACGATAATCAAACGGCTGTTGAGGAAATGAGCCGGCACTTGAAAATGAAATATGGCGTAAAAGTAATTATAGGCGGTCCGCATGCTATAAACCTGGGTGAGGAATTTATAAGGCGTTCCGGGTGTGATTTCATAGTACGAGGTGACGGAGAGGCCGCGCTTTTTGAGTTAATGGAATATATCGCTGACGGCCGCGGCGGGCTTGAGAAAATAAGCGGTATTTTATATATTGACGAAAATGGCAGCTTTATAACTAATCCTCCGCGCGATCTTTCGGAATCTGTCGATGAATATCCTTTCCCGAGTAATTCATTTGAGCTCGGCGGGAGAAAAAGATATAATCTATCGGTAATGGCGGCGCGCGGCTGCCCGTTCCGCTGCGCGTTTTGTTTCGAAGGCGGCAATACTAAAAAGTTAAGGCCCAGAAGCGTTAAAAAAGTTATCGAGGAAATAAGGACCAGACTTATTGAAAATCCTGAGGCGAATTACTTATGGTTTGTAGATGATACATTTACGCTTAATTATGATCGCACAGCCGAATTTTGCGAAAGGCTTTCAGAGCTTAGAAAAGAACGCGATTTTGTCTGGTTTTGCGAAGGTCATGCCTCGCTTCTTGCAAAAAATCCTGGATTGATCAAATTGATGGTAAATTCCGGCATGGTGCGTATGCAGATTGGTATGGAATCAGGATGTCCTGAATCTCTTAAAAGTTATCATAAACAGGCTACTATTCAGGATATAGAAGAAGTCGCCAGAATATGCGCGGAAGCGGGATTGCCTCAACTTGCCGGCAACTTCATAATAGGCGGCTCGCATGAAACTCAGGATACTCTTGAACGGACAGCCTCTTTTGTAGAGAGACTCCATGAGATAGCTCCAGGATTAATAGATATATCGACTACTTTTATAATGCCGCTTCCTAATACCGCTATTTCAAAATCCCCGAGGGATTTTGGCGTAAAAATACTTGATCATGGCTCATATACCACGACCGAGGATTTTCCTGTCAATGAAACTGATTCGCTTTCAAGGTTCGAAATAAGCGGCGCAGCCAAAAAATTCCTTGTGCGCTGCGTCGACCGGATGGAAAAGATTTTTAAAGACGGTTTGGTGCCGCGTGAAAAGATAAAAAGACATTTTGAGCTTTCGTTAAAGTACAGTCTTTCAAGCAGCTGGTACAGGTTTATCTATTCGAAAGACCAGCTTTTAAAACAATATTATGAAATCATGATTTTACGAAATGGTTCTCATTTCGACGAGATCTCGTTTGATAAGATTAACTATTACTATCCGCGCAGAACTTTTAATGATACCATGTATGACGGATATTTTAATTCTGGCAATTATTTTAATAGAGTCAGCCTTACGGCGATTGAATTTGATATAAGTTTATTATGCGACGGCCGTAACCGTGTCGACTCGATTCTTTCCGCCGTATGCCGTAAATACCGCTGCGAAACACCCGAAACTGTTTTGCGCTTGTTGATAAGTATGGAAAATAAGCGTCTTATTGTTTTTATACCTTAAAAAACACACACTTCCATTCAATTACTTGAGGTAATCAGTGGAAGTGTGGTTTACTGGTCATTTTAGGGTACCTTTCTGATTAGTGTTTGGCTGTTTGTATCGATACAAATGCGTAGTCGATACCTACGAACGTAAGTCCGCCGGCTACTTTTTCGAGCTCTTTCTCTGAAAGTTCGCCTTTCTTGGTTTCTGAAAGCTCTTCAAGGGCTTTTCTGAATTCAGCGATTGTAACTTCATAGCCGTGTTTTTTAGCTTTTTCTAAAAAATCAGCTTCGCTTTTTGATTGTTTAAGCTCATCAGAGAGTTTTGGATCGCTCTGAATTTTAGCCAGAAGGGCTTTTGCGTTATTTAATGTCATGTTGTCACCTCCTCATAATTTTGTAAGGCTGTCCAAAAACATAATTTTTGAATCAGTCTTTTTTATTGTGTTTTATGTTAGTTCTAAAATATTTTATTATAACTTGCAAAATACAACCCAATATCTTGCGTCAAAATTTTTAAGTAATTGCTTTATTTCCTCTAAAAATTCATTTTCGCTTTCGAATCTGCTGCCGAACTTTTCATGAAGACTTGTAATTACTTCGTTTAATGTCATTTTTCCGCTGCAATGCAGTAAAAGTTCGAATTCAAGCGGTGAAAGAACATAATCGTCTATTTGCGGATATCCTTTTCTTATATCGACGATTCTCCAGATTTCGACCGTACGCTGCGGGCGCCAACTCGTTAATTCGCCGGCCGGCACATCCGTTAACCGTCTTGCCGAACCCTGGCATATAAGTCTGAAATATTCATTTAAAAGCTGGTTTCTTTTAAATACGTTAAGGTACCACATGCTTGTGACGCCGTATTCCGCGGCAATTTTATATTGCGAAAGTATGGTTTCATAGGGCACTTTATTGTCTTTTAGAATTTTAAGCATTGTTTTCGATATATGCCAGCTGACTTTAACGCGGTTATTGATGACGTCTTCCGCGCATAATCCATTGACGGAAACTGGAGGGTAATCGTCAAATGATTTTAATTCGTCGTGTTCCGATATTTTTAAACCGAATGCCGCAGGATTGTTTGAAATGGCGGTTCCGGGGTAAGGCCTTAAAAAACCTGTGGCTATGTCTATAATACCCGGCGCTATATTCAAAAGTTTTTCTGCGAAAGAAATAGTTTCATCTATAACTTCTCCGCATTCAAACGGTCCGCCGACTATAAAATTAGTCGCGATTTGCGGCACTTTACATCTAACCGCTTCGCGTACTACGAATTCTATTTCATCGAGTGTCGTATTTTTTCCGTAAGCTTCAAGTACTTTCGCACAGCCTGTTTCAACGCCTATCTGCAGCCTTAAAAGTCCGGATTCGGCCATTGATTTAAGCATTTCAGGCTGCCTCGCCAGCGTACGGACATGACCTTCGCAATACCAGCCTATGTTTCTGTCTTTTCTTAAAATGTTTATTGCCGAGCAAAACTCGCTTACCCTTTGAGAATTTAGCGTGAAAGTGTCGTCCATTACGGTTATATATTTTAATCCGTCATTGTTTTCAAGATTGTTTTTTATCTCTTGCGTGACATTAGCGATGCTTCTGAGTCTTACTTTTTTCTTATGGTTGCTCTGATAGCAGAATGCGCAGGCGAACGGACAGCCGCGCCCGGTAAATATGGTGCCGCCGTAACGCCTGTCTTTTCGAAGAGAACGATGATACGCCGGAAACGGCAGCGCATCTAATTCTGAAACAGGATCACGCGCATCGTTTATTATGAATTCATTGCTTTTATTAAGCCAGCACAAACCCTTAATTTGCTCTGGCACTCCTTTTGAATGGACGATGAAATCAAGCAATTCAGGCAGCGTTTCCTCCGCTTCGCCCCGTACTATATAATCACATCGTGACTCGCTCAAAAATTTCCCGTCGAGCGCCGCGGCTTGCGGCCCGCCGATAATGACTGTTACTTCATATTTTTCCTTCACGTAAAGGCATAGTTCCGTAACTGCTGATTTATTTTTATAATCGCATGAAAAACCGACTGCCGCGATTTTATATTCTTTTACATATTTTTCTAAAATATCAGGCACATCGCTGGTCAAACCGTGAAAAACCCATGGTTCATAGCCTTTATTTTCGAGGGCGGCCGCCAGGTAAAAAAGCCCGAGACAATCAACCGCGCCATCGTTCTGGAGCGCATCCGGCCTCTTTACGTTCATAAGCAGTACGCCGTTTTTTTTGTTCACGATAGGTTTCTCCTTAAATTCCTCGAAAAACGCAATTGGTAAGTAAATTTATTCAAACCAATTAGAAAATAATATCTTTTACAACGCAGCGGCTGAATAAATAAAATAGTGTAAATTTTTTATATTAGAATAATAAATTATAGTTAATGCGTGAATAATATATCGATTTAAGTATATTCGCGACGGCTAATGTTAAAACGGCGCGTATGCAAGCCAGTATTTCTGTTCGAATTTTTTTAATATATTCATAGCCTCTTCATTGAATTCCGATTCACTGTCAAAAAGCCGCCCGAATTTTTCACGGACTTTGTCGAGCACCTGTTTTAGTTTTAATTTTCCTGTCGAATATAGAAGCAGCTCAAACTCTAAAGGCGAAAGCACGTCCTTGCCGATTTTCGGATAGCCTTCGCTGAAATCGACATCGTGCCACATTTCCATTATCCTCTGCGGACGCCAGCCGAGAATTTCGTTCTCGTGAATATCGAGCGATCTTTTGACAGCATTTCTCGCTATTAAAGTGTAATAGCCGCGGACAAACGGAATTGTGTTATATACCGCCATGTGCCATACTGATTGCGCGCCGTAGCCGTAATCGCGGAAGCAGTCGACGATTCTTTCATGCGGTACCTTGCCGTCTTTGAATAATTTAATCATTGTGTCAAGTATATGCTGCATCAGTTCGTTTTGCGCTGCCGCGATTTCCTCGCGGTTCATGAAATCAGTTTGAGTGACTGGAAAGTCCGAAAATACGGTAGAACCTTGCGGATCGACGATTTTTAATCCGAATTTTTCAGGGCAGTGTGTTATTTCAGTCGATGGATACGGCATAAGCGGACTGATGCCGAGTATTATCACTCCCGGCGCGAGATTCAGAAGTTTTTCGGCGAATTTTTTGTTTTCTTCGAGAATTTCACGGTTTTCAAACGGCCCGCCCGTTATGAAAAAACCGATCATCTGATGAACGCCTTCGCGGGCAGACATTTTAACCGCTTCTTCAATTTCGGCGAGCGTAGTTCTTTTACCGTAAGCGTCAAGCACCTTTTGCGAACCTGATTCGATGCCGACCTGCATTTTTATCATGCCGGCTTTTGTCATTTCCGCGAGCAGGCCCGGATATTTTATCAGCTGCTTTACGTGGCCTTCACAAAACCAGACGAAATTTCTTTTTTTTCTTATTTCGGTCAGCCCTGCGCATAGTTCCATTACTCTTTCCCTGGACATTATCAGCGTGTCATCGGCAAAAACTATATAATTTAAAGATGGTTCGTTATCGAGAACCATCTTTATATGCTCTAAAACTTTATCAACGCTTCTCAGCCGGACTTTGCGTTTCAGCGACCCTTCATGACAGAATGCGCATGAAAACGGGCAACCGCGTCCGGATTGTATGTAAACGCTTTTTAATTCGGGTTTATTTACCCATTTATGAAATGCAGGAAGCGGCAGTGCGTCGAGGTTTTCAATCATCGGTGTCGCTTCGGTCCTTGTCAGTTCGCCGGATTCGTTAACATAAATAAGCCCCGACAGTTTTTTCCAGTCGCCGGCGCCGTTATAAAGGCATTCTAATATGCCGTGCAGCGGTATTTCACCCTCGCCGAAAATCGCGGTAAGGCAGCCGCAGCCTGAAATATACTTAGCGTCAAAGCCGCCGACTTGCGGGCCGCCGAGTATCACGGGGATTTTATGATGCCTTGATATTAAATCGCTTATTTCAAAAACTTCAGCTGTATTTTCAAAGTCGCAGTACAATCCGCAGGCAAGTATTTTTGATTCCTTTATTTCTTTGTTTAGAAATTCCCGCGCGTCAGAAGGTTCGCCATGAAAAACCAGCGAGTCATAACCTTTGCTTTCGAGATAACCGGCAAGGTAAAGCAGCCCCGGTGATTCGTTGGTTATGCTCATAAGGTCATAAGTAAATCTATGAATATTAATGAGAAGGACTTTTCCGTCCATGTTCACTCCGTTTACTAATATTTAGTGAATACTATCCAGTTTTTTCTGTCAAAGTCGCAAAGCGTTTCAATTACTGTATTTTTAAATTCTTCGAAATTTTCGAAGAATTTTATAAACATCGGATATAATCTGTTGAAAATCTCGCCTATTTTTAATTTGCCGCTGCAGGATAGAAGCACCTGATATTCGAGCGGCGACAGCACATAGCCGGCTATTTCAGGTATCATTTCCCGCCATATTACGACGTTCCACATATTGAAAACCCTTAATGGACGGCGTTCTTCTGTATGGAATTCAGTCCCGGAGTTGAATTTCTCAGCCGAACTGACGGTAAGGAGTTTATATGTCCGGTCCAGGAAAGGGTTTTGCGAATATACCGCCCTGTGCCAGATGCTTGATATGCCGTATTGGGCGTTCAGCCTGTAATGGCTCATTATTAATTCGTGAGGCACTTTGCCTTCCTTCAGAAGTTCCCTCATGCGCGCTATGAGCTTTTTTGTGAAATTATATTTTGCTCCTGAAATGTCGTAAATACTAAGTTTTTCAGTTTGCGATACCGGAAAATCGCTGGTTGATGTGTACGATTCGGCGTCGATAATTTTGATGCCGAAGTCCTGCGGGCTTTTTGTTATTGCCGCGCCGGGATAAGGCGTGAATAAAGTGAATGAGATATCCAGCATTCCGGGTGCGCTGTCAAGCAGGCGTTCGATATAACTCCATGTTTCGTTAAGAGTCTCATTTGTTTCGTATGCGCCGCCTATTATGATGTTGCCGCATAGCTGAACAAGGCCGGCATCGCGGCAGGCATGCACAACTTTTTCTATTTCTGTAAGATCGGTCTGTTTCCGATAAAATTTAATTTGGCTGGCACAGCCGCTTTCTATGCCTATTTGCATTCTGACAAGACCGGAATCAACCATGCGCTTGATTACATCCGGCCATTTTGCGAGTAATCCGGGATGTCCTTCGCAGAACCAGACAAAATTCCTTTCGCGCCTTAATTTTGAAAGCTCGTCGCAGAATTCTTCGATCCTTTCGCGGCTGATCGTAAATGTATCGTCGGCAAACCATATATATTTTATTTCCGGATTTTCGGCGAAGCCCTGTTTTATTTCGGCAATAACATTTTTAACGCTTCTGAGCCTTACTTTTTTCGCGGTGCCTCCGACGTAACAAAAAGCGCATCGGAACGGGCATCCGCGTCCTGACAGTATAGCGATATTGGATTTTAGTCCTGTAAGGGAATATGATTGTTTTTGGAATGGCAGTGAATCGAGGTCCTGTATTGGTTCGCGTTCGCCGGTGAATGTGAGTTCACCGTTTTCCCCGATGAATGTCGCGCCTTTTATTTGTTTCAGGCTGCCTTTTTGGCGCGTTATGAATTCGAGAAGTTCGAAAAGTGCTTCTTCGCCCTCGCCGGTTATTGCGGCGAGTATTTTTGAGTTTATAAAAAAATCTTTATTGAGCGCCGCGGCTTGCGGGCCGCCGATAATGACCGGTATTGAGGTTTTTTCGGCTATTGCGGCTGCGAATGTCTCTACCAGCGAAACATTTTCGAAGTCACAATAAAAGCCGACCGCTGATATCCGTCGTTTTTGGGATTCTGATTCGAATTTTTGCATCGCGTCTGTCGCTGTACCTGAAAATACTCCAGGTTCATAGCCTTTATCGCCGATATAGGCGGCCAGAGCCATAAGCCCGAGAGGCTCGATATATTCGAATGAGTCCCTGAAAAGCTGGCGCTGAACGAAAAAAAGCAAAACAAAAGGTTTGTCTTGATTTTCGCACGGCGCCCCGTATAGATTCTTCAATTCGAAATTATTCATATTGAATCATCGCTTATTATAAATTTAATTAACAACTACATCATTTTATTATTAAAATAACTTAAGTTTCGCACCTCAAAAGGCGTATAAATTCGTTTTATAGATATTT
>JASDSY010000033.1:0-47735 GCA_041441465.1 Candidatus Wallbacteria bacterium
TTTATGCTTATTTTTTCAAATATCAATAGTTTTAATGGAGATTTCACACAGTCTCCAAACTTAATTAAAAAAATTGGTTAATTTGATAAGCCGAAAAATTTAATTTTGTTATATGATTTTTTATTAGATTATTAAAGAGTTAATTTTGCGCTGCAATATTTCGTGGAAGTTGGTTTATGATGAGTAATATGGTAAATAGAGAAAAAATATGGCAGTTATTTTTTAAGAAAAAAGGGCTTATAAAATATACGTCGCATCGCGATTTGATAACGAGCTTTTATATCGGAATCGTCCGCGCGGCGCTGCCTGTTATTTATACTGAAGGGTTTTCGAAGAAGCCGAAAGTGGTATTCGGTCCGGCGCTTGCGCTCGGCGTGGCTTCTGAGTGCGAGATCGCGAATGTTTACATTAAAAGCGAAGCTGAATTTGATGAAAAAGAGATTTTAAATAAGTTAAATTCTTCGATGACTTCCGGATATGAATTTTACGGCGTTAAGGAATTTGCCGTACTTAAGGACGCTGACAGCGCGATTGAAAAAATAAAGGCGTTTTCATATAGATATGAATTATCATTCACTGAGAACGATAACATAAAACAGCCGGCCGATTTTGATCCTGCCGGACTGCTCGCTTTTATCAAGGCAAACATCGGCGGGTTTATGGCCGCAGGCGAATTTATGGCGGATCATAACGCCAAACTGAAAAATATAAGGCCGTACGTCAATAAATTGGAAATAAAGGAAACTAAAATTTCAGAACGCGGACTTGAATTGGCTCTTGATGTCGAGATGCTGACTATGAACAATAGTTCAATAAAACCGCATCTTTTATTTCAGGCTCTGCTTGGCGCTGATTTTAAAAAATTAATATATGATTATAATATATTGAAAACAGCCAATATTTATTAGAATTTCATGATATTTTAATAGAGCTGCAGGATTTTTTTTATAGTATATGAAATCATGTTTTTTTAAGTAGTGGAATATTCATAAAATTCGAATTTTAAGGCAGGAGCTTTTGTTTTAACTAAAAAAATTCAACAGGAACAATATTTTAAAGAATTCGGCTTTATTATTCATTGATGTTTGGAGTATTGATTAATAAAAATCAGAAAAAATTGAATGTTAAGAAATTAATAAATTTTATAATTATTTAAGTTTGGAAGGGTGGCTTCTTTGGATAAGAAAATTGTAATCAGAGTTGATGAAAGCGATAATGAGACGCAGATTGCGATATTGGAAGACGGCCGGCTTGTCGAGTTTTATATCGAGCGCGAGGACGCGCAGCAGCTCGTCGGCAACATATATAAGGGAAAGGTTTCAAATGTCCTTTCCGGAATGCAGTCGGCGTTTGTCGACGTCGGCATTGAAAAAGACGTATTTTTGCATATAGGCGACATTGACTGCCTTAAAAATCTTGAGGAATCGGGAGAATATACCGAAAATGATTTTAAGTCGCTCACAATTAAAGATGTGCTTCAGGTCGGTCAGGAAATAATAGTACAGATCATGAAAGACCCGCTCGGCACTAAAGGCGCGCGCGGCACGACTTATATTACGCTTCCCGGACGCTATTGCGTGCTTTTGCCGAATGACAAACATGTCGGCGTTTCGAAAAAAATTCCTGACGAAGGCCAGCGTAACCGCCTTAAAGCGATAGGCGAAAAGATATGCCCGAAAGAGATGGGCCTTATAATAAGGACTGTCGCATCGAATGTCGATGAGGCTGAGATTATAGCCGATATAGAATTTTTGCTTCAATTATGGTCGAAAATAGTTACGCGTATCCATAAATCAGGGCCTTATGCGCTGATCCACAACGAACTCAGCATACCGCTTAAAATTTCCCGCGATTTGTTCACTCCTGATATATCTGAATTCATAGTAGATTCAGAGGTTTTATATAACAAGCTTTATGAATATTTCGACTATATGGCGCCGCGCGAAAAGGATAAATTAAAATTATACTCCGAAGAGGTCCCGATATTTGAGAAATTGGGAATCGAGCGTCAGATCGAGCGAATGCTCCAACCGCGCGTGTGGCTGAATTGCGGCGGTTATATAATAATCCAGAAAACGGAAGCGCTTACGGCGATAGATGTCAATACCGGCAAATTTACGGGTGAATCTGACCTCGAAGATACGGTATTTAAGACAAACCTCGATGCGGCGTATGAAATAGCACGGCAGGTGCGTCTGCGCGATATCGGCGGCATAATAATAATAGATTTTATAGACATGAACCGCGAAGACCATAAAAACAAAATAATGAACGTAATCAACGATTTATTTAAAAAAGACCGTTCGCAGACTACGATAATTGGCATCACAGAATTCGGCCTGGTTGAAATCACCAGAAAACGCGTTTCAAAATCAATTAACGAGGTCATGCTTCAGTCATGTCCATACTGCAAAGGCAGCGGACGCGTTTCGTCGGCCAAACTCGTCGCTAATAAAGCGCGAAACGAAGTCAAAAAGATGGCTAAAACATGCGAGTGTGAATCGATATTGGTGAGCGTTAACCCGGAAGTGGCGGCTTGCCTTATGGGGGTTGACGGCGAAAAATTGCGGCTTCTGGAAAAAATGGCCGGAAAATTCGTCTATGTGCGCCCCGAAGAATCGTATCATACGGAGCAGATTCAGATTATACTAAAATAGCTATTCAAACTATTATGTGACAGATTGCATTGGTTTAAAGCGAATTTAAATGTCATCTAATTAATAAATTAACCAAGAATGCCGAGAGATTGATTATTATGCGGCCATAAGCTTAAATTGTTATAAAACAATATTTTTATTAATTTAAAAATTTTGACTTTCATAATATCTATAAATTTAATGAGGAGGAATTATGCCGATATTTGAATTTAAGTGCGCGAAATGCGAAAAGACTTTCGAGAAGATACAAAGTTCGAAAGCGCCGAATCCGGATTGCCCTGAGTGCGGCCACAATAAAACTGAGAAATTGATATCGGTTTTTGGTTTCAAGGGTACAGGCGAAGGAGCAAAAAGCTCCGCGTCGCTTGACGGCTGCGGCAGCTGCAGCACGCATAATTGCGGCTCGTGCGGATGCCATTAATTCATTTATAGTAAGAAAATAAACCACATAAACACTGGCTCAACGGGAAATGTTTGTAATTATTAAGTTTAAAAACGCTCACTGTTTTAGCCGGATATAAAAATAAACAAAAAAAATCAAAAGAAGGCCTTAAATTATTTTCAGGGCCTTCTTTTGATTTTAAGATAATATCTTTTATTGTGAATATATTAAAAAATTAACATATTTTATTGACAAACAATTTTTAACTTGATATAATTCTTCGATTGCATCAGTTGAGTTAAAAATTAAATTAATGCTATTTTAGAGGAATTTTATATAAGTTCGGGCCTGAAAATATCCATGAAAAAAAGAGTCAAAAAATATGGCTGTAGAAGAAAATGAACAAAATTTAGACGGTTTTGAACCGGAACAAAAAAATGATGACTCGCTTTCGGCGGATCAGATCCTGAAGAATCTGAAAAACACCGATCCGAAGGTAAGATGTGAGGCCATAACCGCTCTTTCGCAAGTAAAGAACAAAAGAGTCGTCAATCTTTTAATAAACTGCCTTAAAGATCCTATATGGACAAACAGGCAGGCTGCGGCAAACTCGCTTATCGAAATAGGCCAGATTGCCATCGAACCGCTTATAGCGGTAGCCAACAGTGAAAACGAAGATATCCGTTTCTGGTGCATAAGGGTGCTTGGCGCCCTCGGCGGCGAAGGTCTCGACGTGCTTTCTAAAATGATTGACGAACCGGACCGCGATATGCGCCTGCACATTATTAAAAGCCTTGGGACTACAGGCCAGGCCAACGCGGCTGATGCGCTTATCCATTGCATTGGCGATTCCGATTGGGCTGTTCGTAAACATGCGGCGGAAGGCCTCGAAAAAATAGGTGCTCCGGCGGTCGCCAAACTTCAGAAAGCTTTTCAGGATAATCTCGGCTCGCTCGGAAATGATGATATTTGTTACTGGGCGCTTAAAGTGCTCGGGTTTATATTAAAAAAAGACGCCATTCCGACGTTCGTCAATTTGATGAAGCATCCGGATAATAACATAAGGTTTTATGCGGTCGGCGGCTTAGGTGAAACGCGCTGCGAAGAGGCGATAGACCCTCTTATAAGCGCGCTTTCTGACCAGGCATGGCTCGTCCGCCGTCATTCTTTCGAAATGATCCAGATTATAGGTGAAATGGCGATTCCTAAATTGAAACAGGCATTCGTCGACGGCAACGACGACATAAAATATTGGGCCGTAAGGCTTATTGCACTGATTTTAAAGGGCAATTCAATTGAAATTTTAAAGAAACTATTAAGTACGCCGCATAAGGAAATTCGTTATTTCGTAGTATCGGCGCTTGGCGAGACCGACGATCCGCGCGCTATTCCGATACTGGTCGAGATGTTCAAAGATGATTTCTGGCAGATTCGTCAGAAAGCCGCTGAAATGATAGCGAGTATTAAATTTCGCGCAATCCCGCAGGTTACAAAGACGCTTTCTAATGAATCAGAGGATGTCCGTTATTGGGCAATACAGTCTCTGGGCATGATAGGCGGCGAAGCGATGGGGCCGCTCTTAAAGCTTCTGGCACATCCTGATAAGCGCATGAGGCTTTTTGCCGTGAAGGCGCTGGGAACTCTGCAGAATTCGGAAGTTATAGAGCCGCTCATTGGAGCCCTTGGCGATAAATCATGGCCTGTAAGAGTTTCGGCGGCCGATAATCTCGAAAGAATCGGCGAATACGCCATAAGACCGCTTATTAAGGCGATAGGTTCCGATAACACGGATATAAGCTTCTGGTCTCAGAAAATTTTGCAGAATTTCGGTGATAAAGCTGTCCAGACGCTTATTAACAGCTTGCAGGATAAAGCTGATAAATACAGGCCGCATACTATAAAGGCGCTCGGCAGGATCGGCACTAAAAATTCGATTAAGCCGCTTCTTGAAATAATATCTGCTGGCATAATCGAGGAATGCGAAGTCATACTGGAATCGCTTAGCGATATAAAAAACGGTCAGCTTATTGAATACTTGCTTGAAACTGTGGCGACTACCGATGACGGCAATGTCGTAACTTGGGTTTCCCAGATTTTATCGACCGTAAAGGATGCCGGCAAGACTGTATATTTTAAGGCATTGAAACATGAAAATATAAGTGTCAGGATACAGGCATGTAAGCTTCTGGCGAGCTACGAAGGCGACGACATATTGAAAGCCTTGTGGTTTGCGATGCAGGATAAAGTTTTAGAGGTAAGGATTCAGGCAATTAAATCGGTCGGCGAAATCGGCCAGGGCTTGAATGTCATACCGTATCTTTTAAAATTGATTAAGGATCAGGAAATTCTCGTAAGACTCGAAGTTTATAAACTTCTTGCGAAAATTGGCGCGCCTGCCTCGATGATGCCTCTTCTTGAGGCTTACCAGCAGGAAACACCTGAAAATCAGGTCCGCGTAATGAACTCGTTCAAAGAAATCGAATCGACTAATTTCATGATTTCAACGCTTTCGATTCTTGACTCGGTAGATGAGCAGATGCGTCCTTTGATTTTAAAAATAGTTGGTCACGTTTGCGATTCGCCGCTTAAGCGCGACATGCTCATTAAAAATTTTGAAACGTCAACACCGCAGACGGTATACTGGATTATCCAGGTGCTTAGCAAGTTCGATGATGAACAGATACCTGAAGCGTTGATAAAATTGCTTGAACGCGAAGACGTGTTTGAATGTTCCGTTCAGGCGCTTTCTAAATATCTCACAACTGATGGCTCACGAAACTTTGTCGTTCGTGAAAAGGTAAACAACGCTCTAACCAAGGCCGGCATTAAGGTTATAAAGCCGCTTCTTAATTGTGTTGATAAAACAGATGAGTTTATGAAAATGAACGCTTTCCAAATTATCGAGAATATGGGCGAACAAATTCAGGAAATTCTTAAGGAAGTTGCGGCTGATAAATCAAATCAGGGTTATACACTGGCGGTCGAATTATTAGGAAGTATAACCAGATCAGCAAGAGCCGGCGGAGTTACACAAAAATGGACTCCGAAACTTAAAGATGCTGGTCCGAAAACAGATGATCAAATTGAAAGGGAAATGGCAAAAGCCAAAATCAAATGAACAAAAAATCATTCTGGAAAAACTGCGATTGGGCCGCTTACGGCTATCTTTTACCAGCGCTTATGATTATCGCTACATTTCATATGCTGCCGATAATTTACGCGTTGTTTATTTCCGTCCATTCGGGCGGTATGACCGATTATTTTCAAAAATATGTCGGGTTGAATAACTACAAATGGATTTTGACGAACAAACATTTCTGGTATTCTATGTGGAATACTCTTTATTATGTTGTCGGCAGCGTCCCGACCCAGATATTTTTATCGCTTTTTATAGCGATTTTGCTTAATCAGAAAATAAAAGGCATTGAAACTTATCGAATTATTTATTTTTTACCTGTTATTACATCTATTAACGCCATATCGATAGTATGGAATTATATGTATCGTAATGACGGTATATTAAACTCATTGTTCGGGCTCATAACAGGCATGCCCGGGCCTAACTGGCTGTTGGACCCTAATTGGGCGATGCCGGCTATCATAATAATGTCTGTATGGAAAGGGCTCGGCTATAACGTAATAATATTTCTCGCCGGGCTTCAGAGTGTGCCGCCGTCTCTTTATGACGCGGCTAAAATCGACGGCGCCGGACGCTGGAAAACATTCTGGAATGTTACATGGCCGATGATATCACCGACGACATTCTTCGTGCTTATCATGTCAACTATATCATCGTTTCAGGTTTTCGCTCAAGTGTATATGATGACGGGCGGCGGACCTCAGGAATCGACGACGGTTATTATATTCTACCTCTATCAGCTTGCGTATGTCGAACATAAGATGGGCAAAGCTTCGGCTTTAGCGTTCATACTCTTCCTGATAATATTCGCGATCACTTATTTCCAGAAAAAATATGCCGGTAAGAAGGTGCACTACTCATGATGAAATCCATGAAAACAGAAGAAAACGTAATAAAAGCTTTTATCCATGTGCTTTTAATAGTCGGCGCAATCACAATGTTGGCGCCTTTTATATGGATGATGCTTACATCATTTAAAACTAAGCTTGAAGCTGTCGATTCCACAATACTCTGGCCGGGTAAATTGACACTGCAAAGCATTTCACTTGCCTGGAAAAGTTCGGCATCGTTCGGCGATTTTTTAAATACGATATTCATCAACTATACGACGGCATGGCATAAGGCGCCATTCTTTCAGTATTTTTTAAATACCGTATTCGTCGCTATCGCCTGCACTGTTTTGCAGCTTATTACAAGCTCGCTTGCGGCATATGCTTTTTCATTTATGAATTTCCACGGAAAAGATTTTCTTTTCGCGCTTTTGATGGGAACAATGATGGTGCCTCAGCAGGTTTTGCTTGTACCGGATTATTTCATATTGAAACAGCTCGGCTGGCTTAACTCGTTTCTTGCGCTCATTGTGCCCTGGTGCGCAGGTTTTTTTGGAATATTCCTGCTCCGTCAGTTCTTTATGACGCTTCCGAAGGACCTGTGGGATGCCGCGCGAATTGACGGGTGTTCTAGGTTTAAATTCTTCTATAAGATACTTTTGCCTCTTTCGACGGCGCCTCTTACTACAATTGCCATATTCACGTTTGTCGGAAACTGGAATTCATTCTTGTGGCCGTTATTCGTTACGAACGATCAAACTTTTTATACATTGCAGGTCGGGTTATCTAATTTTAACCAGGCCGAAGGAACACAATGGGAGCTTTTGATGGCAGCTTCAACCTTTTGCATTCTGCCGCTTTTGATATTGTTTTTCTTCGCTCAGAAGCAATTTATACAGGGTATTGCTCATACCGGGTCTAAGGAATAAAATTAATGAATTCGAGTTCACATGCGAAAGGCCTGGCTGGATAATAGCCGGGCAAGCGGCAAAAATATAAACAGAGAAAGTGCGGTAATGATGCGTTATGAATTCAAATGTAAGTAATATGATAAAAAAAATTTCATTAAGACGTTTGTCAGTAATTTTTTTATTGATAACGGCAGTATCTCTTTCGTTTTTCTTTCAGGGCTGCGGGCCTAAAAAAAGACAGCCGCAATATACGGCTGACGGAAAGCTGAAAATAGTTTTCTGGCACTCGATGGCCGGCCCGCTCGGCGATGTGCTGAACAAAATGATAGACGAGTTTAATAAGACAAATAAAGACAATGTTTTTGTTAAAAGCGAGTTTATAGGTGAATACGGCACTTTAAACCAGAAAATCGCGGCGGCTGTTTTCGCTGAAATACCGCCTCATATATCGCAGGTGTATGAAACATGGACGCTTCAGCTGAAAAATGAGAAAGCCGTCGTTAATCTTGACAAATTCATAGACAGCAAAGAAGTCGGCATTGATAAAAATGATATAGTGCCGGCGCTTTTGAAAAATGTGACAATCGACGGCAGCGTTTATTCGATGCCTTTCAATAAAAGTATTCCGGTATTATATTACAACAAACATTTATTTAAATGTGCAGGGCTCGATCCTGATAAATCTCCAGCTACATGGGATGAATACAACGAATACGGCAAGAAGCTCACAATGGTCGAAATGAAAAAGGGTTTTTTCTTTTCCGAATACATGAATCGTGAGGAATACGAAAAAGTGAACGGCGCCGAAAGTTTTCCGCCTAAAGGAAAGACTGTTATATGGGGTACTGCATTTATGCCGGACCCGTGGTCATTTGAAAACCTAATAGTTCAAAACGGCGGCAAGATCATAAGCGATAACGGCAAAAAAAGCCTTATTAATTCGCCTGAGGCTGTTGAAGCGGCAAGTCAGCTTGTCGGCAAAATCATAACTCATAAGTTCGGCATCAGGACGTCAGGGCGCGAGCATCAGAATGAATTCATTTCAGGGCGCGTCGGCATGATCGAAGGCACGATAGTTTCAAAGGTATTTATTCAAAAAGACGTTAAATTTCCTTTCGGAATGGAACTATTGCCGGGCAGGAAATTCCATACATCGGTGCTTTCAGGAACTAACGTCGCTATTTACTCCGGTTTTACGCCTGAAGAAGAACTCGCAGCCTGGAAATTCATAAAATGGTTTACCGATACCGAGAGGACGGCGCATTGGGGCGTTAAAACCACTTATATGCCCGTGCGCAAATCGGCTTATAATACAGATCTCGTGAAGGAAACTATAAAGAAAGACCCTAACATGAAGGTTGCCCTTACGATGCTCGACGGAATAGAATTCGAACCGCAGGTCGCTTCATGGTTCGAATGCCGCGGTATTTTATCGAAAGCCACGGAAGCTATTGTCAGCACAACAGACCTTAAAAATATTAAAGGAATTCTCGATAAAGCGGCAGCTGAGATGGATCAGGTTCTTTCGGAAGAAGAATAAGCTAGGTAAAAGATAAAAGTGAAGAAATATTCATATGTAGAAATTGATCGAATTTATAAATAGAGCATATGTATATGGTAAGAGGTAGGTAAGAATACTTGATGAAAAAATTAATGAATGAAGTAATTAACAAGATAAATTCGTCCAAAAAAATACTGGTTGTATCGCATGTCCGGCCTGACGGCGATAATATCGGTTCGCTTTCGGGATTTACGGCGGCGCTCGCGCTTCGAGGCTTAAATGTCACAGCGGCTAACTGCGATCCGGTTCCGCATAATTTTTCATTTTTGCCGGGTTCTTCGAATATCATTCCTCTGGCTCAGGTCAAACAGAAATATGACCTGTTGATAGTGCTTGATTCATCTACTGTCGACAGGGTAGGCGTAAGCGACCTTTCGCTTTATTCCGATTTTATCATAAACATAGACCACCACATCTCAAATGAAAATTACGGCAATATCAATCTTGTGTTTCCCGAATACAGTTCCACATCGCAGATAGTATACGAAATAATCAAGACTGCGAAGTATAAAATAAATTCTGACATCGCGACATGCCTCTATACCGGGCTTATGACTGATACTGTCGGCTTTCAGACGACAAGCACCAATCATGATGTATTTAAAATGGCGGCATTTTTAGTTAAAAATGGCGCTAAACCGAATAATATTTGCCGTGAAATATGGCAGAATAAGTCACTGTCGAATATAACGATTCTCGGGAAGGCGCTTTCCACTTTGAATTTTTGCAATAACGGCCTTATCTGCTGGAATAAAATCGATCAGAAAATGCTTCGTGAATGCAAGGCGCAGCCTTCCGATGTCGGCGGAATAATAAATCAAATGCTTTCAATTAAAGGCGTCGAAACGGCGATACTTTTTTATGAGGAAAGCGCCGACAGCGTAACTATAGATTTACGTTCAAAATCGTCGTTTGACGTAAGTAAAATTGCCACTCATTTTGGCGGCGGCGGCCATTTAAGGGCTTCAGGCGCGACAATCAAAGGCGCGCTGAAAAATGTGATAACGGAAGTTATCAATTACGCTATGGAAGAACTTAAAAATAATTTTTTAAACGATAAGAACATGAAAGGA
Source organism: Candidatus Wallbacteria bacterium (assembly GCA_041441465.1). Classification (GTDB taxonomy): domain Bacteria; phylum Muiribacteriota; class UBA9980; order UBA9980; family UBA9980; genus JASDSY01. Next base: position 10,554 of record JASDSY010000033.1, read on the forward strand.
AAAAAAGATTTTGATACAGCGTGTTGCGGTAAACAAAAGAGCGAGAGATCGCGTAAAATCAGGGAATCTGTGGGTATATAAAAGCGATATTCCTGATTTTGACCGCTATCGCGAGTTTGAAAGAGGTTCCGTCGTTGATATTACCGATGAAAGGGACAGGTTTATCGCGCGCGGCTATTTTAATTATCTTTCGCAGATAAGCCTGCGTGTGCTTTCGAATAAGGAAAATATCGAAATTAATGATAATTTTTGGCGCGGTCGCCTGGCCGACGCCTTAAATAGGCGTAAATCTTATTTTGACTTCAAAAAGACCGGAATATTAAGGCTGGTTTTTTCCGAAGCGGATTTGCTGCCAGGTCTCATAGTCGATATGTACGGCGGAATAATCGTGATTCAGGCTCTATCAGCCGGTGCCGAAAAATTTATTGAGACGACTGTAAGTTTTTTTGAAAAAGAATTAAAGCCGGAAACTATATACATAAAAAATGACGCCGAGATAAGAAAATTAGAAGGTCTCGAATTATACGTGAAATTCATCGGAAATAAGCCGGCCGGACCGGTAAGCGTATGTTCGGACGGTATTTTTTATATCATTGATATCGCGGGCGGCCAGAAGACAGGTTTTTTTGCTGATCAGCGCCGTGCTTACGCTGAACTTGACGGCAATGTTACAGGCGGACGGGTATTGGATTGTTTTTCATACGTAGGCTCATTTTCAATGAACGCTTTTAAATATGGCGCACGTGAATCAGTGCTTGTTGATATTTCGGAAAGCGCTATAGAAAACGCCAGGGAAACCGCGAAATTAAATAAAGTTTACGATAAATGTTCATTTATAGCGGCTAACGCTTTTGATTATTTGAAAGAGGAATCGAAAAAAGCTAAGACAGGCAAATATTCAGCTAAGGAATATTTTGATTTTGTGATATTGGACCCGCCGACGTTTACTAAATCTAAAGCCGGTCTGCCGAAAGCTCTCGCCGGGTATAAAGAAATTGCGCTGAGGGCTGTTTCGCTTATGAAAAAGAAATCGAAATTGCTTACATGCACATGTTCTCATCACGTCGGCTCACAGGATTTTTACCAATCGCAGTGCGATGCTTTTAAGGATGGCGGAGTGTTGGCTTATATGTTGCGTGCGGGATTTCAGGATGAACGCGATCATCCGATTTTATGCTCGATGCCTGAAACTCTTTATCTTAAATACTATATGTTTCAAATATTTTAGTCGGCGGGAGGTATTATGAATAAGCGCGGATACAGCTCAGTTGAAATAGTCGCAATTGTCGTTATTGTAGTTTTGATTGTTGCGCTTTCGCTTATTTATATGAAACAGTCGAGTGACGACGCTTTAACTTCCGATGCCAAAGAAAGGGTCAAAGCGGAGACAGCCAAGATAATAGAAACTATAAGCAAAGACATTACCCGCGCTAAGCAGGGGTCGATGGAAATCACTCCGATCGGCAAAAATAAAGCGAAAATATCCTTTCTGGTTCTTCAGAAAAATGAACTCGTCCAGGTCAGCTATTTTTTTGAAAAGCCTAATTTAAGCAGAAAAGAGCCGGGAAAACCTGAAGTGAAACAGTCTAATATAATAAGCGGCCTGAAAATAAACGAGGACTATTCCTCAGGAGAAATGGAGCTCGAGGTTGCGGTTTTAATATCGTCCGGACTCGAGAAGCCGATCGGTTTTTCGGACAGGGTTTATTTGAGGATGTTGAGCGAAGTTCCGGCAGGCGTTAAGATCGTCCATGATGACGGCAATGAAAATACCGGCGCTGAGGCGGTTAAAGATGAAAAATCGCCGGACGCTAAACTTAATCTTGCGAGTTCAGCCTCGGCAGCAAAAGGCGACCAGAAAGAAAAATCGCCTGAAAATGTTCTTGAAGAAGAACTTTTTGACCAGTATATAAAACAGGGGATAATCGAGCTTAAAAAAAAGAAAGTAAGCTTAGAATATGAGCTTGAAATGCTTAAAAAGAAAGAAGCGGCAATTAACCGCGAATTGCTTGTTAACGCTCCGGGGATGCTGAATGAGACTTATCAGCTGGTTTTGCCTGAGGTCAGCGATGTGGCTATTCTCGATGACGCATCTAAAAAAGCCGGGGTTGATTCCGGCTATGTCGAAAAAATAAGAAGCAAAATGGATCTTATGATTGCTAAAACGCGGTATATAAAAGAGTTGAGAGTAGTTTCGACAGTATTGAGCGGCAAGGATTCTGCGCCTTCTTCTGAGAAAACAACGGCGCCGGCGGTTAAGCCTGAAAAAGATAAGCCGATTGTAAATAAAGGAAAATAGGATCGCATTATTTTTTATATTAAAAAATAAAGAATTTTTGTAAAAATAAAATTTATATGATATAATAAGCGTGTTTTTAATAACACGCTTATTTTACTAATTACCGCTAAATAAAATATAAATGGGTAGAATTTTTACAGGGGGATGGGTTTAAATGAGTAAGAAAAAAGATTACAAAGTAACGTCAAAAATGATTCACGGTCCGGAATTAGTCAGTGATAAATGGGATTTTTCACATCATGTGAATCCGCCGCAGTCGTCGTCTGTTACATATTCTGTCAGTTCGTCGGAAAGGGGCGCAGCCGGATTCATACAATTCGCAAACCTTGAAAAAGCGAATGAAAAACCAATATTGATATATGACCGTCTCGAAGAGCCGGATCGCGGTATGCTCGAGGAAAGGATTGCTCTTGCCGAAGGCGGCGAATTTTGCGCGACATTCGCGACAGGTATGGCCGCTATATCTGCTGCGCTAGGTGTTTTAGTGAAAACCGGCGAGCATATAATAGCCCACCACACATTGTACGGCTGCACATACAGCCTTCTCAGCCATTGGTTTCCTCGTGACGGCAAGGAAGTTACATTCGCCAATGTTCTGAATATGAAAGAACTAGAAAAGCTTATAAAAAAACAGACGCGCGTTATTTACTTCGAAACGCCTTCAAATCCGATACTCGAGATAATTGATATAAAAAAAGTCCGCGAATTTGTTGACGAAATTAATAAAAAGCGTTCTAAAGAAGAAAAAATATGGATAGTTGTCGATAATACTTTTTCGACACCTTTATGTCAGCGTCCTATACAGTTCGGCGCCGATGTCTGCGTTCAAAGCTTAACTAAGGGAGTTGGAGGTTTTGGAACCGATATGGGCGGCGCGGTTGTATGCTCGAAAGAGCTTGAACAGGCAGTTTTAGTGTATAGAAAAGATTTCGGCGGCGTGCTTGCGCCTAAATCGGCATGGCCGATACTGGTTTACGGTTTGCCGACGCTTCAAATAAGAATGAAAAAGCAGCAGGAAACGGCTATGAAAGTGGCTGAATATCTTGAAAAGCACCCTAAAATTGAAAAAGTCGCTTATCCAGGTTTGAAATCGCACCCGCAGCATGAAATAGCGAAAAAACAGATGGTCGATCCAGACGGAAACTTTGCGCCAGGCTCGATGCTATATTTTATAATTAAAGGAAGTCACGCCGAAGCTGCCAAAGCCGGCGCCAAAGTTATAGATTATCTTGCTGAAAAATCGCTTGTCATAACCCTTGCGGTCAGCCTCGGAATGGTAAAAACATTGATCGAACACCCTTCGTCGATGACGCACGCGCCGATTCCTGTCAGCGAGCAGGCAAAATTCGGAATAGATCCGGGCGGCATAAGACTTTCATTTGGCATTGAGGATCCGCGCGATATCATCGAGGATCTTGAAACCGCATTGGGACTTATATAAATTTTATGTATAAATTCGTATAATGTTGTGTTTTAGGTAATTAAACATACTTAAACAGATATAAGAAAATAAAAGGACAAAAAGGCATAAAAATTATTTGTAATTTTAAGCTTTTTTGTCCTTTCGTTAATTATGATAAGGAAATATTTTAAAAAAATCATCCAGCCTCTAAAATTAATTCAAGTCCTTACATTATAATGTAATTTTATTAAAAAATTTTAAAATCATTTTATATTCATAGATTTATACGAATAATAGTTCATTTAACTAACAGCGCCGCGAGCAGCTGGCTGAAAATTATTATACCGAAAAGCGATGCCGGATAACACATCGCGAAATACGGCATCATCTTTGACGATTTAAAAACCGACGACAGCATGATTATCGCGACTGAGCTGTTAAGCGCGCCGCACAGGCAGGCCGCGCTTTTTACAAAATCAAATTTAAAAAGTCTGGTTGAGATTATAAATGTCAGATACATCGATAAAACCATTATTAAGGCTGATGAAAAAAAGATTTTCACTACAGTCGTTATTTCCATCATTACAAGACCCGCGCCGGCCTGTATTCCAAGCCCTGCCAGGAAGAAATTGACTCCGATTTCCTTTAAAACGAGTTCGGCCGACTGCGAGATTTGTCCCGTCAGCATGCCTATTTGACGAAAGTAACTTAATACCATGGCGCAAAGAAGCGTTCCGCCGACTATACCGAGCTTTATTTTGCCCATAGCGCCGAAAGGCACTGCTATCGATCCGATAAATACGCCTATAGTGATTGTAAACGCCATTGAAAAAAAGTCTATTTCATTTATTTTGCGCCGTGTCCCGAGGAATCTTGTCAGGCGTTCAAGTTCGTTGATCTTTCCGACGGCGAGCAAGGTGTCGCCGCTTTCGATAATGAGCTTTTTATGCGGGAACAGTTCGATCGGGCCGCGCCATACTCTTGTTATGACAGCGTTATAGTTAGGCCCGATACCAAGCTTGTCAAGCTCCGTATGATGCAGTGATTCGTTTGTCATGACTATCTGCCGCGCTTCCACTTCCGGCGATTCAAGATTTTCATGTGTTTCGGCGCCGAGAAATTTTTTCAGCTTGTTTAGGGCTTTTTCAGGTCCGACAGCCAGGATGACGTCATCTATCATGAGCTTTGAATCGGCGTCAGGGATAATTATTTTATTTTTTCTTTTAATTCTCGATATATTGAGGCCGAGCCGCGTTAAGTTTATTTCAGCAAGAGTTTTGCCGTGGACTGAGCGGTTTTCAACCAAAAATTTACGCGCGATCAAATTCTCGGACTGCAGCGTAGGCCCGCTGATAGAATTATCGGGATCGAATTCTTTGAGCGCTCTGTTAATGTCTTTTTTAAATAATTTTGGAAGCAGTTGAATGAATATTATTACCGTTATAAGGCCGACCGGGTAGGTAAGCGCGTAACCTGAAGCTATGCCGCCGCTCCAGCCGTTATCCATTAAAATAGCAAGGCTTGAAGAATGGTTTAAACTTCCGGTATAGAGCCCAAGTGTGATTTCAGGGGGAAAGCCGGCAGCATAACCTGCCGCGTAGGATAATAAAGCCGCAAATGCTCCTGTCGTGAAACTTATCAAAAGATAAGGCAGGCCTTTCAGGCCGAGTATATTAAAAAAACCCGGGCCGCTCTGGATCCCGATCGCGTACATGAAAAGCACAAGGCCTATCTGCGTTATCTGCTGGGAAAATTCAACTCCGCAAATTCCGGCGATGAAGCCTGAGAAAAACACGCCGGAAGTGCCGAGAGAGAAAAACCCTATTTTTACCTTGCCGATCAAAAGGCCGGTAAATAAAATTAAAAAAGTAGTAAAAATAGGGTTTTTAAATACTATTATAAAAAAATCATGTATCTGGCTTAAAATCATTAACTTTTTTCCTGTCGTTTAGTTATATTTTAATTAAAATTATCATCGTCATCAGTCGTTTTAAAAAATGCCTGAAACATAGTAAATTAGAAAAATATGATATATCTTAAAGTAATATTTGAAAATCAAATACACCGTAATTTAGATAGTTTAATTTTTTTATTTTGGTTTGGCGGCGGCGTAATAACTTAAAGCGTCGCGCTATTTAGAGAGCAGTGAATTTAATTTTTTAAGATCAATCGTTTTCATTATTTTTTCGGCGACTTCGGCCGGCGCTTCTATATGAATGGCGGCGCACATGATCTTATTATATGCGGCTTTTTCATCGTAAGGCGATTTTATTTCGAGAGCGCCTTCCGGATTCTTTTCGATTTTCCATGGGCCGATAAGAATAACCGTTTTGGAATTGTCATCGGATTGCGGGCCGTCAATTTTTTCCCGGAGAACGAAGTTGCCGTCTATTTTAGGCAGTTCCATCGGGTTTGACATATATATTTCAGACTGGTTTATTCCGATGCGTATATTTGCGCTGGTGCTTTTCAGGAGATTTCCTGCGTCGGATGAACGCAAGTCTGTTTCGGTGTTTTTGCCTAGTTTTTCAGCCTCTTTAGCAAGAATGTCAGCCTCTTTCTGCAGCTTTTCGATCTCTTTCATATCCATTTTTTCAGCGGCTTTCGATATTTTTGATGCGAGCTCTTCCTGTTTTTTAGCCATTTCATCCATAGACCCTTTATTTTTGGCGCCTATTTTTTCCATAGCTTTTTCTTTTGCCTCTATTTCGGCCTGAGTTTCATTTTTTGTATACGAAGCAATAACGCCCATTGTGATTGGACGTTTTTCAAAACCTTCGGCTACTTCGTCAAATTTATGCTCTTCTTCGGTAGTTCCCTGCCAATTATCCGGAGCTTTGGGAAGCGTTGAGCGTAACTGTAAATGTAGTTCTTCAAGAAACTTTTTTTCTTCGCTGGTTGTTTTTCTTAGCGTTCCGCCATCGGCAAAAGCTTGCGTTGTAAATATTGAACACATAATAATAAATATTAAAATGCTTAAAAAAAATGATTTTGTTAATTGCTTTTTTTTCATTTGTTGTCTCCGTCTCCGTTTCTTTTTATTTAATTTTATTTTAGATATCTGCGTTTTTAAGATATGCCTTTTAAACAAGAATCTATAAAAATTTTATTTAATTTGGAACTTTCAAATTACTGTAAATAATTAAATTATTGTATGTAAAGCCGAATTTAAGTAAAATTTTCAATTAAAATCTTAATGTAATTTATATTATAAAGACATATTTAACATTTTCGATAGAAAAAATATATTAGCATATTTAAGAAAATGTTGCAAGAATAATAGCGGAGTTATGTTATTTTATTAATTATAATTACATAAGCCTCTTGCAGAAAGATGGCAGGCGGCGTTAAATTTTATTGAAAATATTTGATTTATTATGTTATATCTGGTAAAATCATTTATGATTATTATTTGAAAACGAAGTTATTTATTCGGAGAAATTTAATGAGCAGAAATAAGCGGCAAACTATTCTCGTAGCGGAAGAAAACGAATATTCGGCCCTGTCTAAAAAAAACTCCCTTGAAAAATATGGTTATGGCGTAATAATATCAACGACTATTGAAATGTTATCTGAGATAATTGAAACATCGCCGGCAGTTAATATGATTTTATTGGATGTTAATTTTATGTCCGGCAGTGAAAATTATGAAACGGTTTTAAGAATAGCTGAAAAACACGAGTTTCCGTTAATTTTTTTGATGTCGAATGATAATAATTCTCGGCTTGTGGAAAAAATCGAAAAAATAATTTCATATGGTTATGTAGATAAAAATTCCGTTGAAACTGTTCTTATTGCTTCGGTCAGGATGGCGTTCAGGTTATTTGAAGCTGAGATCAAGGAAAAAGAAAAGACGTTCGCGCTTCGTGAAAGTGAAATGAAATATAGAATGCTGGTTGAAAATTCAAACGATGTTATATTTTGCGCTGACCGTGAAGGTCATTACAAATATGTCAATAACGTATTTGCATCTGCGTTTGGTAAGGACCCTGATTATTTTATAGGAAAGACGTTCTGGGATGTTTATCCAAAAGAACATGCCGATCAACGTTTTAATGCGGTTCGCGCAGTTTTTGAAACCGGTGAGCCGGGTTCGTTGGAAGTTACAGTGCCGCTGCCGGATAAAACAGTATATTATCTGGCGACACTCAGTCCGGTTAAAAATTTTCATGGCGATGTCATGTCGGTGCTGGTACACGCTAGAAATATCACGGATCGCAAACTAATAGAAGACGCGTTAATAGAAAGCGAAGAAAGATTTAAGGAAATATTCGAAAACTCGCTTGATAATATTTTTGTTATCGATGTCTTGCCGGAATATAGATTTAAGATAAAAAAAATTAACAGGGCCCAGGAAAAACTTATAAAAATAGACAGAGAAAAAGTTGAGGGGCGGTTTATCGATGAAGTTTTATCGGAAGAACTTGCAGCTCCTTTATTTGAAAAATATAAATATTGCGTGGACAGCGGCGTAAATTGCTGTTACGATGAAGTTATTGAGCTGTTTAACGAAAAAATTTATTATTCGACAAATCTGGTGCCGTTATTTAATAACGACGGTAAGGTTTATCGCATTATCGGGATTTCGAGAAATATTACGGAGTCTAAGAAAGCGCAGCTGGCGCTTCAGGAAAGCGAATCGAAACACAGGCTTTTGATCGAGTATTCATCGGATCTTATCTGGCAAATGGCCGCCGATACCGTTATTACTTACGCTTCGCCTTCGTGGAAAAGAGTTACCGGCTATGACCCGCAATCTTTTGTGGGCGGATATTTTCAGCCGATGATTCATCCCGACGATATTCCTGTTTGCATGGAGCATCTTAAGAATTTAATGAAATATAAAAATATTTCTTCGAGTATTCAATATCGATTTTTACATTCTGACGGTTTATGGCACTGGCATTCGGCCAACACGATGCCGGTGTTTGATACTGATGGAACTTTCGTATCAGTTGTCGGTGTTTCAAGAGATATTACCGATCAAAAACTTGCCGAAGAAAAAATTAAAAATTTACTTAATGAAAAAGAGTTCATTCTCAAGGAAGTGCATCATCGCATAAAAAACAACATGCATACCATATCCGGGCTTCTTTCCTTTCAATCGAATCTGAGTTTTGACGCCGCCACGCGCGAAAATCTCGCGGACGCTTCCGGCCGTATAAGAAGTATGATGGTTTTATATGATAAATTATATTGCTCGGAAGATAACAGCTCAATTTCAATTAAGGATTATATTCCGACACTTGTGAATGAAATCGCGTCGATATTTTCCAAAAATTCGCCGTTAAGAATACAGACACAAATCGAAGATATAGTTTTGGGCGTAAACATACTCACGCCGCTTGGAATAATCCTCAACGAACTCATTTCGAATGCCGTTAAACATGCATTTGACGGTTGTGACGACAGAATTATAAACATAAGCGCTTTCAAGAAAGAAGGTCGCATGGCAATTATATTTAAAGATAACGGCACCGGTATTTCAGACACGATTTCATTTAAAAATTCATCCGGGTTTGGATTACAGCTGATTCAAATGCTCGTGAAGCAGATGAAAGGCGCTATTTCTATCGAAAATCAGAACGGCACATGCTTTAATATGGAATTTGACGTATAAATTCATGTTTGCCGCGGCGTCATTTATCCTCGATAAAATTGAATGAAAGTATACATTCGCATCTTTTTATAAAAATTATTCGACTGATTTTACGCAAATTTTTATTCCGTTTAAATAAACTGAAATTGCTTCTTTTTCTCCCGTATTAATTACGAATACTTCATTTTTATTTCCTTCGGGAATTTTTCCTGTTATCTTATCGGTTTTTATTTGTGTTTCGCTTTCCTTTACGGCATTATATTTAATGGAGGCGGCCACGGGAACTCCTGAACCGAATATTTTTCTTAATACGAAATAGCGGTTGTTTTCTTCGAGAACGGTCAGGCTTTGTCCGGCGAAATTATCTTCCAATATTATATTTTTGCCGATTATTCTATCTACTGTTAAAATATTTTTATTTTCGGCAGCCGTTATTTCATTAAAAAAGACCAGGCTTATCAATGGAATTAACACTATTAAATAAACCCTGTTTAAATATGAATTTTTGTTCATTGCGAGAATTCTCCTTTTTACCGAAAAAAGTTTTTTCAAATTTCGAATATATTGAATTTATGTTCAGTCATTTTAACGCATTTATTTGTTTTATTCAACCGGCTTTACTTAGCGGCGGCCATTTTTTCATTTTCTATTAACGATATTATCCTGCCTGTAAGTTCAGTGAATTTTTCGGTCTGGACTTCGGCCGTAGCGTTATTTATAGTTACCGAAACGGCATAGAAATCACCGTTCGCTTTTTTTTGAAGAATATGCGTATAATTTAATACTCCCGGTTCTGAGCCGCCTTTATAGCCTATTTCATGCCACGAATCCGGATCGGCAAGGCCTTTGTTGATCGAAAGCGCAGGTTCGCCTTTTAATTCCGATATCAAGCCGCAGAGTTCGCGCGTCGTTGTAAACCACTCTATGTGTTCTATAAATACCGGTTTGCCCTGATTAATTTTAATTTTCGATTTATCCAGAGCGGAAAGTTTATCGAGGATTTTTCGCTTTTTTTCAACGCCGGCCGAAATGTATTCGTCACGTTCGGTTTGTGAAGCGCTCCATTTTAATTTAAACATCTCGATTGTTTTTAAGAACGGTTTCATCCTATCGGGTGCGTATTTTTCAATGTATTCGCGGCCAAGATAGTTTATTAAAATGTCGGTGGCTGTGTTGTCGCTTATTGAGATCATAAGATTAGCGAGAGTTTTTAATGTAACAGGAGTTTTATCGGGCCAACTTTGAAGCATTCCCGAAGGAAGTGAAAAGCCGCTCTCCGATATTTCGATAACTGTTTTATTATCGCAGCCGCCTTCCTTAATTTTTTCGTTTAACGCTTTTAAGACGTATAACTTGAAAGATGAGCCGACTCCGAGGGGAAGGTCAGGGTTAAGAAGAAATACTGGATCGCTTCCGTTTTTTGTTATCATAACCGATACTGTGCCGTCGAGTTTTTTGAGTTCGTCGGTTATTTTATCTAAACTGTCGTCGAGGAGCGTTGGATTGCCGAACCATAGTCCGGCGATCAAATTCTTTGAATCAAGAGAGATTTTTGAAGGCATGTGCCCTTTGGAAAAAATGAGCTTATATGTCCCATTTGATATTTTAACGATGGAGTTTAATTTGCCGAGTTTCGGAGATAAATCGGAAAGAAGCTGTTTAATTTTATTTTCTGGAACGGCTTTTAAAAAATTGTCCGTGAAATATTCCGAAGTTTTTAATTCGTCAGATTTCAAAGCGAATAATGTTTTAAGCACTACAGCACTTTTGTCATTTTCGGTTTCGAGGGCATAAACAGGTGTTATAATTAAAATTAAAGCTATTAATAACAGAATAAATTTAAAATTGCGCATTGATTGAACTTCCTTTCTTTTAGCGGATATAATGCCATTTTTTGTGATATAAATTTTTAACTTCAAATTATAACGCTTATTATTGTTTTATAATAAGCATTACTTTAAGTTTAGTTTAAATTTTATCACACATTGCCTTATTTTTCAAATTTTCAAAAATATTTAAGTTATATAATTTATTGACGGCATTTAATTTGTTAATTGACTATAATAACCGATTCTGATATAATAAAATCCGTTAAATTTTAACGTAATATTTTTATAAACGCGCATTCTTTTGCGCTAAAGCAACAGAAAGGCAGATAGTTTAATGTCAGATAATAATTCGAACGGAAATTTGCAAAATAAAGTGGTGACAAGGTTTGCTCCGTCACCGACGGGATTTTTACATATCGGCGGCGCGCGGACTGCGCTTTTTAATTATCTTTTCGCCAAACATTTCGGAGGTAAATTTATCTTGAGAATAGAAGATACCGATATGCAGCGCAATTCAGAGGAAGCGACGGAAGCTATTTTAAAATCAATGAAATGGCTCGGTCTTGACTGGGATGAGGGGCCGTACTATCAGTCGAAGCGGTTTGATATTTACAGCCGTTATGCCGAAGAAATGATAGATAAAGGCCTTGCATACAGATGTTTTTGCACTCCTGAACGGCTCGATGCCATGAGGAAAGAGCAGCAGGAAAAGGGGCTCGCACCTAAATACGACGGGAAATGCCAGCCGCTTTCAAAAGATGAAGTGAAAAAAAGGCTCGATAGCGGTGAAAAATCAGTCGTAAGATTCAAGATGCCGGCAGGCCAGTCTGTTTCATTTAAGGATATGGTGCACGGCGAGGTGTCATTTCAAAGCGATGTTCTCGATGATTTCGTGATAATGAAATCCGACTGCGCGCCTACTTATAATTTCGCTGTGGCAATCGACGACCATGAAATGGGAATGACGCATATAATAAGAGGCGATGATCACATATCAAATACGCCGAAGCAGATATTGATATTAAACGCGCTCGGCTTTAATGTGCCGCTTTACGGACATGTGCCGATGATTCTGGGCGCGGACAAAACCAAACTCAGCAAACGCCACGGCGCTACATCGCTTACCTGGTACGAGGAAGCCGGATACATAAAGGAAGCCATAGTAAATTACTTAGCTCTTCTCGGATGGTCGCTTGACGGCTCAAGCGAGTTTTTCACAAAAAAAGATTTAATAGAAAAATTTACGGTAGAAAAAACCAGCAGTAACGCGGCAGTTTTTGATTTGCAGAGACTCGCGCATTTTAACGGATATTACTTGAAAAACATGGAAATGAACGCTAAAATAAAGCTTGTTATGGATTATACGGCAGATTTTTTAAAAGATATGAAAATCGAGACTAAATATTTTACGGCTGAATATGTTCAAAAGATTATTGAAGCGACAGGCGACAGGTTAAAAATATTAACCGATTTCCAAACTTACGGCCAGCCTTTTTTAACGGACGAAATTGAGATTAAAGAAGATGCGGCGGCAAAAATAAAGAAGGATTTTAACGCAGATTCATTTAAACAAGCGATTGAAGCGATAATTAATATATTTAAAATTACCGATTTCCAGCCGGCGGAACTTGAGGCTAAATTAAGGGCGGCCCAGAGCGAAACAGGCATTAATTTTTCGAAAACGGTTTTATTATTAAGGACGGCGCTAACGGGTCAGACAGTGAGTACGGGAATTTTTGATGTCGTGATAATACTTGGAAAAGAAAGGGTATTGGAACGTTTAAATAATTTTTCAGGCAAGCTGACATTTTAATTTTATTTAAATACGCAATAAGAAGTTCCATAATGTTAATTAAGTAACATCTAAAATTTCTAAAAATAATTATAATTAAAAAATAATTAGTAATATTATAATAATTAGGGGGAAATGAAGTGAACAATTTATTTCTGTCAAAGTCAGGATTTTATCTGCTTGCAATAATCATATTCTTAATGACTCCGGCTTTATGCCTGGCCGAAATTACATCGCCGATAACGCATGTTACGGTGCTTCACACCGGCGATACTCACGGTTATGTCCTGCCTTTTGAAACTGAAGTCGGCACAAGCGTCGGCGGCGCGGCTTCAAGAATGGCATTTGTAAATGAAATAAAAACTGCTAATAAAGAAAATGGGACAAATTGCCATACATTGCTTCTTGACGCAGGCGACGTGCTTGAAAATCATTTCGTATCAAATTATTATAAAGGCGAAGCCGACTTTAAAGTAATGAACATGATGAAATATGATGCTATGACATTAGGCAATCATGAATTCGGATTCGGCATGGATAATTTCCTTAAATTAGAAAAAATGGCAAAATTTCCGATATTATCAGCAAATATTTTAGACCGCAAGACTGGAAATTTTCTGTTTAAACCTTATGTAATAAAGGAATGCGGCAGCTTAAAAATCGCAATATTCGGGCTTACAAGCCATACGCTTTTATATAACAGCGAAAAAGCCGACCTTGACAGGATAACTATTTTAAAACCCGAAGAAGCGTATTCAAGAATTTATACTGAAATGAAAGAAAAATCTGATTTCATAATATTTTTATCGCACCTCGGCATCGAAGAAGACCGGGAATTTGCCAAAAAGCATCCCGAAATAAGGTTAATTGCCGGCTCTCACAGCCATACTTATATGAAAGAACCTGAAATGGCGGGCGGCACTATGATTATCCATACCGGTAAATACGGCGAATGCCTCGGACGCGTAAATTTGAAATTCATGGGCAAAAAATTGTATTCAATCAACGGCCGGGTAATATTTATGCCTGACCAGGAAATGAACAAAATTTCCAAACAATTAAAAAATGAAATCGACCCTATATTAAACGAAAAACTCGGCGACTGTCCCGACACAATCGAAAATACAAATAAATTTGAACAGCAATCACCGCTTTTTGGATTTGTCCTGAAAAACCTTAAAGAATATGCACAGGCTGATATGGCAATGGAAACTGCGGCATCGCTGGGCTGGAGATTAAAAAAAGGCCCTGTTTATGTGCACGACATTTACAAAATGATGCCGTATAACAATTTTGTCGTTATAATAAAAATGAAAGGCTCTGAAATAAAAGCATTAATGGATTTCAGCGTCTCCAAAAAAACTACGAACACATATATCCAGGTTTCAGGTATTACATTTGACGAGCGCGGCAAGAAAGCTGAAAATTTAAAAATTAACGGCCAGCCTCTTGAAATGGATAAATTATATAAAGTGGCGACCGATAATTATATGACAGCCGGAGGAGCCGAAGACGGTATTTTAAGTAAAATAGAAGACGGCCGCAAAGAATTTCAGCATAAATTAATAAGAGATATAATAATCGATAATATAAAAAATAAAAAAGCTTTTTAGAGCAAATTTAATGTGTTAATGACAATAAAAGCTAAAATCATTTTTCTGAATATTTTTAGAAACGGAGTGAAATAAAAAATGCCTAATCCTCCTGAGCAATTAACTTTAGGCCCCGGTTTGCCGTTTACATACGAAATCAAACAAAATTCGGCTAAAACCAATGATGGAGCCGAAGAAAAATATAACGAGATAATATTAGCGGGCAAGCTTGAATTCTTATCAAATCCTGATATTGAAAAAAATTTTTGTGAATTGCCCGCAATTACTGAGAAAAAAATGGTGTTAAACCTTCAGAAAATAAGTTTCGTGAATAGCCTCGGTCTTAATTTTTTACTCAATGAGTATGAAAAATGCGGCAAAACCGATCATAAACTTTATCTTTCTAATGTCGGAACTTATGTGAAAAAAGTTTTGACTATAACGAAACTTGATAATGTTTTTAAAATTTTAAACTCTCCGGAAGAATGCGTAAAATTTTAAATTTCTGACGACAAAAAAATAATGGTAATTGTTTTTTGGTGTAAATGAAGAATTTTTTTTTCCGATAATACCTTTATGGAAAAAAGAATCAAAAAAAACATATTAACCATTATTTTTATTTTATTCATAAGCTTAAACTCATCTTCAATGCCAGTTTTCGGCGCCGGTCAGGATAAAAGTGACGCAGCGTTAAATGTTTTGGAACAAAAAGCTGTAACGTTTTATTATAACGGCGACCTCGAAGGAGCCGTATCTGCGTTAAAAGAATTAAACAGCCAGTCCGGCCCGACATCTAATAATCTTATGTTAATGGGACATATTTTCAGACAGCTTGGAAATCCTGCCGAAGCTAACGCCGCTTATATCGAAGCGCAGAAGATTTCAAGGGCTGCCGTTGAAAGCGTGAAAGAAGCGCCTGATGTTGCGGCTAAATCAAAATTTTTCAGCGCGTATTGCTTTTATTTAAACGGCGAATATAAAACGGCTGCCAGGGAATTATCTGATGTAATAAAATCAGGAACGCTTCCTTCCTATATGAACAACGAAGCGTGTTATCTCCTCGGCATGATTGAATTTAACGACAAAAAATATAAAAAAGCTTGTGAAATACTGACTGAGTTAAATGAAGGAAAACCCGGAATCGCCAGGTATTTAAATTTACTGGGCATGTGTTATGAAAGCCTCGGCGAATTAAATAAAGCGCATGAATGCTATATTGAAGCTTTTAAGGCCGATTATTCGTCCATTGAACTGCTTTTTAAGGTTGCGCCTTTTATGCTTAAAATCGGCGATATAAAAACGGCATATAAATATTACGGGATTTTAATTTCTAAGTTCAAAAATAATTCTGAATTTAATGACTCCTATAAGAAATTAAAGGCATCGATGGCTAAATCTGCCGAACATTCAAAGCCTTCAGACGTTAAAGAGCCTGAGCCGAAAAAAGTGAAGACTTATGATTTTAACTCGCCGAAACAGCCTGAAATATTAGTTGGTTTAAATACTAAAAGCGACGGGGCTCCGGTGGAATTAAAGTCGATTAAATTCATGTCGTCTGGCGATTTTGTCATTTTAAACGCTGGAAATTCAAAACAATTATTTGACGGCAAATCCCTCAAATGTTATGAAATAAGTTATGAAACTTCGGGTTATATTGTAAAAAACATTTCAAGCGGCAACAGTTTTAAGCTTGGCAAATCAGAAATATTGTTAAAGCCTATTTCAAATTGCGATACTGTTATGTTCCGCGGTGTTAAGGTAGGTGCCGGCTCTTACTGGGAGGGCAGTGAAGCGCGATATTATCGCGGCGCGTTTTTATTTAAAAAAATCAACGGCAAAAATAATTTTAACATTGTAAATCGTATTAAAATCGAAGAATATTTGCTTTCAGTTTTAAATTCTGAAATGCCGGCGTCATATCCAGATGAAGCGCTTGCGGCGCAAGCTATTTGCGCGCGTTCTGAAGTTTTGCATAAGAAAAGTTATATAAAAAAGCATAAAAAATATGGCTATGATGTGTGCGATGATCAGGATTGCCAGATGTATAGGGGCGTTTCCTGGGAGACGCCTAAAACCACGAAGGCAGTTATAAAGACTGCCGGAATGGTGCTTATGCAAAACGGGAAAATTTGCGATGCTATTTATTCCGATAACTGCGGCGGCTATACCCAGGCAAGCCGCGATATTAAGGGCTGGGGTGATGTCGCTTATCTTACGGCACATTCAGATATTATAGACCGCGGCGAATTGAGCCGGACTAATTTTAATCCGGTGCTTATGGAAGAAATTATAAATAATGAGATGAAAGTTTACTGCCGGCCGCAGGGACCGGTTAAAAATTATGAATCAAGATGGGTAAGGACTATCAGCGCGGACTTAATCAACGATTCGTTCAAGGAATTTGAGATCGGGAAAGTGGTTAAGATTATTCCAAGGCGCCGCGCGTTATCCGGCCACCTCGACAGCGTTGAAATTGTGGGGACGCGTGGCAGGAAAATTGTTGAAAAAGAGCTTGAGATAAGACGGATGATAAAATATTCGCCGCTAAGATCGTCTAAATTTGTTGTGGATACGGTTTATAACAAAAAATCGGGTCAGCCGGAGTCATTTATATTCAGCGGAGCCGGTTTTGGGCACGGCGTAGGTTTATGTCAGAACGGTTCGTATTCTCTGGCGAACAGCGGTTCAAATTATAACGCAATTTTAAAGCATTATTTTTCAAGCGCACGCCTTGAAAAAACATACTAAAATAAGCTGTAATAGTTATTTTTTATAAAAAATCTCCTTTGAAGTTTAGTTAAGGTCTGAAACCATTCTTAACTTAGCTGCAAAGGAGATTTTTGATTATATAGTTTTTTATGAATATAGAGTTTGATATGAAAATTTTATTTATCGGCCCAGCCTATCATTGTTATAGCGCAGAGCATATTATAAAAATAAGGGAAGTCAGGGGCCGTGAATTCTACCGAACGTCCGTCAGTTCTTTTTAACGACGGTATCAGCGCCGCGAGATCGGCTTTGAGAGTGTTTGTCAGTTCGATTCTGGCTTTTAAAGGATATTCATATTTAAAAATCTTTTTGGCCCAATTTTTTTCAATTAAAGTTTTCTGGACTTTTTGCGCCATTTCCGCGTGGACTTTTTCCGGATGGTATAATTTGGCGGCGCAGCGGCTTATTGATTCTTTAGTGACAACCGTTTCGAAAGAAAGTTTATTTTTTAAATATTCGATCTGATTGATAAAATTATCGTCGCCTGAAGCGAAGGCCACGGGAATATTATAATGCCCGGCGAGTGCGGCATTTATTTCAAATTCGCCGACTTCGGAGTCGTTTATTAAAACGCGGTAAATGACTGAATTTGAGAAAGTATGGTCCATGCCGCCTTCAAGGCTTCCGATTTTTGAATGATATCCGGCGAAAAAAATTGCGTTAATGTCGTCTGATAGTGTCGGCGACATGTAATATGGGCGCGGGAAGCCTCTGATAAGCTTTACGTTAGAAGGCAGATCAGGCAGGTTTATATTCGTCCCCAGTGAATGAGAATCGGCGATTATGATTTCTATTTCATCAAATTTTAAGCCGCTTTTTAAACATACCTGATTGATGGATGAAGCGATTACTTTCACGTCGTCGGTCATCATTTTGCTTGCGTAAGCTTTTTGTTCGTTCATTTCACGAAAATTCGATATCCCTGTTATTCCTTCAAGATCACATGAAATATAATATTTTTCAATGGCTGGCATTTTTCCCTCCGAATGCGCTGGTTAAATTAAAAGCGCGGCTTTTTTCTGAAAACCGCGCTTTGGTTTTTATTTGAAGCAAATTCAGCGGACCGCTGATTAGTTGCATGAGCCTCATTTTCCTGACGGTACAGCAGGAGCGCTTTTTTCTTCATTCTTTTTTTCGGCCTCGCCTTTAACGGGTTCTTTCGGAGCTGCCGCTTTATCTGCGCTTACTTCGTTCGTTCCGGCTGGAGCTGCCTGCGGGCTTTTAGCGACTTCGGCTTTCAACGCCTCGTCAAGTCCCATCATCGGATGGCCTTCCCACGCGATTTTTCCGTCGGCTCCGATTATGAATGCCGTTGGAATGCCTTTTACATTATAATCTTTTGAGGTATTTGAACCGAACCCGATCGTATAAGGCATTTTCATTTCCTTAGCAAACGGTTCGACAACCGATTTTTCTTCGGCTGTTAAAGAGATGAAATTGACGCCCTTGTCCTTATACTGATTATAAAGTTCTATTAAATGTGGAATCGAGGCGCGGCACGGCGGGCACCAGGTAGCCCAGAATTCTAATACGGTGATTTTGCCTTTCGAATCGGCGATTTTAGCGCCTTCTGAATTCAGCCAGCCGGCAGCTGAAATTTCCTTGAAATTTTCGCCGACTTTTCCTGCGTAACTGAGATTTGCCAAAATTAAAATTCCGAAAATCAAAACTAAAATAAACGCTGTCCTTTTTAACATTTAATTCTCTCCTCGCCTTCTTATATAAGAAATTATAGTGTGTATGTTCATTTTTATTTTAACATACTTAACAAAAAAAATCTATTTTTTTATTAAAATTTATAAAAAAATCATCGCTAATTTGTTATTTCATAATTTTTAATTTGCCATGTTGACTTTCTTTTTTGCGATTATGACATTGGCTATGAATCGGAGCACCGAATAAGTGTCTTCTATTTGGCCGGCTTTTATATTCTTAAGCGTTTCTTTCCATGAATTATCGAGCCGCGCCAGGTCAATTTTCATTTCGTCCTTTACATAATCAAGAGCGGGTCCGCGCTGCCGCGACGTTATAAGCGCGCTCTGCTGCTGGTAAAAATGTGCTGCGGTATGTATTATCATGCCTTTTCCAAATTTATAATTGACCGCTACCGCCTCATTGTCGTAATTTTTTTTCATCCTGTCGCTTTTTATTATAATGTTTACTTTGTCTTTATCTATTATTTTTATTGGAAACGAGAAAAATTCCCACCATGACGGCGTGCCGTTTGACGCGGATATGCCTTTAACGAATTCGGATGTCTTATCGGCCGTTTCGATTGGAATGACTTCATTTTTTGTCTTGCCGCCGCTGGCGGTTATATATTCAGATGAAATGCGGTTTACGGTGTACATGAGCGCCCAGTCTGTAGTAAATAAATAGCCGCCGTCCTCGATGAATTTTTTGAGGTTGAGCGCTCCCATTGTCGATATATCGCCGGGGCAATTGACCATCACAATCTGCGAGGGTTTCAGTTTAAAATCGGCCAGGTGGACCGGGTTTATTAATGTGAACGGGATATGAGCTTTTTCTAACACTTCTTCGACTTTGTCATAAGCTCCGGCCACTACTATGATGTCGTCTTTTTTTACTGCGTCAAGATATTTAAGATCGTCGGGCGAGCTTTTTTCGATGGCCAGCCGCAAAAGATGGCCGACGGTCTTTATTGCGTCTTTATTTATGTCCTGATTTGATAATTGGCTGTAATGAAAATCTTCATAAAAATGATACAATATCGGGCCGAGCAGTAAAATAAGAAGAAGCGCGAAGCGCAGCGCTTTTTTCAAAATATGTTTGCGCGCGTCCTGAATTTGCAGAGCGCCGAATGGATTCTGCTCGATAATGCCGCGGCTTAATACTGAATTTGCGCTTTCTTCCGACGAATGCGCCGAATAGTTTTCGGGTGAAGCCGATATATTTTCAAATATTACTATCCTGCCGGCGTTATCGACATACGTATATAAAAGCTTGTAAATAATATAATATCCGGCCGTAAAGCTCGTGAAAAGAATAAGAAGCAGGCTCCAGAAACTATCGAAAAAGAAGCTGAAAAAAAGCTGGTAATAAATCGGGAAAATAAAAAACACTAATATTATTGAAAATAAATATGATAATTTTAAAAATATAGCAAGCATAAGGCATATTCCTTTCAACTTAATGAAAAGTATTTGTTTAAAAAGGGCGGTGTTATAAGCCGCCCTTTTTGTCGTTATTATTTCATATTTTTAACTCATCTTTGCGTCTGCCTGGTTTTAATTCATATGAAGCCGCGCCGGCGTTTAAAAGGAGTATTGAATTTATTTGCCGTCGTTATTTAATTATGTATGTTCGGCCGGGGATGAATTAGTGTTCACTAATTAAACGTGCAGCTGTTCTTCTGACTCTTCCTGAACTCTTTTTTTGTCGAGTTCTTTTAAAAGCTCGGCGAGCGCCTTTACTTCCTCGCGTATTAACTCGTAAATGCCTGTGCTTTCATCGATTTTTTCAAGATAGCTGCGGAGGTTTTGCGCGACAAGCGTTATGAATTCTATTTGCTGCTTGTACGAGCCTTTTTTATCGAGCGCTCTTTCTATCAGATGCTTGAGTTTTCTTACCTGTTGGTTTTTTATAAAATTTTCGAAGGCGTCGATCCTGTTCGTGCCGAGCCACGTATCTTTTTTATCGTCCGGGTTGACGGTTTCGTCGTTTTCGAAAGTGCAGTAATATTGGGTTTTACCGTCGACTTTAACGGCCTGGATGAATTTAAGCGCGTTGCCGAGCGTGAAGAATTTGATTCCTTCTTTCTTGTCGATTGAAATCGGCCTGAACGGATAATTATCCCATTCGATTTTATATTCTTCCTCGGTTATTGCATGTAAAAATTCTGTCTTTTTGAATTTATTGTATTTGTTTTCCCAGTCCTCTATTTTGGACAAAGCGAAAAGCGGCGCGCCGTGTTCGCTCTGGACAAGGCTTATTCTGTGCGGGTCTTTTGTCGAAACTACCTGAGAATCCTTTTTTAATATGGATTGGACATGTTCATGGATCTGCGTGGCTTCTTTGTCGAAAACGCCGAGGAGATTGAGCGGCACTAGGTGGCCGGTGTAAAGCCCGCGGTTTAATTGCCACAGCGGACGGCCTTTCTGCGCGAGCGCCTCGCCGGCTTTTCTGATCTCATCCTCGCCTGTGACCTTGCTCTTTTCAAGCAAAAATTCCTCGATTGAAAGCTCTTTTAATTTTTCCTCGAGTATTTTTTTCGAATAGTCCATTACGTCGCTTTCGAACATTACTGAATTTTCGGCGTAGAAAAACCATTTTTCAGCGATATTGAGGCCTTCCTTGCCGATGAACACGGTTTCATAAATGCCTGAGTTGCCTATTTTGCCGTCATAGAGCCTGTTTAAGTCGTCAGTCGCTATTATCGAATTATTTAACAGCCAGTCGCTTTCGCTTTCCTCTAAAGTCGAGCCCGTGAATGTGGCGTTTTTAGAAAACTTGGTTTCTAAAAGTTCGACGACGCTGTTGAATGTCTGGAGTTTTTTGAAATTAGCCGCTACGGTTTGCATCAGTGTATCGATAAGTTCCATAGCCACATCGCGCCTGTCGATTTGAAGCTGCGCCATGAACGCGTTATTGTTGTTGTTTACCCATTCTATGGATGCGGTGTTAATTCCTTCTTTAGAGCGCATAAGCCAATTTTTCTGGCTTTCTTCCTCTATATAAGCTTTTTTCTCGCGCACTATTTGTATGAAACGCGCCATTTCTTTTCTTTTAATTTCGCGCTCGCGCTCGAGGCGTCCGCGGAATTGTTCGAGCATATTGAAAAGATGTTCCGAGGTTTTTGTTACAAACCTGACGCCGCGGTTAGCGTCGTTCATAGATTCGGTGATGAGCGTGAGGTAGTTCTTGATTATGCCTGTCAGTACGCCTTCTTTTGCGTTATTAAGTTCGGTTTTGATGTCTTTATATGATTTTTCGGCGGCCACCTGGTCCTGAAGAAGTATATCGCCGATCGCCGTGACTTTCAATTCCTTGTATTTAGATGCCGTTAATTTTGCGGCTTTATTGACTTCCATCAGCTTATCGAGGATTTTTAATTCATCTTTATTGTCGATTTCAAGGCCGTTATTTCTGGTGAATAGCTGGAGGTCCTTTTCCCATGGATTATCGGTTTTGCCGTCTTTGGGATTAGCGTATTCTAAAATCGCGGACATGAGGCCGGCAGAGAATTTATTCGAGAATATTTCGATTATTTTTTTCAGCGGTATCGCGCAGGAAGAAACGCCGAATGAACTATAGTTCGTGCGTTTGCCGACAAATTCGCCGCCGGGTATCGCCTTGAACGCGTTTGTCGGAACATTGGCCAGGTAGCTTTTAGAATCTTTGGTAAGGTCGGTGCCGAATCCATGAAATACTTGCTCGGCAGTAACTTTCTCGATAGTATGCTGGTCGGTTATGTCGACGCCTGATACAAGATAAGCGAAGTCGTATGGCTTTTGCATGCCGACCTGCTCGTCGACCGCGAAGCCGTCGGAATATCTCGTTGAGAAGCGTTCCATGTTCTCCATAAAAAGATCTATTTCTTTAAGCGCCGCCGCGCCGTTTGCCTTTAGACGTTCGAGCTCGGAATCGGCGATGTCGACGAATGCATCCGGCATGAAGAGATAGCCGTGAATTTCGCAGGCGTGCTGAACGGTTTCTTTAGCTATTACCTGTCTTAAGATATAAGGAAGGTCGGTAACCATTCCGGAACCGGTTCCGCCGCTTACCGAGCTTACCAGAAATACATTCAACGGCACCATATCAGATGTCCTTACGATGTCAGCTCCCGAAAGCAGCCTCTTATCGTTAATCCTGTGTAAAGCTTCACGTATCGAATCGGTGACTACGTCGATATTCGAAAAAATCGAGAGGCGGCCGAGGGCCCTTATCTGGCGGGCGCCGTGAGCGACAGTTTCCTGGATTTTATGCACCGGAAACCATTTTTTGATATGCGGGAATTGTCCTATATTGCCAAGCACGCTGGCCGTATCAACTGTAAGTACTATTTTTTCGGTAGTTGTCAAAACATCTTCGGTCTTTTTATCTTCGATGTTTGTGTCCGTGTCGAAGCTTAAAAAGTTTACCATTGGAGGAACTTTATAATTATAGTGCGGGCTTTCAAGAAATTTCTTTTTTATTAATTTCAGGGTCCTGTAACCCGTTCCGCCAAGCCCTATAAGAAGA
The DNA here is from genome assembly GCA_041441465.1 of Candidatus Wallbacteria bacterium. Lineage (GTDB taxonomy): Bacteria > Muiribacteriota > UBA9980 > UBA9980 > UBA9980 > JASDSY01. Next base: position 34,037 of record JASDSY010000033.1, read on the forward strand.
GTTGGGATTAACTGACGCGTTTTTTTAGGTTCCATTTTTGACACTCCCTTAATAAAGTATTAACATCTCAATTTTAAATTTTATTATATACAAAATAACATTATGAATAAAGATTATAACATTTAAGCTAAATTGTCAAGTTTTTTAAAAGCATTTTAATGGTTTTACGGCGCTTTACCTTTGATGTTAAACTGCGTAAATCGCTAATTTTTATGGTTGAAATTATTGACATATTATTTTGATTGAAGTATAATAAGTTGTTTTAATTTATGGTTATAAATTGATTAAAAGGATGTTTGATATGCTCGATCCGGGCACAATTTCATTTATAATGGGAATCACTATTTTTGTTCTTGGCTGCGTATTTATGCTCGGCGGCATCAGAAGCAATCGTTATGCGGGAACTTTAGCGATGAGCATAAGTTATTTGCTTATCGCGTGCGGGCATTATCTAGTCGCTTTTCAAGGAAAGCTGCCTGCGTTTTTTTCAATTGTACTCGCGAATACTTTTCTTATCGGCGGATATTGTTTCATTTCCTGCGGGTTAAGGTTATTTCTTGAAAATAAACCAGTAAAGCCGCTGTATTATATTTTTTTGACGCTTATAACTTTTCTGTTCATGTATTATTATTCTATTTTAACTAATATGTATTTCTATAGGGTAATTTTTATTTCACTAATTTTTTTAATAATTTTTATTGAATGTTCTTATGTTTTATTTAAAAAATGTAAAATCGACGCCTTAAAAAATACCTGCAATTACCTGGCATCTATATTTCTTGTTTTTGTATTTCTTAATTTAATCAGGATTTATGCGGTTTTATCCGCACCGGAATTCCGTCAGGGCGGCCTGTTTGCAGGTACTAATAAAATGCTTACCAGCTTTTTTTTGATATCCGGCCTTATAATTTTTTTGATAACATTTTGCGGGTTCGTTTCAATGCTGAACATACGGCTTGAAAATGATATTATCGAGCGTGAAAAAAGCATAAAATTATATGCAGACAGGCTGTCTGAAATGAACGACGCCAAAAATAAGTTTTTTACGATTATATCACATGACCTGCGCGGCGCCATCGGCGGAATAAAAGAATTGCTGGGAATAAAAGCCGAAGCTGAAAAAAGTTCAATATCCGATGGCGAGCTTGACAGGATAATGCACGCTTCAGCCGAGAGAACGTATAACCTTCTTGAAAATCTTCTCGAATGGGCTAAAACACAGATGAACGACATGGAATATAAACCTGAAAATATAGATATAAGGCAAATTATTGACGAATGCATAAATTTTGAGGAATTGCGCCTTCGTAAGAAAAATATTTCAGTAAAACATAATATAGCTTATAACGGCTATGTTATTGCTGATAAAAATATGATAATGACAATCATAAGAAATCTTCTTTCAAATGCCATAAAATTTACGAATCTGAACGGTCAGATTATTTTTTCGGTCGCTAAAAACGAAGAAAATATTGAAGTGGCGGTTACCGATAACGGCGTTGGTATTGACGGCGCCTTGATAGAAAAATTATTTAAAATTAATCAAATATGCAGGGTGCCCGGGACAGCCGGAGAGCTTGGCAGCGGACTTGGCTTGATATTATGCAAGGAATTTGCCGAAAAGAATAACGGCGACATTTGGGTTAAAAGCGAACCGGGATCGGGAAGCGTATTCACTCTTCGGCTTCCGCTTGCAATAGATGCTACTGCGAAAACCGCGTGAACTTTAATTCATTTTTAAAAAAATCAAATTATTGCAATTTTTCCCAGGTAAAATTTAATTCCCGGTATAAATAAGCTTTTTCCTGATTTTTAAATGAAATTACATTTATAAGGTAAAGGCTTTTTAGTCGTTTTTTATGACTGAATGCTCCGAAAGTTTTATATTGTCAATATGTTTAAGTGCGTGTTTTAAGCCATAAAAAAGTTCTCCTTTTGCTTTAATTTAAGAGATTGAAATGTCTTAATTTGGCTGCAAAAGAAGAACTTTTTTTATAATTTATCCTTATTTCAGGATATTTTAACGATTTTTATTTTTTTATCTGCTGATATACATAAATTTTATTTGGTACAAATTTTTTTAATCCTTCGTTATATTTGTGTTCGAGAAATTATTATTATTCGGAATCAAGCACTGAAATGCCTGGTAAAGTAAGTCTTTCGAGGAATTCAAGGCTTGCTCCGCCGCCCGTCGAAACATGTGTCATCTTATCGTCGACTCCTGCGAGCGTAACGGCCGCAGCGGAATCGCCGCCGCCGATAATTACGATTTTACCGTCGCCGGCAAGTCTTGCAAGTTCATGCGCCAGTCTCATTGTTCCGGCGGATCCTTCCTTTATTTCAAATGCGCCGATTGGTCCATTCCAAAGGATTGTTTTGGCGCTTTCCAGGATTTTTATCGCATTAGTGATCGATTCGTCGCCAAGGTCGAATGATTCCCAGCCTTCTTTTATTTTCTTGACATTCCTTTCGAGGTTTCCAACTTTCTGGTTGGCAAAATCAAAATGGTCGGTCGTAACGAAATCTTTAGGCAGAACGATCTTATCGCCGTATTTTTCCATGAGTTTTCTGGCAGTGTCGAGCATGGATTCTTCAACGAGCGATTTTTGCACATCGAATCCAACGGCTTTTAAAAGCGTGTACCCTATGCCGCCGCCGACTATTAAAAGATCGATTTTCCTCAGAAGCGACTCTATTACGCCAAGTTTGCTCGAAATTTTAGAGCCGCCTGTTATTCCTACAAACGGTCTTTGCGGGTTGGATATTGCCGTTCCGAGATATTTGAGTTCTTTCTCGATCAAAAAACCGGCTAATTTAATATTGAAGTGCCTGGTTACGCCGGTTATTGACGCGTGGTTACGGTGGCAGGTGCCGAAAGCGTCATTTACAAATATGCCGTCCGCAAGTCCGGCAAGGCCGCGGGCAAAAACAGCGTCATTCTCCTTTTCACCTATGGCGAAGCGCAGATTTTCAATTATATTGATCTTGCCGCGCACTATATTGGATTTTTTTATCAAAACACCCGTAGATGCAATGCTGTCGGGATGGAATACTACATCGCCCAGTTTGTTTTGGATATAATCCGCTACGGGTTTTAGGCTGTATTCGGAGTAAATATCTTCACGCGACTTGCCCTTTTTTTCCTGCTTATCCGGTTCGCCGAAATGCGAGCATAATATCGGCGTCGCTCCGGCGTCTTTGAGATAGGTGATTGTCGGCAGCGCTGCCTCGATCCTTGCGGCGTTTGTTATTGAACCTTTCGCGAACGGCACATTGAGATCGAGCCTTACAAGTACATTCTTTCCGTCAAAAATACTCCTGTCCACGCTTCTTAAACTCTTTTTGCGCGAACCCATTTCCTTTTCTATAATAAGCAGTTTTTCTTTAAGGATGCGTTCTACGCTTTTGACTGCCTCGTTCGACGTCATCTTGTCGTTTACTGCGTCAAGCAGCGCGCGGGTTTTTATGAAACTGTTGGTCATCGGCACCGAGCCCTGGAAAATACAGCCGCCGTTGGCATCGAGTGTTATAATTTCTCCTTCCTTAAGAGTGATATCGGTTTCACCCTTGAAAGTTACCGTCCGCTTTGCTATGTCTATAACTGCGTTTGCGCAGCCGACCACGCAGGGTTTGTTCAATGTTATCGAAGTTATAGCGGCGTGCGATGTCCTTCCAGGAAAAACCGTCACTATGCCGTGAGAATTGTTTATGATATAAAAATCGGATGGTTTGGTATTCTGCGCGAAAAATATTACATTTTCATGTTTCGCTTTCTGCTCTTCGAGTTTTTCAATAGTAAGCACAAGTGTTCCGCAAGCGACGCCGTGATTTATTGGAACTCCGGTTCCGACAGGAGGTTTCCATTCGCGGAACTCGTTGTCGGTCCATGGCACCGAAATAAATGCGTTAGTGGTACACATACGCTCGATTCTGCGCTTGAATTCAGCTGCCGTAATAATGCCTTGCCTCATCATATCGGTATTTACGACGACCTTGGCGTACGAACTTATCGTGGCTCGCCTTGTCTGAAGCAGGTAAAGCTTATCGTCTTCGACCGTAAATTCTATATCCAGCTCATGTTTTAACTCGCGTTCGAGGATTTCCTTATATTCGTTAAGTTTATTCTTGATAGTCACTGGAATATTGGCTATATTATGGGTTACGATGTTTCCCATAACTACGTCCTCGCCCTGCGCCATTTCTTTGTATTCGCCGAAAAGTTCGTCGCGCCCGCTTATGGGGTTTCTTGTAAAAAGGACGCCGCTCAGGCAATTCTGATTTTTGTTGCCGAATACCATTTGCTGGACTGTGACGGCCGTTCCGTAAATGACATCGATCGAAAGTTCTTTAAGATACTCGCTTACTGTTTTTGAACGGCTCGATGCGAAAACAAGTTCTATCGATTTGATAAGCTGTTCGAATGCGTCGGTAAGAAAAATATCGCCCAGTTTTTCGCGCACTGCTTTCTCGGCGCGGTCTATGGCGGAAGTAATTCCTCCGGATTCATCGACAGGTTCAATTTCTAGAGCTACGATAGTATTTTTCAGAAACCTGTAGTATATGCTCGATGCAAAGTTTTCGCCGTATTTGGAAGCGAGTTCCTTTAATATATCAGGTGTAATGCCTACATTTAAAATCGTGCACATTGAACCCGGAAGTGAAATGGTTGTTCCCGATCTTACGGAAACAAGAAGCGGCGAATCTGCCGAGCCGAGTTTACGGCCGGTCTGTTCTTCCATCTGTATTAAAAAACGACGTACTGCGGCTTTAAATCCATTCATATCGGCGCTGTCAGAGAACAATTCTCGGAAAATAGGAAGCCCGAGGATAAAGGCCGGCGGAATAGCGACTCCAAGGTTATTCATATCTATTATGCCGTTTCCTTTGCCGCCGAGGAACGGCCTTATCGAATCAGGCGTATTTATCCAGGTGGCGGCTATAAATGCTTCATAATTTCCTTCGACTGCCGGTATATTGGTTATTTTATATTTCCCGTAAAGACTGTTTTCGACGCTTTTTGCGGCAGTTTCGCGGTTCAAGAAAACTATTATCTTTTCGATAAATTCGCTTACCGCATGAAATTCTGTCGTTCTTATAAAATTATTGAAAAATCGGTCTTTTATGGGTGAAAGGCTTGACATGGGGACCTGATAAGCTTCCAGGACATTATTTAGCGTATGACTGAGCCTTGGAAATATCTTGCTTTGCATAAATTTTTGAAGCTCGATCGAAACACTTTCGACAGTCCTTTTCGTTCTGAGGATATCGACAGTTTCCATTTCTGAGATCTCCGTAAGGTCTCTGACGAGGTTATCATTTTTATCGTTCAGTATCCCTTTCATACTTAAGACGCCTATAAGTTCTTTTACAAGGTTCACGCATTCTCTGACATTGGCGAATGTCACGATTTCGTAGTGACTGTTGGTCAGGTCGTTTGTGAAAATAAAGACAAGACGGCCTATATAAAGGTCGAGATTAAGGTAATCGAAAAAACTTATCCTGCGCTCAAAATAAGATTTTTTCAAAAGCATTTTAAAACTGGTAAGTCGTTTGAGGCAGTCTACTAAGTTATTTGTTTCTTTTATGTAAGAGGCGTTGCAAATAGCTAAAAAGGCTTCCATTTCTTTTTTTAGAAAACATTTTTCAAAAAGGCCGATATGTTTTTGAATATTTTTTTTGACTGCTGTTATGTCGCCTTTTTCATAATCCCATAAATATGAAAGGTTTTCTTCCATTTCTTCGGCCAGTTCGACGAATTCGCCCGGTTCATCTTTGGGATCGAACTTAGAGGCTATTGCTATATAACCTGCGCTTGCCATTGCGTCAGATTTGCCATGGCGCATAAATTCAAGATAAGGTTTTATATATTTACTCAGAATTCCAGGGGAGAGTTTGCGGTGGACTTCTTTTCTTAGATCGCCGGCGAAAGAGCGCATTGGGTCGTCGCTGTCGCGATTTTCTTCGAAATGTTCGGCGGCCGCCCTTATATCTCCGATAAGGTCGCCGTCGCCGCGGATAGGAAGTTTTTTCAATAATTCTCTGAAGTAATAAATGTATTCGCTGGAAGGGGCCTGCATTGCGTCGAGCGTAAGTATCGTCTCGTTTAAAATGCGTCTGTGAATATCTTCTATATTTCCCTTTACGTCTCGCGCATCATGTATTTTGTCTTCCTTGTCAAGAAGCCTTATGTTAACGAGAACTTCGACGATAAGGTCTATTTTTTTCTCGATATCAGGCTCGTTTTTCGAATCGTTAATCCTTGAAATAATAGCATCCCAGGTGTTTAAAGGAACGGTTTTTTGCCTTTCTACAGTCACAACCTCGTTTTCACTCATAACTTCCCCCTGCTTCAAATACATATTTTTCTCTATTTCAAAAGAGCGCATATGATACAGGACGCAGCACATCGGTTTAGGATCCAGGCAGAAAACCGCGAATTAAATTATTTTCAACTATTTCCAGAGGAATCCGGTAAATTAATATAAAATTCTTTTTTTATGCCGGATACCCGAATCCAGAAAATTTGAGCTTACATAAGAGAGCGCGTCCGCAAAATCGCTGTGGTATATTGAAATGGCCGTTTTAAGCGGTTTTAGGTATGATTATAACACTCATTTATTTATTTTGTCAAATTTATTTTATCTATGGGCCGTAATTGTAAAAAATAATGAATTTTCGATATTTGTTTATGCTACAGTTCATTTTTTATTTTAATAAAAAAACAGCCAGATATCGAATTATCGGTATTCTGGCTGTTTAGGCGTTTTAAATAAATTTAAAAGATTCGGCAGGTGTTGCCGAAAAATCATATTTTATTTTTGCATACGCTTTATTTTAATGTAATTTTTGCTGGTATTTAACGATTTTATGTGATATTGCTCCTGGTACCGGGCATACGTGTTTGCACATAAGGCATCCGACGCATTTCTTTTCGTCAACTTCGGCTTTGCGGTTTTTGTCGAGCGAGATTGCCTGGTGCGCGCTGTCCATGCATGAAATATAGCACTGGCCGCATCCGACGCATTTGTTTTTGTCGATAACTGAGACAGCCTGTGTTTCATGCGGAAGATCAGCCGGATCTACAACGCATTTTAAGGACTTGCCGACGAAATCTTTGATGCGTTTGAAGCCTTTGTCGAGCATGAAGTCGGATAAGCCTTCGACCATATCTTCGACGATTCTATAACCGTGCTTCATAACACCTGTCGTAACCTGGAGCGTACTTGCGCCCAAAAGCAGGAATTCGACGGCGTCAACCCATGTTATGATACCGCCAATGCCTGAAACCGGGAGTTTCAATTTCTTGTCTTTCGCAAGTTCGGATACGAACCTGAGAGCTATAGGTTTAACAGCTGTGCCGGAATAACCGCTTATTGACGATACTCCGTTGACATTCGGCATCGGAGTCAACGTTTCAAGGTCAACACCGGTGATTGCGCGGACGGTATTAATAGCGGCAATCGCGTCAGCGCCGCCTCTTTTAGCTGCCATTGCTGCAGGAATCATATCGGTTATATTCGGCGTCATTTTTGCCATAATCGGAAGCTTTGAGCCGCGGCGTGTTGCGCGCGTATAAGTTTCGATAAGGTCGAATGACTGGCCTACTTTATGTCCTGCTCCTTCAGCGGCCATCTGCGGGCAGCTGAAATTGAGTTCGAGCATATCTGCGCCTGCGGCTTCTGATGCGGCCGCCAGCATTTCCCAGTCTTCTTCGTCTCCGCCCATAATGCTTGAGACTAAAACTTTATTAGGAAATTCTTTTTTGAGGCGTTTAATGTCTTTTATGTTGTCTTTTAAAGGCCTGTCAGTTATTTGTTCGAGATTTTGCAATCCGACTACGCGTTCCATGTTCGAATGGATAGCATTCAAACGAGGTGACGGCATATATATTTTGAATTTTTTCTCGTTCCACAGCGTTTTATAAACCGCTCCGCCCCAGCCGGCTTTAAAGCAGCGTGCTACCATGTCATAGCTGTCGCCGACCGGCGATGATGACAACATGAACGGGTTTTCAAAATGAACACCGCAAAAATCAACGCTTAAATCTGCTTTTTTAACCATTATTTACCAGCTCCTTTGGAAAGATTCTTGTGAATTGTTTCGGCCGCTTTTTTACCGTCATAAATAGCGTAAGTTACGGTTTTACCGCCGTTTACGATATCTCCGCCTGCGTAAACATTTTTGACGTTGGTTTTGTAGTCTTTGTCAACGGTGACAAGCCTGTTTTTTGCGGCAGCGACGCCGGCGTTTTCGATGGCCGCGGTTATGTCGTCGTTAACTCTTGAACCGACCGCGAATATTACGACATCGGCGTTTAACGAAAAATCCGTACCGGCAACTGCTTTAGCGTTGTCCGGCGTAAATTTCAAAGGCTTAACCCACTCTATTTCGTTCCCGCAAACGCCGGTTACTTTGCCTGATTTGCCGCTGATTTTTGTGATTTGCGTAGATGGCTTGAATATAACGTTATATTGATGTCCGAGTTCGATTTCTTCATGATCGGCCGGGAGTTCATCGAGCGCTTCAAGCGAAACTGCGTATGTTTTTTCGGCGCCCAGCATTTTTGCCGTAACGGCCGCGTCCATAGCTACCGAGCCGCCGCCTATTACGACGACGTTTTTGCCTTTTACAAGTTTTTCGGCGTCTTTGCGTGTTTTTTCATCGTTGGCCGTGTTTAAAAACTGCGACCATTCGAATACGCCTTTAAGATCGCTGCCCGGCATTTTGATGAAATTAGGCTTTGAAAGGCCTGCCGCAATATAAACAGCAGCGAATCCGTCTTTTAAAAGTTTTTTGATGGAAGTCTTGTCGTTAATTTCAGTGCCGCATTTGATTTTAACGCCGAGTTTTGTAACGGCTTCTATATCGTTTTTCAGTGTGCGCCTGCGTAAACGGTAATATGGTATACCGTGCGCGAGAACGCCGCCAGGAGTATCATTTTTTTCGAATATTGTAACGTCATATCCGAAGAGCGCAAGTTTAGCTGCGCATGCCAGACCTGAAGGACCTGAGCCTATTACAGCGATTTTTTTGCCGAGTGGTTTTGGTTTGTCGAAAACCTCTACGTTCATTTCATTCTGGTAATCCGCAAGGAATTGCTGGATTTTATTGATTTCAATAGGCCTGTCAATTCCGGTTCTGGAGCATTTTTGTACGCAGAGTGTGCAGGTAGGGCATACTTCAGCGCTGATGCCGCCGAGGATGTTGTTTGAGCGCACTGTGCGTGCGGCGCCTTTAATGTTTTTTAATTTAAGCTGGCGCACGAATTTTCCTGGATTGGTGCCTGCCGGGCAGCCTGTGCTGCACGGAGCGTCATGACACATGAGGCAACGGTCAGCTTCGCGCATCGCATCGCCGAGATCAAAGTGCTTTTTTACACATACTTCTTCAACTACGGGCTTTTTTGCCATAAGTTTCATACCTCCCAGTTTTTTGTCGCTTACGTTTTACACCTGTGCTTTACTAAAGCGCAATATAATTAACGCAAAGCTTTTTATTATAACATAAAATAAATTAAATACCACAAATATTTAATTTTTTTATTTAATTTTTTTAATGATTTTAAAATTAATAAACTTTTATGAATATTCTAATATGTTAATGTTTATAAAAAATATTATTTTGAGCTGTTTTTTTACGATAGAATTATCTTGCATCTATTTGAAAATCCAATTTTTAACGTGTTCATTTTAATGAATTAATTAAAAAATACAAAACCTGTTTATGCCAGTAAATATTATCAAATTCAATTTTAAAACTTATTAAGCCTTTGCAGGGCTAAATTTAAAAAATCATAGTAATCCAAAATAAAATATCATAGAAAATTTAACTAAATACTTGCCAATCAGCCATAAATTATTTGACAAACAGACTGATATATGTTAATTTTACCTCATGCATTTACCAGACGGCATTTTATCAAATAACGTTAATTTATTTTGTATTCCGATATCGGCGGTATTCCTTTACGCTTGTAACCGCGCGGTTTCTAAAAAATTTGACGAAACCAGGGCAGCTATTGCCGGAGCAGTGACTGCGTTTGTATTCGCGGCGCAGATGATAAATTTTCCTATAGGCTTCGGGGCGTCCGGGCATTTTTTAGGGGCGTTTTTCCTTTCGCTTATATTGGGGCCTTATCTTGGATTTATCTCGATGTCGGTTATTCTTGCGATACAATCGCTTTTTTTCGCTGACGGCGGCGTTATCGCGCTTGGCGCCAATGTTTTTAATATGGGTGTTGTCGGCGGATTTTTATCATATTCGGTATTCAATTTTTTAAATAAAAACATTGCTTTTTTTTCAACCCGGCTCGGTTTTTTGATTATTTCCACTCTTACAGGTTATTTTTCAGTGGTCGCGGCGTCGCTGGCCTGCGGCCTCGAATTGGCCTTTTCGGGCGTGGCGCCGGCGGCCGGGGTGGTTCCGGCGATTACATTTATTCATCTTTTTATCGCTGCCGGCGAGGCCGGAATTTTATTCACTATGCTCAGTTTTCTGCTTGCGGCAAGGCCGGAGCTTTTTGGGGAATATCTTAACGGCGAAAAAGAAGCGGCAAAAAATCTCGGCGAAAAAGAGGTTGAGTCTATATGAATCATGTTTCGAAAAGCGCTTTTCTTATTTTTATGGCGGTCGCCGTGATAGCTGCGCTGTTTTCGCCTATGGCTTCCGTCAATCCTGACGGCCTTGATTGGACGATCGAAAAAAACTCCGAATTAAAAAATACGGATGACGGCAATGCGGCTGGCACGTTTTTGTTTTCAGATTATAAAATCCCGTTTATAAAAAATGAAACTGTTTCGACAATTTTTTCAGTATTTATTGGATGCTTCATCATATTAATGTTCTTCAAAGTTTTTTTGAAGAAAAATATTTTGCCGGCTAAGACTGCAGCTCTGGAAAAAAATAATCTTAAAAGCGGTCATAATGCACTTTAAAATTGACGAGTTTTATTCTGAACTGGGATTCATACAAAAAATTAACCCTTCGATAAAATTATTTTTTATATTTTTCATTCCGGCCGTATGCGCTCTTATTCCACACGAAAATGCAGGCTCAAGCTTTTTGATGCTGATTCTTTCTTTTGTGCTTTTTAAATTTTCAAAAATTCCGTTAAGGATATTTTTAAAAAGAATACCGGTTGTAATTCCATTTATTATCTATCCTGTATTTTTGCTAATTCATGCGTATTTATACGGCTGTAATTTATTTATGTCCGAGGATTCTCAACTATACGGCAAATTTATTTATTTCTTCGGGCATAAAATTGAATTTACCGCTTCTGAAGTAAGTTTTTCGATAAATCTTTTGCTGAAATCAATCGCCACCGTTAATACAGTTATTGTGTTTACAGCAGCCACGCAATTTAAAATGCTCATGGAAGCTTTCGGAACTTTCAGGCTTCCCGGTTATTTTATAATGGTTTTTTCGTCAGTATGGCGTTACTTTGAGGCGCTTATCAATGAAACTCTAATAATGAGGACGGCCTCTTCGTTTAAATTCTTCAGGCCGCGAAACATATTTTCTGCGAAAACGTTTTCTATGATTTTTAGCTCGATATTTTTAAGATCGCTCAGAAGGGCTGAAATGAACAATGTCTCAATGGAATTAAGAGGCTATAAAAAAAACAGCGTAATAAGAAAAAAAGATGTTTTGCATTTTTCGACGGATGATTTTTCTTTTAGTTTCATTACTATTGTGTTTATAACATTTGCGTGTTTTTTTATATGAGGAGCTATGCAGTTGGAATTAGAAGTTAAAAAATTATCATATACTTTTGAGGACGGCACCGAGGCTTTAAAAGATGTTTCCTTTTCCATTGATAAGGGCGAAACAATAGCCGTAATGGGGCCGAACGGCGCGGGCAAGTCGACTTTACTCTGGGTGCTGATGAAAGCGCTTAAAGGTTATTCCGGTTCGATAAATATCTGCGGAATTGATATTGAAAAAATCACTGGCGACGCCTTTTATAGAACGCTTAATATCGTTTTTCAAAACCCTGAAAATCAAATATTTTGTGATACTGTTGAAGACGAGATTTGTTTCGCCCTTGATAATCTTGGAGTAAATCCCGGTATCGCATCGGAAAAATTAAAAGAAATCGCCGGCGTTCTTGGAATTTCAGATCTTTTAAAAAAAGAGCCGCAGCATTTAAGTTTCGGCCAGAAAAAAAGAGTGGCGCTCGCGTCCGTTTTAATTATTAAGCCGTTAATTCTTCTTCTTGACGAGCCGTCTTCGAATCTTGACTTTTTGAATAAGAAAAAACTTATAACCGCAGTCAATGAATTTCAAGGGTCAAAAATAATTGTCACGCAGGATATTCACTTTGCTCTTTCCGTCGCTAAAAGAATAATATACATGGAAAATGGGATTATATGCTATGACGGCGCATTTGATAACCCCGGATTAAAATTGAAATGCCCCGATCTTGACGATGAAATAATTGATATACGTCAAAAAATTTCAATAATAAAATAATTTTTTTATTTTCACTTAACGTGAAAAAAATATAAATAAGGAAGGGAATTTATATGCAGGAAATTGATATCAATCAAAATGTCATGGATGATAATGACAGAATTGCGCTTGAGGTTAAAGGTATATTAAAGAACCGCAATATATTTTGCGTTAATATGATAAGCTCGCCCGGCGCCGGAAAGACTACATTTCTTGAAAAAATTTTAAATGCGTTAAAAAAGAATGTTAAATGTGCCGTTATTGAAGGCGACATGACGACTACAATCGACAGGGACAGGCTTTTGCCGGCATGTGATGAAGTTTATCAGATAAATACCGACACTTTCGGCGGCGATTGTCATTTAAGCGCGTTCATGATTAAAGATGCGCTCACTAAAATGAATCTTTCTGAAGTTAAGCTTATGATTATCGAAAATGTAGGAAATTTAATATGCCCTGCCGATTTTTTAATAGGCGAGGACCAAAAAATAGTTTTATATTCAGTTACCGAAGGTGAAGATAAACCTTTAAAATACCCGGTTTCATTTAACGTGGCCGACATAATAATAGTGACTAAAACGGATCTATTGCCGCATCTTGATGTCAGTAAGGATAAAATATACGAAAACATAAAGAAAGTGAACAGCCGCGCCGAAATATTCTTTACATCAGCTAAAACAGGCGAAGGAATTGATAAATTTGTCGATTATATAAAAAGTAAGTTATATTAGTTAGCTGTTGTAAATTTAATAAAAAATAAGATTGACAATGCCGCTAATATATGATAATTATATTTTTACATCAACAAAAAAATAGGAGGGACTTATGCGATTTTACAGTCAAACTAAAGCTCGTTCGAGCAGCTTTTTAAAATCAAATTTTAAATTACCGGCTAGCTCTATTTCTTTATCGTCAAATAAAAACATTTTTTCGCTTATTCTTCACTACAGCCAATTTAACTATTCTATAACTCTTTTCTAATATTTTATTTTTTTATTCATTATTCAAGTACAAAAAAAATAATTTTGATTTATATTTTAAACCGTTACGGCATATTTTAATAATTTCTCGACTTTATGCATTAGTCTATAATGCAGTGTAAGTTATTATGTTATTAAAAAAATGACTGATGCTTTGGCCGGTTGTAATTTATAAATTTTAATTTAATCAAAAAAATTACAATTATGAAAATTATAAATTTAATTTTTGTATTTGTTGATATATATTATTTGGCAAGCTATTTGCA
>JASDSY010000034.1:0-46847 GCA_041441465.1 Candidatus Wallbacteria bacterium
ATATAAACGGCGATCAGGCAAGAAAATCGTTGGAATTGGTGCTTACTATGTATAAATCTGCTGAAAGCGGAAAGTATATCGAATTTATATAAAATTAGTCATAAGCCTATTTGCGGTTTGTAAATAAAAAAGGCTGTCCGGAAAGATAATTTCCGAACCAGCCTTTTTTGTTTGTGCTTTGAATTTATTTCACGTTGTTTTAATTATTTGATATTGGTTGTATATTTTTCTTATGCCGATATACAATTATTAAAAAAGCTATTTTTAGGCAGTTTATTCTGGCAAATTGTTAATTTTATTTGCAAGAGTGCGTGAAATGTTCTGAAATTCAAATAATTCAGAAGTTTTAAGAGCGTTGTCTTTTAATTGCTGCTTGGATTGCTGATCTAATTGATAATAATATTCTATCTTTTGGGTTAATTCTAAATCATTTCCGGTTTGGAAGAAAAATCCGTTTTCTCCTTCGACAATATAATCTTTAAGTCCGCCTTCAATGCTGCCGATTACCGGAATGCCGCAGGCCATGGCTTCTATTCCGACAAGGCCGAGGCTGTCTTTAAACGTTGGGAAGATAAAAATATCAAGAATATTGTAATAATCTACAAGCGATTCTGGATTGACTTGTGTAATATAAGTTATATCGTTTTCAAGTTTATATTCATTGATTTTATCGGTTAATTCAGATAAATCCGGGCCGGCGCCGACTATAAGGCCGTGGATATTTTTAATCATCCCGTTATTGCGAAGCCTTTTTAATGCTTCTAAATATATGTGCCAGCCCTTTTTTTTATCTATTCTTGATATGTAGCCGATCACAAATTTGTCGCTCAATTTTAATTTTTGCTTTTCAAAATTAACTGATGGCAATGGATGGAAAAAAAATCGATTAACGCCGCCCGAAGGTGAAATGAATATCTTTTCTTTTTTTACTTTATATTTTTGAGTTAAAATATCGTAGAAATGTTTTGAAGGCGAGACTATTAAGTCAGCGCGCGACAGAAAAAAACTTAATATTTTTATGAAAAAAAGATTATAAGATAAGCCGATGTATTTATTTTCAGGTATAAGATCGCCGCCGTGCACGTTTAGAACAATCTTAGTTTTGCGAGACAGCGAAACTAAGATCAAAGGAAAGCATATATGACTCGGGTAATGGCCGTAAATTATATCATAATTTTCCAAAAAGCCGGCCTTTATTATTTTTATATAAAATTTTAAGTATTCTAAAATCTTTCCAATTATTCCGCGAAATTTATAATTTAAGACTATCTTTATTAAATCGAATCCGTTTTGGATCAAACCTTCTTCGCATCTTTTGACGAAAATTCCATAAGACGGCATCTTATCGGTTGGGTATAAACTGGAAATATATAATATTTTTTTCATAAATATTTTTTATGTGATAATATTTTTATTTATTGATTTTCAAGCAATTGTTCGCCGGATACGTCGCGTATTATTTTAGCCGGAACACCCATTGCCACTTTTTTAGCCGGAACATCTCTTGTAACTACCGAGCCGGCCGCCACTAAAGCGTCTTCGTTTAAAGTTACGCCCGGTAAAATTGTCGCGTTGCCCCCGATTCTGGAGCCCTTTTTAGCCGTTATGCCTTTCATTTTAGAAAGCCTTTCTTTGGTGCGCCCTAAATAATTATCGTTTGTGGTGCATACGTTCGGCGCTATGAAGACCCTGTCTTCGATTTTGGAATATGCGGTTATATAAGCATTGGTTTCGAGCTTGACATATTCGCCTATTTCGCAAAAATTTTCGACGGCTACGCCGCGGCCGATAATTGTAAATTGTCCGATTTTAACATTCTCGCGGATTGTTGCCAGATCCGCTATAAGTACTTTCTGGCCGATTTCACAGCCGCGGTAAATTACGACATTTGCGCCGATTATACAGTTATCGCCAATTATGCACGCTGGAAGTTCGCCGGTTGGCTTCATGACGGAATTTGCCGCGCGCATCGGCAGTTTTCCGATTACCGTATTATCGTCAATTCTAACATTAGCGCCTATCGATGAGCCTTCATGAATTATGACATTTGAGCCTATGATTGTGCCGGGGCCGATTGTAACTTCCGCCGATATGATTACATTAAATCCCATTTTGATGCCGGCCGGAATTTTGGCAGACTCGTGTATATGATTGTTGTTAAGCATGATTAGCTCCTTTTTTTGATTCGGTATTATAAAGTTTTTCGGCTTCGATAACTTTTTCGGCGACAAAGTTTATTTGATCTTCAGTCATTTCGGCGAATATCGGTAACGATAAAATGGTTTCCGTAGTATTTTCGCTGACCGGTAAGTCGCCTTTCGAATAGCCAAGTTCTTTAAAACATTCCTGTAAGTGCATTGACAAAGGATAATAAATGCCGGCTTCGATTTTATTTGATTTTAAAAATTCAAGTACTTTGTCGCGGTTACCAATTTTTATGGCATATTGATGATAAATGTGCCGGCCGTAATCAGCGGCGTAAGGTATTGTAATATTAGTATTCCGGAATGCCGTGTTGTATTTTTGGGCTATATTTTGCCTTGTGCTATTCCAAAGTGATATATATTTAAGTTTAACCCTTAGTATTGCGGCTTGTATTTCATCAAGCCTTGAATTAATGCCTATCAGTTTATGATAATATTTAGGTTTGGCTCCGTGCAGCCTTAATAATCTTAATTTTTCAGCAAGTGTATCGTTATTTGTAGTGATTGCGCCGCCGTCGCCGAAACAGCCAAGGTTTTTAGTCGGGAAAAAAGAAATGCACCCTAAATCGCCGATTGTCGCGACATATTTATTTTTATATTCCGCGCCGAACGCCTGGGCGCAGTCTTCTATCAAAGCGATGTTGTGTTCGGCCGCGATAGTTTTTAACGGGTCAAGATCGGCCGCCTGGCCGTAAATATGGACGGGGATAATAGCTTTGGTTTTTGAAGTGATTTTTTCTTTGACAAGGCTCGGATTTATGTTGTAGGTTTGGGCGTCTATATCTACAAATACAGGTTTTGCGCCGAGCCGTACTATCGCGCCGGCTGTCGCGAAAAATGTAAACGGCGTTGTTATAACTTCGTCGCCTTGTTTTATGCCATACGCCATTAATGATAATAAAATTGCGTCCGATCCCGATGCGCATGCAATAACGTGCTTAACATTCAAAAATTTCGCTATTTCTTCTTCCAGTGACTTTACGTTCGGTCCCATTATAAAATGGCAATTTGATAAAACATCCAAAACGGCGTTATCTATTTCTGATTTTAGGTTTTTATATTGAAGCTTTAAATCTATGAACGGTACTGTCATATTTGCTCTCCCGGTATTTTAATTTTTATTATTTTACATTATTATCATAAAAAAAACAATAATTATTTAATGATAAAACCCTTCGAAACAAATTATGTTTAGAAGGGTTTTTATTTATTATGGAGCTGAACGGGATCGAACCGTCGGCCTCTTGAATGCCATTCAAGCGCTCTCCCAAACTGAGCTACAGCCCCTTATGAATTTTTAAACGTGCATAAAATACCAAAAAAATATATTTTTGTCAATATTTTGTTAGTATATTGATGAAATTTTTTGTGCTTTATAATTTACTATATCGAATTTATTACCGTTTGGAATGATTATTATCCCGCCGCTTTCTTTAGATACTAATAAAAGTTTCGAGTATTTTCCTAAAATTTCGGCGCTTTTTTTGTGAGGATGTCCGAATTTATTGTTTTCTGCGGCGTAAACAAACGACAATTCAGGCCTGAGTTTTTTAATAAATTCTTCGCTGCTTGAAGTTTTGGAGCCGTGATGAGCTACTTTTAAAATTTTAACGCCTGCGTCTGGGATTTTGGTTATTAACTCATTTTCAACATTTTGGGAAATATCGCCGCCAAAAAAAGCCGTTAAATTTTTGTAACTCATTAAAAATGCTATTGAACAGTCGTTTTCGTTCTGCCTGAAATTGATTTTATGATTTGGAATGCCGGGCCATAAAAATTTAAAATTTATATTATCGATATCTAGTTCATTACCTGCTTTAACATAAACTTGATTTTGATCGGTACCATCGAGCCTCAGTAATAGCCTTTTATATTCGGTTTCATTTGAATACGAATCGGAATAAATCCAATTTTTTATGATTAAGCCGCTTTCAAGAAGTTTTAAGGCGGCGCAATAATGATCATAATGGCCGTGAGTTATGATCAAATATTCGATTTTATTGACTCTGATCTTTTGAAATAGCGGAAGCAGTATTTTTTCGTATACATTCTCGTTGCTGCCTCCGGCGTCGATCAGGATATACCGTCCCTTTTCGGTTCTGATCAATGTGCAGTCGCCCTGACCGGTATCTATAAAATACATTTCAAAACCGCGCTGATATTGTAATATAAATGATTTTACGGTGATCAGCAATATGATTATAATCGAAGTTTTTAATAGAAAATTAAAATTGATGTAATTATCTAAAAGTATTTTTAAATTGTCAAAAAACAATCCGGAAAATATTAAAATGGCCGCATAAAGCAAAAATACTTCAATAAATGAAAGATCATAAGGCGCCAGATTGTATTGCATTATTAAAGATAAAAAAGAATTTATTTTAAGAGCGACAAATGAAATAAAAAACAGCGCCGGCGTTATTAATAGGCATAACGGAGCGATTGTGATATGGAAAAAAATGAATAGTATAGCTAAAATTAGCACCAATTCATATAGCCATAATGTTAAAACATTTGAAATAAATGCGCATGACGGTAAAAAGCCTGTGAAGTAAGCTATCGCAGGATATGTTCCGGCCGTTGTTATTACGCAGGCGTTAATGTTTTCAAAAATGGTTTTTATAAGCTCATGATTGCAAATTTTTGTCTTATCCAAAAAATAAAAAATATTTATACTTTTAGAGGCCAGCAGCATAATTGTAGCTATGTATGAAAGCCAGAATCCAAAATTAAATATGAAATTCGGCCATATTAAAACTTGTATAAAAAATGCTGCGGCCAGAATTTGAAATTCATATTTTTCACGTCCGGCAAGCGAAGCTAATTGACACAGCATAAACGCTATATACGCTCTCACAACTGCGGCCTGAATGCCTACAATTGCTATATAAGATGTCGTTATCGTTCCTATTATTAGAAAACTAAATTTAAAGTCTAATTTTAATTTTTTCAACAATGAATTAATAAGTGAAATTAAAAGTGTGAGATGGCTTCCGCTGACTACCAGAACATGTATGAGTCCGGTTTTTTTAAAATCTGTCAGAATGTTTTTTTCAAGTTCGCTCGAGTCGCCGAGAATGAACGCTTTTAAAAATCCGGCAATTTCCGGCCTGAAATTATTTGTGAATCCTGTTTTGATTTTTTCGGCGAAAAATTCATTTAAACTTAGAAATTTTTTTCTTGAAATAATTTTTAAATTGGTATTATGTGTTTTTACTCGAAAATTTGGTTTTGAAATTAATGGATTAATTCCGTAATATATTACCGGATTTTTATATTCGTGAGTTTTTTCAACTATTCCTTTTAAATTAATCTTATCGCCATTTATTAATAATGTCCTATTTACGCCTTTTTCAACTGAAATATAAACAGGAATATCGCCCGTTATGTTAAAATTTTTGTTTTTATGATTTTTAACGCTTTCTATTTCTAAAATAAAAAAGATGCTGTTATTTTCATTTTTAATATTTTTAATAAATCCTGTCAATTCAATAATGGTGCCGTTAGTTATGAAATAGTTTAATAAGGTTGCGTGTTCTGCCGCTAAATTGAGGCCGCGGTAATTCCCGGACAAAAAAATGCAGATTAATGAAATGAAGACGATGTGTTTTTCGGTTAATGAAGTATTTGAGTAAAGCCTTATTATCAGTATAAATATAATTGAAAATAAGAAAATATAAATGAATTTTATTTTTAACAAAACGGCGCCGTTGAAATAACTTATTAACCCGGCGCCGCTTAATACACCGAAGACATAGAATATTATTATTATTAAAAGTTTAAAATTTATTTTGTTAAGCATAGCGGCTGCAGTATTGTTCCTAACGGCCTTTTTTATTTTGGCCTGCATTTAATAGATGATATGTCGTAGTTGACTTTTCATGTTTATAATTCGGCGGACTCGAGACCATTTTAAACAGGTTATTCGCTTAACTCGTATAGAAACGAATACATTTAAACAGCCAGATTTTAAAATATTTATTATAAATTTATTAATATTTTTTTTTAATAATAACTTTCAATAATCAAAAAAATGCTGCGATATTTTTGGCGGAAGTATTAGTTACTCAAAAAACCGGCTTTTACCTTTTGCTCTATTTGCCTGAATATTTGTTCATTCTGCTTGAGAAAACATTTTATATTTTCTCGGCCCTGGCCGATTCTTTCTTTGTCGAAGCTATACCACGCGCCGTTTTTTTCGATTACGCCCTGGGCCAGCGCGAGTTCTATCATGTCGGCTTCGGCTGAAAACCCTTCATTGAACATAAGATCCAACTCGGCTGATTTGAAAGGCATTGCGCATTTATTTTTTGTGACTTTGACCCGGACTTTTATGCCGGCCGGCGTTTCTGCGTTTTTTATTACCTCGATTTTTCTTACTTCAAGCCTTATGGATGAAAAAAATTTTAATGCGCGTCCGCCCGGCGTAGTTTCTGAATTTCCGAACATTACTCCGATTTTATCTCTGAGCTGATTTATGAATATTACAGTGCAGTTATTATTAGCTGCCAGGGAGGTTATGCGCCTCAATCCGGAAGCCATTAATCTCGCTTGAAGCCCTATTTGCATTTCATTCATTGTGGCCTCGATTTCAGCTCTGGGAACTAGCGCAGCGACCGAATCGATTACGATTAATTTAATTATTCCGCTTTTTATAAGGGCGGAACAGATTTCAAAGCTTTCTTCGCCGCTTCCGGGCTGTGATATTAAAAGGTTTTGAGTCTGGATGCCGATTTTCTTGGCTAATTTTATATCGAGCGCATGTTCTGCGTCGATAAATGCCGCCACGCCGCCGTTCATCTGATAATTTGCGATAATGTTAAGCGTTAAAGTCGTTTTGCCGGAAGATTCAGGGCCGTATATTTCTATTATCCTGCCGCACGGTATTCCGCCGATTCCTAATGCCGCGTCTAACGATAATAATCCGGTGGAAATCGCATCGATATTTTCGGATGCCGCGTTATCGCAATCGTCGCTGAATATTGTGCCAGCACCGAATTTCTTTATCATTTGCTGCTTTAAGCCGTTCAGGCTTTCTGAGTTTAAAGCTTTAGGCGAATCCTCGAAAGCTGTCGGCCGTTCTGTAATGTTATTTTTTTCGTTTTTCCTGGTTTTCACTTTTTCGTTTTCCATTTAAAACCTCCCCTAAATTTAGATTTTATAGTTTTGAGAATTGCTATATAAAAAAATCAATAATAAGTGAAATGGTTTCCTTTAATTGCTTTTTTATGATATCCATTTTAATAAGCGATAAAATATTTTTTTAATGTCTGGATTCTTTTGGTGCCAATTCCGCCAATGGATGTGAGTTCGTCGATTTTCTGGATTCTATTTCCGTTTTTTTGCCTGTATTCGATTATCTTAATACCAATCTTTTCGCCGAGGCCTTTGATTTTTTTAAACTGATTGATGTCAGCCAAATTTATGTCGATGCGCGGATTTTCAGATTCACCGGAATTGTTTAATTCGTCAGGATTTGAAAGATCAGGCGTTAAATCGCCAGAAACATAAATTTTATCCTTGATTTTTTCATACATTCTTGGACCTATTCCGCTGATTTTCCTTAATTCGCATTTTGTCCGGAATTCGCCGGCTTCTTCACGGTATTTTATTATTCTTTCGGCCAGGCCGCTCCCGATTCCCGGGATTAATGACATTTCTTCGGCTGTAGCATCGTTCAGGCTCAATGGAAATTCAATTACGGCGATATTTTTTGAGTTGTATGGACCGTCGCCCGCCCATACCTTATTTTCAAAAAATACGTTTGCGAATATTCCGAATAATAAGACTCCGATTAAAAATAATGACATTAAACGGTTGTTTTTACTTTTTGTTTCTTTCATGATATTGTTCCTCCGTTAAGTTTATTATTGTAATGACAAAAAGCGTGCCATTTAAAAACCATTGAAAAAAGGTTTAATTATAAAACCGGCAGTATCGATTTGAGACTTGATCTTGTAATTTTTTTAAAAAAAATCAGGCGCTGAATAAAAAAACCTTATAACGCCTTATTTTTTTAATCATAAACTAACTAAAAAAATGCAGTTAAAAAATCTCAAATTGACACTTGCGATATCAAAATGAGACCATGGTTTTATGTTTTAACTATGGAATTATAATAATTAAGGAATTAAGGTAATTTTGATTGTTATAATAAATTCCCGATTTTATTATATTTTGAAAGGAAATATTATATATATTTTTTTCTTTTGAGAAGTTTTTAAAAAAAAATATATATAATCACGGTTTTAAGCATAATATCGATATATTGTACTTAATTTTACTTGACAATTTCTTTTTTTAAATATATAATCACACAGTAAAATTTAAGGTTTTATAATAATGGAGGTATGATTAATGGTTTTAAATAAACGTGCATTTGCGTTTTTGATATCTGTGTTTTTGTTAAGCGGGTCAAGTATGGTTTTAGCTCAGCAAACTGCTCCCGTTGAAGTGAAAACGACTGCAGAAGCTGCTGTTGTTCCTGCAACTTCAGAAATTTCAGCTGATAAGCCTGCCGCTTCGACGTCAGAAACAAAGGTATCGGCTGATAAGAGCGTTAATCAGCCGGCTGCTACAGAAAAGACAGCAGAAGTTACAGTGCCGCCTGTTCAGACGTCTTCTGAAAATACAACCGGCGAAGTGAAAGATAACGCAGTAAAACCGATCGAACCGGCAAAAACTGCAGAAACTGCTGTTTCCGGCAGCGGGTTAAGCGCTAAAGACTTTGTATTGAAGCAGGAAGAACTTGCTTACGGCGTCAGTCTCGTTCAAAAAGGAATAAAAAAGATTCCGTTCAAGGATAATCCCGCGGTTTACGATACTACGGAAAAAGATAAACTTCAAGAAATCGCCAAGAGGCTTTTCCCGGATGATAATTTAAAAAACCTTGGAAGCAGTTTGAATTCGATTGCTATAACCTTATTGACTTCGAAAAAAGATGATAAAGACCTTGATTATGGACTTGTTTCGCTGGAATTGTCAGAAACAGCTAAAAAAGATTTTGATACCATCAAGACAAATATAAAAAACTCGATGCTGGTATATTTTAAAGGTGAAAATTTCTTTATTCACGATAAATTTCCGATTATAGTGATCCTGGCTCCGAATTTACCTGACAATAAAAAAGAAGATATTCAATGGGCCAGCGAACTTATTCAGAAAAAACTTTCTTCAAAGTAAGGTGCGAATTTCAAAAAAAATGATATCAAATAATAGTGAAACAATAAACAATAAAAATTCAAAAATTAAATTATGGCAAAATGGCGCGGCTGTAAAAATAACGAACGGCGAATTAGCTGGAAATGTGGCTAAAAATGGCGTTGTCGCAACCATCGGCGGCGCCGGAATGACGCCGGAGCAATTAAAACGCGAAATGCAGATTGCCCGTGAAATTTCTCCGGACGGTGAAATTGGCGTTAATCTTATGTACGTCGCCAAGGAATTTCATGACGCCGCTATTGCCGCTCAAGAAGCCGGCGCTAACTTTATTGTCCTTGCCGCGGGTTATGATTCGAATGTTTTGAACTCAACCGGCGATTACGAAGACATAAAGATAGAACTTATACCTAAAGTTGCGCACCCGACGCTTGCGTTGCGTGTATTTCAAACCGGTATAGTCAAAAGAATAATTCTCGAAGGTTCGGGCTGCGGCGGTCACATAGGGTACAGCTCGATTAAAAACTTTATACCTGTTGAAAAACTTGTAAAATTAACGGCCGATAGATTCAAAAGCCATATTGCGGCACATGCGCTGGGAAAAAATGTTCCTCAATCAGAGCTTGATGCTTTCTTAAAAGAGCTTTCAGATAACAGGGAAGAGTATCGTAAAAAATATCATGTCCCTGAATTGATAGCTGCCGGCGGTATCAATGAATCGAATTTTCAACAGGTAATCGATAACGGCGCAAGCTACCTTGGAAGCTGCTTGATTTATACTATTTCAAAAGAATCTAACGCGCACGATAATTGGAAAAAAATGCAGTTTGAAACTAAAAATCGCATTTTTTTCGAAAGCCCTGTAAAAGGTATGATAGGCTCCGCTATTAAAAATAAATTTATCGAAAAATATTTTGAGCTCGATGACGAAGGCATTTATCGATTTAAGGCTACTGCCAAGCAAAATGCCGTGCACGGCACCAATATAAAATCCGATTTTATTGATCGTTGCAATGTCGAATGTATGGCGAATAATTTTTGCCTTAAGTATTCCAAAGAATACCGTCACCCTATGTGTATTTATTTCAGGCTGGAAGAGGCGGCTGTCGTCGGAAATGTCGATGACGGTATAGTCTTTACTTCTGAAAACTTCAGTTATATTCAAAAAGTTGCGCGTCCTAATATCAGCGTTAAAGAAATCGTCGATATAATCAAAAAATACACCTATGGCGCTTAAATTATAATTATAATTTTAAATGTAAAAAGAAAAAGGCTGTCTGGAAATTTTAAATTTCTGAACGGCCTTTTTCTTTTGTGTAATTATTTATTTTTAACCAGAAGATATATTTTATAAAAAATTAAGTTATTTATATTAGAAATGTGGTTTATTACAGCATTTTGTTCTATATTAGAAAGGGAAATCGTTTGTATTATTTTTCAGCTGTTTATCGGCGTTAATTTCGCGCGGGTCTTTAGCTTTACCCTGTTTTTTTAACGGCATAACTTTTATAGGCTTATGTTCGCCGTGAACAGGGCAGGCATGCTGGCAGATGCCGCAGCCGATGCAGTATGGTTTTCTGATTTTAGGAACGAAAATGTCGCCGAGTTTTTCCATGTAAACTGCGCCGGTCGGGCAATGTTCGGCGCATGCACCGCAGTCCTGATGATTTTTATATGCGACACATTCTGTGTTTGTGCCGGTATTAAGTTCGACAATTCCTATTTTTATGAGCTTTTTTTGTTCGATATCGTGGTATTTGATCGCCTGATTGGGGCATATCGATGAACACATATTGCATTCAAATTCGCAGTACGATTTATTATAGTCCAGTTTAGGTTTTGACAGGCCAATAATGCCGTTTTCAAATCCTGACGGTACAAGCACTTTTGACGGACAGACCGATATGCATAAATGACAGGCTGAACAGTTATTAAAAAATTCCTGCGGAGTCCCGGCGCCGGGCGGCATTATAGTTTTTATTTCCAGTGTCTCGGGCTGAGCAATTGCTTTCAGTGAATATGGAATGAGCGTTCCTGCTATTACTGTGAAAGATGTTGTCAGAAATTTCCGCCTTGACCCGGAAATTTTGTGATTGACGTTTTTTTCGGTTTCGTTATTGATTTCGGATTTTTGAGATGGTTCTTGAGCGGTGTTTATATTGTCAACTTCATTATAATCCGATTTACGGCAGATAGTTTGGCTCGGCGTGTTTTGGGCGGCTGAAGAACCGCGGCTTATATTTAAAGCGCCAAATGTACACTTGCCGACACATTCGTAACATGAAACACAGAGGTTTTTATCTATGATTCCGTTATTTATGCAGTAAGCCGGGCATATTTTCGCGCATTGTCCGCAATTTACGCAATTTTCGTTGACTTTTATATTAATAAATGAATTTTGGGCGATCATGCCGTAAATGGCGCCGGATGGACACAAAGTATTGCAATACCAACGTGGCCTGAGCGCTGCCGCGACCACTAACATCAAAAGAAAAAGCGAGGCGTATAAAAACTCAAAGGAGGTGGATTTTAATTCGCTTATCTGGAAATTGGATGTTTTATTCAAATACTCCGAAAACGGCGATAATAATTTTATGAAAATCGGCTGGATAAAATCGGTTAAAATACGGCCGAAATTACTTGAATGATCGAGCCAGCCCCATATAAAAATTCCAAATGCGGCTGAGGCTAGGCATGTGATGAAAAGAAGCAGCCTGAAGTATTTATAAAATGCCGGGGCCGCTTTTTTTATTTTTAATTTTGTGCCTATCGCTGCCGCAAGGTCCTGGATAAATCCGACCGGGCATAAATAACTGCAGTATAGGCGGCCGGCGCTAAAAGTTAAAATTATAAGTAAAATCGTCACTATTATAAACTTTGTATAAACATAAGAATTAATTCCGGCAGTTACCGGAAATATATGCAGCGCGCCCCAGAAAAGCAGACAGGATGAAGACGTTATAAATCTCAAAAAAATTAAAACAGCGAAAATAAAAAAAATAGACTGTGTTAATTTTCTAAAAAACCATAATTTGGATTTTTTCATATATTTCACTTTCTATGCTTAAATTGACAAGTAGTTATTACCTGTTTAATAAATGAAAATTTTTCACCGAATACTATTGCTGTTAATAATATATTCATATTGCGTTCGGGCTATCTTGGGTAATAGATTTAATTGGCCATATTCGCAGTGCGCCTGTAAAAGTGCCTGTAACAAGCGTAAATGCCTGATTCTGCCCGAAGTGCAATAATGTATAAAGTTTTTAAAGAGTGACTTTATTTATTTTTAGTTTATCGATTGCCATGGTGCCTATGCCAAGATCCTGGGCAAATTTCAGGTAATTGATTCCGGCCGGGTCGAATTCAAGGATTTTAGCAGCCGCGGTGTCGGCTGCGACCATGTCGGTTGCGATTATTTGCATTCTTTTAGAGGCTATATCGGCTTTTGATATGCCGCGCGGGCCGTTTTTAAACATTACATTAAAAGCGTCAATTACAGTTAAATCCGGTTTTCTGATTAAAGGGAAATCAGCGATGCACTGGTGCAATCCTTTGTTATGGTAAAAGTCCCTGTTCCATACCACGCCCATAAGATTTTTTAAAGAAGACGTCATTTGTGAACTGCCGTGGTGTTTTAAGACAGGGACGTTTATTATGACGTCTGAATCAAGGTAAAGCTCATGGATCATAGCATTTTTTAAAATTTTAGAATTGTTTATTTCTTTTTTACGATAGCTTTCTTTTTTGTTTCCGGAAACTATGGTGCCGCCGGCGCCGATTACGGCTTTTTCTATGCCGCTTAAATTGTAGCAATCCTTCCAGTTATTGCATGTGTTGTCAAAAACATATACTTTTTTTGCGCCTTCTTTTAGCGCTAATTCGACTATTTTGGCGACAAGATCGGGCTGCGTGTTAGCGCCTTCCGCCGGCGTGCGCGCCCAGCCGATGTTCGGCTTTACAAGGACAATCTGGCCTTTTTTTACGAATCTTGACATGCCGCCGATTTCTGCGATGCCTTTTTCAAACATTTGTGCCGGCGTACCGTTTCGCAGTGCGACCATGTCAGGTTCGGAAGCTTTTTTTTCGTCAGCGAAAAGTAAATTTGAAAAGCCGCCCATGGCAAGAGTCAAGCCGGCTCCGACTCCAAGTTTTATAAAATTACGCCTGGTTATATTCATAATTTAAACCTCCGCTATTTTTATTTTTTGTGTTACATTATACAAAAAAACACGGAGAATGACAATGATTCTCCGTGTTTTTTATTTTATTATTTTAAATATTATTTTGAAAATATGAATCAGTTGTTGTCTATGATAACTTTTTTTGGTTTTTCATAGCGCCCGCGGCATTTTTCTTTGGGGTATTTTTTGACGTTTTTAACGACTTTCTCGGTAATAGCTTGAGATAAGTCGATACCAAGGACGTTAGCAAGCGACATGCAATAAAGCATAATGTCCGAAAGTTCGTCGCATATATCGGTATAGTTGGGTGAATCTTTTTTTATTTTTCTTACCTGTTCATTAGTCAGCCATTGGAAAAGTTCCATTAATTCAGCGGCTTCAATCGCTATTGACATGGAAAGGTTTTTGGGATCGTGGTATTGCTGCCAATCGCGTTCCGCTACAAAACTTTTCATTATTTTTTTAAGGTCGTCGATGGTTGTTTTGGAATCTTTATATTTTTTTTCTGCAAGTAATCCATCGAGGCTTGTTTCATTTTGTCCGGCTGCTGATTTGTTTGATTTTTCGCCGGATTTGTCTTTGAGTGAATTTTTTTTATTTATCATTATTGACCAGGCTCCGTATTATTATTTTTTTTTTCAAAATGCGCTTTTACATATTCAAACACTATAGGTAAGAGCGATATGAATATGACTATTGGCACTACGACGTTTAAAGGGAAGCGGGTGCCTATGAAATATCCGATAAGGCACATACTGCAAACCCAGCCAATGCCGCCTATTACGTTATATATAAGAAATTTCGTATAATGCATTTCGGCGACGCCGGCGATAACCGGGGCAAAGGTTCTTATGAGCGGCACAAAACGGGCCAGTATAATAGTTTTGCCGCCGTATTTTTCATAAAATTTCTTTGTTTTAATTAAATGACTTTTTTTAAATAGCAGCGAGTCTTCGCGTGTAAATAATTTCGGACCGGCTTTATAGCCGATTGAATAACCTACTGAATCGCCTATAATAGCAGCCGCGCAAAGAAGTAAAATTAAATGATTGATATCTAAAATCCCTTTCGAGGCCAGAACTCCGGCAGTAACTAAAAGCGAGTCGCCCGGCAGAAAAAAACCTATCAACAGGCCGGTTTCGCTGAAAACAATGGCGGTTAAGACCGTCAGGCCGCCCCAGCGTATTAATTCGTCAAGATTATAAAGGTGATCGAAAAAAAATTTAATGACATCAAACATTAGCATTACCTCTTTTAGCATAGATTATTAATGTTGTTATAATTTTCAGTTGCTTATTCATAAAGCAGGGCACAGATTCAGACTGTGCCCTACTTTAACATTATAAGTATTATTTCGGCATTAATTTCAAAAATTAAAATAAAGTTTAAGATATAACTTAATTTTAGAAATTAAAAATTGTATTAAGAACTTTTATTAATTTATTAATTTATTGAATTATATTATAAATTTTTCAAATGTAACGTCTCTTGTTGTAATTCCAAGTTTTGACACTTTAAACGGAACGTTAGGATAAAGCATAGCGTATTCATCTTTCCAATAAAGTGCGGTGGCGATACGGCCGACAGAATCACATTTCATAATTCCAGAGCCAGAATCGCCGGATACCACGATTAAATCATCCATCGGTCTGAAAATGTACGGGTTTTTATCTATCGTGTTATAAGAATAAGCGCCTGCCACCATGCTTTCAAGGCGCGCAGTCTTAAACTGCGGGAATACCTCTACCAGAACCGGTAAAATACTATTTTCGTAATATTCCCTTTCAGGTTCTACATCATAATTGAAAGCCCGGCCGATATCGTCGGCACAGCCGACATACATGCAATTCTCGCGAGGTTCGGCTTTTATATAAATACCGGCCTTTTGGATTATTGTGAAAGGCAGGATATTCATATCATTAAAAAATGAACATTTCATGAGAGGTTCGAGCGAGCTGCCTTTTATCTGGTATAATTGTCGTTTTTTGGGTTTAACATGCGCATCGATACCGATAGGGTCGAGAAGCTCGTTTGACCATACGCCGGCTGCTATTATAGTTGTTTTAGCGCGAAATTCGCCGTTATTTGTCCTTATACCCGAGATTTTAGGTTCCTGCCATATTAACGGCTCGCCTGGAATATCGAGCTTTTCTTTTGGTTCGAGCATCAGCGATTCAACTTTAGTGTTATATTTAGTCACTCCGCCAAGTTTTTTAAATTCGGCTTCGTAGTAAGAAACTATAGCACCCGGGTCGAGCGAGCCGCATTTTTTGCCGAATAATCCGCACTTTATGCGGTTCAGACCGAGCATCTGACACTCTTCTGAATCGTATTTATCTATATTTATTTCGGGAATCGCCCTTAATTGTTCGGCGAACAATACTGAAAAATCGACGTTATTTTTTTTCATCAAATTAATGGCTTCCTGTGATTTTTTATATTTTTCATCGGTCATAAGCCAGAGGTAGCCGTACATTTTGATGTTCAAATTATAATTTTCACGTTTTTCGACGTCAAGAAATTTATCGATAGATGTGCTTGTTAAAACAACGTTTTCCGGCGACGAGAAAGTGTCGCGAAATCCTGCCGCTGATTTACAGGTATTGCCTTCGCCGCATCCGCCTTCGCGGTCAACCACTAAAACATTTAAAGCTCTGTCGGTTTGTTTTAAATAATACGCCGTTGACATGCCGAATACGCCGGCGCCGACGATTATTACATCATAAATAATATCATTTGACATAAAAATACCATCCCCTTAAGTTATGCGTATATCTTTAAAAATAATAATATATAAGCGTTTATATATTATTTGGCATTTTATCAAAAAGAATTAATTGTGTCAATATTTATTAGCCGGAAAAATATACTTGACTTTTTTTATCATGTAACTGTATAATATATTATAAGGTTTATTGTAGCTATTAAAAATGGAGGCTGTTATGTCTGGCATCAACAGATTAGACTATAGCGGCTATGATACGATGATAAGTTATACCGGACACGGTATGATTGAAAAACATCCTGCCAACTTAACAATTGCCGGAGTTATGACACATGAGCTCGGGCATTTGAATGAGGCGCGGCTGGATTCAGTCATGACCGGCGATGAGATCGTTTCGCAAAATATTGATTTAAATCTTCAATATGTCGACGGCCGGCTTATAGCTACCGGCGGCCTCGCTACGACTGTAACCAGGAAAAATGCAGATAAATTATTAAATAAATATCAAAAATATAATTCTGAAAATTTAGCTAAAAATAATCAGCCTTCAAATTCCGATTATAAAACGAGTAATTTGAATAATTTAACGTCAGGGCCTGAAGTTACGAAATCCGAACGTCAAAAACTCGATGAAGCAGCTTTTCAAATGCAGCAATATAAAATCAAGCTTGAAAGCGAAATTCGAAGGCTAGAGAAAATTAACTCTGAATATTTATCGGTGCCGGCTGCCGGCGCCGAATTTAATCAGCCCGTGGTTAATGATATAGCCGTTAACGAAGCTGATGGCTCTGAGAAAAAAGGCACTGAAACTATAAAATTGAGTTCCGGCGTCAAAAATTTGAAACTTGAAAATTTAAAAAAACAATTAGCTAAAATAGAAAATATGATTAACACGATAAATATGGCTAAAACCGGAGAAACGTTTAAAAAGCTTATAAAAGCAGTCGCTCAGGCTAATTTCGGGATAGCTTTTGATATGGCCGGCACTGCTGTTAAAGGAAAGATCGCTTCGCCGGATAATGGCAATAATTCGGTAACATTAGTTCAGGATAATAAAAACTCGGCTTCGACGAATATCTTTCCGCAGGATGATAACAGCAAAACCAATTTTTTAGATGATAGTAAAAGAAACAACGGAGCTAATAATGTTTCACAAATAGAAAGTATGGTTTCATTAATAGAACAGTCTATATCCGGGGCACTTTTAGATGTTAAAGTATAATCGTCCGATTAAAGCAAATCGTATTTTTTCATCCGGCGCCATAGCGCCATACGGCTTATTTTCAGCTTCTCGGCGGCTATAGTTTTATTGTAATCGCACTCTTCTAAAACCTGCAAAATTTTATCACGTTTCCATAAGTCTGATTTTTTCGTAATTGTCTTAAAATTGCCGTTCATATTTTCGTTCGCGGTATTTGCAAATTCAGGCTTAATTAAAATCGCCGGCTGCTTTACTACACTGTTAAGGATTTCTTCGAATCTTTGTTTATATTCGCTCGAGAAATTTTCAAATGAAATGATGTCGTTTTTGCAAAAAATGAATGCATGTTCAATCATATTCTGGAGTTCCCTGACGTTGCCCGGGAAACTGTAAATTGCGAAGAATTTTTTTACATCCGGCGCCACATCGGCGATGGCTTTGGAATGTCTTTCGTTCAGTTTCTTTATAAAGCTTTTGGTCAATAATTCGATATCATCCCGTCTTTCTCTTAAGGGCGGGATTTTTATGTTTATGACTTTTAAACGATAATACAGATCTTCCCGGAATTTTCCTGCGCGTATGATCTCTTCAAAATTCTTATTTGATGCCGCTATTATTCTTACTTCGGCTTTTTGCGATTTTACGTCACCGAGCGGTTCATATAATTTTTCCTCAATTACCCTGAGAAGCTTTACCTGTAGATGGATTGGCATTTCGCTTATTTCATCTAAAAATATCGTGCCGCCCGCAGCAATTGAAAACCTTCCAGGTTTATCTTTTTTTGCGTCGGTAAATGCGCCCTTTACATAGCCGAATAATTCCGATTCGAGTAGAGTTTCGGGAATTGCGCCGCAGTTTACGACTATGAACGGCCCTTTGGCGCGGTTTGAAAGACTGTGGATTGTTTTGGCGATCAGGCTCTTGCCGGTGCCTGATGCGCCTTCTATTAATACGTTACAATCGCTTTCCGCGGTTATTGGAAGCAGTTCGAATATTTCAAGCATGGCTTTGCTTTTGCCTTTAATATCATTAAATGAATATTTTTCGACAAGTTCTTTTTCAGTCTGTTCTATTTGTTTTTTTAGAAGTTCGTTTTCCGTTATGTCGTTGACTAACATGAATGTTCCGGTTAATTTGCCTTTTTCATTGCGAAATCCGGCGATTGAAATATATGTATAAATCGGGCGTCCTTCTTTATGTTTAAAATTAAGGTTAAATTTTATGGCCGTTACCGATAAATTATCTATATTTTTTATATGGACCATACATATATTGGCATTCCCCTCGTCCATAAATTCGAACGGGGTTTTGCCTATTAATTCATGCTGCTGGTACCCTAAAATTTCGCTTATTCGGGCGTTAACGAAAGTAGTTTTGAAATTATTGTCAATTACCCAGAATCCTTCATTAGCCGTTTCGACAAATTGTTTGTATTGGCTTTCATTTTTTATGAGTTCTTCGAAGTTTCGGGCCGACTCGAAAATAGCCGTTGCCGGCGAGTAGGCGATTATAAAACCGGTGAGATGGTTATCTAGTTCGAAAATTGGAGTTATTTTGAAGTGTACGTTTTCGGCGATGTTTTCATTATTTAAAAAATTAAGGTATCCTTCATAGCAGTGCGTTTCTTCGGAGGCTTCAAGTTTTTGCGTGAATTCATACTGGTTTTCAGGTTGTATCATTAATTTCAAAAAATTTTTGCCGGTCAGATAATTTGAATCGGCTTTAAATAATTTCTGCGCTTCAGAATTGGCGTAAACTATGAATGCGGAAATATCTATTACTAAAATAGCATAGCCTATTTTTTCAAGAATGGCTTGATAAAATTG
Source organism: Candidatus Wallbacteria bacterium (assembly GCA_041441465.1). Lineage (GTDB taxonomy): Bacteria > Muiribacteriota > UBA9980 > UBA9980 > UBA9980 > JASDSY01. The sequence goes on from JASDSY010000034.1 coordinate 19,299, forward strand.
CTTCGTATATTTTTCGGTATTTACTATTGATACTTTGTTAATATAATCCATATAAATTTCCTGATGAATTTCTTATAAGAAATGCTGCCGGCCCATTCACATAATTATTTTGAATAAATTTAAAATGATGTTTTACATTCATTTATAATAAAGCTCGTATTGTTGTCATGCCATTTAAGGCCGCCTGGTTTTGAACTTTTTTCATATTTCATGAAAATTTTACTTTCACACAATAACTTAAAAATAATATAATTAAAATACTCTTTATTTATATTCAATTCATTATTACCTTGTAATAATGAATTGAATATGTCGATATTTTTAATAGCGTTTTTTTGTTTTTTTATTATATTCAATATTTCGTTTTCAAGGTTACTTATATGATCATAATTTGATATTAGGCGGCAATCGTTTATTTCAGCGGTATCTCTCGCAGTCGAATAAATAGCGCTGCCATTTTCAAAAACTATCATTTCGCCGAACTTAAAAGGCTGCCATTTACAATAGCTTAAAGGCCTTGAAGCTATTACAAATCCTGCGGAGTTTTTTTCTGCGCATTTTTTATAGCTGAATTTGGCGTCGAGCTGTTTGAAATTTATATCGCCTTGCGATAAATCATCATGCCTTACAAAGCAAAGGCCGTTATAGCCGTTTTTGTCGTAATAGCAGAAAAGCTTGCTGCCGTCGCTTAAAACGCAATTAAAATTACCCTTCTCATTGATTCGCTTAAAAATGTCATGTATTTTTTTGAAATTAGATTCGTTCCATTCTGAAATTTTATTCTTTTCGATTCCGGCGAGTATATGGCAGAACAAGTGTTCTGAATCGGTATGGCCTAACGGTTGGAATCTTTTCAGCCCGAATTTTTGATATGCAGAGATAGTGCCGTTATGCATGAATAAATAATTTTTTCCGTCAAGTTCCCGGCTAAACGGGTGGCAGTTTTTAAGGGTTTTGACGCCTACGCTGCTATAGCGGACATGCGCCATTATAATTTGCGCGCCGATAAAATTATTTTTGGTAATATTATCATATAATCTGCTTTCAAGAGCGTTTTCAGGAGATTTTACAATTTGCGCGCATTCGTCTTCATACCACGCAAGTCCGAATCCGTCGGGATTTTCAAATGCCCTGCATTTGAACGCTTCGAGGTGCCATTTTAAGTTTATTTTTTTATTAAAATCCGCGCATAGTAATTCGCACATAATCCACCTTAATTTTTTTTATAAAAGCAGCCCTGAGTTTGTAACTAAATTCAGGGCTGCTTGGGTTGAGTGATAAATTTAAAACGTAATTTTTACCATGAAAATTTATGGTTTTTAATACGTTAAAAATTAATTATAAATTGCTTTCGATTACCTGTTTCATTTCGAAATTTTCGATGCGTAAATAATAATCTGCGCATTGTATTAAGGCTTCCATCGGGGTAAGGCCTATCAATTCGGAGCCGATAACGTTTATTCCGTAGTGCGCTGCTTCATTTTTTACCATGTCGAAAACTCTGAATATAGGCGTTTTTTTGTAATTTACAAGGTTCATCGAAACCTGCACGATTCCGCGGCCTGAAAGTTCAACGCCCATAGCCTTTACGAACATTAACCCGCCTGACGAGCCTCTTACGGCGCGTGCGATTTTATCGGCTATTTTTATATCATTGGTGTCAAGGTTTATGTTGAACGCTATAAGATATTCGCGTGCGCCGATAACTGTCGCACCGGCTGTCGGATGGAGTTTATCAGGACCGAAATCGGGTTTCCAGTTAGGGTCTTTTATTTTATCATGCCAGCCTTCGAATTCGCCTTTTCTGATTGTGGCAAGATTCTGGCGGTCGGGTTTTGAAGCGGCTGCTTCATATAAGAAAATCGGAAGTCCGTGCTTTTCAGAAAGCGTTTTTGCGACTTCTTTGGCCATTTCAATGCATTCAGACATGCTGGCATTACGTACAGGAATGAACGGTATTACGTCAACCGCTCCCATTCTTGGATGTTCGCCTTTATGTTTGGTCAAATCGATGTTTTTAACTGCGATTTCGACGGCATTATAAACGCATTTTTTTAACGGTTCTGGTTCGCCGACTGCGGTTACGACTGTCCGGTTATGGTCTTTATCCGGCTTTACGTCAAGAAGTTTTACGTTTTCGACATTTCTGAAGCAATCTGCGATTTTATTAATAACTTCTTCGTTGCGGCCTTCCGAGAAATTAGGAACGGTTTCAATAATTTTATTCACTTAAATTTCTTCCTTTCGATTAAAATTTAGAAATACGTTTTGTGTTTTATGATTTAATTAAATTAGTTTCCTTATTGATATTAGCATTTCAGACTGAGTTAACTTAAATTGTAACGCCGGGTATTTTAAGATCGCTTTTTTTAGCGAAGTCGATAGCTTCCGGATACCCTGCATCAACATGTCTTACCACACCCATGCCAGGATCGCTTGTCAATACTCTTTGCAGCCTTTCCTGCATGATGTCGCTGCCGTCCGCTACGATTACCATTCCTGAATGTATCGAATAGCCCATGCCGACTCCGCCGCCATGGTGCAGCGATACCCATGAAGCGCCGCCGACTGCGTTAATAAGAGCGTTTAAAACCGGCCAATCTGCGACTGCATCCGAGCCGTCACGCATAGCTTCCGTTTCTCGGTTAGGCGAAGCTACCGAACCAGAGTCTAGATGATCTCGGCCTATTACTATAGGAGCCGAAATTTCTCCTTTGCGGACCATTTCGTTTATTATCTGGCCGAAACGGGCTCGCTCGCCGTATCCGAGCCAGCATATTCTTGCCGGTAAACCCTGGAAATGCACTTTTTCACGTGCCATTTTTATCCAGTTGCATAAGCGTTTGTTATAGGAAAATTCTTTTAATATGACTTCATCGGTTTTATAAATATCCTGCGGATCGCCTGATAAAGCGACCCATCTGAACGGGCCTTTGCCTTCGCAGAAAAGCGGTCTGATATAAGCCGGAACGAAACCTGGAAAATCGAATGCGTTATTTACGCCCATTTTTTGCGCCTGCGCCCTTATATTGTTGCCGTAATCGAATGTGATCGCGCCCATTTTTTGAAGTTCGAGCATTGCGCGCACATGGACGGCCATTGATTCCATCGACAGCTCTATGTATTTTTTAGGGTCTGATTTTCTTAATTTCAGGGCTTCCTCGTAACTAATCTGGTATGGCACGTAGCCGTTTAATTCGTCGTGGGCCGAAGTCTGATCGGTTAGAACGTCAGGCACGAATCCTCTTTTAATTAATTCAGGAAGTATCGTAGCGGCATTGCCAAGAAGCGCAACCGATTTTGCGATTTTATTTTTTTTGTATTCAGTAACGCGTTTCAACGCTTCGTCAAGGTCGGTTACTACTTCGTCGCAATAGCCTGTTTTTAAGCGCTTTTCAATTCTTGACATATCGACGTCGATTCCAAGAAACGTGGCGCCGGCCATTGTCGCCGCAAGCGGCTGTGCGCCGCCCATTCCGCCGAGCCCGGCTGTGACTACTATTTTACCTGAAAGGTCTGAACCGAAATGTTTTTCGCCGCACTGGGCGAATGTTTCGTATGTGCCCTGCAAAATTCCCTGTGTGCCGATATAAATCCATGAACCTGCGGTCATCTGGCCGTACATCATAAGGCCTTTGGCGTCTAATTCACGAAAATGCTCCCATGTCGCCCATTTTGGCACAAGCATCGAATTTACCAGAAGCGCCCGCGGAGCCTGTTTATGAGATTTAAAAACAGCTACAGGCTTTCCTGACTGAATAAGCATTGTTTCGTCGTCTTCGAGATTTTTTATAGTATTGACTATTTTGTCGAAACAATCCCAATTTCTTGCGGCTTTACCGAGGCCGCCGTAAACTATCAAATTTTTCGGGTCTTCGGCGACTTCGGGGTCTAAATTGTTCGAAAGCATCCTTAATATCGCTTCCTGCTGCCAGCCTTTACATGAAAGCTTGGCGCCGCGCGGAGCTTTAATAACTCTTTCCATTCATACCATCCCCTGACGATTAAGTTAAATTGTTATTTTTATTTATACTTAATACAACATAAAATCTGAAATAATTATTGTGAAGATATTATAACACAATGGTTTTTATCCGTCAAATAATTTTATGCGGCGAAAACAAGTCGATGTTTGACAGATTAAATTATCAGTTTTTATAAATTTTTCGTTAATAAAAAATTACGTTTAAATTGAAATAAATTAAAAAAAGGACTGCACTAGTTGATTTGTTTGTGCAGTCCTTAATTTTTATATAGTATTCTTATCAATTTTTATAAAGCGCAATTTTATTTTTGAGTGTTTTTATCGCTTGTTTTTGTTGAAGTTGTGGTTGTACCGCTCTGGCCTGAAACATATGCTTCGTATTCATTGAATGCCTGTTTGTATTCTTGTAAAGCCTGCTGGCCTTCTGCGGATTCACCCTTGCCTTCAGCAAGTAACTGCGCGTATTTCTGATATGCCGCTTTCATCTTTTCCTGAAGTTGTTTTACGTTATCCGTACCCGATGAATTTTTATCAGCTACTACATCGGTATTGCCGGTAACGGTGGTATTATTTTTATCGGTTGTCTGTTCGACGTCGCCGGTTGAAGCCTGCGGTGTTACGTTGATAGTTGCGCCTGTGCCTGTAACTCTGATGCTTGTCTGTTCATTTGTCGATTTTTTACCGCGGATTAACTCTACGACTTTACCGCCTATGAAGTTACCTACGATACCGCCTATCATCGAACCTATGCCAGGTAATAACATCGAACCTAATGTAGCGCCTATCGTCGAACCGATTGCGCGTCCGGCAAGGTCGGCTTTGTCTATTGCGGCCCATGCTTTCTTGAATGAAGGTTTGTTGCCTGCCGCGATATCGTTACCCATCTGACCGCCTATAGCGCCGCCTGCCATCGAGAATACTGTCGGCATTAATGCGCCTATTACAGGACCTACTACCGGGATTGTCGATGCGAATGTGCCTACGAACGCACCGGCTGCCGAACCAAGGCCGGAACCTACAAATGAGCCTACATATTCGCCTGAAGCGAGGTACGATACTGCTTTTCCTATGTTAACCGGTTCGCCTTTTACAACCTGGTCTACTATCTTGAAGCCTACTGTTAAGCCAGCTGAAAGTGCGACATTTTTTACTGAGAATGATTCTTTTAAAGCTGTGCCTGCTGCTTTACCGGCTGCCGTTGTGGTTTCTTTACCCCATTTATAGCCTTTTTCATAAGCCTCTGAATGTTTGCCGCCTGGTTTTGGTTTCGCGTTCTGATCGCCGTTTGCTGAAGCGGTCGTGCCGTCATCGGCGCCAGCGGCAGGTGCTGATGTACCATCATCTGTCGATGCTGATGCCGGCTTAGGATTTGTGCCGTCAGCGTCAGCCTGTGAGTTAGGTTTCGGGTTTGTACCGTCATCCGAACTAGCAGCCGGAGTTGATGTACCGTCATCTGTCGATGCTGATGTCGGCTTAGGATTTGTGCCGTCAGCGTCGCCTGTACCTGTTGCAGCAGAAGGCTGACCGCCGTTTTCTGCCGTTGCAGGCGCCTGATTTGATGATGTAGGTTTGTTATTGCTTGCAGTTGAACTTGAAGCCGGTGTACCGTCAACATCGCCGGTTGAACTAGGTTTCGGGCTGTTATTGCCGGCTGCCGGTGTACCGTCTAAATCGCCTGAAGCGGTTGTGCCGCCGTTGCCTGAAGCGCTGCCGGAATTATTCGAAGGTGTTGAAGCAGGAACGCCGTCATCTGTCGAAACAGGCGTTGAATTATTTGAAGGTGTCGAGTTAGATGCTGTATTTGAGCCAGCCGGAGTTGATGATGAAGCCGGCGTTGAGCTTGTCGAACCTGTTGTTGATGCAGCTGCCGGTGTTTCAGGAGCGGTGCCGCCTACACCAGTTGCTGATGAAGCGCTTCCGGAATTAGCTGCCGGTGTGCTTGATGATGCTGTGTTTGAGCCGGTTGAAGCCGCAGGAGTTGATGACGAAGCAGCCGGTGTGCTGCCTGCAGTCTGCGGTGCCGGTGAAGTTGCGGCATTGCCTGCGCCTGTTGCAGGGCTTGGGCCGTTATTGTTTATTATCGTGATCTGACGTCTGTCGATGATTGTTACTTTATTGTTCGAATCGCGTATTACAGTTGTTTTATTATTTGAGCGCGCTGTGTTTGTGGTATTGGTCGTATTTGTGGTGTTGCCTGAATTTGTATTTGTAACAGTGTTTGTGTTTGATGTATTTCCTGCATTTTCGATTCTTGATGACGATGATGTATTTCCTGAGCGGGAAATATTACTTGAAGTTGATGATGTTGTTGACGAATCGGTAGCGATACGTGTCGAATTACCTGAATTAGCAACTTTGCTTGAGTTCGAACTTGAAGTTGAAAGAGTATTGCCCGAATCGGTAATTCTTGATGTCGCTGAGTTCGAAGTTGATGTTGTAACATTTTTTGTTGAAATTGCGACATCAGTGTCCGCGATGCGTGTCGATGTCGAGGTAGTTGTATTCGTCTTCGATGAAGTTGTGCTTGTTACAGGTTTATTGACGACCGATGTGTTGTTGGTATTGCTGTTGCTTGTATTTGAAGCCGATACTGTCGTTGTCTGTTTAGGAGCCGGTAATGCTAAAGTTTCCTTAGGGGCTGGCAATGCCAGTGTTTCTTTAGGAGCCGGCAGGGCTAACTGCTGCTTAGGAGCTGGAAGCGCCAATGTTTCTTTAGGAGCCGGTAATGCTAACTGTTGTTTTGCGGCTGTTGTCGAAGCAGAAGATGAGCTTGCCGAAGCGGTGCTTGGCGTTGCAGTCGAGGTGGCGGCAGCCGGAGTCGATGAAGTAGCAGCAGAAGTTGCCGAAGTTGAAGCGGTTGAAGAACCGTCGGCGAATTTCCAGGTTTTAAACAAACCGTTTGAATCGCGGACTACTGTTCTGGCGCGCCCATCGCTCCAGGTTTCCGTTGTAACTTTTCCCCAAGATACAAAATGTCCGTTAGCGTCGCGCACAACCCAGCGCTGTACGCCGTCAGCCCATGTTTCCATCGAACCTGTACCGAATGTAGTGTTTTGCCCTTTAGGCGTGCTGACATTCCATACTTCTTTTGCGGCGGTAGCGGTAACGCTTGCTGAAGCCTGAGCTATAGCCGGCGCAAATATCGATGTGAAAAAGCTGAATATTAAATATACTATAAATATCTTTTTTAACATCGAGCGTTTCATAATAATCACCTATCCTTAAAGTTTTTCTCGTTATTCGTAAAATTGAATCCTGATATTTGCCGCTGGCAGCGGTAATTACTGTCACCTCCGATAAAAAAATACAAAAATACAAAAAATAAATGTACGTCAGAAATAAATGCGTAAAAATTAACTTTTTAATAATTATATTAAAAAAACTAAACCTTGTCAAGGAATGGGGCCTATAATTATTTAAAACGTTATTAATTTAAAAAGGCTTCGATCCTTATTTTATCACGGAGACTTAAAAATGCTCCGCCCGCATATTCAACTGATAAGTACTGGCATGTTATTTTTTTATTAAAATATGAATCCTCAATTTCGTAATGTGAAAATTTCGGGAAAAAGTGTAATACTTTTATTTTTCCTTTTTTATTGCTGCCATAAGTTTTGGCAAATGTTTCGCTTTTAATGAAATCATCCAATAATTTAATTATACTTGAGATATTTTCATGCCTATGGTTCATGTCAAAAAATTCTTTTTCTGAAAATTTATTTTCGAATATAGAGGAAAACATTAAATTAAGATATTCGAAATAAAATATAATGCAGTTTTTATTCTTTAAAAAATCATAAATATCTGCAAAACATGGCGGCGCCGTTCCTATGATTACCAAAAAAAATAAGGTTTCACCCTTAAATTCAAGGTCTTGATTAATTTGTCTATCACTGATTATAAGCGGCCGGATTTTATCGAAAAGAATCGGACTAAGTTCCTGTAATATATTGTTATTAAGCATTTCTTTATTTATGTTTAAAAATTCATCAATGCTTTTGATTTTTAGATTGTTGCTATTTGTTGCATTCGATTCTTCATAATTAATTTTTTTCATCGTAATGTAATTTGATTTCGAAAAAATTTCAAGAGCTGCCATAAGGTCTCTGGAAATAAATCGTGATGAATAAATTACTTCGGTTGAGATATTTTTTTCTTCGCAATATTTGAGGTAACCGGTCATAATTTTTGCCTGAGGGTTGATATTAGCGCATCCTATGAATTTTTCACCGCTTATTTCATAATTTAAATATTCCGGGTTGAAAATAAGTTCATCGCTGGAATTATTTATCAAACAATGATTTTCAACTAATTGAAAGGATGGAAGGAACCCTATTTTAATATTATTAATTTTTTTTTTAATCATTTTGTTACATTACACCTTTACTTATGATATAATATAAAGTGGAGGTTAAGGAATTATGAATGAAGAGCCGCTGGTAAAAGTCTTAATTATTGATGATGATGAAGATATTGTTATGGTAATAAGAGATTTTTTTGAGGGCTTTGAGCAGTCTCATAATTTGTCTGTTTGTACTTCTTCAGTTGCTCTGGATGCGCAAAAAAAAATCAAAGACCTTAAACCTGATATTTTAATAACTGATATTTTAATTCCCGGCGCGGATGGCTATCAGCTGGCTGAATTTGCAAAACAATCAAACGAAAATTGTTGTGTCGCAATAATTAGCGGCAAAATAAACAACGAAACCAACCCTATTGTTAATTATTATTTGAAAAAACCATTTGAGTTCGAAAAATTTGAGTCATTAGTCAGCGAAATGATAACTTATGCGCTCACATGTCAAAATAAGATATTATCACAAAATATAGGTAATAATTAAATAACGTTTTTATTAAATTTTTCTAATCATAAACACTAAAAATAAGAGCAGGCTTTTTTAGCTTGCTCTTATTTTTTTACTTATTTTATTTTTTAAAATTTGTTATAAAGTTTTTCAACTGTTTTGTTAAGGGAGTGATTCATTACGCCGCCCGGCCCCTGGAACATTCCGAATACTTGTTTCTTTTGATGTTCTTTTACCGAGTTGTCGTAAATGTATTTACCTTTGGCCGAGTTAAACACTTTTGTGCTAATTGAAACATCGCCGTAATTATGTACGCCGCTTACTATTCCGCCGAGCAATAATCCGGCGAGTCTTACTTTTTTGTAATGATCGAAGCGGTTTATTGTACCTGTTACGACAAGATCAGCGTTTAAATTTTGTGAAATTTTTTGCATATCCTCTTCTGTTAGTGAATTTATGTCGGCTGCGACCGCTCTGACCCTGTCTGGTTCGATTACTTCATAGCCTTTTTCAATAAACTCTTCTTCGATTTTTTGATTTACGCGCTGAACGGCCATTTTATTTTCTGTTAAATTTTCGAAGGGAATAACGGCTACTCTTTTTTTGCCTGGATAAACTCTTTCATTAAGCTGATTTTCAACGCTGGGATGGCGTATTTCATTATATTTTGTCATGACTTCGCTTCTTGAAAAAGTCTTTTGCGTATTAGGGTGAACGGCTATTAATTTTTTTTCTGCAATCGGCTCTGCCGCTGCGGCGGTTTCATTTTTTTCGCTAACCGCTTTAGAATTTACTTCAACGCCGGCGCTTCCGCCTTCTTGCATTTTCATGGCTTCTTTAATAAGTTTGCGCGCTTCGCCTCTTGAAATATCATGGCCGTGCGATTGGCAGTAAGCCATGACATAGCCGTCTAATGACATGTAATTTGTCTGGGCCGAAAACGGTTTGAGGCCTCTTATGTCAGGTATTGTTATTTTCTCGGCGGAAAATGACGGAATTATATAAAACATTACTGACGCTGTCGAAACGCAGAAAATATAAATGACGGCGCCATAAGTTTTTTCATTTAACTGCCTTTGTTTTAAATATTCTTTTAAGTTCTGGACAATAATTATTCCGCTGGTCGAGTTATCGAAGAAAGTGTCTAATGTTAATATTGCTATGAGCTGAGCTACGATTAGTGATATTGAAACGTCCGTTCCGGAGTAAAGAGTGAGTAACGATAATACTAAAGAAATTTTTAGAAAAAGTGATGTGATAAAAGACATTAATGTCACCTCATTATTATTTAAAATGTAAGGACTGGCAAAAAAACCAGATAGTCCTTTAGTAAAAAGTACGAAGTCGTAAAAACAAAAAACCGCACTTCGCGCATGACACACGAAGAACGGCATCCTCTTGATAGCCAATCCATCCTTAGACATTTAATGTACGATTGATATTCTTATTTTAATTTATTTGCCCAAAAAAGTCAAGTTTTTATTTTATAAGGCAGTTTATTTTATAATTTCAAATTTATTGTTTAATGCATATTTTAAAAGCTTTGTTTCAGGGTTTACAGCGACCCTGTTGCCGACAATTTCAAACATCGGCATATCCGTAATACTGTCAGAAAACGCATAAGAATTTTGAAGGTCATAATCGCTAGTATTTATTTCTTTATTCAATCTTAGAATTTTTTCTTTGCCTTTACAATTTTGTCCGATTATTTCAGGTAAAAATTTTTGATCTGCGGTATAACCGGTTTTGGTTGCGATAGTTTTAAATGCATTTAATCTGGAGCCTATCTTGCTTATGTAAAACTCGGGAGAAGCTGAAATTACTATTAGTTTATAACCTTTTTGAGCTAATTCGGAAATTTTGTCGAATACTTTTTTATTAAGTCGTTTAGACCACAATGACTCAACAAATTCCTCGGATAAATTTTCAATATATTCCTTGTCTTCTTTTTCAAAAATCTTCAAAAAAATTTCTTTGAGCTTGACATTAGTGACTATTTTTAAAATAAAGGCCAGCGCGTAAAAAAACATCACTGCTAAGTGTATTATTTTATATGGTTTTTTTTTGAGGTAAAATAAAATAATAAATAAAAAAGAATCGCCGTAAAAAAGAGTTTCGTCAATGTCTAAAAGTATTAATTTTTCTTTTTCCAAAATGAAAATTCCTTTTAAAATTAAAATATAATAATTCTGATATTTTTTAAACTCCAGGTTATTATAAAGAAACCGTTAAACATTGTCAAGTTAAATTGTTGTTTATTGTTAGTGCAGTACCTTTATTTAAGTATAGTTTGACATATAAATTTAAATATGATAAGATGATTTAATAAGCATAACATGCCATTTTTACTAAAAAAGGGGTGTGGAAATATGGCGGCTATTACAATTGGCTCTGTTTATACCTTTTGTTTTGTTCTAGGTCTTGGCTTTTCTATTTTATCAGCGATTTTTTCAAGTTTTTTTGACCATCATACCGATATACACGGTGTTCATATAGAGCATGATTCAGGTCACGGCGGCGATACGCAAATGCAAATTGAAGCAAATAATGATGGTTTCGCTACTATACAGCCGTTATCCCCTTTGACTATGTCTGTTTTTGCGACTTCGTTCGGCGGTTACGGGCTGCTGTGGCAGCGATTTACCGCAGGTACCATGCCTGAGCTGGGTGTGGTTTCAGGAATCGTATTTGGAGTTATTATTGCAGCTATTACATTTATGGTTTTTATTCATATATTCCGCGAAACTCAAAGCAGCTCGCTGGTGCATTCAAATGATATTATAGGCATTGAAGGAGAGCTTACCGTTGGAATCTCAAATGAAAATCCCATAGGCCAGATTGTTTATACGGCTAAAAATCGCCGCAATGTTTCTATGGCAAGATCATTCGACGGAAATCCGATCGAGAAGAACAGAAAAGTTACAATATTGAAGGTTGACAATAATCAGGTTTATGTTAAAGAGTAAATTGATATTTAATGAATAATTAAATGTTTTAAATTATTTACCAATTATTTGCTTTATTAAAAGTTTTAAAAAAAGCAGTCTTAAAATAAAAAATCATCTATAGATAAATGTGATTCATTTTTTTAATATTTGTCCCTGTAAAAGTTGAGTTGGTATAAATCAATAAAAATTAAAAAGGAGAGTTTGACACTATGGAAGGCCTTATCAGTAGTATTACCGCAAATGCGGCTTATGTGGCAGGTTTTATTTTACTTGTAATTTTTCTTTTTATGTACATCTGGGCGACCCGTTACATTAAAGTCGGGCCTAATGAGGTTTTAATCATAGCAGGCCGCAAAAGAAAAGTATTAAAGGCAAATGGCAATGTCGAAGAAGTCGGCTACCGTATTGTTCACGGCGGCGGCGCTTTTGTTATTCCTGTAATCGAGCAGGCGCAGATCATGTCGATGGAACTTATTACTCTTGAAGTGAAAACTCCTCCGGTAATTACTTTGCACGGCGTTCCTATACTTGTCGACGGCGTTGCGCAGATCAAGGTAAAATCTGATGAAGTGGCTATCGGTACCGCGGCAGAGCAATTTCTTTCTAAAACTCAGGCTGAAATTATGAGAATTGCGCATCAAACTCTTGAAGGACACCTTCGCGCGATACTTGGTACGATGACGGTCGAGGATATTTATAAAAATCGTGATGAATTTGCTATAAAAGTCCAGCAGGTTTCCGCGCCAGATCTTTCGAATATGGGACTTTGCATAGTTTCATTCACTTTGCGCGACATCAAGGACGAGCATGGTTACCTTGAATCGCTTGGTAAAACGAGAATCGCGGAAGTCAAAAAAGACGCTACTATAGGCGAGGCCAATGCGCTTAAAGAAGCGACCATGAAATCGGCGGTTGCGACTCAGGACGGAGAAATAGCTAAAATAGAAGCTAAAACTAAAATAGCCGAGGCAAACAGGGATTTTGAAATGAAACAGGCCGAGTATCAGGCTTCTATCAATCAGCGTAAAGCAGAAACTGATCTTGCTTATGACCTGCAATATAACAAATCGCAGCAACTGGTCAAGCGCGAGGAAATTAACGTGCAAATTGTTGAAAAAGAACGCGCTATCGAAGTTCAGGAAAAAGAAGTTATGAGAAAGCAGAAAGAGCTTGAAGCTACGGTTATTAAGCCGGCGGATGCCGAAAAAACTAAGATTCAGATGATATCTGACGCTGACAGATATAAAATAGCGACTACCGCGAGCGGTCAGGCTGAAGCGCAGAAACTTCTTGGTTTGTCAACTGCCGAAGCAGAAAAAGCAAAAGGCCTTGCTGAAGCTGAAGTATTAAAAATTCGCGGTATGAATGAGGCTCAGATTATTGAGGCAAAGGGTCTTGCCGAAGCTAATGCCATGGCTGAAAAAGCGGCTTCATGGGAAAAATACGGAAACGCGGCTATCGTTCAAATGGTTATTGAAAAATTGCCTGAACTGGCTAAAGCTATATCAGAACCTCTCTCTAAGACGGAAAAAATTGTCATGATAAATTCCGGCGGTGAAGGCGGCGGTGCTTCTAAGTTGACTAAAGATGTAATTAATGTGATTTCTCAGCTGCCTCCTGCTGTCGAGGCATTGACAGGAATAAAACTTGAAAATATCGTAAAAAAATTCAGTTCGGATATCGTTTCATCGGAGGACGTAACTGAACAAAAGATTGATAAAAAATAACTATTAAACGCTTAATATTAAGCGTAGAAATTTAAATGAAATATAGTCATTAAAAGCTTTAATTTAATGACTATATTTTTTTGAGCGGATTATTTTGGTTAATTTATTTTGGAGGTTATAAAAAAATTATGAATAAGAAAACAGCTTTTATTTTAGTATTTGCAGGGCTGGTTTATTTTAATTCGTTATCTCCGGCAGTTGCAGAAGATGACGGAGTTTTTACTCAAAATACTTCTGTGCCTGGAATCGAGGCTGCTAATCAGGCTATAAACGAAGCCAACTCGCAGGTCCAGAACGCGATGAGCGATGGTATGAAACAGGCGCAGGAAGGGCTTGATGATGCGCAAAAAGCGTTGTCAGAAGCGTCTAAATTATCTCAGGAAGGTTTAAACCAGGGAATTAATGCCGCTAATCAGGCTATAAGCGAAGCCAACTCGCAGGTCCAGAACGCGGCGGGCGAAGGCATGAAGCAGGCGCAGGAAGGACTTAATGATGCGCAAAAAGCGGTTTCGGAAGCGTCTAAATTATCTCAGGAAGGTTTAAATCAGGGAATTAATGCCGCGAACCAGGCGGTGAGCGAAGCGAAGCAAATCAGCGAAGAAAGCATAAAACAGGGTCAGAACGCGGCTGGTGAAGGACTGAAAAACGCGGCTCAGACCGTAAATGAGGCTTTGAAAGCCGCTCAAACAGGCGCGGCGGCGTCCGGTATTTCGCAAATATCTGTGAATAATAACAGTACGACACAGGTTCAAACAGATTCAAATGTTAATATTATAAATCAAAATAACACTAAAAATTTAATCGAGACCAAAAATATCGATATGATTGGCAGTTTTATCAAGGAAAATGACAGGATTTATTTTATTAATGCTAACGGCGAAAAATATCCGGTTTCTAAAAATCCTGAGATTGAATCTGAACTTTCCAAATTAAAAGATTATTCATTAAAAAATTTTTCGGTAAAAGGTATTTACACTAAAAATATTTTTTCTAAGGATAATAAAATAACTGATTTTTCGAATCTGAAGATAAGCGAATTCAAGGAAATCAAACCGGAAAAAAAGTAATTTTAAAAATAAAAAAAAATTGTTTTATATAAAGAAAAAGGATAGGAAATAAAATTCCTATCCTTTATTTATTATTATTAACACTTTTTTTCACCAGCCGTTAATATTGTATGTATGCAAGAGGGTTTAAAGGGTTGCCGTTCTTGCGGACTTCAAAATGGAGATGATAACCGGTTGATGTTCCTGTGTCGCCGACATAGCCCACGATTTTTGAAGAAGTAACTTCCTGGCCTACCTTAACATTTATTTTAGACATATGCGCATACCTTGTGGTGTAGCCTTTTGGATGCTTAATTTCGACCAGTTTGCCATAACCGCCCAGCCAGCCGGCGAAAGTTACCTTTCCGCCCATTGCGGCTGTTATCGGCCTGCCTTTGCCTGCGCCGATATCAATGCCGGTGTGCATTTTAGATTCGCCCCATACCGGATGCAGCCTCATACCGAATTTTGATGTCACCACCCCTCTTACCGGCCATTTAAAAACCCGGCGTTTCTTTTTTGCGCTTTTTATAATATCCGAAAGCGGGTCGCGTGATTCGGTCGATACGTTTTCAAGCTGCGGACTGTTGTTTTTACCTTTTAATGATCTTGTTTTTACATTTTTTAAGATGTTTGCAATTTCATCGTCAAGTTTTTGAGATTTCTTTTTTGCAGTTTTAATTTCAACTTCCGATTGTTCATCAAGTGTTGAATTTTTTTCGCTGCTGGAAATTATTTTTGCTTTTTGTTCTTCTAAAATTTTCTTGAATGTTTCCGGACTTGTTGCTGCGGCAGTTGTTTGTTGGGCGGCTTCGGCCGTTACCATTATCTTCTGGCCTATGTAAATTCTATAATCGCTTCCAAAATTATTGATTTTTTTCAGTTCGTCAATCGGCATAGAATAAATTTTAGCGACGTCTGAAAGTTTCTGTCCGTAAGTGAGAGTGTGAAATATTATTTTTTTGCCGTAAGGAACCTCGGCGGCAGGAGCTTTTGAGGCTTCCGCCTGCGGTTTGTATTCTTCGATGAAATTTTCCTGCGAAATCCTTACAGTCATTTTTTCGGGAGTATTGTCAGGTTCTGATTTTGTCTTGCCTGAATATGCCACACGTGAAAGTGTGTTTAAAAACTTGTCGGCGCCATGTACAGGTTTTTCTTCGGCATTTACATTGCCCGTTATGATATTGGCGTTATCGAACGAAGCTTTTACAGCAAGATTATTGTCGCCGTGAGTGTACTTTATGAATAATATGGCGACCGACTGGAAAAATATGGATATGAATAGTACCATTAACAGGTACATGAATAATTTTTTCAGTGTCTGCAAATTATTGCCTCCGATACTACTAAAATACTACGTCTAAAAAGTGTGAATGTGTTTTGCTTTGTACAATGAATAAATTTTAAATTTTGAAAAAATTATCATACCAGCTTGCGTTTTATTTAAAATTATTTTATTTATTTTTTAAAACGCAAAAGATATTTTATTAAGTTTTTTGGTGCCTGCGTTAAATTTATAAGAATTTTAGCAACTATTTTGAAATAACGCAAGGGCATGTTTGAAATTTTTTTATAAAGAACAATTATTAGTTTTATTTGTGTTTTTAATAAAGAATCTAATATTTATTTTTTAATTTTAGGCTCTAAATTATCGTTCATATCGGTAAATATTTAAATTAAAATAGGCAGCTTTAAAATATTTGTATAAAATATTAAACAAAAAAGACCATAAAATTATATTTTTACGGTCTTTCTTAGTTTATAAGTATTATATATAGTTTAAGCCTATTAAGTGTTATTGCTATGCATGATTATTATTTTTTCTTTAGAGCCTCTACTCCACCGTTTATATCGAGAAGTTCGCTTGTGATCGATTCCTGACGTGCCCTGTTCAAAACTAATGTCAGGGAACCTATCATTTCCTGGGCTTTATCGGTAGCCGAACTCATTGTTATCATGCGCGAACCCTGTTCGGAGCATGATGATTCAACAATTGCGCTGAATATGTGCATTTTTACGAAACGAGGAAGCAAATACTCGATTATGCTGTTTGGAGTCGGCTCGAATTTAAAGTCTTTAGCCATGGCTGCGCTGTTATCTTCGTTAGCCGGTTCGTCAAATTTAAAAGGAAGGACTTTTTCAGTTTTGGTAGCATATGAAATCGAAGACAGGAATTTGGTATTTATTATATAAACCTCCGCTGCGTCACCGCTTTCGAACACATCCATAATGGCGGTAACCACTTCTGAAACATCCTCGAATTTAGGGTCCGGTTTTTGAAGAGGAGTGCTGAAATGAATGTTATAACCGCGCTTATTAAAATAGTCGTAGCCTTTGGTGCCGATCGTTATCAGTATCGATTCGAAACCTTCTTTATGCGCTTTTAAAACCTGTGCTTCGACTTCTTTGCATACATTCATGTTAAAGGAGCCGCAAAGTCCTTTATCGCCTGTGATTACGACGAAACATCTTGTGCTCGCGGCGTTTTCGATACCTTTAATATAATTGTGGCCTATGCTTTTTAAATATGATTCGAGATCGTTAATCGTCTGCTTGATTCTGGCGTAATACGCTTTTATGCCTGAAAAACGGTTCTGCGCTTTTTTGAACTTCGCGGCTGATACCATTTTCATTGCGCGGGTTATGTGCTGGATAGAAGTTATGGATTTTATTTTACGCCGTATTTCTTTTGCCTGTTTCATTTACACGCCCCGATTAAAATTACCTTTGGCTCATTATTATAATTATGACCATAAAGGATTAAATTTTTTATTATTGCTTTTCATTAAAAATATCGGTAAATTCCTTGCAAGCTTTTTTCAAGACTTCAGAGGTTTGATCGTCCAGAGTCTTGTTTTTCTTTATGTTCATAAGAACCTGCGGATATTTATCCTCGATGAATTTAAGGAACTTTTCCTCGAATTCCTTGACTTTATCGTTAGGAAGACTGTCCATCAATCCCCAGGTGCCGACTGCAATTATTGCTATCTGATACTCGACTTCCATCGATTTATATTGCGGCTGTTTAAGTATTTCCGTGAGTTTCTGACCGCGGTTCAACTGGTCTCGTGTCGCTTTATCAAGATCTGACGCGAATTGCGCGAATGACTGAAGTTCGCGGAATTGCGCCATGTCCATTCTAAGGCGTCCTGCGATTTGTTTCATGGCCTTGATTTGTGCGTTGCCGCCGACACGCGAAACGGAAATACCGACGTTAATGGCCGGCCTTATACCTGAATAAAAAAGGTCCGATTCGAGATATATCTGACCGTCGGTGATTGAAATAACGTTTGTCGGAATGTAAGCGGAAACGTCGCCGGCCTGAGTTTCGATTATAGGAAGTGCGGTAAGCGAACCGCCGCCTTTTTTATCACTGAATTTGCAAGCTCTTTCGAGAAGTCTTGAGTGAAGATAAAATATATCGCCAGGATATGCTTCGCGGCCCGGCGGTCTTCTCAAGAGTAACGATATTTCCCTGTATGCGACTGAGTGTTTGGAAAGGTCATCGTAGACAATGAGCGCATGTTCGCCTTTATTTCTGAAATATTCGCCGATCGCGCAGCCGGAATAAGGCGCGAGAAACTGCTGAGAAGCCGGATCTGAAGCGGTAGCTGAAACTACCGTCGTATATTCCATTGCGCCGTGTTTTTCAAGGGTAAATACGACCTGTGCTACAGTTGAGCGTTTTTGGCCGATAGCGACGTATATGCAGTGGACGTTTTTACCTTTCTGGTTGATTATAGCGTCGATAGCGATAGCCGTTTTTCCCGTGGCGCGGTCGCCTATTATAAGTTCGCGCTGGCCGCGGCCGATTGGAATCATTGCGTCGATAGCTTTTATGCCGGTCTGTAAAGGTTCTTTAACCGGCTGCCTTTCTATAACGCCGGGAGCTTTGGTTTCTACCGGCATAAATTCGCTTGTAGTTATAGGGCCTTTGCCGTCGATCGGCTTGCCGAGGGCGTCAACTACTCGTCCGGTAAGAGCGGGACCGACTGGAACAGAAACGATTTTACCGGTACATCTTGCCGTATCGCCTTCTTTAATGAGTTTGTCGTCGCCGAGCAAAATGCAGCCTACTGAACTTTCTTCAAGGTTAAGGGCCATTCCGAAAACCTCGTTCGGAAATTCGATAAGTTCGCCGGCCATTGCATTCTCAAGGCCGTAAACGCGCGCGATCGAGTCGCCGACGCTTACAACGGTACCAACCTGGTCTAAATGCAGATTGGTGTCAAATTTATTTATTTCTTTGGTTAAAATACCAACTATTTCATCAGGCCTGATAGGCATTTATTAATCCCCC
This sequence comes from Candidatus Wallbacteria bacterium, assembly GCA_041441465.1. Lineage (GTDB taxonomy): Bacteria > Muiribacteriota > UBA9980 > UBA9980 > UBA9980 > JASDSY01. Next base: position 38,110 of record JASDSY010000034.1, read on the forward strand.
ATTCAAGTTATTATGAGTTGATCGGTGCATGCTTTCGAGTTTAAACTTTAAGATAAAAGCAGGCGCGGTTAAAGTTTTATCAAGGAATTTTCGCGTAATTTTTCGTTTAACGTTTCAAGAGTGCGTGAAATGCGCCAATCGATTACCTCGTCGCCGATACGTACCGAGAGTCCGCCGATTATCGAAGGATTAACTTTATTGTCGATCAATAACTTAAGAGCGGTAACTTTTTCAAGCTGCGCTTTTAGTTTTTCGGCATCTACGGCTTCGAGAGCTACGGCAGTTTCGACTTTCGCAATGCATATTCCTTTTACCTTATTCATCTGTACAACATACTCGTCGTATATTGCATTAAGCTGGTTAATTCTTCTTTTATCAATAAGAAGTTTCATAAAATTAAAGACGGTCTTGTGAACATGCTCTTTCCATATCTTTTCTATAAGATCCAATTTTTGAGCCTTGTTGATGAACGGATGGAAAAGCACCTTTTCAAGACGAGGTTCTAATTTAATAGTTTGGATTATGAACTCTATATCATCTTCAAAACGCTGAACTTCGTTTTCGTTATGAGCGAGCATTATAAGCGCTTCCGCGTAACGGCTTGCTACTACCTCTTCTGCCACTCTATTTCACCAACTTTTTGTATAAACTCGTCGATCATCTGCTTGTGTTTGCTTTTATCAATTTCCTGCTTTAATATTTTACCGGCAATGCGCACTGACAGGTCGGCGACATAGTCCTGAAGCTTGTCGAGCTCTTTTTGCGTTTCGTTTTTTACTTTTTCAAGTCCCTTATTGACGACTGCCTGCGCTTCCTGACGCGCCTCTTCAAGAATCTCATCTTTTTGAGCCTGAGCTTCCTTCATAGCTGTTCTTTTAAGCTCGGCGATCTCAATTTCAATCTTTTTGATCTGCTCGTCATGAATTTCTTTCAGGGCGAGGGCTGCTTTTTTGTCTGAGTCTATGGCGTCATAAAGTTTTTGCATGTCCTCCTGGCGCTTTTTTAATACCGCACCGACAGGTTTGAATAAAAAAGCGTTAAGCACAAACATGACAATTAGAAAGTTAAGAAATTGCCATAGTAGTGTCAGGTTAATGTCTAACATCGTTTACTCCCCTTTGAATCAGGTACTTTAAAATATTTCTAACCTCGCGGTCAATCCTGGCGTAAAATTTAAAAATATTTAAATTACCATTTAACGAATAACAATATAAGGGAAATAACAAGACAGTAAATAGCTAACGATTCGATAAGCGCGAGACCTATGATCATTGTAGTTCTAATTTCGCCGGAAACCTGCGGCTGTCTTGCGATTCCTTCTAAAGCCGATGAAATTGCGCGACCCTGAGCTAAAGCAGCTCCGAATGCACCTATTGCGATACAAAGTGATGAGAAAATAATACTAAAAACATGGATATCCATTGAACTTCCCCTTTCCTATTTTTGTTTTGGTTTGATATTTCTTGTTTGTTTTTGAAATTATATATTTTTGTTGTATTGATTTATTTTTATACTGAAACAAATATAATTATAACATAAAATCCGGCATTTATTGATATAAAATTAATGGCTTTTTTTATGGCCGTGTTCCTCATCATGGTGTTCTTCATGCTCATGAGGAAGCGCGCCTGATATGTACGACATTGTAAGCATTGTAAATACCAGGGCCTGTATGAAACTGGTGAAACATCCTAAAAATAACATCGGCAGATGAAAAAACGGTATATAAGCCATTATGCCGAGAACAAATAATATGCAAATCGTAATATCTTCGCCGCGGATATTACCGAAAAGACGAATGGCCAGCGAAAGCGGTCTTGAAAGTTCGCCGATTATGTGTATTACAAACATCAACGGCGAAAGCCACCATATATCGCCGGTAAAATGTTTGAGATATTTAAAACCCTGTGATTTGAACCCTACATAATGAATTGATAAAAAAACAAATATCGCTATTGCCGCCGTAGTATTTAAGTTCGCTGTCGGCGACTCAAGGCCCGGCACCTGCCCGAGAAGGTTATTTAGTAATATAAAAATAAAAAGCGAACCGATTATCACTAAAAATTTTCTTCCGGATTCACCCATTATTGAAATAACATATTTTTCAAGGGATTCATAAATAAGTTCGACGAAATTTTGCACAGGCGAAATATTTTTTATGGTGAGGTTGCGTGTGGCCATATATAAAAAACCGCCGATTACCATTGTCAATAAAAAGCTCATTATTACGACTACGAAATGCCCGCCGCCGATATGTTCAAATGTATGTTCGATCCATTCCCTGTTTAATATGATCGACGGTTCTATCCAATTCGGGCCATGTTCCGCAGTTTTTTTTGCGCCGTGAGAAAGCGCGGCTTCGGCAGTTGTCATAACCTCGGCGGTTCCGGCGGCTAATGCAGGCGAAACCGAATTTATTAAAGCATAAAGAGCGATTCCCGTTCCGTTAATTAAATTAAATTTAGATATTGACATATAATTCCTCAAATTTTATTTTGTTGATTTCTATTAATAATTGTTGTTTTTGCTTGATTTCAAGCACATACCGGCGAATAGCAGCGCCGGTATTATTACAGAAAAACCGGCCATAAATGATAATATTGCATAAATGCCGGCCCTGGCCGCCTGCCAGAAAAAAAATACGAAAAGCGCTAATTTTGCCAGATATAACAAAAATAATTTTACTTTATCAAAAAAATCAGGCCCCGGAGCTTTTAATTTATTTTTGATATCATTCTCCGGCCGGGTGTCGGGGTTATTATTCACAACTGCCGTTTTTTCAATTTCAGGCGGATTTGCGGCACCGGGTTCAGGAATTATTATGTAAGCAAGCTTTATAATTCCGGCGAATGAAACTATTCCGAGAAATACTCCTGCCGTAAAAAAAATCAAGGCATAAAAACCAAAATAATACGCTGTAAATGGTGCTGCGATAATAGTTATTTTAATTATTAATGAAATTGAATAATTCCATAAAGGGTTGTCATTAAACATGAAAAATAAACTTTCGGAACATTTTTTATTTTAAATTCATACGTTATTTTATTTTTTTTACTACGTTGAAAATCTCGCTCAAGCCGGTTAATATTCCGATGAAAATAAATAACAACAGTAAAAACGGTTTGGTGCCGAAGAATTGGTCGGCATAATAGCCGATTGCCATGCTTATCAATAGTGCCGCGCATATATAATAACCTATGTTAAAAAGCAGGCCGGCACTTTTCCAGAGTTCGCCCAATTCGTTTTTCTTTTTTGGTGAATTGTTATTCATTTACTTACTCTTTTTTGTATGATAACAAATTTTTTTATAAATTGCAAGAATAAAATCTATCAGTTGATTTTTTTGAAAAAATCTGTTAAAATTCCACTTCGCTTTATTACTCCAGGATAAATTGAAGGTTTAAAATTGGCAGGAACCAGGCATTTTTTATGAAACGGTACATTATTAGACAAAATAAGTTGGATTATATCAAAACAAGAATTGCAAGCGTAAATTTCATTAAATATTATTTATGCATCGGTTTGGCGTTGTTTTTTCTGTCGGTTTGTGCATTGCCCTCGTATTCCGCTGATAAGAAAAAAAATTCGCCGCCTGATAATCCTATCGATAAGGCACAGTTATATTCTTTTATTCTGCCGGAAAAAATTTCAGCGATCGCAAAATACGTTCGAGATGTGGATGCTGTTTTAGTAAGTGCCGGGTTGAAGGAAAAAAAGGATGCTTTTTTGGCGCCTGGTTTAAAATTCGGCGCGCCGCGTGACGTGATGATAAAAAACAGCTTGGCGGCCTATGAAATTCCAGTGATATCCGATGATTATAGTGCTCGGTTTCTTTATCTTTCACAGGATTTAAGATTATTGCAGCCGCCTATTTCAAATGAAAACGGCGGGCGTTTTTTCCTGACATTAAAAGAATGGGAAGAAACCCAAAATATTGCTCAGAATATTCCCGCTGATTATTTTGAACAATACCCTCCTGATTTTCAAAGTTCATGTTTCCCTTATACTTTTACAGAAAAATTCCAGAGTTTATACAAAATAAACGGTATCGCGGTTAAGGCGGAAAAACTTAGAGATTTTAAGCTTATAAAAAATTTTAACATTCTGCCCGCTAAAAAAATTATCGCTGTTCCGATAAAGCCGTTTGGTGAAAATGATACAAAATATGAAGCTGCAAGTAATTTTGATAATGCGGTTACTGTTATTCCGCTGAAATCCTGCTCTTATGCGGCGGCATTTTGCTCCGATTGGTGGCGTGTTTCGAGTTCCGATTCGGCCGAAATCACATTTGAAAAATATTATGATTTAGTCGCCAAAAAAAATGCATTCGGAATCAATCCGAGGGCGCTCGAACGTTTATATCAAATTAAATCGGTTGATAATCCTGATTTTTTTTCTTTTTCGGAATATTTAAAGGAACATGTTTTTTCAAATGAAAAGGTTTGCGATTCGCTTGAAGGATTTGCTTCCATATTGGTATTACCTGAAGAATCTTTTGTTACAGATTCGATGGCACCCCAAAAAGGCCATAAAATTGATGAAACAAGAAAATTTTACATGGATGACGATTATATAAAAATTTTTGAAAATTTCGAAGGAAAAGATGAGGAGCTTATATCGGCGCTCGATCTTTATGGAATTGTCCTCGGGAGTACATCTTTTTATATGAACGGAATTCCATTGAAAAAAGCGGATTACGGAGTGGCGGTTATCGGATATAAACGCATCGGCGAACATGTTTTTTTTGTTTACAGGGACTTTGAAGATGAGTATGACGTTTTTCGTATCGCGCCTGTCGGTATTTTTAAAGAGGCATATTGTTTTCCGCATGAATTTTCAGGAAAGGCTAAATATATTGTCAAACAAAGAAAACTTGTAATTGAAACATTTGACAAGAACGGAAATCATATCGATGTAAATTCAATCGAGGCAACGTTTCCGACGGAAGATAAAAAAGTTAAATTTTATAAGGAAGGTACCGGTTGTTATTTTCATCAGGTCAAAAAAGAAGATTTTAAAGGAGTAGAGCGCGCTACATTAATTGCCAGAATAAAAAGGAATTATTATGTAAAAGGCGATAATCCCGAAGTAATAATTAAATATGCGATATATTGATTTGTTTCTTGCGGTGTAATATGCGATTTTAATAATTTAAAAGTTTTTTATTTACAGAAGCCGAATTGATATCTTATTGTCGGGTGAAATAATTTTAAGGGAGGTTTAAAGTGATGCGTGTATTTTTAAAATGGGTTTCTTTCTTTTTTTTGTTATTTGTCGTTTGTGCGAATGCTTTTATTTTAGGCGGTTGTGGTACCAATAAGCATTTAACAAAAGGTCATGATCTCTATCGTGATAAAAATATTCAGGGAGCTATTGACGAAGTCAAGATAGCGGTTCAGGATGAACCTAAAAATATCGATGCTTTAAATTTTTTGTTAAAACTTTATTCCGAGAATAAAAATTATTCCGAAGCTGTTGAAATCGGCCAAAAAATATTGGCTTTATTCCCTAAAGATATTAAGGTTCATTTTAACCTCGCCAAAGCGTATAAGGAAAATAATGAATTTGAAAAAGCGCTCGAAGAATTTAATGCGGTGATAAATTTAAATCCGAACGGAAAATTAGCAGGCGAGGCTCAAAAATTGATAAGCGAATGCGAGGCCGGAAAAACGCAGGCTCCTAAAGCGGCGGCAGCGGAGGCTGAGAAAAAGCAATCCGGCGCAGCCGGCAAGGGGCAGGATAAAAACCTTAAACCCGGCGTTAATAATGTTAAAGGAAATAATACAGGAAATAAGGGGTCTTTAAATACCGGCGAAAATAAGGCGCCTAAAAGTTACAATTATTAATTTAGTTTTGAATGTTTATATGCAGTTTATTATAAAGGATGGATTTACTTATGTCTATTAAGGTATTTGATACGTTAAGTAACAGGATGACCGAATTTGTTCCGCAGAATGAAAAAGAGATAAAAATGTATGTATGCGGTGTGACTGTTTATGATGAATGCCATCTCGGACACGCGCGCGCCGCTATTTGTTTTGATGTCATAAGGAAATATTTCGAGTTTAAAGGTTATAACGTCAATATGGTCGTTAATTTTACCGACGTCGACGATAAAATTATTAACCGTGCTAAACTCGAGAAAAAGGACGCGCTTGAAATATCGTCGAAATATATCGACAGGTACTTCGAAGATATGGACAAGCTGCGCATTAAAAGGGCTACTCATTATCCGAAAGCGACCGAGCATATTTCTCATATAATTAAATTTATCGAGGGGCTTATCGAAAAAGGTTTCGCTTACGTGGTTGACGGCGAAGTTTATTTTGAGGTTTCAAAGTTCGATGAATACGGCAAGCTTTCGAAAAGAAATTTCGAGGATATGCTGGCTGGCGCGCGAATAGCAGTTGATGAAAGACTGAAAAACCCTCACGATTTTTGTTTGTGGAAAGCCGCCAAACCCGGCGAAATAAAATGGAAAAGTCCTTGGGCGGAAGGCCGTCCAGGCTGGCACATCGAATGTTCGGCCATGAGCAATCACTATTTGGGCGATACTCTTGACATTCACGGCGGCGGCCTTGATTTGATATTCCCGCACCATGAAAACGAGATAGCGCAATCAGAAGCCAGAAACGGCAAGCCTTTCGTAAAATATTGGATGCATAACGGGCTTGTGAACGTTAATTCGGAAAAAATGAGCAAATCGCTCGGCAACTTTTTTACCATTTCCGGCTTGCTGGAAAAGTTTTCGGCGGATGTCATAAGATATTTCATACTTTCTAATCATTACAGGAGCCCGATAAATTTTACTCCTGAAAAAATGGAAGAATTGAGAAAAAGCCTTGCCACGATAGTAAAATTCATGAAAAAACTCATGGCGTTAAGGGAAGAAGTCGTTTTAGACGCCGCGAATGAGGATATGATAAAAGGACGATTATCTGAAGGACTGAAAGCTAAAGTCTGCGAATTCGAAGGCAAGTTTAATGAATATATGGAAAGCGATTTTAATACGGCTGGCGCAATCGGCAGTGTTTTTCAATATATGCCGGTATTGAGCGAAGCGATATTGAAGGAAAATGACAATAAGAAATACGCTGCAGCCTACGTATATTCAAGATACATGGCATATCTTGACGGGTTGCTGGCTATTGTCGACGAAGATTGCATTAAGGGCGAAAAGAGCTCGAACAGCGAAGAGGCGGCTAACGACTCTGGGCTGGCCGAAAAATTGATCGGTCTTCTGATCAAGATTAGAGCCGAGTTAAAGGCCGAAAAAAACTATAAAATGTCCGATACTATAAGAAACGGGCTTAAGGAAATCGGCATAATTTTAGAAGACACCAAGCAGGGAACGAATTTTCATATTGAAAAATAATAAAAAAGCGGGTATAAAAGATGGAATATGTATACGGAAAGAATACGGTAATAGAACTGATAAAAAGCAAAAACGAGGTTGCCGGAATATATCTTGAAGATAAACAATCAAAGAAGCCTTACTTCAAAGAAATTTTTGTCGAATTAAAAAAATCAGGCCGCAGCATTCCGGTCGGATATAAATCGCGCGAAGAGCTTATAAAGCTTTCGGGGTCGCCTGAAAATCAGGGAGTTATAGCGGAAGTGCCGGGCTTTAAAAAAATGAGCCTTGGCGGATTTTTAAAGGAAAATAAGAATGTCGAGAAATCGTTTTTATTTTTGCTTGATTGCATTCACGATCCGCATAATATGGGCGCTATAATAAGATCGGCATATGCCATGGGCGTAACTGGCTGCGTTGTTTTTGATAAAAGATCGGCGAAGATAAACTCCACGGTAGCTAAAACCTCGGCAGGCGCGCTTTTTCATATCCCGATAATATGCGCTTCCGGTGTCTTGGAGGCTATAGCGAATTTAAAAAACGACGGTTACCAGATACTCGGCTGCGAGATGACCGCCGAGAAAAACGTGTTCGACGAGGATTTTACTAAAGGCAAATACGCCGTAATACTGGGTAACGAGGGCGAAGGGCTTGCCGGCAAAACATCGGCGAAAGTTGACCGTGAAGTGAGAATCCCTATGCCCGGCCAGTTTGAATCATTGAATGTTTCGGTTACGGCCGGAATACTTGCTTATGAATATATGCGCCAGAACGTAAAAAATTAAAAAAAAGACTTTTATTGTTCTTTATCAAAAGAAAAAACTAAAAAAAAATATTAAAAACTTAATTTTAAAAGAAAAATTAATGTAATTTAATTTTTTGAACGAAAATAAACTTATTTAATGATAAAAACGTATTTACATAAAAATTTATGTGTGATATAATGTAACCACTTAAATTTTGAATACGTTTAGGTTGCCGACATAGCTCAATTGGTAGAGCACCGCACTTGTAATGCGGGGGTTAAGGGTTCGAGTCCCATTGTCGGCTTAAAAATGGAGAGATTCCCAAGTGGTCAAAGGGAACGGACTGTAAATCCGTCGTCTTCGGGCTTCGAAGGTTCGAATCCTTCTCTCTCCATCTTTTTCCTTATTACTTAAGCCCACCTAGCTCAGATGGTAGAGCGTATCCTTGGTAAGGATAAGGTGACCGGTTCAATACCGGTGGTGGGCTTTTTAGTATAGTTAAGGTTTTTTTTATTTTTAGGGAATGTTAAAAAATACACTTCATTAAGGAGGATTTTCTAAAATGGCAAAAGAAAAATTTGACAGAAGTAAACCGCACCTGAATATTGGTACGATCGGACACGTTGACCACGGTAAAA
>JASDSY010000035.1:0-130654 GCA_041441465.1 Candidatus Wallbacteria bacterium
ATATAGCCAAAGAGCTCAACATATCGACGGAAAAGTGCGAACGCAAAAACGACTACATATTGAAAATCATTCATGAGCAGATAAGGCGCGCCGGCGGGTTCGCCGCCGAAGGCGTCCTTGATATACTTGAAGACGGCTACGGTTTTTTAAGGACTGCCTCCTATTCGATGAACGAAAAAGACGTATATGTTTCGCCGTCACAGATCAGACGTTTCGACTTAAGAACAGGCGATATCGTTATCGGCCAGACACGCGCTCCTAAAGAAGGCGAAAAATTCGCCGCTCTTTTACGCATTGAAGCCATTAATTTCGAAGAACCGGACAAAATGAAGTACAGGAAATTATTCGATAATCTCGTCCCGTACTATCCTGACGAAAAATTCACGCTCGAATCAAAAAAATATATCGACATATCGCCGAGAATAATAGACCTGCTCTCGCCGGTAGGAAAAGGCCAGCGCGGACTTATAGTAGCTCCGCCTAAAGCCGGAAAAACGACCCTCTTAAAAGCAGTCGCCAATTCGATAATAGCCAACCATCCTGAAGTCGAATTAATGATATTATTGATAGACGAACGCCCTGAAGAAGTTACCGATATGAAACGTTCCGTTAACGCGGAGGTTATCAGCTCGACATTCGACGAACCGCTCGAACACCACATCAAAGTGTCCGAGCTGACTCTTGAAAAAGCCAAGAGAATGGTAGAAAATAACAAAGATGTCGTAATATTGCTCGACAGCATAACCAGATTGGCGCGCGCATATAACTTGCAGCTGCCGTCATCGGGCCAGACATTAACCGGCGGCGTCAACCCGGCCGCGCTTTATAAGCCTAAAAAATTCTTCGGCGCCGCAAGAAATATCGAAGGCGGCGGGTCGCTCACAATTTTAGCCACCGCATTAGTCGAAACCGGCTCAAAACTTGACGATATAATTTTCGAGGAATTTAAAGGCACCGGTAATATGGAACTTGTATTAGACCGCAAATTATTCGAGAAAAGATTATTTCCGTGCATCGACATTAAGAGGACCGGCACTCGTAAAGAAGAATTGCTTCTCAGCAAGGAAGTTCTTAATAAAGTATGGGTACTCCGTAAAATCCTCGATCCGCTTTCACCGGCAGAAGCAATGCAGCTTTTAATAGACAGAATGACAAAAACGAAAACCAATAAAGAATTCATGGAAGCAATGCATGTGAACGGCTCAAACAATTAATAGAAAAAAATAAAATTAATGTATATTTTTTAATCAAAACAAAGCAGTATATTGTTAAAATAAGGCCGGGGCATAAATCCGGGCCTTATTTTTTTGTTGACATTTTAATAAAAAATGTTAAAATATAAGTACAAATATATTATTTAAATTTATGGAGGACACAAATGAAAAGTCAGGTATTTTCCGTATTGTATCTTTTGATTTTCGCCGCATTAATATTGCTGCACGCAGGATCGGCCAATGCCGCGCCTGATACGAAAGAAGCCGAAACAAAAAAGAACGGCCCGGTAATTGACGATAAAGCCCTTCCTAAAATCGAAATAAAAACAAAATACGGCGTCATGACACTTGAATTATTTGAAGACGAAACACCGAATACAGTTGCAAACTTTATCAACCTTACAGAAAAAGGATTTTATAACGGCCTTAAATTCCACCGCGTAATAGAGAATTTTATGATTCAGGGCGGCGACCCTACAGGCACAGGCGCGGGCGGTCCGGGCTATGAAATAGACTGCGAAGCATCAAAAAACACTCATAAACACGAAAGAGCCGTTATCTCGATGGCGCACCGCGGCCTCAACACCGGCGGCAGCCAGTTTTTTATAACACATGTGGCAACTCCATGGCTCGACGGCAAACATACAGTTTTCGGCCGCGTAATATCCGGCATTGAAATCGTCGATAAAATCCAGGGCGGCGACACGATGGACGAAGTGAAAGTAACAAGCAAAAGAAACCATGAATATAAACCTGTAACGCACGCATCCTCTCGTTAATCTCGAAAAATGGCGTCAGGAATAGTCACTTTAAAAATTATAAAATTAAAACTGTTTTTTATTTTTCAAAAGAGCGTGAATTTATTTGCCAATACAAAATCTAAGCGCTGACGACAATAGAAGATTCAAGCTGCTGGTAGTCGACGATGAAGAAGTTATACGCACATTTTTAAACTACCATCTGCAGAAGGAATATACGGTACAGACCGCATGTGACGGGGCTGACGCTATTGAAAAAGTCAAGGAATTCAAACCCGACCTTTTCATAATAGACAGCTCCATGCCTAAAATGAGCGGCCCTGAGCTTGTAACGCAGCTGCGCCAGATTAAAGAGTTCAATACTATTCCAATAATAATGCTGACGGCCAAGGACAACATTAAAGACAAAGTCGAAGGGTTTGCCTGCGGCGTCGACGATTATGTTACAAAGCCGTTTAACTGGATAGAATTAATGGCACGGATAAACGTATTCTTAAAAAAAAGCCAGAAGACAAAATATGTAAACACATTCATGAACTCATTCGGCAATATGATGAATGAAAATGATTTAACTCAATTTACAGACGACTTGAAGGTCGCTTCAAGAATTCAGCTAAATCTCATGCCTAACGTATTTCCGGAGCATCCTAATTTTGACTTCGGCGCAAAAATGATACCAGCCAAACAGGTCGGCGGCGATTTTTATGATTTTATCCAGCTCGATAACTCAAGAATCGCTATATGCATAGGCGATATTTCAGGCAAGGGAATATCCGCCGCATTATTAATGGTTATGGTCCGTACTTTAATAAGAACGCTTCTTTCTGAAAAATTTTCAGTCGTAAAAGTATGCAATAAAATTAATTCCATGATCATGCGCGATGTCGGCATGGGCAAATTTGTCACAATGTTTTTAGGGATTTTGAATCTTGACACCAAACGTTTTGAGTCGTATGTTAACGCCGGCCACCTGCCGCCGTTCATATTAAAAAAAGATATGTCGCTTCAGACACTAGATTCGACAGGGCCGTTTTTAGGCGCCTTCCCTGACATTGAAATAGCCGACGCAAACTATGATTTCGCAGACGGTGATCTTTTACTCCTATATACCGACGGCGTTACCGAAGCCAAAAAAGATGAGAACGATTTTTTCGGCGAGGAAAATTTAATCGAAATACTCAAGAAGAATTATTCGCTGAAAGCGCCTGAAATAATATCCGAAATAATAAGAAACTTATCAACTTTCGCGGAATCCCAGTCTGATGATATAACTATTGTGGCCGTAAAAAATACCGATACGAAAAAATAATGAAGGAGAAACTACTTTAATGCCAGTAAAATTTGAAAACCATGAAAGTTATGGATTGATATCTATTAACGGCGAAATCAACATATTAAACAATAACGAATTCAAGACTTGTTTCACCGAAGCGTTTAACGCCGGGCAATACAAGTTAATAGTTGATTTTAAAGCGGCTTCCTACATTGATTCATCAGCGATATCGGTAATAATAACCGGCAGGAACACCATAGTGCCAAAAGGCGGAACGCTCGTTTTTTCATGCGTACCGCAGTCGATAGAAAAAGTTTTCACAATAATAGGATTTAAAAACGTAGTCAAAATGTTCAAAAATTTAGAAGAAGCGGTTGAAAACATAACCGGAAACAAGAATGTATAATGCAGTATCGCTTTCCGATAATTTAATTTTAACCGTTATCAAGCAAAGGTGATTTATTCTATGAGTACTAACAGTCAATTAAACCCAATTACAATCCCGTTCAGAAAAATTATATGCAAAAAATGCCAATTCGTAGGCGATTCAAACGCCGGATTCAAAATTTACGACTCCGAAGAAAAAGAACGCGTATCGGCAGTTTGTGAACACTGCGGCACATCGAACCTCATAAAAAAAGAACGCAAAATGTAATTTAAAAATAAAAACAAATTAAATAATAAAAAAGGCTGTTTAGAAATGCAACTCTCCAAACAGCCTTTTTTTATTTTACTAACTGTCCAATAACATAAAAAAGCAGCCTAATTATTTTGTTTTAAATGTCAATCTCACTTTTTTAGAAAGCGGATTAGAATCTTCATCCTCGATACCTGTAGTTGCGGTTAAAATATATAATGTCCCCGGTTTAAGTTTAGACTTCGGCTTAAGCAATACTTTTTTACCAGAAGCGCCAAGCGATATTTCGCCGGCCACACGGCGGCTGCCATCGGTCAAAAATACGGTATATTCATTTACTGTGCTTTCGTTTATGCTTTTATTAAATGTAAGGGCAATTTCGCAATCACATGCAAGATTCAATTCGTTGTCCTTCGGATATGACGACACAAGCATAAGCTTAGTGTTATCTTTAGGCTGTCCTACCGTAAATGCCCATGATATGCCTTTTTCAAGAGGATTGCCGGCTTTATCGGTAACGCCTTCCGTCACTTTCGCGCGATAAGTGATGCCGTCGCGCAAATCCTCGCGCGGCATGAATACTGCGCAGTTTTTAGCCTCGTCATAATGAATCTTGCCGTCCACCTGCTCGCCGCTCTGGTCATTATTCACAAAAAACGTAAATTTATTCACGCTCGCCGGCTTTAATTTTTTGCTGAAATAAACTTGAATTTGAGCGCTTTTAGTCACGCCGAGCGAGCCGTTTAAAGGCTGGATCGAATTAATTTTCGGTTTCTCATAATCAGGAACCTCGCAGGTCCTGAATTGGAACACATACGATGCCAGCATTTTATTTCCGGCCAGGTCGCTGATTTCATTAACCGCCTCGAACGTATATAACTTATCATATTCAAGCGGTTTAACTGGTTTTATGACGACCGAATTCGATTCAGGCTGATATAAGGCTTCAAACTCCACATTAGTTTTATTGACCGTCAATTTTAAATTGTCAAGATTTAAAGTTTCCGGCTCGACAGGTTCGTTGAATTTTAAATAAAGTTCCGTCTTAACAGAAATATTTGCCGCCTTATTCTTAGGATAACATTCTTTGACGGAAGGCGGTTCGGTATCCGGCTCTTCTTCCGTATTAAAATATACGCTCTGCATTTCCTTCATTAAATTTCCAGCGGTATCTGATATAGATTTAATTAAAAGCTTATAAGCCGAAGCATATTTCAGCTTTGAAATCGGCGTTACAACTATTTTCAGGTCCTTTTCCTGGTATGCGATTTTGCAGAAAATCTCGCTCTGCGCGCCGTCTTTTATCTCAAGAAGCGTTATGTTCCGTTCGGTAATAGTCGAATCCTTCAATTTTTTAGTAAACGATATCACAATGGAGGAATCGACCGATACATTTTTGGCCTGATTCGCAGGAACAGTCTTTTTAATTTCAGGCGGAGTCACATCCGGCGCGTCTTTAGTCGTAAATTCAACGACAATGGTCGAGTCGAACAAATTGCCGGCGCTGTCAGTTACGCCGCGCGAAAGAACAAGCTGGTAAGTGGTCGAATATGAAAGCTTTTCATGAGGAATTATATCTATTTGTTTCAATTTATCATTATACGAAATTTCAATTGCCACATCAGAATGGGTATTTTCATTTCTAAGGAAAATATTTTTATTCGTAACGGTAAGCGGATCGAGTTTTTTAGTAAACGACATATTTATGGAAGTATCCAGAGAAACGTTAATAGCTCCGGCCTCAGGGCATGCCGAGGCAAGCTCGGGGCGCGTTCTGTCAGGCGCGGCAAGCGTCTTAAACTGCGAAACAAAAGTTTCACGCATTCCATTACCGGCCATATCCTGAATGATTTTAGTGACGACAATTTTATAATTCGTCGAATATTCAAGGTTGCGGCGCGGGGTAATCGTCGCGCGGCGCATTATTGCGTCATAAGTAACTGCCGCAGGCGTTTCAGTGCCGTTTTCATCGTATAGCACGATAGTTTTGTTATTGACAACACCCTCTTTCAGGCGTTCCGAGAATATTATCTGAACCGTAGTATTGACAGCCAGCTGCTTTTCAAGGTTCTTCGGAAAGCACGATATCACTTTCGGCGGAGTGATATCAGGCGCCATCAAAGTAGTAAATGACCATGTCTTGCCTGCGCGCAGCCGGTTACCGGCGCGGTCTTTAATAGAATCGGTCAAGGCGACTACATATTTTGTCATATATTCGAATTTAGCTTCCGGGATAAATGTGAGCACATTGTCGCTCTCATCGAAATTAAGGCTGCCGTTAATCCTTATGCCCTTTTCATTTTTCACGCTGATACATGACGCTGAAATACTGCCTTTGGCTATAGGTTCAGTAAAACTTACGGAAATAATCGAATTCAATGCGACAGAAAGCGCATTATCTTCAGGAATTATTTTTACAATCTCTGGCGGAGTAGTATCCGGTTTTTCCATTGTAGTAAACGAAGCCTGATAATCACTGCCCAGCTGCTGCTGGTCGTTATCTGAAATGCGGCCGCTCACGCTGATTTTATATACCGTTGAATATTCAAGATTTTCAAGAGGTATTATGGTCACAAAATTGCCGTTTTTTATAAAATTAGTCGACACAGGAATCACTTTATCGCCTGCTGATAATTTTACATTAAATACGTTACAGGTAGATTCATTCATCGACTTATTAAAGTAAATAAAAATTTTCGTATCGATTTTTATGTTTTTTTCGTCAGACGCCGGAAATGTTTTCACTATTTTAGGTTTTTCAACGACGATCGGTTTTTTAGTAAAAAATGACCATTGTACAGGTTCTTTCATCGGATTACCTGCCATGTCCTTAACTGCGGTAGAAATAATCATCGTGTATTTCTGGCCTAATTTAAGTTTTTCATAAGGCACGAACGCCGCTTTAAGCGTACGGCGGTCATAAATTATCTTTCCGTTCACATCCTGGTTATTTTCAGAAAGCGTAACCGTATATTTATTTAAAGTGGTCGGCTCGATTTCCTCTGAAAATGACGCCGCGATCCTCGCCTGTTCCGATACGTCATAAGAGCCGTTTATAGGCGATACCGATACTACCTCAGGCGGCGCTTCGTCACGAGGTTTTCGGGTCGAAAAACTCCACGAATAATTTTGCGGCAATTTAAAGCCGTCAATGCTTTCGATATCGCGGGCCGTTATATTAACCCGGTAAACTTTACCGGTTTCAAGGTTTTTATCCGGAATAAACATCAATTGGTTATCTTTTTCGACATAAACTGTCTTTCCGCTTATATCCTTAATTCCGTCATTGACTACAATCGTCGAATCGGCAATTTTTTGCTGTGAAAGCGGCATTGTGAAATCGGCCATTATATAACTGTCCAGGGCAACGTCCGCAGCGTTGACATCAGGCGATGTTCTGACAACCTTCGGCGATTTACGCGATTCATAAATTTTAGCAGTATTTTCTGTATCGCCTTCTGTTTTGAATGAAACCGAAAGGTTTTTGTCAAGCTGATAACCCTCGGCATCCTTGACCAGATATGCCGGCACAAACACGCTGAATGTCGAATTTTTAGAAAGCGCGGCCGCAGGAGTGAATGTCGCGACATAAGAAGCTGCGTCATAAGTAACATTGCCGTCCACCGAGGAGCCAACTTCATCCATAACCATAAATGAAGACTTATTTATTGTAAGATAATCCATAGGCTTACTAAACATTATTTTTATCTGAGTGTTTATAGGCGCGTTAGCTTCACCGTCAGCAGGCGTAGTTTTAACCGCAAACGGCATTTTCGCGTTACGGTCGGTAACAGCATGCGGCGATTCCTCTTTTTCAACCTCAACGCTCACTTCAGGCTCTTTATATTCCTCGTTTTCGATTTTTTGTTTCAATTGAAAAAGCTTAGAATCCCGTTCAGCTGCGTATACATCGCACTCAACGGACTTAGACATTACGGTAAATAAAAATACGATTATAAAAATAAATAATTGAAAATAAAAATTTAGTTTATATATTTTTTTTCTAAAGTTATCAGGCCGCATTATTCCTGAATAATTAAAAATACCGTTATTTTTCATATCTTATTTCCTCTAACGAAAAATTAATGACGTTCGCACGACACTATAAGTCATTAAAAATATCGGTAATAATAATAATATGCTGATAGGTTTTTATTTAAAAAATATTTTCGAAACCGGCGAACTTACAATGAATTCAGTTGCCGAAAATTTTAATATAAGCGCAATCGGAATGTGTGACTCATGCAGAGCGGTGCCGAAGCCGCCGCTATTTCCAGCATAATACTGCATGAATTGAATTTAAAGAATACGATTTTTCATTTATGAACTTAGAAGAATCAAGAACAGATTAAAGTGTAACTTAAATCTTATCGGGCGGAATTATTCCCGAAAGGATAAGATTATCAAGAATAATGATTTTAAGGGTCGAAACGGCTGCAGCCATAGCGCGCGGCGTAAAATTAACGTCGAAACGGCCTTTCAAATTTATCTTGACGTTTTTCTTATGATAAAAGTCGATAGTGTCCTGTTCAATATAAATCGAAGGTGTAGGTTTTACCGCCGCCCGCACGATAATATCAAATCCGGTCGAAATGCCGCCGCAGATTCCGCCTGAATGGTTAGTCCGCGTTTTAAGCGCCCCTGAGTCATCATAACAAAAAACGTCATTCGCTTCTTTGCCGGAAAGCCTTGCAGCTTCAATACCCGAGCCTATTTCGACGCTCTTAACTCCGCCGACTGACATTACAGCCGAAGCAATCTGCGCGTCAAGCTTTTGAAATACCGGGCTTCCGACTCCAGCCGGAAGATTTTTTATTTTAACCTCGAAAATTCCGCCGGTCGAATCGCCGGCAGATGATTTTTCAAGAACAGATTTTAAAATTTCGCCGATATGCTGATCATCGGTTATTTTAATTCCGCCGAGCTCGATTACCGACGGTTCCAAAATAATATTTTTAGATGTAAGGATTTTATCCGCAAGCGCCGCCGCGGCATGCCTGCTAACACATTCGCGCCCCGAAGAACGCCCGCCGCCGCGAGGATCATACAGACCGAACTTAGAATAATATTCATATTCGGCATGCGAGGGTCTTGCAATACCTTCGAGCTGCATATATTGTGAAGAATCGGCAGCTTTATTGTGAATAACTATTGCTACCGGCGTTCCCAGGGTTCGCCCTTTATATACGCCGGATAGAATCTCAGGCTGATTAGGTTCATTCCGCCTGGTTTTAAGGCAATCAAAAACACCGGAACCATTAAGGTATTTCGTTATATCGTCCTCGCAAAACTCAACACCGGCCGGGCAGCCGTCAATAACCGCGCCAAGCGCCTTTGAATGCGACTCGCCAAATGTCGTAACCCTGAATTTAACCCCAATTGAATTGCACATATATTTCCTTAAATTATAATTAAAGCGGAACAATTACGCTCCGCTTTAATTTATTATCCATTCAACTTTCATAAATGTTAAATGACATTATTTTACTGGTTATTTAATTCAAATATCATCATAAACAAACTTAAAGTTCAAGCTGATTCTTGAATTTCATTATAAAAAATTATTAACATAATTTATTTTTCAATAAATTGGATTCTAATGAAGTTAAATTATTAATTATTTTCTGGTCTTATAGCAGTCGCGGCAATATACAGGCTTTCCCTCAAAAGGCTTAAACGGCACCTGCGTCTGCTTTCCGCACATAGAACACACAACCATTGTAAATTCACGTTTTTTTTCCTCGCCGCCGTCGGATATCGCTACTTTTTTACGCTGCGAGCGGCATTCAGGACATCGTGTCGGCTCATTTTCAAAACCTTTTTTCTTATAAAACTCCTGCTCTGACACAGTAAATATAAATTCATTCCCGCAGCCTTTACAAACCAAGGTCTTATCGCCCAACTCAGCCATAAACCGAAACCCCTTTCGCAATCGAATATTATTAAGCAAAACCAAAAACTCATTATTTAGTAAGGTCTTGCCATTTTTGCATCGGTAATAAAAATCGAGAAAACCAAACAGATCTGATTTCTCATTTAATAATATCGACATTAAAAAGGATTAGTTTAATATTTTTTAATCAAAAAACGATTTGCCGGCGGTTAATTTTTAGTCGTATCGCTGGTTTCAGGTGTTTCGGCCGCCAGTGTCGCCAGCTGTATCAAGCCTTTTTCCTTCATAGCCATGACGACATTCACCGGTACAAGGTTCTCTTCCATTTTTGCCAGCATTTCTTCCTCGGTAAGGTCGGGATGATTTTTTATAATATCCTGAACTTTAGGAAGCAGCAATTCCATTCTTTTTTCCTCAAGGCTTTTTTTCTTGTCCGCCGCCCTGTTTAAAGCCGAATTAATTCTTGAAATCTGGCTTGAAATGCGGTCTTTTTCAAGAGGCGATAAAAATGTGCCGTCCGCTTTAGGCATATTCATTTTTTGATATAGCTGCTGGCGCTCTTTTGTACCGCTGCGGTATATCTCCGAAACATAATGCAGCGCGGTCTCGAAATCATCGAGCCTGACATAAAGATCCGTAATTAAATCCACTGCGCCCAGCCTTTTTTCAATAGTATCAAATGTATCTTCCTGAAGATATGAAGTCGAATAATTTTTTACTGAAATCGCAAGTGATTCTTTTTCATTGAAGGGCAGCCCTGACCAATAATTCGAGATATAAAGCAAAAAATCAAGATATGATTTGAACGTATAGTAATTATTCCCTTCGGTACTTGATTCAACGGTAATTTTTCCCTGCTGGTCGAGCACTGTGGTGCCTTTTATCTTACTGATATCCGCCGCCATTCCCTTAACATTTTTCAAAAAACTTCCGAGCACCTGATAATAAGGATTATTCAGCGGCACATCGGGAAGAACGCTATAGATTTCATTCAGCCTGAGTTTTATCATACCGACAAGAGCATTTGTCGATGCTTCCAGCTGTGAATAATTCTTTTCTATTTTTTGTAGCGTTTCAATAATTTTTTGAAGAGGCGTCCTGGCGGCAGTTTCACTTTTCTGGAAACTGCCGAATTTTTCGCGATAAAGCCATGCGGTTCTGAGATATAAACGCGCAAGCTTTGAATATGACTTTTCGGTATCTTTCGTCGGCATTTCATTTACAAAAATAGCCGCAAGATGAAGATTTAAAGCAGATTCAAAACTCATATTGGCCGAATCTATATACTTCGAGATTTCATAAACAAAACTTTTTTTTGTAGCATCGGAAACCTTATAGCAGCGTTTCAGACCGTTAAGCTTTGTATCGGGCTCCGCGCGCTCAAATGACTCCATAAAATCGGTAAATTTACAATTAGGACACATCCAGATCGAATAGTACTGCGGATTGATCGAACTAAAATCACTATCAGTCCACTTGTAAAATTTAGGGTGCTGATCGCTTTCCTTTTCAATTACCGAACAAAGGCCTGCTTTTATCTTGTTTTGGTTAAAAATATGTTCGCATACCGGGCATTTTACGCTGATATTTAAAAACGGAGTTTTTTGCTGTTCCAAAAAAATTCACCTCAAAAGCATTATATCATATTATTCATTATTTTACAATATTTTTGAGTATATTTAGGCTATACGCGCATGTCTGTCACCGGCAATATTCAAACTTTTTTAAAATTTTTAAATCAGATGTGTTAAGTATATAATAAGCATTCTCAAATAGAACATATAAATAACCATTTGAGCAATATAAATTTAAAGGAAGCGGCTGCACGTAATTTTTCTTTTTTTCCTCAGGTACAAGGCTGGTTTTTTTATACTCATCATAAAAAAAACCTTTTTTTATGTTCAATATCGATTTTTCTGAATTATTTAAAATAAAAAGACCGTCCGAATAACCGCCGGCGCAAATAGCGGCCGGCTCAAACTCAAGGCTGGTTTTTTTATGTCCTGAAATATAATTTACGCTGTTACCATTTTGAGCATAAGTAATTAATGTTTCAATAATTTTTTTTTCTTTCTGCGAATATCCATAAAAAATAAATTTCTTCGGCTTTTCATTTTCATCATTAACTGCTGCCGGGTTTGAAATTGCCGACATAAAATTTTCCGTCTCGGCTAATGAACCGGTCATTTTTATTTTATAACCAGACTCGTCGGAAATATTGGCGCAGTATAGCGCCGAGGCAAGATAACTTACAGCGGCAATAAAATTATTTTTAAAATATATTATCTCCGTATTATTAAATTCTTCGGCCGGTTTTAGTTCAGAAAAGCCTGAAGAAGATTGGAAAATAAATGCGGGTACTCCATTTTGGCCGACCAGCACCCGTCCTCTTTCATCAGCATTCGATATGGAAATATTATCCTTGCCGATGAGTGAATCTGGCAGGGTATAATTTTTAATTTTGAGCGTTTCCGGCATTATACAAACAATTTTATCTTTGAGAAGCATAATAAAATATTTATTCCCGTATGCGACAACCGATTTAAATCCGGTAAGATCATTTATCAACAGGATATTTTTACCGTCATCATTATTTATAATTCTAATATTACCGCTGAAATCATAAATTGCGGTGTAATTTAAATCATCTGAGACAGCCGTAAAATTTTTGACATTACTTTTATACTTGTTATACAAATTTTCATCGTCAAACATAAAAAAGCGATCGCCGGCCACATCACAATTTTCTATATACGAAGCGCCATTTGGTAAAACGCCTATTTTCAGTTTATAAACAAACCGCGGAGATATTTTGGCTGCAAAAATTTTATCAACTGCCATTATAGAACAAGCCGGCTCCGAATAAGCGATTTTACTTCCGTCGGGCTGCTGCTCGATTCCAATTAATTCGCTTTTAATCGATAATTTTTCACCAACCGATACCTCTAAGTATTTATTCCGTTTTATTTTTTTTAATTTATTTTCATTGGGTTCGAGCCTGATAGTATCAAAAGGCGTCTTAAATTTTGCCATATACCCGATAAAAGAATCGTAATATAATGCGGCTCCCTGGGCATAAACTTCCACATACGCTGTAGAAGCGGAATTTTTTTTGAAATAAAACCATGAACCGTAAACTAGTACCGCAAAAATTAAAACTATGTTCAATAATATTATTGCTGAATTTTCCATCGGCAGCAATCGGTTCTTTTTTTTCATTTCTTCTGAATTTTTATTATCAGCTAAAGATTGAGCTTGGCAACGCTCATAGAAATAAATTATAAACACGCTTAAAAATCCAATAAAACTCAAAATTCCTGCAATTATATTAAACTCAAATTTTATAATAAAACAGTAAAAAGTTTGAGTTATTAAAAAAATAATCAGATAACAATAAGAGAAAAATTTTTCTTTAAAATACGCATGTAATAGCGCCATTCCAAGAAATACATATAAAATCAGGGGAATAATCGACAGTAAAATGCTGTCACTGGCATTTAAATAATAAATATTTAAATCAAAAAAATCAACATAAAATGAAACTTCAAAATTAGCGAACAACATCAAATAAAAAAATAAAATAAAATAATTCTTACGCATATAGCTGTAAATAATACCTATGACCGAAGCAATTCCTATAAAATTGTCAAAAGCGGTATAGTTAAACATCGAATATCTGGCGCAATAACCATATATCACAACCATAAACGTACTTAATATATTTATTGCATATTCAAACACCGGAGTGTTGATTTTATCACGGAATTTTATAAAATAAATAACGTTTAACACCAGGCAGAATGAAACAATCAACGTTTGCCAGATGTAATTTAAAGGTCCTATAAAAAAAGATATTACAAGATTAACCGCGATAATTGCAATAAAATATGGAGTATATTTAAATAATTGTAAGAATTCTTCTTTTCTTTTCATAGTGTAATAATTATAACATAATATTATATCATTTTTAACCGGTCATAATAAAAAATGCCATTAAAAATAACGCTTGAATTTATTAAATAATTGTTGTATAATGAGGCACGTTTATTAAAGGGTGCTAAAAAGTAACCACTCAAAGCTTAAAATTTATCAGTTCGATCAAAGATATCATGCGTATTTAATTTTATGGTTAGAACTATATTTTAGAGCCGCATTGATTATAGAATCAAGTCAAAAATTACGGCATTAAAAAGGGCATGAAAATTGCTCTAAAAAATATAACAAAAATCAAATGGAGGTATTATTCCAATGAAAAAATTTTACAGTTTATTAACAGTAGTATGTGCGGCAGCATTATTAGTATCAGGCGTTTCATACGCAGCAGAAGCAGTTAAAGAAGAAGTAAAAAACGCTCCTGCAAAAGCTGAAGCTCCTGCTAAACCGGCTGAACCTGCTAAAGAAGAAGTAGCTAAACCTGCAGAACCTGCAAAAGCCGAAGAAGCCGCTAAACCGGCTGAGCCTGCCAAAGAAGTTAAAAAAGTTAAAAAAGTTAAAAAAGCCGTTAAACTTTCACCTGAGCAGATCAATGAAATGGTTGTAAAATTCAGAGCAGCTAACGCTAACTGCGCAATGCCTGAAAATTTATCATCATGTGTTTGCGAAGACAAAAAAGCATGCAAAGCTATAGTTAAACAGTTAAAAAGCTGGTGCTACTATGCTGACAGAGCAGCTAACGAAAAATTCTCACAGAAAAAACGCGACAAAGCAAAAGGCAAAGCTGAAAAAATAGCTGCTGAATTAAATGCAGCATGCCAGAAGCACTGCGCTGTAAAAGCTGAAACAGTAGTTCCGGGCGAATATCAGCCGAAAACTGAAAAAGGCCGCCAGGTAATGGAATTACTTAAAGGCAAAAAATAATTAATCTTAAAACATAAGTTTTAATAAACCGCAAGTTAAAAGCTGAATGCCCATTAAGATTTTAGTGTGCATTCAGCTTTTTTATTGACAATCAATATTTACTCTGCTATAATCAATTAATTAAATGTTTCATAAAAGGACGCATTTTCTATGGAAGAAATGAAAGATTACCTTAGCAGCCGCATGGTAATAAATATAGGGCCTGCTCATCCGGCGACTCACGGTACGCTTCGTTTCATAATGGAACTCGAGGGCGAAAAGATAATAAAATGCACACCTGAAATAGGTTATCTTCACAGGGCCTTTGAAAAATCAGCCGAAAAAGGCACATATACCCAGGTTATTCCATACACCGACAGGCTGAATTATTGCTCGGCCATGATAAATAACGTCGGTTATGTTATGGCTGTTGAAAAATTAATGAAAATTGAAATTACGGAAAGATGCAAATACATTAGGGTCATTATTTCAGAACTGTCCAGAATAATGGACCATCTTGTATGCATAGGCGCGAATGCCGTCGATCTTGGAGCGCTCACTAATTTCTGGTATTTCTTTCAAAAACGCGAAGAAATTTATGACGTTTTAGAAGCTTTATGCGGCGCCCGCCTTACCACTTCATACACGAGAATAGGCGGCCTGATGCGCGACGCAGGGCCTGAGTTTATTACAGGCGTGAGCAATTTATTAAAAAGTATTCCTCATGCGATTTCAGATGTCGATAAACTTTTAACCAAAAATAAAATTTTTTACGACCGTTCACGCGGCGTAGGCGTGATTTCAGGCGAGGACGCCGTAAGTTATTCATTTACGGGGCCATGCCTCAGAGCAAGCGGCATAAACTATGACGTCCGCAAGAAAATGCCTTATCTCGGCTATGAGAATTTTGATTTTGAGATACCAACTGACAGCGCCGGCGACGTATATTCAAGGTATATAGTCAGAATGGAAGAAATGAGGCAATCCCTGAGAATAATCGAGCAGGCTGTCAAAAAATTGCCGGCCGGTCCGGTAAATTGCGATATCCCAAACGTAACGCTTCCGCCTAAAGAAAAAGTCTACAATCAAATGGAAGCACTGATAAGGCAATTTAAAATTATAATCGACGGCATAAAACCTGAAATTGGCGAAACTTATTTCGCGGTCGAAGGCGCAAACGGCGAACTCGGCTTTCATATCATTTCCGACGGCACGACAAATCCTTACCGGGTCAGGGTAAGACCGCCATGTTTCCCTTTTTTATCGGCATTTCCTAAAATGACGGAAGGGGCGTATATTGCAGATGCAATAGCGACATTGGGCTCGTTAAACATAATCGCCGGCGAGCTGGACAGATAATTTTTTACTAAAAAGAGGTTATTTAAAAATGGAATTATTAGAAGCAATACAGTTTGTATTAAAACAAAACAAAAAACCAATGCACTTCAAAGAATTGGCTAAAATCATACATACCCAGAAACTTGTAGAAAAAGGCGCACAGACGCTTGAAACTATTATAAATACGAAATTAGCGCTTGAAATAAAAAAATGCGAAAGGAAAAAAATAGACCCTGTATTTTTAAAATTCGACAACGGCCTTATAGGACTCAAAGTTTATGAAGACCCGAAACCGGCAGTTAAAGTCGAAGAAACGGCCATCATTCCGCCGGCCGGCGAGCAGGCTGCTGTCGAGTCGATAACAAATCCTATCGATGAGCTTATCGCTAAGGAAATGGAAAAAGTAAAGGCCTTATACATCGAAAAATTACAAACAATGAGCTTTTTATCCTTTGAAAGAATTTTCGAAAATTTTCTGCGCCAAATCAATTTCATAAAGTATACTGTAGTCAACCGCAGAACCGACGGCGGCATCGACTATGCCGTGAATCTTTCATTCCTCGAAAATAATGTTAATATGCTCGCGGTCATACGCCGCTGGCCCGTCACCAGGAAATTCACATTTAAAAATGTAGATGAAATAATAAACACTATGTCCGAACATAAGTTTAATATGGCTGTCATTGTTTTATTTTCAGAATTAGACAATGAAGTAAAACAATATATCAAGGAAAAATCAAAATTTCCGATTTTTTGCATAAACTCATCCGCGCTTTGCGACATTTTCATGAGCCGCGGTATCGGCATAACCGCCAAGACTTATACTTCATGCGAATTCAACAATGAATACGTCAAAAAAATAGAGGAAGAAATCGCACAAAAAATAGAAAATCACAAGAAAAACGGCAAAAACAACCTCACACCAAATCAGACACACCAGCCAATTTCTGTTTCTGCGGCTGCTAACGGCGGCAATAAAACACAGGGCGCGGCAGAGCATTTAGAACACGGAGTACTTAAACAGCAGGCCAAGCCGGGCGAAGAATTAAAAATCAGCCAGGCCGAGCAGGTTTTAAAACAGCCGGGCCAGAACCCAAAACAGGCAGGTTTCACTAAAGACGAGCATAAAGATAACCGCGCTCATATAGATAACAAAAATGCTAATAGAAATAACCGATTTGACAAAAGGCATCAGCAGGGCGGCAAAAATAATCAAAATATAAACCAGCAGCGCAATAAAGACATACGCCATGAAAACAGGCCGAACGCAAAATTTGAAAACCGGCAGGATGGAAAACCAAACAGCGCAATTAATGAAACGGCGCGCACGAATATTATACAGCCTTTAAACACACAGCAGCATGCTCAAAATGCCGAAACTTCAAGGCCGCATATTTCCGAAACTGCTAAAACCGCTGAACCGGCGCAACAATTAATGTTTAACGAACAAGAAGCGCCTAAGACACCGGTTGTTACACCGAACCAAAATCTAAAAACAATTCAGGATCAACCTGACAATACCAATAAAGATTTAACCAATATAATTACCGAACCGGTAAAAATAAATACAATAATCCCATCTGCGCCGGCAGATATAAATATCGTCCAGGAATCCATAACGCCGATTATAACGGACTCCGGAGCGGCTAAAATTACCGGATCAGCTCCGGTAATATCTAACGTTCCGCAACATTCTGAAAGGAGAATTTCACAAGATGCTTCCAAGCCATTTTACAAAAAAAAATACAACCCTAAAAATTTTCACAAAAACTACTCAAAACGCTCGACTATCCATAAAGGCAATTAAAACATCGATTTTAACAATATTATTGGCGATAATTTCACTATTGGCAATTACGGCTGTCTCATATGCCGCTGCGATAAAATGTCAGCATTGCGGCAAAACGGTCGATGATAAAAATTCATCGTGCCCGTACTGCCTCAGTGATCTCAATTCCAAACCGGCTTCGATCGGCAATAATGCAAATAAAACCGAACCGGCGCAAAATTCCGCGAAAAGAAATCAAATATCAATAACCGATCCAACCGAAGAGGCCGCTGATAGCGGTTTTCCAAAATCAAAAAACGAAAGATTGATTTCAGAGCAGCAGGCGCAGTCATATTTTGAAAATTTATTGACTAAAACCAGGCTGAGGCCGTTAATTAAAATAACTGGCTTTAAGCGTGAATTAAAAAATATGAATCAGTTTAAAGTCATAGGCGAAGTCACGAGCAACGAAGGGAAGCCGTTAAAAGCCCTTTCTTATGTAATTGAAGCCTGCACGAACTCAGCGGCGATGTCAAATGTCAATCTCAGCAAAGCCGCTAAAATTGACATTAATAACCCGAAACTAATGAGTTTTAATATATTGTTCAAATTAGATCCGAAATATGTCAGCAATATACCAATAACACCTGTAGAATTTGATTTTATAGTTCCCAAAGCAGGAATTGAAACTGAAAATGGAATTTGCAGCGTTAAAATTTTCAAAAAAAATGCCGATTCAGAAGATACGCTTTATGAAGCGCAGCATAAACCCGGCGATAAGGTTACGCTCAATATTTTACCTGAACCGGGCTGCAATATTGTCGTAAATATTAACGATAAAAAGATTTACGAAAAAAATTACTAACCGTTTCATAACAGGCAATACTAAAAAAAATATATAACATGAGGTGTTTTTTTAGCAAATGGATCAAGGAATTAACTCAAGAAAACTCTTTTACGCAGTTTCATCATTTTTATTGCTTCTTCTGATTATGTTTTCAATAAAAGTGAACTACGCGATCTCATCATCCGAGCCGGAAAAAGGTAATATTGAGCCGAAAAATCAGGCTCCGGGCGGCATAAAAAATCCCCTCACCATAAAAAAAGCGCAGGCGCTATCTTCAGCCCCAGGTCAAACTGAAGTTCAGCAGGCGCAGCCAGCGGCAGCCGATCCTGCCAATGCAGAACCGGCCGCGGTTTCAAGCGCTCAGAATGTTGAAAATACTGCCGCTGCGGCATTTCCAAACTGGCACGGGCTGACCGCCGCAAGCTCGGCCGATCCGGTAAATTCCGAAATCGAGCTGGCGAAGCTGAAAAAAATGCCCGGGAAATACAGGATAGTTGTTGATAAAAGCCGCTATGAATTAGTATTATTCAAAAATGAAAAACCTGTAAAAGCTTATAAAGTTGCAATCGGCCGCAACCCCGACGGCGGCGACAAGAAAATGAAGGGCGATTACCGAACTCCCGAAGGCCATTTTTATGTTGTATCAATCGAAAAGAGCGACAAATGGCTTCATAACGGCACATACGCTTACGGCCCGTGGTTTTTGAGACTGAAAACTCCCTGGAACGGAATTGCGATTCACGGCACGGATGTTCCTGAATCGCTCGGCACCAAAGCATCGGAAGGCTGCGTAAGACTCCATTCCGACTGCATTACCGAACTGAAAAAAATTCTTGAACAGCAGCACAAATCCAAAGATAAAATTTACGTTGACATCATAAAAGACTCAAGCGTGCTTGAAAATAACAAAAATAAAAACAATTAATATATTTTTTTAATATGGCAAAAAATGGCGAATATAAATTAATTCGCCATTTTTTATTTTTCACGCCTATCTTTTCCATCAATAAACATTGTAACTCAAACGGCCGCGCCAATCAGGATCACAACATTATAAAATATAATTATTATCGGAGATTTAAACGATGCTTAAGGAATTATTTTTTAGAAGAAAATTACATTATTTCATATTTTTCATAATATTCTGGCTTTTTCTTATAAAACTTTATGACGGCACATTAAGGACTTACGACGAATGTTATTACGCAGAGCAGGCGCGTGAAATACTTATCACGAAAGATCCGCTGACCATGCATTTCGGACTTGATAAAAATTTCGAGAACGATCCGGTATATTTATGGTCAATGGCTGCCGCTTTTAAATTATTCGGCGTAAATGAGATCGCCGCGCGCATGCCTTCGGCGCTTTACGGCGGAATGACCGTAGTAACAACATTTTTAATCGGCCGCCTTCTTTACGGATATTTATACGGTATTACGGCAGCTCTGATTCTCGGCACAACCTTCGAATTCATAAGATTCTCGAGATACGCGCATCTTGACGTCTGCCTGACATTTTTTATTACTCTCGCCATTTATTTTTTCATCCGATACGAAACGAACAGAATTAAAAGCAAAGATAAAACTGATTGCAAATCCAGCGGCGCGGCGTTAAGCTTAAACTCTGGCTGGAACGATATTATTATGATGGCGCTTGCCGGGGGCATGGCAATACTTTCCAAAAACATCCTGGGTTCTTTTTTCGTTATCTCCATTATTTGCTACTACATAATAAACCTTGATTTTAAAGGCATATTCAACCGTAAAATAATATGCGGGTTCCTGATGACCGGATTACTCCCCGGTATATGGTATATTTATCAATACTTAACTAACGGCATGGAATTTTTCAAAGTGCATTTCGGTTATATAATTTTTAAAAGAGCGTTAAATAACGCAGTCGAATTAACACCGGTATATCAATATTTTAAAATCATCGCTCTTACTTATTTACCATGGCTTTTATTTCTGGTGCCGGGCTGCTTTTTAATAATCAAAAATTTGTTTTGGAAGAATCCGGCGATCAGCGAAATGCGCCTTAAATACTCAAACAGGCTGGCATTTTTAATTTTATTATATCCGGCCGTATTTTTAACCATAATGAGCTCGAGCCAGGCGAAAAAAGGCTGGTATATCATGTCCGTTTATCCGTTCTTCGCCCTAATATCAGCGCTTTTTATCGCGGATTACATATTCTCAAAAAAATTGAAAAAATTATTAGCGTTTAACGGATATATAGCCGGATTCATAGTTTTCGCAATATTCATAATCTCGCTTTTCCCGGTGAAGGTATATAAAAATGATAACCTGATATTTAAAAACGAATTTAAAAATTTCGCCGATTCGCGCCCTGAATTAAAATATAAAAAAGACACTATAATTCCGGTCGATACAGATTCCGACCCGTTCGATTATAAACTGCCGATGATGTTTTACAGCCAGTTATACCCGGACGTTCCAGTCAAATCATCAGGCATGGACATAAAAAAATTTAGCGATAAAACAAAATATTATTTGTGTGAAACGCAAAAATTTGATAAAATGTGCAAAGATTTTAATTTTAATAACGGTTCACTAGAAATATTCGTAAAAACCAGCGATTATATTTTATGGAATTTGAAATAAAAAAATAATTTAAATAAAAAATTTGTTTTAACATTACTAAATTATAATAAAATATGAAAATTGAAAGCGGTGTATTACACAATGGGTAAATTACCAAAAATCATAGTAGTCATGCCTGCATATAACGCTGAAAAAACGCTTATGCAGACATATAATGACATTCCAAAAGATATAGTGAACGAAATCATTCTAGTCGATGACAAAAGCCACGACGACACTGTGAAAGTAGCGAAGGATCTAGGGCTTACGATATTCGAACATGACATAAACACCGGATACGGCGGCAACCAGAAAACCTGCTATAAAAATGCCGTCGAACACGGCGGGGAAATAATCGTCATGCTCCATCCGGACTATCAATACGATCCGAAACTTATCGCAAAGATGGTAAGGCCGATAATCGACGGCAGCGCCGATATAGTTCTCGGCTCACGCATGTTAGACGGCAGCGCTTTAAAAGGCGGCATGCCGATTTATAAGTATATCTCAAACAAATTTTTGACATTTATGGAAAATGTAGTACTCGGCCTTAAATTATCGGAATATCACACAGGCTACCGCGCATACAGCCGCAAAGTATTAACAACACTGCCTTTCGACAAAAACTCCGACAATTTCGTTTTCGACCAGGAATTTTTAATCCAGGCGACTTACTTCGGCTTCAAAATAACCGATATCGCCTGCCCTTGCAAATACATGCCGGAAGCCTCGTCAATCAACTTCAAAAACAGCTCCGTTTACGGCATTCAAACACTTATAACTTTAGGTAAATATATCCTTCAAAAACTCGGCCTAAAAAAATTTAATATATTCGAAATCTAAATGTAAAATTTAAAACATTCATATTTTTTTGATAAAGCGGCGGCAAGGAATAATTTCTACTGCCCCCTTTATAATTCACACCCATCCTGCTATTCATGATGTCATTTTCGAGAGACCGCGTCATAAAAGTCATCGTGACTTCCATGCGCTTATTCTCAGCAGTTCTCGCTAACCCAGCCGAGAAAGATAACTCACACCATTCAGAATTCATTGCCTTCGGCCGCAAACGATATTATATAAACCCATGTAAAATTCACGCGGCCGATTGCTGTGTTACATCTAATGCTTAGCAGTTGATGTAACTTAGACGACAGAATAAAAGAAAGCAACAGAATCGCAAAAACAACGGCAGATATAACAGGATTAAAAAAGGTGCGCGGGGGAAATCAAAGGGTATCACCCTTTGTTGTCCCCCGCGCACACAGTTCTAAATTATTATGAGATTATATTTTCCCTGAATTTATTTTCCGATGCAGAATTTTTCGAAGATTTTGTGCAAGATGTCATCCGTCAGCGTTTCGCCAACAATTTCGCCGAGCGCAGAAAGTGCGCCGCGGATATCGATTGTAAGCAAATCGACGGGGTTTCTGTCAGCGCCGCAGAGAACGGCGTCGTTAAGCGAAGATTCGGCTCTTTTTAAGGCTGCCGCGTGGCGCGCGTTTGTGATCACATTATCGCTGGATTCGAAATGATGGCAGTCGATACCGCTTTTTTTAGCTATAAGGTTTTTAAGAGAGTCGATATGCAGATTTTCCTTAACCGACACTTCGATTATAAAGTCTTTTTCGACATTTAAAAATCCTAATTTTTCGAGGCTGCTATCAAATTCCGCGGATTTTTCGTCGATTTTATTAATAACAAGTATTTTAGGTATATTTTTTACATGCTCGAGCACCTCGACATCGTCATTAGT
The DNA here is from genome assembly GCA_041441465.1 of Candidatus Wallbacteria bacterium. Taxonomy (GTDB): domain Bacteria; phylum Muiribacteriota; class UBA9980; order UBA9980; family UBA9980; genus JASDSY01. The sequence goes on from JASDSY010000035.1 coordinate 22,924, forward strand.
GACGACGCGGGACGAATCGAGGATAATGATAGCGATATCGGATTTTCTGGCGTGTTTTATGGCGCGTTCCATTCCGATTTTTTCTATGACATCTGGCGTTTGCCGGAGTCCGGCTGTATCGACGAGCGAAAATGGAATGCCGTTTATATTGACGGTTTCCTCGAGAATATCGCGCGTAGTGCCGGGAATAGCGGTAACAATGGCGCGTTCCTCGCGCAGAAGCAGGTTGAAAAGGGAAGACTTACCGACATTCGGGCTGCCCACAATTATAAGGCGCACGCCGCTTCTTATAACTTTTCCGAATTCATAAGTTTCAATCAATTTTTTAGTTTTAGCGAGGGCGCCGCGCAGTCTCTCGTCGATGCTGTCAAGGTTCAGCGGCGCTATATCGTCCTCGGGGAAGTCGAGATTAGCCTCTATTTCAGCGATTATTTCAAGCAGTATCATTTTTATCTGGTTAATTTCATTTGAAAGTATACCTTTGACCTGCGATATCGCGATATCGTGAAGCGGCCTTGTTTTGGAGTTAATTACGTCAAGTATCGCCTCGGCCTGGCATAAATCCATTTTACCGTTAATACATGCGCGTTTTGTAAACTCGCCGGCTTCAGCGGCGCGCGCCCCCGAGCTGATTACCGATTTAAGTATCGACTGCATATTGTAGGCGCCGCCATGCGAAAATATTTCGACCATATCTTCGCCGGTATAAGAATAAGGCGCCTTATAAAAGCAAATCATTATTTCGTCGACAATGGAATCCGAGTCTTTGGAGTAGGCAAGATAGCCGTGATACATATAACGCGGCTTTATGGAATCGATATCGTTAAAAAACGGCGCTTTATTTTTCTTCTTGAAAAGCGATGACATTATTTGAAAGGCCCGGTCGCCGGAAACCCTCAAAATTCCAATAGCCGAAGGCATATTAAGCGCGATAGCGGGCGCAACGATTGTTTCACTCAAAAGCATATAATAATCACCAGATCAGGTTAAAAAATAAGGGGCTATCCAAAAAGGTAATTTTTGAACCAGCCCTTATTTAGTCACATATTTTTATTTTACCTAAATTGTACTTTAAGTAACAATTTATTTAATTTTTTCTCTTTAAAATGCTACTTTGATATATTAAATATTTCCAATCAATTATATTTTATAAGCATTTTCAATTACAGCTTTAAAAGCCGTAAAAACATGCATTAAGAGTCGAGCACCTATAATTTAATTAGTTATTAATTGAATTCGTAACATTTTCAACGGCTGCAACGTTTTCAGCTGGTTTTGCGCTGTCGGACATCGCAGGCGTACCTGTCGATACGAGGGCAGGCGACATGCCGCTGCCTTTTCTCGAGTTATAATTATTATTTCCGCGGTTTGAATTGTAATTGCCGTTATTATTTCTATTGCGTGAAGGATAACGTCTCCTGTTATCATTGCGTTCTGATTTTTCGCCGTTTCCGCGGCCTTCACCGTTAGACGAATAATTTCTTTCCTTATTTTTAGCCGATATTACAACTTTTCTGAATGGTTCCTCACCTTTCGAATAGGTATAAACATCGGTATTATTTTTAAGTGTCATGTGTATGATTTTTCTTTCCTGCGAAGTCATCGGTTCGAGTTCAACGCTTTTATTTGTAGTTTTAACTTTGCTTGCAAGTTTTAATGAAAGTTCCTCGAGGCTTTTAATGCGTGAATCACGATAGCCGGAAGCGTCGATTTCTACTGAAATCTTATCGTCGCCCTCTTTATTGACCATAACATTGATAAGATATTGAAGCGCGTTAAGAGTAACGCCTCTTTTGCCGATTATCGAGCCGACATTTTCGCCTTCTACGGCCAGGTTGACAGAATTAGCCTCAGCCGGAGCCGAAGTATCTATTTTAACGCTGCACGGAATATTCATATATTTCAATATATTTCCGAGAAGCTCGCATGACAGTTGTTTTTTATCTTCTTTAAGAGTGACTCTGACCTTAGCGGGACGCGCGCCGAATATGCCGAGTATTCCTTCTTTTTCCTCTTCGAGAATCTCGATTTCAACCTGTTCCCTCGAAGCGTTAAGCTCGCGCAGAGCCTCTGATATAGCAATATCTTTCGTTTTTCCGGTTTTCTCAATTACACGGTTCATAAAATACATCTCCTTTAGTATTGTTTAATGAGTCATTTAGCGGTTATAACCAAAATTATCAATTAATTTAGCTTTTTTTTATTTTTTTCGGGATTAATCACGATCAAACGGGCTTAAGGTAATTCAAATATATAATTAGCTTTTTTTAAAACGCCCGCGTTATTTTTCCTCCTTTTAATCATCAAATTATGCTGTTATGCAAAATTATTTATAAAAATATCTAAAAAAGCTTGGTAAAGCTTTTTATTTCTTTTTTCCGTCTTTTTCAGGCGGCATTATTACCTGAACTTCAGGCTGTTTTTCGCCGCGCGAATCATACCACTGCTGTGCAACCTGCAAAATGTTCGATACGCCCCAATAAAGAAGAACGCCGGCAGGCAGAGTATAAGTTATGAAAAACATAAAAATAGGCATAAACTTAAAAGCCGCCGCCTGCTGAGGATCGGTTTGCATCTGCGCCTGCTGGAAGTGCATAGATACGGCAATTGCAATAGGAAGTATCCAGGTAGGGTCAGCGAGCGATAAATCAGGCACCCACAGAAAGCCTTCGCCCTTAAGTTCGACAGAAGAGCGGAGCGCCGTAAAGAGCGCGAAAAGGACAGGCAGCTGCAAAAGAAGCGGCAGACATCCGCCGAAAGGATTAACGCCGTGCTCCTTATAAAGCTTCATTATTTCCTCATTCATTTTCTGGGCGTCATTCGAGTATTTAGCTTTTATGTCGTTTATATAAGGCTGTATTTTCTGCATTTCCTTCATAGACTTGGTCTGTTTATTGGTAAGCGGCTGAAGGATAAGTTTGATGGCGACTGTAAGGAGTATTATGGCAAGGCCGTAATTTTTGCTGATGCCGTAGAAGAAAACAAGCGCCTGCATAATAAGGAGGGCGAGAAAGTTAAATTCGCATATTTCCTCGAACCCGCGCCCTATTTTTTTCAAATCGTCATATGATTTAATTCCGAAATAAATAGTGAAATTAAATGTTTTAGCTTCTGAAGCATCAAGGTCGACGCGCGGAAAATTAATGTAATAATTTGAAACGAAGCCTTTATGATCTTTAAGCGCGACACCGGCAGCTTTGATATCGGCTGAAACAGGTTTAACGTCGTCGAAAGCTATTATACCGGCATAATACGAATCGCGTATTCCGAGCCATCTGGTATCGGAAAGATTAGAAGGCTTAAATTCATGCTTATATTCGTTAGAGTTAGTAATCGATTTATAAAGCGACCCGGCCAGATCGGCGACCGCCTCGTCGTCCATGGCATTTTCGCCTATATTAGAAAGAAATTTCATTGCAAAGCCTTTTTCGCTTTTAGCGCCCAGCGCAATCGGGGAGGATGACTCATTTTTTATTTTTAAAGTCATTTTAATGAGCTGTTTTTCAGTATCAATTTCATAAACTTTGGTAACGAGGACACGGCGCTCCGGAGTATTAATATTAACCGGCACAGGCGAAGTGAACGTAATTTTTTTAATTGACGCCGAAGTATTTTCTTCACGGACCAGGTACTGTATTTGAGAATCATTGACTGTGACCTCATCGCTTCCGTCCGTAAAATTCAAATCCAGCGAAAACGGCCCGGCCAGCTCTACTGTTTTAGAATCCAACGCGGAGCGGTCGAACAGGAAATTTTCCTGGAATTTTTTTACTTTGAGGTTGAAGTTTTTAAGACTGCCGCCTGCCGTATTAAAAACCATATTAAATGATTTAGCGGCGACCGGCACATCATAAATCCCGTTCATAACAACAGGATTTGAAGATACTTTAAGTTCGACCGGAGCGGTAGCGGCAGCCGAATTTAAGCCGGTCTCGACGGTAGACTGCGCAAATGCTTTATTTATGGTTAAATTGTAATTGCTTATATTAAAAGTAAGAAAGGAAAGAAGAGAAAATAAAAAAAATGTAAAGATAAAAAAAACAGACAATTTTAAAGTCAAGTTTAATTTTGAGTTTGAGCTTTCTAATTTTAAATTATTATTCAAAATAAATTCACCTTTTTCGATTAAAATAACGTATTGAAATAATTCCATCATCAAATGCGCCAAATTTAATTTGCAGCGTAAATATTATAACACAAAATTCAGCAAAATTTAACAAAAAACCGGTTTGACGAAAATAAAATCAGTCAACCGGATCATAGCCGCCCTTAAAAAACGGGCTGCACCTGAAAATCCGCCACGCACCGTAAAGCGTGCCCCAGAAAATTCCGTATTTTAGTATTGAATGTCTTGTATATTCAGAACAGGAAGGCGTAAAGCGGCAGGAAGGCATTATAACCGGAGAAATAAATTTCTGGTAGAATAAAATAGGCAGAACATATATTTGTCTGGCCTTTAGAGTTAAAGAATACAATATTTCTTTCCGGGTATGGTCGTAGTACTCAATATTTAAGCCTGAATTTACGGCATGATTTTTTTCAAAATTCCGATTGGTCGCAGTAATTTTATCCAAATTAATCAATCCATAAGATTAAGTTTAAAAACCCGTTTGTAGAACTCGGCAAATCTTAAATAATTTTTTTTATACCCGGCCTTTAAGGCATCAGGTCTTGCCCTGACAATTACGTCCATCCCGGAAAGGCCGTAAGAAGCCAAATCCTTTTCCTTTAAAAGAACAAAATCAGCCTCATTCAAGGCTGATACTTCACGTTCGCCCGGGCCGGAATGTTGCAATTGAAGCGTTTTAAAAAGTTTTTTACTTAAATCGCAATTTATATTGCGAAACCAGCGTTTAACTTTATTTCTTTTACATGCTTTTCCGATAGCTTTTTTCGATATCGAATAGCCGTAACGCATAACACCAAGCTGATTTGGCAGCCAATAAAAAATAAGACCGGCCAAATCAAACTTAGCGCCATTTTCATAAACATTCTCGAAATCGGTTTGTTTTTTTAAAGTAAATCTCAATTAAAACACTGTCAACTTGGCTTTAAGATTATGCACTTAAGCGTTTTCTGCCTTTAGCGCGGCGGTTCTGGAGAACGCGGCGGCCGCCTTTTGTGCTCATTCTTTTTAAGAAACCATGTGTTCTTTTTCTGCGAAGTTTTTTTGGTTGAAAAGTACGTTTCATTTTATTTCCTCCTGATTTTTTATAAAATTAATCATTAAATTTTATCACAATTTTGTGCTTTTTGTCAAGATATTTTTATTTTTTTGTTAAAGAGTTTTTTATCAAACTCCACAATGTATTCCTGAGATTTTTGCGCCATAGCGCTTCATAACCAAACATCATCATATTTTTTATAAACTTATATATATGAAACCTGACCTTGAAATCCATCTCACCATATAAGTAATTTTCGGTCGATTTATAATCCGGCTTTAATTTTACGGCAACTTTTTTATTCCTGAAAAAACCTTTGACCGCTTCCGCGACGCCATAGGCAAAGCCTACCGATTCAGGTTTTTCCATGCCGATATTAGCGTTAATGTCAAGTTTTTTAAAAGAGAACGAAGCGAGCGTGCGCATCATAAGGCGCCATAATAATATCGCGACATCGGCCGCGGTGCCTTTATAGCGCATAAAAAGTCTGAAATATCTATATAATTTCTTCATCATAAAAAATATCCTTTTTACCGAACACACGCCAGCCGAAAAGCACAACGCCGACCTCATAATAACCGGCAACATCAACCGCGGCAAAGACATTTATAGCCGAAAACAACCATTTTACCGACATAAGCAAAGTTTCCGAATCATCGTCAATATTTTGCAGCCGGCATCTGAACTCGACCGGAATCAATATCAAAATAACCGCAGTTATTAACACCAAAACTGAAGTCCAGAATAAAATCTTCAAAGCAAGGAAAAATATGAAGCTAAAAAAACTAATCATTATCGTTTCGCCGTAACTTAATATTTTATCGAAATTAAAATATAAATTTAAAGGATTTTATCATATATAACATGCCGTTGTCAATAAAATACTGCCGTCTCAAAATTAATAAAAAATTCCGAAGAAACGCGATCTACGGAATTTTTTATTATCATTATTGAATAATTATATTATTCGATATTATTTTATTTTTCAAACGTAGAATCAAAGGCGGAGGCGATTCTTGACTTTGCCGATTCGCCGTTTTTGTTGAAGGCGGCTATATAATAAAAATACTGAAGGGAGCGGTCAACGTTTTTATCTTCAAAAGTCGTGCCATCAGTTTCGGCAATTTTCTGAAAATTACCCGCCTGATCTTCCGCGGCCCTATAGATTCTATAGCCGTCAGCGTCTTTTGACGATTTCCATACTATCGAAATAGCGTTATCTATGTATTTAGCGACAACCTTTGTCGGCGGCGCCGGGGCCGTCTTAACCATAGAATATTGAATTACTTTCCCTTTGACCGGATCGGCAGTTTTAACCGTTTCAACAGCTTTGACAGGTTCGGCGGCGGAGCGGTTTATAATTATAACGGGAGGCGCGCTGTCGACGGTCGATTTAACGGCGATAATTTTTGACATTTTGCCGCCGGTGCCGTCTTTATAGGCATTTTCCACAGCGTAATAGTAAGTGACTCCAGCTTTCACGTCATTATCAAAAAAAGACGTAACCTCGCCGCTTACAAACTGGATCATTTCATAAGTGCGGCCGCCGTTATCCGAACGCAGCACATAGTAGCCGTAATCGTTGCCGTTGACTTTTTTCCAGCTCAATTCCATACCGGCCGGTCTTGGAGTAACATAAAAATTATCAGGCGCCGAAGGTTCTGTATAAACTGGAATTACTACAGTCCTGACATGATTACGCGACGGCCAGTGCGGTTCATAATGATGTTTTGGCGGCGGCGGCGGATAATGCTTGCCCCCGGTAAAGATCACTTTGACTTCCGCTGAAGCTGAGGGTGCGGCCGCCATTGCCATAATACAGGCGCCTAATAAAGATCCGGCAATAAATTTTAAATTCAAGTGAATCACCTCGTAACATTAATTATTTTATAGACCTTATCACACTTTACATACGAATATTAACAATTATCAATAAAAACTAAATTGCATATCGACAAATTATTCGCATGAATAATAGTGAAAGCCATATCATAAAATTCTTTAAAACACATCAAAATAAATATTTAATAAATAATTGCAATTGCCTGACGCAAAAAATAAATTCTTTCTTTGGCAATTATAAAAAAAGAATTTTTTTATTTTTTATTTTAGCTTCTGACAATTAATTCAGAAACTGATATCAGCAAACAAAAATTCCCTTTTTTATTAATATACAAATTTTTTATTAAAAATACGCTTTCTTTGTGTTAAAAATTTATTTTTTTGTGTTAAATTAAAAAAAGATGCCATCAAAAATCACATTACTTTATCATTAATACGGCAGCTTTTTCAGCGTTAATCAAGATATTTTATTATTTAACGAAAGAAATCTAGAAATAAAGCCCGACTCCAAATTTGGATTTTCCAAAAATTAAACAAATTAAGCCTAAAATAATCGTAAATTCCTTGTAATGCGCCTATTTTTTTGGTATAAATATAAGTGGAGATGATGAAATTATGCAATTTAAGTTAAGGCTTGCCGGAATCTTCAACTTAATAATTTTAATAGCCATAATTTATGCGACACTCTGGTTTTTTATGGCCTGGAGCAGTTCATTTTTTAATTTAAGCACGGCGCAGCAGGCAGAAATTAATCTGGAAATAAACGGCGATTTTTTTTCGGCGGCCGTCAAAAAATACAATCTGGAAAATCAATCTGAAATAAATAAAATAGCAAAACTTTTCTTAACATTAAAAAACGAATACACACAGCCGGACAAATCTTTAACCAGCCCGGCAATCATATCAGACAGCTTTTTTTATTCAGGAAAAAATAATTTTAATAAAGAGCAAAACTTCTTATTAGTTGAATTATCTAAAGAAATTACAAAAGGCGGATCGTTATACAACATAATAGGCGAAAGGGCCGCGGTATACCTAACCAGGCCGGAAATCACTCCTGCCAATATCGCCAGGAGCGTTTATCTAATCAAAAAAAACGGCGAATGGAAAATTGACGGCGAATTTACGGCCGCAACCACTTTATTATCAGGCAAAAGCGACGCATATGAAAATATGGCCGCAACCGCCGTCGAAATTGAAACAAACTGGTTTTTAAGCCAATATGAACAATTCGGCAATATAATTAAGCAATTCAAGGAACCTTATTTATTGACGGCAAACGAACCTTACGCCGCCGAAATAATAAAAAAAGCGGCGCACACTGAAGCCAATCCCGCGTTATTGTATTACGCAGCCTTATGCTTCCAGAAAAGAATAAAATTTAAAAACGCTCATGAATTGATAAGCAAAGCTAATGATATAATGCCCGATAATATTTTTATCGAGTCGCTTCATTGCCAGATTATAATGTACCGCAAATTCAGCCGGCTCATAACGGCAAAGCCGGTCAAACTGCTTGAAAAGGCGCCTTATTTTACTCCGCTGCTGCTTTGCGCCGGCAGTATTTTTAATTCAAACCTAAATTACGGATTAAGCGAAAAAATGTATAAAACAGCCCTCGTCATGCATCCGTCAATCGGCGCCTATTTCCACTCTAACTACGCTTTAACGTGCGAAAAATTAAAAAAATATGAAACCGCGGCCTATCATTATAAAATTGCGGCGGAATCAGGCGGAAGCTACAATCATTATTTAGCCGGCAAAGCTTACTTAGCCGCCGAAAATCACGAAAAAGCCGCGGCGGAATTCGAACGCTGCTTCGACGGCCTGCTCAGCAACCCTAAAAAAATAGAAACCGCCCAGTACCTGGCCGACCATTACCTGTCAAAAGGCGATAATGAAAAATATTATGATTATAAATTGTGCTATTATATTGCATTAGCAAATTCACCGGCCGCAATTTTCACATTTATAACACTCCTGATACTATTTTTCACGCGTAAATATTTAGTCAAAAAAGCCCTTTTGACAACTTACAGGCATATATGTAAAATATCTATGAAACCGGGGTTTCAATATAACGCATTTGATTTTTATTGCGAAAATAATAATTCCGGTCTGGCGATAACGTTATTCAGCGACTATATGGACAGGCTCAAAAAAGACAAAAGAGACGAAGAATATATAATAGCCGCCATAAAACTCGCGAACCACTATTTAAAATTATATAAAATTGACGAAGCCGCCTCGCTTTTCAAAGAGGCACTGCACATGAATCCGGACTGCGACAGCGCCATTTTAGGGCTTGGCATGTGCGAATTCGAATTGAAGAATTATGAAATAGCGGCTGAATATTTTAAAAGCGGAATCGATATAAATCCTGAAGTATGCAATTTTTTTTATTACCTGGGGCTTTGCCAGCTCGTGCTTAATAAAAGCGACGATGGTATAAATAATATAATGAACTCATATAAGGTCGACAATACGTTCGAGCCGGCGCTTACCATTACGCAAAATTATCTCATATCGGCTAATAAGACCAAAGAGCTGGTTAAATTTTTCGACGATATAATGATAATAGGCAACCTGACCGAGCAATTTTATGACAGGTACCTGAGGCTGAACATAAGTTTAATGGATGAGGGGCGTTTAAAAAAAGCGCTTGAATACTGTGCCGTTAAAAACTTTAAAAGCGCCGACACATTTTTAAGCATAGGCTGCGCCTACCGTGAAATAGGGCAATACGAAAAATCCGAAGAAAATATAAGAAAAAGCATCGCTATATCGAGCGGACAGTCGTCCGATAACAATCCGGCGATAAGGCTTTTTTACGGCATTAAAAATTCAATATCCGTGCCGCGCGGTCAAATTATCGCCAATCAATATCTGGAACTCGGCATAACGCAGAAAATAAGCGGCAATAACGAGGCAGCCGTCAAAAGTTTCATAAAATCGAAAAAAGCCGCACCGTCTTTTCCTTATGTTTACTATTTTTTGAAGGAATATGAAAAAAGCTGCCAGATGATGCCTGGCCAGATAAAAGACAGCGAAATGCCCTGGAACAACGCATCGACAATTGAGGCTATATATTTGAGCCTGACCGCGGCCAGACCGAATGACAAATCCTCGGTTAATAACGAACATAAAAAAAATTATCGCAACTGGGCAAATTTTTATCTCGAAGCCATGCCTGACGGCTTCGGAATATTTTCATACAAATACTTAAAACATATCCCGAAAGAAAAATATCTCGCCATAATAAACGACAGCGATTATCTGCCGGCGGTTTAATAAAAAAGCGAATATTAATGGGCACTCAAAATATAACGACGAGACGCAACCGAAGTTTGTAAAAATTAAAGAATTCAAAATCATTCATTTTATCAAATGAAGATATTGCATAAAACACTTCAAGTGACTACGAATAATTTTTTTTATTTCAAAAGTTTCTGAATTTTCTTCTTTAAATATTTCTTCTATTGAAATTTTACAAAATATTTTTTTAATAAATAAAATATCGCATACGCTACATTTAATAAAAATATTACCAATACGCAATTTAAACTAAACTCAATCACAATTCGCCCTTTAGGCTCAGTTGAATATGCTATCCAGCATCCCAAAAGACATGCCGCATAGTTTAAAAAATTATTAATTTTTATATTAAAAAGCTTTTGAATTATATTAAAAGTAATCCCTAAAAATAACCCTATAATAAATATATTTATTTCAATTATTTTTGAATACAATAAAAAATTTTTTTCAGTAAAACATACATTAATAGTATCGCTTAATAATCTTGTTAACCAATAAAATACTATACCATAAGCTATCATATTGATATATGAGAAAAAAACTTTTTTCAGCTGGGCGGCAATAGTGTCATTTAAACTATATGTTTCATACATATATTCTCGAAACATAATGTTCAATTTATATTTCTTTATGTAATATGAAATTACCGCAATTATTATAAATCCAAGAATTATGCTTACTGCAAAAATTATAAAATATTGCAAATAATTCAATAAATCTTTTTGTTTATATCCTTCGTATATAAAATCAACTATCCATTGGAAAGTTACATCATAAAATAATAAGCCATAATATATACTTTTTACTACTTCAATCATTTTTTTGCTCTTAACGACATTTTTATTTGATGTAAATAATAATAATTTGGCGCCTCATTCGCCATTAATTCATAATATTTTTCAGCATTTGCCGTATCGTTCATTTGGATATAGCAATGAATGACAAGGCAATAATAATCCATTACAAGCTTCCAGCCGAACGGTGAAACAATTTCTTTATATTTTTCAATAAGTTTATTGGTTTCTTGAATACATTTTTCATATTGCCTGTCATTATAATATTGAGTTGCGATAAATAAATCGACTATTGGAATACCGGCGCTATCTGGAAATTTTTCCTTAAACTTATCATATTCATTTTTTCTTATTGGCGAATCCTTCATTAAGATGATTGATGCAAGAGCCGCATAATATTTGTTTGTTCCCTGACTCAATGCTATAAGATATTTTTTTAATCTTTCCAAAGAAACATTGTCGACTTCATCCGAATCAAATCTCAAAATTATCATTGAATTAACTAATATATTAACAGGGCACGAATCAATATTACAATCTTCCGGAATGTTTTTAATTTTTCTGGCTACAATGTCTAAATCATTTATTTTATCAAATAATGTTAAGGTATAAAAAGCTTCAAGCGATTCAGGATATTTTTTTAATATATAAAATACTTTATTAATCGCTATATATGGGTTATGATTTTCTTCCTGATTATTGTCATTAATCAAATTATATAGCGAATTAAAAGTTTCATTTAAAGAAACTTCTTCCGTTGCCCAACATTCAGTTTTCATAACAATAATTATTAAAATCACTAACACTAAAATTATTTTTTTCATCTGTTAAAACACTTCTCCATATTATTATTTTCTTTAAAAATTTCATCAATATCACTAATTTTAAAACTTACAGTATAAGCTGGCCGATCAGCGCAAAAATATCCCCAAAATCCGGCAACAGGCGCATTGTGTGAATAAGTAAATTCATCATTATATATATATGCCCAATAATTTGTTTTAGAATTTCTAATAACATAACTATAAAAAATTTTTTCATTTTCAATTTGCCATAAATTTGCCATTTTTTCCAGAGTAATTTCACCAGTTATTTTTTTACTTATTGATCTCAAAACTTCACTAACACCATTAGGAGTAATCTTAGCGGTATATCCAAGAATAAGCTTGTTGTCACCAGGCAAAACTTGTTTCCAATTTTTCACATTTAATGGGGTTGCTAATGTTTCACATGCCGAAAGAATTAGTAAATCCATATTATCACTATACTCAGAAACACCATTTTCTTTTATTAATGCTCCAACATCATAATTTACTTTATAAAATTTTTTATGATGTTCAATTTCAGAATCTTCATTATTAAATTCAAAAGTGTCACTACTATCAACATAAAAACTTTTAATCTCTTTAGAAGGAACAATGATAGCTGGATTAGGTAAATCATTTTGTTCGCCAACGCTACCATCACTGAATCTTCCATGACCATATATTAAAAACCATTTTGCTTGATTTTTTATATAAATTTCTTGAGTAATTTTCAAATAATTACAAATAGCTTTTTCCATGCCACCTGATTTTAAAAAACTTTGATTTGTTTCAAAATTTAATAATTTGCTTTTGTTCATGCCATTTTTATGTGTTGAATATCCCATTTGTTTAAAAAACACTTCATTTGTATATATGCTATCAAATTTATCAAAATAAGTATCTTCGCAAACAGCTATGGCAATGCTCGGCTCCTCAATTTTTTTTATAAACGTGTTACCACTTTCATCTTTCGTATCAGACGGCACAAATGAACAATAATAATCGCCAAGCACGAAATCACGTTTTAAATTAAACGAGATTTCAACATTTGAAATTTGGCTTTTTATTTTTACATTTTTTATAGGATATAACGGACCCAGATCTTTAGTCACGGCACGCAATGTTATGGTTTCTTTATTATCAATAACTTCATTAGTATCAATAATTCCAGTTTCTCCTTTAAAAAACTGCATTTGTGTTATTTGTGGTTTATGCATATAATAATTAGTTTCAGGGGAAAAACTGCTATAATCCAAATTAACAAATTGTTTTTTCATGTTTTCAATATTTTGCTGATTATACCCGTCTAAACTATCTCTTTCTTGATCATATTTATACGTTTGTACGTCTTTTATCAAATTTTGAATCTTATTATATATTTCATCACTATTTTTAGATATTTCACCATATCGTGCTAACCATTCCATATATTCTCGCGAATTATCAAAAAAACTTTTAGAACTTATAGAAATTTTAAGGATAATTGGGGTAGTCTCGTATTTAATACCATCTTTTATAAGACTAACGCATTGAATTTTTGAAGGTAATCCAAAAAGAAATTCTTTAAATTCATTATAATATTTTTCACATTCATCTAATTTTTTTATGCTGCCATAATATCTTATCAAATCTTTGTAATTTTTACTTATTTCATAAGTATAAAAAATATCATTATTTGGGAAATCTATTTTTTGTCCATTAACAAGATAATAAAGTTGATTATTCTCTGAAACCAGCACAATATCAGCGTTAGGTTTGCTCATTTCTTTAAACATTTCTTTTTTTTGAGCGATTTGTTTTAAAAGTTCATCTATTTTAACTTGAGTATCCTTAAAATTTGCTGGATATAAATTATAATTTTTTTGGCTTATTTGAGTAATTTTTTCAAAAATCTTATCATTATATTTAATTTTATTATTATAATCATTATAAATTTGGTCAAACATTTCATTATTTTCATATCCATATGTTTTACCATATTTATTATTACTATCAGGATTGAAACTGCTATCAGGATAGTTATTGAACTTAGAACTCATTTCGGCATAAAATAATTTCATTATCGCGCATAAATAAGAATATTTTGAATAATATAAACAAAATTTCGGTATAAAATCTTTAAGTTGTCCCATTCTTATATTAGCATAATCTTGATCATCCGGTAAAAAATATTTTGAATTATTCATGAGAATTGCAAGATTATTTCGTGCTTCTATTTCAAACGAATCCGAAGTCGGCATAAAATATTTATTATATTCGCTTAACGGCGTCACTTCAAGATAATCTTTTTTTGTTTCCTGAGTTTCATTTGACGAGGGTTCGCTAATCCTTACCGGTTCAGCTACGCGTTGACTTATGCGTTTTGAGTTTTTTTGATTATCAGCCTTAATCGAACTCACCAAAACATTTAGAGTTTTTTTGAAATCGTTTTCTTTAATATTGAAAATTGAACTGTCGCCGGCAGATTGCTTGTTTTTTTCATCAGAAGATTTCAGCGCAGATTTTTGTTGCTTTTTCGCATTTGAATTTTTGGATTTTTTTAGAGATATTGATTGATTGATTGATTGGGAGTTTTGAGAGGAAATACCGTCGGATTTTAACTTTTTTTGAATTTCGTTAATACCGGCTCCTTCAGCCGTTAACGGCATTATCAAAACTCCAGGCATAAAGAATAGAATTAAAATTGTTAAAGTTACAAAATATTTTTTCATGATTTGATTTTATAAGATTGCTTTAGATTTGTCAATGATTTTATCATCAAAAACTAGGACCGGTTCTCTTTTCAAAAAATATATTTTTCAGCAATATTATTTCATTATATTTTGAAAATTTATTTATCCGATAGTAACAAAAAAGGCTGTTTTGAAAATTACATTTCTAAACAGCCTTTTTATATTAATTTTGAATGACATAAAAAATCAAACCGAGAATATTCGATAAGATTTATATATGAGATGTTCCGGATTAGTTATAATATTCGAAAACATACTGAACATATGATACGAGTTCGTTGCTTTCTGCGTCATATTCGGCTTCGGCTATCATATTGTTGTTCTGGTCGTATTTATAAACGAATTTTGCCTTATAACCTTCGTCATCTTCCTCTTCTCTTGAAAAATAAATTTCTTCGACGATATTATTATTTTTATCGTAGCTGTAATTTATTTTTTCAAATACAATATCGTCGACTTTGGTTACTCTTTCGACAAGGTTGCCGTTAGCGTAACTATAAAATATGCATGAATCCTGATCAAGCCCGCCCGCATCATCGGCTATCGCGTATAATTCCTCGATTAAAAGACCGCTGGCATCGTATTTAAAAGAAACCTGATTATCGATCTTATCGTCGCTGTCATATTCGGTAAGAGTTTTTTTACGGCCGTTAGCGTCATATGAATATACGACTTTACCTTCGAGCTTCTCGTTTTCAGGATTGTAATCTAATTCTTCGATCAAATTGCCGTTTTCATATTTGAAAACGGTTTTTCCGGTAAGCTCATTCTCGGCATCGTATTGCAATACCTCGTTTTTATTACCATCTTCGCCATAGCTGAAAACGTATTTTTCGTCTATTTTCTTCTCGGCGGTATAAACCACTTCTTCGATAATGCGGTTTTTAGCGTCATATCCGTATGTGCAAACCCAGTCCAGCTTGCCGTCCATACCGTATTCGCTCTCACATATCATATTGCCGTTAGTGTCGTATTCGCAATTATATGTCAATGAGCCACTTTTTTCCGGGGCAGCGCCTGCATTTTCGTCTTCACATTCGTAAAGCTTTACGCCTTTCATTTTGAGGTTTTTAATTTTCTCGCTTCCTTCAAGCGCCTTAAATTCCCAAGCATCAATAGGCATTATACTTTTCCTCCAAATTTTTATTTTTATGTCCAGTCGAACACATTATTATACAGCTTAATTCATCGGCAATAACAGGGTTAAATCAAAATAATCCAATAATCGGCGCCAAACATTTTTTTCAAGCCGCTGCCGATTTAAAAAAACTTAAAGCGCATTTTTTCCTTAACTTCTAAAAGCGTCTGGCCTGCTGTAATACGGGCCTTTTTACTGCCTTCGATAAGTATTTCTTCGATCATTTTACGGTTTTCGGAATAATAGCTGCGCTTGCTCCTTAACTCGCGATATTTGTCATTTATTTTCGAGGCAAGGATTTTCTTGCATTCAACGCAGCCGATTTTTGCCTGCGGGCATTCATTTTTAACCCTTTCGCAAGTTTCGGCGCCGGAGTATATTTTATGATACGAATAAACGTTGCATACATCGGGATTGCCTGGATCGGTTTTCTTTATGCGGTTAGGGTCCGTTATCATCCTGACTATTTTTTGAGTGGTTTCATCTTCGGTTTCACAAAGATAAACAGCATTACCGTAACTCTTGCTCATTTTGCGGTTATCGAGGCCGAGCATTACTTGATTTTCGGTAAATACCGGCTGCGGCTCGACGAGAAGCTCGCCGAATGTCCCGTTAAAACGCCGCAAAATTTCGCGGGTAAATTCGAGGTGCGGCACCTGGTCGCGGCCGATAGGAACGTGCGCCGCTTTATATAAAGCTATGTCGACGGCCTGCAGCACCGGATAGCCAAGAAAACCGAACGATGTGTTATCGCTCAGGTTCAGCTGCTGTATCTGTTCTTTATAAGTCGGCACCCTTTCGAGCCATGAAACCGGGGTCAGCATAGATAAAAGGACGTAGAGCTCAGCGTGTTCCGGAACATAAGACTGAACGAAGATCGTGGCTTTTTCAGGATCGATGCCGGAAGCAAGCCAGTCAATGACCATTTCAATTATATTTTCGCGTATATTGGCAGTGTCAGTATTTGTCGTAATCGAATGCCAATCAGCCACTTCAATAAAACAATTATACTTATCCTGAAGGGCGTGCATGTTTTTCAAAACGCCTTCATAATGGCCAAGATGTAATTTACCGGTAGAACGCATTCCAAACATTAAATTGCGGTTAGCCGCAGGTTTGTTATTAGTATCGCTCAAAGCCATACCTCTTTCTATTGCATTTTATGTTTTATCAGGCTTCCTTTTGAAGCATCTCGAATATTTCGTCGGCTGAATTCAGCGAACTCAATTTAGGGCAAATATTGCCGACCTTTACAGAGCGAATGATAGAAGCCATTATTCTTATGTACATCGTATCCGAATTAAGGGGCGATGCCACAAGAAATATGTATTTAACGGGCTTACCGTCGGCGGAATCGAAAACTATCGGGTCCTTCATCACCGCGACAGCCACGGTCATTTTATTAACGGACGAACTTTTCCCGTGCGGCATTGCGACATTTTCGCCTATGCCTGTAGAGCCAAGCTCCTCGCGGGCAAAAACAGTGCCGATAAATTCGTCATAATCAGTTACCGCTCCTGATTTTACAAGGCACGAAGATAATTTCTCCAGCGCCTCGTCTTTGGTAGCCGCCGTAAATTCTTTAAAAATATTGATTTTTTCTAAATAGTCAACCCATCTGATAGAATTCGCACTATTCATAAAAACGCCCCATAATTTTATTGCCATTATAATAGATGTAAATGTAAATTTTGTCAAGCAATTATTTATTTTTATGAACGATTAAAGGGCTTTTAAATTAGGCCCAAACATATGTTAATTTTTAATATCCAAAAGACGACGTAAATAAAAAAGAATTTTTAAAACTTGAAAATATATTTAAATTGTTATATAATAACACGATCGAAATTTATTTTTTTTATTTTTAGCAATTTGCCGATATTAAGCAGACGTAATGCGATACATAGTATCACAGAATAAATACACAGCTGGAGTCGTTAACGAAGCAGGCTTCAGTGAAATAAAATACAACAAAGGCAATGGAGGAAGTAATGAAGATCAATCAACAGGTTCTGGAAAAAACCATAAAAAGATGCCGCGAGAAAAATATAATAATACCGACATTCGCGCAGATGAAAGACCCTAATAAAATACCGCAGAAGATAAAATATAAATTAAAAGGCGTTGGATTATGGGATATTAATCCAATAAATCTCTTCAGAATATCATGGAAAAATGACGTTAACTCAGGATTATTCGGCGGCGTAAATTTCGTTGAAATCCCTTCGGCCATAACAGGCGTCAAAGCTAGAATAATAGGTATCGTAGGTCAATACTTTCCGACAGGCGCGCATAAAGTCGGCGCCGCATTCGGATGCCTCGTACCGCGCCTGGTAACCGGCGAATTTGACCCGACCACCCAGAAAGCGGTATGGCCTTCTACAGGAAACTATTGCCGCGGCGGCGCATTCGACTCAGCGCTTCTCGGCACAACTCCTATAGCGATACTTCCGGAAGAAATGAGCAAAGAAAGATTTGACTGGCTCCATGAAATCGGCGCTGAAGTTATTGCAACCAAAGGCTGCGAAAGCAACGTTAAAGAAATTTACGACGCATGCTGGGACATCAAAAAGAACCGCAAAGACTGCGTCATATTTAATCAATTCGAGGAATTCGGCAATCCTATATGGCACTACCACGTTACCGCTTCGGCTATCGAAGAGGTGTTCAACCAGTTAAAAGGCAAAAACGGCCGTTTCGCGGGTTATGTGTCATCGACAGGCTCCGCAGGAACTATCGGCGCAGGCGATTATTTCAAAAAAATCGCTCCGAACGTCCGCGTAATCGCCTCGGAAGCTTTACAGTGCCCGACGTTACTACAGAATGGTTTCGGCGGCCACAGAATCGAAGGTATCGGCGACAAACACGTACCTTGGGTACATAACGTAAGAAACACCGATATGGTTGTCGCAATCGATGACGAAGCGTGCATGAGAACTTTAAGGGTGTTCAACGAACCGGAAGGCCAAAAAGTTCTTGCCGGCGAAGGCGTTTCAAAAGAAACACTTGACAAATTAAACCTTCTCGGAATTTCATCGATAGCTAACATGCTCACAGCCATAAAAGCGGCAAAATATTATGAAATGAATGAAAATGATTTCATATTCATGCCGTTCACGGATGGCGCCAAAATGTACCAGTCGCGTCTTCAGGAACTTACTGCCGCTCACGGCAAATACACTGAATTACAGGCCGTAAAAGATTTCGAAAGATATACGCTCGGCACAACGACCGACTATCTGCGTGAGCTTTCGTTCCAGGACAGGAAAGCGCTTCATAACCTCAAATATTATACATGGGTTGAGCAGCAGGGCAAGACAGTCGAAGAAATCAACGAAATATGGCACCCTGAATTCTGGGACAGGACATTCGACCAGGTTAATGAATGGGACAAGATGATCGAAAATTTCAATAAAGAAACAGGACTTCTTTAAAATTAAGCATTTATAAGACTAAAATATTATCTGCCTGAATTAGACAAGTTCTTTAAACAAAAAAACACGAATGAATAAATATTCATCCGGTTGAAATTTCAAAAATCTTAATGCGAAAGGCGGCAGAATATAACTTGCCGCCTTTCGCATATACCTCCATAGGGAGCGCGTGCATGGTAAATTTAAACAATGCCTATAAAGGCAAATTAAAAAAATCAGGCGGCATTTTTTCGTTGCTGTTAATATGGGCCGGCATTTTCGGCATCATAGCAATCGCAGTTTACGGCTATACCGGAAACATAGAAGCTGTCGGCGGGGTATTTCTCGCGGCCGCTATAAGTTTTGTGATAATGCTTTATCAGGCAGCCGGAAGTTACGAAGGCAGGATTATAGAAATAAAAAAAGAGGATGTATACGTCAGCGATGACGACGGCGGTTCAACCGAAACGAAGGTTTTTGCCATTATTCAAAAACCAGACGGCAAGATAATGAAATTAGAAATGGGTTATAATAACTGGAAAGTTGGAGATTATATAGTTAAGAAAAGCGGCGAAATCAATCCTGTTGCCGTTCAAAAATAATAGTGCGGCGCCGCCGGCAAGTTTAATTAGAAAGTTTATAAATGTGGTATATAAAAGAGCGCCTCATTGTCGCTTATATATTATTAATAATAGCTTCCATTATTTTAAGCGCGGTCATTTTATCCAGGCGCGGTTTATTGAAAATTAAGATCAGGCCGATTCCTGCTTTGAACGCTATCGACGAAGCCGTAGGACGCGCGACCGAAATGGGAAAGCCGGTCCTTTATTTAACCGGGCTTTATGATATGAACGCTATTCCGACAATCGCCGCGATAAATATTTTAGCCTTTGTAGCACAAAAAACGGCGCAATATGAAACTCAGCTGCTCGTGCCATGCTGCCGATCTCTGGTTATGAATTCGGCCCGCGAAGTAGTCAAACAAACATATATCAAAGCGGGTAAAGCCGAACTTTATTCGCCGGAAAATATAAAATACCTTACGGACAATCAATGGGGTTTCGTTTCAGGCGCTAACGGCATTATGCTTCGTGAAAAACCAGGCGCATGTTTTTATTTAGGACAATTTGTTTCCGAAGCGCTTATTTATTCCGAAGTCGGCCATTCCATCGGCGCTATACAAATAGCCGGAACTAATGAATTTACACAGATACCGTTTTTCATAGTCGGCTGCGATTACTGCCTGATCGGCGAGGAATTATATGCCGCGAGCGCCTATTTTTCTAAAAATGCAGACGACCTCGGGACATTATACGGGCAGGATTTATGCAAATTAATTATAATAATAACTATCGTTTCAGGCGCAATTTGCGAATCCATATTAAATTTTTGGCCGGAACTAAGCTTTAATTTTTTAAGATTAAAAGAAATTTTTATTACTCAATAAAGAATAATATCCAACTTTTTTTGGGAAATTATCATTACCGACTTTAAAATTCAGCTAAAGGAAAATATTTTCAAAATGGATATACGAACAATTTTCGCATTTTTATTCATAATACAAATTTTTCTAAGCATCGTCCTGACAGTTTTATGGCACAGCCACAAAAAAAATGAGTGTTTTTATTATTATGCTTTAAGCACGGCAATAATCAGCACGACTTATTTTTTATTTGTTCTGAGAAATGTAATTTCAGACTTCATAACTATCACTATAGCCAATGTTTTATGCATGATGGCCTGTTATTACCGCATGGAATCATATTCATCATTTTTTAAAACAAACATCAGAAAATATAATTTAACGTCATTAATAACCTTTTCCGTCATGGCCGTTTTTTTCTGTCATATCTATGATAGTGCGGTAATGCGCGTGGTTATTCTTTCAACCTATATAGGCTGCATATCGGTTTATATAGGAATGCTTTTTAAAAACAACGTAATAACTGAAAATAAGCCGCTTTATTATATAGGCGTTATAATTAATTTCTGGTTTGCTATAATTACAATTGCAAGGGTAATTTCATGGATTATGATTCCTGAAATCCGTTCACTCCTATCGCCGTCCGCTATAAATATTTTTTACCTGATGTCGCTGTTAATAAATGACATCGGCGGAACGATAGTTTTTACATTAATAAATAACGAAAGACTTTCGCGCGAATTAAAGTATGCCATTAACACCAAAGACAGGTTTTTTTCTATAATCGCCCACGATTTAATGGGGCCGCTCGGAAATATAACCAGCATGATGGAATTATTTTTAGACGAGAAATATAGTTTTAAGGATGACGAAAAAAAAGAGATACTGATACAATTAAAGAAAAAATCACAAATCACCTATGAGCTCCTGGAAAATCTTTTAAAATGGGCACGCAGTCAAAGAAATGAAATAAAATACGAACCCGAGCTTTTTGAAATCAGCGATATTATAAATAAAAATATCGAGATATTCAAAGACATAGCAGCTCAGAAAAAAATCGAGTTAATATATAACGCGCAAGATCACACGGCTGTATTAGCCGATAAAAAAATGATTTCAACTATAATAAGAAACTTAATTTCAAACGCTATAAAATTTTCAAATATGAACGGCAGGATCGTTATATCCGCCGAAAAAAGCGATAATAATATGGCAGCCATAACAATCGAAGACAACGGAATCGGAATCGAACCGCAAACTCTCGAAAAATTATTCAAAATTGACGAAAACATAAGCACCTGCGGTACTAATAATGAGCAGGGCACCGGCTTAGGCCTTATATTATGCAAGGAATTTATAGAAAAGAATAAAGGTCGTATAAAAGTAGAGAGCGAATTAAATAAAGGCAGTAAATTCATAATATTTCTGCCGTCCGTACCGTCATAATAAGCGGCTTTTTAAAAAACTTTTTGATTTACGGCCTTTATCAATATCATATCCGAATAAAATTATAACCTCAGCAAGGCAATTTTCAAGTTTGAAACTCCGAATCACAATAAAACCTGGGCGCAAACTTCGGTTCCGGCAGCCATTACGCCGGCGCCGGGCGGAATTTCAGCGAGGCAATTTGCCGCAAGCGCCGAACTCAATATATTCGAGTCTTGCTTAACAGGAAAATCAATCATATTTTTACCGCTTTCCATATAGAAACGCGCACGAAGCAAAGTAGTGCGTTCAGGGTCCATTTTCACATCATGCCTCAACGCTCCGATTATTTTAAGCGAAGGCGCATAATTTTTCACGCCGCAAAGCTTTAAAATCGCAGGTTTTACGAATTGAGTAAACGAGACTAACGACGAAGCCGGATTGCCGGGAAGTCCAAAAACCAGTTTTACGCGTCCGTTATCCGTTTTTTTAACGCCGAATACGAAAGGCCGGCCCGGTTTTATTTCCATTTTCCAGATACCGACCTCGAAGCCGAGCATTTCAAGCGCCGCAGGTATGTAATCGTAACTACCGACCGACGCGCCGCCGGTAGTTATCACTATATCGGCTTTTAAAATGCCGTGGCTTATCAAACCGCTTATAGCTTCGGGCGTATCCTCCGCCGCACCGGCATAAAACGGCAATGCGCCGCATTCGGTTATCAGGCCGCCCAGCATATATGAATTTGAATTCATTATCTTCCCGGGGGCCGGCATGAAATCGGGCGAATTAACAATATCAGCAAAAGGGTCAATCAGCTCGTCACCGGTAGAAACTATAGCGATATAAGGTTTGCAGTATACTTTTATCACGCTTCGGGCAGCCGATGCGCAAATTCCAAGCGCCGCAGGCGTGAGCCTGACCCCGCGTTCCAAAACGGTATCGCCTTTTTTAAAATCGGCGCCGGCGTTTCTTACATGAAGGCCGGCTGAGACTTTTTTATACGCCGTAACTTTCCAATTTTTTTTATAACCGCCTTTTTCATGCGCATCACCGCCGCCGCATTCTTCAAATGATTCCGAGGCGTATTCCTTCATCAATATAGCGTCGGCGCCGTCAGGAAGAGGTGCGCCGGTCATTATTTTCACCGCGGTACCGGCGGAAACTTTTTTACATCCGACGGAACCTGCCGGAATCTCCTCAATCACGTCAAACGTCAGTCCGTTTTTTTCATAATCAACGCCTTCTTTAAAATCCGAGCTTCTGACCGCAAAGCCGTCCATAGCTGAAGTATTGAATGGCGGCACGGAAAACGGCGCCTTAATGTCTTCAGCCAGAATGCGGCCGTATGCTTGCGTAATTTTTAAAGTTTCAAAATCAGCATTCAAGTCAATATAACTCAAAATTTCATTTTGCGCGTCAATCAATTTTTTCATACTATTCCATTCCCCTTAAATTCAATACTCAAAAAATTATAACCGGAAACAATATCTCACCCAGCAATTAACAAAAGAAAGTGAAGATCGAATAATCATTATGGCGCAGTCATTTTTAATAATTACATAACGGTTAGAATCGCTTTGATATAAATAGGCAGGCTCAGTTCATTGCGCTGGCCGTTAGCCAGGCCTTTTATAACGCTTATCAGGTGCATCTTCAGCTGATGAAAAATAATTTCACCAAGAAACATTGTCGCGCCGGCCGGACTGCCGACATAACCTTTCTCAGCCTTCATTGCCTTGAAAGTAAAATTCATTTTTAGAAATTCAGCCTTAGTATTTATAAGGAAGGGCTCGAGGCCATGAAGCTTATCGGCTTTTACCGCTTTAGGCAAAAGATACATCATAAGTGAAGTTTCTTTAAGATCGGCATGGATCTCGCCGTTCAAATTAAAATTCAAATAATTCTTAAAAACTTCATCTTCTTTTTTTTCCGAATTTTTTTTTGAATTAAAAAATATGGAAAGATTTCTGTTATATTCGTTAGAATAATAATAAGCAGAAAGCGGCTCGATTATATTTACTCCGGGAAAAGCTTTTTCACAAGCAGCAATAGAGCCGATAACAGTTTTAATAAATTTAAGATCAAAGTGATGAGCGATAAGCAGGATATTTTTAAAGCCGGCGCCGGCGAATTGACGGAGCAATTCGCTTAAATAATCTCCGAACGATTTTGAAGAGAGCGCCGGTACATTATAAAGCCCTTCCGAAACCGCTGCTGGAGCATAGGCTATTACCGGCCCTTCAATGCACATACAGTCGAGTTTTTCAATCCTCGCGGTCTCACATGCGCCTTCGCATAAAAACCGCGCTATAGAAATATCTGTAGAAATCGGCAAATGCGGCCCATGCTGTTCGTAAGGCCCTATCGGAACACATAAAACTGCTTTATTAAAATCTAACGAATTCAATTCTTCCGCACTGAAATGATCAAACTTCAAAATCATTCACCAATTCCCGTTATTTAAGAAGCCGCTCCGTCATCTAAATTTTCTTCTGAAACTTTGAATATCGAAGAAATTCGTTCAAGCTCGTTGGCAATATATGTAAGTTCTTTTATTATCTCTTCTTTTCTCGTGTCGGAAATAGTTTTCTGCTCAAATTCCTTTTTAATGTTACTTATTATAACATTGAGGTTTTTGAGCATTCTCTTATCTTCGCCCACTACCTTGTCAAGGCTCTCGGTCATAGTGTTAAATGCGTCAGCCAGATCCTGGAGCTCGTCGCCTGAACGGAGCCTTATTCTTTTCGAGAAATCGCCTGATGCAATGGTTTTAGCCGACTCTTCAAGCCTGTACACCGGGCCGGCGATCTTATGCGAAACGAACACGGAAAGCCCGCTTATCATAAGCATGACAACAGCCATACGGTAAATAAGCATTTCATTTCCCTGGTGAAAAACTTCAACCAGTTCCTCTGATTTTTTAGTCGGATCCGAAATATCGCCCCAAATCGAAAAATAAACTGTCCAGCCGACAATTAAGCTTACAAGAAACATGGCGGTCAGAATAACGCCCATGTACCTGAATTGCAAGCCGCGTTTGATTAAAAATATGCGGCGCTTAAACTTAGGTTCGCCGTTATATCCCTTTTCTTCATTGTCCTTTACCTGTTCTTCGGTAACGGCTTCGACAACGTCGCCGTTTGCTTCCGAAGTTTTATTTATGGTATTATTGTTTAATTCTTTGTTTTCATCAGATGCCATAAAAATCCACCTCATATTTTATTTTAAAATTTAAATTTTATACTACATTATTAACGCTTAAATGTCAATACTTTATAAGAAATTACGACAAAATTACACTATTTTTTAACTTGCGCCGTCTCTTCCAGTTCCGGGTTATGATATGTGCAATAAACGTCATCATGGGAATTCAGCTTATAAATACCTTTGCTCCAGCATTTAGGCGAGTAGCGCAAATATTTGTTTTCAACTAACTTTTCAATTTGTACCGCTTTTTTCGGGTGTCCGAATTTTATCTCGGGAAAATCAGCCCTGAATTCCGATACCGCGGTAGCTATACGATTTCTGGATGAACGGCATGATATAAGACTGATATTATCCTCTATAGCGAAGAATTGCACCGCCGCGATATAAATAAATACGCCTATAAAAATTATTATGGCGCAGATTTCGTACCATGTATAACCAGTATAGCGCGTCGAAACAGGCTCGACCGGTTTCCGCGGAGCCTTATAACTGCTTTTTATTATGGTATTTTTATCGTGCATATTTTCCATAAAGGCAAACACTTCTTTACTTTATGAATTTAAATTCATTCAACTTTTATATTTTTCACGCAATCATAATTTAAACATTTTTAAAAAAATTCAAAAATTCTTCCGGAATTTCAGTATGAAACTCCAGAGAACTCTTTTTAACTGGATGTTTAAAATAAAGGCTTTCGGCATGCAGCCAGAGGCGTTTATTAACATCAAACCGTGAACTTTTTTGGGCTGCGAGTTTCTTCAAAGCATCGGGCAGGTAAATTTTATCGCCGCAAATAGGGAAGCCGACATGGGCGAGGTGTACTCTGATCTGATGCGTCCTTCCTGTCTTGGGCATAACTTTTAAAAGCGTGAATCCGTTCTTGGTCAAGATCGCCTCGAATTCGGTATAAGCTTCGCGAGCGCCGCGTTCGGCAGTATCCGCTACAGCCATTTTTTTGCGGTCGGTTTTAGAACGCCCGATCGGCAAATTAACTATAAAATTTTTTTTCGTTATCTCGCCGCAAACAATCGCATAATATATTTTCCTTACGGTCCGCCCCTTGAACTGCTCGGTCAAATCCTTATGCGACGCATCATTTTTAGCTATCAATATCAAGCCGGAAGTATCCTTATCAAGGCGGTGCACTATTCCAGGTCTTATTACGCCGCCTATCGACGAAAGGTCCTTCGTGTGATAAAGCAAAGCGTTAACCAGCGTACCGCTCGAGTGGCCGGCCGCCGGATGTACGACCATTCCCGATTTTTTATTTATAACCGCTATATTGCTATCTTCATAAACAATATCGATCTTGATATCTTCAGATTCCGCCTCGAGTTTCTTTGGCTCCGGTACATATACCTCGATTTCCTCGCCGCAGTTCACCTTATGCGCGGACTTCAAGCCGCTTTTATTAAGGCTCGAATGGACGCTGCCGTCCTCAATCAATTTAATAAACATAGCACGCGAAACATCGGTAATTTTTTCAGCCAGAAACTTATCGAGCCTTTTTCCGGAATCTTCTGCTTCAACCCTCAATTTATAATTTTTAGAACTCATTTAACATCACTATTTTCATTTTTTTTTGCGGGATTCTCATTATTTTCAACGCCGATTACCGCTTCAGGCGCATACGCGGCATTATTGCCGGCGGCTGCCGCATTCGCGCCGCTTTTTTTTATAACATAAATCATAAGGCATGTGGCAAAGGCTAGGCCGATAAGGCTCGTATTTTGTGACGGTGAAAATCCGAACAAGAATTCTCCGCGGTTATCGTCGCGCACGAATTCGATCATAAAGCGCCAGAATGAATACAGGTAAATATATGTCACAAACAGTGCGCCTTTCCACTTAGCTATTTTTTTTTCAATGATGAGCAGTACGAAAAAAAAGAAAAGGCACGCGAAAGCTTCGTATAGCTGAGTAGGATGGCGCGGTATCGTATCACCGCGAAAATTAGGGAACACTATCCCGGTAAAGCAGGCAGTATGGGCGCCGTAACAGCAGCCGTTAAGAAAACATCCCATTCTCCCGAAAAAATGTCCGACAGGAAGCGCCGGTATTATCATATCAGCAGTTTTAAAATAATCGAGTTTATTGGCTTTTATGTAGTAAGCCGTGGTTATCAAAACGCCGATAAGGCCGCCGTAAAAAACAAGGCCGCCCTGGTGAATGTAAAAAATTCTTATCGGATCGCGAATATAATCTTTGTAGCTGACAATGACGTAAAAAATGCGCGAGCCCACAATTGCCGATATTATAATATAAATAGCCATGTCAAGTATAGTGCCAGAATCTACTCCGAATTTTTTTCCGCGCCAAAGGGCCACTAAAATACCAAAAGTAAATCCTAACGCTATAAAGAAGCCGTAACTATGAATAGTCAACGGGCCGAGTTTCATCAGTTCAGGATACATTAATTTTCACTGCTTTCATGCGCATGCTCATCATGCGGTTCCCATATCATTTCAACAATAAGCATTCCGACGCCTATATTTATAACAATATCAGCTATATTGAAAACAGGCCAGAAGCGTACGTCCATAAAATCGATGACATATTTATACTTCACCCTGTCGATCAAGTTGCCGAGCGCGCCGGCTAGAAGGAGCGCGAGCGAAATCTGCACCCATAAATTGTTCGGCGCAAGAAATTTCGAGTAATAAATTATAACTGTTATAGAAAGCGCGGCCACGGTTATGAACAAATACCATTTTTTCTGGAAAAGCCCGAAAGCGGCTCCCTGATTCTGTACATAAGTTATATGAAAAACTTCGTTTATAATGGGAATACTCTGGCCGACGAGCATAGTCTTTACGACCAGATACTTTGAAAGCTGGTCGAGCGCCAGAAAAAAACTTGCCATCGAGAACATTATTTCGGTTTTTATGATGGTCACGAAATTAGACACCAGGTAAATGGGCCATGTAACGACTACCATCACAAAAATGGTCAAAGCCAGAACGATCCACATAAAAAAATCATAAATATAACCAGCCATCGCTTTTAAAAATTTCATTAATTTTTTTCACTCCAAAAAATTATCATTTATGGCACCCTGCCGCCTGTTTTAAAATTTTTACCCAGTTATTTCCACAAATTATTTATCATTTGCTATTGCTATTTCCGCTGTCATTTTCTTCGTTTTCCAGCTGATTTTGCTTTTTAAACTTATCGTAGTCGCTGTTCGGGTCGCCGATATTTTCGATATAATATAACGTCCGGTCTTTTATTTCACCAAAAAGTACCGGCAGGTCATTTTTTATGGCTATTCCATAATTGCCTGTTTTTAAATTCGAGTTAAAATTTTCAAACGAATCGGCGTGCATGAAATAAAAAACGCTCAGAATAATAGAGGAAAAACCTATAATAATAATGCCTATTATAGTCAAAATTTTCAAAGTCCGGTAACTTTTTCCAAAAAAACCTTTAATGCCGCCTATAAAGCGCTGGAGTTTTTCCTGGCTTATTTCCTCCTGGACATTATGTATCGAGTTATAGCATTTATTGCACACTATGCTCGCAGCCTGGGCGGAAGCGTCATGCGCGCACTTGCGGCAGACCGGTTTTTTGCATGAAATGCATGTGCCTATGACTTTTTCATCAAGATGGACAAGTTCGGTGCATACGGGCGCTCTGGGCTCGATAAATAAAGCCAGCATTTTATCGATTAACGAAACCGGCTTTTGCGCATCAAGCAATTTTTTACGCTGCTCCGCCTCATCCATCAAATAACCGCCGCTGTCAAGTTTTTGCTTTAACTTTTCAATGTCTTCCTTGCAAAACTTACATACGACACGATTATTTGTGTCGTGCGTCCCCTGGCAGTCCGAACAAACCGTTTTACGGCAAATACTGCATGTTCCAATTATAGGTTTCGAATGCCGCCACGGACATCCGTCAAGTTTTTGCGCCAACTGCAACACCCTCCGCGCAAATTATCGGCAAAAAAAATATATGCTTAACATTAAATAACGTAAATATTTGTAATTAATTAATTAATAAAGTACTGTCAATAAAAAAATATCGTGAAATTTCTTTTGAAAAAGTTTTTATAAATAATTTTTAATAATATTTTCAAAATTTCTTTAAAATCTTTTCCATAAAAATAATTTTGTTAATTTTCAGGCATAACTTAAAATAAAACACAAAAATATACAGGGCGGTATTGAAAACCGCCCTGTATTATGTAATTATGTTATTACAATTTTTCGACAGCTATCAGCATTTTAATTCCGTTAATATCCCATTCCTTAAATTCAGGCGAATTTTTCGCGCTGTCATAAGCGTGGGCGATTATATTTTCGGATAATGTCTCATGCTTTACATATTCGCCGAAGTTTTTAAGGCTTTTCGCGATTATTTCTTCCTTGGCATGGTCGATTACCGAGTAATTAATTTTAACGCGGTCGAGTATTTCGAAATCAGAATCTTTGCGCATATTCTGGACTTTATTGACAACTTCGCGCGCATAACCTTCCATTATAAGTTCTTCATTCAACGTGGTATTCAGCGCAACTCCATTTTCGCCTTCGATTACGGCGGCAAAGCCGTCCTTCGATTTCGAGGTTGTAACTACGTTTTCCTTATTCAAAATTATTTCGCTGCCGTTCAAATCAAACTTATATTCGCCCGATTTTAATATGGCCTTAGCTATATCGTTATTAGGCGTAGTTTCAAGATATTTTTTTATCTCAGGCACAAGCTTGCCGTATTTTGAACCGAGCACCGGAAAATTAGGTTTTAACGTATAATTGACATATTCGTCAAGCGAGTTTACGAATGTCAGTGTTTTAATGTTCAATTCCTCGTCTATAAGTTCTTTCATCGAGTTGATTATTTCTTTTTCATGAGGCGCGGAAATCTTTATTATCATTTCCGCAAGCGGCTGCCTTACTTTCAAGGAGCATGCATTGCGCGCGGAACGGCCAAGGTAAACCACGTTCTGGATAAGCGCCATCTGCGACTCAAGTTCCTCGAAATTAAGCTCTTCCTTATATTCAGGATAATCTGTCAAATGTACCGACATTTTGGCATTCGGATCGATCTTGCAGACAAGGTTGCGATACATCGCTTCAGTTATGAACGGGCAGAACGGAGCGAGCAGCTTCGAAAGGCCTACAAGCACTTCATAAAGCGTAAGATATGCCGATTTTTTATCATCATCGAGCTCGAATTTCCAGAAACGGCGGCGGCTTCTTCTTACATACCAGTTCGAAAGGTCGTCGACGAATTTTTCGAATATGGTCGAAGCAGCCATAATCTCAAATTTATCGAGATTTTCACGCACAGTCTTAACCAGCCTGTTATATTTCGACATGATCCACTGGTCGATAAGCGGACGCATTTTTACATCAATCTTATGATCGAGCGGGTTAAAGTTATCAATATTAGCGTATAAAGTAAAGAAAGCGTATGTATTTTTAATAGTTCCTAAAAATTTGTTATGCGCTTCCATTACGGCTTCTTCATAAAAACGGCGGGCATTCCACGGAGCCGTCGCTGTATAGAAGCACCATCTTAAAGCGTCGGCGCCGTATTTATTGAACATCAGGAACGGATCGACGACATTGCCTTTATGCTTGCTCATTTTTATGCCGTTCTTATCCTGGATAAGGCCGAGCACCATGACATTTTTATAAGCCGAAGTCTTGTGAAGAAATGTCGAAGTAACAAGAAGGCTGTAGAACCAGCCGCGAGTTTGATCGACTGCTTCGCAGATGAAATCGCCCGGGAAGTTTTCATGGAACTTATCCTGGTTTTCGAACGGATAGTGCCATTGCGCGGTATGCATAGCGCCCGAATCGAACCAGCAGTCAATAACTTCCGGAACGCGTTTCATGTGGCCGCCGCATTCGCATTTCAAGAATACATTATCGACATAAGGCTTATGCAGCTCAATATTGTCAGGGCAGCCCTCAGATTTTTTCTTGAGCTCCTCAACAGAACCGATACATTCTATTTTTTTGCATTTTTCGCAAATCCATATCGGCAGCGGCGTGCCCCAGTAACGGTCACGTGAAAGCGCCCAATCTATCATGTTTTCAAGGAAGTTTTTAAAACGTCCCGCTTTTATATAATCAGGATACCAGTTGATTTTTTCGTTATTCGCAAGAATTTCATCCTTGAACGCCGTCGTCTTTATAAACCATGAATGGCGGGCATAATAAAGAAGCGGACTGTCGCAGCGCCAGCAGAATGGATATGTATGCTTGATCTTGCCGCTCTTATATAAAATGCCTTTTTCATGCAAATATTTTTCGATCGCCGGATCGGCTTTTTTTACAAAAATACCTTTCCACTCGGTAACTTCGTCAGTAAATTCGCCGCGTAAATTAACGGGCTGAATAACGGGCAGGTTGTTTTTAACGCCGAGCTGATAATCGTCTTCGCCGAAGGCCGGAGCTATATGGACGATACCGGTACCGTCGTCGAGCGTAACGAACTCGGCTGCGCAAACGAAATGCGCTTTTTTGGTCGGCTTCACATATGTGAACATTTGTTCATACTCGACGCCGACGAGCTTTTCGCCTTTCATTTCTTCCGCTATTTCATATTCGCCCTTCAATTCGTCAAGGCGTGATTTGGCCAATATTAAATACTGGTCGTTATGTTTAACTTTTACGTAGTCGAAATCCTTATTAACGGCAAGCGCGACGTTCGAAATAAGCGTCCACGGAGTTGTCGTCCATACTAAAAAGTATGTATTTTCCTGGTTTTTAACTTTAAAGCGGACAAATACTGACGGGTCTTCGGCTTCTTCGTAGCCCTGCGCGACTTCGTGCGAACTAAGGCCGGTGCCGCAGCGCGGGCAGTAAGGAATTACCTTATGTCCTTCATACAGTAATCCCGCTTCGAAAAATTGTTTTAATATCCACCATATAGTTTCGATGTATTCGTTGGTGCATGTAACATACGGCTTTTCCATGTCAATCCAGAAACCGCCGCGTTCAACCATTTTTCTCCATTCGGCTTCGTATTTAAAAACCGATTGGCGGCATTTTTTTATAAATTCCTCGACACCGTATTTTTCGATGTCCTGTTTGCCGTTTATGCCGAGCATTTTTTCCACTTCAAGCTCAACGGGCAGTCCGTGGGTATCCCAGCCGGCCTTCCTGACAACATGATGGCCGCACATCGTTTTATAACGCGGTATAAGATCCTTCATAGCTTTAGTGAGGACATGTCCTGGATGCGGCATGCCGTTAGCGGTCGGCGGGCCTTCCAAAAACACAAACGGTTTAGAGCCTTTACGCTCATCCATTGATTTGTAAAACACACGGTTATCATTCCAGAACTTAAGTATCTCCAGCTCTGATTCTGGCTTAAGCTGCGAGTCAACTTTGTCGAACATTAAAAATCTCCCTTTCTATGTTTTATTATTTTGGTTTTTTATTTCTTAATTAATATTTAATATCACTGCGCCTGAATTTAATTACGGTATTTAAATTTTAAATTATATATCAGGCTTTTTTATCAATCGCCGGTCATTTTGCGGCAATAATTTTATGGTTAATTATGCACCGGCACGCAAATTCGAGCGACGTCGTATAAAGCAGGCATTTTTCAAGGTTTTCTGCTGCCGCAAATGTGCCGTGGCCCCGGACGACCGCGATATTATACTTTTCAAGGTAAGGCGCAATTTTAACCGCAACCTCGCTTGACGCGATAGCGTTTTTTACCGTTATGACAGGCACGCCGTCGCAAAAATAATAACCGCCCTCGGCGTCTATGGGCCTTATCACGTCATTTTCAAAAGACATCGCAATTACCGCCGGCGGGTGTGCATGAATTATCGCCTTTTTCGATGTCTGGTTATAAACAGCCCTGTGAACGACAATCTCGCGGGACGCGATCTTATCGAGCTCGCTGTTTTCACAGGCAGTTGTTTCCACCAGGCTTGATTCAGTTATAAGGCCAAGCATTGCACCTGTTTTCGTTATTGTAATAATACCTTTTTCATGTTCGAACGAAGACATATTGCCTGAATGAGAATTATTCATACCGGCCAGAAAAAGCTCGCGACCGAAAAGGCTGAATTGTTCTATTAATTTCTTGTCCATTCTCCACCTTAAAATTCCGCACTTTAAAGTTATTTTGTGTATAATTTATTCAACTTTAGCGTTTAAATAATAATATTTTTTCGAGCTGTTAACCAGAATGCGAACATATAAAAAAATGCTGCTAATTCTATCATAAAAAATGATTAAAATTGCTGATTTTCAATATATCCGATCCCGTAAAAATCAAACAAATGATTAAAATTAGCTCAGCGCTTTTTTTATATTGCTTTTGTAAGGTTTTTCAATTACGCCATATTCCGTGATAATTCCTGAAATATATTTCGCGTCGGTAACGTCGAACGCGGGGTTTTTCACCCTGACCCCATGAGGCGCAACGCGCGCGCCGTGCATTTCGGTAACTTCCTTTTCCGAACGTTCCTCGATTTTTATGTCATCGCCTGTTTTTATAGCAAGATCGAATGTGGATTTAGGCGCTGCTATAAACATCGGAACGCCGTTTTCCTTTGCAAGCACCGAAAGCGAATAGGTTCCGATTTTATTGGCGGCGTCGCCGTTAGCGGCAATTCTGTCGGCGCCCGTTATGACAGCGTCGACGAGGCCTTTTTTCATCATAAATCCCGCCATATTGTCGCATATCAAATAATTATCAATTTTATCTTCCATAAGTTCATACGCCGTAATACGCGCCCCCTGTAAATACGGGCGTGTTTCGTCAACCCAGACATAGTCCAGAATGCCGGTTTCATGGGCCGCCCTTATCACGCCAAGCGCAGTGCCGTAACCGCATGTAGCCAGCGCTCCGGCGTTGCAATGGGTCAATATCCTTAATTTACGGCCTTTAAATTTTTCTTTCAAATATAAGGCGCCGTTCCGGCCGATCTTTTCGCAAATCGCGATATCTTCCGAATCCATTTCAACGCAAAGTCTTTCCGTCATCTGTATGATTTCGGTTATGAATTTCGGCCGCGCCGCTAAAACTTCATTATAAACCTTATCGCACGCCCATTTTAAATTAACGGCAGTAGGGCGGACACTTGCCATTTCATCGCGCGCTTTTTCAAAAGCCAGCATAAAATTAACGACGTCCTCGTTTTGATATTTTCCGCTGTTTTCAAAGCACCACAGCAGGAGGCCGAACGCGCCGGACACCCCGATAAGCGGAGCGCCGCGAAGTTTCATAGACAATATGGCATCCTTCATTCCGTTAAAGTCACGGCACGATAAAATTTCCTTCTTTAACGGAAGCGTGAGCTGATTAACAAAATTAATCTCTTTTTTCGATTTGTTATAATTTAAAGTTTTTTCCATAATTAACCCCGCATTTTATTTCACATTTTTATGAACTGCAATTCATTTTTAGCAATTCGCCGGCCGGTTTATATAAAGGCTAAATATAATTAATTTTTCATTTTTTTGAAAACTTCGCATATCAGTCTTGTCATTTTCGGCGAAGCCGCGTTAGCTGTTTTTACTATTCTATTAACATCGACAGGTTCGATTTTATCGGTATTGGCAAGATCGGTAATGATCGACATGCCTACGACTTTAAGGCCGCAATGCTTCGCCACTATCACTTCAGGGACCGTCGACATTCCAACGGCGTCAGCGCCGATTATTTTCAAAAACTTATATTCCGCTGGAGTTTCAAGGCAAGGCCCGGTCAGCGCGGCATATACGCCTTTTTGCAATTTTATTTTTATATCGAGCGCCGTTTCTTCGAACAGCTTTATCAATTCGAGGTTATAAGGCTCGCACATATCGGGGAAGCGGTGTCCGAGCCTGTAATCGTTAGGGCCGATAAGCGGGTTCTGTCCGGTAAGGTTAATATGATCCTTGATAATCATCAAGTCGCCGGCGCAAAAATTAGGGTGCAGCCCGCCCGCCGCGTTTGAAACTATAATAGTCTTAATGCCGAGTTCTTTCATTACGCGTACAGGGTAAGTTACCTGGCCTAAATCATAACCCTCGTAAAAATGAAGGCGGCCCTGCATCATAACGACTGATTTTCCCTGAAGCTTGCCAAACAGCAATTTACCGGCATGTGACTCCACCGTAGAAACCGCGAAATGCGGTATAATTTCATAGGAAATCTCAATTTTTTCGGTCAGAGCGGTTTCGAGATGGGCAAGTCCTGTACCCAGGATAATTCCAATTTCAGGCTGAATAGCAGCTCTTGTTCTTATAAATTTGACGCTTTCCGCTATTTTATCAAAAAGGCTTTTATTGCTGTTAATTAATGACATTAAAAATAATGCTCCTAACATTTTATTTATATTAAAAACTGCGCCTCGCAGCTGCCAAAGCCGCGCTTATTCATTTTAATTTTAAGCCGGCATTAAGCGGTAATAATTAATTGCCGGATTTAGCTGAAATAGGGGCAGCCTGCTGCGGAGGCTGCTGAACGATTTCAACTTCGGTCTTCGAAAGGATCCTGTCAAGCTCGCTGAATTTTTCCTTTACAAACGGCACGCTGTCAAGGATAATCGGCTCTGGTTCGCCGGCCGGGCGAAGTTTTATCATTCCGGAACCTAAAAGCATATATTCGAACACGTCTGTTATCGACTGATCGTATTTTATAGACGGCGCTGGATATCTCTTGACGTCAGAAAAAACGCCGGCATGAACGATGATTTCATTCGAGGTCACCTCGCAATATTCAAAGCGGGTATCGAGCATTACAATAAAATAGGTCAGGGCGTAAATCAATGTCATGAACGCATAAAACCCTTTATTCATCTGTATATCTATCGCGTCAAAAATCGCGCTTAAATTTCCTAATATATGATAATACGTATCGATCCACAAAGTCATAAATAAAATCATAAAAAGGCTTATTATTATTTGAACGAAGATGTGCTTTTTGAATTCAAGAGAAAAAATCAATAAATTAGCGGCAAATACTCCCGAAAAAAATATTCCGCAAAGCCTCCCCGGATCTCCGGAAATATTGCCATAAATCATCATTATTAACGCGGTAAAAAATGTTGGATAAAAAAATATCACCTTAGGATATGGCCTTATAATAACCCTGTCGTTTGAAGCCATTTTCAAATAACCTCCAATAAAATTCTATATTAACCTTTATTAATTAAAAAAAATCAATCGAATAAGCAATAATAAATCAATATATATCTTTTTTCATTCGCGACAGCCGGCCGCGCAGTCTCAAAATAGATTTGGTATGAAGCTGCGAAACACGCGACTCCGAGAGCCCCATTATTGCAGCAATTTCCTTCAATGTAAGTTCATTATAGTAATACAGCGTTATGACGATCTTTTCCTGGTGAGAAAGCATTTCTATCGCGTCAACAACAATCTTTTTTACTTCGTCGGATTCAATAGTGAATTCGGGATTTTTAGCCGCGATATTTTCTATCATATGATATTTCGAAGTTACCTCGCCGTTCTCGCCGTCCTCAAAATAAGCTTCATCGAGTGACATTACAAGGGTTTTTCTCTCGTCTTCGTATATTTTTTTCAAATTATCAATCGAAATCTTCATATTTTCGGCGATTTCTTCGTCGGTAGCCTCGCGGCCGAGCTTGACTTCAAGCTCATAAATAGTGTTAGCCAGCTGCTTATTCTGATATCTTATGACCCGCGGCACCCAGTCGAGAGCGCGCAATCCGTCAAATATGGCCCCTCTTATCCTTTTAGTGGCATAAGTTACAAATTTAATATTTAAGGCAATATCATATTTATCGACGGCGTTTATAAGTCCGAAAGTTCCCCACGAAACGAGATCCTCGAAATCTATATGATCCGGGAGGTTCATTTTCATCCTTCCGGCGACAAATTTTACAAAATGAGCATAGCGCAATATTAATTTTTCGCGAAGCTTCAGGTCATGAGAATGCTTATAATCAAGCCACAGCTCAGTTTCCTCGCTGTCGCTCATTCTATTTGTTTTTAAAGAATCACTATAATTTTGTTCATTTTCCATTTCAAGCCATCCATGGACATTCTCGATTATTTATTAATGCCGTATTTGAATCTAAAAACGTTATTTTTTTGATTTTACCGAAACTTCACCCGTCTGGCTTTTATTAACTATAATTTCGGAGGTTTTTGCGCGAGGCGCAGCCGAATTTTTGGAGTTTTCCGGAATATCCGGCACCGAATTCAGCTTATTTTCCGCTTCATTAGCATTAGGAGTTTTTGCATTATTTTTATTCTGTATATTTCCAGAAGCGGCGGAAACATCATCGTTAACTTTTACTTCGGCCGTTCCGCCGGTGTCTGCTTCGCCGGCGGACGTATTATTCAAAAGCGAAGCGCTTGCAGTATCGCCGTCTTTTTCAAGGGCTGAATCGCTGAAATTTTTTACATTATCGGTATTAAGTTTTTTTAAAAAATCATCAGATTCCTTAACGTCTTCAGGATTTGTAATTTTTTTCAAGGCTTTATTAAATTGAATAGTCACGTCCATGCCTTCGGTAAATTTCTTTTTATCCCGTGTTCTTATTACAGGCACCGATTCATCAGATTCTTCCGGCTCGGCTTCGGTGACGGTATCGTTAAATATCAAAACATATTGATGCTTGGTTAATTCATCCAGTAAAACTATTCTGTCGTCCAGTATGTCTTTTATCAGCTTACCGTCTATATAATCGCCGGCGATATATTCAAGTGTTTTGCCTGTTTTCAAATTATAAACTGCTGCCGCGACGGGCTTTTCTTCTACCATTTCGATATTTTTAATTATCAATCCAAGATTATCGGATTCGGCTTTATCTATATCATCTTTAGTTTCGCGCGAATAAGCCGGAGCAATCGAAATACATTCCGATAACCCGGTTAACGCAAAAGCAATTAATATTGATAAAATAATTTTAAATTTAAAACTTTTCATAAAATAATTACCTGCATTTTTTAATTTTTGGGTAAAATTTTTTCAACTGTCAGCGCTTTTTTTAAAACCTTTAACGGGTGGCCTTTTTGTTTTATATCATCCTTTTTCGCATGATCGTCAAGGCCGTTTATTCCAAGCGAGTAGATAATGACCGGTTCCGAGTCGCTGACGTATTGGTTAATTTTCATAAATCCGGGCTTACCGTAGCTTGTGTCCAGAGCCTCCGCGTACAAGTAATTTGAATATCCGCTTGTTTGAGGCAAATTGCAATAATAAACCCTGTTATTTTCAAGTTTGACTTCAACTGTGCCGCCGCGCGAATCATCAAACACGTAGTTTTTGTCATTGCCGATTATAGTCTGAAGCTGATTATTATATACATCTTCAAATGAAAGAACCTCACCGGCCGCCGGAATCAGTTTATATTCATGCCCCCAGGGATCTTTCAGTTCATCGACATTGGAAATATATTTACCTTTTAACTCGCGAAGCTGTTTTATGCGGACGGTAATTTTCGTGTTTTCAAATTTTTGAACGCTGTTTTTTATATTGCTTATATTAACTTCTGCCGAAGTAGAGTCGCGGCGGATTTCCGTTATCTGCTTATTTCTGATATAACCCGTTGGAGTTTCAGATGAATTTTGTTCAGCCTCGAATTTAGTGACATATTGTGCCAATGTTTTGATATCGGCTTTTGCCTTCGAAATTTTCGAATCGATTATAAACCGTGAAAGTTCAGGAATGGCAAAGCCTGCAAGTATGGCAAGTATTGCAATAACGATTATTAATTCGACAAGGCTTACGCCGTTATCATATTTTTTAGTAATTATCATCTTATCGCACATCAGCAAATTACCGCACCTTCGTATACTGGCAAATTCAGCAATTAAAATAAAATCCCGCAAGGCCAAAAATATGAATTTAACAACAAAATGGCGGCCTTTTCAGCGGGCAGCCAAAAAACTTATTAATTATACCATTTTTTTATTCAAATTGCAAATTTTATTACCGCAGAACTACCTGTAAAGAAAGCCGTCATCGAATTAAATAAAAAAAGAATGATTGCAAGATTTGTATTTATCACATTGCAATCATTCTAAAAAATAAACTCTAACTGGCTGATATAAATTTTATAAACGAGCTTTACGATTTATTTTACGTCAATTTTATATTCAATATTTTTACCGCACAATATATTCAAGCACTTCACAAGATCGGCGCTATGAAGTTTCAATACCGCCTCAAAATCATTATGCCGGTAGCCGCCAAATAGAGACAAAGCAAGCGGAAGCGGCTTATTTATTGCTTCACTGATTCTTTTTATCTCGTCATAAACTATCTTACTTGCTTCGATCCATTCATCTGTATTTACATGACCGCCGAGGTCATCGTGTTCATGAGAATCCGCGCCGTGGCAAAACACAACATAATCAATATTTCCGGCAATTATTTCCTCTCTTAATTTTTCCAGTTTGCCCTTCAGATCGTCAATATAATCCTGGTGCCGGCCGGCCGGATTGATATTCATTTTTATCACAGCCTCGGAAATTTTTATTCCGTGTTTTTCAAAGCAAAACTCCTCGGAATCGCCGATTGAATTTCCAAAATGGCAGTCAAGGTCGATATAAGCGCCGCGCAGGCCTTTTTCTTTATATAATTTCAAAGAAGCTATTACCTGTCCTGAAAATGTGCAAAAGCCAAAGCCGCGCTCCGGACATGCGTGATGGAATCCGCTTGTCGGGCTGAATGCGATAGTGTCAGGATTTTCGCAGGCATATTTTATAGCATTATATAAACTGGAATTCGTATAGCGCACGCTGTCGGCAAACTGCCGATTCCAGGTCATTCCATTTGAGGAAGCGAGCGGTTCTTTTCCGTTGAAAAAATCATCAACATATTCCGCGGTATGCGCCAGGTAAAAATCATCTTTTTCAAACGGTTTAAACTTTTCCATTATATCAAAATTAGCATCCATCAATCCTATTTTGCTTAGATACTCCATTAACCGCTTGGGTTTTAATGGGCTTTTAGAAGTAACGCTGACTGATTCCACAGATACCATCTCCGGCCTGTAAAATATTTTTATTTTCTTTTTATACATAGTTTGTGCTCCTTTATCTTGTAATCACTTGATCATTAATTTTTATAACATGTGCCAGTTTAAATTCCGAACTGCTCATCATTTTTTTAATAACACTAAACACTAAATTACATATTTATAATTTTTTTTATAATAGAATCAATTTGGCTCATCTCAATACAGTTCGCATTCACAACAGGGCCGTCAACCATAAAAAAAGTATTTCCGCCCTCCCATAAACGAAAAAATGTTTGAGTAGTTACATTATTTTCAGTCTGTGCAGTTACAGGATACAGCAATCCACCTAAAACGACATTACCTTTAGTTTGTAAATAAGAAATATATGTGTGGATTTGAAAAAAATCATTCCTATCCAAATCCTCCTTGCGATATTTCATCTCTTTATATTTAGCATCGAACACAATATAATTATTATCCTTCTTCAAAACAATATCTGGAATAATATTTCGCTTAAAAAAACTATTTTCATATACTTCATATTCACTTCTGCACAACTGCCAGCCATAAGGTAAAAACGTTTTTATAAGCATATTTCTAATATAGCATTCCCATATTTCGGCCATATCAAGAAAAAAGCCGTTAATCTTCAAATCATTTTTATCCTCGTTTAAGCCGTATTTAGCTTTAATTATTAACCATGAAAAGTCAACAACATCTTTATAATTTTGATAAATCGGATGATATTTTATTGAATCATATTCATATTGAGTAAAAGCTGAAAAATCTGAAATATTTTCATCAATACTATTTATAGAATCTTGAGCATTTTTAGGAATTTGCAGTTCGCCAAGTTTATAATCATTTTTTAAAATGCAATATGCATGATATAATATTTTTATTATTAAATTATCAAATGCCTTTTCTCTGTTTTCAGATATTACTTTTCCAACCGTTTGATGTATAATTATAGATTGCGCCGCAAGCAGTTTCCCCTTAATACTAAAAGAGCAATGCCTTTTTACCGTTTTTATTTTCGGCAACCCATGACGATTGCAATTTGCTAATTTCTGAAGCCATATAAATGCAATAAGGATTTTTAAATAATATGAATTATCACTGTAATTTACTGATGTTAAGCTATTAACAAATGAAATATTAAAAAGTTCAGAAAACATTTTTAATAGAATTTCATTGCCAAATCTTGGAGCAATCTTTATTGCTACATCTTTGTTATCAATCGTAAAATTAACATTGCCGATATATCTTCCAGACCACCATTCTTTATCTTCATAGTTAAAATAAATAATAGGTTCGGCAAGCTTATTATAAAAAGAAGACAGCTTAAATATTGCCGGCTGCCGAAAATTTTCACAATAATAACGAAGAAAATCTTTTTCACTATCACTACTTGAAAATTTTGTGCAATCTTTTCCGTTAATTACAATTTCTTTACTTTTCAGCATAAAAAAAGAGCTCCCGCATCTCTTTAATTTTGTCATTTTTAGTTGTTTCATCTAGATTACCCATAAAAGCCTGAATTATAGGTTCAATAGATATATTCCACAAAACCTCGCAGGGCCCATTAGATTTATAAATATCAATTTTATTTTTATAACCAGGTCTTCCAAAAAATTCTTTAGTTATGTCTATTAATTCACTAAAAAAAGTATGGCCGATTTCATATTGCTTGCCTAATTCCTTTAAATTTGCTATTCTTTCATTTATATTTTCAGCATTTACAATAAATTTTTCGATTTGATCAATGTCAATTTTATCTTCAAGTTTTTTAAACTCTTGTATTTTTTTATTAATTATTTCTCTAAGCATATTAGAATTAAATCCATATTGAAACCATAAGAAGCGGCGGCGAAGGGCAAAATCAACCCGTTCAAGCGAAAAATCGATTTCATTCATAGTGCCGATTATATATAAATTTTCCGGTATTGATATTTTAAAACCTCCGATTGTAAGATCAATATTCTTATTTCTATTTTCAATACCCGAAAATGCTTCACCAAATAATCTCGCCAGATCTACTCGATTTATTTCATCAAGAATTAAAACATAAGGCGCTTTATTATTGTCGGCAGAAATCTTATTACATTTTTCTAAAAAGAATCCTTCTTTCGCAACAGTTTCTCCATTAATTAAACGAATGCCGGCTATAAAATCTTCATAATTATAATTAGAATGTAATTGAAGATTTATAATTCTATCATTTACA
Source organism: Candidatus Wallbacteria bacterium (assembly GCA_041441465.1). GTDB lineage: Bacteria > Muiribacteriota > UBA9980 > UBA9980 > UBA9980 > JASDSY01. Next base: position 65,325 of record JASDSY010000035.1, read on the forward strand.
ATTTTATCAAAACTCACCAGGTCATTATTATTCAATTTTGTTTTATTATTTTTTATTATTTTTTGAATGATAAATGACTTTGCAAGTGAATTTGCTGTATATGTTTTACCTGTTCCCGGAGGTCCATATAATATTATATTTTTCTTAATTGACAGACCCTGAAGCTCATTGAATTCGCTATCAGTAATAACAGGATTCCAAATTTGTGAAATTAATTCATTTCCATAAAAATCAAAATTTGGAATATTAATCAATTTTCTTATTTCAAAAATTTTTTCATCGGTATTTATATTGTCCGAATTTGGAATTAAAAAATCAAAGCTTTCAACTATTCTATTTTTATGGTTATCAGAGGCAATCCTTTCATAATGTTCAGGATCACTTAAACATAATAAAATATTATACATTGCGCATGATTTTTTTATTTTTTCAAAAAAATTGCTAAAATCATTTCCAGATGATTTTAGATTATATTTTTGGAATAAACATATTTCAATAATTTTAGATTTCACATCACTGCTGTTTTTAAAATTATTCTTTTTAAGATATTCTAAAAGTTTTAAAATAAAATTAATTTCCATATATTTGTTTTGCTTATGAAATGTACCGGAACTTCCAAAACCAATTGGAAATTTATTGTCATTTATTCGTTTAATGTCCTCGGGCTTATCAAGACATATTTCAACTGCTTTCTTTTTTCCATTAATCGTAATATCATCAACCGCAAATGCCCAGAGCCAATTTATATGCGCAAAAACAATTTTTACTTCATTCGAAGCAGGATTTTCGGGATCATTAAATTGTTTTTTTATTTTTTCTTCAAATTTTTCTTTGCCCTCTTGAGGGTTATCAATATAACGTTTAACACATTCTTTAATATTTTTTAAAGTAAAAATTCCTTTATCATCAGTTAAAAAGCTATCACTATTTATGATGCTTTTTTGTATAAATTCTTCAAACAATTTATACAAATCAGTCAAACTATTGTTCTTCATAATATCCAATTCTCCTTATTTTTAAATAAATATTTTATTTAAAGTTCCCATATATCTACAATTTTTATTTTTTTCCCGTCTTGAATAAATATAGGTTCTAATATTTTATCAGTATCTTTTTGAGTAATTTGCTTATAAAGTTTATTATAGTTTATATATGTATTTTTTAGCAATTTAAATCTATCATTAATTATAAAAACATAAAATTCCTCAGCTTCAGCATTAAACATATTATGGCAAACAGCTTCTGGAAAATAAGATATAATACTATTATCCGTTTTATCTAATTCTGTTAATTGATCCCTTGCATTTATATAAATATTAAAACTTTTTTCTAATTTTTTAGCAACTTTTATTTCTTTTTCATCATAATTTAAAGTATCTTCATTTATGTGTGGATAGAAATTTAAATATCTTGCATAATAATCAAAAAGATTATTTAAATATTTATTAGTCATTGTATTATGTATTATATCATTTTTATATTTAGTACAAATATATTCAAATTTATTATATTCCATAATCATTTTAACCACATCCTTTTTATTTATGTCATATTTGTTTAAATTTTTCAAAAATTTTTATTTGATAGTATCGTATTATATCTGCTCGTTCTTTTTCGTTAAACCTGTTATGAAATAACTGGTTTAACGAAATGATACACCGCAGCAAAGCAAGCAAACGCAGTTTGCGCTTTGCTGCGGTTAGAAAAAAATACAGCAGGATTGGATAGGGTTTCAAGGGGAAGGGAAGGGTTAAACCCTTCGCCTTCCCCTGACCCGTTCCTTAATTTATTCGCTGATTAATTAAGTCCTGCCTGTTTATTTGCCTATTTTCTTTTTAGCGAATGAGGTTTTATCGCGGCGGTAGTTAGATGAGCCGGCGTCTGGGCGTGAATTATCGGCAGGCCGGTTAGGCTGTTGAACTGGCGGCGCTATGTTTTCATTCTTGCGGCGGTTTTCTTCATCGCGCCATTTTTGTTTATACATTAATTTTTCGCTTGTGTCGAACATGCAGACTGACGAGTCCTCGCATGAGTAAGCACGCTGTTTCTCGTACATAACCCTTTTCATATATACTTCTTTGCGGCGCGTTTTATACGACTCCGCATCTTTGATTTTATCCAGTACTTCGCGTGCCTGTTCCATTAAATTATGTAAATTTTTATTTAGCGGATACTTATGAATATATTTTTCAACCTTGGCGATGAATTTTTTAATTTCATTCTGCGCCTTAGAAATATCACCGGAATCGGCATATTGCATAGCGAGTTTCTGGCAGACGCCGAAATGCAGCATTATAACTTTTTCACGCACAAATTCATTTTCGGCGACATAGTCATTTTCCGATTTAACGAAGCCGATTCTAAGTTTTTTAGAAATCAAAGTTTCCTCGTTCGAATAGTTATTGCGGTATTTTATTTTCACTTCGATTATCGAGAATTGGCGCATGGATACAGCTTTTGTAACCTGCGGCACGGAAAGCCTGACCGCGATATATTTTTTCTCGCCGAGCTGTATATCTTCGGCGTCGATAATCGCCGAGCCGTTTCTGTCTTCGATATTAAGGTTATTTATGACTTTAAGGATGGCGACATTGATGGACGGGTGGATTTCGAGCTTAATATCGGCCGCGTAGGTAGTCAAAAGGCCGCCAAGTTCGGAGGCAAGGCATTCAAGAACAAAGTTGAAATCCTTGATATAATAAAAATTACCACGGCCGTTATCGGCAATGGATTTCAATAAATTTTCGTCATGGTCCTCGCCGTATCCAAAAGTTGAAATTGAAATGCCTTCAGGGCGTTCGAAAACCAGTTTTAAAAAACCTTCGCTTGTAGTTAATCCGATATTAGCGCGGCCGTCAGTAAATAAAATCATTCTGTTAAGCGAAGTTTTAATTATTTCAGCAGGAAGCGCCTTAAACAGGTCAAAACCAGCCTGCATGCCGCCGCCCATATTTGTCGATGAGCCGCTTTGGATTTGAAGCACCTTAAATTTAAGCTCATCGCGGTTTTGCCGCGTCATTTGAACCAGCGGGCTCAATACCTTAATATTAGTGTCGAACAGTACAACTCCGAAACGATCATTTTCGGTGAGATTTTCGATCACTTTAGCCACCGAATCGCGCGCGCACTCGATTTTTTGGCCGCTCATCGATCCCGAGACATCTAAAACAGCGACAATATTCAACGGTTTACGAATAGCGGCCGCGGTTATTTCTTTTTCGGGGGCTTTTAATTCAATAAGTCCGTAAATTTTTCGAGACGCGCCAAAATATATTTTATCGTAATTAGTGAAAAGGTTTACTTCAAGCTGCGGATAAGATGAATCCGCGCCGGCATTCACGTCATCAGCGTCGAGCATATCGGCGTCAACGATTGCGCCATCGGACAAATCGCCTTTTTTGGGCGCGCCGGAAATTTTAACTAAATTTTGATTGGGAAGAATTTCGACTTTACGGTCGGAATATTTAGCGATAATATCTACTATTTCGGAAGTGTTCTGGTATTCGACAAGAAAAGAATCATCATTAATTTTAAAAATAGACAATTTATTTGTCATAGGGCAACTCTCCTTTCAAAATGGCCTGAATTTATTCGTGAAAACGGCGGACTTTCTGAAAAAAGTCCCAGCATAAACACGCTTGTTTCAGGTAGCGATTTCATTTTCTTAAATAAACATGGCGGTAAATGTAATATTTACCCAGCATGTTCCATTTAAAGGAAAACTGAATATTAAATTGTAAGTTATAAGTTTCGCCCGACAAAATTTGTACGGCAGGAAACTTAATTTTATTATAGCACAAAAAAAATAAAGTGTCAAAAAAATTAACAAAAATTAGAAAAAAAGAATATATTAAAAACTGTATAAAGTTTTTTTATATTTTTGAATTATTCAATTTATAACGTATAGATATTAGTTTTAAGTTACATAATAAAAAAAGCTATTTGGAAAGTTTCCTCCGCAAACAGCTTTTTTATTTTTGTTTATTATCACCGGTTTATTTCAAACTACATCTTGAGCGCTTTTTTGACAGCGTCAAGTTTAGGCTCGATAATCGGCGCTTTTGTTACGCATGAAATCGCGGTATTAATATCTTTGAGGCCGTTTCCGGTTATCACGAGAGTACACGAAGCATTTTCAGGTATCTCTCCATTTTTCTTCATCTTAATGAAGCCTGCAAGGCTTGTAACGCCGGCAGGTTCGCCGAATACGCCGGCGTATTTAGGGAGGACCTTAAGCGCCTCGAGGATTTCCGCGTCGGTAACGTCGATGAACGCGCCTTCAGAAGCGTAAACGCCGTTTAAAGCCTGATGCGACGCGCGCGGGATGCCGACTGATATCGAATCGGCGACCGTCTCCGGGATCATATTTTTGAGCTCGCGGCTCTTATTATTTTTATAAGCGCGTACGAACGGGTTCGAGCCTTCAGCCTGAACGCCTATTAATTTCGGCATTTTTTCTATAAGGCCGAGGTTTAGAAGATCGTAAAAACCCTTATAAATACCGCCTATTATGCAGCCGTCGCCGACCGATACAAACACGTAATCGGGGAGCTTGCGGCCGGACTGTTCGAATATCTCGAGCGCGCAGGTTTTCTTGCCTTCGAGAAGATACGGATTATAACCCGTATTGCGGTTATACCATCCGAACTCATTCGAAGCTTCCATGCAAAGGTCGAAGGCCTGGTCGTAATTTCCGTCAACCATCAATACGTTAGCGCCGAAAAGCAAAAGCTGAGCGACTTTAGCGACAGGCGCGGTTTTCGGCACAAATATATAGGTTTTAACGCCCATCTGAGCGCATATTCCCGAAAGCGACGACGCGGCGTTGCCGGTAGACGCGCAGGTAATTATATCCTTTTTCAATTCAAACGCCTTGGCCACGCCGACGGCAGACGCCCTGTCTTTAAAGGAAGCGGTCGGGTTCTGTCCGTCGTCTTTAATGAACAAATTTTCATGTCCAAGAAATTTCGAAAGCCTTTCGGGCTTATAATACGGGGTCATACCAACGCGCAGAGTCGTGCGCGGGGTGGTTTCTTCGACCGGAAGTATGTCGATATAACGCCAGATATTATTTTCATTTATAGCGGGCGGTTTAGAAAGCCTTTTTTCAAAATTTTTCTTTATTTCGTCGTATTTATAAACCACGTTCAGTAAGCCGAACGGCCCGCATTTCGGGCATGTGTACATCACATCTTTAACGTCGTAGCGCGTTCCGCAGAGCACGCACTTTAAATGCTCAATTTTATTACTCATAGCCATCCCCTTTTTCATTATTTTTTGGCAGAATTTAAAGTTATCAACCAATGAAACATATATTTTCACTGTTTTATAAATAACTTAATTCTAGCGCCGAGTTTCACCAATACATTCAAATTTCAAGATATAGGCAATTTCGACTTTTAATTAAGATAATTATAAAACCGCGGTTTTACTTAATTGTTCTTTTCAATCAGAATTATTTATTAAAACAGCATTCTGTGTCATTATTATTTTATTTTTTGTTAAGCGCCTTAAGTTTAGCGCCGTTTTTTTTCAAGGCCGCAGCCCTTGCGGTTTTGTTTTCGGCTGACTTTCCCGCGCCCTTTTTAATTAAAGGCTTTTTGAAAACGACCTTAAAAACTTCAGAAACATCGCTTACGAAATGAAATTCAAGCTGTTTTCGTATATTTTCAGGAATATCCTCGATATCTTTGCGGTTATCTTCAGGCAATATTATAGTCAGAATGCCGTCGCCGTGTGCGGCCAGCACTTTTTCCTTAACGCCTCCGATCGGCAATACCCTTCCGCTAAGTGTAATCTCGCCGGTCATCGCGACGTCGCCGCGCGCATGCGTTTTAGTCATAAGCGAAACAAGCGATGAACAAAGCGCAATACCGGCTGAAGGCCCGTCTTTAGGCGTAGCGCCTTCAGGAACGTGAACGTGAAATTCGCTGGTTTTGATTAATTTATCGCTGACGCCAAGTTCTTTAGAGTGCGAGCGGATATATGAAAAAGCGGCTTTCGCGCTTTCCTGCATGACATTTCCAAGCTGGCCGGTCAAATTAAGGTTGCCGCGACCGTTCATAAGCGCGGATTCAATGACAAGCACCGAGCCGCCGGCTTCGCTCCAGGCAAGGCCGTTAACGGCGCCTATGCGGTCTTTTATTTCGGTATGGCCGTATTTAAAACGCTTAGCGCCGAGGAGTTCCTCGACTTTTGCCGGAGTTATCGAAAATCTCGGGACATTTTTCATGCCGGATTTGTTCAAACCCTTGCCGTTTTTTAATTTGGCGGGTTTCAATTTAGGGGTTTTCGTTGCAGTCTCATTTAAATTAATATCCATGGCTACTTCTTTAGCGCATTTTCTAATAACGGAACCAATTTCGCGTTCCAGGTTACGCACGCCGGCCTCCCTTGTAAAGTAGCGTATGACATGAATGAGCGCGTCCCTGGAAAATGAAATATCGTTCACCGTAAGGCCGTTCTGTTCAATCTGTTTCGGCACGAGATATTTTTGCGCTATGTTAAGTTTTTCATCTTCGGTATAACCTGAAAGCCTTATGACTTCCATTCTGTCAAAAAGCGGCGCCGGAATATTATGCGGAATATTTGCGGTAGTTATGAAAAGCACTTTCGACAGGTCATATGGCAAATTAAGGTATAAATCGTTAAATGTGTCATTTTGTTCAGGATCGAGCACTTCGAGAAGCGCCGAAGCCGGATCGCCCCTGAAATCATTGGCCAATTTATCAATTTCGTCAAGCAGGATAACGGGGTTTTTAGCTTTTACCTGGTGCATAAGCTGCATGATTTTACCGGGCATCGATCCCACATAAGTGCGCCTGTGGCCGCGAATTTCAGCCTCGTCACGCATGCCGCCGAGAGACATCCTGGCGAATTTTCTGTCAAGCGCCCTCGCGATGGATTTTCCGAGCGAGGTTTTACCGACGCCCGGCGGCCCTACAAAGCATAATATCGGCGCTTTCAATTTATTTTGGGCAAGCTTGCGCACCGATAAAAATTCAAGAATCCTTTCCTTTATTTTATCCAGTCCGTAATGGTCCTCTTCCAGAATTTTCTCGCACGATTTAATATCGAGATTATCTTTAGTTTCGGCATGCCACGGCAGTTCAAGCACCCATTCGATATATGTTCGCAGCACCGAACTTTCAGGCGACATCGAATGCATTTTAGCGAAGCGCGAAATTTCTTTGGCTATCTTTTCCTCGTTTTCTTTGGAAAGTTTAAGCGCCTTTAATTTTTTGTTAAAATCATCGGCCTCTTTCTGTGTATTTTCATCCTCGCCGAGCTCTTTTTGAATCGACCGCAGCTGCTCTCTCAAAAAATACTCTCTTTGGGTATTTTCGATCTGCTCATGCGTCCTGTTCCTTATTTTCTTTTCGAGGCCGAGTATTTCAACTTCGTTATTCAAAATTTGGAGTATTTTCCGAAAACGCTTATTAACGTCGAATTCCTCTAATATTTCCTGTTTGACCTTAGTTTTCAGGTTCATAAGGTGCGACGTGATAATATCGGCAAGTCTCGACGGGTCCTCTGTATTAAGGACAACCATCATAATTTCAAGCGGAATTTTTCTGTTAAGCTTAAGATATGACTCAAACTTTTGGAGCACGAGGCGTTTCAGCGCCTGAAAATCATTGCTGTCCTCAAATTTTTCTACAACTTCCTCCACTTTGACCATAAAAGAATCAGGCGACTTATCGAGAAAGTCAACAATCCTGACACGGCGCAGGCCTTCCACCAATATTTTGGCGGTACCGTCAGGAAGTTTCATCATCTGAAGTATTTCAGCGACAATACCGAATTCACAGATATCTCCGACGTCAGGCTTTTCATTTTTAGGGTCCTTCTGCGAAGCCAGGAATATTTTACGGCCGGCTTTAATCGCGGTTTCAATCGAGCGCAATGATTTTTTGCGGCCTATAAAAAACGGCACTATCATATAAGGGAAAACTATAAGATCACGGGTCGGAAGCAGAGGCAGCACTTCAGGGATGGTGTATTTATCGGGATTATTTTCGCTGTCGGCGCTATCGGCAGGCGACTGTTCCGGCAAAATACTGTCACCGGCGGTGCCTTCGTCATTTAAAGCTTTAGTGATATTATTTTTTATCTCATTAAGCTTATTCGATAATTTTTGAAACACATCGCTTTTTATGAGCTTTTCGAGGGGATTGCCGTCGTCTTCCTTATTTTCAGACTCGCCGTTTTTTCCGGTTTCGGCATTTTCATCTTTTTTCACGCCGCCGTTTTTTTCATCGCCATTAACCGGAACGGCTTTACTTTCGCGTTTTTCCTGATTTTTGGCATTTTGAACGCTGCCGCCGGAAGCGGCGGTTTCTTTCTTTTTTCCGCCAGTTACAGCAGCGGCTTTATTTTCATTAGAACTTTCATCATTACCGCCGTTATTATTATTGTTATTATTTTCGTTGTTTTCATTGTTATTTTCAGAGAAATTTTCAGGTAACATTCAATACACTCCGTATATATTTTTGTTTAAACTCACGCGACATGCCATCGGTTATTTTCCTGTCATTTAACATAATTTACGAAACAAACCGATTTTAAAACGGCTGTTTCGTAAATTAATCCATCCGGCGGCGACAGCGACAAAAACTCAATCCGCCATATATAAATTTTTCAGCAGGCTTATTCCTCGATCACCAGCTGCGAAATATCAACAAGCTTAAAGAAAAGATTTTTTATTGCCTGAAGCAGCGCAATCCTGTTATTTTTTAAATTAACGTCAGGATCCATTACAAGGACGCCGTTAAAGAAATTATCGATCGGCCCATTGAATTCAGCTAATTTTATGAACGCAGACTCATAATCGTTATGGCTGCAGTCGGTTTCGAAAGCGCCTGCGACCTTAAGGTAAGTCTCGTACAGGCATTTTTCGGAATCGAGGCTGAAAAGTTCCGGTTTTATAGCCATGGGCTCGATATTTTTAGTGATATTGAGAGCACGCTTAAAAGGCGTCACCAGCGCCAAAAATTCTTTAGTGCCGCGGGCTTTCAAAAGGCTCTTCGCCTTCCGGACATCTTCGTAAATATTACCAATACCGTTATAGAGCGATGCGTTAATAACATCATACCGGATTCCAAGTTCTTTCAGCTTAGTTTCGAAACGCAGCTTCACAAAATTCATAATTTCATCAACAGTTTTCGATACATTGCATTCCATTTCGCTGATTAATTTTTGAGGGTAATTGTTGAGCGCCTCTGCGATAATCTTTTTAAAATCAAAGGAAAATCCTGAATTTATAATAGTTTCGACTATACCGAGCGCCGCCCTGCGCAGAGCGTAAGGGTCGCCTGAACCCGTCGGAATCATTTTTATAATGAAACATCCAGCTATGGTATCGAGTTTATCGGCAATTCCGACGCACTGGCCTTCGAGCGTCTCGGCGAGCGTATCGCCTTTAAAGCACGGCTTATAATGCTCGAAAATACCTTTCGCAATTTCAGGCGCAATACCTTCTTTTTCGGCATAAACCATGCCGGCGTAGCCTTGAAGATCGGTAAATTCCTTAACGACCTCGGAAGTAAGGTCCGCTTTGCAAAGTTTCGCGCAAAGCGATATTTTTTCAAGTTTCTCTCTTTTATAATCTTCCTGCGGCGGCACTTTACAAATCAAGCTCGAATAAAGCGCATTCGCCAATTTGACTATACGTTCGGATTTTTCGTACATAGTGCCCAATTTTGCTTGAAAAACGACAGTTTTAAGTTTTTCAGCCTTCGCGCCCATATTGGTTTTTATATCTTCGTTATAATAGAACTCAGCATCGGCAAGACGTGCGGCTATAACTTTCTGGTTGCCGTACTTCACTTCGTCGGCATTTCCAGGTTTACCATCAGAAAACACCACGAATTTATTAGTAAGTTTGCCGTTAGATTCGTAAAGCGGAAAGTATCTCTGCTTTTTTATCATAGTGCTCGTGATTATTTTTTCAGGCACTTTAAGAAAATTCGAGTTGAATTCGCAAAGAATCGGCTCAGGGTTTTCGGTGAGGTTTGCAACTTCCATAATAAGCGATTCATCTTTATACGGTTTCAAGCCGAGTTTTTCAGATATCAGATTAAGGCCGGTAATAATCTGGTTCGCGCGTACTTTAGTGTCGGTAACGACCTGAAACTCCTTCATTACGTCAAAATAAGAGGCTGGCGATGAAATTTCAGCTGATTTATTTATCTTGCGCGATGAAAAAGTAACATTGCCTGATTCGACGGTGCCGAATTTTATCTTTACAACTTCATTTCCAAAAAGAGCTAATATCCAGCGTACCGGGCGGGCAAAGCGCGCGCCGGAGTCGTCCCATTTCATTGTTTTCGGAAAATTCATGGCATTGACGGCGTTAAGGACAATCGCCGGCAAAAGTGTCACGGTAGAGGCACCTTTAACTGTTTTAGTAAGGTATAAGTATTCGCCTTTAGGTGTAGGTTTTATGGTAACATCGTTTAATGTGGCGTTATTGGTTTGAATAAAACCGAGCGCCGCCTGGGTAGGCCGGCCGAGATCTGAAAACGCGGCTTTTTTCGGCGGCCCTTTAATTTCCTCGACCTGGTCTTTCTGTGTTTCCGCGACGCCTGTAGCATAAACAATAAAACGGCGCGGAGTCGAGTAATAATAAGTTTTTTCAAAATCTATAAGGCTTGATTTCAACTTGTCGACTATGCTGTTATGAAAATTTTCAAGCGCCTGATCTATAAAACCGGCAGGTATCTCTTCCGAGCCTATTTCAATTAAAAAATCGCGTTTCATTAGTTATTCGCTCCTTTTGACAATGGGAAATTAAGTTCTTCACGTTTTTTCAGATAAGCAGCGGCTACAGCCTTAGCCATCTCCCTTATCCTGCCGATATATTTGACACGTTCGGTAACCGAAATGGCGCCACGGGCATCCAATAAATTGAACGAATGCGAGCACTTCATGACATAATCGTAAGCCGGCAGAGCAAGGCCTTCGCTCATCAAACGTTTAGATTCCTTTTCATAAGTGGTAAACAGGTCAAAAAGCATTGAAGTATCAGCGCGTTCGAAATTATATTTAGACTGTTCAACCTCGTTTTGATGGTATATTTCACCGTAAGTGATGCCGTTTACCCATTCTATGTCGAATATTGAATCGACTTTTTGTATGTATGTGGCAAGGCGTTCGATACCGTATGTAATTTCAACAGTTATCGGATTGAGGTCTATGCCGCCGATTTGCTGGAAGTAAGTAAATTGAGTAACTTCCATGCCGTTAAGCCATACTTCCCAGCCGAGCCCCCAAGCGCCGAGAGTCGGAGATTCCCAGTCGTCCTCGACAAAGCGGATATCGTGTTCACTGCGTTTTATTCCAAGCTGCTCAAGGCTTGTAAGGTAAAGCTCCTGTATATTGACAGGCGCCGGTTTCATCACTACTTGAAATTGGAAGTAATGCTGCACGCGGTTCGGGTTTTCGCCGTAACGCCCGTCGGTAGGGCGGCGGCATGGCTCAACATAAGCCGCATTCCAGGGTTCCGGCCCTAAAGACCTTAAAAATGTCGACGGATTAAATGTTCCTGCCCCTTTTTCATTGTCATAAGGCTGAACTATGGCGCACTTTTGTCCGGCCCAAAAATTTTGGAGCGCCATAATAATTTCCTGAAAGTTCATTTTACACCTCAATCTAAAACTTAAAAAAATAGCGGCCGCAGAAATACGAATCTGCGTCGTATCCTACGGCAGGCAATAAATCAATTGAATAATTATTTTATCACAACGGCCTTCACTTTGTCAACATTAACATAAATCATCAGCCCATTATCAACCGATTATAAGCATAACTGGTAATTTTAAACCTCGTGTTCATTTTTTTAAAATCAATTCTTAAAGTTATTGACAATAACGAAAAAAAAAACTATAATTAATTCATGACTGAAAAAGTTAATTATTTAGAAAAATTATCAAACATAAACAGCATACTCGCTTCGAACTCAGAAAGCATTGAAAAAACAATCAATCTTTTCTTAAAAGTTTGCGGCGAAGTTTTTTCAGCTGATTTTTCTTTTATGAAATTTGTCGCTCCCGCCTCCTCAGTTCAGGATTCTTTCTCTGCGGCAGGCATATGTTATGTACATGACGGAAAATATTTTTTTAATAATGTAAATAACAATACATCAGAGCTTTTTAATTTTTATAACACCCTCAACAATTCCTGCGGCATAATTCGGCAAACGCTGGGCAGTCATGAAATAATTTTCTGGCCTTCCTCGACCGAGCTGAATTTTCACGAGCTAAGCATTTTAAAAGAACGAAATTTAACCGCTCTCGCCATAGTTCCATTATTCGTTAAGGACAATCATACTGCCACGATATGGCTTGAAACGAACAATGAGTCAGCCGCGCTTGATAACGATAAAACCGGTTTTATAAAAATAGCTTCGGCTTTGTTCGAAGCATATCTCGAAAAAAATATAACACTTGACTTTATAGTCAAAGAAAAAAAAAGTGAATTCAATTTTGAGACCGCAATTAATTCAATTTTTTATGACATAGAAAAAAAGGCCGAATCAAAAGTCCCGGAACTTCAGCACAGTCTTATTAAAAATAATCTCCGGTACCAGCATCTCTTAAACAACGAAAAACAAATTATATTTACTCTCGACACTGCCGGCACGATCACTACCGTAAGCAAGTTGGTCGAAGAGCTGACCGGCTATAGTTCTCATGAACTCATAAATAAAAACATTTTCGAAGGCGAAGATGTCCCGTTCATTAAAATTTCGCCCGAATATAAACCGCTCGCCAAAAAGATGTTCGACTTAAAAGTTGCCGGAACCCTCGATAATACTTCCTATGAAATCGAGGTAATTTCAAAAGACAATAAGGTTTACTTTCTGGAAGTAAACAGCACGGCGGTGACGCTAAACGGCAAAACGGTCGAAATACTCGTAACCGCAAAAAACATAACCGAACATAAATATGACAACAAAATATTAACTGCCATCTTAAACAGCTCAAGTGAAGGCATAATGGTATTGCGCGCTATAAGAAACGGCAGTCAGGAAATAATAGATTTTGAAATCCAGGTTTTAAATAAAGCCGCTGAAAAACTGCTCGGTAAAAAAGCTTGCGACATGATAGGGCGCCGGCTTTTAACCGAATTGCCAGAAAGCATCGAGAACAAGCTGTTCGAAAGATATATAAAAACCGTTAAAACCGGGTTGCCGCTGAATTACGAACAATTTTATGAATTCGACGGCAACGAATTCTGGCTGCGGATTTCAGCAAACAAGCTCGACGACGGAGTTATTATAAATTTCTCGGACGTTACTTATCAAAAGCAGGCTGAAAAAGAGCTTCAGGAAAAAATACACTTTAACGAAACGCTTTTAGACAGCATACCTTACCCGGTAATTTTGATAAACAGCGGCAGGCAAATATTATCTATGAATAAAGCCGCACTCGAGTTTAACGAAACAATTTGCGATGTCTGCCATGAAATTTTCGATAAATATTCTAATTCATTGTTCGTATCCGAAAATACTCAAAAATCTTATAAAATAAACGCAGTCGAAATATCAGGTCATCTGTGGAATATCAACATAATTAATATTTATGAAGACATACATCTTTTTTACGCAGTAGATATAAGCGATCTTATTGAAAAAAATATATCCGTCGAAAAAAACAGCCTGGCTAAAATATCTATAACCAGTCTGCAGAAAGACTTTTTAACCATAGTCAGCCATGAAATTAGAACGCCGATGAACAGCGTCATAGGCTTTACTGAACTTCTGGGTGAAACAAAACTCAGCCAGCGGCAGGCGGAATATCTGTCATTTATACGTTCAAGCAGTCTTTCGCTCCTGAACGTATTGAACGACATAATTGATTACGCATGCATCGTATCAAATAATTTCATACTGCAAAATTATGAATTTGATGTCCAAAAAGTAATTAAGGAAATACTGGATTCGATTCAAAACGAATTAAGCGCAAAATATTTAAAACTGGCATTAGATATCAGCGACAACATGCCGAAATATTTATGCGGCGATCCGATGCGCTTGAAACAAGTTGTTACCAATCTTTTAAATAACGCTATTAAATTTACTCAAAGCGGAGAAATAAAGGTAATCATAAAAATTACCGGTGAAGATTCGAACATCGCCAACTTATATGTTGAAATAAAAGACTGCGGAATTGGAATAGCCGAAGAAAACCTCGAAAAAATATTCGCGCCGTTCACACAGGCCGATAATTCCTACACGCGCAAATATGGCGGAAACGGACTTGGACTGAGCATCTCTAACAGTATAGTCAAACTTATGGGCGGTAAAAGAATATTCGTAAAAAGCACTCCGGGCGAAGGCAGTAATTTTTTCTTCACCCTGCCTCTAAAAAAACACGAATCTGATTTCAAACTACCGGCTGTATTATAAATTTTTCTAATCCATTAAAATCATATTACATCAATTATAAATAACAAGCTCAATCTCTTTCGGGCGGCATTACAAAAGAGCGTGCCTCGCCTACAAGATAAAGCGAACCAGTAACACATACGACATCGTTCGGCTGAATGGTTTCTTTTGCATAATTCAGCGATTCGGTGACGCTGCCGAACACTTTTATGTTTTTGTGAAATTTAGATGCCGCCTCAAGCATATACGCGGTGTCTATTTCTTTTTTCTGTATTCTAAGTCCAGTCAAAATAAGTTCATCGGAAACCGCAGCGACAACTTCAAGCATTTTTTGATAATCCTTATTCTGCAAAATTCCTATAATAGTACGAATTCTCCTGCCGTTAAATAGCTGCTTGAGATTTTTGACAAAATTAACCATTCCCTGCAAATTATGAGCGCCGTCCATTATAAGCTGCTGTTTCCGGCCGAAAATTTCAAAACGTCCCGGCCAGTATGTTTCTTGAAAACCTTTTTTGACGGCTTCCGGCCATGCTTTTGTCAAGCCGAGCTTTTTCAAAGCTTCGATTATGGCAAGCGCCGTCATGGCATTTACGAATTGATAATCGCCGACAAGCGGAGTTTTTAATCTACAATTTCTCAAAGAAGCGGAAGTTACGGAAAAACTTACGCCGTCGGTTTTAGAAGAAATAATGGCGCCTTTTACCGCATCCCCGACTCTGATTACTGACGCGGCTTTTTGAGAATACGCCAATTTTTCTATATATTTAAACAGCGCATTATCAGGAGTATTAACCACAAGCACAGAACCGGCCTTGGCTATGGCAGTCTTTTCTTTTGCGATTTCTTCCTTAGTCGCGCCAAGATATTCGGTATGGTCGATATCAATTCCAGTTATTGCGCAAACTTTGCCGTATATTACATTCGTAGAGTCGAGGCGGCCGCCCAATCCGACTTCCATTATACAAATATCGCAGTGCTCGCTCGAAAAATACAAAATCGCCATTACCGTCATTACTTCAAAATATGACGGCGCGGTTTTCATTTTGTCTATTATCGCCTTAATACGAGACAGAATACTGCAAACCTTGCTTTTTTTTATCTTCTGGCCGTTGATTTTTATCCGTTCCCTGAAATCGTAAAGATGAGGCGACGTGTAGAGCCCGACTTTATGGCGTGAATTCATGAGAATCGACGATACGTATGCCGCGGTGGAACCTTTGCCGTTTGTACCTGTTATATGGACGAAATTCATCTTCTGGTGCGGATTGCCGCAATTATTTAAAATGTGAATAACATTCGAAAGGTCGCTTTTAGCGCCCTGAAATATGCTTTTTTCAAGATATTCACACGCTTCCTGATAGTTAATTTAACCCAACTCCAATTCTAATATAAGTATTTTTATACTGAATTCTTTACTGATTGTTCTAAGATTATTTAAAAGATTTTCCTGTATTTATATCGAAAGTCACCAAAATAAAACCTTTAAATGCGCATAACGCAACTAAAAAATTACTTGTAATTTGAAACTAAGATACCGTCTTCCGAAAGTTTCTGACCGTTGACATCAGTAACATTAAATATATTCAAATCGAGCGCGGGCATCTTCTTAAAGTTCTTATCCATGATAATTGATATAAGCACGCTTGATTTTGTTTTATCATCAGGGTCAATAATGATTTTCTGAGTTTCTATAGGGTCTTTTTTCATTATTGCCGCATCGATATCGATTTCGTGGTATTCGAATACAAAATTATCATTTGCCAGCGTCGAAGCCATTACCGGATGATTAAACATAACCCTTATCTCTGTTGAAACCGTGTCGTTATAAGCCGGCACAAACCCTTTTACCTCGAACGGCGTATTTTCAACGTTAGATTTCATTTTAAAATTTATCGTATAAGTCTTGCCGGACTCAATATCAACCTGTTGAGTTAAATCCGAATACCCTTCAGAAGCAACCCTTAATTCATAACGTCCGGAATCAATTTTATTTAAGTTATAAGAACCAGTCTCATCAGACATTATGTTTTTAACTAATGTCTTCGCTCCTGAGTTATCGACTTTATATATATTTATTTCAGCAAGCGCTATCGGTTTTCCCGTTTCAAGATCACAAGTCTTTCCGAATAACACGTATGAATGTTTTTTCATTTTAAAGGTTACATTAACGCGTTTTCCCGAAAACACGGGAAGGCTCTGGCTGCTTTCAAGATAACCGGGGCTAAGTGCCTTTATTTCGTATGTACCATACTCGCAGCTGTCAAAACTAAAAGAGCCGGTTTTATCGGTAAATGTTTTTTTAGTTCCGCCCGCACCGACAAGGTAAATTTCTACGCTTTCAATCGGCAGTTTCGCTGAAATATCAATAGCTCCGCCTTCCAGTTTAAACGAATCAGTCCCTATCGAAACCCGGCCTAATTCAGGCGTAACATCAGGCGAATATCCTTCGAGTATTTTAATTTTTATATACTGCGCATTGATCGGATCGAATATGCAGTTAATATTTTCTTCGGTTGAACTTAATTCAAAAATTCCGGCGGAGATCCAATCAAATTCCTCGTCAGAATTTATTTCTGAAGTCAATATCTGGATTTTTTTAGCACGCTTTTCGACCGGCTGGCCTTTAGGAACCTTTATAGTCACCCGGCTGATCTTCGATAATTTATTCAGGCCATACGATAATATCACAACCTTTCCGGGCGCTTTTTTATTAGCGCTTTCAGGTTGCATTTTATAGCTTTCCTTCGGCGCATTATCTGGATTTTTTATTTTAACTTCCTCAGATGAAGTTTTACTTTCAGCCGAAACAGCAGGCTGAA
Organism: Candidatus Wallbacteria bacterium; assembly: GCA_041441465.1. Classification (GTDB taxonomy): domain Bacteria; phylum Muiribacteriota; class UBA9980; order UBA9980; family UBA9980; genus JASDSY01. The sequence continues at coordinate 82,536 of JASDSY010000035.1, forward strand.
CATTTGCGCCGATCAAAAAAACAACAATAAGGATTAAAAGAAAATTAAACATCAAGTTTTTTACTTTCAAATTCCGGTTCGTTAAAAGAATATTTTTTGAACACATATTCAAGCACCCCGTCATTAAAATAAAAGCCGCTTTATATGGCCATAAGAAAATGAAAACTATTAAGTTCCCCTATATTCACGGGGAAAATGAAAATAATAAAAAAAGCTACGTTAAAAAGGTTTATGAAATCTTGTACGTTATTAATAATACTGGATTTTATCATTTATTAACATAAAATGTCAATCAAATTTATTTTATCCGGCAGTCATACGCGGCACATGCAATCGCTGCAAGATAAAAAATTCGAACTAAAAATTAAACATAATGACAGATTTTAATTGCATTTTTTTTTATGTTGATGTATAATTTGAAATCTATATTTTAGGTCATGCTATAAATACACATAAAAACCAAATAAATAGTTTTTAATCTGAAAAACTTTTAAATTGCACAAATGGTTCGTTGCGGTACATACGCATGTTTGGTTTTATTAATAAAAAAGATTCGACCTGCTTCAATCTGGAGGAATAAATAGTGAACAAGGTTTTAAAAAATCTAACATTTTATGTTTTAATTTTGCTGGTGCTATTTACGGCATTTGGACGGTTAGTAAAGCAAAACCCGATCAAAGATCTTTCTTATTCGGAATTTCTTGACAAAGTCGAACAAAAAGCCGTATCCGAGGTATTAGTTCTCGACCGTCAGATTAATGGCACTCTTAAGGACAAAACGCCATTTACCACGTATTATCCGGCCGAAGACAAGAACTTAATACAGATAATGCGCCAGAATGCGATCAATATAAAAATAAATCCGCCGACCGCGCTGCCATGGTATCTCGAAGTGCTCTTAAACTGGCTGCCTATCATAGTATTCATAGGTTTCTGGATTTACATACTTCAAAAAACTAACGGCGGCGGCTCACGCGCCATGAGTTTTGGAAAAATGAAAACAAAACCGCTGTCGGAAAATAAATTACGCGAAACATTCAAAGATGTAGCGGGCTGCGACGAAGCCAAAGAAGAGTTGGCCGATATAGTGGAATTTCTTAAAAATCCGCCGAAATTTCAGCGTCTCGGCGGGCGCATACCAAAAGGCGTGCTTCTTGTAGGGCCTCCAGGCACCGGTAAGACCCTTCTTTCAAGAGCGGTTGCCGGCGAAGCCGAAGTGCCTTTCTTTAACATATCAGGTTCAGATTTTGTCGAAATGTTCGTCGGCGTCGGCGCCTCACGCGTACGCGACCTTTTCTACCAGGGCAAAAAAAGCGCTCCCTGCATAATCTTCATAGATGAAATCGACGCAGTCGGCAGACAGCGCGGCACCGGACTTGGCGGCGGCCATGATGAACGCGAGCAGACGCTCAACCAGCTCCTTGTCGAGATGGACGGCTTTGAAACAAACGAAGGAATAATACTTATCGCGGCAACTAACAGGCCTGACGTTCTCGATCCTGCATTATTGCGCCCCGGCAGATTCGATCGCGAAATCACTGTCGACTATCCGGATTTAAAAGGCAGAATCGAAATATTGAATGTCCACACGAAAAAAATACCGGCCGGCCCTGACGTCAATGTCGAGCTTATAGCACGCGGCACGCCGGGTCTCGCAGGCGCCGACCTTGCTAACATTGTTAATGAGGCCGCCTTAATAGCGGCAAAACTCAATAAACCGAAAGTAGAAATGATAGATTTCGAACAGGCCAAGGACAAAATATTAATGGGTGCTGAACGCAAATCACGCGTCATTTCAGACGACGAAAAGAAAATCACCGCGTACCACGAAGCCGGCCACACCCTTGTAATAGCTAAATTACCGGAATCAGATCCGGTACATAAAGTTTCGATAATTCCGCGCGGCCGTTCACTTGGCGTAACGCACAGCCTGCCAGAGCGCGACCGTTATCATTACAGCAAGCAGCATTTTGTCAACCGCATAACAGGGTTAATGGGCGGCCGTGTAGCCGAGGAAATAATATTTAACCAAATTTATACAGGCGCATCACACGACATGCAGGTAGCAACCGGCATCGCGCATAATATGGTCTGCGCCTGGGGCATGAGCGATAAACTCGGTCCTATAACATACGGAAAGCGCGAAGAGCATGTATTTCTCGGACGCGAGCTTTCAAAAGTAAAAGATTACTCCGAAGAAACCGCGAAATTAATAGATGAAGAAGTGGCCGCAATAATAACAAACTGCCATAATCAGGCGCAGCAGTTAATAAGAGACAACATAAACGCGCTTCACGACCTTGCTAAGGCGCTTCTTGAATTTGAAACAATCGACGCCGCGCAGGTCGCAGATATAATAAGCGGTAAAAAAATTGCCGCAGAGGCCGGCACGGTTAATGAACCTTCACCGGCAGTTTAAAAATCACAGATTGCTTTAGTTATTTATAATAATTCATTTGGTAAAAAAAAACGTGGAAACAAAGGCCTTACAGCCATTTAAATTCCACGTTTTTTTTATATTTAAAATACATTTTAATTAGCGTTTAATTTTTATTTTGCCGGCTTCAAAAAAAATTTATTTGTTAAATGCCAACCTCCGGTGAATAATTATTTTAAAAATATGCGATGAATTACTCAGCAAGGTGGCAGCAGGTAAAATGGGTTTTGCTGAAGTATTTGACCGGCGGATCGTTTTTCTCACATTCAGGCGCCGCTTTAAAGCATCTAGCGTGAAATTTGCAACCGCCGCTTTTTTTAAATACGGATGGCACGTTTCCGGGAATGACATGCAGCGATTCCTTGCGCGCAACCGACTCCGGCAAAGCATTCATGAGTCCTACCGTATAAGGATTTTTAGGTGATTTAAAAACCTCGTCAACGCTGCCGTGCTCTAATATAGTGCCGCGGTACATGACATAAATTTCATCGCACATATTAGCGACCACTCCAAGATCGTGGGTTATCAATATAATTGATGAATTATAATTTTTTCTGATTTTATAAAGCAGAAAGAGTATCTGTTCTGAGATGGTAATATCCAGAGCAGTTGTAGGTTCATCGGCGATAATAAGGTCAGGGTTATTAACAGCCGCGATAGCGATCACGATACGCTGGCGCATACCGCCAGAAAGCTGATGCGGATACATTTCATAAGTCGCCGCCGGATCGTGCATACCGACTTCTTTTAAAATATTAATTACCCTTTTTTTTATTTCGCCGGAAGAAAGGTCAGGGTTATGGTTTTTAACGGTTTCGGCAACCTGCGCGCCGACTTTGTAAATGGGATTAAGGGCGGACATCGGCTCCTGGAATATCATTGAAATGCGGTTACCGCGGTAACTGCGCATATCGTTATAATGCAGCTTCAATATATCGGTACCGGTCATTTTTATGGAATCATTAAATACGACCTCGCCGTTTTCAAAAACTATAGAACGCCCGCCCGGCACGAGACCCATTATGGTATTTCCAAGAAAAGTCTTGCCGCAGCCGCTTTCTCCGACCAGTCCAATAATTTTTCCGCGCGGTATTTTCATGTTTATATTGTCAAGAATCGTACCGCTCTGGCTGTTTTTATTGACTTTTACAGTCAAATCCCTTATTTCGAGAATATTTTCCAATATTCCGGCCTTGTTCCGGCCGCCGCCTTCGTTCAGGCTGTCATTAACGTTATTTAAAGAGTCAGTCATTATATCTGTTTTAACAGTCTCAGTTTCGGTTCTCATCGGGTATCAGGCTCCATTTTTCGATATTATAAAAAATGCCGAGCTGCCAGTGCGGCTTCACATTTTTAAGTTTTTTAGATACTGCGTATAAAGTATCGGCAATAAATAAAAATGTATAAGGCTGCTGCTTCATAATAATTTCATGTATTTTATGATACCTTGGAGCCCTTTCGCTTTGTTCGAGAGTCAATTTCGCCTCATCGAGAAGCCGGTCGACCTCGAAGTTATTATAAGAAACCGAATTCAACCCGTAATTTCCCCTTGCCGGGTCCGGGATTTGCGACGAATGCCATATCGAGGAAATATCCGGGTCCTGCGAAAGCGACCAGGTAAGTATGAATGCGTCGAAATCAGTATTGTCTATTATTTTGATAAAATCTTTCCAATCGAGTATGTCAACTTTAACGTCAATCCCGACTTTTTTTAAATTTTCGGAAATGAATTTAGCGCACAGCTCACGGTCTTTGTTGCCGGCGTTTATTATAAGCTTAAAGCTGAAAGGAAGCACTTCTTCCGTTTCGTCATAGCCGAAAAAAGGCTTAATCTTGAACTTCTTTTCTATGATGCCGTCCCCGTCATTATCGTTCCAGCCGCTATGTTTCAAAAGCGCCCTGGCTTTTTCGACGTCGTAGCTCAGATTTTTTATTTCAGGGTTAGCCGCCCAGGATTTAGGCGAAAAGGGACCGTTGCAAATCTGGCCCAGGTTATATAAATTTTTCTCGATCAATGCATTCTTGTCAATCGCGTAGCCAAGTGCTGTGCGGACATTTTCGTCTTCAAAGAAAGGTTTTTTCAGGTTCCAGCCAATATAGGTATATTCATTTTCAGGGTAGTTGATTTTATTAAATCGTTTTTCAAATTCGGGAGTTTGAGTAAATTTGACGAATTGATCAGGTTTAAGCTGCATTATATCAAGATTTCCCTGAAGCAGCTCAAGAAACATTATAGACTCGCTCGGAATTATCCTGAAAACTATTTTATGAATATCCGGAATTTTATCGAAATATGAATTGTTTCGCTCCAATATTATGTAATCGTCATAAGCGTGTTCTACGAATTTGAAAGGGCCTGTGCCGACGGGCGACATATTAAATCTTGCATTCAATATATCCTGATTATTTAAAAGATGCTTCGGCAATATGGGCACCTGAAGCGTTTCGAATATGCGCGGGCTGATATGGGCAAATATAATCTTAATCGAATACGGCCCTATTTTTTCTATATTCTCTATCGAGCCGATATTATAACGGCCGTAAGCCGATATTTTTTTATTGTTCTGGATTGTTTCAATCGTAAATATGACGTCATCGGCCGTAAACGCGGTACCGTCATGCCATTGTACCTGAGGTTTTAATTCAATCAGAAATACCGGTTTATAATCGATTTTTTGTATATTGAAACGGCCCTTGATTTTATCCTGAAAAAGCCCAATCAAGCTGATATTAAATGAGCTTGATTTCACAAAAATAGTATTCAGGCTGTGATTTATTTTTTTTATCTCATACTTTAGGTTTTTAAAATCAAATTCCTTAAGTTTATCGGGAAACGGATTTTTTTCAAGAGCGCGCGCGATTTCGTTCTGAATTTCAATAACCGCCGTATCACTGACTTCCACGGTGTCAATAGTCAGATACTGTTCGAGATAAACCTCGTATTTTTTCGCAAGATCACATTCAATCTGCATCTTTTCATCATATTTTAGCAGCTTATTGAATATCCTGTTATAAACTGTCGACGAGGCCGAGTCGGAAGCCAGAAGCGGATTCAACGAAATAACATCGCCCTTTTGGCCAACTATTATTGAATCATCGGCATTTGCCAGCTGCAGCGATTGTCCTGCGGAAGTTTGCTGCGCATAAACGGCGCATTTATCATAACCAAGGCCTGACAGGCAAATAAAAATAAAACAAGTCAAATAAATAAAATTAATATATTTTCTTTTCAAAACCATAACCTTACTTTCATAACTTATATCGCGTCAGCTTTATTCGTCAAATTTTTTATTATTTCAATAATCTGGCCGTAACACGATTTGACTTTTTCCAAATCAAGCGCCTGATCGCTTTTTTGGTGTCTTATTATTTCGATAATCGAGTCGGGCGAAAAGCCGAAATTCTTTCCGCCGAGAATTAAAGCGTCTTTTATATTTTCAGTTTCAGTTTTAATTTTTATTTCGATGAGCAATTTAAGTGCCGGGAGTAATTTTGTAACCCCCTGAAGCAGGCTCGAATACAGCTTATTCTGATCCGGAAACGAAGCCACAAAATCAGTCCTTAATTTTATCGAAATCGTCCTTAACTCCCTTTCGCAGTATAAACGGATACTTTCTACCGGTATTTCAATTCCTGAAATAAGGTCCTCGCCGCATAAAACCATATATTTCTTTTTTATTTCGAGATGTTTGAGCGGAACTGCATCGGCCGAAAGCAGTAATTCCTCATAAGTAGTTATCATAGGAGAAAGTTTTAATTCGAACATCGCTTTTTGAAGCGGCACATATATTTTTTCGAGACATTTTTGATTGACATCTGAAATTATGAGAAGAAGCTCAATTTCATCTGCGCCTTCCTGAAAACTATCTTTTAAAACATTTCCGTATAAGGCGATACAGCGAAAATCATCATCGGCAAGCACTTCATCTAAAGCTGAAAGATATTTATTAAATTTTTCGCGAAACGCCTCAGATAAAGCAAGACTGCTTAAATTTACATAAAAATTATTCGCCAATTCCAATTACCTTCCAATTTTATTATTTTAACTAATTAATTAAAACATATTTTTTTAGATATATTCAAGCCATGGAACGGCATTTAAGATCTTAATTGCCGTTCCATGAAACCTTTTAAAAATTTTAAGTCCGATAATTTTCAAGCCGCGAATTTATTTAACGGCCGGCAGATCAATCGCCGATTCTGCTTTTACCGGCCTTGTTCTGATTGATTATTTTCATTTCTTCGGAAGTTACCTTATTTTTCTGGATGTTCTCGATCGGCTTCGACGCGCTGTTTTTAATACCGCTATATGCGCCGTCAAAAATTTTATTCGAGCCTTCCTCGATAACTACCTTATCAAAAAGTTTGGATACTACCGTATTTATAAATATAGAGCCAAGGTCATTAGAGTCGGTTACCTGCAGATTATTATTAACTACAGGCAGCAGCTGGTCTTTTATCGAAGTGTTTACCTGAGTTTTATAATGGCTTACAAATTCAGACTCGACTTTTTGCGGCATATCTTTGCGAAGCATTGTCGTTAAACGCTGCGCTAAGTTTACCTGGCCTTCATCATCATATTTGATATTAGAAATCTGTTTAGCAATAAGCTCGCTGCGCATAACGCCAAGCCAGCTGTTGCCGTATTTTTCAAGCATCTGTTGATCGGCGGCCGCATATATCTTGTCTGACGCCTTTAAAATTTCAGCGTCAGTAGCACCGTTAGCTTTCATTTCGCTTACTTTCAGATTAACTATTTTGGCTTTATAAGTCGACGGCGATATTTGAGCGGCCTGTATTTCAAGCGCTTTTATTTCGTCGGCTGTAAATTCCCTTTTACCTTCTGCGACCTCGCGAACTGCATTATTTACATTAACATCGCTGCCGCCTGATTTTGCCTGGCCTTTTGCGTAGCTATACGCGTCAAGCTTGCTGTTAACTTCGTCGATATCTTTTTTTGCATTTTCGTAAGCTATCCGGTTTTGCGCGCTAATCTCACTCTTTGCCGCTGCCGTGAGTTCGGCATCCGTCATGTTCGCGCATTCAGGATTATCCATTTTCATTTTCGCTTTAAATACTTTAAGATAATTTTCCTGGCCTAATATTCTTGAATACTCAAGATTGCGGTCCAGCTCTTTTTCCACTTTATATTCCTGTTTAATTTTACTAAGCGCCTGCTGGTTAACCGCCGCACTTTGCGCTTCCGAGGCCTGCACTTCAAGCTTCATTGCGTTAGCTTCCATTTTGCTTAATTCGCGGTTGAAATTCACTTTATCTTTAGCGTATTTATTAACATCGGTGTAATTTTTCGGATCCGGCTGATTTTGCGCCTTATAATCTTCCATTTTTTTACGGGCCTCAGCAGCCTTTTGCCATTCGGAATTTTGCGCCCTGTAACGTTCCTGTATTTCGGCATTATCACGGCGCGGTTTATCGACAAGCTTTTCCTTGCCGAGCATAACTCCGACGGAAACGCTCTGGACCGCAAAATTTACAACAGCCGCCTCGGCGCCTTTGGCAATCGGATTGATAGCCTCCTGCTGAGATTTCAAACGTGATATTTCCTGATTATAATAATTATAGGGCACGCTGTTAGGAAGGAATTTATCGCGTTCAGAAGCGACTTTTTTCATGTCCTCACTCAAGTAATATTTATCCATGACAGCCCGCGAACTGCCCTGCAGGAAGGAAACAGGGTTTGAAGTTACAAAATTAGCTATAACTCCGGCCTTACTGGTATTGCCGAATAGTTTTACCGATAAAAGATTAGCTGCTTTAGTATTGGCCGCTATCCCGGATACGGATGTTCCGATAACGCCTGAAATAGCCGACGACACTGCAGCCCTTTCAATATCGCGCCTGAAATCGGTTATATTATAATCCTGCGCTTTAAGGTCTGATATTTTTTGAGATATTTCTTGAAGCCGTTTGGTTTCTTCTGCACTTAAAGGCTTCGAATCGGGGCCGGAATGCATTAAAAATATTTTATTCGCCTCATTTTGAAGCTGATTTATCTGCTGGTCATAATGAAAATAATTTTTAGACCATTCGTGTTTCACCAGTCCGCCGGCTCCGGCTGAAATCGATTGCCCTGCAAACTGGATAGCGGCGCCCCTCAATGCGTTTTGTACAATAACCTTTGCCGAAGCGTTGCCGAACGTAGACGCCAGTCCGGCCGTAGCCATTGTAAACGGCGCCATAATACCGTCAACAACTGCCGAAACTGAAACATCGCGCATTATTTCCATATTTGTTTTTTTCGTATCTCTGAATTTATTCGACCGCTTTTCAAAAAGATATGTTATAAAACCTGACGAAACCGCGCCTATCGCTATAGAGCCAAGCACGACGGCGCCAAGCGGAAGCGCAGTAAGCGACGCAAAAGCAAGAACTGCCGCGGTCGGAATGATCGATTTGCCGATGCTCCACGCCACTTTTTCAAGAAGCGACATCTGCTTTGAACTGCCCGGCAGGACGTTTTGAGTAACCTCGTTAACAACTTTACCGGCAATATTACTGCTTGCCTGTACGGCAGTCTCAATAGGATTAACGGCATTTTTTTCGCCGGGGCTTTGCTGCACCTCGAGTCCTGTCAACGACTCATATTCGGCTTTTAATTTTGCGTAATTAGAAAACGCCTCATTGCCTTCGGCTGAATTTTCGCGTCCTTCGCCTAATAATTTTATATAGGTATCATAGGCGCTCTGCATTTGCGAGTAGGCGGCTTTTATCTGCTCATCCTTGGATTTTTCGGCCGCCATTATAGAATCGACGCCGCATGCCATCAATAATGTCGAAAATATTATCGTTATTGATAATATTTTAAAGAAATTTTTCACCTTTCTGTTGCTGTAGAAATCTAAAAGACGCATAATTAACGCCTCCTGTTTTATAAAATTTTTTTTTACTTCCGTTTAATTCAGGATCAAATAAATACCTTACAGATCAATACATAACAAACAACTTGATAAAATTGACAAATCAGTTTAAAATATAATCTCACAAACTGACCATAATTGCCAGACTATTCAACAAATAAAAAAGCTTATGAATTATAAACTCATAAGTTTTTAAAATAACCAATTGCCTTATAATTATAAAACAGAAAATAGAATTAGTCAACTAAATAATACCATTTCCATGTGATTTTGTCTTTATTTTCTTTGCCCACAAAAAAATAAAAAAAAGTTGAAATTTATGGAATAAAAATACCTGGCCGCGGATTATATTATCGGGTGATAAAAATGGACAGCCGAAGTACAAAAGACAATTTAATAGCCGAAGCATACAAAGAAAATGCCCGAAAAGGATTTGAAGTATTATACGCCGCATATTACGATCAAATTTTTTACTTCGTGCTTAATATGTCATCATGCGCTCATGAAAGTGCGGATATAGCTCAAAATGTATTTATCAAAGCTTCTAACCAGAAAGGGATAGAAAATTATAATATAAAAGCCTGGCTTTATAAAGTGGCTTTAAATGAATTTTACAGGACGAAGCGTTCAATATTAATAAACATAAAATACATCTTCAAAAATTTCTTCAGGTTTATTGATTCAAGTGACAATAATATTGAAACCGCCGCCGAAAAAATTATCAATGACGAAGGCAAAAGCCAATTAAGGGAAAAACTTGCGCAGCTTGATGACAATTCCCGCGAAATATTAATTTTGAAATATTATAATGAATTATCATATAATGAGATTGCGGAAATCCTTGAAATCAGCGCCGGCACCGTAATGTCAAGATTATCAAGGGCAAAAGCCAAACTTATGGAGTTGATGAAAAATGAAATCGAATAACAACGAATCTAACGATTTTAATTTTAAAAATAATATAAACGAAGAAAAGATGGCCTCGTTGTTCAAAAAACAGGCAGAAATTGATAATAATATCGATTTAAGCATACTTCGTAAGAAGACATTGGAAAACATTAAAATTTCACCAGGCGGTTCAATTTTTTCTTATTGCCTGTTTTTTATATTATTTTTATTTCTTGCGGCAATAATGAAAGATGTTATTAATTACGACAACGGCAATTTTAACGTTTTATATGAAAAAACTGAATATATTTACGAAAATATTTTAAATTACAATTTGTTTAATACTATTTTAAACGCAGGTTACCTGGAGATAAGTACATTATTCTTAATTGAAGGGTTATTTTTATATTTAATTTTCATAAGCCTTGAAAAATTAAGCGAGATGATGTTTTTAAAAAATAATAATCATTCACGCGAATATAAGTAATCCGGCTGAAAATAAAATTCCAATTTAACATATTACAGCAATAAAAAAGCTATTTTAAATAAGGCGCCTTTTAAAATAGTTTTAAATTAAGGAGGAACATACCATGAATACAATTTTTTCAATAAACTTAATTAAGGGACGGATAAAAAAAATAATTATTATTAACATTATTTTATTTTTCTTAATTTATCAGGCGCTATTTATTTATGGCCTTAAAATATTTTTTTATGAATCAAATTCACCGGAATATTTTCAGAATTTCGCAAAAGAAATTCAAACCACACCGATGGAAGATGAAACCGTCGCATTGATAAAAAAAATCCTAGTCCTGGGGCATGAGTTATATGAATCAAGTGAAAAAAACGGCAAATTATTTACCGACAGCTTATTGCTTAATGATAAAGTCAAAGCATTTGTTGACGCCAATTCAGGCACTATTGAATTAAATATAATAAATCCGCTTGTAACTTCAGCCACAGTTGAAACCGCTTTAAGCACTAAAAAAATAATTGTGAAAGACGGCTATACATTTAATCACCTGCGGAAAGTTTTTAAGGTTATATATATTTACTGCGTCTATCAAATTGAAAAAAAAGATAAAGCGAAAGTTATTTCGGGCATTAACGCGTTAACCGCATTTTATTCTTTCAGCCAGAAAGGGATAGAAGGGTCAAAACCTTTAATTTCCTGCATGATTTCTACAGCACTTTTAAATCTAATGGCCGAAATAATAAATAAAACCCTTGAATCAGAACAATTAAATTTAACTGCCAAAGAGCTTGATGCATTATTTAATAAATTAAAAATTTTACCGGCAATATCAGACAATTTTTTTGATTATATGGTTTATGAAAAAATACTTATAAAAGATGCGATTAAAAATTACATAATGTTTCATTACAATCAAAATTTTATAAAAATGCTCTCGACAATGGTTACGCTTAAAACATTTGATTTATATTACGGCAGATTAACAGATCAATATGAAACCATAATGAATAATATAATCGACTTGAAAAACAAACCATATCCAGAAGTTATAAAAAATGTCCAAATAATTCAAAAAGATTTAGAGTATTCCCATCTCAGCATATTTACCTCTAAATATCATCCAATCATATTAATCGTAGTGCCGAACTGTCAAAATGCCTATACGCTGGATATAATTTCGCGGCTAAAATTGAAAGGAATACTAATCAAAATACTTGCGTTAAAAGAAAAAATATTAACAGGCAAGGTACCGCAAACGCTCAATGAATTAATAAAAATTTCAAGTTACAATAATACCGAATTCAACATAGCGATTGATGATTTCACTCAGAAGCCGCTGATTTATAGAGTATCCGAAACGGGCGAAATATTAATATACAGCGCTGGCCCTGATATTATTGATAACGGCGGCAAGTTCTCATCGGAAAAACAGTCTTACCAAAAGACAGGTATTGACATAAAATTATAATATTTATGCAACTTATTACCAAAGCTAAACAGTAACTTTTAAGTTTTATTATTAAAGATCAAGCATTACTTTATTTGCAAAAACTTTAAAGAGACCGTCCAAAAAGATTTTTACGTTTTTCCAAAAATTGCGGCATGAGTTTTATTTTTTCAGAAACCAAACGAACGCCGTTGCAATATCCTGATAATAACCCAAAAAAAACTGGCGGGCCTATAAAGGCCTGCCAGTTTTTTTATATTTATTATGCTTATATATCCAGCTAAACAGTATTAACAATATTTTTAGTATTAATAAAGCGAGTCAGAAAAAATACAAACAGTAAAGATTTCTAAATATTATTGTTTTCCCCACTGATAGCTGTCATCGTGTTTTATAGTATCAAATGCGAATTCCTGAAAAAAGATTGTAACATTTTTATCTTTGCCGTTCATATTCAATGCTACAAGTTCCAATGTTACGACAGGGTTAAAAAGAATTTTGCGTTTTTTACCGAACCCCCAGTAATCATTAGCTTTAATGGTAACTTTATCAAGCATGCCCGGGAATTGTTTCGCCATTGATTTAAACATCGTGCTATTATGGCCGTATGGATTTTTTATCATTTCACCAAGAGCGGCATCGTTAGTTTTAAAATCCGATTTAACGTTACGTTCTTCGGTAAGGTCGACTTTATATGTCAACGATTTAACGTGTATTTTAGCTTTTAAAAGGACTTTTCTTAAAGGTTTCGCATTATATTCCTTGCGGAGTTTCGAAATGAAATATGTATCTTTAGGGTTTACAGTAACAATAACGCCGAGTCTTTTCAGGACGACCAGCTGATTAAAAGACCTGTAAACACTCATAGGCGCATTATATTTCAAGCACAATGCTTCCATGCTTTTGATAGAATCATTAGGAATTACGCAATAATAATTGCTGGTTGCTTCGATCGAGTCGCCTGGAATTTCTTCAGCCGGCGCGCCGTTATCAGGCGTTGGAATCGAAGGTGCGGACGGAGTTCCAGTCGGGGCATTTTCACCATTTTGCGCCGGGGCCGGTTCGTCATTTGCGGCATCAGCCTTATCTGTCATAAGTGACTGCGATTTTAAAAAATCTGCTTTTTCATCACGCGGTTTAGCATCTGCAGCTGAAAGCGATAACAACATCGAGGCGGCTATAATAACGGCATAGATCTTTTTCATTAATTATTACCTCCATTAAAATTATTACATTAATTATACCATAAATAAATAATCTTTTCAAATTTTTCGGCTGAATTTTTAATAAAAGCATTTTTACTAGCAAAAATGCTATTATTGAACTCAAATCCCAAAAATTACACCTGAAGAAAATTTTAAAATCTGTTAATTATGTTAAAGCGGCATTATATTTTATTGTTTTTAAAATTCAACCGTTTTTTCGCTTTGGCAAAAAATAAGGGAAGAGTGAAATTGCACATTTCAGGCTCTTCCCTTAATCTATTATTTATTAAATTAACGATAAAAATATTAATTCATATTCTTAATAAAATTTTATCATTTATATCCACTAATATTTCTTTAAATAGCTCGTTCCTGCGACATGTTAATTTTTTTCAAAAACGTTCTGGCTTTTTCTCCCCATTCGCTTTTATCGCCTTTATTAACACATATTCCCCAGTATCTCTGGGCATCTTCGAACTTTCCGGTTTCAAAGTATGATAACCCGATATTAAAATACGCTTTTAAATATGACTCGTCTATTTTTATAGCCGACTCGAAAAAGCTTATGGCATCTTCATGGCGTTTCTGCAGAGCGAGCATTATTCCGTAATCAGTGAGCGCAATCGGATTTTCGGGCGATATTTCGACGATCTTTTTAAACATATCAAGGCCGTTTTCAATTCGGCCAAGTTCAAAATTAAGCTTACCGAGATAATAATATGCATTTACAAAATCCGGCGCATAATTCAAGGTCTGCTTCATCATATATTCGCATTCGACATATTCGCGTTTCATGTAATAAATTGTGCCTATGTTATAATAAGCTTTATAAAACGAAGGATCATATTTTATTACATTTTTAAACTGTGCGATCGCATCGTCATATTTCTCTTCCTGTATAAGCATACTGCCGAGATTCATATACACTTCGACAAGTTTCGGGTTCAATTCGAGCACTTTATCAAAATACGCGCGTGCGTTGGATTTATTATTGACATTCATATACGCGATACCAAGATTAAAATAAACGCTGTAATCGGTCGCATCGATAGAGATTAATTTTTTCCATACGCTTATCGAGTCATAAAACTTCCCCGTAATACCATATAAAAGCCCCAGATTATTAAGCGCTTTTTTATTTTGCGGATCTATTTCGAGGCATTTAAGATAGGTATCTATCGCTTTCACATGATTATTGAGTTTAGCGTATGTCAGTCCGATGTTATTAATGACCTCGCATGACTTACCGTCTATTTTATATGCAGCCAGATAACATTCAAGCGCCTTTTGCAGCTCATTTTTCTTTTCATACAACACGCCGAGGTTGTTATATAACTGCTCTGAAGCGATACCGCGTTTTATGACTTTGTTATACATAAATATAGCGCCGTCAATAAAGCCTTTCTCTGTATAAACGAGGGCGAGGTTAAAGTACGCGTCGGTTTCATTAGGCGTAATACGGGTAACTTCGACCCATGATTTTATGGCGCTTTCATAATCGCCGATTTTGGCGTATATTACGCCGATATTATTTATGATATTGGTATTTTTGTCATCGTATTTCAATGCTTTAAAAAGATATTCAAGCGCCGTTTCATTCTTTTCCATAGCAGCATATATATTTGAAATCGATATATATACAGCAGGCATTTTAGGATTTATTTCTATGGATTTCAAAAACATCCTCAACGCGTCGTCTATTTTATTATTTTTTTGGAAACATATACCGAGTCCGACATAACCGTCGGCAAATTTAGCATCAATTTCAATAGACTTGCCAAAATAATGAGCCGCCCTGTCGTAATTATTATAATCAAAATAAATCATCCCAAGCGCGTGCAGGCTTTTTGCATCCGCTTCATCGAAGCCGCATTTTTTTTTATATTTTTCAATGGCCTCTTCACATGGAATATTATATTTGGCGGTCGCGCCTGACTTTACCTTATCCAGCGTATTTTTGACCAGCGGTTTTGCGATACTAAGGCCTTTTTTATTTGAATTGACCGGCTTAGCGAGTTTTATAACCTCGCCTGTAGCCTCGAACTCACCCTCTAATTTAGCTAAATTAGAAGAAACAGAAGAAGCATTAATGTTATTTTTATTGAAAGATACCTGAATAACATTATCGTTATTCATAAAATCACCTTCCGGCCTTCCTGAAAAGCGGTTCTTAAATTCTCGAACCGTATCGACACTACATAATTATTATTAGTTCTTACGTTCCAACCCGTATTTTTCCATTTTCATATAGAGTGTTTTCCGGTCTATATTTAAAATACGCGATGCTTTAGAAATATTATAATTTGATTTTTTTAATACATTCGCGATATGCAATTTTTCAATTTCCTCAACGCTTGCCATTACCGGCGCCTGGAAATAATCACTATTTCCAGCTTCGGCAGCCGCGTTCTCATCCGAAGGCTCTTTAGAATTCAGCCGACTGCAGGTTCCCGGCGCACTGCATTCCGAATCAGCCGAGGCCGAAACAGGTTGAGCCTGCATAATAACTTCAGCATTATTAAAGGCCTGATATACACCGGGGCTGGTTTTAGAAACCTCAGCAAGAAAGTCAAGCGGCACCATTTTATAATTTATAACATCGCCGCTATTTAAAACGACTATGCGCTCAATGGTGTTTTCAAGCTGCCTTATATTGCCAGGCCACGGGCATTCCATAAATAATTTCAATACGTCACTCGCGGCATTTTTAAAATCTTTGCCGTTCTCCTTATTAAATTTAGCAATAAAATGATTAACAAGCAAGGGTATATCCTCTTTTCTTTCGCGAAGCGGCGGAAGAAAAAAAGGAATTACATTCAGCCGGTAATATAAATCTTCCCTGAATTTATTTTCAGCGACTTTTTTTTGAAGGTTAGCGTTGGTCGCGCATATGATTCTGACATCGATTTTAATAGGATCGATGCCGCCGACTCTTGTAAATTCTCGTTCCTGAAGCACGCGCAACAATTTAACCTGTATTTCGGGAGCGATATCGCCGATTTCGTCAAGAAATATCGTGCCTCCCTCGGCCGCCTCGAATTTCCCTATTTTTCTGGTCAGCGCCCCTGTGAACGCACCTTTTTCGTAGCCAAAAAGTTCCGATTCGAGGAGCGATTCGGGAAGCGCGGCGCAGTTTAATTTTATATATGGCTTATTAGCGCGCGCGCTGTTATAATGAATGGCGCTCGCGATCAGTTCCTTGCCCGTTCCGGATTCACCGTAAATAATAACGGTAGCCGACGATGACGATACTTTTTCAATTAATTCGAACATTTCCTGCATTTTTTTCGACTTGCCGATTATATTGCTGAATGAATATCTGCCTTTAAGCTCGAGTTTCAGCCTTTCATTTTCAAATATCAGATCGAGCTTTTCCGCCATTTTTTGTATAAAAACCCTTACTGCGTCAAAAGAAAAAGGCTTGGTTATGTAATCGAACGCGCCTAGTTTCATGGCCGATACCGCGCTTTCGACGGTGCCGTAAGCCGTCATTACAAGCGCCACCACGTCACTTCGAGTTTCAAACACCTTCGATATAAGCTCGACTCCGGTCATCCCCGGCAAGCGCAAATCAGTTATCAATATATTATATTTTTTCTCCCGAAAAGCGATAAGCGCTTCTTCAGCCGAAGCCACGCCGCGCACGTCATAACCGGCAGCCGAAAGCGGCTCTACAAGGCCGTCACGCATTATTTCCTCGTCGTCAACTATTAATATCGGATATTGCGGAATTTTAGTATTCATAATTAACCCTTTTCAATATTATTTTTTATTATAGCAAATTTTATTTTCATTAGGCAATCGTATTTCAAATATAGTGTCATTTGATTCAACTGACTCAGGCATTTTCAAATGTCCGACAAAAACTTTGCCCGTATTTTTTAAACTCGTATTTTCCTGTTGATTTTTAGAGTTTAAAATTTTTATGCTGCCGCCGTGGGCATCGACTATTTTTTGCGATATGGCAAGGCCGAGGCCGGTGCCGCGCGAACGCGTGGTAAAAAACGGCCTGAATATCTTTTCAAGCAATTCATCCGGAATTTTAGGGCCGTTATTGGCAACCCAGATAACAGTCTGATCATTTGCTTCGTCATACTCATAAGCGATAACTATCTTTTTTGCTGCTGCCGCTTGGCCCGCGTGATTATCAAATCCGGTCAACTCTTTAGCGGCGCATTCGTCGTTAGCATTGCCGGACGCCTCTATATTTTTGCTCTTTTCAAAAGCGTTTATCGCATTCGTCAATATATTGATTATCACCTGCTTTATTTTTTCGGTATCGCAATAAACCTCAAATACCGGAGAACCGAAATTAACGCTTCCGGCGCATTCCAACAATATGTTTTTATCCTTCAATTCATGTGATATCGAAATGCCGCTTTCCTTAATTAAATTTGCCAAATCATATTTTCTTTTATTTGTTATTTCTTCGCGCGAAAAATTCAAAAGATTAGACACCATGTTACCGATGCGCGTAACCGCGTCAATTATATGACCGATCCATTTTTTTCTTTTATCGTCAGCATCAAATGACGATTCGATCGAAGTCGCAAAAAGCGATATACCGCCCAGCGGATTTCTTATTTCATGTGCGATTCCGGCAGCCACCTCGCCGAGCGCCGCAAGGCGTTCCATGCGCGCGGCATATTTTTCAAGACGCATTATTTCGGAATAGTTACGCTGCGAAATTATGACCGAGGTCAGCATTGCAGAAACGGCATTTATAAACTGCTCGCTTTCCTTTTCGCTTTCCTCGTTTATCCGGTAATAGTCCTCATCGAAAAAACGCTCGGAATTTAAAATAAACATATAGCCTATAAAGCTTTTTTTATGATAAACCGGTTTCAGCAAAACCTCGAACTCCCGGGTCTGCTGGAATATTTCGCCGATTTTTGCGTTAAACCTGTCAAGCCTGTCCTTAAATATATTTACCCGGCTGAGATTTAAAATGCCGCTTTCAAGGTTTAAATTCTGCTCGGCCGAAGAATTTTCCCAGAATTTCAAATCCAATTCTTCGAGCAATGCTATAAGCGGCCCGGAAACGTTCCGCTCCGACGATGAATAAACATTCACTACGCCGGCCGAGCTGTCGTGAATAATCATGCCGCAAACGCCGGCTTTCATATAAAACGCTATTTGAATGAGAGTATTTCTTATCGCCGATTCGAACTCAGCCGAGGAGTTAAAGATATTATTGCTTATATTAGCTATACTGTAAACTATCGAAAGGCTCTTCGACTTATTTTCAAGATTCGACGAATGTAAAAAATTATCATAAAAGGTCCCGAGATAATTCGTAAGCAGCAAAAGCGCCATCGTTTCGTCATAATTAAAATCTTTTTCTTCCGCCGGCAGTTTGTTAATAATAGCGATACCGCCGCTTCCTGATTTTAAATTAAGCATGGGCGCCGCAAGGTAATTTTTATTGACGGTCTTATGCACGCCGGCTTTTTTGCAGGCAGTTTTATTGTCGATAACCTGCTTTTCATAAACGGCATCTTCGACAAGCCAAGAAGCGAGCAGGCGGTTTTGCGCCACAGCGGAATCGCTTATCACGCCGGTTTTCGAATGAGCCTGCAGCGGCGCGGCGATCTGCTTTTCTCCGACAATCCTGAAAGAACCGCTGCCTGAGTCGTACAAAAACGCCCCTGAATATTCGCAGCCGGTAGTAACCGCTATAAGAGCGGTTATCAATTCGGTATAAGTAAGGAAAGTTTCGTTGGTAAGCTGTATTTTACTCTCAGGCTCCCTTTTATCATCGCCTGATAAAGTATTTTCGGCCTCATTAAAATTTTCATTGCGTATGATGCAATTTACGATAGCTACCGAAGCGCAATTTGAAAAAATATTGATTACATTATGAAAATCAGCGGAACTTATGAACTTATCGGTTTTGCTGTTTTCGCTGAAATAAATTTCAAGCATTCCGATTTTATGGCGCCCGAAAGTAACCGGAATAAAGGTAACCTTATCATAAGCGCTGTCGAAATCGCTTTGAAAGAACTTATAAATTGCGTCGAAATGCTCTTTTTCTATATTATCAGAGTTTACGGTGATTTTTTCCCGTTCGATTTCAGACGTAAAATCTTTATTTTCTGATTTCGATCTCGTTACGGTTTCAGAAGAAGACAGTTCAAAATAAAAACGCGGTCTCTTCTTTTTCTTTTCAAATCCGCCGTTGCTTTTTTGAATATACTTAAGCTGGCGATTATCGTCAAAGTAAGATATGGCCGAATACGCCGCTCCCGAGATTTTCATTATTTCGTTTAAAATCGTCCTATTCAACGAAAAAATATCCATTGGAGTCGAAAAAGTTTTCAAAAGCTCGCATACGAATGCGGTGCGGCCTGCCGCGCCGCCGGCAATTCTGGCTGCCGGTTTTTGCTGCAATACTTTGGAATCACATGAATAATTATCATCAAGCCTGTTATTCAAACTTAAATTCGCCTCTTTTTATTTTATTTTTATGAAATAAAAACTTGCAGATGAACCCGCTGAACGGGCGCAGCTAATAGCGCGACGTCGATTCGCTCAAAAGTCTTGTAAAAACAGCAGGAGTTGTAGGGTTAGCGCCCAGCCTCAGCATTTCCTTTTCGCCGTAGTAAAATTTAACCCCTTCTTCTACGGGCCTGAAAAGAGTAAATGTAAAATTAGTATTTCTTGTAATTTGAGCAAGTCCGATTGTAATCTTATCGGCAGCTGAATTGGCCGTATATTCAAAGCAATTTTTATACGAACTGCTCTGGCTGGTTAATTCGATAGCTGAGCCGCCTTCGACGGCGGTAATCTCGGCGTTATCGACACTGAACCTGAAATCGGCTCCGCCTTCGACATTTTTGGCCGTTACAGGGGCTTTTATCTGTATCTCAAGACTCGCATTATAAATCAGAGGATTATCCGCGGACGGCGCCACCGTCAATTTAGCGAAGGCAAACGCCGCGCCGGATACTGCGTTAAGGTCGGCACGGCGGTCGGGCATAAAACTAAGGTTATCCAGCTTAACACTCATAGCCCTGGTGCTCATCCCCCATGGAAATTCGCATGTAACTTCGTTTACCTGGCCGAGTTTTATGTTAATCGGAACGTTCCACGGCAATTTAGGCATAACCGCGAGATATTTCGGAACAAGATGGCTGACCTCCCTGGGATAATTACCATTGTCGATTGCATATCTCAGGCATGCTTTTTTTATCTGCTCTAATATTGCCCTGGTTTTTGTTACTTTAGCGTCATTTATACTGCCGCTGTAATATTCCATGGCAAATATAGTCATTATGCCTATAATTAAAACAGTTATAACCATTTCGGTAAGGGAAAAGCCTCTGTTAAAATGCCGATGCAGCCTTACAGGAACGCGTATTTTTTTTATTTTTCCGGTTGTTTCCGACCAATATCGCATCATATATTTTCATTGCCTTTCATAGTTTAGCCGGCAGTTTTCACGCATAACGGCTCATTTTAAATTATATCAAACATTAATTTTAAAGTCAAATCATCGCACTGCAAGACTGAGTTATAATTAAAACAGTTGAATATTAGCAATCAAGCATGGTTGCACATAAATAACTGCCGAAGCATTGTTTTTTTAGTTATGTTTTGAATAGCAATTTTAGTTATACGCTTATAAACAAAATGCAATAAATTTATTGCAAAATTAGCATTTTTGTTATAAAATATAATAATAAAAGTTTCATAAAGCATTAATCGTAATTTAAGCAAAAGCTAAACTGAAACGCATTATAAAATTGTTAGGGGCATTGCAGCAATGATAAGCGAATTAGCACTTACCCAAAATTCTGACGATAATTTAAAATCACTTAAAAAATACGCCTTGGACTGCGGGATGTCAAAATTCGGCAGCTGCGCGATAGACGATTCCTTAAAAGGAACATTCCACCCGGCCCTTCTTGAAAATCCGGCATTTACAAAGATGCAAAACGCCGTCTCGATGGCATTCCATCTTTCAGACGCAGTTTTAGAAGGAATATTTAAGGAGCCGACGCCTTTATACGCCATGCATTATAACCGAGTCAACTCTTTTTTAGACGATACCGCGCTGAAAATCACTTCGATAATCCAGAATTCAGGCTACAATGCGATGCCGATACCAGCTTCGCAGATAATAGACAAGAGTTCACAGCGCGGCTACCTCAACCATAAGCTTATAGGAAATGCCGCCGGAATTGGATATATCGGCCGCAACAACCTTCTGGTGTCGCCCGAGTTCGGCTCAAGAATGCGCCTTGTGACAGTACTGACAGACGCGCCGATCGCGGCCACGCCTAAATTGGAAATAAATTGCGGCAGCTGCCGTGCATGCATAACCGCCTGCCCGGTCGGCGCCATAGGCGAGTCCGCGGACGATTTCACGCTGCCTAAATGCGTGGAACAGATATCCAAATACCAGAAAATCATGTTCGTGGCCAAAGGCGTATGCGGTATATGCGTCAAGGCGTGCAGGGGGAATCAAAAATAATGGGCAGCCCTAAATTTCACGCTCCCGTTAAACTGTTCTACGGAGCGCTGTTCACAAATGAACAAACTCTCAACTCGACGCGCGAAATTTTGACAGATAAGCACGGCGAAATAGATATCACGAGCGAAATATACGGTTTCGATTATACCGGCTATTATCAAAAAGAAATGGGCAGTTCGATAAAAAGAATCTTCTTCGGATTCAAAAATTTTATACAGCCCGAAGAACTCGCCGGCATCAAGATTTTTTCAAACGAAATAGAGTCCGGCAATTTGAATGAAACCGGACGCAGCATCAATCTGGATCCGGGCTACCTCACGCCGGCCAAAGTAGTCCTGGCCTCGACCAAAGACAACATCCAGCGAATATATATCGGTAACGGAATATATGAAGAAATAACGCTGTATTATAAAAATTCTTCGTTCCAGGCATTTGACTGGACGTTCCCGGATTTCCGCGATACTTATATTCCGTTTTTCAATCAGCTGCGCTCGCATTTCAGAAAGCAGTGCCAGCAATGAACAAAAATTCACCAGCCCCGGCAGCCGTAAACATAAAATTTTACAGCCTCATACTCATCCTCTTGAATGTCGTCTGGGGCGGCACTTACGTCGCGTCAAAAATCCCGCTGGCAGAAATTAAACCTTTTACGCTTGCGTTTGTGCGATTCGCCATAGCCAGCGTCGTAATGGTCCCTTTTTTATTTACGCGCTATAAAAAAGTAAGGCTGAGCCCGCGGGAAGTATGGACCTGCTCCAAACTCGGCGCCGTCGGAATAACGGCGGCATATATTTTCCAGAACGTCGGTTTGAAATATACGCAGTCAATAAACGCCGCGCTCGAAATAACATGCGAACCTATAATCATTCTCATTTTCGGAGTTTTATTTTTAAAGGAAAAGCTTACAAGCTCTTTAAAAACCGGAATGTTTTTATCGACGATAGGGGTTTTGTTCATAATTTTGCCGCCCGCCATCGAAGATTCGGCGAAACAATCCGCTGAAGCCGGCGCCGTTTATTCATCGCTGTTCGGCGATATACTGGTACTTTCATCGGCCGCATGTTCGGCGATTTATACAATAATGGGCCGGAAAATAATACACCGGGTGCCAAGTTTCGTAGTTTCATCCTACGCATTCATAACCGGCACGATTTTTTTATTTCCGTTCGCGCTGTATGAAAATAATTTTTCAGCGCTCCCGGCGGCATCTTTTAGAACCTGGGCATGCATTTTATACCTGGCGGTACTCGCCACTTCAATATCTTATTTCGCATGGTACCATATCCTGGAAAAACTTTCCGCGTCATACATGAGCATTTTCTTGAACTTGCAGCCTTTATTTGGTATAATCTTCAGCAGCCTAATTCTTTCGGAACCCCTCACAAAATGGCTTTTTATTGGCGGAATACTTATCATTTCAGGCGTTTATAAAGCCACTCCGCAGGACGGCAATACGGAAGAAGCATCGACGGGAAATGAAATTAAACCTGACGGCAGCATGGAATTAAAATATGATTTTAAAAACGGAGTCAGAGAAGTTGAGAATTAGATCATTATTCATAACCACGATATTAATAATATTCAATATTTACGCATTTTCTTCGACCGCGTTTTCGCAAACGAGCGGCAATACGGCTGCCTCAGATACTGGCCGGCGCGGCTCGCTCACAATCGACTATAAAAAGAAAATCAACCTTCTAAAAAAAGCCGAAGACTATTTCAAGCAGGGCAATATCACCGAAGCCGAATATTATGTCCACTATGCGCTGAACAACGGATTCGATAAATACGACTGTTATATTTTACTGGCCGACATATATAAAGCGCAAAATAAATCGAAAGCCGAGGCAGGAGCGCTTACAAACGCCATCGAACATTCGCCTAACGAAAGACTGCGCGATGAGTCGGCAAAACGCAGGGACGTAATTTTCGCAGAGCTGAAACGTAAAAAAATAAAAGAAGCGGCTGAAATAGTAGCGCTGGACACGCAAAACCCGAGCAAAGTAACTAAACTCGGCAACATATTTCTTGAAACATCTGAGCCTGACAAGGCAATGATTCAATATAACTATGCTAACTCGCTCCAGAAAAAATCCAAAAGCGGAAAATACGGCTTAATAAAAATGTATTTGAAACAAAATCGATTAAACGAAGCGAAAAAATTACTAAAAGAGTATTTCGAGCTAGCGCCGGCCGATACCGGCACGGTATATTTACTGGCAAGTTACGGCATAAACATAAACGAAGCCAAAGACCTCGGCTATAACGGCCAGGGTAATTTCGACAGGCGCAAATACAATAAAACTTACGCTGAATATTATTTTAAGAACGGATATATGCAATATCTGAAAGAAAATTACGAATCGGCTAAGCACAGCATGGACTATGCACTTCAGTACTATACGACCCATTCGCGCGCGCACAAATACCTCGGCGAAATTTATTACAGCCAGGGTATGTTCAGCGAAGCATCGCACCATTTGAGGATCGCGTTCGAATATTATCCGACTGATTATGAAATAGGATTAAAGGCTGCAAAAGCGCTGCTCTTTTCAAATGACAAGGAAAAATCGCGAATTTATCTTGAAAGTCTTTTAAAAATCGACTGCACTAATAAAACTTATGCCGAATTGCTCTTAAAATCAGGATTACGAATGTATGATATAGAAAATATGGGATATGTGAATCCAGACAAGCCGCCTGTAAAAAAGCGCCGGCCAAAATCTGTCAATACCGATAAAAACAAAAAAAATAAAAACGAAGTAAAGAGCATTTTCGAGCTTAACTCTCCGCTGAGCGCTCCTGGAAGCGGCGGACAGCAGCAGTTGCTGCCTTATTCAGTTTCGCCGACAGGCGGTACTTCTTATCCGCAGCCGGCCGAAAACAAATAAATGTAAAGATAATTATTTAGGAAGAAAATTTTTCACTTTCTCGAAGTTATTTTCACATGCTGCGTTAAAAATTTGTTCTGCGTTAAAAATCGGAAGTTTCATATGTTCCGCTATAACATTAATAAATTTCGATCTTAAATTAGCCACAGCAGTTTCATTTTTATTTCTTAATTCCTCTATCATAGTATTAAGTTTTTTTATTTCTTCCTGAATGCTTTTTTTACAGCTTTCTATGTAATAATAATAAATTTCGCCTAAAATCAATGAATAAACAGGCAAAAATAAAAGCGCGACGCCGCCGCTTAGAAAAGTCATACCGGAAATTCCGCCGCTGAATACTAATGAATAAATAATTATAAAAACAAAAACCAAAACAAAAGCCATACAGCCGGTTACGGCTTTAACTACCACAAAAATCGGCATATTTTCCCAGCCGGGAGTTGACGGCAGAAGTTCCTGTTCATAGCTTTTGGTCTGTTCGTTATATTTTTCAATAACCTGCTGCGCCGAAGCGCCAGGATACGTATTAAATAACTTATCGAGCCGCGCTTTTAATTCATCTTTTTGACTTATTACACCGTTCAAGTCTTCATTGATAATTTTCAAATCTTCGTTATATTTTCCAATTAACCCCATTATATAATCGCGTATTTCAAAAAAAACCTTATTTTCCTTAACTTCTTTTATAAGGGCTTCACATGTTTTTAAGATTTCTCCGGCCTGCTGTGAAGCAGTCAAAATATCAAATAATGTATTATTTCCGAATTGATTGACAACTTTACCAAAATCATTTTTTACGGTAACGAGCTTGGCCGGAATTGTTAAATATTTATTATGCAAGGCCAAATCATCAACATACGCCTCTATTTTTTTAAATACATCCTTAGCGCTTACGCTGAATTCGCTGATTATATTTTCAAGAGTGCTTTTGCATGGGCCTATATAACTGTTAAATAAGTATTCATATAGTATTTGCAATGCATAAATTTTTTCTTTTTTTATCAATTCCGCCATTAAATTTGTAGCATCGGCATAAGAATTTTGGGGCGGCGTCAAAAACGAACACTGAATAAGCGCATATTTTGAAAAAAAACACTCGATGTTGTTAAAATATGCTATCGATGTCGTTTGATATGCTTCATTCATCATTTCTTGATTTTGAGTTAATTTACCTATCAGTCTTAAAATTAAGCCAATAAATACAAGACTGTTTATTACAAGCTGAGGTATTGTAGTAGCTGCAAGCTGTTTGGTCTGTTTAAAAAATTCAAGCGCATTTTTATAATCAGCACGTTCAAAAAAGTATATAAGCGCAAGCTGATAAGTCGTACAAAAATCAGCGTTATTTTTTTCATAAGATTCCCAGAAATAGCGGAAAGCCTCCTCGATATTATTATTACGATATGATTCTTCCGCTTTCCTCCTTATGTTGGCGGCAAGCTTGGTACGCGCGTCCTGCGATATATCGGTCCTGTATTTTTTTAGTTCCTCTAAGTTTTCACACATTAAATAAAAACTATATTCGGCAAATCCATAATTAGATATCGCATGGATTCGATAAAAATTTTTACCCTTATTTAATTCGTTGGTAAATTGCGATATGATTTCCGGCGCAGTTTCATTATTTAATATCAATTTAATAATTTCACGTTTTTTTTCTACAAGATTAGCTTCGCTTCCGGCATTGTCTATCGCAGACGCCATTATGAAATTTTCTTCCAAAAATTGAGGAATTATTGAGCTGGCCAGAAACGAAACCGATGGAAATATTCCGCTGGCTTTGTTAATGGCGCTTTTTATAACATTTTTCTGCGATATGATCTGCCTGTACTCGGCCGATTCTTCAATTTTTACGTCAGTAATCATAACAAATCCATTTCTTTTTATTCCGTGCCGCTATTTATTTATAGTATAAATTAAGTTTAACAATAAAAACCGAGATAAGGCAATATTTTAAAATTTTATTTTAATAATTTTAAAATAAAAAACGGCGCATCATATATAATACGCCGCCGAATAAATTCATTATAAAAAATATATTTAATTTTTACAACTCCGCAAATACTGCCCGATAATTTTACAGCCTCTGATTTTTCATTTAAACAGCTTTTTAAATAAAAATATTTAGCCGGGTACCAAACTTATTAATAATAAGTAAAACTTTTTTTACATAAACCGCGGCAGCCGGCAGTAAATTTACTTATTGAAATCTTCAGGATTCAACTTTGACATTGGATTATAATTCCAGAAAGGTTCACGATCCTTTGAAGTAATATAGCGTGACCCTATAACGGTATGGGCTTTAATAACGTGTTTACCATAAACAGCCTTGATTTCGGCGAAAACGTAGAGACGCCCCTTAAATCCCTGTTTATCGGTATCGGTATAAAAAGTATTAAAATATAAATAGCTTTCGCCAGCGCTGTTTTTAAACCCTGAAAGAGATGTCGGAAAAACTTTTTCATTCTCGCAGGTATTATTTTTTTGCTCCCATTTTCCGGACCAATTAGATCTTTTAACTTTACCGCTGTCTATATCAAAATTATACATAATTTTTTCAATTATAGGCTTACCGTTCGAATCAAATCCGCTAAATTTAGCGAATCTTATTTTATTGCCGCCGACTTCTTTGCCGTCGAGGCTGAAAGGTGCCTGAATAATAAATTTATCGCCCACGAGGCCGTCAGGAAATACGGCGGAACGCAAATCGCTTTTTAAGTTTTCAAGGACAATTCGAACCGCGCGCTGCGCTGACAACTCATCGTCTGTAAATTGGTTGGTGTTATAAGAAATTCTGAATAACGACCAAACCGCCATAAGAAGCATGAACGAAAGCCCCATGACAATAGATAATTCTATGAGAGTAAAACCTTTATATTTTAAAAATATTTTTTTTCGCTTAAACTTTAACATATCCCTTATCACTACTTAAATTTTTCTTTATATCCGTATATAGTTAATTTCCAAGATATATATTTTCATTCGGCACCAGGGCAAATAATTTTACCGGCGCCCGCGACGGTATCTTACGCCCTAATTTATCTGCCCAGTAAACCTTTATTTGGATTTCAACATAGGCAAATTCTTTTCCGCGCGGCGTTTTATGCTCCTCGCGCGGCGTAATTTCAAGTTCCCTGCAAAACCTTACGGTATCCGATGCCGCCGGAAACTTTCCCATAAAGTTCCTTTCCATATACTCCATTATATCTTTCTCATCCATCTTGCTTTTAAGGCCAAACGCTGGGTTTTCAAGGCATATAGAATCAAACGGCTTATTTTTCAATAATTCGAGAAGTTCCGACGCCACATTTACAGCCGAAGTCAGATCGCCGCTCGAAAGGCTGGCGCGTGCCGAGAATTGAAAAACATTATATAACGGCCACATCAAAAATGCGACGAGCACCATAGCTACAAGCAATTCGATAAACGTCATGCCTTTTTTTAAATTTAATTTTTTCAGTTTTTTAATCATTAAACAAATCATTATTATTTCCCAGCCAAACTATTATTCTCTTCCAATAGGAGTAGTCCAAGCATTGCTCTGCTGCTTCAGCAGTTCAACAGAAATTTTCTGCGAATTTATCGAAGCTTCGCCTGCCGACGAAGTATCGCCTTTTCTGTCGTAAATATTCGACTTCATAACCGCGACACGCTGCTTTATATATATATTAGAATCCGCTTTAGACGATTTTTCTAACGAATTCAAAAGTGTTAATGCCTCATCTTCGCGCTTATCCACAAGCAGCGAATAAACTTTTTTTATCTCGTCATCATTTTTAGCTTCACGTTTTTTTATTGTCAGGTCACAATTAAGAGCGCGCCGTTTGATATATTCATTAGAGCTTGAGTTCGCTGAAGAATAATATTTCATGGCTTCCTCATAATCGCCTTCGGCGAATAACTTTTCAGCGGTAACAAAAGATTTATTTCTTAGCGCGCGTTTCCCGTCATACTCCAATTTTTCGAGGTCTTTATTTTTTTCG
Source organism: Candidatus Wallbacteria bacterium (assembly GCA_041441465.1). GTDB lineage: Bacteria > Muiribacteriota > UBA9980 > UBA9980 > UBA9980 > JASDSY01. The sequence continues at coordinate 111,219 of JASDSY010000035.1, forward strand.
CCTTTGATATTTAAACCGCTATAATATGTTTTTTCGGATTTTTCATTATCAACGAGGCTTTTTCTGCGTAATTTATCGTCCTCGGAATCCGACTCGTAAGTCCTGCTTTTCTCGGCTTCCGGAACGAAATCGTTTTTTTTCCCGCAAGAACAGCCGGAAATAGCAAACAGGCTTAATATACCTGCAATAACAGCAATTAACCGAATATTTATTTTTTTACTAATTTCAGAGTTATTTATTTCCATAATTAATTCCTATCTTTTATTTATTCGGTTTTTGGAGGCACCGATGAAGTCGAATTAGAAGAGCTTTCAAGAATATCTTCATCTTTATTAATAGGTTGTAGTTTATAGTAGGTATAACTCTGACTCATATTGACAACATAGTTATCATCGCCGATTTTACCGCTTCTATCCGGATAAAGAGTATCATCATAAGCGATAGTGCCGCCGCCGGCATAGGTATTAGGGCCGATTTCCTGCTCGAGCGCCCCAAGATTTAAATAATTTACTATAACGTTTCCCCTGATAAAGAAACTGTCAAAATTAAGAGGCGGATTTTTTTTGCTGTCCTGTCCGTAATATGGTACTATATTTTTAAAATTAGTGGCATCTATAGACGGGTTGTCACGATACCTGAGCGTGCCTATACCGGAGCATATCGAAGCTTGAACGTAGTTATCAGTAACCGTGATATCGCCGCCCTGCGACGAAAATATAACGCTTTTTATTTCTTCCGGAAGATTTTTTATCTTTTCATAGAGCGGATTCGGCGGAGTAACTAATGAAAGCTGAGCGTCTTTACAATTAACATCCTTATCTTTTTGAATTCCATCGACAAATATGTCAGTACCAAAAATTGAAGCGATTATGCCCTTGCCGTTTATGTAAAGCGGCGGCGACGGCTTAGCTCTTTTATCTTCGGACGGCTTCATTTCAGAATAAAATGCGTCGGGCGGCAGATACAATTTCTGATATTCACCCTCGAACGCTTTCATACCTTCAAGAAACCAGATACCGTCAAGAAATATATGCCAGGTGCCGTCTTTATCTTTTATAAGTTTATTCATGTACTGAAGGTTAAGTATAAAATCTTTCGCGTTAGAAAAACTATAACATGCCATTTCAGGGGCAAGGTCGAGCGGAAATCTTTGCGCTAATTCATTGACCGGCATATTATAAGAGGGTACGGTTTCATTAAAAAACGAATCGCCGGTGACTGAAAGATCGTACGGCATAAAAATAGGTTTAGACATAACATGCTTATAGATTATGTTATTGTCATCGCCTACAGGAGTCAGAGAAAGGTCCGGAATCGGATTTTTATATGTTTTAGCCGAAGCGGCCGTAGCTTTGCCAATCTGCGGCTGAAACTCAAGTAATTCTTTCGCGACCGGATCGGTTATCTTGAGTAAAGCACCAGCTTTTTCTTTAATGTCAAGTTTTCTTTTTTCTTCCATTTTTAAAGTCTTCGGTATGCAGCTTATCTGGCCTGACTTTTGTGCGTTATTAAAATTGACCCATGGTACAATTATGGCTTCTTCACTGTCGTCAATTGTCATAGCCCTGAAATGGCAGGCTAATACTTTGCCATAAATCTTGGTTAATTGAGGCGAATCATTAGCGTTAGGGCGCGTATCAGCGCCGAATAAGTCGACGCCCGACCCCTTGGGATTTAAAAATTCCCTTTTGGTATCATTACAAAATTTTATATAATCCTTAAAATAATTCAAATATCCGCGCGACGGCTCATTAGTGCTGAACGGGCTCGGGTCTTCGCCGTCCGCCTCGATTTCACTGCCCGCGCCGACATTATGATATCTCATAATCATTTTCGGAGGATCGGGAGTTTTTCCATTTTTAGCCGGAAGATTTTTATTGATAGGTAAAAGATCGCCCGGAATAGAATCTTTATAATTACGCTGAATTATAGGTTCCATAATACCGCCAAGAGAACTTTTCATAAAATATTCATCTTGCTCATCTTTGCTCATTTTCATCAAATTAGGATTATATTCGGTGCGGCTAAGCATATCATAAGAAGGCCACATACCAAGAGCCTGTTTATCGCCTTTACTTTTCAACGCGTCAAGAAGGCTGCCGCTTTCTTTGCTAAGTAATCCAGGATTGGTTACGTTAATTACGATCGGCAATTTCCCGTTAGTTTCCTGAAGCGAAGGCATCAAAGAGAAGCCTTTCATTACCTCGAAAAACTCAGCGCCGCCGGAGGCGTTATAAGCGCTCCAGTCATAGCCGCCGCCGAACAGGATAACGCCTGTTTTAGTAGCGTCCTGGCCGTTCAATACTTTAAGATTAAGTTTTTCAGCGCCGTGATATGAGATCCACTTATTAAAAGCATAAGGATTTTTTGGCATTACCGCGCCGCCGTCGCGGACGAATAATGAAAATTCAGGGAACGGCGGCAGCACCCTGACGGTCTTGATATCTTTGCAGGCTACAAGCCCACGCTTATAGCGGTCAATGCCGACCTGCGCCACTATCTTTATAACGCCGTAGGATTCTTTATTATAAGGATCGTTAGCTATATTGCGCGGCGAACCCATGAGATCTTTAGAATAAGGGGTTATCTGTTCGTATGTGACTGTCAGGCTTATATTCTTTGGATCGATACCATGAACATCGCCGGCCAGCTTCAAAGTAATCGGTGTCGCAACTTCTATCGATTTAGGCTTGTTATCCGCGCCGCCGCATCTTAATACTCTGTATGCGCTCGATTCGCTGTGATAAGACGCATGGTCATTCATTTGCTTGCGAATTTCCATGAAAGCTTCTTCAACTAACGAATCACATACCGTATTCATTATTTCTCCGCGCATGATAATATTCGCCTGCATTACCTCGTTGCGAAGCTGTACCAATATTGATTCGGACAGCACGTATAATATTACGACAAGGCCTACAACCCAATAAAATACCATACCGCGCTGATTCTTATTATTTTTAAGTTGTGTGGTTTTTAATTTATTCTTCATCATCTTCACTGTTTTTCTGTTTTTCAGGCCCCGGAGCGCCGCTCGACTCGCCGCCTTTATCAACAATAACCTGAATTAAAGCTGAATTTGACATCCCCGAACGATATTCCACTTCGCAGCTTTTAATTATTTCAGTATATTTTTGTTTGTATTCATTAAGCTGAGAAATAAACTCAGGCTCACGGCCAAGCTCGCGAAGGCATGTCATAAGCATAAACTTGATTTCAAGCGTTTTTACCGGCGGCACGCTCGGATATGATAAGGCTTTCTTAAAACTTTTCGCGGCATCGTCATAACGCTTATCCTGAAAATACTGATTAGCTTCAGTCAAAGACTGTTCATAAGGCAATTTTACCGTCTGCTCGCTTAATACCGGACTCAAAAATTGAGTATCGCCGCTTTTTTTTATTTTTTGCAGCATATTATTATTTTCCAATTCTTTCAAATAAACATGAAGCGCGTTGGAGAAATCATTTTTTGACGCCGCCGAAGCCGTATTGGTAACGCTCTTTTCAGGCATGAAATCAACCTTTTTCCCGGAAGAGCCGCACGAAAAATTGGCAAAACAAAAACAAATTAATAATGCGATTAAAAAATGCCTATTAAAAAAAAATTCATTGTGCTTATCGTTAAATTTATTAGAAAATACGGATATTATAATACTCAACATTGACCCAATCACAAAAAAATTATTACGATAACCTAATAATATATTAAATTATATTAAAAATAATAGTTATTGTCAATAATAATTAGGCCGCACGCCGGAAATAAAAGTAATGAAAAACAAAAAACGACGGTTTAAAATATTTTAAGCCATCGTTTTTTGTTAACATTGAATAAAAATTAGACACCTCGGATAAAACTGCCTCATTTTTATTCATAAGTTGTTTAAAATTTGATTATAAATCGGCTGACATTTCTTTTTTGCTTTCATCATCATTGTTATTGCAAGACCATTTGCTTATCCCGTCAAAATCGATGCTGATAGCCACATTATTATTTTTCTCCATACAAAAACCTCCCAAACTTTTTATACTTTATTATCTATACTGTAAATTAAAGAAGCATTTTTTATGCCATTTTTTAATTTTTAATAAAATGATAAACGATACCCTTGAATTTATATTTTTCTGTAATGGAATTATATGCTATATTTTTCAGGCCAAACAGCGGATCAGCGACGGCGAGCCTGCCATTTTCATGGCCAATAACCGCCACTGCATGATGTATTTCACCTATTTTTATCGCGATTATAGACGGCACCGGTATTTCTGAAGGTTTCATACCGCTGTAACATTTAACGCTAAGGCCGTTATTCAGCGCATACCTTAAAACATAGCAATCTTCAGTTCCAAGCGCGCTGGTAAAAGCCACTTTCGCTATTTCCGCCTCTGTCTTATCTATGCCGTAATACTTAAAAACAGTAGCCATCGCTGATGGCGCGCATGAAGTTCCAGTTGACTGCAAGCAGACATTGCCGCGCCACAAACCTTTGCCATTATCGTTAATCTCAAGCGGAAAAACAATCGGATGATAATAAGGCACAAACATTACAAAAAAGCAAAGAACCGGAATATATTTTCTTAAATTCCGTCCCGAACTGTGGTTCACAAAAAAATTCAAATTTGAAACGTATCCAAAAAAGACGGCTAAAAGCGATATTGATATTTCAATGCCGTTAATACTGCGATATTGCACATAATAGATATTATCCTTGCCCAGAAAAAACACATTAGAAAACACTAATATTGCCAACCCGCATAAAATAAATAAAACAGCCGCTGCCAGCATTTTAAATTTTCTTGAACTCCCGTGCAAAAAAGCGTTAAGTTTCATGCCTACCGTATATAAAACAGCTGCCAGCGTCATGGTTATATAAATATTAGGATTATAGTTCAAAATTCACCTTTTTCATTAGTTTTAGAATCAATCAAAATATTCGGAATAATATCTTTTTAAATTTTTATAACCGCCAAAATTCTTGTTAATTAATTTCAAGAAAAATTTCACCTTTTCAACATCTTTTTTACTCTCATACAAGTTTACCATATGTGCATAAACATATGAATAATAATCACCAAAGCCATAGTAAAAGTTATTATATTTAAGTGCCTTTTCAAATATTTCAGCGGCTTTTTCAAAATCTTTTTTTCCTGCGTAATAATCTCCCATAGAAGCAAGAGTATAATTAGAAAATTCAGTATCTTTGAATTTTTCAATTATGCTTTCAAGTATTTCAATTTTTTTCTTGAAAACTTCATCAATGTTCATACCCGGAGTAAATTCCGATAAATGCCATAAAACCAATATAATAGGTTCATACGAACTATCATTCTTAATTATATTTTCAAAGATTTTATGCCTTCTGTTAATATTATTTTCCAGGGTAGTCTCATTTAATTTTACAAATTCTGTGTCAGTTTTAACAGGATATAAAAACATGCAAGCTGTGATTTTTTTTAATATGTTTTCAGCATCATATTTTTCATTATTTTCCTGTTCATTAATAAAATCATTTATTTTAAGATTCCTTATGGCGCTTATTTTTCTTTTTTGAAATAAATAATGAATATTAGAAAATATCATGCTAGTATATAGTTTATTTTTATGCTTCGCAATGTCAAATTTAAAATTAATTGCTTTTTCAATAAATTCATCGTCAGTTTTAGCACTTAAAAAATCATTTCTTATATCATCTAAAAGTTTTACTTCATCCGTCGGATAAATAAAACTATTTGCGTCAGCATAATTTGACGCATTTGCCGGCATTATTGTAAATATAATAAAAATTATAGATAAAACATATGATTTCAACATTTTTAGTTCTCCTATTTTAAAATTTAAAGTAATATTTTTTAAAATTATTACTTGGAAATGCTTTTATATAAATATCATTTTTATTGTTTTCATCTTCGTTTAAATATTCAATAAAAACTAACTCAAAATAAGTATTATTATATATCGCACAACCATATTTTGCATCCAAGCAATTCTTATAAGTAAGAAATTGAAGTTCTTTTTCATTCGATATTTTTTCATTTGCCCACTCATACAATTCAATATGTGCGTCAAGCCATCCATCTATAATTTTTTGCTTATCATCGGCAGTTGTTCCAAATTTCAATTTCTTTTTAATAATATTTTCTAAAAACTTTTTTAACGCAAGTCCTTCACATTCAACGGAAGTGCCATCTGAATCATTATAACCCAGCATTACTAAATTTGACCCCATTTTTTTCCTTAACTTAATACCTGAAAATGTACTATGCTCAAGATTATTCCGATCACCAATATTTAAAAGACTGCAACACATAAGAATCAAATAATTTGATTTAATGTCAACTAATGAAATGTTATCAATATAAAAACTTCTTATAATATTATAACCGCCAAATATATCGGGAGTGGCAAACGCAATTCCGCCATTAGAATTTCCATGTGCATTAACTAAAAAAACATTTGCCTGATTTTTTAAATAAACTAATCCTTTAACCGTATTTTCTGATGATTTTAATTCAACAGAAATAGATTCAACACCAAATGATTCAAAAAAAGATTTAGTTGCAGTTATCTGGGTATCATTAATATTTTTTGGCGAACCACGTCCTAATTTTTGTTTATTAAATATATCTAACCCATCTAATAAATTAAAAATATTCGTAATACCGCAAAAATATTCCGCATAATCAGATTGCATAAAATTTTCAACGCCATCTATATATGCTATACTTGATAAATAATCAGCTCTTTCTATATCATCATTTATAAGTTTATGACTTCCATCATTCGGCTGAAATTTAGCTTTATAGCCACTCGGCATAAACCGGTCATGAAAAAATACAACCTCTTTGGATTCATTAGATATTTCACTTTTAATAACAATTTTGAAAGGCCTTTTAACAAGGTTTAATTGTTCAATACCAGATTGAGACGAATCAACATCTAAACTGCACCTGATATTTAACCATTCATCAGGCGAAGGTATATCTTCCGGCGTTAATTCAACATATTCAGTTCTTGTAAAATATATTTTCTTTATTTTACGTTCAGTCCTATAATTTTTAGCTATACACTCAATATCCGTTTTTATCTGATCGCCCGCCATTTCAATTTTTTCATTTTCTGACGGATTATTGAGTTTTCCCTGAATCATTTTCAGTCTTTCGCTGATCATAACCTCCAACGATTCGCCATCTTCATAGCTTCTAACATTATTGCCATATTCTTCCATAACCATAAGGAAAGAATAATTTACATTAGCATAATTCAGCAAATTTTTATTTATCTCAATTGGAGAAGTTGCCCAATCAGGCTTAATTGTTGCCGGTATTGAATTATACATATCGTCGGCCTGTTTAATTAATTCAACTGCGCCTGTGTTATTGCGAGAACCTATATAACTAGTCATTAATTCAGAATACAGTAACATTTTATCGGAATTAAGCTCATAATATTGTCTTTGAAAATAATCAATGCTTTGTTTCGGCCCATTCATTAACTCTTCTATTTTTTTATCAATTTCTTTGATTTTAATATTTATTTCTTCGCTCTGCTTTTGTTCATATTCTTTAAGGTTTTTATCAAAACCGGCAAGTTTTGATTCACATAAATTCATTATTTTTAAAGTATTTTCATCCGTCGCATGATTATAACCATCAATTATGCTTTGATAATAAAGTTTTAAAAATGAATCGGCCTCCGGACCGCTCTGAGACATAACTTTTTCATTACTTATCTGCAGGCAATACCGAACCGCGCTTAATATATGAGCATATTTAGAATAATCAGGATTATATAAAATACCATACCCTTTTTGTAATAAATTCATATAATTGCTATAATTTTCGGCCGTTAATTTTTCAGCGCCATCTGCAATTTCATAAAGTGATTTTAGTGCATCGCTTTCAATAGAATTTTCGGCCGTATACATTGGAAAAATATTAAGAGGCGTCTCCGAAAAACTATTTTCATCTGCAATCCTCACCGGCGCTGTAATTCTTCCAGTTTTAACTTTTGGAGTTTGTATTTTTTGATTTATTTGAGCTTTATATGATTGCTTTTTCGGGAAATTTTTTGGATTAAAAATTCCTGGAATATAAATAAGTTTTTCAACGCCTTTAACCTTTATTTTCAAAGACATAGGCGTATCCAGAGGATTTTGAATTTGATTTTTTTGAATAACCGTTGCTTTCTTTTTAGGTTGCTGTTGTTTGGGTGTTTTTTTAGCCTTTAAAGAGATTGATTGATTGATTGATTGGGAGTTTTGAGAAGAAATGCCGTCGGATTTTAACGTTTTTTTGACTTCGTCAATGCCGGCTCCAATGGCCGTTAACGGCATCGTCAAAACTTGAAACATAAATACAAAAATTGAAATTGTTAAAATAAAAAAGATTTTTTTCATAATTTGATTGTATAAAATTATTTTAAGTTTGTCAATGACCGATTCACAAAAATTAAGACCGGTTATCATCTGATAGAAACAAATTTTCAAAGAGCATTTTCGCTATGTACATCTCTTCACCTTCGGTCGCAAACGATGTTATGTAAACACATATAAAATCCGCGCGGCCGATTGCCGTGTTTCATCGAAAGCGCAGCGGTCGATGAAACTAAGACACTATAAAAACCTAACGATAGTATTACAAATCTAACGATAGATACAGCCGGGAGTAAAAGGGGGAAATGGGGGAATTAGAGGGCCATTGGCCCTTTATTTCCCCCACCAAAAAAATCATAATTACACTTTATAAAAAACTAAATAACATTGCTTTACTGTCAAAAATTTTAACTTTAAACTGACAACATTTGCCGAAGTCCTTGATTTTATGGAAGCCGTAATATATAATCAATACAAACGTACATAATAATATATACTCGCCGAAAGGAGTAAAAAATGCCTGATATAGATAAAAATCAATATTTTAAAGAAACCGGCAGATTTTTATTGAAAAACTGCTTACATCATAAAACAATTCAGCCCCAGAAAGGCGCCGCAAGTTTATTTTTGTTTATTTTAATCTGTCTGACGCTTATTTTAATAATATATTCCGAAGATCAAATCAGGAAATCAAACATTGGTGAATCCAATTTTAAAAGACATTACGAAGTTGAAGCCAGAAATCTTTTTACATTAAGCGCAATTTTAAATTATTATAAGGAAAAAACAGGAAAGTATCCGTCAAATGACGAACAGTTAATGCAAATTCCAATATTTAAAGAAATTGCAGGAATCAAACAGGGAATTTACTATTTAGATAATAAGTTTAAACTTGACATGCCTGACACATATAAAGAGTTCAATAAAATTTTAGGAGAAAATAATACATACAATTATAAGATGCCGATTTCCGTTTCATCCGACGGAATATTATCTCCTTATGCAATTCCGTATATTCTTGAAAACCGCACAGGAACAGCTGAAAATAATTTTAACTTTTCCCCTTTAAATAATAAAAATTTAAAATCGGAAAATTATTCGCTTAAGGTCAGCGAAAATGTATATATCTATTCGCCGTCGGCATTATATTATGCCTACCAGGACTTACAGCTAGAAGAAAAAATAAATAATCAAAAACAGCAATTTTTAACATTAAGAAACAATTCAATAGTAATTATGATAATATTAACGGTTCTTTTTTTTATAAAATACGGTTTTTCATCACTCAAAAAAAATTTTGCGTCAATGGCCGAATTACTTATAAGCTGCGCTACTATCGGTATAATCGCGGCAATTACGGTCCCGCAGGCCATAACGCATTGTTACAGGCCGGCGCCTTTCAAACTTCCGCAGCGCGACAAAAACACCGTGGATTTATGTTCCGAACTTCTTGAAAAATATAAGCAAAACAACATAATCAGTGAAGCGGCATATCAAAAATTAAAAAACTCATTAACAAAAGAAATAGAAAAATAAAAAAATATTATAATTTTATTTATTGACCGGACCCAAATATTTATTCTTGAACGGCGGAATAAACATTTACCGAAGCCCTTGATTTTATGCTAACAGTGGTGTATAATCAAATTTATTATGAACAGGATAAACCCTAAATATGATTTAGTAATAATAGGCTGCGGAGCCGCTGCCGGTTTTTTTACCAGCTTAATGCAGGAATTTAAGTTGCCTGATAATTTTTCGGTCCTGATAATCGAAAAACTTTCCAGGCCGTTCAAAAAGATTATGGCAAGCGGCAACGGTCGCTGTAATTATTCAAATATAAGTATTAATAAAGAAAATTATCATTCGATAAATCCCGACGCTACCTTTAGCGAAATTTTTTTTACAAAATTAAAAAACCTTAATTTAAAGGATTATTTTTTTAAAAAAGGCATTCCTTCCAGAATAGATGAGTATGGAAGAATTTTTCCATATACTAATTCGGCCAAAACTATTTATAATTTTTTCGAAGCCAGCATACGTCAAAAAAATATAACGGTTTCGTTCGATTCAATAGTAACGGCAATTAAAAATAATCAAGACGGGCTTTACGAAACACAATTCGCAAATATAAGCCGGCCCGGCGAAAAATTATCGGTCAAATCAAAATTTATAATATACGCCGCAGGCGGAGCGGCCTATCCGCAGCTTGGCACTGACGGCGAAAGTTTCCGGCTGATCGAAAAGCTCGGAATTAAAACGACGCGGCAATTTCCCGCGATAGCTGCGTTAAAAACACCAAAAAATCCTTTTTGTAAACTTTCAGGTTTAAAAATGGAGACTGAAATATCATTCTTCAATTACAAAAGAAAAGGTGAATTATTGTTCACCGATTACGGCATATCGGGGCCGAATGTATTGTATGCAAGCTGTGTAATTTCTTCGGCGCTCGCCCGGCAAAAAAAAATAGATGTTAAAATTGATTTTCTGCCTGAAGAATATTTAAGTTTAAATTATTTTGAAGAATTGTTAAAAAATGCCCCAAATAAGACAATTAACGGAATATTCGGCGGCTGTCTCAGCATCGATTTCATAAAAGCGTTTCTGGAATATCATTCATTATTTGAAATTGCCGAAATGCAAAAATTGAATCATGAAACGCTGACAAAAATATATAATCAACTAAAAAATACCGTAATTCCAGTCTTATCGGTAACGTCGTTTAAAGAAGCGCAGGTATCGCTCGGCGGTGTCGATTGCCACGAGATTACGCCTGAAACATTAGAGGCAAAAAATCATAAAAATTTATATATAACCGGCGAAGCAATCGATTTTACAGGCGAATGCGGCGGCTATAACATACATCAGGCCGCGGCGTGCGCGCTGACGGTTTTAAAATCAATATTAAAAAAAATAAATGCCGAGAAATCAGTACAATAAGTTTTTAGCAGGTAATAAAGTGTTTTTAAAAAAAATATTGAATATTTATAAAAGCATATTTCCGGTTAAAACTAATTCGATTACATTTGAATTAACGCAAAAATGCAATTTAAATTGCGGCCACTGCTATAACGTATGGAAATCAGGAAAAAATTATCCGGCAGGCGAACTTAATTTTACACGCACAAAAGAATTAATCGCGAAAATAATTAGTGAAACCGGCTGCAGTTCAATAGTTTTCACGGGCGGCGAACCGCTTTTAAGGCCGGATATTTTCGAACTTATTTCATATGTGCGTTCATTTAATATCGATTTAATATTAATAACAAACGGAACGCTTTTAACGGAGCAATTCATCAAAAAAACAATCGAACTAAAAAAAGTATTATTCGAACTGCCGCTTTTATCCGACGACAGAAACGTACATAATGAAATGACAGGCTGCAGTTCATTTGACAGAGTAATCGAAGCTATCGGCAACATAAGAAATTACGGCGGGACGGCGGTAACCGTATTTGTGGCTACAAGTAAAAACATAAACAGGCTGAAAGAAACGCTTGAATTAAACGCGGCGCTCGGCATCAGGACCGTTATGTTTAACAGAATCAACCCGGGCGGCCGCGCGATAGAACAATATGCTAAACTGATACCGGACAAAACCAGGCTCGAAGAGGCTTTTTCTATAATAGAAGAAACGGCTACAAAATACGGAATACAGGTTAACTCTTCAATACCCATACAACCCTGCATTATAGATATGAAAAAATATAAAAGCATAGGCGACGGATTTTGCAGCGCCGGAACCTCAAATGCTTATTTTACAATCGATCCGCTTGGAAATCTCAGGATCTGTAATCACACGTCAAAAATATTAGGAAATTGTTTCGAAAGTACTTTTCAGGAATTGGTTTCGGGAATTGAAAAAAACGATTTAGTATGTGCGATTCCGAAATATTGCGTAAATTGTAAAGATGCCAAAAGCTGCCGCGGCGGGTGTCCCGCGGCGGCAGATGAATGTTTCGGCTCGGCATACGAACCGGATCCCTTCTTAAAAGAGCATATTGAAAAAGCAAGGCGGTAAGTAATGATTAATAAAGACGAAAAATCTCCTTTTAAAACTGCCGGAGAAAAATTGCCGAAAGACGGACTAAATTATAACACTGACGAATCTAAACCATATCCAGGATTAGTTTCAGCGAAAGTGTTTTTCTTTTTTTTATCCATTTTTTTCTTATTCTGTCGGCTTCATTAGGCGGAAAGATACGTGATTTAAACGGCGAAGAAAGCAAATTAAGGAGTGCCTGCGTGACTGAGCGGGAAAATCTTCTGACACTAAGTAAAATTTTAAGTTACTACAAAGAAAAAAATGGAAGTTATCCGTCAAACGACGAACAATTAACGCAAATTCCCTTATTCAAAGAAATCGCGAAATCCAGGCCCGGGCATTATACTTTAGACGCCAAATTCAAAACCGACTTACCGGCCGTGCATAAGACATTCGATGAAATCATAAATGCAAGCGCCGGTTATAATTATAGGGAATGTATTTCAATTTCAGACAGCGTTGTGTTATCGCCATATTCAGTGCCTTATATTTTAGAAAATCGCTCGGGCCAGCCCGAAGAAAAGTTTAAAAATTCACCGTTAAACGATAAAATTCCGGCCCGCGAAAAGTATTCGGTAGAAGTCGATAAAGGAATTTTCATTTATTCGCCGGCCATATTGTATCACGCGCGCGCGCAGGCAAACCACGCCGACAAGATAAAAGCATTTTCATTATTTAAAACCCTCTCTCAAATAGCCGGCGCAATACTTGCAATTTTATTTTTATCCAGCTTTAATTTCTCTACAGTTAAAGTATTTATTATATCGTCAATCGAGGCGATTATCGGCCTGGCCGCTATCGGAGTGGCATTTTTAATCGCCACGCAGAATTATACATCCTGTTACAGGCCTTCATCTTTTGATTTGCCGCCGCGAAATCCGAATACTCTTAATTTATGTTCGGAAATTCTTGAAAAATATAAACAAAATGGCATAATCAATGAATCATCATACCAAAAATTTAAAAACGCATTGACAAAAGAATTAACTAAATTTTAAAATTAAAAATAAATGGCATAGAATATTTGAAAAAAATATGCTAAAATCAAAGACTTATATTCTTACGTAAAAAAACAAAAAAATACAAAGGCGGTTTTATGAACTATCCATTCTGGGATATTCCAATTTTAGGCGGTTCGATGGTAATCGCCATAGTAGCTGTTTTGCATGTAATAGTATCTCATCTGGCAGTCGGCGGAGGATTTTATATTTTTTATACCGATTTAAAAGCCGTACGCAACAACGACTTTAAGATGCTGGAATACCTGAAAAAACACGCTAAATTTTTCATGCTCCTGACTACGGTATTCGGCGCGGTATCCGGTGTCGGCATATGGTTTACGATCGCGCTCGTATCGCCGGCCGCTACTTCCACGCTGATCCATATATTTCTTTACGGCTGGGCAATTGAATGGGTGTTTTTCCTCGTCGAAATAACAGCCATAATCCTATACGTATATAAGTTCGATAAGTACACTATAAAATCAAGACAAATTGTGGCTTTTATATATTTCGCGGCAGCCTGGCTTTCGTTGTTTATAATAAACGGCATAATCACTTTTATGCTGACACCGGGCAGTTATTACGAAACGGGCAATTTCTGGGCCGCATTTTTTAATCCCACCTATTTCCCGTCGCTGTTTTTTCGAACCACTATCTGCATAGTATTCGCAGGTATTTTCGGCATGTTCACAGCGACATTCGAAATGGACGACGAAATCAGGGAACGCGCGATAAAATACGCTTCGCTATATCTTATACCCGGAATTTTCCTGATGCCGCTTTTCGCTGGCTGGTATTTTTATATGATACCGTACCTTTCAAAACATATAATACTCGGCGGATCGCCGTTAATAATGATATTTGCTAATATTTGCGCGGGCTCGGCTGCGCTTTTGCTGATTGCCGCCATCGCGCACGCCTGGCTCGAACCGCGGCGGTTATCGACAATATTTACAATACTTTTGATAATTTTCGCCGGCACTTTTCTCGGCACATTCGAACTTACCCGCGAAGCCATAAGAAAACCTTACACTCTTTACGGAAGAATGTATTCCAATTCGACATACGTAGCCAAAAACAACGTACCTGAAATTAATACGCAAAATTATCTTTCGAATTTAAAATGGTCGGGCATTAAGGAAGTCACCGATTCGAACCAGCTCGAAGCCGGGCGCGAAATTTTTAAATATCAATGCCAGGCATGCCATTCGATCGAGGGTTATAATGCCGTTAAACCGTTAGTAAAGGCGTGGAGCTATGAATTCACCATGCAAAATCTACAGAAATTAAATGAACTCAAGCATTTCATGCCGCCGTTTTACGGAAGCAATATCGAAAGGCGCGTACTTGCAATTTATTTGTATTCGCTTAACAACAAAATAGACGAATTGATAAAAAATAAAAATTAAAGCGTATCAATAAGGAGAAATAAGAAAATGCCAACCACAAGTGAAATCAGCGTAATAATTCCGGCAATCGACTCGGTACCTTTGATGGCGCCGCCTGTCATACAAAAATTTCTGCTCGTTTTTACTTTTATATTACACCTTATTCCTATGAATTTTATCCTGGGCGGAAGCATAATAGCTGCTATTCTTAAAACACAGTATACATTCGGGTTCGATAAAAACAATCGAAATAACGCTTTTTCAGAAAGGTTATATCGCGACATAATAAAAAGGCTCCCTACTTTCCTTTCACTAACTATCACTTTCGGCGTAGCGCCGCTTCTTTTCCTGCAATCGCTTTACGGCCCGCTTTTTTATACTTCTACAATATTGATGGCTCCGTTCTGGCTAATGATTCTCGCCGCAGTTATGGTTTCGTATTATATCATGTACATACTTTCCTGGTCGCCGGCAAATCTTTTAAAGCCGGTCAAATTGCCGCTATTACTCATAGCGATCGGCGGGTTTTTATACACCGCGTTCATGTTTTCATCGAACAACTCTCTGATGCAGGCGCCACAAAAATTTTATTCCATATATCATTCTACGATTTACGGTATTTATGTTTATATTACTGATTTGACTTTATTTTTAAGATTTTTTCATATGCTTTTCGGCGCTTTGATCGTGACATCGGTGATTTTATTCCTCATTTCGTATCTTGAAATCAAAAGCGACCCGCAATACTCGAATTATATAGCCGGCTACTCGAAAAAAATATTCTTAATTTCATTTTTGATCCAGGCCGCACTGGGATTCGGAATGTTTTTTACGCAAAAAAGCGAACTCATGAAGCTTTTGAGCGGCGGGTCACCCGCTTACTCGATAATATTCTGGACAGGCGTAGTTATGGCCTTCGCGGCCGCGGTATTGGCGCATTTAAAACTGGAATCGGCAGCATCGCAATCGGTATTGCTTTCAGTAAGCGGCATTTCACTGATATGCATGGCCGTAACAAGAGATTTTATTCGTGATTTCGAGATAGGAAAAGCTTTTTCGTACGCCGGCAACCCTTATGAATGGAACTATATAGTAGTAAGCGCATTTGTTCTGACGCTTTTAGGCGGAATCGGCGTAATATTTTATATGCTCGGACTTGCGGAAAAAGACAAAACAATTTAATAATCTTTAATTATCTTAATATAACAATTTTTTATAACGGCCTTACAGACCCGTTATAGCAGTTATTAAATGAAATGTAATGATTTGTACTTGGATTATTATATTTTAATCCTTTTTACGTCTATCATTAACCGTTCGTTCAACTTTATAAAATCCTTGAATTGGTTATGGCAGATTTCAATAGTCTGGCTGTTTTTATTAAAATTAAATTTTAATGTCTTAAAAATTTTAGAAACTTGATCGTCGGAATTTATCAAGTATAAAAGAGTATAAATTCGTACCGGCGCTTTAGCAAATCCCATCGCACTTGATATCGTTGTAGTTTCCGAAATCTCTCCGAAATTTCCGCAGCGCCACCCGGCCATCGGATTTTGCGCGCCGCGCGCAGTACTGACCGAAACTTTCTGCGCGGCAGAGGAAAGCATTATAACTTTTGCTTCGGATTTCCGGCTTTTCAAAATCATCGCATTTTTATGAAAAAATATTTCCTGCTTTTGCCAGATCACATCCTGCGAAAGGTGAAATAAAATTTCGATGTCAAAATAAGACGGTTTTTTTCTGGCGCTCAGTATATCGTCAAGCAAAAGCACATAATAAGGGCGACTGTATACGAGAGTCCTTCTGACCATGCCTTCTATGCCGTAATTTACGAACATATCATTTATGGCCGAAAAATAACAAAATTCACTGTTTATAGAATACTTAACCTCTTTAACGGCTGGCATAACCGTGGAATTATTATTCGCCGAAGCACCGTTTTTTATTTCATTTTTCACCCCGGATTTAGCGACTGAATTTCTGTTCAGAATTACCGAGTTATGCGAAAAAATAGACCGCTGATATTCTTTCATAGCCGGATTTTCAATAAATATTCCGGGGCCGGAATCGCATATAAAGTTTGTGCCTCCGTGATTTAAAGTAAAGTTCAGAACGTCATTATGAGGCATAACAACGAATTTCGATTCTGAATTATTCGCGGCATACTGCGATTCAGCTTCGGAACCCGCATCGAATATAAGATGAGTTGAAGAATTATTAAGGCCGTACGGCGATAATTCGCTTTTAACCGAAAAATATCCCGATTTCAAAAAACTGGAAACTGCAGCGCCCGGCTTCGGTTTAGCGGCACTTTCATAATCCATAAGGCTGTCACGCCCGAAAATCAGGCGCGGCCAAACCAACTTACGCCCGCCTGTCAAAAATTTCAATTCTCCGTCATTCAATAAATGCGAGGCAAGCTGAAACATCGGAACGATATCAAAATTTTGTTCCAGGGTAAATGGAAAAGGAAATTTCATATAATACTCGCCGATGCATGGCACTTCGCCGTCGGCGCATGCAGCGGCTTTTAAAAAGTTTATAACCGCCGAAAGCCCCGAACGTAAAAATTCTTCAAATTCATCTATGAGCAGAGAACTAATAAATTGCCCGAGCGCCTTTTTGTTTTTTAATATACCGTCAAAAGCCAGCAGCAGCGCCTGGCCTACGCTGTAAGAAGCGTAAAATGAACCGCTTAAATGACAGCCTTCCGGCCCGATCTGACCTTCAAATTCAGATTTTAATTTTTCAAGGAATGCCTGATTTATATTTTTTATAAAACCATGCTCACATCCGAAAAAACCGGCAGCCGAAATACCAAGTAGCGCGATTAACTTGTCAAGATGGTTTTTGTCATTACTGTCATCGGCCATTTTAAGAGCGAACTTTAAATTGCTTTCGATTTCAATTATTATGCCGGCATTAATGAATTTTTCACGCCATTCTCGATCGGCGCTCACGAGCGACAAAACCGCCATCCAATTAACTATCCGGGCTGAAACTGCAAATAAGCTGGCAAAATTTATTCCGCGGCCTGTTTTATTTTGTTCTTTAAAGGAAATGAATAACTCTAATAATTTACTTATAAAACGTGCATCGCCTGTAAGACGCCAAGCCAAAGCCAGAGTTACAAATTCGCGGTTCTGGCCGAAAACAAAGTTCGGATAAAAATCCCCGCCGGCAGCCAAACTTTTCTTCCCTTTTTCAGCCGGCGCAATCCGGCCGGAAATAGCCGCAAGTTTAGCGGTTAATTCGGAATAATTACCGTCCGGCCACGAAACATTATTATATTCGGTTGTTGAAAGATTGGCGTGCCAATTAATTTTTTCGTTAAATTGGAAAGTTTTATAAAGCGCAGTAAATTGGTTTTTTAATATTTGTTCGGCTTCTGAGGCGATTTCGGCGACAAATTCATTGCTCATTTGTTTTATATCAGCCGAAAAATTATTTGTGTCAAAAATTCCGCTAAAATCAAGCACAGACTTTTTTTCTTTTTTGTTCTCAATATCATGCGCTATGTTTTGTTCGGAAATTTTTTCAGGAACCTCCGGCTTAACTTCTTTATTTTTAGTTTCTTTTTCATTGACGTCTTCTGCAATAGGTTCGGTATTTATTTTAGTTAATTCGCTGATTTTGCCTTCGGCTATATTTACAGTTTCTTTTTTCTCGATTTTTTTCTCATTTGCCTTTTCGTCTTTTTTCACCGGAATTATGTGTTTTTCAGTTTTTTCTTCTGTAATTAAATTTGAAATTTCATTTTTTTTTGGCTCACCGGCAATAACTTTTTCTATAATTTTTTTAGTAACCGGCTTAACTGTAATTTCTTCTTTTTTCAGGTCCGTATTTTCAAGCTTTATTTTTTTTTTTTCGGCCGGCCCGAATTTTATAATTTTGTCAAAGTCCGCCGGAATGTTAATCGGATTAAGTTCTACACCGGGAAATTTCTCGATTATTTTTGAGGGCAGGTTTATAAAATTAAAATAAGCAGACTGCGCATCAGGCAAAATTCCCGCAACGATCCGCGAATTGAATTTAAAAGGATTAGTCCAGCCGATTGCGGCACCGCTGAATTTATCATTTTCGGCCGCCGCGGCATTTTCGAATAATACTTCCGGCCTATTAAGCTTTAAAGGCAGGTTAAGCATTATTTCAAAGCATTCTATAAAACTGCATGTCGGATTGCAGATATAACCCGTATATATGTTTATTGAGGAAAACATAATTATTTCATTGTTTTTAACAGGCGGTCGGGTAAGCCTTAAAACTATATTAGAATTCATTTTAAAAGGCAGCTGGCCGATCGCAAAATCAATAACGCATTTGCGCCAATGAAAGGTTTTTCTCGAAGGGATATGCCATAGATCTACAAATTCACCTTTCTCGGCATCGAAAATTTCAAGCTTTAAGTATTGAAAATTCGAATCAAAATAATTAAACTCAAAAGCCAATCTTTCCGGCTGCTTGTTTATATTTAAAAGATAGTTTATATAAAAATTTTCCGCTATTTTTTTGATAACCTGGCCGAACATATTATTCATCATTCCCGTCTGAAAATAATCTTTGTTTTTTCACTATATTTAAGGTTGAAATATAGCAAAAATATTTTTTTTTGTCAATTAAAAATAAGTTA
>JASDSY010000036.1:0-8026 GCA_041441465.1 Candidatus Wallbacteria bacterium
ATTTGAAATATAAATAACGAATTTACAATAGTTTTGCTATGCGAAACTTAAGTATAATAATTAAAATTAGACTGATTTTCGCAAATTATTTTATTAATCCTCTTTTTCTTAGATTTGACGACTTTCTCTAAAATATTTTCGAAATCATTAATATCTATAGGTTTAGATATATATCCATCCATGCCTTTATCGATGCATTTTTCCCTGTCGCCCTTTAGCGCGCTGGCCGTCATGGCGATTATCGGCAATTCATATCCGGCCGCCCTTAATTTTTCGGTCGTTTCATAGCCGTCCATTACGGGCATCTGAACGTCCATTAAAATCACGTCAAATTGCTTTCCATTGCTGATTAAATTTAAAGCCTGCTCGCCGTTTTCAACTATAGTATATGAATGATTATTCATTTTTAAAACCTTGCCGATCAATACCCTGTTAGCTATATTGTCCTCGGCAACCAGGACGTTATAATGCAATTTCACTTTGAGCTTCATTTTTTTATTTTTCAAATCATAATCATTATTGTCATGAAGCTGCAATTCATCGCCTTTTTGAGAACAAATTTCAAACGAAAATTTGCTGCCGCAATCAGGTTTGCTTTCAACGCTTATGCCGCGGCCGCCCATTAATTTTACCAGGTTATTCGATATGGCGAGGCCGAGCCCGGTGCCCCCGAATCTGCGGGTAATTGAAATATCCGCCTGAGTGAACGGGTCAAAAATCAAAGATATCTGTTTTTCGGAAATTCCCATTCCAGTATCCGACACTGAAATTTTAATGGTCAATGTATCAGCCGTCTCATCAATAATCTTGATTTCTATATTTACAAAACCGGCATTTGTAAATTTTACCGCATTATTAACAAGATTCAGCAATACCTGCCTTATTCTGTTCGAATCGATAAGCAGCTTGTTTTTTATTCTTTCATCATAATCCAGACGCACTTCGATTCCCTTTTCCTTGGCCAGAAAGTGTGTCATACCGATAACTTCCCATATTATTTTGTGAAGGTCAAATTCGATATATTCAATTTCAAGCTTTCCAGCCTCGATTTTAGAAAAGTCGAGAATATCGTTTATAAGTGAAAGAAGCGCCTGGCCGCTTGTTTTTATGTGGCTCAAAAGTTCGATCTGGCTTTCATCAAGCTGCGTTTTATATAATATATCCGAAAAACCTATAATCGCGTTCATAGGCGTTCTTATCTCGTGGCTCATATTTGCAAGAAACGCGCTCTTCAGATTATTAATGCGCATGGCTTCGTTTCTGGCAATTTCCGCCTCGGCTTTCGCCTCTGCCAGTTCATTGGTCCTCGATTTCACCAGATCTTCCAGTTCGCTTTGCGCCATTTTAAATAATTTCTCGGCTTCCTTTCGCATCGAAATATCGCGCGCAATGCCGATTATGCCAATAACATCGCCAAGTTCGTTAAGCACAGGCGTTTTTATTGTTTCAAGCCACTTCTCTTCCATCGGGTCATCCGAGATCATTTCTTCAAACGTCATCGATTTTTTAGTCTTTATGACCTCATTGTCCGCCGTTATATTTTTTTGAGCAAACGCTTCCGGCCAGACATCCCTGGCTTTAAATCCTATAACCTCTTTTTCGTTTTTATTATAAGTCGCAAGAAATGCTTTATTTACCGACACAAAACTGCCGTCGATACTCTTAAACCATATTATTTCAGTCAGGCTGTCAAAAAGCGCCTTAAACCGCGTCTGGCTTTCCTTAAATTTTAAAAGGCCTTCCTGAAGCGCTAATTCAAGATAATTTTGATACTGCTCGGCGTCGTTTTCATTTACAGCACAGCTCTCATGTATATTTTTAGTTTTAAGATTCAAACGGCTGTGAAATTCAGGAAAAACCTTAAAGAATAGGCCAAGTATTTCAAAACAGCCTATATCGTTTTCCTTAGCTTTTTGAAGTTCAAATTTCAGAGTATTAAGAATTTTATTTTTAAAAGTGGAATTGCTTTTCATTTATAATATGAAAAATTCTCTTTCTATAGTTAGAAATTATATTTTATAGTAGCGCCGATAGCAGGTTTTTTGCTTGCCATATCGACTTCGGTCGGCATCGAATATACCTTAGTTACTGCGCCGTTAGTGACTTCATTTCCGGCTGCAGTGCCGTACAGTTTACACGACGGAATATATTCAAAATAAATTCCATAAGTGAGGTCGTGATTATTTTTGAGTTTTATTTTCTTCTCAAGCCATATACTGAACAAACCGTAAAATTTCTTGGCGTCAAAGTCAAGAACCGTTTTAGAACTGATATTAGCCGCCGGTATGTTATTATAATAATCAGTATGCGATGTAAAATCGATCATAGTAAACATCGCCGAAAAATTCACTTCAAGGTTATTTTTCAACTTATGTATGAATTTAGGGCCTATTCCCAAAGTTTTTGAAGTATATTCCTGCCTGAAAAACAGCGACATCATCTGGCCGTTCAAGGCATTATAAGGAGCGATTGCAGTGTTAATAGCGGCGCTTTTTTCAGTATCGATCGAACCGTTAGCGTATGATGTCGAAATATTCAAATCTATATTTTTAGCTATCGGCTTACCCCATATAAGGCAGTAATAGCCCATCATCTTATCTTCCCATGTCTTAAAATTGCCTACCGGCGCTATTAAATTGACCTGCGCCGCAAAATTTTTTATATCATCCGTCGATTTTCCAAGTTTCGGAAAAACTCTCGCAACAGTAAAGTTATAATAAAACCCTCCGTCGGTGTCTTTTTTCAGAATTTCGGCCGAATCAGCCCGATACGCATTACTTCCGCTTAATAAAACTAATGATGCAAAAAACATTAAAACCAAGCATTTCTGAAAAAATTTCATAAAATTACTTTACTCCTTCATTATATTTTAAAGAAAAATTGTTATATTGTATCAAAAAAAAGCCTGCTTGTAAATAAATTATTAATACGCGCTAAATTTGAAATCAATCCGACAAAAAACTAATGTTTATTATCATAAAACCGATTTATATTAAGGATAATTTTAATTCAGGCGGAGCAAATGACATTTGATACAATAAAAAACAAATTAAAATCGTTAATCGCACTCACATCCAGAAAACGATATTATAATTTCATTGCCATTTTCGCGGCTGTTATTTTCTTATCCGGCTGTTCCGAATATTCAACCAACGAAATGTTCAGTCCGTACTCTCAGCCGGAGCAGGTTAAAAATCCAGCAAAATGGCAATACATAGGAGATATCGATGCGGACGGAATAGCGTCCGTCGAAAAAACCTGCGTATGGGTCGATAAAATGACGCCTTACGCGGCTTATCTCGATTCAGGCGCCGGCGGGAAAATATCTGTAATGAAATTTAATGACATTATATGGGAGCCGCTCGGGCCGAAGTGGATTTCCGACTCTTCCTCGTCATATCCTGCATTTTCAATAAAAAATGGAAAATATTACGCCGCATTTTGCGACGGCGGCGATTCGTCAAGAATCAATTTCTTGCGGTATAATTCTCCATTAGACTGGGGCCGTCTCGGAAGCAATGTCATATCCTCAAAACCTACCAGTTTCTGCTCGATGGATATCTCAGACACCGGAATATTTTACGTTGCTTACTGCGATAACGAATATAACGACAGAGTTTGCATAAAACAATTCAACGCCAACGGCCGCGACTGGGAAGCCGCCGGAAATGCCGACATTTATAATTATAAAGTCAGCGGCACGATAATATCTGTAAGCCAGAATGTTCCGTATGTCGCATTTATTGATAAAGACAGATACGGTTCGAACGGAAAAATTTTTGTAATGAAATTAAACATGACATCGAACAAATGGGAAATGCTCGGATCCGGGGGAATAGGCAGCGGTTCGGCCGCATACCTCGATTTTAAAGTATCCGATGAAGGCGTACCGTATATCGCATTTTGCGAAGGCTCAAATAACTCTAAACTTCGCGTCATGAAATTTTTAAATAATTCATGGAGTTATATCGAAAATAACGGCGTTTCATCAGGTCCGGCAACATACTCGAAAATTTATATTTATAACTCCATGCCGTACGTCGCTTACTGTGATTACGTAAATAACCAGAAATTAACGGTCGCCTGCTATGACGGTAAAACCTGGAAAAATATAGGCGGCGCAGGCTTTACCCCCGGCGCCATCACAAATATTTCCCTTTTCGTTCACTATTCAGCGCCTTATGTGGCGTTCTGCGATAAAACGTCAAACGATAAAATAAGAGTCATGAAATACGAATAAAAAAAACTTTTTTCTCGCTCACTTGGTCCTCGGTGCCAGGCCCGACCTTCGACCACAAGTGCACCTGCGGAATCGTTCGCTCTTAAAAAGTTTTTTTTGTATTTTTTTGACTACCTTACTTATTCAGCAGCTCACGCCAATCCCTAGCTCCGCCGGCGCCGTTCGTCTTTGCCCTCCCTGGCGCTCACGGCATTAGGGCCTCCATTCCCGTCATCCGAAATGTCCTTCAACAATTGGCATTCATAAATTTATATTTTTGTGAATTTAAAACTTTATATTGTTTTACACTCTCTTTAAAAGGATCGTTCGCTCGTAAAAAGTTTTTTTTTGTATTTTTTTGACTACCCAACTTATATTTTATTCTCAGCAGCTCACGCCAATCCTGGCTCCGCCTGCCGTTAGAATAAAAGGCCGAATCATTAAACTAAAAAGTATTCCATGCTATATAATAATTTTAACTTTCAATTGAGAGTGATCAAAAGATGAAAATGTGCTAACTGTAAGACTCTTCACCTTCGGACGCAAATGTTATTATATAGTCATATCATAAATTCGCGCGGCCGATGAAACTAAAATACGACAAAATCAAACGACAGCAGCACCAAAAACAACGGTAGATATAACCGGGATTAAAAAGAGGGCGCGGGGGAAATCAAAGGGTTCTCAACCCTTTGTGTCCCCCGCACTAAAATCATAAGTATCACGACACTAATAAAAAAAGAAATTACCATTCATTAAAGAACTGCTCGATAAACCTTCTTAAATGTTCATCCTGCATAGAACCGCCCTGATTCGGATACACATATACTCTGCGCTGAATTCCCTGATTTCTCGTACCCTGGGTTCCATTGCCGTTAATATTTTGCTTATTATCCATATTAAATTTCTTTTCAGGCCTGTCGATGCTGACATATCTTGATACGCCATTATTTAACACAACAAACACGAAATTTTTATTTTCCTTGTTTTTGTCGAGATATTCACGCATCTGTTTCTTGTTTTCAATTTTTTGAGAATCGATCTGGATTATGATATCGCCCTTTTGCAGCCTGTCATTGACCGGCGACGACTGTTCAATATCGGTTATCAAAACACCGGTTTCTTCATCAGACAGCTTCAATTCACCCTTTAACTCGGCTGGAATATCGCTCGTGAATATACCGAACAATTCATATTCGAATGCCTTCAATTCATCTTTTTTAGACGGTTTAATTTCAGTTTCGCCGTTTTCATCTTCCGCCGCCTCAAACTGATCTCCGGCCGGCATTTTTTCCGTGATTACCTTCAATTCGACAGGGCTGCCATTTCTTATAACTTTAACAACTGAAGATTTCCCGACCGGAATCTTTGAAATTGCCTGAGTCAATTGATTCCTATCTTTTATTTCAGCGCCGTCAACCCCCACTATAATATCGCCGCGCTTGATTCCAGCCTTATAAGCCGGCGAATTTTTTACGACCGAGCCGACAAGCGCGCCGTTTGAAACCTTAAAAGTCTTTTGAAGATCAGGCGTAAGTTCCTGCAAGTAAAAACCGAACCACGAACGTACGACTTCTTTATTTTTGATTAACTGGTCAACTATACCTTTACATAAGTTTGACGATATGGCAAAGCCGAGGCCCTGACCGAAAGGAATTATGGCCGTATTTATACCTATAACGGTACCGCTCAGCGATACAAGCGGCCCGCCTGAATTTCCCGGATTAATTGAAGCGTCAGTTTGTATAAGATTATCGTAATTACGTTCTTGCTGAATTGCAAGCGTCCTGTTTAAAGCTGAAATAACGCCGCAGGTTACGGTATGCTCGAGGCCGAACGGATTACCGATAGCAATTACCCACTGCCCGACCCTTAATTTATCGGAATCGCCAAGTTCGGCGAACGGTAAATTATCAGAATCAATTTTTATGACGGCAAGGTCGGTTTTTCTGTCTTTGCCTATAAGTCTGGCGCTGAATTTACGCTTATCAAGAAGAGTGACATCTATCTTATCGGCGTCGCCCACGACATGCTCGTTAGTGAGTATATATCCGTCCTTATTTATGATAACACCTGATCCGCTTCCTTTTTGAGGAAATATCCTGTCCGAATAAGGATCATCGAACCCCCAGCCCCATAAATTTTGGCGTCTTACTTTAATTTCCTTCACGGTGCTTATAAATACAACCGCCGGAGAAACTTTTTCAGCCACATCGGCAACTATCTCGGCGCCGTTATTAACGGGAATCGCGCTTCCTTTAGCGTATGCCGCACCAGAAGTTATACTGACAGTGCATGCCAAAAACAAAACAAGCAAAATTAACGACATAATAAACTTCGGCATATTACTCAAAGGATTCCGTAGATGGTTAAATTTGAAAAAAAGAGCCAACAAATTTGACATTTTTTTTGTAAATAACGAGTTTGACATTTTAAAAATTCCTCCTTTTATCAATGTTAATATTGAATTATAATTAAAGTCTTTTTCTTTGTCAAGACACAAATTTTCTTGCAAATTACAATAAAATTTAGTAAAAT
Source organism: Candidatus Wallbacteria bacterium (assembly GCA_041441465.1). Taxonomy (GTDB): domain Bacteria; phylum Muiribacteriota; class UBA9980; order UBA9980; family UBA9980; genus JASDSY01. The sequence continues at coordinate 6,758 of JASDSY010000036.1, forward strand.
CATTAAAAATTTTTAATTAACTCAAAAAATAAAAAATCAGGAGGCTAAGACTTCAATGCCGGACAAAATAAAAATTGGATTAGGCTCAGATCACGGCGGCGCGGCGCTGAAAAACAAGATATTAGAAATGTTAAACAAAGACTTCGGCGAAAAATATGAATTTATCGATAACGGCGGGGAAGAAAATGTATCGGCCGATTATCCCGATATGGCATTCAAAGTCTCTGAAAAAGTTAGTAATGGCGAATATAAATTCGCCATTTTATTTTGCGGCACAGGCCAGGGAATCTCGATGGCCGCAAACAAAGTCAGGGGGGTACGCGCGGCATGCGTAACCGACCCTACTGTCACAAGACTCGTAAGGGAGCATAACGACGCCAATGTAATATGCATCGGCGGCAGGATTTCAGGTATCGAAATAGCGTATGATATTGTTAAAACATTTTTAAATACTCCGTTTCAAAGCGGAAGGCATCAAAGAAGGGTGGATAAAATAAGTGAATACGAAAAAAAGTAGTCCTTCGGTTACCGAAAAAAGTCTGTCTAAAGGCGAATTAATGGTATTAAATCATCCTCTTATCAAGCATAAAATTACTCTGCTCAGAAACAAAGACACCAGAATGAACATTTTTCGAGAATTAATCGAAGAAGTATCCATGTTTATAGGATTTGAGGCTACCGCCGATTTCCCGCTGCATGAAGTCGAAGTTGAAACTCCAATCACCAAAACCTTCGGTCACAAAATAGAAGGCAAAAAAGTCGCTGTAGTACCAGTTTTACGCGCCGGGTTGTCGATGGTAAGCGGAATTTTAAGACTCATGCCGCTCGCAAAAGTCGGACATATTGGAATTTACCGCGACCCTAAAACATTCGAACCGATCGAATATTTTTGCAAACTGCCGACCTCGATAGAAAAAAGAGACGTCCTTTTATGCGACCCTATGCTGGCAACAGGCGGATCGGCAATAGCCGCCATTGATATGCTGAAAAAACGCGGCGCCTCAAAAATCAAATTTTTGTGCATTATCGCGGCGCCTGAAGGCATAAAAGCGCTTCACGATAAACACCCCGACGTTAAAATTTACACCGCGGCACTTGACGAAAAATTAAATGACCACGCCTATATAGTTCCCGGCCTTGGCGATGCGGGCGACAGAATATTCGGCACGATATAATTTATTATGTTTAAAACATTCGGATATTACCAGTTATTTATTTACTTAAGTTTCGCATAGCAAAACTATTGTAAATTCGTTATTTATATTTCAA
>JASDSY010000037.1:0-42167 GCA_041441465.1 Candidatus Wallbacteria bacterium
ATTTGAAATATAAATAACGAATTTACAATAGTTTTGCTATGCGAAACTTAAGTAAGTATAAGAATGGTGTTTTTTTGTATGTTATGTGATGTATTTAACGTGTGCCAGCAAATTTTTTCGGGGACGCTGCCAAAAATCCATCCGGGATTTTTAGCTGCTCGGTGCTTCGGCGCCTCTCACCCATCCATGGGTTACGGCACCTTCGCAACGCCCCTGCAAAAATTTCTGTCACAATATTAAACCTTCAAAAAAATATATAGATATTTGTTAATAAAACTTGAAATTACGATAGTTTTTGCTACAATTGAATTAACGTTTCAATATAAGGAGTATTACAAGTGTCATATATAGATGATGAACGTAACCAAATGGCTTTAATGCCAAGTTCTATCAAAGAATACATTTCTGCTGACGATCCTGCTAGAGCGTATGATGCGATGATCGAAAAGATATTTTGTGAAATAAGTTATATGTTTAATTTTAGCTATAATAAGCCGGGCGCTAATGAGTATCATTCGAAAACAATTAAAGATTCAGGTCTATTCGTATTCTTATGAAATAGGAAGTTCAAGAAAAATCGAGAGGAGTCTTTACCATAATCTTTAATATATATAGTTTTCTGGTGGAATTAAATCCGATCATTGGATGATATCTGACTTTAGGAAAAAATATATGTGAGCAAATCCGGCCAAAAGATATATAGCCGCCGAAAAGAAGTCAATGAACCGCATAAGACGAAATTTAGGTTTTATCAATTTAGCCTTCGTTCTAAATCTAAAGCCAATTGCGAGGTTTCAATACTTGCAACATGTTTTAACATAACCCGAATGATGACGATTTTTGGCGTAAACGGCTTAATATCAAAATTGAATAAGCTAAAATTAAATTTATCCGCAAAATTCAATGACTTATCATTAAATATTTTAAAACATAACAAAGTTTATGCTTAATTTTTAATGAACCATACTTACAAGTCTTAATATTTTATAAAACTATGTGAAATAATTTTTTTACGGGTTCACGTGTTATTTATTGACATTATCATTCTAATTTAATATAATAAATTAGATTTCCATAAAGGATGGTGAAGCTCTTTGAATTTTAGATTTTTATTAGTGAGCTATTTAATATTTTTTAATATTTTTTGGTTTTCTTTGGAAACAAATGCTGGAACTCTTGATAAAATAAAAAAAGTTTTAAAAAACAATGATATAAAAAATTCTGAAAAAACATCGAAAACATATCAAGATACATTGAAACCAAATCAAATATATAAAAAAAATTCTTATTTAACTAATGCCAAATCCGATTTAGACTCTTCTTCTGTAAATGATTCCATTTTAATAAGCCAACCAATTAAAATAAATATTAATGGTAAGACACGTACTGTTAATGCACAATTTTTAAATCCTAAATTTAAGAAAAAATATTCTGATGTTGTGAAAAAAACTAAAAAAACATCTACTAATGTTTTTCCGATGCGAATTAATGAAACATCTGAAGAAAAATCTTATGATGTGCCATGTGCTTATACTATTTTTAATTTTCCGCTTGCACCTGATGATAAAATACGGTGTGAGGGTGAAAAAAAATTATTAGAACTATATAATCAGGTTGTGGAAGCGCTTTCTAAAAATGATTATAGTGATGAGTCATTTCTAAAATTATATACTACTAATTGCGAAATACTTGAAAATTATGGAAAATATCCAGATATTTGTGCTTTATCAACACTTTATATAAATGATGTTTATTTTAAATTTTGCCAGGGATTGGGAGATAGTTATATTAAGTGTTCAACTACTCCTTTTTATTTTATGTATGAACAATTAAAAATGCAATATGAATCGGTAAAAAATGTAAATCAAGCCATGAAAACAATTTTCACGATTATAGAAAATCGTCAAAAAGACTTAAAATCTGACGAAGAAAGACTAATGAAAGAAAATGAAGAAAATTTTAAAAATGTCAAAATATTTGAAAATGAAATGAAAAAAAATATTGAAAGTTCCAATATGGGTATTCCTGAAGAAAACGATAAAGAGGAGTTTGCTAAAAGCATTGCCAGTTATGTGGATGTAATTTGCAACAACTATAAAAAATGTTACATTAATTACATGTTGATGAATAATAAAGCAGAGGCAGATGCTATATTAAAAATTGAGAAAAAAGGTGATGAATATGTTATATCTGGTAAATTATACGAGGCTTATAAATCAGTACCTTATTATTTGAATTATAAATATCATTATTCTGTGAATGACGATGAAACTCATGAAATAAAAGTTAAAATGTTTCGTAATGCCGATAATTTTATTGATATTTTAAACGGAATTAAAACCGCACAGCTTCGCGATAAAATTGATAAAATTGATGATAATGGTATGAGCGATAATGAAAAACGCGTTCTCTCAATTTGTAATTTTATAAGTGATTATAAATTATCTTCAGGTTCTGAAAATGACCAGATTGCCGAAGAAAGAGGAAGCAACGAAAAAATTGTTCAATATAAAGAAAATGCATATGGCTTAGATGAATATAATAAAAAAAATGATTATTTAAAAAGAAAACCAAATATTGGTGAAATTTATTTTTCTAAGTTTGACAGTATGCTTGGAACAAATATTGGAAGCGCGCCTGATGAATATGTAACTTTACGTGCTAAAGTTGATTCAAATATGCCTATTACACCCGGATATGGATTTTTATGTAAAGTTTATACAGTTAAAATTTCATATTTACCTGAAGAAAAAGAACCTAAAATTGATATTAACCAATATAAATATGTCAAAATGATGCCAGATAACTTATACGGCGGTTTTTATTGCAAGTTTAAAATTAACGAAGAACAAAATCAATCAAATTCAGATACTCCGCCTGTGATTGCCGCATCACCTGCGCCCGGAAGAATTTTTGAAAATGAAACGAGCATAAGTGCTCCGGTCAAAAATCTTATAAATACGCAAAAAGATGCTCAAAAAGACAGCATTGCCTGCTTTAATGCTGAAAGTTTTAATGAACAATTATTCAAGTTATATAATAATGATTATTTTAGTGTTCAAAATGGTAATTATAAAACTAATAATAGAATGGGTTTCTCAATTGATTATTCATATAAAGACAGTGCCGGTGTAACTAACGAAGAAAAGCTCAAAGGATTTCAAAAACATGAAATGCAGCTTGCGCAAATTTCCAAAGATTTTTTAAAATTTGGCGGTGGCGAATACGTATATTGCGAATATTTTAATGGCGACGGAAGCGTCAAACGTGGAGTAATTTTTATAAGAAATCAAGCAGATTGGTTTATTATCGATGCGCATGGTATTGTTTCAATAATGCATGATTCCGATGGCGGAATTTCAACACTTGCAAGTAATATTCAGATGTCTGTGTCTGAACTTATAAAACCAGACGGCACTTCTGAATATGCCGAAGATATGGAAGTATTAACATTATTTACATGTTGCAGCTTAAATTATGAAATTATTCGACAGCTTACCAATACTTCTTATGCTTTTTCAAAAGGGTGGCAAAAAGTATTACCAAAAGGGTTGATATTAGGTTATAAGCATGAAATTTATCCTTCGCTTGTAGTTATGGCAACAAAATTATTACATGAAAAACTAAATAGTGCCAACAAAAAATTGTCATTTGAAGAAATTGCTCAAATTTGGCTAAATGTTAATGCTGAAATTTATCAAGAATTTTTAAATACCGGCAAAAAAGGTTATGAAAGTGCTCGTGGAGCAGCTTATATCTTGAACAATAAATTATATGGAATTAATAGTAACACAGAAGAGCTTAAAAAATTACTACAAAAAGAAAATACAATAATTAATAAAATATATTCTGAAGTTAACCCTGATGAATATCATTATGAATTTTCAAAAAAAATATATACGCAACCAATAATATTAAATTAAGGAGGAAAAATGAATTTAAGAATTTATTTTTTAGCATTGATGTTATTAATTGTTCCGTCTTTTTCTTATGCGACGGAAGAAACCTCGTTAGAAGCGCTTTATAAGGATTTTAATAATACATTATTGCATTTTGACGACGGTAAGCCATATTCGGAATATTGTCAGGATATTTCAAAATTAATGGAACTTGCCGTTAAAATTATAGAAAAAAACCCCGGTTCTTATGAAGCGTATGATACATTGCTTGGATTGCCATCCGAATTTAATTTGATAAGCGAAGAACCGCGCCAGTACTATAAAAAATTGAAAGAAGAATGCTATGCCGACCTTTCCGATGTAAATAAAAATATGGCGGCTAAAATCGTGTTTATGCGTATAACTTACCTGTGGGGGGAGTTTGCGCATTGTGATGAAGATATTTGTAAAAGCTGCGTTGATAATTTGAAAAAAATGAAAAACGAATGCATCGATAAAAATTATGCCGCACTTGCGACTGCTTCGCTTTTTGATTTTTATACTACGGGCCTGGATAAGAATGATTATAGAAAGGAATTTTTGGAAAAATTTCCGAAACATCCTGCGGTTTGTGATGTGAAACTTAATATCGCGTTTGATAATTATGAAAATAAGAAATATCGGGAATGTATAGAAGAAATAAATAAGCTTCTTAACGAATATAAAAATGATAAAAATTTTGAGATATTTGAGTTACCTTGTTATCATGGGCTTGGTTTATGTTATATCGAGTTGAATGATATTGAAACGGCCCGTAAATATCTTGATCTGATTTTACAAAAAGCGCCAGAAAGCATGGAATATAAATTATTTAAAAAACTGATCGAAAGAGAATCAAAGTGATTTTGCCGGTGCGGGTTTGAAATATATGATAAAAAAGGAGCTGTCATTTTTAGATAGCTCCTTTTTTAATTTTATATACCGACTGATATTTATGTTTTATGAACGTTAATTCATTGACTATGCGTTGAACCTGAAGTTTATGATATCGCCGTCATGGACGACATAAGGTTTTTGTTCGAGACGCATTTTGCCCTGGGCCTTTGCATCCTCGACGGTGCCTTTGCATGCCATAAAGTCCTGATATGAAACGACTTCGGCCCTGATAAAGCCGCGCTGGATATCGGAATGGATTTTTCCGGCCGCGTCGTGTGCGCTGTTACCTTTAACGATCGTCCAGGCTTTGACTTCGTCTTCGCCGGCCGTGAAAAATGAAATATTTCCAAGGGTTTCGTAAGCTTTTCTGATAAGGAAGTTGCGGCCCGGTTCTTTGAGATTGTTTTCGGCGAGAAACATTTTTTCGTCGTCGCCTTCGAGCTGCGAGATTTCCATTTCAATTTTAGCCGATATCGGAAGGTAAAGCACGCCGAGCTTTTCGATATATTCGACGGCCTCTTTATATTTTGCTTTTAAGTCGGTGTTTATGAGTTTTTCCTCGATATTTAAAACTATAAGCTGGCGTTTCAAGGATAGAAATTTGTAACCTGATATCAGCGCTTCCTCGTCTTTTGTCATTTCGAACGTATAAAGCATTTTTTCCGCTTCGAGATGTATCTTCATTTTTTCGAGGAGTTTTTCTTCGATTTCGGTGGTATTTGTTTTCTTTTTAAGGTTCATTCTCGAAAGGCGGTTTTCGATAAGCGCAAGGTCTGAAAGCAGAAGTTCGTCGTTTATCTTTTTTACGTCGCGTACGATGTCTATCAATTCGTCGAACATATCGCCGTTTTCGTCGAATACTCTTACTACCTGGCAGATAACGTCAACGGTTTTTGCGTTGTTAAGAAGGTTGCCGCCCGAATTATCGCCGGCCGATGCCGTGCCTGGAATTACGCCCGCGATGTCAACGAATTCGACATTGGCGTAGGATGTTTTTTTAGGTTTATACATTTGTGATAAAAAGTCGATGCGTTCATCAGGGACCTTTATGGTGGCGATATTTGTGTCGCTGCTGCGCGTGCCGGTTGCGATCGAGCTTCTGGTGAGCGCGTTGAAAAGCGTCGTCTTTCCGACGCCTGGAAGGCCTATTATACCGATTTTCATTGGATATTACCTCTTTCTGATATTTAATTTAAAATAATTTTTTGTTTTTCTTTAAATAGATTATATGATTAAGTTTAAAATGTCAGTTAGAATTAAGCTGTATTAATATTTAACATTGATTGAAATTGTGCATTTAATAATGAAAATTTTATTCAAATGCGGGCCTTATAAAAAATCAGTGACGGATAAGTTATGTTTTTAACTTAAAATTATATTGATAATGTTAATATAAAAAATTATCATTCTGGTCTTTCAATAATTGCTTAATTTTATAAAAATTCAAACTGTTTTATTTTTAAAGATATATTTCTAAAAATATATGGTTCATTTGCCGGAATTAATTTGCCGGCGCCAATAAAAATTTTAAACTCAAAAAAAAACGTCCGATAATAATAATTGTCTAAAAAATTGATTCATATTATACATTAACAATTTTAATTTAACAACTAAAAATATTGAAAATAAGTAAAATAGTTTGTTTATATCGGTTACGGCGATTTATAAGGATAAAAATTACCGGACTTAAAGCGGATTGTTAAAAGCAAGGCAAGTAATAAAAAAACTTAAAAAAAGCTTGACAAAATATGTGATGGTAATGTATAATCATAAAGATATTTTTAATAACTAATTAATAATAAGAGGGGAGAATTATTTTACTATGAAACAGGTTACTTTAAAAGCAGAAATTAGAAAAACAACCGGCACAGGCGCCATCAACAAAATAAAAAGCGAAGGGCTAATTCCGGCAGTTGTATACGGAAAAGGCAAAGACGCTACATCATTGGTATTGAAAAAAGCTGAATTCGAACAGACATTCAAAAAGAATAATGTTCGCGCTATTTACAAACTCGATGTTGTTGACGGCACAAATCAGATCGTAAAAAACACTCTTATAAAAGAAGTGCAGCACGATCCTATAAAACTCAGAGTAATCCACGTTGATTTCTATGAGTATGACGAACACAAGAAAATCAGGACAATGATTCCTGTTATAACAAAAGGAACACCGATCGGTTTAAAATCAGGCGGTATCCTTACACACGTTAAATCGCAGATTGAAGTCGAATGTCTTCCTATCGATATACCGGAACATGTTATAGTTGACGTTACAAACCTCGATGTACATGATTCAGTTCGCGTTACAGACATCCACTTTGAAAAAGCGATACACGTAATCGATGATCCGCACGATGTTGTTATAAGCATCGCAGCTACAAAGGCTGAAGAAGCGGCAGCGGCTACTGAAGAAACAGCGGCAGCGGAACCGGAAGTAATGGCTAAAGGTAAAGCCGCAAAACCAGCTGAAGGCGCAGCAGCTCCTGCAGCGGCGGCAGCTCCGAAGGCAAAAAAATAATTTATAAATGCTTATTAAAAGGGTAGTTTTTTAACTACCCTTAATTTATTTTATAAAATGCCATCAGAGAAAAATTATCACAAAAAGCGTTCGGGATATTAATCCAAATGAAACGCTGATAATTAAAAGAGGCGAACGTTAAAGAGCGCTTAATGCGCTCGAATATATGTGTTATAGAGAATGGCTGTTTTTAGCCGCTCAACAAAATTTTAATTTAAAATTTAATAACCACATAGGAAATCGTACGATTTTAATGGAAAAAATCAGGCGCTAAAACATACGTTAGTGCTTGATTTTTTTCTTTTTTATACATATATTTTGGGTTAGGAAGTGATTTGTATTAGTACTGACGAGTCGTTAATTAAAGTGGGCAGGCAAGGGTTAACAAAAATTGAAATCAACCATAGGCAGCAATTAGAGAAGTTTTTAAAAAAAGTCAACATTAAATTATCGGATTACACGTTTGCCAATAATTACATGTGGTTCGAAAATGCTGACGGTTATTACAAAATAATAAACGGCAATTTGTGCATGTTCATTAACAACGGCGCCTTAACGATGCTGTTGCCGCCCCTCGGCGGCGAAAAACAGGAAGAAACAATGCATGAGTGTTTTAGAATTATGAACGAATTCAACGGTGATTATCATAGTTCTAAAATTGATTATGTGTATGACGGCTATATCGATAACATCGATTTCGGAATTTACGAAGTCGAAAGGCAGAATCCTGATTATATCTACCTTACCAAAGAAATAACGGAACTAAAGGGCAATAAGTATAAAACCAAAAGAAACGAAAATAACTATTTCATAAAAAATTATAAATTTAATTACGAGCCGTATTCGTGCGTCCACCGCGATGCGGCGATGGAGTTACTCTACAGATGGGCGGCAAAGAGGCTTGAAACCATAACTACGCATTCCGTAGATCATTTCGTGGAACTTATGGATCTTGAAAGAAAAGCTATAACCAGAGTGCTCGATCAGTACAAAGAACTCGACCTTAAGGGCGCGGTTGTCATAATTGACGGGAAAATCGAAGGAATTACCTTCGGCGAAAAAATAAATGATAATACTGCGTCGATCTTGATCGAAAAGACTAATTATGAGTACTTCGGCATATCGCAATTCCTTTTCAGGCAGTTTTGCGAAAGCGCTTTCGGTGATTGTGAATTCATGAATGTCGGCGACGACCTTGGATTTGAAAACTTAAGAAAGGTTAAAATGTCTTATCATCCTTATGCGTACGGCCCTAAATACACGATAAGACAAAAATATGCGATAAACTAATACGGTAAATTATCAATTATTTATAATAAAAAAAGACGGTTTGGAAGATATGCTTCGAAATCGTCTTTTTATTTGTATTCTAATTGCTTTGAATAACGCTTAAACAAAAAAAGCTTTTTATTAAAAAATCAGAATAAACAGTTTTGGCAATGTTGATGGCATGTGGCGGAAAATATTTTTGGTTAAAAACTCCTTTAAAAACTTGATAAAAAACTAAAAAAAGATTGAAAATAATTAGCAGGTATGATAAAATAAAGTGTTAAATTATTATTTAAAAATTTATTTTAGGTATTTTTAATTTATTAAAAAATTAAATCAAAAATAAAATATAACAAGAGGAGAGTTTTTAAATGTCAGAAATTAAAGGTGCACAGGTTTTAAACCTTCAAAACGTAGAAAAAGACAAAGTATTGGTAGAAATTCAGGTCCCTGCCGAAAGGGTTAATAAAGCTATCGAAACCGTATACAGGGATATTTCAAAGAAAATAAGAATTGACGGATTTCGTCCCGGCAAAGCGCCTCGCAAAATAGTTGAAATGCGCGTAGGCAAGGATTATTTTTATGCAGAAGCACAGAAAGAACTCTTAACTCCTGCTTTTATCGAGGTATTGAACCAGACTAACATCAAACCTCTTTCATCGGAATTGAAAGATGTTTTTATCGAAGAAAATAAACCTATGGTTTTCAAAATAGAAATCCAGAAAGAACCTATTTTTGACGTAAAAGAATATGAAGGCATCGAAGTTAAAGGCGCTCCGGTCGAAGTCGCTACGAAAGAAGTCGATGACAAGATAGAGGAATTAAGGCAGCGTTACGCAAAACTCGAACCGGTTACCGACAGGACCGCTGAAACCGGCGATTTCGCTATGGTTGACTACAGAGGTTACATCGGCGAAGTCGAAGCTAAAAGCGTCAAAGGCGACGGCGTTATGATTGAAATCGGCTCTAAAAAAATGATCGCCGGACTCGAAGACGGAATAATCGGCATGACTCCTGGTACCGAAAAAGACGTTAACCTTAAATATCCTGAAAATTATCATAATTCGGAATATGCGGGTAAAGATGTCCGTTTCCATATAGTTTTAAAAGAATTAAAAAAGAAAACCCTGCCAGAATTGAATGACGATTTCGCGAAACGCCTCGGTGAATTCAATACATTCGAAGAACTAAAAAGCGACGTTCTCAAAAAACTAACGGAATCGAAGGAAGAGCATCAGAAAATGCACTTCAAAGAACAGATGTGCGAGCATTTAATCGCTAAAAATCCGCAGATAGAAGTTTCTGAAATAATGGTCGACAAGGAGCTCGACAGGATAATAAACAATTATGAATTGCAGTTCATGTATAGAAGAATGGACCTGCATTCATATCTTAAATCAATCGGCCAGTCGCTCGAAGATTTCCGCCAGCACCACCGCGACGCCGCAGTAAGAAACGTTAAGATCTCGACTCTGCTTTCATCGATAGCCGAACATGAAAAAATAACCTCGTCGGAAGAGGAAGTAACGTCGAAAATACAGCAGACGGCTCTTTCGGTAGGACGCCCTTATGCAGATGTTCGTAAACATCTTGAGGAAGAAGGCAACCTCATATACATGAAAGAAGAGATCGTACACCAGAAAGTATTTGATGTTCTTATATCGAGAGCTAAAATAACGATCGACCCTGATTATAAATGCGAACACGAGCACAGCCACGATGAAGATTCGGAACACGAACACAGCCATGAAGCTTAAAAAATAAAAATTATAATTAGAAGGCGAGGGTTATTTATTGATCCTCGCCGGCTTTTATTAATTATAGACGGGCCGGCTTCGATAAAATTAAGAAAAATTATTTATAAGTCGATATCTTTATAGTTCATTTATTATTAGTGATATCGTTAAAAGTTTATTAGGAGGTACCTCATAGTGTTAGTTCCAATGGTAATAGAAACCTCGTCCAAGGGCGAGCGCGCGTATGATATTTACTCAAGGCTTTTAAAAGACAGGATAGTTTTTATAGGCTCTGAAATTGAAGACTATAGCGCTAATCTCATTATAGCGCAGATGCTATTCTTAGAAGCCGAAGATCCTGATAAAGATATAAACGTATATATAAACAGCCCGGGCGGCGTTGTGACATCAGGCCTTGCGATTTATGATACCATGAACGTAATCAGGCCGGACGTTTCCACGATTTGCTGCGGCCAGGCAGCCTCCATGGGTGCTGTATTGCTTTGCGCCGGCACCAAAGGCAAAAGACTCGCGCTTCCTAATGCGAGAATAATGATTCACCAGCCTCTCGGCGGCGCTCAGGGACCGGCCACCGATATCGAGATACAGGCCAAAGAAATACTTGGCATAAAAGAAAAATTAAACCATATCCTTTCGAAACACAGCGGCCAGCCTTATGAAAAAGTCTGCCAGGATACCGAAAGGGACAATTTCATGGCGGCGCAGAAAGCGCTCGAATATGGTTTGATCGACAGGGTGCTCGAACAGAGGCCGAAAGTGAAAAAAGAGGAGGAGTAACCTCAATGGTATTTGGCTCGAATAAAGCTGTAAAAAATTGCTCTTTTTGCGGTAAAACGCAAAATATGGCACGTAAACTTATCGAAGGGCCTAATGTTTATATTTGTGATGAATGTATAAGACTCTGTTACAATATTTTAAATGAACAGCCGGACGAAAAGAATGACGCCGCGCGTGATAAAAACGGCCTCATAAAGCCGCGTGAAATTCATAAAACCCTAGACCAGTATGTTATCGGCCAGGACCGCGCTAAAAAAATCCTTTCAGTCGCGGTTTATAACCACTATAAAAGGATACGCGATAAAGAACGCGGTGTCGCAGCCGATGAAGTGGAATTGCAAAAAAGCAATATCCTTCTTATAGGCCCGACGGGTACCGGAAAGACCTTGCTGGCTCAGACTCTTGCCAGGCTTCTGGATGTGCCGTTCGCTATCGCAGACGCCACTACCCTTACCGAAGCCGGCTATGTCGGCGAAGATGTCGAGAATATACTCCTGCGCTTGATTCAGAATGCCGATTACGACATTCAAAAGGCGCAGCAGGGTATTATTTATATCGATGAAATCGATAAAATCGCCAGAAAAAGCGAAAATATGTCGATTACTCGAGACGTATCGGGCGAAGGCGTGCAGCAGGCGCTCCTTAAAATTCTGGAAGGCACGGTTGCTAACGTCCCACCGTACGGCGGACGCAAGCATCCGAATCAGGACCTGATTCAAATTGATACTTCAAATATATTGTTCATCTGCGGCGGCGCTTTCGATGCGCTCGATAAAATGATAGAAACGCGCGTTTCGACAAAAGTCATGGGTTTCGGAGCAGATGTCAAGAGCAAAGTGAACCGCGATGTCGGAATGCTCCTTGAACACTTAATGCCGGAAGACCTTTTAAGATACGGCATGATACCCGAATTCATAGGCCGTCTTCCCGTTATTGCTACGCTTCACTCGCTTGACGAAAAGGCGCTCATGGAAATCCTTGTAAAACCTAAAAATGCGATATGCAAGCAGTATAAAAAAATTCTTCGCATGGAGGATGTCGAACTTCAGTTCACCGATGACGCGCTTCATGCTATCGCTAAAGCCGCAATTGACCGCAAATCTGGAGCCCGCGGCCTGCGCGCGATAATCGAGAACCTCATGCTCGATATTATGTATAATGTTCCTAATCAGAACAATAAAATTAAAAAAATCATAATAAATAAAAATGTCGTTGAAAATAAGGAAGAGCCTCAAAAGCTTACAGACGGCGAAATAGCCTGCGAGTATGCTCAGAGCGCTTAAAATTTTTTCAAATTTGACTTTTGCCGGGCCTGAAATCTGACCCAATAATTGCTGATAATTTAATATTAGTATAGAAAACCGGAATCGATTACATTTTATGTGATCGGTTCCGGTTTTTTACTTATAAATCTTTTTAATTTTTTGCCGAAAAGTAAAAGTGAATTAAAGTATAAGATGTTTTATAAAATTATAAACGGCAAATAAACATATCTGAATATGAAGGGCGCAGCAGCTTTTCATTTAAAAGGAGACATGACGTGCAGGTTATTGAAACGACAGAAAATTATAAAGAAAGAATAGCTATGGAAAATTTAAAATATTTATTTATTTTAATTTTATTTTTACTTTTGCTGATTTTTGATATTACAAAGGCCAGCGCGCAGCAGGCAGACGCCGCTAACAAGGCGTATCCTGCGGGCTGGAGCTCCGATCTTATGGTTTCTTATAGAGCCATAAACGCATTTCATCCTGAAGGTATTACCGATACCAAGGGCAATGTTCATATCGTATGGGACGATAATGACGACGACATATATTACGCGCAGGTCGACGAGTCCGGCTCTACGGTTGTCGCTCAAAAACCGCTTACCCAGGTTGCTTATAAAGACGGCAAGCCATCTAATTATCCGTCCATCGCATCTGATCGTTACGGCGATTTGTGGGTATTCTGGCAGGACAACAGAAACGGAGTTTATGAAATTTATTATACGCGCTCAACTGATAACGGGCGTACCTGGGCGCAGGAAACATGCTTAACGCAGCTTGACGGCGCGCAGTCGCAGCATCCTCGGGCATCCGCTAAGTTCTATGGTGAATCGGGCAGGGTGTACGTAACGTGGCAGGACCGCAGAAACGGCAATATGGAAGTTTTTTTGCGAATGATTAACTATGATACGATGGGCAATATTCAAAATATAGCTCCGTTAAATTCTAACGATATACAGGTTACGCCGACTGACGGCTATGAATCGACGCATCCTGATATTCATTGTTATAAGGATTGGATATTTATCGGATGGAACGATTTAAGAAATGGCGTTAATGAAGTATATTTTAAAAAGAGTAATGATATAGGCCAGACCTTTTCGGCGGAAATACTGATTTCGGATAATGACGGCTATGCTTCGGAGCGGCCGAGAATATGGGCAAACGAATCGGGTATCGGGATCGTATGGAACGATTTGCGCGAAAATAACTTCGAAGTGTATTTTAAAGTGCTGGAGCATAATTTAATTACTTCGAAAACTATTGTCGCGACAAAGCGGCTTTCAAAGAAAGACGTTTATGACTCGGCAAATCCAAGCATCGTTTCAGATAACAAAAACATATACATTGTCTGGGAAGATGCGGCAAACGGCACTAAAAAGGAAATTTTTTACGTCCAGTCGTCCGACCAGGGAAAAACCTTTACTCCTTCTATAGTTCTTACGGGTTACGCTTCCTTCGGTTATTCTGAAGAATCAATATTCCCTAAAGTCATGACTAATAATCAAAACGTCCATCTGGCCTGGTCGCGTAAGTATTCGAATAACTATGATATTTTTTATAAAGGCACTCTGGTTAAGCTGTTGTCGACGGATCCTGCAATGAACAGCGTCAATGCTGCTACCAATACGGCTATTACGATGGAGTTTTCGAAAATGATGAACGCCGCGACGCTGCAAAACGCCATTACGGTACTTGGCGAAACCCAGGTAGTGACCGGTACTCTGTCATATTTGAACTATGACACTCCGACCGCGACGGTTTCTAAAATCAGGTTTACGCCGGGTGCACAATTAAATCAGAACCAGACTTATACCGTGCGAATTGCTACAAGCGCCAAGGATAAAAACGGCAACGCCATGATCGGCAACGCAATGGGCGGTTTTGACGGAATCAACCAGAATGATTTTATATGGTCATTTGCTACCGGCGCCGCGAGCAAGCCTAAATCCCTGTTAAGAAATATAGTTAATTCGCCTAATCCTTTTAATTATATAACTAATCCTCCGGGAACGTATTTTAATTACTCGATCGATACCGAGCAGACCATCGGCGATGTTGAAATTAAAATTTATGCGATGTCGGGCCGGCTTATAAAGACTATTGATATGGGCAGTAATCTCCACGGGCTTAACAGGCAATACTGGGACGGCCTTGATGAATCTGGAAATAAGCTCGCTAACGGCGTTTATTTATACAAGATAAAAGTGAATATCGGTTCGGACGAATATACGGCGCGCGGCAAGTTGATTGTAATGAGTGAAAAAAATCTTAACTAAATAAAAAAATCAGGATAAAATTTTTATTAAATTTATGGAATCAGCCGATAGATAGAAAGAGGTATTTATATGGTGAGAACAAAAAATAAAAGTCCAAATAATATTTTTAAACGGCGCCCTTTGTCTAAGACATCGTTTTTATTGATGGCTTCAATGGCGTTGACGCTCGTTTTCAGCTTTCTATCCATAAATACGGCTTATGCATACTCCAATCCTGATTTCTTTTTGAAACAGGGTATCGGCGCGCGGCAGCTTGGAATGGGCAATACTGGCACGGCAGTCGCCGATGACGCTTCCGCCGTATTTTTCAATCCGGCCGGCCTTGCCTATTTAAAAAATTTCGAATTGACTTCGATGCATTCTGAAGTTAAAGATTATGAGTTGAAACTTGATTATATGAACCTGGTAATACCTGTAATTCACGGCCGCGTGCTGGCAGTTTCGGGAGCCATTTTGAAAACGGACCAGATTCCTATCACAAAAGACATAATTCCTAATATCGTAAATTACGCGGAAGATAAAGAACAGGTCGCTATGGTTTCTTACGGCCACAGAATTTCAAATCATGCCGCTTTCGGATTGACCGTTAAAGATATAAGGCAGACGCTTTATAACAGGGAAGCAAAGGGCAATGAGGCGGATTTCGGATTGCTTTATAAACCGTCGAAGGCTATAAGCTTCGGACTAAATATCCAGGACGCGCTTCCTAGTGAAATAAAATGGGATACCGGCGTGTCCGATGATATCCCTTATACCATAAGGGGCGGTATTGCGGTCAGGATGCATGACTGGGGTTCGCTTTTAACTCTTGACGTTGATAAGGTAAAAGAACGTGACATAAAATACAATGGCGGCTGGGAATATCAATTTAATGAAACTTTGATAGGCCGCGTCGGTATTAACGACGGAAGCGGCACCGCTGGTTTTTCATTGGTCCGCGGCGGCTGGCGTTTTGACTATGCCTATATGAAAGGTGATCTCGGCGATATGCAGCGCTTTTCAGGAACGGCGCGTTTCGGCTCATATTTATTTGAAAATTTATGGAGAAAATACAAACGTCCTCAGACTCCGCAGTGCGGCGTAATGCAGATTCAGAATAACGCTAAGTGCGATAAGCTCGCGATTGTAAACGGCCAGAACCCGAATTCAAGGATTTCGAGTTATCCTCTCGCTTCTGCGCGCTCTAACGCTCAGGCTGCCCAGTCTGATTGCGTTGAGTGCAATTCGAAATCCGGTTCGAGCTCTTCGCACAGCTCTCATTCAGGTTCGAGAAGCCAGAGCCAGAACGTAAAAATGGCGGGCGGCGTGATGACTCCGCAGCCTGACATAAATAAAGTTCTTGCGAAAGATGATTCTCCGATCGTTCAGGTGCCGCGCGCAGCAGGCGCTAAAATGCCGGACGAGAAAATCAGGGAAGGCAATAAGCTTGTTCTGGCAGGCCGCTATGACGAAGCTGTTAAGGCATACCGCGAAGCGCTTAATATGAAACCTAATCTGGAGGAAGCGCACGTAAAACTGGCAGGAATTTATCAATATCAAAAACTTTACGGCGAAGCTATCGAAGAATACAAGGATGCTATTGCCATTAATCCTGTAAATCCTGATAATTATATAAGCATATCGTCGCTTTATGCAAAAATAGGTGAATTCGATAAAGCTCAGGAAGCTTGTGAAATCGTAGTAAGAATGGCTCCGGGCACTACTAAAGCGAAAATAGCACAAAACCTATATGAAACCTTCAAAAGACAGGCAGCTCCTAAAGACGATAAAATGGTTCTGAAAGCCGCTAATATCCAGGAATTGAACTTTGAAGAATCGAATAACGCAGGTACGCTGAATATTGATTCATCCGATGACGACCAGCCGATAAAGAAATCGACTTCCAAATCGAAGAAATCATCTTCGAAGAGCGGTAAGAAAAAATCTTCCTCATCTTCAAGTAAAAAAACTGCTTCGACCGCCAAAAGCACCAAGACGGATAGCGGCAATACCGAATTGAAAAATTTGCTTGATTAATAGATAAAAAACATAAGTAAAAAATAATGTGAAATAAAAATGACTGCCTGAAAAATATTCTCGGACAGCCATTTTTATTTATATTTACCTTAAAAAAATTGAATTTAAACGAATATTCAAATTGTAAATATAATTCACCATTTTATTTTGATTTGTCTTTATTATCTTTGCTTGCAAGTTCTTTTCTGGCTTTATCGATTGCGGTCTGGATTTCGGCCGAATTTACGTCGTCGCAATATACCACTATGTCGCTGAACTTGCCGCCGCGGACATAAAAATTGTGAGGAGTTTCCTCTAATTTGCATATATTGGTCAGCCTGTAATTATTGGTAGTTTTAGATGTCAGCATTTTTTGACCGAATTGCATTTTAAATTTTTGTGTCTGGTTTAAATATATGTAAACTTCGGAGCTCTGGTCAAATACATGATCGGGGAATGTTTTAAGCGCAATTTCCGATGTGGCCGGCAGGTTTTTGCGTGCATTTTCCAGAGCGTCCATTATGTTTAATAACCGTTCGCTGCAGATTACTTTGTTAAATTCACGCGGGTCTTTGCCGAATGCGAAAGTTTTATTATCGACAAGCGAATAGATATGGTTGGCCGAGAATATGCTCAATAAAAATGCTGCGATTATAAAAATCAATCCGGCCGAATGGCTTTTGAATAGCATTGCGAAAAACAGTAAAATAGGATGCATAGCTATAAAAACCAGGAATAATATGCCGGGTACTCCGTAATCTGCCTTGGGGCACAATACAAATGCGAAGATAGATATAAGCTGCGCAAGCGATAGCGCTGCGCTCATGAAAAAATTTATGAAAAACGGCTTCTTAAAACTAAAATTTTTGTGGTCTATGGAAAAATATAAAATCGCGCAGTAGGCGAAAAATAAGACCGCGAGTATTTTTAAATCAACCATTATATAACCAATCCTCTTTCTAATAATTCGTCAACCAGGGGAATATCCGCCGGAGCAAGCTTTACATCGTTTTCACGGATAGCGCGCGCCTTAAAAAAACCGAAATCTGCGCAGTCAATAGTCTTGGGCGCGCCAGATAAAATTTTGCAGAAATACGCCATAAGCAATATTCGTTTATTTGAATATTCCCAATAAATGAAATTAAACGGCCTGTATGCGTCGATTTTCATGCCGAGTTCTTCGCTTATTTCACGTTCGAGGCATTTATCCGGCTTTTCGTAATGTTCGATCTTGCCTCCCGGAAGTTCCCATAAATCTCCCTGATCGTCGCTTTTTTTACGCCTGGCAAGGAACAATTTCTTTTTTTCGTTTATTATGACGGCCGCGGTTACTAAAATGGGCAACGGCATATGTTACGCTCCTTTTCGGTATTGAAATCAGAGTGATAAAATTATCATAAAAATGGAATAAAATCAATATAAAATTATAATACGGATGCTTTGATAATGATTTTTCAGAATTATTGGCCGCGCTTTGACGATACCCAAAATTTTACAATAAAATAAGGTTTATTTATGACTTAATAGGCGGCCGATATGGGCTTGTTAAAAATTTAATTGAAATATGTTTTGTGCCGTTAAAAAAATAATCTTTATATAGTGTGAAGTTTTATTCAATTTTAAAGTGTGCAATAAGCGAATTTAACGCGCCAGCTTGATTATTAAGTTCTTCGGCGGAGGCCGCAAGTTCTTCTGACGCTCCGGCGTTAGATTCTGTTGTAGCTGCGACATTTTCAATCGCTTTGGATAATTCTGACGACGTATTTTTTTGTTCTGCCGTAGTATTTGATATTTTGCTGATAGCTTTATTAGTTTTTTCACATCCGTCTACTATTTTTTTCAAAACTTCACCAGTACGATTGGATAAATTAGTGCCTTCCGAAACTCTATTCGAAGATTCATTTATCAGGTTGGTAATTTCTTTCGTAGCTTGGGAAGAACGTTCTGCAAGCTTTCTTACTTCATCGGCGACGACGGCGAAGCCGAGTCCGTGTTCGCCTGCTCGTGCTGCCTCTATAGCGGCATTAAGTGCCAGTAAATTTGTTTGATCGGCGATTTCGCTTATGACATTTATTATTTCCGAAATTTGTTGAGAGGAACGACTTATAAGTTTCATCGACTCTATTGATTTGTTTACGGCTGAGTTGCCATTTTCAGCATCTGTATTTGTTTCTTCGGCGATTTTATTTACGTTTGTCGAAAAATTTGCTATTTCGTTTATTGAGTTAACGAATTCTCCTACATTGGCTGAAATTTGTTCGATAACCGCAGACTGACTTTGTGCATCTTCCGATACATTTTGAGCTTGTTTTGAGATTTCAATGGACGTTGCCATAAGTTGATTTGATGAATTTCTTATGCTGTTTATTATGTTTTTTAAACTATCCCGCATTTCGTTAAATTTTGCTGCCAAATCTTTTAATTCGTCTGAGGTTTGGAGCTGCACGTCTAAAGTTAAGTCGCCCGAAGCAATTGTTGAAACGCCTGCTAAAAGTTTTTTTATATTTTTACTTATGTTTCCTGATATTAAATTACTTATAAAAAAAGCTAAAATTGTTCCTAATAAGCTGAATATAATAATTCTTTGTCTCGTGCTGCTGATTTCGTTAAGCGTCTGCCGGGCAAATTCCTGCGTTTGCTTGGATATTATCGAATTAAGGTCGTCACATAATTGGCGGCATATTTGACCTTTGTCAAATAATAAAGGCAGATTTTCCTCGATAATTTTATTGGCATTTTTATATTTGTCAGTTGAATAATTTTTAGCTTCGCCGAAAGTTTGGCGGATTTCTTTTAATGCAGGTTCTACTTCGTTTTTAAATATATCAGTTGAAGCGGTTATGTTTCCTGAAATTATATTTTTATTAATTTTTATTGCGGCGGAATGAAGTTTTTCATGAGACGCTTGAAAATTATTGAAAATTTTAACCAGTTGCTGGTCGGAAGGATTATATGTCGAATACCATTTGCCGAATGCACATTTCGTATGATCGGTTTGACCTGTGAATTCGCTGCCCGCAGTTAATGCTTCTCTTAATGAATTAACCCAATTTATATGGTCTAGTTCTCTTTCGGCTAAAAGAGAACTGAGCGGTGTTATCATGCCGTTATTGATGACGACATACTCTTTTTTGTTCAAATGTGAATTTATAATTTTCTTTGAATGATCAATAATCTGAGTTTTAATTTCACTTAAATTATCTATGATTTTTATTATTTCAGTATCATTGCTTTGCTCTTTTATGCGTTCTATTTCTTCAAAGTTTTTATTGAATAATTCGGATATTTCCTGAAATTGCTTATTAACTTTATCAGTATTGCCATAAATATTAATGAATTCATTAACTTTATTTCTGAATCTCATAAGTTGAAGATTGAGTGCTTGAATTTTATTGATATCTTCATATTTTATTTCAGTCATAACTTTAAAATTAGATATAATAATATTATATGAATTGCTAATCAGAACGATTATTAGAACTATTGGAATAACCATTAAACCTATTATCGCTAAAAGTTTTTTTCTTATGTTAATATTCATTTTTGTCCTCATTTTTAAATTTATTTTTTTAAAAAATTACTTGCTAAAAAACATAAAAATCACAAAGAAAAATTTATGTTTTAATAAATATAAATAAATATACTTAAACGGAAATAATTTTTACCTAAAACATAGTATCAAAAAAAATTATACATGTCAATTGTTAAATTTAAGAATTGAAGATAAAAAAATCATAATTACCTCGATTTTTATTGTAGTAAAATCTTTATACAGGTGCTTTTTTAAGGAATTTCTGCCGGGAATATTTTTGGTCAAACAGGTCAGTTCTGCCTTGTTTGCAATTGAAAGAATTTTGATGACTATTTCTACATTTTGCGAGCTGGCAAAAAATAAAATTTTAATCAATTAATCTAATTATCATATGCCATGATAATAAAACATAGATTTAATTTTGGCATTGAATTTTTTCATGGATAGGTATGTGGAAAAAATGAATATGGTTAAGTTAAAAAACTTATTTTTTTATTTTAAAAAAAACCGATAATAATAAATATAAGTGAAAGATGTGAAGTAATGGTAAATACTAAACTTAATATTATGACAAAAGTAAGCGTATTTGCAGGTATAGCATTTGTGCTGATGCGCTTTTTCGAATTTCCTTTCCCGCTCTTGTGGCCTGATTTTTTGAAATTTGATTTTTCCGACGTGCCTGCTTTAATAATAGGGTTCGCGATTTCTCCCGCAGCGGGCTGCGCAGTCGTTCTAATAAAAAATGCTCTTTTTCTTCTGACAGGATTTAATTTTATAGGTGTGGGCGCAAATCTTTGTGCAGGAATTGCTTTTACTTTTGTAAGTTCTTTTGTTTATTCACATAATAAGACTATGAAACGGGCTGTAATCAGTATTATATACGGGATACTTGCGATGACGGTTGTCATGATTCCGGTTAATATGGCATTGGTGCGCGTATGGGGAATCCCTGAAAATGCGGCCGCCAAAATAGTATGGATCGTAATTCCGTCTTTTAATATTGTAAAGGGTTTGTTAGAAGGTTTTTTAACATATGTTTCCTATAAAAAGATTTCGACAGTGTTTTTAAAAATTAAGAATGATATGGAAATAATTAATAAATAATATAATTTAAATAAATGATTAAGGTTAAATGAAATCAAAATAAAAGGATGTGATTTTGTAATGAAAAAAATTAACGTAGCGGTAATAATGGGCGGACCTTCAGTGGAACGCGAAGTTTCGCTCAGATCAGGCGAGCAGGTTATAAAAAACCTGGATACAAAAAAATATAACGCTTTTCCTGTTGAAATAACGAAGGATTTTAAATGGCTGATCGGCGAGGAAAAAATACCTCTTTCGTCGCCGTGGCAATTTAGCGCGAAAGCGATTGCCGACCAGACTGCCGGCGTGAATACTCATATCACTGAGGATGTTAAAACACGCCTTAATGAAAAAGCCTCAAAAATGATTGCAACGGCCGATGTGGCATATCTTGCGCTTCACGGTAATCTCGGCGAAGACGGTTCGATTCAGGGTTTGTTCGAAACATTGAACTTCCCTTATACAGGCTCAGGCGTTATGGCTTCGGCTCTCGCGATGGATAAAGTGCGAGCGAAACAGATTTATAAGCAGTGGGGCCTTCAGACACCGGCATCATTAGTTTATAACAATACCGATTTTGAAAAGCACAGTTCAACAATCATAGAGGAAATCAGAAATTGGATCGGGATTCCCTGTGTCGTTAAACCGCCGCTTCTTGGTTCTTCAGTCGGCGTGACGATCTGCCGCGAAATTAGGGAATTAAAGGAAGCGCTTGAAAAATGTTTCCAATACGGCCAGGTTGCGCTTATCGAAGAATGTATTCAGGGCGTCGAAATAACATGCGGCGTACTCGATCAGCTTGATTCGTCTGAGCCGGTCGCACTTCCGGTAACTGAAATCAGCTATCCTAAGGATACATTTTTTGATTATAAGGTGAAATATACCAAAGGCGCCGTACAGGAAATTACGCCTGCGCGCATTGAGCAGCATATCGCCGAGGTCGTTCAAAAAGCCGCAGTTACTGCGCATAAGGCGCTTGGCTGCCACGGCATGAGCCGGACCGACATGATTATCCGTGATGAAGTGCCTTATGTTCTTGAGACAAACACTTTGCCGGGCATGACCCAGACTTCATTATTGCCTCAGGAAGCGGCTTCGGTAGGCATCACTTATCCGCAGCTTCTCGATAAAATAATAAGCCTCGCGCTAAAAAAATATGAACAAAAAAATAAATATCTCGAAAAAATCTAGAATCTGAAAACAATATAATATATTAGTTATATATTTACGGATTATCATATACTAAGAAAAGCGGAGTATGCGGTTATTTTAAAATAACGATACCCCGCTTTTTTTATAATTGTTTGAAAGTTTTTATAAAGCCGTCTGAATGAGCTGTTTAAATAAGGTAATTTATAAAATATGAATGTGTTACACTGCAGCGAAAAAATATATGCAGTATCAAATGATTTGAAACTGTATGAAGTATTTTAAGAATGCAAATAAAAAAGACTGTTTGGAAAGTTACCTTTCGGACAGCCTTTTTTGTAATTTTTGATAAAGAAATTATAATTTTTTCAATATATTCGGTTACGCTTAAATTTAATTGTTTAGAAAGACAATAAATTAAATATATCGGACGAAGTTATCGAATTCAGGAACGCGTTTATCGATTCGGCCGATTCCTCCTGCGATTGCTTATAATAAGTGCCGGCTTTTTCGAAATATTTATGGCATATTCCGCATTGATTGCAATTAATTTTCCAGCATTTAATGCCTTTTTCCAGTATTTCTTTTTTTAATCCGTTGAGGCCGGCGTTATCTATAAATATATTAAACGGCCTTAATCCCGTAACTTTCCTTATCAATTTAGAAAGATTGATTTTAGTTGGCGAGAGCAGGTAAAAAAGGTTCGGGATTTTTTTTGATGACCGGTTTACAATGGTCAATCCGTTTACCATGTCCAAAAAATTTCCTTCGTAATTTCTGCGCGCGTAACTGGCTACCAGCTCTAGTATCTTATCGGTTGGCAGAGTTCTGTCGACTATTTTCAGTTTATTAATGCCGTAATACTCGTAAAGTTCGATGTCTTCCGGCCTTACATATAATGTTTTAAGCATTGATTCCGGATTTCTTACTTTTTCGAGCGAACAGCGCAAAACATGGTGTTCTAGATAAAAGCCCTTTGAAGGATGATTAAGCTGCGAGGCGTGGCTTGCGGAATATGAGTGCAGCATGCATTCGTTGCAGAAGATAAAACAGCCGAGGTTGGCAAACATTACAAGGTTGCACGATACTTCTTTGCGAAGCTTTGCTATAAAGTCAAAGTCGTTAGGGTTGCCGACTATTATGTCGGAAACGCCGAGGTCCTCGTATTGTTTGGCCATTGATACATTATTAATTATTGCGAATATAGATATAGTAACCTTAAGTTCCGGATAAAATTCCCTGATTATTTTAAGCATAAGGTAGTCTGCAACAGTTACGCCGTTTACGCCAAAGGAGCAGAGCGTGTCCATGAATGCTCTGAATTTTTTTATGAATTCTGAATCAAAAAGCCTGTTTTCAAAGCATGAGCCGTTCAGGACATAATTAAAATTAATGCCGGCGTCACGTGTTTTTTTTATGTGCGCCCGCATCTGCGTGTTTGTTACTGTCGGCAAAAACAGGCTGGGCCGGCCGCCGCCGTATTCGTCAGAGCTCGACTGCGCGTAAACGGAATCGGTTAGCGCCGGATCGAGCCCGTCTATAAGCTTATCATCCCAATTTGATGGTACTGTTAATTTCATCGTCAAGTTCCTTTAAAAGCTTTGTTTGTTCGGTTTCGTTAAAAGCCGCGTTTTTGCTGAAATAACTAAGACATTTCCGGCATTTTGCGCAATCTATATAGCTGCATGAATTTTTTACGGCCAGCCGTTCATTTAGTATTTCAGATGCTTTTTCAGCGCTAAGCCGCAGCGAGTTGAATTTGATGCCGGCGAGGCACATGTAATTTTTTATTACCGAAAATAAATTATCCGGCTGTTTTTGTCTAAAATATGCGTCAAATACAGTTTTGACCGATTCGAAAGTGCCGTCCGCGTCGCTTAAAAAATAATTTAAATCAGGGAATTTATCGCGGAAAAAGCCCATATTAGCCGGTGCGAGATATGCCGCGGATAAGTGCTTTTCAGGATTCGTTATCTTTTCGCGCGCGCAAAGCAGCCCGCCGTAATCATTTTTTTGCATTTCATGCCTGATGAAGTTTTGTGAAAAATGTGATAATTCTGAAAGATGCCGTACGCAGTAGATCGATTTTAAATAACATCCGTTGTTTAAATATATGTAATTATCGATATTATTAAATTCTGAAAGTGCCATGTCTAAAAATTCAAGGTCACGGCTGATGAAAAAAGAGTAAACTATACTGTCTGCGCCTTCTTTAATGGTAGATGCGGCAGCCTGGAATGAATCGATTCTCAGTCCGGGCGAAATAATTATTTTAACCTGCGGGAAATGGCTTTTTATCATCTGCATAAGCATTAATGACGATACAATAAAGCCGTCCGCTCCGGCATTTACTATTTTAGCGGCAGTATCGATGATTTTATGGTGCGGCTTGCGCTGTACTTCGGTGTTATCAAGACATACTGCGTCCATTAGATAATAAAATTTTATGCCTTTCGGCTTGATATGACCGATAAATTTTTTTATGCATGCAATATCGGCGTTGAAGCCGTTTTTTAAAAAAACGTCAAATATGCTGCCGATTTCGTCTTTCGGCATTCTGCCGTAAAACGCTATCTCTTCATCAGCGCTGCCGCTGAAATAATCGCTGTAATTTATATCGAAATTTGTCGGAACCAGTATTTTCATTTTTTATTCTTCTCCGGGGCATAATTTGTTAATTTCGCGCATTACTTCGTCAAATCTTATTTTGCCGGTCGCTGTTTTCGGGAATGGTTTTTTGAAGATTGAAATTTCACGTGGAATTTTAATCGCGGTCATTGTCGTTTTGCATAATTCCCTTATTTTATCTTCGCTTAAGTCGTTACTTTCGTCGATTACGACTGCTGCCGCTATTTTTTCGCCAAGCAGTCCGTCTTTTTTGCCGAAAACCAGCACTTCTTTAAATAAATTCATTTCTTTCAATAAAGTTTCGACATCGAATGAATTTATTTTCTCGCCGCCTACATTAATATACGCAGCTTCGCGCCCGAGCAGATGCAGCGAGCCGGAGCCGTCGATATAGCCGATGTCGTCCGTTGCGAAAATTTTATTGTTTTCGCTGAATTTATTTACGCTTCCGGCCGGCATTTTGCCGTAATAGCCGCCGTCTGGCAATGCTTTTTTTAAAAATACCCTGCCGCTTTTTCCGGATTCGGCGGGCGTACCGTTTTCATCGAGGATAATTATTTCATTTCCGTATATTGGAGTGCCGACGTTATTATCTATATATGCAGCTTTATCTGAGCGCGGAGCGTTTTTAAACGCCACGCAGCCTACCTCGGTAATTCCGTAAACTGAGCTTATATTAAATCCGAATGTTTTAAAGAAATTTTCGGCCGTTTTATGAGGAATTCTCATGCCGGCGGAAATTACCATATCAAGGCAGTCAAATTTCGCGGCTTTATCTTTTTTATAACCCGTCAGCGCCGAAATAAAGGGCGGTACGGTGAATAAATGCGTTATCCGGTTGAAATCGATATCGCGCATCGATTCTTCAGAAAAATTAAAATCGCTTAAAAAAAGCTGAGCGTCGTTATAAATTGCGCCCAATATGCCGAATTCCAGGCCGTAAGAATGCCATAACGGGACATTGACATAGTATTTCAAGGGATTAGCGTCCGACGTTACCGCGATTTGCGGGAGCAAGAATTCGCTCTGATAATCGATGTGGTTTGCTGTTTTTTTAACTAATTTTTGCATTCCGCCAGTGCCGGATGTTATAAGCATAAAAAGCGTTCCGTCGGATATGGTTTCATGAACCAGATCGTCCGGGTCATAAACGCGTGTTTCGATATCGGGGCATATGAATTTTAATTCATTTCCTTCCGAAGTCTTAAATCCTTCGTCTAATCCGAAGATGGTATCAGTTATTATGCTCTTTATGAAAGATTCCGAAATTATTTTCTGATTGTCGCCAGCGCCGGTTTTTTTATTGAAAAGTATGGGAATACAGCCGGCTTGCATGAGCGCGAAAAATAATATTAAAAAATTGAGCGGATTTGAAACCATAAGTCCGCAAATGCCTCCGGCAGGATAGCCTATTTGACGTATTTTTTCCGAAGCGGCTGATATTTGTTTAAAAAGCTCTCCGTATGACATTTCGCTGCAGTCGTATTTGATGAAAATTTTATCGGGAGCCGCTAATGCCATTTGACGCAATATATCTAAAAACAGCATAAAATCCTGCCTTCATAATTTTAAAGGCGGAGTCGATACTCCGCCTTTTATTATTTAAAAATGTCCGTTAAAAAAATTATTCCGAAATCAAAAAAATTATAATTTATCTTTAAGGTCAGGCGCCGGTTTCGATTCTTTATTCTTTTCTTCGATAAGGCCTTCTACAAGGCTTACCAGCTCGTCCTGTGTTTTTATCGCGTATAACTTTTCTTCCGGAATTTTTATTTTGAAGTTTTTTTCAAGCTGTACGACGACTTCGATGGCGAGCATCGAGTCTAATTTTTTAGGGAAATCTATGCCGCCCATGTCGGTTGTCATCATGCCCGACCCCGGAGTCATGTTGTCGCGTGATATTTTTAATACTTCGGTTCTTATGAATTTTAATGAATCCTTCGGCGGTATTATTCCCGGATACGCTTCGAGCACCTGTTGCTGTTTGATCAGCGCCGCGACTTTTTCCACGACTGAGTCGAGCCCAGTCAAAGACATGAGGTCATTCAAGTCAAATGAAACTTTAAAACGGTTTTCGATATCGGTTATGAATTTATTTTCAACGCCGCTCATATCGATATTATTTGAACTTTCAGCTGCGCCGGAAGTTTTTATTATTTTGCTGTCACGCGATATTTTAAGCACCTGCGACCTGATGAAGTGTGCAAGGTCTTTTTTAGGGAACAGCTCAGGATATTTTTCGGCGGCTTTTTGCTTTTTAACTAATTTTTCTACTGTTTTGATAATTGATTCGAGGCCGGTCAGCTCCATGAGGTCGAATACCGAAAAGGTTATTTTAAATGTGTCCTCGAGCGCCGTTATGAATTTATTTTCATCTTCGGTGGTCATATTTTCTGGTTTCTCGACGCCGAACTGCTTCGGCAATATATCGGATGCAAGAGCCATTACGCTTAAATAAGCGTCCGAATCTTTTAAAGATAAGTCAGGGCGCTGTTCGTTGATGCAGCGCGTGATTAATCCTACGAATCCGTTAAATCCGCCTGTGCTTCTCAGTTCGGCGCGCGGAATTGTGAGCTTGTATTTTTTTTCGAAACCTTCGACAAGTTCCATTATCATTTCAGGGTTATTCATTTTATCGAGTTTCGGCTTTTTAAACTCAAATTTTTTGGCCATGAAATCAGCCGCGAGCGACATTATTTCGATACTTACGTCATCGCCGGCTTCGACTTTTTCGCCGTTTTTTTGTTCCTTTATCGAGCGTGTAACTGTTTGTACGAACCCGTTAAATCCGCCTGAATTTAATAAATCTTCCTTGGATATGTTAATTTTGTATTTGTCTTCGATTTTATTTACAAGATTCAATACGAGGTTTGAGTCGTTGAAAACCCTTGCAGCTAAAGCTATGATTTCGTTTTCGATGAAAGTCTTGCTGGCGTTTAAATCAGGACGTTGTTTTTGCAGCCATTTATATGTGCATGTGAAAATATCGACTTTGCCGATTTCTTCGAGCGGCACTTTGATTTTAAAAAGTTTTTCGAGTTCCACTATAAACCTTACCGCGTCTTTGCCCTGGCGGCTGAGGTTTAAAACGGCAAGCCCCTTGTTTAAAATCTGTTCGGCCTGACATTCGTATATCGCGACATATAAAGCTGACGCCACTTCCGAGTCTTTTAATTTTACATGCGCGTTTTCGGCCTTTATGAGTTTTATTATTTCTGAAAATAATCTTGAATATGTAAATGCAGAGCTTTTATCAAATTTTTTGATATCTATCGGCATATTTAAAATGCCGCCGGACGTTTTTAATTTAGATAATATTTCGGCGATTTCGTCATCGCTGAATGTATAGTTTCGTAATATTTCATTTGAGTATTTTGAATAAATATCGTCTGAAAAGTCTTTTGCGGATGTTCTGAAATCAGGCGAATAGCGTTTAATCATATCGTATAATTCGCCTGTTGATTTTAAGTTTATAAACTCAAGCGGCGAGATATTCAATTCGTATTTTTTCCTTAGGTAATCTATCTGTTTTATGTTTGCTATTATTTGCGTGTCGAAGAAACATAAATCTAAGAAAGAAGTCTTGCCGAGAACTTTATTAATTATCCTTAAAACTTCAGTTCTAACATTCATAAAACGCTCCTGATATTCAAAAAAACATTCATTTTTAGAATTATAGCACAATCTAACTTGAGAGTCAAATTAATTGAATGATTATTATTGACATCGCTGTTTATTATTATATTTAATTTTTGCGGAATAATATTTATTTCTTGAAAAAAATTAACATTTGATATATTTTATCTGGAGGTATAAATCGATTTTACTAATATGAAATTATCCGCCTGAATTTTTCGCGAAAATGAGATTGATACGGCGGTAGCCATAATACAGCAAACTGCCAGATTATAGGAGGATATGATGAATCCAGCCGAAATATCCAGATTATTGAGCCAGCTTACTATCTCGAATTATCTTCAGCTGATAATTATAATATTGTTTATAATATTTCTCGGGGTCGCTGCTAAAAAAATGCCGGGTCTTAAACATTTAAACGACATAAGCGAATTTACAGTTAAAATCGAGTCTGAAGTGTCGGAAGCAATGTCACGGATTATAAATATGGAAACGATAATGGCCGAAAACTTGAACAGCCTGAACTCGCTGGCGGCGATTAAAGACCTGATTGCGCCTGTTACCGAAATCGCTAAAAATTCAAGAGGCATAAACGAAGCCGGAATTAAAAATCTCGATGAAATTAACAAAAAGCTCCAGGCTATCGAAATTTCACTTCACAGTATCCGCGATTTGAACGATGAATTCAAAAAAAATGTTATGGCCGAACTTTCAAGAATTAACACTTCTAAAAATTCATAATGCGGCTCGGTAATAAAAACGCACAAACACCCTATTTTATGGCATACATTGGTAATGATGAATTACTTGTTAAAAGGTGGCGGCAAGGAATAATTCCTTGGCCGCCACCCTTTTTGCGTCGCATGGCTGACAATAAATTGGAAATAAGCATAAAAAAGAGCTTGCTAATAAACTTAGCAAGCTCTTTTTTTATTTACTTATTTATTTTTTTATCACACAATAGTTATTGAAAATAAAAGCAAGCGCTGAAGGCAGTTTTTATTAAGCTGCCGTAGCTGCCGCGAGGGCGACCGACAGGAATTTCGATTCGTGCGAGTCGGAGCGTGATGTCAATATGATCGGTGCTTTGGCGCCGACTATGATTGCCGCGAGTTTAGATTTTGCGAAGTAGGATATGCTCTTATATAGAACGTTTCCGGCTTCGATGTCAGGCGTTACGAGTATATCGGCGTGGCCGGCTACAGGCGATTCGATGCCTTTTATTTTGGCGGCTTCGACTGAGATTGCGTTATCGAGAGCGAACGGGCCGTCGACTATAGCGCCTTTTATTTGCTTCAATGTTGACATTTTAGCGATTACGGCGGCGTCGAGCGTCGGAGGCATGTCGATGTTTACAACTTCGACCGCTGCGAGCATTGCGACTTTCGGTTTTTCGAGTCCGAGTTTATGCATTACCGATACGGCGTTTTCGACGATCGATACTTTAGCTTTAAGATCCGGCGCTATATTCATCGCAGCGTCTGTTAAAGCCATGACTTTTTCAGCGATAGGCGAGTCGAAAATCATTACATGCGAAAGGACTGAGCCTGTGCGAAGCCCCCATTCCTTGTTTAAGATTGCGCCGAGATATGTGCTCGTCGAGAGAAGGCCTTTCATTATCATGTTGGCCTTGCCTGAACTTACGGCTTTAACGGCAAGCTCTGCGGCCTGCTTGTCGTTTTCGACGTTTTCTATCTGATAGCCTGTAAGGTCTATACTTTTAGCTTTTGCGATTTCTTCTATTTTTTTCTTGTTGCCGTAAAGCATCGGAGTTAAAAGGTCGTGCTTTACCGCTTCGTTGATAGCTTCCAGAACTTCTTCGTCATGCGCTGCCGCTACCGCTACTATTTTTTTGCCTTTTTCTTTGGCTAATTTTACTAATTCCTGAAGTCTTTTAATCATTTATATCGCCCCTTATATATAATTGGATTTTAAAAAATTTTAAACGCTAATATTATAGCAAAATTTATTAACTTAATACAATAGAGCCGGGCCGATAATTAGGATTTTTTTAATTTACCGCAGCACGGTTCTATCTCGGTCCGTCCAACTTCAAATAATTAAATAACGGTTTAAAATCGACTTTAAATACTGTGTTTTGCTGTTTTATGCGTGCGAAGATGCCCCGTTTGTCTTAGGAGCTGTTTTTTCGAATATCTTTTCAAGCGCGTTTATCAATTTGACGTTTTGTTCGTGCGTACCGATCGTTATCCGCATGTAATTATCATTGAAACCCCAGGCGCCCATAGGTCTTACGATGATGCCGGCGCGTAAAAGGCTGTCGACTATCTTTTGGCCGTCATATTTGTCGTCGATTTTTACGAGTATGAAATTAGCTTCGGTCGGAGTGACCTCTACGCCGAGTCTTTTATATTCCTGATAAAGATATTTTTTTTCGGTTACACAGAGTTCTTTGCTTTTTTTGGCGTGATCAGTGTTATTGACGCACGCTATACCGGCGGCCTGAGCGAGCATATTGATATTGAAAGGGCCGCGGACTATGTTGAAGTATTTTATAATTTCAGGGTTAGCTATTGCGTAGCCTACGCGAAGGCCTGCAAGGCCGTAAAGTTTTGAAAATGTCCGCATGGTTATTATCGGTTTATTAGGATATTCCTTCTGAAGTTTTAACGAATCCGGGTATTCTTCGGATTCTACGAATCCTTCGTAAGCTTCATCGAATATTATAGCTATATTTTCAGGAACTTTATCAAGGAAATTTCTTACTTCTTTATCATAAACTATAGTGCCGGTAGGATTATTCGGGTTAGCGATCACTATGAGTTTTGTCTTATCGTCGATGAGTTTATATATTGCGTCAAGGTCATAACGCATATTTTTCATAGGCGCCTGTTTATAAATGCCGCCCGCGATCTTTGTCATCTGGCCGTATCTTAAAAATGAGTGTTCTGATGATATTACGTTATCACCCTGATTTAAAAATGTGATCATTGCGATTTGCAAAAGTTCATCGGTGGCGTTGCCGGTAATTATAGTGTTGTAATCGACCGAATGGTGCTTGGCGATTGCGCTTTTAAACAAAAATGATTCGCCGTCGGGATACAGGTATAATTTGTCGATGGTTTCGATAATGGCTTTTTTTGCGGATTCCGGTGTGCCGCAAGGGTTTTCGTTTGAGGCCAATTTCGCTATGTCGTTTATGCCAAGTTCTCTTTCGAGTTCCTCGATCGGCTTGCCCGGTTTGTAAGGAACCCCGTCAATTATGGTTTCCTTTACGATTTTTCTGATGTTAAACATACCATTCCCCCTGATTTCTGTTTCGCTTGTATTTATACTTCATACTTATTTTTAAAATTATATTTCTTTTTAGTTATTCTTTTTATACTAAAAAATAAAGGACGCGGACTATTTATTTGAAAAGATTGCTGTGACAGCTGCCGCACAGTATATTTTCGCTGTTATTTAAAAACATTTCGATTTTTATGGCATTTCTGACTCCGCAATCGCGGCATATATAAACTAGTTTTTCTTCGGATAATTTCGGATATATCAGTAATTCCTTATTTATTTTTTCCTTAACCTGAGTTATCACATTTTCGTTTTTAAAAAAGCCCAGTATGCCTTTAGACGAAAAAGTCGCGAGCAATTCAGCGCAGTCATCCGCAATTTTGCGCATTGCGGCTATATTGGAATTACGTATCATAAGTTCGTCTTTTAATATTTTAAGCTTGGTTTTTATGCCGTAAACGCGCGGATAAATTTTCTGGATTTCCTGATATTTGTTGAGGAGCGCATCGATTTTTAAATATTCAGCTTTGGTAATGTTACTTGAAATGCGCCGCCATTCGATATCAGCGGATTTTTTGAGGTTATTGGCTTTTTCCTTGTGGTCTTTTTCTTTTTCGAAATCTCTATTGCCTGTGCCGAAAGGCGTTTTGCAAATTCCGCATCTGATATTTTGCATATTTAAAAATGACATGTTAGGAAGCCTGTTTTTTGTGCCGCAATGAGTGCACATTACATATACGGTGTCTTCATTGCCCGATGCTTTTTCCGCAAGCCGCCGTTTTAATTCTTCATTCTCTTTTCTTAAGTATTCGTTTGTTTTTTTTAATAAATTAGTATCCTCGAAATTAGGAGGATAATTACGTTCGGTTCTTGGCTGAATTCTGTTCGCGCTGTCATATTCGCGGCGTTTGTTCTCGTCGAGCAGGACTTCCTTGGCAAGATTCAACATTTTGATCTTGGAATCGGATATGCCTTTGTTTAAATCCGGATGAAATTTTTTTACAAGCGCCTTATATGCGGCTTCGATAACAGAAACCGACGCAGTGGGACTGATTTCGAGAATGTCATAAAAATTGTATTGGCTGTAATGATTGCGAAACATTTTTTGAATTTCCTTGTCATACTAAATAAGCATATATTCGGCATTAAAATCCGAAAATTAAACAAACATTGATTTTATTAATTTTAACATAAATAACGGTTAAATTCAACATAATTTAGCACATAATTTCAGGTTGAAATTACGCCGGGTTTTCATATTGCTCCGTCATTTGCAATTTATCTTGACAATATCAAAACTTTATATTATTTTCTATGTCAAATTTAAAAAATGGAAAGGTTTTAATTATGAATAACTTTAACTCTAAGAAAATGTTAATGCCGTTAATAATGGCATTATTTTTAATTGCGGTCTTATACGGTTTTAATTTTCCGGCGGCTGCGCAGGATTCGGCGGTTGTTACGCTTTCGGGCGCGAAGGCTTTGACCGGTTCTCAGCAGCCTGTTTCGAATAATACGCAGCCTGGGAATGTTCCGGCTGTTCCCGGCGTTTCTAAAGAAGCTTCCGCCGCCGGCGAAACTCATAATTCCGGAAATGTTTCACCTTTTATGATAATCCCGTTTGCAGCGCTTCTCAGTGCTATCGCCTTGATGCCTTTTATAAACAAGCACTTCTGGGAGCATAATTATCATCTGATTTCTTACGGCCTTGGCGCGATCGTTGTGCTGTATTATATATTCGGCCTTGGCGCCGCGCATAAGGTCCTTGAAACAGCATACGAGTATGTTTCATTTATATGCCTGATAGGAAGCCTTTTTATTGTGACCGGCGGCATAGTGATAAAATTAAAAAATGAAGGCAATCCTTTTATAAATTCGGCTATATTGATGATAGGCGCTGTGCTTGCGAATATCCTGGGTACCACTGGTGCGTCGATGCTTTTGATACGTCCGTTTATAAGAGTTAACGCTAACAGGCTGCGCCCTTATCTTGTCATATTTTTTATATTTATAGTCAGTAATGTCGGCGGCGCGCTTACTCCGATCGGTGATCCGCCTTTATTTTTAGGCTACCTGAAAGGGATACCTTTCTTCTGGGTAATCGAGCATGTTTTTAATATATGGGTTCTTGCGGTTTTGCTGATAATTGGTATTTTTTGTATTGTGGATTATTACTATTTTTCCCGTGATAAATTTGAAAAATTGAAGCAAAAATCCGAATTACTAAAGCATGGCGAGCATGCTGCCGAAAAAAATATACAGCCGTCAGAAAATGTCGGCGCGGCAGCGGCTGAGTCTAAAAGCGGCAATAAAGTCAAAACACACTCTAAAAAGAAGAAAAAACAGGTTGACGAACTTGAACTGGCTTCGCTTGCCGATGACGAGTCGCTTATGTTCAAAATTTACGGGTTCACTAATTTTTTATTTTTGATACTTGTGCTTTTTTCGGTGTTCATAAGTTCGCCTTACCGCGAAATCATGATGGCGGCGTGCGCATACTTCGCCTATAAAACTACGCCCTCTAAAAACCACATCGAAAATGGGTTTAATTTTGATCCTATAAAAGAAGTAGCTATTTTGTTTGTGGGAATTTTCGCTACGATGATGCCGGCCTTAGACTGGCTGGCCGCTAATTCGAGCGCTCTTGGAATTAAAACCGCCGGTCAGTTTTACTGGGGCAGCGGCATACTTTCCAGCTTTTTAGACAACGCTCCGACTTATCTTAATTTTTTATCTGCCGCATGCGGGCTTTATTACCCGGGAATGGGCCTGAATCTTACATCCGTACATAATTTATTGGGGTCGCATTCGCAGTATATAATAGCGATATCGCTTGGGTCGGTATTTTTCGGGGCTTGTACATATATAGGCAACGGTCCGAATTTTATGGTTAAAAGCATAGCCGAGCAGATGAAAGTCGAGATGCCGTCGTTTTTCGGATATATATTTTATTATTCGCTGCCGATTTTAATTCCTGTGTTTACTATTATCTGGGCTTTATTTTTGAGATAATTCAGCACGTATTAAAATAAAAAGATTGAAATAAATTTATTCAAGTTGAAAAATATTGAATCGCGCCTTTTTATATTTATCAAAAAATATCTTCGTATTGCTGGTAAATTGTGAGATAATATAAAATATCCGGCAGTGCGAGGATAGTATTTGCTGATTAAGCTAAGGCCGCATGTCGACAAAAATTTTAACTTGAATTTACGGCAGTCATTTGATAAAATATAATGATTTATTTAAGCTGCTCAGCAAACGGCAGTCCGGCTTATCTGAAAAGCCTTATTCAAAAGGGGACCTTGAATTGGAAGAATTAATATTTGATGTTGATTTAAGCGCCTTTGCGCAAAAAATCATTTCGCCTGACTCAAAAAAAAGAATAGAAGCGATAGACAGCGTTCGCGACCTTTCGAATAAATCGATTAAGGCGCGCGAAGTCTTAAGCATGCTTATAAGTGCGCTTGAAATAGAGCAGGACCCGCTTATAATATCGAGGCTTACAAAAATTGTCGGTAAAATTGGCGATTCTACCGTTACTCCTTTTTTGAAAAAATTTTTATGGCATCCGGACCTTCGCGTTGTGGCCAATACATTGGAAGGCCTGGGGTATATTTATTCGCTTGATATCATTCCTATTATCTTGCCGTTTTTATCGTCGCCGGATAACCGTATTAAGGCTAACGCCGCGCGCTCGTTATACGGCTTGAATCCAACCCTCGCTCTTGAAAAACTCAATGAAATGATAAATTCGGATGATGTTTTTATACGCGATTCAGCAACTTATATTCTTTCTTCGATATCGGATACGCGCTGCCAGGAAATGCTCGTCGAGATACTAATGAAAGAAAACGATATGGGGATTTTAAAAAAAGTCATATCGGCGCTATGCAATAAGGGCGACGATTCGACAGTCGACAAACTCGAGAAGATGCGGCAGATCAAAAGCGACCAGTCGCAGCAAAAAATAATCGAGGATATAGTCGAGTCGATTAACACACGTCTTAAGGTGCAGCTGGCCAGCATTCAAAATATCAATAATATAAACGACCTCGCCAAATTAATGGAAATATATAATAACGGCACAAATAAAGAAAAGGAACAGGTTTGTTCGCGCCTTTTTGAGATAGGCGATGAAAGTTCCCTGCCGTTTTTAAAAAGAGCGGCCAATGATGATGACACATCGATAAGATATGCCGCGAAAAAAGCTATCAATAATATATTCGGCAAAATTTCAAGAAAAAATCAGGGGCTTGGTTTTTCGTCAGGGCCGGCCGCTGCACGCACTCAGGCCGCCCCTTTAAGTTCGCGCGATATTGCGAGGAACGCCCGCAGCGGTTCCGATAAAGCCAAAAAAGAAGAAGTTATTGATTTTTCGGATATAATAGGAAAAAAAGAAGTGCCGCCCGCAGGCGAAGAGGCCGGCAAATCTAAATCCGGATTAAATAAGCCGGCGCCCGCGTATATAGATGAAATAGACATCGCCTTTCTGGTTCTTGACCTTAATAACGATAATCCGGTAAAACGCGCGGAAGCTGTTTCGAAGCTTTTATATGCCGACAAAAATACGAAGGGCGTTAAGGAAGCCGTTAAATATCTTGTCGAAAGGCTTTACGTCGAAACCGAACCGCAGGTTAAATCACAGACGCTGAGAGTAATTGGTACACTGGGAACTAAAAGCGAAATACCGGTCTTGAAAAAATTCCTTGAAGACGAGGCGAATGATTACAGAATCAGGGCTAATGCTCTTGAAGGTCTAGGCTGCATAGACGAATCCGAAGTTTTCGATATCATAATTCCTTACTTAAGCCATAACGACAACAGAATTAAGGCAAATGCCGTAATAGCCGCCTGGAAAAGAAATCCGGATTCAACATATAATATAATTGCCGAAATGATACGTTCACAAAATGTGGCGATGCGCGATTCGGCCGCTTATGGTCTTTTGATTCTTAAATCGCACGATAAAAAGCTTATTAACCTTATGATGGAGCTTTTTATAAGAGAAACTGTGCCGGATATTATTCTCAAGCTCACTCAGGGCCTTTCAGTTTTGGGCGACGAGCAGATATTAAAAGATATGGAAAAAATGCTTCCTAACGCTTCAGCCTTGAAAAAGGGTCATATAGAGACAATAATTTTAAAAATAAGGCAAAAAATAGAAAGCCTGAAAAATTTAAACGCCCAGGAAGTTGCGCGTGACAGCGGCAATGGCGTATCTGATTTTGACGCGCAATTCAAGCTTTACGATGACGAGCAAAAACGTCTTGAAGTGATTAAATCGAAGCAGGCGGATGAAGAAAGAATGCTTCGGGCGGGGA
The DNA here is from genome assembly GCA_041441465.1 of Candidatus Wallbacteria bacterium. Classification (GTDB taxonomy): domain Bacteria; phylum Muiribacteriota; class UBA9980; order UBA9980; family UBA9980; genus JASDSY01. The sequence continues at coordinate 37,279 of JASDSY010000037.1, forward strand.
ACGCTGCCGCTCCGGAAGGGTCGCATAAAATAATCGAACTTGACGACGGTTCGAAAATTCCATTGAAAAGCGTAGAGGCGCATCTTTTTGAAATTAATCATCCTGACGAAAAAGTCAGGTTAAACGCGATCTATGCTATAACATATTACTTGAAAACAGGTTTGAATAGTGAATACTTTAATCAGGTTGAAATGCTTTTGACACTTTCCTTAAATGATGCGTCGTTGAAAATCAGAAAAGAGGCTTTTGAGGCTTATCAATTAATTCAGACAAAAAAAGCGATAATAATAAAGGTTAAAAAACAGATTCCCGAAAGCGAGGCATAATGAGCACCATATTAGTTTGCGATGATAAACCGGTTATGGTAGAGTTTTTGAGCGAGTACCTTCAAAAGGAAGGGCATACGGTTATTACCGCTAATGACGGCGAGGCGGGGTATTTGAAATTCCGTGAAAACCAGCCGGAAATTGTCATAACGGATATGAAAATGCCAAAGGTGACAGGGATCGAGCTTCTTCAAAAGATTAAATCTGAAAATTCCGATACCATAGTGATATTGATGACCGCGTTCGCTACCATCGAATCGGCTATAGAGGCCATGCGCGAGGGCGCTTATGATTATATAATCAAACCGTTTTCGCTTGATCAGATAAAATCGATAATGGCTAAAGTCAATGAGAAAATAACGCTTGTGCAGGAAAATAAATATTTAAAATCGCAGCTTCAGACAATTTATAAATTTGATAACCTTATAGGCCAGTCCGGAAAAATGCGTGAAATGTATGAAATAATCACTAAAGTCATAGATACTAAAGCTACAGTTATGATTACCGGGGAAACGGGTACAGGCAAAGAGCTTATTGCCCGTGCGATCCATTTTAACGGTCCGCGCAAAGATAAGTCTTTTATAAAAATAAATTGCGCGGCTATTCCAGAAGGACTTCTTGAGTCGGAGCTGTTTGGACATGAACGCGGCGCGTTTACGGGTGCGATAAATAAAAAAGAAGGAAAATTCGAAATTGCTAATGGCGGCACTTTATTTTTAGATGAAATAGGCGAAATTCCGCAGAGCATTCAGGTGAAGCTTTTGAGAGTTTTGCAAAACAGGGAATTTGAAAGAGTCGGCGGCAATCAGACTATAAAAGTGGATGTAAGGATAATCGCTGCGACAAATCGTGACCTTGCTAAAGCCGTAGCTGAAAATACATTCAGGAATGATCTTTATTACAGGTTAAATGTCGTGCCTATTGCGGTGCCGCCGCTTCGTGACAGAATTACCGATATACCTCTGCTGGTTGAGCATTTTACCAGGCGGATTATTGCCGAAAATAATAAGCCCGATATAAAAGTATCTAAAGATGCCATGGATGCGCTCATTAAATATAAATGGCCGGGCAATGTGCGTGAGCTGGAGAATATAATTGAACGCGTTATAATTTTAACGCAAAATAATGTGATTTCAATCGCTGATTTGCCGGAACATATAGTGCCGAAGGAAAATCAGCTTCTTGAGGAATTAAAAGTGCCGTCTGTCGGCAAATATAAAATGACCGAGGTTGTCGATTATATCGAGCAGAAAATGCTTGAAGATGCCCTCAAAATAACCAACGGGCAGCAGACGCAGGCGGCCGAGATACTTGGTATTAACCGCGGGTCGCTTATCTACAAAATGAAAAAATTTAATCTTTATAATTAGAAAAGAGTTTAAAGAATTTTCTTAAAAAAATTTAAACTTAGCTGTCAGTGTCAAGGATATTCGCCTTTTCTTATTAATTATTCAAATCGGCGCTTTTAAAAACTCTTTATTTAAAATTCATAATTAATTGAAAAATTAGAAATGGATAGTTGCATTTTTAATTTATTTTGTAATTTCTTCAATTAAAATTAATAATGTTTCTTATTTTTATAGTGTTCAGTTTTATAGACGCATGTTAATTATTTCTTTTATGGCATTTATTAAATTCACAGGCCGTAACGGCGTATAGCAAATGCCGGCTGAGCGGGCTTTCGGGCGGCAATGACGGGTGGGGAAATTCGCCTTCTTTTATCAAACCCAGTCTTTTCATGACATTTTCTGAGCGCAGGTTGATCGCTGCGGTGAATGAATAAATTTTATCTAAATTTAATTGTCCGAATCCGAGCTTTAGACATTCAGCTGCGCCTTCAGTAGCGTAGCCTTGTCCCCAGGCGTTTTTCTTAAGCCGCCAGCCGATTTCGTAACACGGTGTAAAAAAACTTTTGAATTTAGGCTGGCTGAGTCCTATAAATCCTATAAATTCACCGGATTGCATTACTTCGACTGCAAAAAGCCCGAACCCGGTTTCGGCGAATTTTATTTTAATTCTTTCTATAAAATTTATAGTTTCGTCATTATTCAGAGGGTTAGGAAAGTATTTCATAACTTCGGGGTCGCTGTTCATTTCGCAAAAAGGTTCTGCATCTTTTTCCTGCCACGGCCGCAGCCATAGTCTTTTGGTAAATAATTCAATTTTTTTCATAATATTCCTACGTCTTTATTTTTATTATTCAAATACGGCGTTTTGTATAAAATATTCTTTTATTTTGGATACAGCGTTATTTTTTATCTGCCTTATTCTTTCTTTGGTTAAATTAAACAATTTTCCGATTTGCTTGAGCGTATAATTTTTAGAGGCTGAGTTTATGCCGTAGTACATTGTAAATATTGAACGCTCCCGCCGGTTTAAGGTTTTTAAGGCGTTATTTAACTGTTCCTGCAGGGAATCCGAATAATTCCCGGCTGATATGTCGTATGCTGCCTCATAACTCTTATCGTCATTTAATTCACAGGCTTCGTTGTCTATTTTTACGGCTATTTCAAGCGATAAAAGCGGCTGGAAATAATTTAAAATCTCTTTTATCTTTTTTTTGGAAATATTTGTGAGTTTTGATAATTCTTCTATTGACGGTTCGCGGCCTTCATTTTTCATTACCATGTCTATAGCGTGTTCGATGCGGTGCCGCTTTTCGATTATATTGACCGGAATTCGTATCAGCCTGGCTTTATTTGCGATTGCTCTTTTTATATAGTGGCGTATCTGCCAGACAGCGTATGTCGAGAAACGGTTAGGATGCGTCGGATCGTATTTTTCAAGGGCATGTATCAGGCCGAGATTGCCGTCCTGGATTAAATCCAGAAGCGGTACGCCTGATTTGATATATTTTTTGGCGACAGACACGACAAGGCGTAAGTTTGATTCTATAAGTTTATTTTTAGAAAGAATGCTGCCTTTTTTATAAGAATTTATTAAATAAGATTCCTCTTCGGCGCTAAGCAGCGGTATCTGGCTTAACTCCCGAAAATAATCCACAATCATGAAATTATCCGAAGCCTCGAGTTTTCTGGCGAATAGCGAAGATGAATCGGCCGGGCGAAAATCAGATGCGCTATACATGTGCTCACCACCTTTTGATAAGGAAGAAAGCATATAGCATGCCATTTTATAAATTAAAACTGATTTGCTAAATGGATTGATTTTACTTGGAAATTATAACTGTGCCAAATTTTATCAATATGACGAGTGTATAAAATTTGACAGCGGTATAAACATGAATTTATGTTAATCGATGGACGGCATCTCGCCGGTTTCACATATTTTTCTGGTCGCCCTGGCGTTGATGTCATATAATTGAATTGAACATTTTGACTGTTCGTCATTATACAATTCAAAAACGACATATTTGCCGTCTTTTGAAAAATCAGGACGCGCGAGGTTATCAGCGTCGGTGAGTATGTCCGTTACTTCGTTTGATTTTAATCCGTCGATTAAGGCAAGTGATTTTGAAACATTACCGACAGTTTTCAGAAATCCGATCTTGTTTCCGGCTAATATATTTGGAACTGAAGCTTTATATTCGTTGTTTGATTCGCCGTTTGTGCCGTAAACTGTTGCGCCGCCGATAATTACCGATTCCGTTCCTCCGGTGACGGGAGTCTGGCATATATATATCGAGCCGTAGCGCGGAGTGTCAATATCAGGAATATCAGCTTTTGAATATATGATCGAGTCTCCGGCCTGGCTGAATCTCGGGTAATTGTAAAAAATTCCGTTTTCGCCGGTTTCTGGTTGGTTTGTCAGCGATTTCACCGAATTTGTATCAAGATTTTTGAGTTCTATGTTAGAAGGTGTGAATTGATCATTTTTACCGCTTACAATATAAGCCGCGAATTTTTGATTCGAAGAAAGGCACGGCGAAAAATAATATTTTCTGCTTTCGCAAATTGTGCTTATGTCGCCTTTTTCGATATCTATCATATAAACACCGTTTAACTTCGATGCGTCGTTTGTTTTTAACCTGCCTGCAACGGTAATTTTATTTAAAGTCAAATCTAATGACATTGAATCGATTTCACTGAATTTATCAGTGACGATAGTTTCGTTGCCGTCTTTTAAATTGATAAGCATTACATTTTTGTTCGGCGCCAGATACGCGACTTTTTTATCTATTCCGCAGGCCGCCAGAGGATTGATCGATGAGGCTGTAGCGGTATTGAGAAAGCGTATGGCATGATTTGTCGTAAAAATTCCTAAAAATCCTATTAAAAGGAAGGTAAAGCAGAAATTGAAAACGATGTTGTAAGTTTTTTTCATAATAAAAAATGCCATAACATTAAAAATGTATGGCAATCTCCTTTAATAAAAAAATTTCAATGTTGCAACTAATAGTTTAACTTATGCTGAATCAAAAACAAAAATATTATACCATAAAAATGAAGATTTGTAAATATCAAAAAACAATCATTTTAAAATTTAAAAATTTAACGGTATTTTTTATGATTTGAAATTCATTTAAAAATAAAGCGCTCCTTATTTTTTAACTTATTTTTAATTGACAAAAAAAAATATTTTTGCTATATTTCAACCTTAAAT
>JASDSY010000038.1:0-1401 GCA_041441465.1 Candidatus Wallbacteria bacterium
TAAAATAAAAAAAATATATTGTATAATGAGTCACCAAAACATTGGAATTATATAGAATGTAATTTAGTTGAGCATTTTAGTTGAAATTTAATTTTTTATTATATTAGGAGATGGTTTTTTTGAAACTTGGCTTAAACAGGACAAATTTACTTTTAGTGTTTTTGTTTTTATTTGGCATTTTGATATATGGCTGTGGCGGCGGAGGCGGCGGTGTCGGTACAGGCGTTACTAACAGCGGTACGGCCGGCAGCGCTCCGCTCTCGCTTAAAGCTAATTTTATTTCCAGGCCTGAATACGGTTTAATTTCCACGGTTCCGTCCACAGCGGCTGGAACTGTAAATATAAGGATTGTGCAGCTTGCCGCTAAAACTGAGATTATTTCATCTACTGCTGATTTTAGCGCCGGTACAATAAGTTTTGACGATAAAATTCCGGCTAACGACACTTATGCAGTTTACTTGACTGCGCACCTTAAATACAGCCTGCCCGGCGATATGCCGGTTGACGCAGTATGGGAAGGAAGCGGCGAGGTTTTTATAAAAGCGCCCGAAGCGCTAGGAAGCGGTCAGACTAATGTCGCTAATGTTTCGCTTTATTGCATTTCGCAAACATATTCAACTGGTGCGGCCCCGAACGCTTCGGTTTCGGGCTATATTACCAATAATATGACCGCCGCGGCGCCTTCTTTGAAAAGCGGTTCGATTTTAACTGCCGCTGGGCTTTCCGAATTGGTTATTGTCGTTGAAAATAAAGAATATAAAGTGGTAACTGACGCTGCCGGTTTTTTCAGCGTAGATGTCGTTATAACTTCCGCCTCGCCTGTTACTGCTGATATTAAGATAAAAAAAGCCGACGGATCATATATATCGACACAAATTTCAATTGAAAAAAATAAGGCATTCGCATCTGACATAAAGATTGACGCTGCCGGTATTATTAAAGTAATTGCCGTCCCGGCCGGATCATTTTCCGAAAGCATTTCGATTTCTTCGATTAAGGTCATTACCGATAAGGTCATAGCCGATCAAAAAAATGTCAGCCCCTACGTTAAAAGCGTGGGCGGTTATATAGTGAATGCCGATGCCACAAAAGCTTCAATCCCTTTCGATGTCGTACTTTATACGGCTTCGGCGGCGCCGGTTGAAATTGCAAGAGCCGTAAGTAATACAGAAGGATCATTTTCGATTATTGGAAATGCTAACCTTACTGCCGGAACTTATACTCTGAAATTATTTAAGTCAAATGTCGAAATTTCTTCGATGCAAGTTTCATTTACAAGCGATGACATCGGTTTTGATTATAAAGGCGTGGTTGTTTCAATTCCAGCAGTTACTAAACCGTCGGTTTCAAATATTACTGTAACTGTTTCAACCAGGAATGTAAGTTTAAATTATGATTTAT
>JASDSY010000039.1:0-122114 GCA_041441465.1 Candidatus Wallbacteria bacterium
ATTAAAAAGAGGGCGCGGGGGAAATCAAAGGGCGTCGCCCTTTGTGTCCCCCGCACATAAATCATAGCTCACAACCATTCACTGGCCGTAAAAAAATATCGCAAATGCTATGAATAACATAGAATTGCGATATTTATCATTATAAAATAAGACATTAATATAGTGTAAAGAATATAAATATATTAAAAATTCTGATGTATATAAGCGTTGAACTGTCCATTAGTTATTGTAACAGAGCGTGTTCCGCCGTCTTCTGAAAGTTTTCCTGAAAAAGTACCGGCGCCGTATCCGCCAATTCCATCCCATTGCTTTACCTTTACTTCAAACGAATCGTTACTTTGATTATAAAATTTTACACCGTCGTTATCAATGTAATGAAAATAAAAATCAGTATAATTTGACTGATTATAAGTTTTATTTAAGGTTACTCCATTTGAAAAGCCAATTGAAATTTCATTACTGCTGGTAATGCCGCTATTCAATCTGTAGGCGACACCAAGCATTGTTTTCCAGCGTGTCAAATTTGTGCCAAGTGTAAAGCCAACAGTCGTTGAATATGCTTTATTAACGTTATTCGCGTCAAATGAGGCATGATAAGTCCTGGCATCTTTACTTTCCTGAGTTTCATCAAGACAGCCAGAAAAAATAAATACAAACGCAATCAATAAACAAAATAAAATATTTTTCTTCATTCTTAAAACCTCTATACTTTCATATTTTTAGTATTTATAATAATCGTTCAAATAATAATTATTATTTACTTTTTTGTATGTATTAAACCCGTCCGGATAAAAAATTCACATGAATAAAACATAAAATATCACGCTATATGTTTTTTATTATATCATTTTTTTTATCAAACAGTTATTGAAAAAATGTTGCAATATTTTTTTTACTATTTTATATGAAAAAAAGTATTTTTAAATAATACTAAATAGCTCTAAAATGGCGTTAAAAAATATAAGTATTGATTTTAGCAAGAATTAATTTTTCTTTACTAATTTTATAAATGTGTTATAATTTGCTTAATTTTAGGCTTGAATATAAGACATATAAGCACGATGAAAAGGTGATTTTAATGATGTTAGAAGCGGATCAATTTAACCAGCAAGAAATGATAAAAGAAAAAAATGCAGTGGCCAAATCATCGGTATTAGCTGCTGTTTTACTCACTGGAATGAAATTTATCGTCGGTTACTCGACCGGATCGCTTGGTATAATATCGGAAGCTCTTCATTCGGGACTTGATTTTGTAGCCGCGTTTATAACTTATATAGCCGTTAAATTAAGTTCTAAACCGCCGGATGAAAAATATAATTACGGCCGCGGCAAAGTCGAAAGTTTTTCGGCATTAATCGAGACATTACTTTTACTCGCCACATGCATATGGATCATCCATGAAGCAACAGACAGGCTTCGCGGGCAGGGCGGAGAAGTGGAGACAAATATATGGGCATTCCTTGTAATGGGCATTTCTATTATTATTGATTACTCGCGTTCCACCGCTCTTTACAGAGTTGCCAAAAAATATAATTCACAGGCATTAATGGCCGATGCGCTGCATTTTTCATCTGACATATTGAGTTCAGCCGTCGTTATTATAGGTTTAATTTTCGTGAAAATCGGTTATCCGTACGGAGATCCGATTGCGGCTCTCGCGGTTGCAGTACTTGTGATATTCGCGAGCTACCGGCTCGGAAAAGAAACTATAAATTGCCTAATGGACAGGGCGCCCGAAGGCCTGAGTCAAAAAATAGAAGATACGGTATTGGCTATTGAAAATGTTAGTAAAATCGAGCGTTTAAGGGTGCGTGTAGCCGGCTCCGAAACCTTCGTCGACGCTAACATTTCAGTTTCACGGGCACTTCCGCTTGAGCAGGCCCATAAAATCGCAAACGACGCTGAAATTGAAATACAAAAAATTCTGCCCGGCGCCGATGTTCTGATACATTTAGATCCGATCGATATTCCAAGCGAATCAATGATAAACAAAGTAATCGCCATAGCATACAAACATACGCAGATAAAAGAAACACATAATATAACATTTTTAAAACTCGAAGACCAAAAATTATGCCTCGAGCTTCACGTTGAAGTTGATCCCGACCTTACATTAGTTGAAGCGCATAATATAGTCACCGCTTTTGAAAAAGAATTATTACATGAACTTCCAATGCTGAGTTCCATAAACACTCATATAGATATTGTATCGAATGGATCAATAGACTGCAAAACCGTGGGAATAAAAGAAACTGACATAATAAAAAAAATCGAGTCGATCGTCAATAATTTAGGGGATAAAACCACTAAATGCACAGATATAAAGGTAAGAATGTCAGGTAAAGATTATTTCGCGTCAATTCAATGCGTTGCCAACCCTGATTTAAAAATTGTAGAAGCGCATGAAATATGCGACCAGATAGAATTAAAAGTCCAAAATAGCGTCAAAAACTTAAAATATGTACTTGTTCATATAGAACCCAAGCAATAAACAACTAAAATATGCTTAGTTTTTCAAATATCAATAAAATTCATATTTGGATTTCACGCAATTTTAATACAAATTAAAAACCTATCACCTCGGGCTCAATAAAATAAACCGTCCTGTTATAAACAGGGTTGGGATATTTCAATTCTCTGACGGTAAATCTGCCGGCCGCTGTAGCTTGCCGGCCCTGATATTTAATTAATTTTTCGAACCCGTCTTTACCGGCAATAATCGTCACTTCAAAATTATTTGAAACAGTTACCACAAATTTTTGTGAACGCCCCGAACCAACAAGCCTTATCTTGCCTTTAATTATACCCAATTTGCCGTTTTTCACATCCGCCTGCTTGGCATATACCGGATAATCAGGTATAACGCTTTCTGGAGGGAAAGTGATTTTCGAGGAAACAGCCGCAGAAGGTATAGTACTTTCAGCGGTTTCGCTTATCGTTGAAACACTATTTTGTAATTGGCCTGCATTCGCGCCCGCTAAATATAAAGGCAAAAGCAAAGTTGACAATATAATGTTAAAAATAAAAATTTTTTTTAATTTCATTTTAATCCGCCGATTTTTTATTTATTGATCTTAACAAAATAAATATTATTTCCCTGGCCACTTGGAGAAAAGTTTTTTAGATTTTCAGCGTCAGGATATATATAAATCGCCGCTCCCGGTTTAAGCTTAATATTATCAAGAGAATTAGTCGGCGGCATAATATTACCAAAATTGAATGTATTTTTTTCCTGGCCATATCCATAAATTCCGCTTCCGTTAACAAGATTGGCAACCCTATATCCGATCAGAATATCTTTAAAATTACTGAAACTTGAATTTTGCGCCTTCATAACGGACTCTATCGCGTGGTAATCGCCGGAATTACTTTTGTAAATTTCCTTGAATATTTTTTCACGAGCAGGCGCCTGATTTTTGCAATATTGAACAAAAGTATAGGAAAGGGCATAAGCCTCATCATTTCCGGCCCACACGCAAAGCGAAGCGCCATTTCTTATAAGGTTTTGCTGATCAGCTTTAAAAGTATCAAGACGGTCTTTGCCGGGCTCGCCTGAAATATAATGCTCTGCAGATTCTGAAAGTCCTTCATCTAACCAGGTATCCATCTCCGGAAGTTTATTAATCATAACGCGCTGCCCATAATTTATCATATGCTGAAATTCATGAGAAAGCGTTCGGACCATATTAGAATCAAGAGGATTGGCAGTATCGGCCGAGCCTTCATCGACTGACCATTTTATGTTCATATAAAATAATTCCATATTGTTTCCGCTTCCGGGAATCAGGTCATTTGAAGAAAAATAGCCAAGCGTGTTTTTTTCTTTAATTCCCATATCATAATAGAGAATAACTACTTTTCCATTATTATCAATATCAGTCGGAGAACCGTACGCGTCAAGCATTTTCATATATATATTAGAGTTAAAATAATTGCCGACGTTATTCCAGTCAGTGGCGACTTTAATTCCATTTTGAAGATAAATAAGACATTTTGAGGCAGAATTACCATAAACTTTATCGGCACGAAGATTAGTAACTTTTCCGGAATCGTCCTGAATTTTAAATGTATAGGTAAAGTCATTTTCGCTTATTCCCTTATTGACTTCAGGCGATTTAAAAGGAAGTGAATTTGGGTTCTTTAAGAGTTTGCGGTCTTTGATATGCGAAGGAAGTTTGGCGGCGAATCTAATGACTTCTTTCGGTGCGGCCAATTCAGAGTTTTCCGGAAGCTGTCCAGGCGATTCTTCCACATTGTTTTGAATTCCATTGCAATTAACCGCAAGCAGAACTTTCCTGGCAAATGACTCAAAAGACAATTCTGCCAATGTCGGCGATTGCATTTCAAATACTCCTTCAGCGATTTCAGAATTTATCATTCCCGTTTTAAGCGCTATGGCCTTTAAAGTCGTTTTCGATCCTATAATTATCTTCTGGCCTGCTTTATATAAGTTAGCAGCCTCGGAAGGCTTAGAACCGTCAATCGTGTAATATATCAAAGCTCCGGGGGTAGCGCATGCGATAGAAACTTCTTTTGTCGTTATATAGACTCCGGTAGCCGGATTAAAACTCGGTTTCACAACCTGATTGATACCTGAACTGGAATTTGCCAGAGAAGATATTTCCGAATTTATGTACCCGTTTTTAACGGCTATCGCTTTAATAACCGTAAAAGCTGTTATTGGGATAACTGTTCCCGCTGTATATTTGATGCTTGTTTTTTTCGGCACGCTGCCGTCGGTTGTATAATAAATATCAGCGCCTTCGGTTGGGCATGTTAGAATAATACCGGCAAATTCAAGGCCGTCTCCTGACGCTTTGCTAAAAACAGGCGACGCGACTTTTTCAAGTGCCTTAATATCGCCTGCAACTGCATTTACAACTTCTTTAACATCCGAAGTATCGGCGTTAATAGTTTTTCCTTTTATAGCAATCGATTTTGTCTTGACTATTGAGTTAAGCGTTGGATTATCGTCAACCTCCTTAATAATTTCCAAAAAATCTTCCAGAAGTTCGGTAATATTATTTACAGAATTTATTTTATTTTTAACCGTATTTGAAATATTTTCATTTTGTGTTACGCTCATTATGACTTCTATGACTTTTTCGAGTTCATCGGATTTAGCCTCATAATCCGTTATTGACTCCTCGCATGCATAATTAAATGGAGTATCAATGCCGGAATAATCTTCGTTATTATTTTCGTCTTCAACAATTGGCACGTCAGGCAATTCGTCAGGGTCATTATTAGAAGTTATCATCAAATCTTTTGCGGTGGATTCTTCGTCAAGTTTTATTCCTTTAATTGTGAGAACTTGCGCGTCAGTCTCGGCCGCCAGAGTAATTCTGCCAAGCAAAGCAGTCATTACGACTTTGCCGGAGGCGATTTCATGGAGCCTTATGACGGCGTATTTTTTAGAATCCGCCATCGGTATAGTCGCTGTAAAGGTATTGTCACCTATAAGCGTTACCGTTCCGCAAGGCATATTCGGATTAAATTTATCGACAACATCAGCCTTAAACTGACTCGTAATAGAGTAGTTTTTGCTTCCAAGCGATGGAGCGGCAGCTACTGAATTTGAAATGGTTCCCATTACGATAATGTTTTTTGATTGCGCAGTCATAATATTTGTCGTGGAATCATCGCCGCAGCCAGCCAAAGCCGTTAAAAAAATAATAGTAAAAATTGCCAATATAATTCTTACATTGCCATACTTATAACTCATAATAAACTCTCCTTACAGCAAATTGCTATATTTATCAGTTGTTTTAAAATAAATAGTAACTTAAAAATTTAGGCCTGACTTTGGTTAATTTTTGAACCATAAGGCGTCAAGATACCAATTATTTGAGTACATATTATATGACAGCCGATATTTTATTGTATAAAACAGGCTTCAACAATAATTTTAGCAATTGTTATTTCCGTTCAGCTGCATTTTTTCTAAAATAATCAGACACACCTTTACAAATGAAGCAGCCGCCATTTTCAACTGCAGGCAGTTCGGGTAAAGGCGTATAATAAACGCGGCCGCATTCAGGGCACACGCTTCGCGGGTTTTTAACGTTATATTCAAACGCTTTAATATATTCAATTATTTCAGCAGTTTCAATCATATCCAAAGTTTCGGGGCATATTTTCAATACCGAATACAGCGTTCGAGAAGTTGACTCAAATAATAAAATCGGCATATTAACATGTTTTTTTAAACCATCTAAATTCGCGTAACATATAATATTATTGTTTTTAAAAAACGGAAGAGCCAGCCTCCCTATTTTTGCTTTGAAATTTAATCCGGCAATTATCTGTTCAAGCTGCTTTTCAATTTCCTTCAATCCAGCGTTCACATTGATTTTTATATTCTTAGTAAAGGCGATTTTAGAGAATAAATAATTACAATTAGTTAAAAAATCGAGATTTTTTAATGAATTATCATCGCAATAAAATATTTTCCCGATCGAATTCGCTAACTCCTTATCTTTGCAGTTTTTGTTGATTTTTTTAGAAGCATTAGCCAAATCATAATAAGAAACATAATAAAAATTTTTACCTAAAAATTTTGTTCGGCCTGAAAACAGTTTTGTCTGTGCGTCTTCGATAATATTAAATGCGTGGCCGCCGCCAAGTTCGTAAATTGACTTAGCTGCGTTAGAATCTCCAGGGCTGGAATATATATCACATACCGCTTTTATGCTCTTATTAAAATCTACGTCTAAAGCGAATTCAGCAAATTCCTTATCGGCTTTTTTTAAATCTGTATTTTTATAAATTTTATTCTTAAAGCCGCATGCTCCGCAGTTTTGACATGCGAATTCACCGTTGCGCGGGCACCTCGAAACATCCTTAAACTGTTTTGAACTAAGCCACGATTTATATAAAAATTCTCGGCTTACGCCGTAATTACGATCATCTGACGGCAAAACATCCGAAAAATCCTTTTCGAAAAAATTTTCTGAAATATCAATACCATCATTTAAAAGCGCCTGCTTAAATTTTTTCAAAATATCATCCGGTACGTTTTCATAATAAGCGAAATTGTAATTTAAGGCTATTTCACACAGAGCGGAAGTTAATTCGCGGCCGCCGCATTCTAATATCTGAGTAAGCTCATAAGCTGCGCGCTCAATCGAAAGCCTTACCGTAAGCCGTTCAACACCGGCGAACATTCCTGAAATTTTTTTTGCGTTTCTGAAAATTTTGTCAGAATCAGGCATCGGAGCGAACTGCAACGGCGTTTTAGCTGAATTTACAAGCGGCATAAGAGAAATGACAAAATTAGTCGAAAGCATGTTCGCGCGCCTTTTCGCGGTCATAAAAGAAATAAAATCATTTAATTCGTTAAAATCGGCATCGATTTCAAGCCCGGTGATTATGAAAAACAGTTTAATCTGGCGCGGCCTCGATTTAAGCGCTGAAGTAACAAAATCATATAAAACTTTTTTTTCTATATTTTTAGAAAGATAGCTGCGCATTCGTTCGGAAATACCTTCAACCGCGAATGTCGGCGACCCGGATCCGGCCCGGCTCAAAAAAGATAAAAGTTCAGGCATCATAGCCGCCCTGTCAATTCTTTGGCTTTTAACGCGCGGTACCATGCCTGAGCAGGTAAGTTTTTTAACGATTTCATGTATCCGCGAGTGATCGTTAAAATTATATGAATAAAGATTCACTATTCCGACGCCGGAACAATCGCGTGCAGTTTCGGCATTTTTTAAAATAGCGGCCAGGCTTTTTTCACGGTAAGGCTTTTGCGTATAGCCTTCCTTGCAAAAAGCGCACATAGAAGGACAGCCGCGCGTAATTTCAACAGGAACGCTTCCGATAGCGCCTGATTCCTCAGCGACCGATTCGCAAAACGGCGCAAGTTCATCGATATTATCTATAACGGCATTTTTTACGGCAGTAAACGCTTCTTCGTCGAAGTTTGAAGCATCAGTTAATTCCGAGCCACATTCAAGCGATGTTCTTAATTTTTCTTCGTTATAAGCGTTAAATATTTTTTCGAGTCGAAGAGCGCCGGTATGCTTTTTAGAACCGGCCGGCGTATATTTATGGATGAATTTATTAGGAAGATAAATTCCGGCGATTGAATTTGAAAAATTAAGAAGCAAGCGTTCCTTTGAATTCCGCCAATCCGAAATTTCCAAAATTTTTTTTAAAAATTGTCCAAAATTCGCCTCTGCCTCTCCCAAAAACACCGCATCAACAAGCGCCATACGTCCGTCATCTAAAACGGCATTTTCTGTGTATGAATTCCCTTTCGAAATGCAGCCGCCTGTCAAAGGCGCAGCCGCAGGCGTATTAACCCCGCCGCATATTACAAGCGGAATCTCAGGGTTAGATATCCTATCTTTAAGATTCAAAGGAATAGATGACATCCTCAAAAAATGCGGAATATTAAAAAATTCAAGTGTAAATGAATTTGAAATAGCGACAATGTCAAAATCACAAGGCCGCATTTGATAATCAGCCGACAGCGGTATCTTTTTTTTACTTGTAAATTTACTAAGTTCATTATAATCAGGGAAGAAAAAGTAATCTGTCAGAATCCTTCCTGGAACGGAATTTCTGGCAATTTCGGCAAGAAGCTTATGCGTAAAAGATAAGTTAACATATTTTTCAGGTGAAAGCCTGACTATCAATATTTTTAATTGTTGTAACATACTTATTCACATTTCTTATATAAATTAAAAATCGATATAATCAAAATCGGCTAATTCACGGCGAAGCATAATTAAGATGATAAAAAAGATAAGACAGCATATTATTTGGCGCGGACTTTAAGTTTCTCGCCGACTGCAATATTAGCATTTTCCATTGTTTTACCATTAATTTTGGCAAGCTCATGGGGCGACATTTTAAATTTTTTAGCTATTTTGATTATAGTATCTCCATTTTTCACGACATAAGTCTTATAAGCTGTAGTTTTTATTTTTTTAGAAGTCTTAGCATCGGCAGTATCATTAGAGGCGCTATCGGCCATAATTTCATCGTCAATTTTGGTTTTTTTAGGTTTAATGTCATCTGTTTTTTTTTGAATTTTACTTTTTAATATTTCGCTAGCGATTTTATCTTTAAATCCTTCCTTACTGCATACAAAATTTATTATACCAAGTGAAATGCGGGCGCAAACTTCCTCGAAATTATCCGAATTTCTTAAAAATGTCATATCAGCCGAATTTGAAAGATATGCGACTTCAATTAAAATGGAAGGCATGTTTAAATTGCGCAATACCGCGAAATTTGCCTGTTTCGGAGAAACGACATTAAATCCTTTTACTCCTGAAAGATTTCTTGTAATAATTTCCGCAAATATTCCGGATTCCTTTATATTTTCCTTTTGTTTCAGATCGATTAATATCGACTGCACCTGAAAGTCCTCTTCGTAAGCAATAGAATCGTCTAGCATTTCGGAGGCATTTTCAGTATTTTCAAGAAGCTGCGCCGCCTTATCCGACGATGCGCCCGAAGTAATGTAATAAGTTTCGAACCCGCGAATTTTTTTCAAATGATTCGCGTTAAAATGTATGGATATAAAAGCGTCTGCTGAGTATTGATTAGCAAGATAAACACGCCTGCTTAACGAATAAAATTGATCGCCAGTTCTTGTAAGATAAGCCTGGCAGACTCCGGTCGAATTAATATTTTCGCAAACTTCGCGCGCGACTTTCAAATTCAGGTCTTTTTCACGCTCGCCGGTAATAAGGCTTTTGGCGCCCGGATCTTTCCCGCCGTGACCGGCATCAATAACGACTACCGGCTTATTGCTTTTTTTAAACTTCTCAATTTCTGAAATTCTCGCCTCAAATTTTGAATAACTTTCATATGGCATATAAAAAACCAGCGCCACATAATGGCGTTTCCTGGTTTTGTCAAAGCCTTTTAAAACCCGCACCTGCGTTAATTTCAGTTGTCTTATTACGACTCTTGCATTATGGCCTGATTTTAATATCTTAAATCCCTGAATCAAATCACAATCAATCGATTGTGACATATTTCCCTCAATAAAATCACAATTCAAAAAATCGACGATATATTCAAGTTTATTAACCGACTCGATTTTACTTAATTGAGGCGTATTCGAAAAATAAAAACTTAATTTTATATTATCAGAATTAAAATCTACTTTATGCGAATTAAGCGAATTTTGCGAACCTGCGGAAGCTTCAGGCGCCGGATATGAAAAAACATTTAATACCAAAAGAACAAACAATAAAAGTATTAAACATCTTTCAATAAATAGTTTTATAAAGTTAATATGAACTTTTAAACGCATTATAAATACACTTTTCACAGTCAATATAATAAAAAAATAAATTATTTCGACTTCAAATTCTCTTTCAATTTCAGCTTTAATTGGTCAGCTTGACCGTCTTTTGAAATGGTTTTATCGGAACTATTATTTTGTATATTAATTTTCAAATTTTTAAGTTCGCCGTTATTTTTAAAAGTTTCGCCGGTTTTTTTATGGAACTCGTCACGGTTACAGCTGCGTACCACAAAATCATGTTCAATAACCATTCCCGGCTGGCCGATATGAATAGGCCACGGCTTATGCCTGATCATAATTTCATAGGTACCGAGAGGCAAATGATCGATTTTAAAATAACCGTCTTTATCGGCAGTAAACTTATACATTATCATCTGATGAGAAAGTGATTCGCCGTTAACCGAAACTTCTTCGCCACGGTAATTATCATAATGATGTCCGGTGCTGTCATACCAGCAGCCGACAATGCGGCCAGTCAATTCAGACATTTTTTGAACCATATAAACTTTAACCGGCTGCATAATTTTAGGGTTTTTTAATGAAACGGCGACAGATGAATCGTAATAACCGTCTTTTTGCGCAGCCACATCCAAAAAATCAAATTTTTTCAATTGTTCTGATTTAGTATCGACATTAAAAAAGCCTGAAGGTCCGGATGTAGTAAAAACCGACTTATTAATAGTTATAGAAGCGCTGTTAATATTTTTTTCCGAATTTTTATCAATTACCTTAAACAATATATATCTGTTATTATCGGCTGCCACCGCATAATACGCCGTCAAAAGAATAAATAATAAAACATAAACGCCTAATTTCAAAAGATGTTTTTGGCGTTCAGATATAGATATGAAATTTTTTAATTTCATAATATGAAAACACTTCCTTGTTTTTTATATTTAAAGATATTTACACACGATAAAAGAACCTTTGCTATAAATACCTGGAATAAACCGCAGGTGGTTATTATAACTAATAGTATGAATAAAGTCAAACACTAAGCGAGGTTATAGTTAATTTAAGAAAAAAACATAAATAAAAAAGGACTGTAAAAACTTTACAGTCCTTTTTTATTTATTAGTGGAGGTGAGCGGGATCGAACCGCTGGCCCTATGCTTGCAAGGCATATGCTCTCCCAGCTGAGCTACACCCCCGTATTTTTACATCAACGCTATTGCCTGTGAGCGACATGGGCCTAAGTGGAGTTGAACCACTGACCTCACGCTTATCAGGCGTGCGCTCTAACCACCTGAGCTATAGGCCCGAGTGTTTTTATTTTTGCCCCCAAACATTTAGCTCGCTTGTCAATTAAGTGATTCCAATTATATCACACTGTTAAACTATTGTCAAGTTATTTTTGAAAAATATTTATTTATTTTATTTTATTATTAAAATACCTATTTAAATTGCTTTTTCATTATATTTTCTTATTACCGTTCCGCCATATAAAAAACTTTTTTTATATTTCCATTTTCAAATTTTACATTTAATTCCCCGAACATCGGACACTGACCATATAAACAATTCATCGCCGCCGCTATTCCGATAGCATTTTTATTCACTGTTTCGTAAATAGCGCGGTTATAAGCTTCGCTTAAAACTGTAACATTACCGGATTTATCAACTGCCGCCAGCCTGTATTCTGCTTTAATTTTTGTGCCGTTGTCTTTATAAAACGAGGTAAGCCCCACCGCATATATATTATTAGAATCAAGATATGCAGTCTTTTGATTAAAAAATAAAAATTTCCTGTTATAGTAAATAGTTTTATCAGCTTTTACAAATGTATAATAACTTCCGTCTGCGCATTGAAAAGCCTCGCAAAAGCCTATTACCAAAATACAGGTGACAAAAACTTTCAAAATTACCCGCGCCGGTAAAAAATTATTTGAAATAATCGTTCCGGAGCGGCGTTTGCCGAAAAAATGAAAAAATAAAATGAAAAATATCGCGTAAATAACTATTTCGGCGTAATGTTCGATATTCAATATTATCATAGAGGGCGCCTTAAAATTTAATATATCAGGTATCGAATTTATCAGTTTCGAATCAGGGATATAAAAATCGACATTTAAATAGTCTTTGGGAACGCGCCATAAAAAAAATGCGAATATCCCAATCCCGATCACAAGACACCATATTAAAATTTTTGAATTTAACTCATCGGAAGCTTCAGCTGCTGGAATTGTATTTGAATGCTGATTAAGATTTTGTATCGGTTGAAATGCCGATTTCTTTTCGTTCTTTAATTCCATATAACCTCAAAAATAAAAAACAAAGGCTGATTTGAATCAGCCTTTGTTTTAAAAATATTTTATTCAAACAATAAAAATTAATCCCACGGCATCCATGAATTAAGAGCTTTTATACGTTTTTTTGCATCTTCTGCAAAACTCGTCTGCGGAAACTTATCGATAATTTGCTGATATACAGCCTGCGCGCCGATTTTATCCTTAAATCTTTCGCAGCATTGTCCCATCGCATAAAGCGCTTCCGGCATACGTTTAGAGGCAGGAAACGCACTCATCCACCATGACAGCATATTTTTAGCTTTTTCATAATGCTTTTTAGAACCTATACCCAGGAAGCCGCCGGTTTTAACATTGACAAGCATTGAAGCGATGTTCAATGTCGTTTCTTCTTTTAGAATTTCAGGACGATTTAAATAATGTGTTATAAAAATTGTAAGCGCTGTTTTATCCTCGCCTTTTTTCTGATTTGTAACACCTGCATACCAGAACGCCTGGTCGCGTAATGCCGGCGAGGCGTTTACAGGCTCCTCGATAAGAATCAAGTTAAATCTTAATAAAGCAGTCCTGTAATCATTCCTGTTTAACGCTTCTAAACCTATGGATAAATGGTCCTGAAATGACAACTTAATGCCGTTCGAAAAATGCATATAATTATCGGCTTTTTGAGCTCCGACCTGAAAAGCCTGATTATAAACCTGTCCGTATCTTGCTTCACGGCCGTAGCGCATTCCGTCGAAATTGCCGTCATTACGCCCCTGCATAATTCCGCTGTTATAACCTATGGCATAATAATTCCCGTTACGGCTTATTTTTTCGTTGAGTTCGGCTGAAACGACCGGTCCTCTTCTATTGCTTGCTGTATTTTCAATTGCAATAGCGCGGCCCTGAAAATTTAATTTTTCTATCAAATCGCCAAGTTCCATCGAATTGTATACATAATTATCATATTTCGATAAAAATTTATTATATCCGTCACGTTCTCCGTCGCGAACTCCGTCCTGTTCGCCCTGTTTAAGCCCGTTCTGATAGCCGCCGGAATAAGCTTCGCGATAACCGGCAAAGTACCCGTCATTATAGCCTTGTTCATAAGAAGGATCGGCGTTATAAGGATTGCTGTGAGCCGGCACATTCGGGTTGTACGGCGCACCTGGAACCGGAGATGGGCCAGGGTTATACGGACCGGGATTATAAGGAGTCACAGGCGGCTGATATGGCGCCGGACCGTTTGGATTCGGCGGAGCGGGAATATTATAGCCGCAGTTCGGGCATTTATAAGTCCCGTAAGAACCCATGCCGTTATCGCCAGGCTGATTATATTCACGATGGCAATTCGGGCATTCATGTTTGTGGCCGACATGCATTGGATCATAATGTCTGGAAGCAGCAGAAGTTGATTTTGCAGAAACGGCAATATTATCTTTAGCGGCAGCAACCGTATAATTTCCGGCCAGTATAGCCGCAACCGTAACCATAGCGATAGTTTTTCTCATTAAATAACCCCTTCCGTTAATAAATTTTTATTTTTATAACTTTTAAAACAGCAAATATATTATACTAAAAATTTTATTCATCCGCAATGAACCCTGCTTATTTTTTATATGTAAAATTTTCAGATTCCAACTCGTAATGACGTATAATTTTATTCAAGCGAAGCAGAGACTATATCTGAATGTTCCGATTTAACGCTGTCGTCCATATCGTTTTTAGCGAATGCAACCACGTAATAATAATAAGTCTTGCCGGCTTTAACAAGCTGATCTTCAAAGGTTACGCCTGAATTTATTTTTTTTATGAGCAAGAAATCGTCATTACGCCCGCTTAATGACCTATAAATAAAGTAACCGGTTGCGCCGCGCGCAGGCGACCATTGCAGCATAATAGAATTTTCCGACGATGAAATTTTGACATTATCTGGAATCGCCGGAGTTTCTAACGCTTTACGAATTTTTTTAGGTTTGGGCTGTTCTTCTTCGGCAGGTTTTTTGTACTCCAGCCGCGGCTCATCTGCCGGCTCGTCTTCGCTTAATTCCTCTTTTTTGGGTTTGGACGGTTTTTCCGTCTCAGGCGCTGTATATGACTTAGGGCGGCTCGACCCGACTTTATGAGGCGGTTCTTCTTTAGGTTTAGACGGTTCACCTGCCATATTAACGCCGATGACGTTTGAGCTGCCGATTTCTTTATTTTTGCTGTCCGCAGCGGCAACTAAATACGAATAAAATTTTCCTTTTTGAACATCCGAATCTGTATAAACGGTATCATCGCCGGCAAATCCTATTATTTTAAATACTCCGCCGTTTTCAGATTTTTTGACAAAATATCCGCGAACCGCTCCAGGCGCGGGCTGCCAGCTTAAAAACACGCCTTCTTTTTTTATTTTATAACTTAATCCGCTCGGCCCCTGGGCATAGGCTGATGGATAAACAGAAGCCAAAAATGACATAATTATGAATAAAAATATAATTGTTTTTAAATATTTCAAATACATAAAATATCACCTCGAAAATTGAACGCAATGCATAAAAACTTAATTATTCGGATATTTCATCAACGACAAAACCGTCGGATGTTTTTACGAAACACCACAATTCCGTAAATTCATCAGCTATTTCATTGCTGCCGTCAATAATCTGTCCGTTATATTCGTTAACATAATAATCAATCATCGAAGCAGTTATATAAGCCTTAACAAAATTAGCGGTGGCTTCGACAATTCTTATCTGATGAATTTTGATATTTTCCATCACGTTCCGCTCGCCGCGCGAAATCATATCGTTTATATCGGCGCTGTGTTCGCGAAAAAGGCGGTCGCTCATGTATCGCTGCGCGATAAACGGATTTCTTGAACTCCAGGCATTCTGCACGACCATAAACACGTCATGTATTCTTTGTTCTAACTGCGGATTGGAAATGTTATAAGATGAGTTATAATCAGAATCGAAGGGTTCGAGGCCACTGCCCTGTCTTGAAAATTGCGACGAGCTGCCGTAGGTATTATAGTCACTGCCGTATGAATAAGAATCGGCGCCATATGAATACTGGCTCTGGCCGCGGGTTAAAGCTTTATAAATAAGATAAATTACGAGGCCGGCAACACCAAAAAAGGCTATAATTATAAAGATAGTAAAAAATGACATCGACGATGAGCCGCCGCTATAGTAGCCGCTCGAACCATAACTAGATGAGTAACTGCGCCTGCCGTAATAATTAGATCCGCCATAACCGCTCGAATACGGCCTTGAATAACTTCCGCTATAGCTCGAACTGCTGGTATATGGCTTGCTGTAGCTCGAATAACTGCGGCTTGCGCTCGTGCCGCGATAACTGCTGCTGCGGCTGCTGTAGCTTTTACTTGACGAACGGCTGGTACGCCCCGCGCGCGCCTGACTTTCGTCAATATACCACGCGAGTAAATTTAAAAATATCAGTGCAATGACAAAAAAATATTTAATTGCCATATTTTTTTTAAAAATCATAAAGACGACCTTTTAAAAAATTTCGATAATTAAATAATCATTATAAAAAATATTATTTTTCCGGCTTTATTTTTTCATTAACAGATTTAATTTCAGAATTGTTTTCGGCCGCCGGTTTCGGAGTATTTGAATTGCAGTTATTTCCCACAGGAGCAGTCTCAAAGTACGCCGGCATAAAATAACTCAAAATCAGGCATAGCGCGACAAAAATAATTGATATTAAAAGCGTGTTATAAAGCATTCCATTTTTTACCGAATTTAATTTTGAAGATAACGAAGAAATTGAAATATCGGCTCCAAGCAAATAATAAGCGCCGGAAGCCATTTTTACAGGAATAATTACCGAACGGAAATTGCCGTATTCATCTTCAAATTCTTCGAAAACCGTTTCACCGTTTGAAAATGATTTTATAACGTTCTCGCTGGCGGAATTGTAAATCTTAAAAAACTTATCGTAGCTTTTTTTTTCTAATTCTTCTTTAGTAGCGCTTAAAGATGTAAAGACTATTTTATCGCCGAATTTTCCCATAGAATAAACGTAATCGACACCGCATTTCGCGGCTAATTCCGACAAAACGGCCACATTTTTTTCGTGCTCGCCGTCAGAAACAGATTTTTCGTCGGTTATCTTATCGTGAAAATCGGTTCCTATAACGTATTTTACTCCATTGGCAGCGGCCAGAAGCCGATCATCAGCGTCCTGCAGCAGCAAACCGCGCATTACGTTATAATTAAGTATAAAATCAAACAGGAAACCACAAGCTAATAGAAATGATATAGCGAGCGAAAGAAGCATTATTTTTTTTGAGAATGAATTTTGTTTTTTCATATTTTTATTATACCACATTTCATCAAAAATAAAAAATATTTTATTCATGACAATTAAAGTCAATTATTTTATAATTTCAACGTGCAATATTTCTACTAAATTTCTATTTTTTCTATTTCTTATTGATAAATTAATATAGTTGTGATATTATGAAATCATAATCTGAAATAAACAAGGAGGCAAATTATGAGCATTAAGGATAAAGAAAAATTAAATTCCGACCTTATGGATGAAGAATTAGATGACGAAGAAACTGAAGATATGCAGGAAGATAAGTATTTGACATTTCATCTGCATAACGAAGAATACGGTATTGAAATTAAACACGTTACAGAAATAATCGGAATTCAGAACATAACCGCAGTTCCTGATATGCCTAATTACATTAAAGGCGTCATCAATCTTCGCGGCAAGGTAATTCCCGTAATGGACGTGAGAGTTCGTTTCTTAATGCCCGAATTGCAATATAATGACCGCACCTGCATAATAGTAATAAATGTTAACGGACAGTTAATCGGTCTTATTGTAGATTACGTTTCAGAAGTTTTGGATATACCGAAATCGAATGTTGAACCGCCGCCGAAAATAAATAAAGGGATGGGCAGCAAATTTATTCAGGGTATGGGTAAAGTCGGCGATAAAGTAAAAATATTATTAAACGCTGATAAGCTGCTATTTGAAGAAGACCTTGAAAAATTATCAAAGATAAATTAATTATTTCAGAATCGAATAACCTTCTTTGAAATATGCCCTGGTACAAATAACTAAACATAAAGATATATTACTTAAAAAATGTAGAAAAAATTGTAAAATAAACATTGGGCGAGTTATATCGCCCGATGTTTAAACTATTTTATTTTTATGGACAAACAAGTAATAAAATTATTAATTATCGAAGACAACCCGGGCGATGTCGATTTGATAAAAGAAATTTTATCAGATTCGACAAGTGATTCTATTTCTTTTTTACCCAACAATGCAGATACGCTGAAAAGCGCCATATTAATTCTCATTCAAGAACATTACGATATTGTGCTGCTTGATTTAACGCTTCCTGACAGCAGCGGGATCGAAACAATCTCAAAAATCGTTAAAAACGTCGAAAATATTCCTATCATAATACTTACCGGAAACGACAATTCAGATCTTGCCATAAAAGCTTTAGGAATGGGCGCACAGGATTATCTGGTAAAAGGCCAGGTCGATTTCAAATCGCTTTCCAAATCGATATTATACGCGATCGAGCGCTGCAAAACACAAATTCTTGAAATCCACAAGCAAAAACTTGAAAAATTAGTCGAAGAACGCCTGAAAGAGCTTAATGAAAAAGAAAGCCAGCTCAAGGCATTTATAGACAGCCTTCCCGATCCGGCCTGGCTTAAAGATACGAACTCGCGCTACATAATCGTAAATAAAGCATTTCTAAATATGCCCGATTTAAAATCAAAAGATATAATCGGAAAAACAGATTGCGAAGTTTTTCCAAAATCTGAAACGCTCGAGAAAATTCTTAACGGCGATCTCGAAGTAAAAAATACAAAAAAAATTTTTAAATTCGAGACAAAGTATATTTTTCCCGACAATCGCGAAGTCTGGACAGAAACTGTTAAAGCGCCGGTTTTTGACAATTCGGGAAATATAATAGGTATAATAGGAATAGCCCGAGATATAACAATGCATAAAGAAGCGGCGGAATGGCTGCAGCTTGCGCACACAAAACTTGAAAAGATAGTCCAGGAACGAACTTTCGAATTAGAAAAAGCAAAAACCGAGGCGGAATACGCAAATAAAGCCAAAAGCGAATTTCTCGCCAACGTAAGCCACGAAATACGCACTCCGCTCAACAGCATAATAGGCTTTTCTGAAATGCTAAACCAGAGCCGCCTCGATGAAATGCAGCAAAAATTCATCAGCTATGTCACGATTAACGGCAATCTTCTTCTAGCTTTAATAAATGACATACTTGATTTTTCAAAAATAGAAGCCGGCAAACTCGAACTCGAGAAAATAGAATGCAACCTTTCCGAAATAATAACCGGAATATATAACATACAAAATTTAGCGGCAGCTAAAAAAGGCGTAAAATTAAGTTATTTTATAACTCCAAACTTTAATTTTAATATCATGGCCGATCCGACAAGGCTGCAGCAAATTTTATTAAATCTGGTAAGTAACGCTATAAAGTTCACTGAAAGCGGGGGCAATGTCAAAATAGACGCAAGGGTAAAATTTGAAACGGCGACACAGGTTTGTTTTAAAATCTGCGTAATAGACGAAGGCATCGGAATTGCCCCCGATAAGCACGAACTTATTTTCAAGCCGTTTTCCCAGGCGGAAGCGGCGACAACACGCAAATATGGCGGTACCGGCCTTGGATTGACAGTAGCTAATAATCTTGTAAAATTGATGGGCGGGGAAAAAATCTTCATAGAGAGCTCGCCGGGTGCGGGCAGCAATTTCTTTTTCATAATTAATTTTCAAAAAGCCTCTCCCGTTAACACAGGACAGCAATATGTCAGCAACAAAAAAGCAGAACTTAATACGCCGGCCAAACGTTCATACAAAATATTATTAGTCGAAGATAATTTTTTTAATATCGAATTATTGACGCAGCTATTGCAAATGAAAGGGCATCATGTGACAGCACTTGAAAACGGACTTGAAGCTATAAAATCGCTGCAAACGCAAACATTCGATATTATTCTA
The DNA here is from genome assembly GCA_041441465.1 of Candidatus Wallbacteria bacterium. Lineage (GTDB taxonomy): Bacteria > Muiribacteriota > UBA9980 > UBA9980 > UBA9980 > JASDSY01. The sequence continues at coordinate 19,528 of JASDSY010000039.1, forward strand.
ATGGATATAAACATGCCAGAGCTTGACGGTTATGAAACTACACGACAAATAAGGAAATCAGGCTTTACAATACCGATTATAGCAATTACCGGAAGCGCCATGAAAGGTGAGTTAGAAGCATGTCTCGCGGCCGGAATGAACGAATATATTACCAAACCCATAAACATATATAACTTAGAGAAAATTATAGAAAAGAACATAAAAACTAAATTTGAAACAGCCTACGAGCAACCGGTACAGTCTGCCGGAACAACCGAAATAAATCTAAATTCACAAATAAAGCATACGCTCGTTTTCGATAAGGCTGCCTTAATTTTTAATACAGATTCAAATGATGAAATAATAAAATCATTCATTGGTTCATTCCTGAAATATTTTCCGAAATATTTTAATGAGCTGCAAGAGGCGTATCAAACTAAAATCGATGTAAAAATAGCCGGAGCAGCTCATAAACTTAAAGGCTCGGCCCTTAACGCCGCCGCCATGACAATAGCCGAAAAACTTTTACAAATTGAAAAGCTGGCAAAAAAAAATCAAACAGATGAAATCGAAAAATTAATAACTGAAATATCGAACGAATTTAAAAATTATACAGAAGAAACGAAAGGTTTATTAAAATAAAAGGGCATAAAAATGAGTTTTGACGCATTAACACTTAAAATTTTGACGCTTGAAACAAAGAACAAAATTACCAATAAAACAATAGAAAAAGTAATAGAAAACCGTGAAAAAGAATTCGCATTCATAATACGAGACGAAATCTCGCAGTCGATATTATATATATCAATTAATCCTAATTTTCCCTGCCTTTTTGAATCCTCGAATAAAAAATTCAATTTCACGAGCTGTCCCAGCAACTTTTCGGCGCTCTTAAAAAAATACACCGAAGGCGCCAGAATTGTAAATTCATTTATAATCCATTCAGACAGGATTTTCATAATCGAGCTTTTAAAAAAGGACAATTTCTGCGAAAAAAAATACAGCCTTATCTTCGAGTTCATGGGCAAGCACAGTAACGCGATATTATATAACGGCCATTTAAGCCTGGAAAAAGCGGTAATGCAAAATATAGTGGGCGCATATCAAAACAGTGAAAATATACTTGACTTCATAATTAATCCGCCCAAAATCGACGTTCAAAAATTAACTTTAGATGAACTTGAAATGCTGCCAAAATCTTTTTTTGAAAATAAAAAAGATTTCATAAATAAATATAACGGCTTTTCGCCGAAATTAACTTCATTATTAGCCTGCGCAGACGATTTTAACGATATTTTAAAAATATTTCCGCTGAATCAGTATAACGAATTAATAAATTTAATAAAACTCAGAACATTGAGCCGCGCCAATAATAACGAAATTGGCCAGGGTCTGCCGTTGCTTTGCTCATTCAAACCGGGGCTCTATGCCGAAACAAAAGAAAAAAAATCCGGCGCCGGCAATAAAATAGCAGAACAAAAAAAATATTTCGTTTATCCGTTCTATCCAGCTCATTCGGATAATAATTTAAAAGTCGAGCTTTTAAAAGAAAAAGGCAGCCTGAACGAGGCGTATTGCGATTTTTTCAACGAATATAATTCTCGGTCGCTTATTGGCAAAATCAGTCAAAAAATTAATAAGCTTCTGGAAATAGCGTTATTCAAAGAAAGCGTATACAGACAGGATTTCAATGAATCGAAAAATTATGAAACCTGCAAAACAAACGGCCAGCTTCTTCTTACGGCGCTTTACTCAAAATCCGAACCTTCGGCAGAAAACAGCCGTCTTGAAGAAAATAAAAATGAAATTGAAATTAGCGGAGAAAAGATAAAAATAGATTGCAAAATAAGCATTTCCGACAACGCTCAAAAATATTTTAAAAATTATAAAAGACAGCATTCAAAAAACTTATACGCAGCGCAAAACCTTAATAAATATGAAAATTTAATAAATGAAATTCATGGCTGTAAAAATTCTCTAGAAAGCGTCAACTTTTTTGAAGAAGCCGAAAAAATAATAGCGGCAACAGAAAAGCAAATTACAGACATAGCCAGAAAGATATTTGCCGGAAAAAAAGACTTTAAAAAATTTACAGAAGAATTCGGCAGCCGTATTAAAAACCTGAAAACACAATTAAAAATTAAAAACTTTAGCGGCGGACCGGCGCCTATCAACTCCGCAAATGATCAAACTCAGTATTACCGCCATTTTTTAACAGAAGACGGACTTTCGATATTCGTAGGGAAATCAGATACAGGAAACGACTACGTTTTATCCAAAATAGCAACGCAGGAAGATTACTGGTTCCACGTAAAGGATTTCAGAGGCTCATCGGTAATTTTAAAGGTACAAAAAAATACAGATGACGATATAATAAAAAATGCACTTAAAGAAGCGGCACTTTACGCCGCTTACTATTCGCAAGGCCGCAGCGCGACAAAGATTTTCGTCTCATGCGCTAAGAGAAAGCATGTAAAAAAAATAAAACATGCCGCAGGAAAAGTCACATTCACTAATGAAAGTACAATATTAATAGACATAAATCAACTCGAGGCCAAATTCCATAATCAATAAGTCAATTTATAAAAAAGCCGCAAATATTTATTCCGGTTAACCGCAATTATCATAAACTATATTTATGACAAAGCTTTTCTCTTCAAACGACTTGAAATTTAAATCATATGTAAAAGTCAACCCATACGAATGCGCGTTCAAAGACGTCTTTGTCACATCCGGCACCAATCTTGAAAAATTCACATAGACATAGTTATTATTTAATTTATTTATTATGCCGATTCCAGACCCGCTCAACTGATATTCCTTTTCAAATTCAAATGACTGGCCGTCGCTTGAAATAAATCCCAATATAGAACGGCCGTAACGTATAACGCTTAGATAATCCGGCGCAAAAGAATATCTTACGATCCATTTTATCGAATTTTCTGAAACCTGGTTATTTTTAATGATAAACTTAGTTTCAAACTTATTGTTATAAAGCGAAGTTCCTTTTGAAACCTGAAATTCGCCTATATTTGACGAAAACTGAGCTCCGACAAGCAGCGATTGCGACTGCTGGTAGGAATATTTTACGGCTTTTTCGCCGTCACGCTCATGCGAAGCCAGAATATAAGTATCGATACCGGAGCAGGATTCCGGAATGCCGCTGGTCCGCATTAAATCAGAAGGCACTATAAATTCGCCTATCGCTTCACCGCCGCTGGCTAAATGAATAAAACTGCCGATTTCGCTGTTCTGCCTAAGCAGCACGAAAACCCTGTCATTTATAAAAAGTATCTCATTTCTCAAATCGCTGTTTATATCCGCAAGGTATACGCCCTTGCTTTTTATGCGAAGGTCCTGCAAATAGTTTAAATGTATAGCCGCCTTCGATAATATTTCGTAATGCAGCGAATTTTTCTCCAACTCGGCCGGCCTTCCAAATGAATATTGATAAAAAAGGCCTATTGCTTTAGAAAGTTCTATCAGCGGCATAAACGATAATTTTTCGCGGTCAGCGCGTAAAAGTCCGGAAAAATTTTTTTGAGTTTCGTATACTTTTTTACTAAAATTATTAATCAATGATATATATTTAGAACTCGAATCCGCGCTGTTAAATTTCTCATAAATATCAGGAATATCGCTTCCGGCATACCTTGAAAATCCTGACGATTCTACGCTGAATTCTTTTTTCTCACGCAGCGCAGCATTTTTTTCATTATACCATTTTTCAAACAAACATAATTCCGCGTAATTCGAATTTATTATCCACTCAAGAATGGTCGTGACAAAACCTCCGATTCTTATGAGATCGGCATGAGTTTTAGCGAACATGCTTAAAAGGCTGTTAATGTCGATTTTTAAAGTGATCAGCGAATCCTTTTCGACAAAATCAAAAGCATTAAATGCCTCGCTTAGAAATTTAAAAAAAGTTTTTTCATTGCCGTCGACCACATATTTTTTAAGCCTTTCAGAAAACATTGTGAATTCTTGAAAAATAGTAAAATCTCCTGTTCCGGAAACTACTTTGCGCGGCATAAAAATATTTTTTAAAATGCCGTTTATATTTTTACGCCCCTTCTTTTCGATTAAATCGGCAAATTCGGCCACTTGCCTCGGCGACAGGTAGCAATCATCAAGAATAATGTATTTAAAATCATTTTCGTTCAAAACCGTAAACATTTCTTTCGAAAAACAGCCGAACGGAGGGATGAATCCTTTGGGCAGCACGTCAAATACGGATTTAATATAATCACGGTGCTTTATTATCTGTTCGCTGACAATCGTTTTTTCGAAAACGGTAAGAAGACTATTCGAAAAGCCGCTGCCTAAAAATTCAAGTCGGCCCTGAGAAAACAGAGAGGCTATTTTTTCAACGAATTTATAATTATGCCATAGCATTCCGGAAAGAGTAATGCCAGAAATTTTTAAATTCAAGCACACGCTCGGATATTTATCCAAAAGTTCTATAACCGGGCTTATAATACGATTTATTTCGTCTCGCTGCCGCGGTCCGAAATAGGAATCATAACAAAGCAATATGGCAATGGGCGGCGATTGATGATGCCCGAATCCCATCTTGATAAATTTCTTAAAAAAAGAAAGCACTTAAAGTCTCCTTTACCACTATCATCTTAGTATTATCAGTCAAATTATTCAGACCTTAAAAAATCTATATAAATATTAAGCCGGCCGGAAAATTTTTCCGTCATTTTAAGACCGTTAACAAATTTTTCGGAAAAATTAACCTTTTTATTAGTGGCAATACGAAATCTTCCGGTTTTAATAAATAACGGCATTTCTCCCGGATAACGCTCTACGGCGTGTTTTATAAGAGCCGGCAGGGACGCCTCTATATTTTCGGCGCCGGCCTCATCCTTGATTTCAATATATGCCTTAAAATCAATACTTGCCTCACGATAAGAAATTATATTTTTTAAAATAAAAAATTCGCTTTCTAAAATATCAGGCAGGTTATTCTCGTTAAAATCATCAAATTTACGGATCTTAATATAAAAATCTATAAACACGAGCTCGAATTTATTTAAGCGGTTAATTTTTGCGGCTAATTCCTGATTGACATAAAATTTAAAGTTTTTTTTGCAATTTTTAGAAATGCCGCCGATTTTCACTTCCATAACGGCAGGTTCAAAATTTAATATTACGCCGTAAGTGCGAATAATTTTTGAAACACGGCAATTTTCGATAATTGTTTCATTTTCCGGCGGTTCTTCATCATATTCCAATAAATTTATAGAATCGAGAGGTAAAATATTAACGTATTTTAAAATTTCACGGCCGTAAAATTTTTCGATATCAAATCTGAACGAGGCTTGGGAATCTGAAGATTCGCTGACTTCGGCCCTGGAATTCGGCATGAATTTTTTTTCCGCAAGCTTAAAATTTACCGCCTCTTCGGGTTTAAAAAAAGTTATCTGGCCGCGGTCAGTGGTTTTTGAAGCGGTTTTACGATTTAAAATAAAAGCGCTTAATTCAGATGCAATCCTTTCGCGCGAACGCCCTTCGCCAATAGAATCGAGCCCGCCGTTTTTTATTATAAGATCCAGCTCATTCATTCTGATTTTACCGGCCCGCGCGGCAAGCCGCTCCATAAAATCGCCGAAACTTAAATATAAGCCGTTAATTTTTCTTTCCTCGATTATTTCATGCGCAGTTATGGCCGAAATCGCCGGAATTCTCATAAAGCCGGTACGAATTACAGTATCGGCGCCGATTTTAGATATGGAATAATAAAGTTCAGATAAATTAACGTCTATTCCGGTAACTTTAATATGCCTGCGCCTCAAAAATTCAATTTTAAGCATATGATCGCGGCCGTGATTTTTTATTTCGCCATTTAAAAGACCGAGCATATATTCAGCCGGATAATTCGCCATAAAGTAAGCCATCACGTAGGCTATTCTTGAATAAGCAGAAGAATGCGCCTGATTGAAACCGTACTGAGCGAATTTTGAAATCAATCCAAATATATTGCCGGCAATTTTAAAATCAATCTTACGCGCCTTGGCCTTTTGCATAAAACGCTGATATTCCTCGTCGACCTTTTCGGTGCGCTTTTTAGACATAATATCACGCAGCGTATCTGCTTCCGAATAGCTATATCCGAAAATTTCAATCGCGATTTTCATTACCTGTTCTTGAAAAACTATAAGCCCGTAAGTATCATCAAGAATGTTCTTAAGCGCGGCAATCGGGTATGTATACGCGGCGCCCTTATTTTTTCTTACGATGTAATCTTTTAAAATATTGCCTTCTATAGGCCCGGGCCTTATAAGCGCAATCGCGACCGCCAGTTCATGGATACTGGAAACCTTAAGTTCAGGCAGAAATTTTCTGAATAAAAAAGTTTCAAGCTGAAATACGCCGAATGTTTCGCCGGAACTTATCAAGTCATAGGTCTTTTTATCGCCTAAGTTTATATTTTCGATATCGATTTCAACGCCGGAATATGTTTTTACGGCAGCCCTTATTTCCTCAATTTTTTCAAGTGCGTTAATACCGAGAAGATCCATTTTCAAATAACCCAGGCCCTCTAACGCTGTCATGTCAAGGCCGGTAACATATATCCCCTCGTTCTTTCTCATCAAAAAAACATCTTTTTTCAGGGATTCCGGCGCAATCACAACGCCGCCCGCATGAATAGACGTCTGCCTTATGTTATTAAGAAGCGGCTCGGCCGCCTCCAAAAAATCGCCGAATTTTCCGTTAGCAGCGATGACACGCGCCGTCAGAGGCGATTTTGCAATTTTTTCAACCGGCGCGTTCGGATCAAGAGAAATTATCTTATCGACAGCCTGGGCAAATTCCCTGGAGTGCACTTCGGGAATTTCGAATAATTTAAATAAAACGCCGAACAAAGCCTTGTGTTTCAAATGATTAAAAGTCAAAATTTGCGCGACATTATCAATACCAAAACGAGAAACTATATATTCGATAATTTTATAGCGGCCTGAGGAGGCAAAGTCGATATCGATATCAGGCATTTTCACGCGTTCAGGGTTCAAAAACCTTTCAAACATCAATTTTTCTTCTACCGGATCAATTTTAGTTATGCCGGTAAGATAGCACACCAGGCTCGAACATGCCGATCCGCGGCCCGGTCCGACAGGAATTCCAACTTTTCGGGCATAATTTATAATGTCGGCCACAATTAAAAAATAACCTGAAAAATCCTTGCCGCTTATAATGTCAAGCTCTCGTTTAAGGCGATCCTGATAAATTTCAAGACTGGCCGGCCGTAATTTTCCCAGCGCGTTATTCGACAAAAACTCAAGGTATGAATTTTCATTAAATCCTTCAGGTACATTAAAGCCCGGCATTTTTAAGGCGGTATCCGAAAGATCGAGGTTGCATTCAAACGCGATATCGCGCGTAGCTTCAACCGCACCTTTTATATGCGAAAAAAGAAAACTCATCTCGCCCGCGCTTTTAATATGAAGTCTTGCTGAATTTGAAAGTTTCTCGAGGGCGTCATTAAAGCTAACGGAATTTCTCATCGCATACGCGGCAGCATAACCCTTGAAATCACGGGGATTAATATATTGGCAATTATTGACGGCAACGGTCCTTATGCCATTTTTTTTCGACATCTCCAGGTGGCATAAATTTGACTCATCCTCGGCGGGAATTCCGTCTTTCCATAATTCATAAAATATCCTGTCGCCGCCGAATGAATCGATATATTTTTTAAAATAATCGTCCAAATTTTTAGTTTTACCGCTTTTAAAAAGCTTATAGGTAAATGACATCACAGCAGGCATGGCGCATATCAAATCGCCGCTGTTACTTAAAACTGTGTCAGTATCGACGTAAAAACCGCCGGCTGAAGGTTCGCGCAGATAGCCTGAATTTAATATTTTAAACACATTTTTAAGGCCGTTTTTATTTTTACAAAATAAAGTCACGCGGTAATTAAAACCTGCGTTTTTTATATTTTCCGGATTATCGCAAACATCCACGCTGACGCCGATAATAGGTTTAATGCCGCTGTTTCTGCATTTAGAGTAAAATTCATAAAAGCCCGAAACATTATTCAAATCGCACATTCCAATAAAACGCAAATCATTCGAGCGCGCGTAGCTTACCAGCTGATCTACCTTGATTATCGAACGCATGACACTATAATGCGTCTGGCATTTCAACGGCACATAAGATTGTATAAACTCTTTATTTCCGCTTTTGGTTTCGGGCATTATTACCTCAAAAATTTAAAGTCCATGAGTTGAACACTCGACATAGCCGTTATGGTTCAAGTAAAAATTACCGCCGTCCGGACATTTTATATCTTCAGTCAAATAACCCTGCTCACGAAGTTTTGACATGGCAAAATTTTCCTGTGTCATCTCGATTATATTGTTTTCATTATATTTTTTTATGGCATCTTCAATTTTTTTACGCTGCTGATAACAAAAATAGCTTTTTTGTTCTTTCGTCATATCATTAAAATTTTCGGACGTTATTTTTTCCTTAGGCTTATCGCTTTCACGTTCGTCTTCAGACGGCTCGACGGTAGCCTGCATTACCTTCACGATTTCTTTGGAAGCCGACGCGTCGGCGGTTGCTTTAAGCATTGCGGCGCGCTCGATTTCACGAGCTTCCTTATCCTTAAGGCTTTTCCGGCAAAGAGTATTGTATTTAAACGCATGTGTAAGGTATTTATCCTCAAGCCCGAGCGATATAGAATACGCTAAGTTCGAAAGCGATTCCTTAAAATCTTCACCCAGAAATTGCAAAAACCCCATATAAAAATAACCGCGGGCACTTTTCGGTTCTTTTTCAAGGTGTTTTTTGACGGCCTCCATAGCCTTAGTCAAAAACTCCGAATTTTTTTTATCGATATACTTCGAATCGGCAAAACATACATTTTCGTATGCGATCAATGCTTTCATATCGCGTTTTATTTTAAGATATTCAAGCGATATTAAATAAAGTCCTTCGTTATCGTCAGGTTTCAAGTTCTTTTCTTTTTCTTCGATTATCGCTTCTTTGAGTCTTTCAAGGTCGCCCTGCAAAGCGGTCCCGTCGAATTTTTTCAGGCGCTTTACATCGGTTATAATGCCGAAATCAAGAGGCAGAGTAATCCTGTCCCCGGCCACATAGCTCGATTTACCTTTATTTTCGTCAATAATAACTTTTGCATAGCGCGACGCGCCGTAAGCCCTGAATACTATCTGGTCGAAATTTTCGCCGGCCTGTACTACATAGCATAATTTATCGTCTTTAACTTCTTCGATTATGCCTTTATTTTTGAGTTCCGCCATAAGTTCTCTTGCTTCCTGATTTTCCGGGTCCAGGTAAAGAGTATAGGCAGTATAATAGCTTGCCTCAAGAAATTTATGCATGTTAAAATAGCATTTAGCCGGAAATATAAAACCTTCGACATACGAAGGGTCGATATATCTTATGTTATTATATTCAATCAAAGCATTTACATAATCCTTTTTTTTAAAAAACTCATCGGCCAGAAAAAAATGCTCTTTTATTTCATCATTAAATGTAACCTGCGTCGTATCAGGTTCTTTTTTTTCGTCCGGCTTAGATTTCTCGTACAAAATACTTTCGAGGTTATTTTCATCAGTTACAGGAGCGCTGCTTCCTATAATTTCCGTCGTCGAGTTAGTAAAATTAATCTCAGACGTCGCATAACACAAACTGCCAGTTACGATAATAACCGCAACTGACAGATTAATCAAAATCATCAAATATATTATCCGGTTTTTAAATAAAATAAACATAATTTAACCCATATTATTTTTTATAATCTCCGCAATTTTCTCAGCCGAATCGGTAATTTCCTTCTTATCCTCGCCTTCGAGCATAACCCTTATAAGGTTTTCAGTGCCGGAAGGGCGCACAAGCAAGCGGCCGCGATTTTCAAAACATTTTTCAGTGTCTTTTATTATTTTACTGATTTCAGCGTTCTGCATATATATGTTCTTATCAGCTTTAACGCGGACATTTATAAGGACCTGCGGATATTTGTTGATTACCTTTGCTAATTCAGAAAGTTTTTTCCCGGTCTTTTTCATGAGATTAAGCACCGATACTGCTGTAATGAGTCCGTCACCGGTGTGGTTCCTGTCATATAAAATAATATGTCCGGATTGCTCCCCGCCGATAATACCGCCGCCTGCAAGCATTTCACCAAGAACATTCCTGTCGCCTACCGCGGTAGTTATAAGGTTTATATTTTCGCGTTTCATAGCATGAATAAAGCCTAAATTGCACATAACGGTCGAAACGACAAGGTTATTTTTCAACGTCCCGGAATTTTTCATATCAATCGCCAGCATTGCGATTATATGGTCGCCGTCGATAACATTGCCGTGTTCATCTACGAAGAGCGCACGATCGCTGTCGCCGTCAAACGCTATTCCAAGATTGGCATGCTCTTTTATAACACGCTGGGCCAGGCCGTCAAGATGAGTGGACCCGCAGTTAAAATTAATATTTTCGCCGTCCGGCGAGCAGTTAATCTGTATCAAGGCAAAACGGTCGGCGAATATTTTTTTTACAAGAGCCGATGAAGCGCCATTCGAGCCGTCAATAACGACTTTTAATTTTTTCGCCCCCGGCTGGCTTTTTTCGATAAGCCCTGAAACAAATTCGCAGTATTCAGTAACGGGATCTATTATATATGAATTTACCTTTTTCAATTTTCCGATTTTATTATGGGTCGGCCGAGCCGAAGCTTCCTTAAAAAGCTCTTCTTCGATCTTAGCTTCTACCGATTCGTCGAGCTTATGGCCGTCTGAAGAAAATATCTTAACGCCGTTATCGAAATAAGGATTGTGGGAAGCCGAAATCATGATGCCGAAAGCCGCTCCGAGCTTTTTGGTAAGCCAGGACAGACCCGCGGTAGGAATAACATCTAGATTTAAGACATCAAATCCCATTGACATAAGTCCGGCGCCGGCGGCATAAGCCAGCATGTTACTTGAAATTCTGGTATCTGCGCCAATAATTACAAACGGCATTTCCGAATTATCTTTTTTAGAGCGCTTATCGCCGGCAAGAACACTGGCGGCCGCAACTGCGACGCGCATTACAAATTCAGGCGTAAGTGGATGGTTATTGGCAATTCCCCTTATTCCATCCGTTCCAAAAAAATTCATTTTGATACTCCTTCTGTTCAATCAAACTAATATCTGAAAAATTCAAATAACTTAGATCAAAAAATTATTTAAAAAGCATTGTCGCGCTTACTCCGGTAGTCAACCTGTAGGTATTCTGATCGGTCATCAGGTTAAAATTGACGGCGGAGTCATTTTTGAACTCAGCTCTTAAACCGCCGTTAATGGTATTATACCTATATTTATCATCGCCTATAAGTTCGAGCATCAGGCTTAAACGCCGATGATCATTAAATAATGGTTTTTTATAAGCCATATCGCAGGTAAGGGCTTTTAAATTGCTTTTATATACCGGCCTGATTATTATATCATCGCCGCCGACCGGCACCGAAACGGGCATTGAAACCTCGGTCGTGCCGTCATTAGTGTTAGTGAAAACAAAAGCATACGGATATTTTAAGCCATCACGATAGCGGGCTGAGTTTGAATATTTAATAGAAAAACCTGCCTTATCGGTAAAAAACGGCGGCAGCACTGCAGCTGGAGTCGAGCCCTGAGCCGGTATGAACTGAGCCGATTGCGTGCTTGAGAAACTCTGAAGCGCGAATACTGAAACTTCAAGGTTTTCAGTCAGGCCGTAGCCGAAATTCACCGAATAATTAGATTCCTTATAGCTGCCGCCGATCGATTTTGTCCTTCTCGAACGCATAACGCCATAGCCAATCCTGTAATGCCCTTCCGGCGTAACAAGACAATCCGGCAATTCGATAAGCCCTGTCACTCCGTAAAGATTATTTTTCGGAGCAAATTCAGTTTCCCCGTCGATTTTTATGGCGCCTGCGCCTGCCGTCGGCCTTCCGTTACGTCCGGTGTTTGCCGAAACATCGTCAGGCGAAATTGCTTTATTTTCTGAATCCCTTTCGGATTCTATGCTTGTATCATAGCGCATATATGTTTTATTGATGTTTGTCTTTAAAGAATCTGTCTTATATCCGGCTTTAGATACGCTTATTTTGTAAAGACCATACGGAACGTCAAATATTTCGAATTTACCGTCACCAGCCGATTTTGCCTCGTACCTCTCGGCCGAACCGGCGCAAGATAACGATATATCGGCATCTTCGACAGGGTCTAACGTGCGGATGTCATAAATAAAACCGTTAAAGCTGCGGCATACTGACTCTGCGGCAGCGCACGGCAAGCTGTGAATAAAAAAGGACAAAGACATGGTAATACAAATGATTGAAGTTAAGGCAGAAGGTATTAAATTAGAAAAATCAGGAAACGGCATTTTTCGATAAAAAAGCGCCAGCGCTTGCGTTAATAAACGCAAACGCCATATAGCACCATTAATTAAATTTAGAAACGTATGAATGTAATTCTTCAAATTTATCAAAAACATCCTTATATCCAATATCCACTTTACATATCAAGTTATAAATTTCAAGCGCTTCCTTGAATTTTCCTTTCTCCTCAAAAGCGCGACCCATATCATAAGTTAATTCCTTAACTTCGTCAGGCATTATTTCCTGGTCATACTTAACAAGCTTATACTGTTCATAAGCCATATCCAGCAGCCCCTTCTTTATGTAACATAGAACGAGTTTTTTGTTGCTTTCGTTCCGCATAGGAACAGAGCCTTTAGAAGCGAGCTTAAATTCAGAAATGGCGTTGTTATAGTCTTTAGACTCGATAAATTTACAGCCGCGCTCGAAACATTTTTCATAATCAGTACTTGAAGCCGCTACAGACTGCTGTTTTAAGGCTGGCGCCGCGCTTTGTCCCTCGGCCGTCTGACTCTGATTTTCGCCGTCGGAACCCTGTTTATCGCCGCTTGTTCCGCCGATTACCATAGTCTGTTTTTTAAGTTCATTCAGCCTTCTTTCGATATCGGCTGAGTTAGGATATAAAAGAGCCAATTTTTCATATTCGATGCAAAGGTCGTTATATCTGCCAAGCGCCATGTGCGAATCAATAAATACTCTGTGCGTCTGTGTGTTTTCGACATTTTCTTTAAATATCAGATTGCATTCGGCAATAGCTTTATCATAATTTTTAGCTTCATAATACGCCTTGGCAAGCACATCTCTTACCTTAACATTTTCTTCATAAGAAAGCGAATTTTCATAAATCGAAACCGCCATCTGCGAAGTATCCTTGCGCTGCCTTAATAAATTAGCCGTAAATATTGCTAATTCACGATTTTGCGGCTCGCGTGACGCGTATATTTTCAGCGCGTCGATAATCTCGTCGGTAAGACTTTCTTTCTTAACAAACTTATCGGTATTTTTTGAAAGTTTTATATAATATTCTGAAATTAATTTTAAAACTTCAGTGTTATTTGGATCATTTTTTAAAAGTTTCTTGTATTGGAAAATCGCCTCGTCGGAAACTATTTTTTTCTTTAAGTAGCATTTAGCGAGCAATTCATTGGCAGCAGTCAGACCGGCATCGTAATTAAGAGCTTTCTTGGCATATCTGATACCGTCGTCATATTTTTCCATGTTATAGCATGCCATCGCAGTTGTAATGTTTATTTTTACATTCTCCTGGATAGTATAATTAAAATTAGGAAGGCTGGAAGAAATTTTAAATATCGAGTTCCAATCAGAAGAGTTGCGCAGTTCCTCGATTTTTTGAATAAGCCTTTTTTTGCGTGCCATCGGAGAGTAGAAAACGCCGAGCGCACCCGCAAAAGCCGCTGCAAACATAAAACCGACGCCATAAACAAAAATTTTATTTTTCTGCCACTTTAAATCCGACTGTATTTCACGCGCGCGTTTTATCTGTTCGACCGAGGCCCCGTCTGCATTAGCGGCTTTATTCAGCGCCTCTTCGGCCAAATCATACTGCCCGCGGTAAAGATAAATCTGCGCCATGTTATAGTTTACGAAAAAAAGGTTCGAATTTTGAGTTTTAAGCTCTTCGTATATCGCAAAAGCCTTATCATATTCGTTTATACGCATATAAGCGTCGGATAAAGTTTTTAAAACGTCAAGATAATTGGGATCCTGTTTTATATTAGGATTATTTTTCGCCTTTTCAAGATAAGTTATAGCCTCGTTCCATTTATTTTTTTTGCATAATTTATCAGCGCTCTCAAAAAGGTCCCTTATTTGCTTTTTACTTTTTAATATATCATTAATTTTAGCTATATATTTTGAAGCTTCTTCGTTTTTCGAGTTCATTTTACGGACTTTCTCAAAATTAGAGAGAGCCTGTTCGTATTTTTTCTTCTCAAAAGCATCAACGCCGGCTTTAAATATATTCTCCTCGTCTTTTTTCGATCCTGAGAATATGCCGTCTTCTGCCTGTTCAGCCGGAGTCTGTTGAGGCTGTTCCGATACCTCAGGCGCCGAGGTACCGGCAATAGATGCGACTTTTTTATAATACTTCTGATAGATCACATTTTTAGGCTCAATTTCGCACGCTTTTTTTATTTCATCGACCGCCTTCTGCGGACTGTCTTTTTTCAAGTAAAGATAAGCGAGGTTATAATGAGCGGCGGCAAGATCGGCTTTTATTGCAAGCGCCTTGGAAATTTCGGCATAAGCGTCATCGAGCTTATCCAATGAAATATAAGCGCGCCCCAAATCATTGTGTAAATTAGGATTTTGCGGCTGGCCGGCAAGGTCGGTTTTCAGCTGTTTAACCCACGCCTCAGCCGATAATATAAGCCTTTTTTTAGCTTCGTTATCATTCGGAACGATATCAAGGACATTCGTAAAATACCGGTCCGCTTCCTTCCAGTTTTTCTTTTTTTGGTAAACACAGCCGAGGTTAAAATGTGCAGTATCATGATCAGGCTTTATTTTTAATATTTTTTGAAATTCGCTTATCGCTTCTTCGTAATTGCCGGAATTATAATAAAGCAGCCCGACATCGTTCATCGCATTAATATCCTGCTCCGCGGCAGCATTTACGGTTAAAATAAAAGCTAAAAATGCCGGCGCGAATAATAACAAAAGCGCCAGCTTTAAAATTTTTTTATTATTTTTTAATAAAACTATTTTAAGCTTCATTTTTATTTCCTGTTGTTTCTATTTATATTTTCATTTAAATTTAAAATTAAGCCTGCCGGCTTAATTTATCATTTACTTCATTCCGCTTGCAATCATTTCCCTCTCACGTTTAAATACGTAGGAAATAATTTTTTCTTTTTGCACTCTATGTATTTGTATAAAGTTTACGCCATAATTATACATCTGCGATCCGTCGGGATTGGTAAGCAAAGCGCCCTGAGCATTTTTCATTTCAGCCGCCCTTACTATTTCTCCGAGTACGTTTTGATATTTATAATTATCAAGGGTAAATTCAAATTCATAAACTTCGCCCATTTCGAGTTTATGTTTGGGGCTATCGGCCCTGAGCCCGCCCGCCGAAATATTCACGGTTGTAGCTTCAAAAAAAGGCTCAGGCTGTGAATCGTAAGGCACGTCTTCATGGAACCTGCGCATTTTAATCGCTAATTTAACATCGACTCTAACATAACGCCGGCGCTGGATTTTTTCAATTTTGGGCGGCACAAGCGCCTGTAAAATCGGATTCGGATATATTTCGCTTTTGACGATACGCGTCATAAAAGTGTACATACCGTCGCTGCGCATATAATTTATATGGCAAACCGTCTTATCCCAAAGATGGATAAGTTTATTACCTACAGCCGGAACCGCAAAAGAAATATTCTTGTCATTAAAAGTTAGTACTTTACTTTTATACTGTCCGGCAAATAAGCCAAGTTTTACCTCTACTTCAATAACCTGGCCCTTGCCAAGATATTTTTGAAGCGAAGATTCATTGGTTATCTCAAAAGAAGTAGTGTTTTGGTCTTCTGCCATAAAAACTCCAGTTTATGTTAAATAACTGAAATAAGTTATATGGATATTACTTAACCGGCACGCCCGTATAATATTAAAGCGGAGCTGAGCATTTGCGGCACGATGTAGCGCCGGGCGGATTCATGTGCGCGCATTTTTTGCATATATTAATAACCTGCGCCCCCGGCGGAGTTGGACGTTGTTCAGCTGCCGGCCGTTCATTAGCAATTTCGACTTTCATATTATCGGCATTAATATTAGTTTCATTAATTTTTACATTTTCCGGCGACGTTAAATTCTGACGCTCTGGTTCCGCCGCCTTGGCAGCTGCATCAGAAAAATTAAAACCTGTAGATAAATTATTCTGTCCAGCGCTATTTACCTCGGATTCCTGAGCAATCAACGGCGCCGCGCTTGTTTTTCTTTCAGCCGCAGCCGGTATAAAATCGGATTTTGGCGCTTCGGGCTGTGCCTTAGCCTGACTGGAAACCGCCGCCGTCTGCCCGCCTGACATAAGCCTTTCAGCGTTAAATACAGGAAACATACGGTCCCAATATCTTTTTAACGCCTGGTTATCCGGAAATTTTTTAACATAATTCTGGTATTCGTCTAATAATTCAAACCTCTTTTGAAGTTTGGTAAAAGAATTAGTATAATAATCGATCGTTATATCGTCAAATACGCCTTTTTCGAATAATTCGCGGCATAATTTCACGCATTCCTGATAATTTTTACGGTGAAATACCGCTGTTATAAGCATAATCTTTACTTCGACGTTATTTTTATCATCTGCGCATACCGATTCATAAACTTTCATGGCCAGGTCACCCTTATCATTCGCCCTGATAAAAAATTCAAGCAAAAGGTTCCTGACGCGTTTATTTGACGGATCGGCTGCATATATCCTCTGGTAAATATCGATAGCGTCCTGAGACAAATCATCATTTTTAACAAAAAAATCACACAGCAGGCCGAGTAATTTTTTATCGTCCTTTTGTTTTTTATATAGAAGCTTATATTCAGTGATAGCTCTTTCGGTCTGCATATTCTTTTCAAGAAACGAATTAGCGAGATACCCATGTACGATTTCATTTTTAGGATCGACATCCAGCACCTCGAGGGAGGTTTTAATACATTTATCATAGTCCTTGATTTTAAAATAACATGTCGATAATTTAGATTTTACTTTCGTCCTTTCGATAGGATCAACTGCGTTAAGAATAGCCTTCTCAAAACATTGGATAGCTTTCGGATAATTTTCCTGTTCCAGATATTCTATGCCGTTTTTATAGTCTTTGTGCGGGTCAGGTTTCATCATGAGCATTATCTGGCCGCCGAAATAACACCATAATATAAGGCCGAGCGTAACTACAATGATAATATATATGTATAGCTTAGGAAGCGCCAAATCAATATATTCTATATAAAATTCATCGAGATTCGTATATATGGTTTTCATTCTTTTCAGGATTTCATCATGTTTAAAATCTTCTTTATCCTCGAATATTTCTCTATAAAGCGCAAGCGCCTTTTCGTATTCTCTTTTTTCATACAAAGCTTCAGCGTCGCGGAATTTTTGTTCATATTTCTGGTTTGGATCCTTGTCACTCTGCTCACGAGCCGCGAGTTTTTTTAGATTTTCATCGATCAAAGTAGATTCGGCAGTGCCGCCGGATTTTTTCGGATTTTTTTTCATGGATGAAAGGGCGGTCTGCTGTTCTTTTTTAGCGCGTTCCTCAAGTTCCGTGACTTTAGCGGCATATTCTTTTTTTGCCGGATTTAAAGTCAGCGCCTCGTTATATCTTTCGGCGGCTTCATTGAACGAGCCTTTAGTTTCGAGATTTTGCGCTTCGGCTAAAAGCGTATCGATTTTTTCCTGATTGTATATCGCGTTAAGTTTTTCATTTACCGGCTGGTAATTCGGATTTATCTGCTTTACCTTTTCAAAATAAACCCGCGCCTGTTTTAAGTCGCCGGAATTAAAAGCCTGTTCGCCTTTTTTAAAATCGCTGAATACCGGATTTTCATCGCTCATTATTTTTTTATAATACTTTTCAACATAGTCTGTAGCTTTTATTTTTTTCGCCGCTTCAATTTCATTCATGGCCCGGTAATAATTTTTAGATTCAAAGAAGCATAGCGCCATATTCGCATGTAAAAAAGCCAGCTCCGATGGATCATATTTTATGGTCGGCGGCATGGAGGCTGCACTTTCCAGAGCCTTATTGCACTGCAAAATCGCGTTCGAATAATCGCCTTTGCTTATGAATAAGCTGGCAAGCCTGTTATAAGTCGGAATATGATAGTTGAGAATTTCGAGATTTTCATAGTAAAGCTTATAAGCGCGGTCCATATTGCCGTTTTTCGCTGATTTTAAAGCTACAGCGGCGTTTATATCGCACTGAAGTGATTTGTATAACTCCTCATGCGGCGAATTAGCAAGCGCTTTTTTTATGTAAATAAGCGCCTCATCGTTATTTCCCTGCAAGTAAAGCATCTGGGCCACATAATAGTAAGAAGGCGCGTAAGAGCCGTCTTCTGCGATGGCCGCCTTGAATTTCGAATCAGCTTCGGCATTTTTATTAAGTTCTAAAAGTTTTTTACCTTCATCGCACAGTCTTTCGGCCTGCGCCCTGATCGCATAGGCAGGCTGCGGCTGGATTGCCGCAGTAAATTGGAAAAGAAACAAGGCAATTAAAAATATTAAAACTTTAAGTGTAAAATTGACTCTAAAGTTGTTTATAGCCATTAATTTTCTAACAAGCATACTAAACCTCGCTTTAATTCGCAAAAATAAAAATATGTATTAAGGTTAAGCTAACGCAAAAAATGAAATCATAATTTTAAAAAGGCCATCGCATTAAAATCAAATAATAAATGACAAAAATAATTTGGGGCTAAATTTTATTTTTAAGCGCTTTAAGTTCATCGACTCTGAATAATGGCAATTTGACGCAGCCGCAAAGAGGATGCGAATTATTTTTAGGCCCGTGGCAGTCAGAGCCGCCGGTCATTATCAAGTTATAATCTTTCGCCATTTTCTCATAATGCGAAATAGCTGATTTATCGTGACTCGAATGAAAAACTTCTATACCGCATAATCCGGCTTTAACCAGATCAGGCATAAGATCGTCACGCTTGCTCAATCCCGGATGGGCTATTACAGGAATTCCGCCGAATTCACGCACAAATTTTACTGCGTCAACCGGGAACATCTTATGCAGAACCTCTACATAGCATGGTTTGCCATTGCCAATATAACGGTCAAAAGCTGCGCGTTCATCTTCTACAATATTTTTTCTAACCATAGCGCGCGCAAGGTGCGGCCGGCCTAGGGACACCTCGCCGGTGGAGGCGTCTTGATTACATTTGCGATATTCTTCATAAATATCTTCAAGAGTAAGGTCTTTAAAACCAATATTATTTATTTTTATTACCATCTGCCTCATGCGTTCAACGCGCGCGGCTTTAATTTCATTAAGCCGGGAAATAAACTCAGGGTTTTTATAATCAATAAAATATCCAAGAATATGAAGATCGGTATCTTTAATATCAGTATTTAATTCAATACCGGGAATAATTTCAACGCCTTTGGCAAAGCCGACCGAAACAGCTTCGTCGATACCCGAAACTGAATCATGGTCTGTAACGGCCAGCACCGATATATCCTGCTTTGAAGCATAGGCTACAAGCTCAGCCGGAGTAAAAGTACCGTCTGAAAATGTCGTATGTGTGTGTAAATCCGCAAATTTATAGATCTGTTGTGCAAAATACATATAATTCCTTTAATTCCTTTTTATATATTAATTTTTTTACTATTTTATAATATATGGCCAAAAATATTTTTTAACTCTTCTTCGGACTGTATATCGGAAGCCAGAATAAAATCAGGGCCGAACGATTTTAATAAAAGGGCGCCGAGAACGCCAGGCCCCTTTATTTTTGTTTTGGTAAACGTGCCGTCATAGACAAAATTTACTCCGCAGGAAGGACTGCATTCGGTAAGAAGCGCGCCTTTGACGTCCCATTTTTGGGCTATATCAAGAGCCATTAACGCGCCTTTCATAAAATTCTCGGTAACGTCAATGCCTTTTGACGACAACACCCTGGCGCGGCCGTTAACGACATCCGTTCCATTCCCGCCGGAAATTTCAGACGGATCACGCGGAGTAGTAAGCGCGCCGAATACTTCGGGGCAAACCGGAATAACCTTTCCCGCTAAAAAATTTTTTTTTAAAAATTCCGAATCCGGAAGATGTTCATTTGTGCCGCATTTATAAGTACAACGCAGGCCTAATTTACAATAAGACGCCAAAATCATAATTTTTCACTACTATTTAAATTTTTAAATTTATTCCGATAATTATTATATAACAAAACAATTCAAACAAGTTAAATCGACTATTACTATTACACTAAACGAAAGGTTGTGGTAACAATGAATTGCCCGAAATGTGATTCAAGCATGTGGTCAAGAATGGGAACTATAGTAGAGTGCAGTCAATGCGGCTTCAGACAGGATGAATTATACAACTTTCACTACTTTAATAAGGCTAAATATTTAAAATAGCCGGTTAAATCCAGATATTAAATTAAGCTTTTAACTCAAGATCAATAACACAAACCTTATACGTTCCACTCTAAATCGATCGGATAATCAAATTAAAATATAAAAACCAGAAGGCCGCGTCATAATATAGATGCGGCCTTTATTTCATTCAGCGCAAATTCACTTTACTTCAATCATACGGTTAATCGCAAGCAGCGCTTTTTCACGCACATCAACGGCGACCTGTATTTCAGGCTGCATGTCTTCGAGGCACCACAAAAGCTTTTCAAGCGTAATTTTCTTCATATTCGGGCAAATCGCAGATGGGGACAGCTCGTAAAATTTCTTGTCCGGCACCTCTTTGCTTAACCTGTAAATAAAACCGTTTTCGGTGCCAACAATGTACTCGTTTTCACCCTCGGCTTCGCGCGCATGCTTAAGCATTCCCTCGGTGCCAAGAGCATAATCAGCCATTTTAACTATTTTTTCGTCGCATTCGGGATGTACCATAACTTTTGCGGCAGGGTAAATTTTCCTTAATTTTTCAATAGCTTCTGGTAAAAATTTCATGTGCACCGGACAAAACCCATTCCATAAATGCATTTTTTTATTCGTCTTATCCTTTATGAAGCCGCCGAGATTTTTATCCGGAACAAAAATAAATTCTTCATAAGGAAGTTTTTCAACAATTTTTAACGCGTTAGCTGAAGTACAGCAATAATCAGATAACGCTTTTATTTCAGCAGTTGAATTGACATAACAGATAACTTTTGCAGCTGGATGTTCTTTTTTCATTTTAAGTAAATCCTCAGGCAATATCATATTTGCCAGAGGGCAGCCTGCATCGGCGTCAGGCATTATGACTTTTTTATCAGGCGAAAGCATTTTAGCCGTCTCAGCCATGAAATAAACACCGCAAAAAACAATAACATCAGCATTTGTTTTTTGCGCTTCAATTGAGAGGCCGAGGGAGTCCCCGACAAAATCAGCCACATCCTGCACTTCAGGATTTTGGTAGTTATGCGCTAAAATTACAGCATTTCTTTGTTTTTTTAAATTTAATATCTTTTCTTTTAATTCGTTATTTGATTGCATCTTTAAATCACCCTGTTAATTATAGCAAAATTATAAATTATTGTATTGCAATTGTCAATAAAAAAATAAATACAAAAAACGCTAAAATTTTATTGACCATAAAGTTATAATCATAAAAAAAACCGTACTTAAAGCAGGTTACTTACTTTAGCACGGTAAAATTTTTTATATATGGATAGTGTAAATAATTTAAGTATATAGTTACATATTAAAACAATTAAAAGATAAAATTAATAATTCATGATCTTCGCCATACCATCTGAAAAATTCCATACGACATCGTTATTAACCTCAAACTGCACAACGCCTTCGCTGTTAATAAACATCCATTTATAATCAAGCCTGACAAGCGCAAGACCTTCAGCGAATTGACTCGCAAGGTAATATTGCGGGTTAATTACTAGTTTCCCCTGTTTATCAATATATCCGCACTTGCCGGTACGCCATTTTCCTATATAAACCTGCGCAAGGCCGCCCGAAAAATCGCCGGCATCGTCAAACTGCGGATAAATTACAGTTTCGCCTTTTGAATTAATATAGCCATGTTTGCCGTCAAGCTGTACAGAAGCTAGTCCCTCGGCAAAACCCCAGGCCCAGTCATATTTAAAATTTATTACGACTTTGCCCGACATATCGACAAAGCCCCATTTTTTATCAATTTGGACCGGCGCAAGACCGCCCGAAAAATTCCAGCATTTATCGTAATTAGGTTTCACAATAACCTGGCCTTCTGAATTAATATAGCCCCAATACTTGTTAAGCTTAACCTTAGCAAGGCCGTCAACGAACTTTTCAGCAAGCTCGAATTGAGGATTTATAACATACTGACCTGATTTATCAATATAACCCCAGCGCTGGCCTATTTCGACAGGCGCAATTCCATTCTCGAAACGCCCTGCCTTGTCAAACTGATGATTTATCACTTTAACGCCGTTTTTATCAATGAAACCCCATTTTGCCTTATGGTCGGTTCCGATACGAACATTAACGAGACCTTCCGAAAAAAAACCAACCTCATCATAAATTGCCGGAATGACTAAATTGCCAGCCTTATCCACAAATCCATACTTTTCTTTAATCATAACCATGGCAAGTCCTTCGGTAAAATCACCGACAGCTTCAAACTGCGGCGGAATTACCGTAATACCATTTCTATTTATAAAACCATACCTGCCATTTTTCCCAGCAAATTCACTGTTCATAATTATCCTCTCAGCAAAAACACTCGTTAAGCGATCGAACAATAAAAAAAAGCCGTCCTTTATTTTTAAAATCAAAGGACTTGCTTATAAAAAAACCATTATTTTAAAAATAAGAAGCATTTTTTATGCCAATTAACTTTATTCTTAATTTTCAATATTTATAAATGTTTTATTACATTTATGATCAATTTTCTATTACTCTTTGAGTATCATGTTACTTTTTAAGTATTATTTTTGTAATTAATAAATAAGTAATAAATAAAAATTTATTATACTATAACATACCTTATCGACAGATACAACAAGAAATTTTATAAATTTTTTCACGAAATTTTCTTATAACGTTATTTTTAAAAGAAAAAACTAGAAAAAATTAGTAAAAAAAAGATTTTTTGTTTTTTTAAAACTAATTCATGTTTATTATGCTTTTTTTGTTATTGACACACCCGATTAGTTTTAATATAATAAGCCACAATTAGCACTCAAGTAAAACGAGTGCTAACAAAAAAATAAAAACTTTCATTACTTTGGGCTTTTTTATAATATCCAACACGGCAGTTAGTCAATTAGTTAATTCAAGCGTATTATTTTTTGCAAAATTGCAATGAAATAATATGCGAATTAAAAGTAAAAACCAATAACAATTTGTAAAATCTTAAGGAGGTAATTTTCACAATGAACGCTATGAAACTCAGACCACTCGGCAGCAGAGTGATAGTAAAACCTGAAACAACCGAAGAAAAAACCAAAGGCGGTATTTTCCTTCCAGAAACCGCTTCAAAAGAAAAACCGCAAGTTGGAACGGTATTAGCGGTAGGACCTGGAAAAGTTCTTGAAAACGGCCAGAAAGTAGCTTTAGAAGTTAAAGTTAACGACCGCGTTATCTTCTCAAAATACGCAGGCACAGAAATTAAAATTAACGACATCGAATATCTCATTTTAAGCGAAAACGACATCCTCGCAATAAGCAACGAATAATTTTAATTCATACTATTAATACTGCCGGTGCTTTATTAAAAAGACGGCGGCAAAAATTTTTAAAAAAACTTTTATTTTAAGGAGTGACTCTATAAGATGGCAAAACAGTTATTATATCAGAGCGATGCAAGAGCAAAATTAGAAAAAGGTATCAACACACTTGCGCAGGCTGTAAAAGTTACACTCGGACCTAAAGGCTGCTACGTTGTAATCGACAAAAAATTCGGTTCACCGACAATCACAAACGACGGCGTTACAATCGCAAAAGAAATCGAACTCGAAGATCAATTTGAAAACATGGGCGCGCAGCTTATTAAAGAAGTCGCAACAAAAACAAATGACGTTGCCGGCGACGGTACGACAACCGCTACAGTATTAGCACAGTCGATCGTTAAAGAAGGCCTCAAAAACGTTACAGCTGGCGCTTCATCAATGGCTATCAAACGCGGTATCGAAAAAGCGGTTACAGCCGTTGTAGAAGAAATCAAAAAAACATCCATACCTGTTGACAAAAAAGAAGCTATCGCTCAGGTCGCTTCAATATCTTCAAGAGATACAACGATAGGCGAACTCATCTCGAAAGCTATGGACGAAGTCGGTAAAGACGGCGTTATCACAGTCGAAGAAGGCCAGAGCATGGGCACAGAGCTCGAAGTCGTTGAAGGTATGCAGTTCGACAAAGGTTATGTTTCACCTTACATGGTAACAGACACCGAAAGAATGGAAGCTATCCTCGAAGAACCATACATCTTAATAACAGAACAGAAAATTTCGAGCATGAAAGACCTTCTCCCTATCCTCGAAAAAATCGTTCAGATGGGCAAACCATTAATGATAATTTCCGAAGACATCGAAGGCGAAGCTCTCGCTACATTAGTAGTAAACAAACTCCGCGGCACATTGAACTGCGTAGCAGTTAAAGCTCCCGGCTTCGGCGACAGAAGAAAAGCTATGCTCGAAGACATCGCTATATTAACGGGCGGCAAAAAAATCACGGAAGAACTCGGCCTTAAACTCGAAAAAACAACAATCGAAATGCTCGGCCGCGCTAAACGCGTTACAATCGACAAAGAAAACACAACAATTGTCGGCGGCTACGGCAAAGACTCGGACATTAAAGCAAGAATCCAGCAGATCCGCGCTCAGATAGAAGAAACGACTTCAGACTACGACCGCGAAAAACTCCAGGAAAGACTCGCTAAACTTGTCGGCGGCGTTGCAGTAGTTAAAGTCGGCGCAGCTACCGAATCAGAAATGAAAGAAAAGAAAACAAGAATCGAAGACGCTCTCGCTGCTACAAGATCAGCAGTCGAAGAAGGAATCGTTTCGGGCGGCGGCGCTGCTCTCATCCACAGCATAGCAGTTCTCGACAAAATCAAAGCAGATCCTGAAGAAATGATCGGTATCAATATAGTTCGCAGGGCTCTCGAAGAACCTCTTCGCCAGATCGCTGCAAACGGCGGCTATGAAGGTTCGGTAATAGTCGAGAAAGTTAAATCATCACCAAAAGGCATCGGCTTCAACGTATTGACCGGCAAATACGAAGACATGATAAAAGCAGGCATAGTTGACCCTGCAAAAGTTACACGTTCGGCTCTCCAGAACGCTGCTTCAATCGCTGGAATACTTTTGACAACAGAAGTATTGATAAGCGAAAAACCTGCTGAAAAAGGCGAAGCAGGCCACTCGCACGGCATGCCGGGCGGAATGCCTCCGGGCATGGGCGGAATGGGCGGAATGATGTAAGATAAGCGTTAATAAGCTGATTACTTACGTTTTTTTGCACGTCAAATAAAAAAGGGCCGGCCGTTATTAATCACGGCTGGCCCTTAATATCAATCTAATGTAAACTAACAGACCTGCTTAAACATTTTAACCTAACCATAATATCTCGAAAAATAAATTATAAGTTTTCCATTATTAAAAGGCGGATTTTTTTATGCTGCTTACGCCAAGACAATCACAAATATTCCAGGCAATTGTCGAAGATTATATAAGTTTTGCAGAACCAGTCGGTTCGCGTACAATTTCAAAAAAATTCAATATGCAAATTTCATCCGCTACCATAAGAAACGAAATGGCGGATCTTGAGGAACTCGGATTGATAGCGCAGCCGCATCTTTCTTCCGGTCGGGTGCCGACCCAGAAAGGGCTTCGTTTTTATATCGACTGCCTTGTTGAAATTGACCGTCTGTCAAAAGAAGAGGAAGATTTAATAAGTAACATAAAAAAAGAATATGAAGTCAAAAAGCAACACATTAGAAATCTGATGAAAGATATTTCAAAAACGCTTTCTAATGTTTTGCAGTGCCCGAGCATGGTTACCATACCGCGGTTATTATCAGAAAGTTTTAAAAAGATACAATTTTTACTTTTAGACGAAACAAATCTTGTAATTACAATTGTCTCTAAAACCGGACTTATTGAACATTTTGAAACAAAAATAGATAACTTCGGCACGACGCAGGAAAAATTAAACGAAATAGCTAAAACCTTAAACACGCTCCCCGACGGCTTTACGCTGCAACAAGTAAATTCAGCTCTCGAAACCGGCGGAGGAATTAAGGGCGCCAAACAAATACTCAGTTCGTCAGGCATGGACCTGAATAACGCCGACGAGAGAATATTCTTAAACGGCACGGAAAATATTTTTAAAAATCCCGAATTCCAGGATTCAGAAAATGTAAAATTATTTATACGCATATTTAATGATAAAGAAAAATTATTAAAAATAATAGATGATAACAAAACCAGGACTTTAAAAAATGACACTTTAATTCTAATCGGCAATGAACTTATAGACCTTGAAAGCCTGAGTCTCGGCCTTGTAGCTTCGGAATACCGGGCTTCGACAGAAACGAACGGCATCATAGGAATAATCGGGCCGTCAAGAATGGATTATTGCCGTGCAATTTCATTAATCAGAGAAATGGCCACTAAAATAAGCGATATTTTTATCCATTAAACACATAAAAAACTAAAATTAAAATAATTATTAAAAAATCGAGCGAAGCACAAAGCTTTGCCTGATATATTTAAGGAGAACATTGAAATGACAAAAAATCATAACAATCATCATAATGCCAATCACGGACACCATGAAGCCGGCCACAGCTGCGAATGCGGCGGCCACGGCACAGGCAGTTCAAATTCCTGCTGCTCGGCTAACAACAAAATATTCGAGTCGGAAAAAGTGAAAGCTAAAATAAATGAGGTCATCGCTCAAATAAAAAGCGCACACGAAAATGAAGAAATAACCAAACACGTAGAAACCAGAATCAATTCCATGCCGATGCCTGAAGAAAAAAAAGGCATGCTTAAAACCAACGCGCTAGCGCTCATGAAATCGATGACCATGGCAATTAACGAAGAAGTCGTAAAAAAGCAAATCACCGCCACAATCGGTGAAGAAAAAACAAAAACCATAACCGAAGATAACCTGATCGCCGAAATCGACAAATTTGTCGAAAATTTTAAAGGCGCAAAATTGCAGGAAACTATCGATAAATATCTGGTTATGCTTGCTTCCGGCATGATGCAGAAAGAAAACGCGGAAACTCATCATGACCAGCCGGCGGTAAATGAAGCCGAAGCGGCCAAAGCCAAGCAAGCCGATGCAAACGCGCCTAAAACGGTCTCCATAGAAGAATACAATAAACAAAAAGACATGGCCATGGAATATCTCGGCTCGCTCCAAAGAATGAAAGCTGATTTCGAGAACTACAAACGCCGCGTCATCAAAGAAAAAGAAGACTACAAAGCGCTCGCATTCGAAGGCATATTTTCAGACCTGCTCTCTGTTCTGGACAGTTTCAACGCAATAACGCCGGAAGCTAAAATCGACTTTGAAGGCATGCAAAAAATAAATAAGCTCCTTTTCAACATCATGAATAAACATTCATTCAATGAAATACCGACCGACGCGACTTTTGATCCAAATATGCATCAGGCCTTGACAACAGAAGTGCGCGACGACGTCGAGGAAAATACTATCCTCGAAACAATCCGCAAGGGTTACAAACTTGGCGAAAAGGTAATAAGACCTGCCTTAGTCAAGGTGAGTGTCAGGGGACAATCCGAAACTGCCGAAAACGCTTAATAATTTAATCTTAAAATTAAAAAACCTTTACCATAAATTCATTTATATGTTTAAAAAATAACAAAATCAGGAGCAACGATATGTCAGAGTCAAAACAGGATTATTACGAGCTGCTTGGGGTCAGTAAAGGCGCAAGCGACGAAGAAATAAAGCAAGCGTATAAGAAAAACGCGAAAAAATACCACCCGGACCTGAACCCGGGCGATAAATCCGCCGAGGAACACTTCAAGAAAGTGAACGAAGCTTATTCGATATTAAGCGATCCTCAGAAAAAAGCGGCATATGACCAGTACGGTCACGCAGCCTTCTCGCAGGACGGCGGGTTCGGAGGCGGCGGTTTTGGCGGAGGATTCAGCGGAGATTTCGGCGATATCTTCGGCGATATCTTCGAAGGCTTTTTCGGAGGCGGCGGCCGTTCAAAACGCCCGGCTCGCGGCCGCGACATAAGCGTAACGATGGAACTTACGCTCGAAGAGGCTTTTACTGGCATATCGCGCGAAATTTCACTGCCGAAAATGGAAAAATGCTCAAAATGCGGCGGCACCGGCGCGACTGAAAAAACCAGCAAAAAAACATGCACGCAATGCC
Source organism: Candidatus Wallbacteria bacterium (assembly GCA_041441465.1). GTDB lineage: Bacteria > Muiribacteriota > UBA9980 > UBA9980 > UBA9980 > JASDSY01. The sequence continues at coordinate 47,925 of JASDSY010000039.1, forward strand.
AGGGCCGCGGTAAAATACAATTATCGCAGGGCTTCTTCACCATCTCTAAAACATGCCCTAAATGCGGCGGCGAGGGCTATTTTGTCGAACACCCATGCAGCGCATGCAGCGGCAGCGGCACAGAATCCAAAACTAAACGAATAAAAATAACAATCCCGAAAGGCGTCGACAGCGACTCGAAACTGCGCCTCGAAGGCGAAGGCGATATGGCGCCGCACGGCGGATACCCGGGCGACCTTTATATAATCATAAAAGTTAAGGATCATCCGATATTTATGCGCGACGGCGATCACCTTATCTATGAACTTCCGATCACTTTCACACAGGCCGCGCTCGGCTGCGAGCTTGAAATTCCGACAATCGACGGCAAAACCAAGCTGAAAATAGAAAAAGGCACCCAGACAAACAGCGTTTCACGCCTGCGTAATTACGGCATGACAAGCCTCAGGCACAGAAACCGCGGCGATCTTCTGGTTAAAATTTTCGTCGAAGTGCCGACAAACCTCAGTTCAAAACAGGAAGAGCTGCTGCGCGAATTCGCAAAAATCTCGGGCGACAATGTTCAGCCGATGAAATCCAGCTTCTGGAATAAGATTTCAGACTTCTTCTCTTCCAAAAAGTAAAAAAACTTTTTTCTCACTCACTTGGTCCTCGGCGCCTTGCCCGACCTTCGACCACAAGTGCGCCTGCGGGATCGTTCGTTCGTAAAAAGTTTTTTTTAATATTATTTCGAATACAATACTATAAAAAAAGCTTACTAATTCAGTTAGTGAGCTTTTTTATTTTTCTTCTTATTAAAGGGGCGGCTAAGGAATTATTCCTTACCGCCCCCTTAATAATCCCCCACCCATCCTGCTACTTTTTTATTTTTAATCTTTAATATAGTTTTTAAGTCGATGAAACTAAGACACAAAACTGCAAAATTAAACGACAGCATCGCCAAAACAACGGTAGATATAGCCGGGATTAAAAAAGGGGCGCGGGGGAAATTAAAGGGTTATTAACCCTTTATGTCCCCCGCATAAAAAAAGAGCGCCGATTTTATTTTTCAGGCAGCTCTTTTATAACATAATGAAAACTATATAATTTATATGTTAAGCTTATGATTCTTTAAATTCGACCGGCACCTTGTAGATCATCCACATATCATCTTCAGTGAGCAATTTATTGGTTTTCAGCCACTCGAAAATTTTTAGGACCACTTCGGTGATAAGGCTTTTTTCGCTCTGAACATCTTTAAATGAATGACTTGCGTTGGCCAGTTCAAAATAAGTGAGGTTTTTTCTGTCATTTTTCTCAAAGGTTTTAACAAGCTCTCGCGCGCTTTCGACAGGAACGCTGTCATCTTCAGCGCCGTGAATTGAAAGCACGGGTATTTTCAACTTTAAAAGCCGTTTGGCCGCAACATCGAAAAGATACGACTTCCAGCGTTTATAAGGGTGTCCGGCCCATAGCGCCAATTCATCCGTCGAATTTTTAATTTCATTGAATTTCTTATCAAAGTCTTCGGCTTTTTTCATATTTAAATACGTGCCTTTTTTAGAAAGCAGCACTTTAAATTCTTCGGCCTGTGATAATCCGCCGCCGCCGCCTAAAAGTATAAGATGCGTGATTTCAGGCACCTTCAAACATACTTCAGCCGCAACATCGCAGCCTTCGCTTTCGGCTATTACCACAAACGGCAATTTTTCATGTGTACTGGCATTAATGTTATTTATGATTTGTAAAGTATCATGAACTCTGGTTTCTTTATTTGAATAACGATAAGCCTCGACCGGATTGGTATCGAACGAGTCAAAACCGCGTTTTTCCACAGCATAAACTTCAAACCCAATTTTCGGAAAAAACCTGAAATTATTTTTCAGGATTTTTAGGATTGAACCATAACTTGACCCCTGAATGTAAAGTATATTCGCTTTTTTTTGAACAGGAATCAAATTTTTTTGGCCGACCATATGGTAATAAGTAATTCCATACCCGTCATCCGCTTTTTTTACCTGAGTAAAAACTTTTGTTCTTATTATTTCTTCGCTTCTAATTTTATTGTAATACGCAAATGCGCATATAACCATGATTATTAGTATTATTAAAAATTTTTTCATCTGTCCTTTATTTTAACCGCCATTCCTTTTATTTAATAACATTAACATTTACTTGTTCATATTTTATCACGGCAGGAATAAAAAAACAATACTAAATAATAACTAAATATTTAAAATTTAAGTAAATATTAAAATATTCGCTCTAATTTTCATTAAATTTATAAAATTGACTTTTTATATCACGTTTACTTATGTAAAGGAGATATCTTGATTTTAATATAACATTAAGTTATAATATTTTTTAATTTAACATTTCACTTTTTTTATAAACGGGCTCTTATAGGCAATGCATTTTAAATAAAGCCAATAAGTCCGAAAATAATAAGCGGCAAACATAACCAGAAAATAAAAATTTAAAAGAATTAAAGTAAAAAAACACTTTTTATTTTGCAAAAAAGGACGGAAAAATAATGGTAAAAATAGGAATAATCGGCGGCAGCGGCCTTGAAAACCCTGAAATTTTAGAAAACGCGCAGGACATCGAAATAAACACGCCGTACGGCGCCCCTTCATCTCCTCTTAAAACCGGCCAAATAAAAGGAACGGAAGTAGCGATATTATCAAGACACGGCCGCGAGCACACAATACCGCCGACACAGGTAAATTACAGAGCTAACATTTATGGGTTAAAAAAAATCGGCTGCACGCATATTCTCGCTACAACAGCAGTCGGATCGCTCCGTGAGGAAATCCGGCGCGGCGACCTGCTTGTTATCGACCAATTCATAGATTTCACAAAACACAGAATAAGCACATTTTACGATGCTTTCGAACCGCATAAGCCGGAACACGCCCCGATGGCAGAACCGTTCGATAAAAATTTAAGGGCTATTTTTATCGGCAATCTGAAAAAAATGAATATCCCCCACCATGAAAAAGGCACTGTCGTAACAATCGAAGGACCGCGTTTTTCAACTAAAGCCGAATCAAAAATGTTCAGACTGCTCGGCGCCGATATCATAAATATGTCCATAGCGCCCGAATGCGCACTTGCCTGCGAAGCTAAAATCCCGTATGCCGCCGTCGCGATGAGCACCGATTATGACTGCTGGAAAGACGATGAAGCGCCGGTAACATGGCAGGCAGTCCTTGAAGTTTTTAAGCAAAACGTAAAAAAAGTTACCGATCTTTTGCTTTTAACAATACCGGAAATTAAATAATTGAAGCGTTTTTGAAAGTTAATTAAATTGCAGAAGCAAGAACTGATTTTCAGAAAAATTCACATAAAATCAAAATTAATATATAAATATACCTTCACAGAATAAAAAGCTGCCTAAATTTTTACTTTTTAGACAGCTTTTTACTTATTGATATATATGCTTAAATAAAATCTTTTTAAAATTACGGCATATAATTTTGAAATATTATTTTGAATCTTGGGTAAGCCGCTATCAATTTTAAAAGTTCCTTAATTCATTGTATCATATACCACGCGGCACATATATGATAAATTCCGGGTGAGATTTTCAAATTATCGTTGATTGGTCGAAATATAATCTTTAAGTTCGTCAATATATTTTTTAGCCTGTGCGATTTTCTCAGAATCGGTTTCATAAGAAATATAAGTACTCCAGGTAGCGATCGCCATATCCAGAAGCCCTCGTCGTTCAAGAGTTATCGCAAGGTTATAATAAGCCGATTTCATATACGGATCAAGCTTTATCGCCTGTTTATACATTTCAATAGCTTTGCTGTACTCGCCTTCCTGCGAATAAATATAGCCGAGGTTATAACGGGCCGGCGCATAATTCGGCGAAAGGTTTATTACCTTCTTAAACTCGGTTATTGATTTTTTTATCTCGCCGCGCCTGTAATAAATTATAGCGAGCCTGTTATTCTTTTCAGAATCCGTAAATGGTTTATTATTTTTAGAAAACATATCATAATAAAACAATACTTTTTTCACATAATTTTGAGTTTCACGAATATTAGGAATTTTTCTGCCTGCTTTAATTACCGTTGTCGGGCCTGCATTATATGCCGCTATAGCCAGCTCGAGATCGCGGAATGTATTGAGCATCTGCCTGAAATATTTGGTGCCGCCCATAATATTTTGTTCGGGATCATAAGGCACGCTGACACCGACGTATTTGGCAGTTCCCGGCATAAGCTGCATTAATCCCATAGCGCCGACACGCGACGTGCAATTAGGGTTAAAATCAGACTCGGCCTTGATTATAGCTTTTACAAGATTATAAGGCAGGTCGTTAACCTGAGCATAACGAGATATAATAGCCGCGAATTTTGAATCGTCAACCTCATAAAACTTGGTGTTAGCTATGCTTTTTTTCAGATTTTCGCCGCCGGCGGAACTTTGCTTCTTTGCCTGTACATTAGCTTTTACAGCAGGATTTTCCGGCGAATATTTTGTCTGCCTGTCATTATAAGGCGAATCAGAAATAGATATTTGCTCTTTAGACGAAGGAATGATTACTTTATAGCCTTTATGAGGAGGCGAATCGGTTATATGCACACGGCCGGTTTCATCCTGATAATAATAAACCGCAGCATTTGCATCATGTTTTAAAATCACGGGCGATAAAGCGATCACAAACGCAGCCGCGCCGCCGGCCATAAGCCCAGAAAATTTTTTTAAGACGCTATTTTTCATGCCCGATGATATTAAATTGTGTTTTTCTTCATTAACGACTGACATATATTTCTCTTTTCGGCAAAATATTATTTTTTTATATAGATGGTTCGTTATTAACGGTTAAATTATTATGTTAATTTATGTTAATTTTCTTGTAAATAATAGCAAATTATGATAAAATTTTCTTACAAAATTAAGGGGTGTTAAGATGTCATCAGAAGAAATAAATACAAAGAACTTGACGGTTGACAATACTCAAGAAAATGCAACAACCCAAAAGCTTTCAATTATAAAAGCCATAAAAGAAAATTTAAGAAACCCTAATACTTTTAAAATACGATTTTCTTTGATGCAGAAAGTATTGCTCGCATTCGTAGTTCTGACCATGGGAATAGTGCTGTCGCTCGGCACGATAGCTATAGAATCCGAAAAAGACGTCATAACAAGGAAGGTCGCCGATTCATCATTTGAAATGGCGGACGTAGTTGCCCACGAAATCGGCCAGGTTCTTGAAAACGCCAACCGTATATTAATTTCGACATCCAAAATACCGGCGATACGCTCCTTCGACGATACAACAACGAAGGCTATTTTCGAATCGCTGTTATCTAATTTCAAAATATTCAGCCGCATATCTATAATAGACATCAACGGCAAGGAAATTTTCTCGACGCTCCACGACTCTACTCCGCTGTCGTCTAAAATCTGGTATTCATTGATTTTAAAGGGAAATTACAATGCCTATTACCAATCAGACATATATTACATAAACGACTCCCTGCCGACACTTACAATGGCAATATTAATGCGCGACCAGGCTTTTAAAGTAAGCGGCGTCTTAATAGCGGATTTAGATTTAAAGAGTTTCTGGCCGATAATCGACCGCATCCAGCTCGGCCAGACCGGGATTTCATATATAGTCGATCAGGACGGGCTCTGCGTCGCGCATTCAAAATCCAAAAATCTTATAGGAAAAAAACTTGATTCCAGCGATCTTGTCCTTGGCCTCATAAAAAACACAAAAGACAACGCCGAACTTAAAAGCCGCTTGAATTTTTCAGAAGAGGCAAACAAGAGAACAAAACTTTACGCTGCATCAGATTTAAAAAAATTCACGCCGTCGCAAAACCCTTTTTCAAGCTTCAAATATCCGAACGTATATGTAATTTTAGAGCAGGATAAAAAAGAAGCGTTTCTAGAAGCCGAGCTTCTTCAAAAAAAAGTATGGTATTTTGTCATAGTTTCGATATTTATATCTATTTTAATATCGCTAATTTTATCATTAAGCCTCACCCGGCCGATATTTAAGCTTGTCGGCGACGCCACAAGAATTTCACAGGGCGATTTGAACACCGCAGTCAAAATATACGCGCACGACGAAGTCGGCCAGCTTTCGCATAACTTCGATTTAATGCGCCAGAATCTCGCTTATAAAATGTGGGAGCTCGAAATAATCAACGAAGTCGGCCAAAAAATAAGCTCCGTCTTAAACCTCGAGGACCTGTTAAAATTAATGCTTAATAAATATATCGAAACGTCAGGCAGCGACCGTTCGTCAATAATGCTGTTCGACGAGGAAACCGGCACGTTGACTACAAATATAGCCCGCGCGTCAAGCGATAATCTCGAATTATTCAATGTCGACCCGAACACCGGACTTGCAGGCCACGTTTATCAAACGGGCAAACCGGTGCTCATAAGGGACGCCGAAAACTCAGAAGAGCTCAAGCAGCTGAAAAAGGGCGCGCCGGTTTATCCGGGATCGTTAATGTCGATACCGCTCGTTGTAAAAGATAGAATTTTAGGCGTAATCAATGTCAGCAAGTCCGAGCCTGAATATTTTACAAACCGTGATTTCCAGATGTTTACGGCGCTTTCGGTACAGAGCGCAATCGCGATAGATAACGCCATATTATACCGCCTCGCCATAACCGACGGCATGACCAAATTATATCTGCACCGCTACTTCCAGCAGCGTATGAACAATGAAATCTCAAGATCACTCCGTTATAATTACAAATTCTCGTTAATAATAACAGATATCGACCACTTCAAAAAATTCAACGACACGTTCGGCCATCAGGTCGGCGACCAGGTATTGAAAGAAGTGGCGCGCCTTGTCCAGCAGAGCGTCCGCGAGGTTGATATAGTAGCAAGATACGGCGGCGAGGAATTCGCCGTAATATGCCCTGAAAAATCCAACGACGAAACCATAATCCCTGCCGAACGCATAAGAAAAGCCGTAGAGTCTTTCGATTTCAGGGTCGAAGGTAAAAGCGTACCTATCACTATTTCACTTGGAGTGGCCGAATTCCCGACCGATGCCGTTGAAAAGAAAGACCTTATCGAATGCGCCGACATCGCGCTTTATTCATCAAAGCAGAACGGCAGAAACAGGTTCACCAGATATTCGGATATTCCGCCTAATATGCGTAACATTAAAGATATGAAACATTAATAATCAGCGTTAAGTTATCTTTAAGGTAAGAAAGCAGCTTTTATGACACTTTTTCACATTTTGCAATAAGAGTTTGACTGATAAACATCAAAATTATAATATATTGAAAACAACTATAACCGCTTGCTTTAAAATTATAATAACTAATGGGAAAAATTTGAATTATTAAGCAAGTCCATAAACGATTTTCAAACGGCTGCAAATATTTTTTAAGCGAAACCGAGGTTTTTTCATTGAATTCCAGTCAGAATGAATATTTAATAGACACGCATGCACATCTTAACAAAGACGATTATGACACCGACCGCGAAGCGGCAATCGAAGCGGCAAGAACTGCCGGCGTAAAAAAAATCATAAGCGTGGCCTATGACAGCGAATCAGCTGAAATCAACATAAAATTAGCCCAAAAATATAAAGGGGAAATATTCGCGACTTACGGGCTTCATCCGCACCACGCGGCTGAATTGACACAGGCGCATCTTGACCGGCTCAAAGAAGCGGCTAAAAACAAAGAAATAGTGGCCGCCGGCGAAATCGGTCTCGATTATTTCAAAAGCGAGGTCGAGCATGATATCCAGAAAGACGCTTTTTTGAAGCAGCTCGATATCGCCGTAAAATATGATATGCCGGTCATAATCCACGTAAGGGACGCATTCGAGGATTTTCAAAAATTAGTAGCCGACGTTAAATTCCGCGGAGTAATACATTGTTATTCAGGCGATGAAACTTTCGCCAAATGGGCTATCGATAAAGGATTTTTAATTTCATTCACCGGCTCCATAACATACCCGCTAAAAACTGCGTATCAAAAAATAAAAAATACCGGCGCCGGAGTTTATGAGTTTCTGACGGATATGAATAACCGTTCGCTGATTCCGGAACAGTCAATTGCTATATTAAAATCGGTGCCATTAGATAAAATAATGGTCGAAACCGACTGCCCGTACCTGGCTCCGCATCCTTTCAGAAGCAAGAGAAATACTCCGGCATACGTAAAGGAAGTAGCTGAATGCGCGGCAGGTATTTTGAATATTCCGTTTAATGAATTTTGCGCCGCAACAAGCCGCAATGCCGAAAAATTCTTTGGAATATAATTGGTTTTCCAATAATATTTAGTTCCGAAAAAATCCAGATGACGGCGATCATAAAAAATACTTCTCAAGGAAATGAATTCTTATGTCAAAAATAATAAAAATTCACATAATAAACGGGCCTAATTTAAATTTAACAGGAATGCGCGAACCCGGAATTTACGGCCAAAAATCGCTGGATGAAATAATGGCGCTCACCCGGAATCATAACTACGGAACAAACGTAGACATTACTGAATTTCAATCGAATTGCGAAGGCGCTCTGATCGATGACATACAGAAAAAGAGAAAAAAAGCGGATTTTATAGTAATAAACGCCGGCGGTTACACTCATACTTCCGTCGCGCTTCGCGACGCGCTTGTAGCGGCCGAAACACCATTTTGCGAAGTGCATATCAGCAACGTATTCGCCCGGGAAGAATTCAGGCATAAATCCATGCTTGCAGATAAAGCCGTAAGCGTAATATCGGGCGGCGGCGAAATGACTTATATACTTGGAATAATCGCCGGAATTAGTTATTTAAAACAAAATTTAAAATAAATAAAAAGGACTGAACTAAATGGAAATTTTATCTATCAATTCATTTGAAAAATATTTAAGCGGGGAAAAACCGCTTGTCGATTTAATGCCGTCAAAAGGCGAGCAATTACAGCCTAACGGCATCGAACTGACATTATGCGAAGTATCAAAATTAACCTCGCCCGGAGTCATCGCGTCATCTAACGAAAAACGCAAAGTATCAAAAACCGAAGTTATTCCATTCGATGAAAACGGAATGTTAAAGCTTGAAAAAGGCTGTTATCAGGTTTTATTCAATGAAATAACCAATATACCAAAAGATGTTTTCGCAATGGCGCGCGTACGTTCATCGCTTTTAAGATCAGGCGCGACGATCGAAACCGCGCTCTGGGATTCCGGTTATTCAGGCCGCTCATCTTCTCTTCTCGTGGTTTATAACGAAGAAGGAATTATCGTTGAAAAAAATGCACGCCTTATCCAGTTGATCTTTTTCAAACTCGGCGATCACGTCGAAAAATCATATTCAGGCGTTTATCAAAATGAAAATATAAAAAAATAAAAGGCGGAGGTTTATTTTCGTGAAAAATATAAAAGTGGCGGTTTCAGGCGCATGCGGGCGAATGGGAAAAACAGCGATCGAGGCTGTAAATGCCGATCCGGCGCTGGACCTTTCCGGACTTATCGATATAAATGAAATTGGCGCATCATATTACGGAATCAAGGTGACAAACGAAATAAAACAGACTAATTTCAGGGAAAAAACCGATGTTCTTATCGAATTCACCCATCCGAAGTCGGTTTTCGAGAACATAAAGAAAGCTTTAAGCGAAAACCTTCACTGCGTCGTCGGTACGACAGGACTCGCTGAAGCGCAGTTAAAAGAGATCGAAAAAATGGCACTTGACAAAAACCTCGGAGTGCTTATAGCTCCAAATTTCGCCATCGGCGCAGTGCTTATGATGAAATTCGCTCAGATCGCCGCAAAATATATGAAAAGCGCTGAAATAATAGAACTCCATCACGATAAAAAAGCCGATTCACCTTCAGGCACGGCATTATTGACCGCAAAAATGATCTGCGAAAATATCAAACCGCAAATTAAAAATCCGGACATTATAAATCTGGGCGGCGTACGCGGTGGAATCATGAAAGGCGCGGGCGGCGGCGAAGTGAATGTTCATTCATTGAGGCTGCCGGGACTTGTCGCGCATCAGGAAGTCATATTCGGCGACATAGGCCAGACTCTTACGATAAGGCATGACAGCCTTTCGCGGGAATCCTTCATGCCGGGCGTAGTAATGGCCGTCAAAGAAATCGTCAAGCGAAAAGGCCTCATAATAGGCCTTGAAAATATAATGGAAGGGTTTTAATTAAGTCTTAAGTTCGGAGGATAAAATTATGAGAGTACTTTTCTTGAAAACAAAATTTTTGATAATATTTTGCGTTCTGTTTTTTATTATGACGGCGCCCGTAAAAAATGCGCTGGCAATATCTGAAGATGAAAAGGCTGTTCGCGCTTTTAAATTTGCGAAGGGACTTTTCGATATGGAAAAGTACGGCGATTCAGCTGCGGAGTTTCAGAAATTCCTGTCATTTTATGAGAAAAACAAATACGCTGAATACGCCTATTATCTTTTAGGCGAATCGTTATATAAAAACGGAGATTATCAGAAAGCGCTCGATAAATACGAGCAATTCATAAAAAAATACCCTGAATCCAAACTTACGGACGACGTATATTATTCAGCCGGCTACACTGCGATCGCGTTGAACGACAATTCAAAAGCTGCCGATTACTTCCAGAAAATATACAACTCGGCCAGACCGGAAATAAAAAAAGACGCCATATTTAAATACGCAAAAATCAATATAGAGACAAAAAAAATAGACGAGGCAAAAAAAGCATTCGAGGATTATTTAAAAGAAACCGGAAATGACGCCTCAAAGCTCGAAGAGGACGAAAAGTCACGTTTAAAAGAAGCGCTATATCTCATGGGCAATATATTTTTAAAGGAAAAAAACGAAAAACGCGCAGAGGAATATTACAATGATTTTTTGAAAAATTTTGAAAATGACGCGCTGGCAGTCGCCGTTTTTTATAATACCGGCGAAATGAAATACGCCGGAGGAAATATTAAAGACGCTCAAAAAAATTATCAAAAAGCGCTTGCTATTTTAAATTCAGCGGCAGCGCAAACCGACGAAGGCAAGGCTATGGCGAGCTATATTCCTAAAATCAACTATTCAGCCGGCTGGTGCAGCTATTCATCAGGCGATTATAAATCGGCCATAGAAAATTTCAAAACCTGTTATAACAAACACAAAGACTTCGAAAACTGGGCGGACGCGGCTTTAAGGCTTGGCGTCTGCTACTTTAACACAAAAAAATTCAAGGAAGCTGAAGATATATTCAAAGCCGTAAAAAACTCGAAAAAATTAAAAGGCAAACAATCAGGCGAAGCAGATTATTATCTGGCGCTCACGCTTCAAAAAAACGGACTGCAATCGAACGCGCTTGAACATTTTGAAAAGTTATCGAACGACACGTCAGAAATAGGCTCCGAAGCCGCATATATGGCCGCAGTAATACTTTTCGACCAGAAAAAATACGATGAGGCTATTAAAAAATTCGAGGAATTCACGAAGAAATTTGAAAAATCTGCAAGAACTCCATATGCAGCTTTTAATATCGGCCTTTCATATTTCAACTTAAATAAATTTAAGGAAGCTGACGCGTCATTTGTCGCATTCCTGAAAAATTACCCGTCGTCCGGGCTCATAAAACGAGCCTGGTTTAATCTCGGCGACATAGCTTTGAAATTAAAAAATTACGATGACGCGCTTATATGGTTTTCAAAAATAACCGAAACCGATTCTTCCTGGCTAGAGGCGCAGTTAAAAATTTGCGACGTTTACATATTGAATAAAAACACCGAAAAGCTTACCGCAAAAATAAGCGATATCTTGAAAAAGATAGATGCCAAGGCCGCGCTCGAAAACGAATCGCTGATACCGGCGCTTTTTAAAATGGGTAAAACTCTCGCAGCTTATGGAAAAAACGATGAAGCTGAAAACGTATACGAAAAAATAACCTTTTTTTCAAAAAGCCCTAAAAATATATTTGACGCAAAATTCAAAATCGGGCAGATCAATTATTTAAAAAAGAATTATCAAAAGGCCGAAACAACCCTTAATTCTATAATTTCAGCGGCTGCGAGCGGAAATTTATATAATATTTTCGAAGCCCGCGAGTTATACGGCTGCGTATTAATTGAAATGCAAAGACAGGACGAAGCGGTTAAAATATTCAACGATATAATAACAAATGAAAACTCGCCCGAACACGTAAAAACCAAAGCAAGAATAGGCAAAGCACAGGCATTAGCATCGAAAAAATCATATCCGGAAGCTATCGAACTGCTTGAAAACCTCGCCGCCGACGTACAGGACATAGAGCTTCTGGCAGGTGTCCAGTATGAGCTGGCAAAATGTTACAAAGAAAGCGGAAAAATAGACGAAGCGATTAAAAACCTTTTGAAAATAGAAATACTATTTAAGGAAACTGAAAAAATCGATGACGCCCGCATAGCGCTTTTAGAGCTTTATATCAAGACAAACAATAAAAAAGACGCGAAAAACATCAAAGACGAGATTATGAAATCGAAAGCGCCTAAAAATATCAAAGACCGGGCTAAGGAAATTTTAAAATAATATCTGCACAATCCTGATTATTATGGCAGCTGCCAATCAAATAATGGGTATGGAGCGTTTTATGGATAATAACGACGAAATCATAAAAACGACGGCAAATTCCGGCGCGAACCGGGAACAATCCGAGCGTACAAACAATCCGCCGGATTCGCCTAAAAAAAATGTTTTCTGGGACAAAATCAGCGTAACTCTTTTAAAACGATTAATTAAATTCGCTGAAAAATTGAATTTCGAATCGCTTTCGAAAATAAGCTTTCTCGGCGACTTATTTTATTACGCGCTGCCGCTCCGAAAAAAACTTCTCGCCGAAAACCTTACCAAATGCGGGTTCGGCCAAAGCGAAGAAGAATTAAAAAAAATGATAAAGGGAATTTATACCTGTCAGGTATTGAATTTCGCCGAATTTTTATGGATGTCAAACGCCGCTAAAACCAGCCAGATCCATAAGCATTTCAGAATTCACGGCTTAAATCATATAAAAGAAATAATTGAAAAAAAATGTGGCGGCGTAATTGTGTCTTCGCATTTAGGCAACTGGGAAATGCTGGCGATGATTCTCGGCAAACTTGGAATCAAACTGAGCATCCTGACGGTTGAAAAAGATATCGAACTTCATAAATTTATAAAGCTGCACCGCTCCCAAACAGGTAATACGCCTATAGACAGGAATCATTCGGCGCTTAAATGCATGCGCCTTATAAAAAAAAGCGAAATAGCCGGAATAATGTCCGATCAGCATACCGATAACGCCGGAGTATTGACAAAATTCTTTGGACTTGACTGCAAAACCACCGCATTGCCAGCTTCGCTGTCGTTAAAAACCGGCTGCCCGATTTACGCCATATTCATGGTACGCTCAAAGGATTTCAAAAGCCATGATATATATATCGAACCGCCTATATACGCAAAGGATTATGTAACCGGCGAAGGAACGCGCGAAGATAAAAATGAAACTGCAATAAAATTATGCATGCAAAAAATAAACGACACTATTGAAAAATATATAAAAATGGCGCCGGAACAATGGTTCTGGTTTCATAAAAGATGGAGGCCTTGACTGAATTGACGATAAATTTCACGCTTTCAGCGGTATTCATAACATATAACGAAGAAAAAAATATCGAACGCGCAATTTTATCGATAAAAGACGTGGCCGATGAAATTATAGTTTTAGACTCCGGCTCCGGAGATAAAACTCTGGAAATAGCTAAAAAACATAACGCGCTTATATTCAGTAAAAAATTCGAAAGTTTCGCGTCACAGAAAAATGCAGCTATTTCACACGCAGCAAAGGAATATGTCCTCGTGCTCGACGCCGACGAAGAGCTTTCGGAACCTTTAAAAAAATGGATATCGCGCCTTAAATCTGACGCTGATTTTTACGGCAAATTCAAAACTTATGACGGATTTTATCTGCCGCGTAAAAGCTCATTTATCGGGAAATGGATCAATCACTCAGGCTGGTTTCCCGATTATACGCTGCGCCTTGTAAAAAACGGCGCCGCGCAATTTAAAGAGACGCGCGTCCACGAATCGTTCAAACTGAATGGAAGTTCATATAAACTGCCGGCCGATTGTTTTTTATGGCATTACACTTACGAGTCGCTGGAACAATACTTCAATAAATTTAATTCATATACGACGCTCGCGGCCGAAGACCTTTACGAACGCAATAAGTCCGGGTCGAAAGTTAAAATTTTATTTAACCCGGTATTCGGCTTCATAAAGCAATATTTCATCAAGCTCGGTTTTTTAGATGGATTTCACGGATTTGTACTCGCGGTTTTATCGGCGTTATATGTTTTTGTAAAATATTGCAAGCACTATTTTTTATGTGTCAGGAAAAATAATGGCAAATAAGAACATGGATTATTCGAAATATAAAAAAATTTTAGTCAGAAGCACTAACTGGCTTGGCGACGCGGTTATGACCACGCCATTTTTCAAGCTGCTGCGCGAGCTTTTTCCGGATTCCGAAATCAGCGTGCTGGCTTTGCCTTATATCGCGCCGGTATTTGAAAATAATCCGAACATCGATAAAATTTTAATACTCGAAAGGAAAAAAGGCATTTCCGGTGTTTTTTCGTCATTAAAGCCGCTTTTTACAAAGGCCGCGGCCAGATACGACCTCGGAATATCGCTTCCGAACTCGATCGGCGCCGCCCTCGATTTAAAGGGAGCCGGCTGCCGCGAAATACTCGGCTATAACCGCGAATTACGAGGATTTTTACTTGACCATAAAGCGCCGGTCACAAAAGAAATATTCTGCTTCCACGAATCTTTTTATTACATGAACATTTTAAGATATTTCTTCGGTGCCTCGAACAAAAACGGCGCGCCTTCAAACGAAAATTCAATGGATAACAGTTCACTTTCATCTAAAACCGCCTGCGGTATAATAGATAAATATTTCAGCGATATTTCAAGCGGACTCGGCCTCGCCTACGAATTATACATCACCGAAGCCGAAAAAAATGAGGCGATACAAAATTTAACAAATCAAGGCATTGATTTTGACGAAAATATCGTAATCGGTATCAATCCGGGAGCTTTTTTCGGATCGGCCAAACGCTGGTTTACTGACCGATACGCCGAAACCGTTAAAACTCTGTCCGCGGAGAATAAAAATTTAAAATTCGTCATTTTCGGCTCTGCAAAAGAAATACCGATCGGTGAAGAAATAAAAAAAGCCTCCGGCGCATCGGTTATAAATTCATGCGGCCGGACTTCGATAAGGCAGTTAATGGCGCAAATAGCGGTTTGCGATCTTTTCGTGACGAACGATTCAGGCGCGATGCATATAGCCGGCGCCAATAACATTCCAATAATAGCTATTTTCGGTTCCACCGACCATATATCGACATATCCGATATGCCGAAATTATAAAATTATAAGACATGCTGTCGAGTGCTCGCCCTGCAAAAAACGCGAATGTCCGCAAAAACACCATAATTGCATGAAACTCGTCAGCGTTACGGAAGTAGTCAAGGCTATTGACTCACAACTCGATCTGATAAAAAAATAGAATATTTTTTACCTCGCAATTTTTAAAGGACTGAATATATCAATAAAAATTAATTAATTAAAATTTTTTTTAATTCACTGAAAATAAGTTAAAGTTATTAAGAATTTACGCTTGATTTTTTATTTAAATCACCTGTATAATGATGCTTTTAAATAAATAAAAACACGGACGGTATTTTTAAAAATAAATTAATTATACGTTAAAAATTTTAAATTATATTTCAACGTAAAAAGAAAAAAGAAAGGAATTATTCAATGTCAAAAACAGCAGTTTTTATTGACCGTGACGGAACAATGTCGGAAGAAGTCGGCTATGTAAACCATATTTCACGATTCAAACTTCTTCCCAACACCGCCCGTGCCATAAAGCTTTTAAACGACTCTGAAATCCTCGCTGTCGTGGCGACAAACCAGGCCGGCGTTGCGCGCGGATATTTCGAAGAAAATATGATTATAAAGGTGCACGATTATATGCGCTCAGAGCTTTTAAAAGCCGGCGCAAAGCTTGACGCCATATATTACTGCCCTCATCATCCGTCGGTGGGCAAACCGCCTTATAAAAGCGACTGCAACTGCCGCAAACCGAAACCCGGCATGATATTGCAGGCCGAAAAAGAACTCGGAATCGATCTTACAAAATCATATATGGTCGGCGACAAAATATCCGACGTAGAATTCGGGAAAAAAATGGGGCTTAAGAGCGTAATGGTGCTTACCGGCTACGGCATAGGCGAATATGAGCATCAGCGTCAGGACTGGAAAGTGCAGCCTGATTTTCTGGCTAATGACCTTCTCGAAGCGGTAGAATGGATAATAAACGACGCGAAAAAATAAGTCAAAATCCAAATTTTTAAAATTAAAAATTAAAAATGCAAAAAAACAACAAATATTCAAAAATTCTAATAATCAGAACTGACAGGCTTGGCGACTGCATATTGTCAACGCCTGTTCCGGCAGTTTTGAAAAAAATTTTCCCGGCGGCGCAAATTGACGTGTTGACTACGCCATACACTATGGACGTATTCACAAATAATCCCGCTATTTCAGAAGTGATAATCGACGATCCCAAAGCATCAATTTTTTCAAGGGAATTTCTGGCGCTTGCCGGAAAAATACGCGCAAACAAATATGACGTATGTTACATTCTTCATCTGACATTCCGCGCGGCGCTGCTTGCATTCATTTCCGGCATTCCGATCCGCGTTTCGCCTGCATCAAAAATCTACCAGTTTTTATCTACCAATCGAATTATCCAGAAACGGTCCAGCTGCCAGATGAACGAAGCCGAATATAACGTCGATCTGATATTAAAACATTTGAACATACAAAATGAACAACGTTCCGAAAATGGCAATACTAAAAACTCAATCATTAACACTGCCAGTTCGCTATATTTCGACGGCGCTTCCGATAACTTCGTAAATACATTTCTAAACACTGAATTTCACGACAAACGAAAAATAAGCTATGATGAATTTAAAAAAAGCGGAAAAAAAATGATTACCGTCCATCCCGGCTCAGGTGGTTCGGCCCTGAATATGAGCGCCGACCGCTATATAGAACTTATGGACAAACTTTTTCGAAATGGTTATGAAGTGTTTTTATCGACCGGACCGGCCGAAGAATGCCTGAAAAATTATTATCTTTCAAAACTCTCTTTCGCGCCATTATGCTACCGGAACGATTTTTTCAAAGCTTCACTTTCACTAAAAAATACATTCGCGCTCCTGGATAAGTCAGATGCCGTAATCGCGCCGTCGACCGGAATAATGCATGCGGCGGTAGCCCTCAATAAACCTGTAATTACGGTATTTTGCCCGATATTTGTATGCGTTCCGAAAAGGTGGGGCCCTGACCCGAACGCCCGCTGTCAAACCGCAATATTAATGCCGGAAGTTAAATGCGGAACCGCTGATAATATAATAAACGAGAAATATTGCAAAAAATGCCTGAAAAATAACTGCATGCATTATAATTGCATGGATAAGATTCCAATAAGTGAAGTTATGGATAAATTGAATCTTATCCTAAAATAAAATATAAATTCCAAGTAAAAACTTCATTTGTTAAATTTTTCTTTAATATGCTTAACTTTGGAAACTATAAAATCAGGTTCAAACGGTTTTGTGATATACTCGTCCATTCCTGCTTCTATAGCATTTTTTTTATCTAATTCTTGGCCCTTGGCCGTTAAAAAAATCACATATATAGAATTTTTAAATTCCTGTTTCAACTGTTTACATACCTCATATCCATTACAATGAGGCATCATTACATCAAGAATAACAAGCTGTGGAGATTTCTCATAAGCCATATATAACGCTTGAGCACCATTTTCAGCCATTACAAGCTCTATTTCACCACTATCAACCAAATCTTCGAGTGTTTGCTCGAGAAGTATTCTTATATGTGACTCGTCATCAGCGATAAGTACTTTAAACATTTACTTTCACCTTTTTAATTTATTTGCTTTTGGTTAATTTTTTCATAAATATTTAAAAAAACTTTAACTACTTCAGGATCAAAATTAACACCGCTAAGTTTTTCTATTTCTTTTAAAGTAATATTTAAATTATATTTTGATTCGCAATTATGATCAAAATAATCAGCAACTGCTATAATTCTTGAAAATAAAGGTATTTCGTTACCATACAGTTTATCAGGATAACCTGTCCCATCATAATTTTCGTGATGATGTCTTATTGCCGGTACTATTTTATTTAACTTTTTTATATTGCTAACAATATCGGCACCGGCCACAGGATGGTTTTTTAATTGAGTCAACTTCCCAACTTTGCCAATATCATGTAAAAGAGCCGCAAACTTAAGATATAATATGTCTTTTTTCGGTAATGACATTTTTTCGGTAATGACATTTTTTCGGCAATCATAAGACTTAAACGTGAAACATTTTCAGAATGTCCTGCATGTTCATTACCAACTTTTTCCAGTGTAGTCATAAGAGTCTTGACGGTTTCAGAAAAAGTCTCACGCAATTCATCATAAAGTTTTATATTTTCAAAAACAAATGATGCTTGAGCAGCCACAGCTGTAGCATTTTTTAAGTCGTTAGAAAGATAATCCACCCCATTATTCCATAAAAACATAGTTCCGGTAATTTTATTTTTTTGCTTCATTGGAATTAAAATCAATGAATGAATATGTTTTTTGATTATTTCACTTAATTCGCTCAATTCATTAATCTGATTCATTAAAAATGGATTACCATTTACAAAAATCTCTTTCTTAAAAAATGTCATAATTTCTGAAATCAATAAGTTTTTTTGCGAAACTCCTATATCAGCAATTATATTAGTTTCATTAGTTTCATTATCATATAACACTATAGCACCACCGGAAACCGATATAACCTTGGAAATTTTTTCAAGAAGAGCTAAAGCGATATCTTTTATATCCGCAACTGACGAAAAATTATTAGAAATGCTATAAAACAAATTTAGTTCCCGATACCTTTCAATAGAATCGTCAGCAAGTTCTTTTTTCTCATATTCGTTTTTTATTAAATGTTGTATCAGCATACAACATTTATTGAATTCGGACGGCCCGTAAACATAACCAACAATATCACTACTGTCTTTTTTTAACGACATCTTATTTTCTGGAAACAAAACCGTCTCACTGCCGAATATATATTCATAAGAAGCATCGACTATAGTAATTTGATTATCATATGCGGCAAATAATTCATGAAATAAGTTTTTAATATCTTTTTTTAAAATAATTTTTTTCAAATCATATTTCATAAACGCCTCCAACTTTATTATCTAAAGGTATAATAAAAGAAAATACGCTGCCGCAATTTAATTCACTTTCAGCCCATATGTTTCCGCCATGTTTATTTACAATTTGCTGACAGATAGTAAGTCCAAGACCTGTACCTGCGTTTTTATTTTTAAAATTAATGCTGTTATCAGCCTGCTTAAACCTCTCAAATATGAATTTCAAATCTTCCTCTTTTATTCCAACGCCGGAATCCGCCACTTTTACTATAACATTTTTTTCATCTGAGTCTGCAAATATACCAATCGATCCATTTTCATAAGTAAATTTTATTGCATTTGAAAGTAAATTTATCATCAACTGTAGAATTCTTTCAAAATCACCATACATTCTTATTGCATCTTTTTTCAAATCTACGGTAAGATTGATTTTTTTTGAATCAATTAAGGTACATGTAGATTCAATAGCCTTTTTAATACATTTTATAATATCAATATACTCAAATTTATAAGTAAAATCATCGGACTCTATTTTTTGAATATCAAGAATCTGATTAACAAGGTGCGTTAATCTGTCACATTCTTCAACCATTATAGATAAATTCGCACTTATTTGCTTAAAATTTTTAAGAATTTTTTCGTCATCTCCCTTATAACCTGGAATTATTATTTGATTCATTTTTTTGGTTATTATTTTTGAAAAACCGCTTATTGAAGTCAAGGGAGTTCTTAGTTCATGTGAAACATTAGATAAAAAAGCGTTTTTTAATTTGTCCAGTTCCATAAGTTTTGCATTCGCTTCCTTAATAGATTTTTCTGCTGCTTTTTGCTTAATTATATGCCATGTACCTTCCATAAGTAAAGTCAGATGTCTTATATCCGAATCATTATAATCGTCCCATTTATTGGCAACACAAACTATCATCACAACTTTTTCATCATTAATTACCGGCACTATTATTTGTTTTCTAAACCATGAATGCAATCTTGAAAAACTCAAATTTTTATTATCAATATTTTCATGAATATTTGAACAAAAATATTTCTTAGTTTGAATGATGTTTTGCCATTTTATATTTTCAGATATTTTAAATACTAAATTAGCTTCAGATATTTTAAAATTTTCACGAGTTAATTTTGAAAATGCTTCAATATAAACACTATCTTCTTTCTCATCAACACTTGCGATATAACCAAACTTACTTTTTGTCAACTTTATTGCTTCCTCAAGCACAAATTTTATAATTTCTATCGTCGACACATTTTCCATTTTAGACAATTTAAGCAGCGCTTCAAGTCGTGCTTCATTTAAAGAAAGTTCCTGTTTTTGCATTTCAGTTTCGGTAATATCCTGAAGTGAGGCTATTCTTTGATTTGTTTGATTAATCAATGAAATTCTCAGTAATATGTCTTTTATATTATTATTTGCATCAATAAATTGAAACTTATAATTTCCGGGCGCAGCGCTTGTATTTATGATTGATAAATTATTATATTTTTTAAGCATCTCAATATCGTCAATCGCAACAAAATCAAGAAAATTTCTTTTGGATTCAAGTTCTTGTTTGGTAAATCCAGAAATTTTTTGAAATTCTCTATTCGCTAAAACTATAGTAAGCTCGGAATCCAATATAAGCAAGGCCGTACCGGTATTTTCAAATATAGCAGCATATTTTATCTCAGTTTCCTTAAATACCCTTTCCTGTATAATTTTTTCAGTAATGTCAATTATTATCAAATATAAATATTTTTTATTATCAACGACTATTATACCGCAAAAAATATTTACATCTTTTACTTTCCCCGAAGACATACGCTGCTGCGAATAAAAAAACTTATTACCAAATTCATTAATTTCATGGACTTTTCGCAAAATTTGTTCATATGATTCAAGGGTAATTTGAGTTATGTTCATTTTTTTTAACTCATTTATATCATACCCATAAAAACTTGAAGCGGATTGATTGGCATCAATTATAGAACCATTTTCAATATCTATTAAAAGTTTTACAGCAAAATGTTTTTCAAACATTTGCTTATACCGCTCTTCATTCTCTTTTATTTTTTTCTGCAATTTTTTCAATTCAGTAATATCATTAACAATAACCACAAGGCCTATTATTTCATTTTTATCATCATGTACATAGGAAATCGAAAAAGCAATTTCAAACTCTGTCCCGTCTTTTTTTATGGCGATCGATTCCCCGGTCCAGCCGGTTTCAGACGAATGAACAAAAACATTTTCAATATCGTTTTCGGACAAATTTTTTTTAAATAATCGTTCGCTAGAATGACCAAGAATCTCGTCTTCATTATATCCATATGTCTTAACAAATGCTTGATTTATGTATAAAATAACTCCAAGCATATTAGTAACATAAATACAATCCCGAACACTTTTTGTCGCATATGAAAGCAATTTTAATTCAAACAGTTCAGAGTCGTTAATAATAAAGTTTTTAACAATTTCATTGATTGTATTTATATAGTTAAGTTCAGAATCTCTTAAAATATGAATTTTTTTTTGATTTAGAATATGAATTTTGATTTGTATCATTCAAATGAGATATTGGAAAATCACAAACATTTATAATAAAAGTATTTTGAAGGGAGCTTATTTTAAAAGCATCGTCATTAAAGCCATAAATTATTAAATCGATTTTATTATTTTTAATAGTTTCATTTATCTTATCGAGTGAATTTAAAGAAATAAAATTAAAAATAATTCCATCAAAAACCAAGCGAAATTTTATTTTTTCAATCTCGTCCTGATCCTTAAAAACAAGAAGAACGGTATAATTCGTTTTAAGAATATTCTTCATTTTTCTTACTCGTCTTCCAAAATTTCGAAACAGCTAAATTTAGCGCCTATTATAGGCTCATGGTTCTCGGAGGCGTTCAACACAAATGCATGCGGCGGGCCTGTTTTTACCTTAACGGCAAACTCTTCGACTGATTTTTTGTCGCCCTCGGCGTAAACTTCGACATTGCCGTTTGAAAGGTTGCGCGCGAAGCCGCATATATTATACCGCAGCGCCTGATGATATACAAAATACCGAAATCCCACTCCCTGCACGCGCCCGGAAACAATTATATGCGAAACAAATCTGTCAGACATTTTTTTCAATCACCAGCAATAACTTTATTTTTAATTGCATATTATTATATCATTAATGTGGTTAAACTTTCCAGGATCAGCGCCATACGCGCCTATTACTTTTATAAATCGGCCGTCGCTCGAAAAAATCTGGATTCGGTTATTCCACGTATCGGCGACATAAAAATTGGATTCGGAATCGATAACGGCAGACCCCGGCGAATCGAATTTACCCTCTTTAAAGCCTTTTGCGCCAAAACAAAACGTCATATTGCCGTCCGGCTCAAAAACTTTAATAAGATGGTTCCCTGTGTCAGCAACGATTAAATTATCGTTAAATCCTACCGAAATTCCCGATGGATTGTCGAATCCGGCATTTTTCTTATTAAACTGGCCTAGTTCAAATATTTTTTTCCATTTTGAATCGAATTTTATTATGCGGTTATTGCCGGTATCGCACACATAAATACAATTTTCGTTATCAATAGCGATCGAAGACGGAGTGTCGAACTCATTGCTGGCCGAGCCCTCTATTCCTTCGTACTTGGACACGAATTCACCGTCAAGGTCAAATATCTGAATGCGGTTATTATACGAATCAACGACGAACAGAAGACCTTCCTTGGATATGGCCATGCCGGCCGGATAATTGAATTCGCCGCCTTTTGTGCCGTAAGTTCCGAACGAGGTCAGATACTGGCCGTCTTTATTAAACTTTTGAATGCGGTTATTCGAGAAATCAGAAACAAAAATATTACCCTGGCTATCAATAACGGCTTTTTGCGGATTATCGAACTGCGCTTTACCCGAGCCGCGGAGACCGAACGAACTTATAAACTTGCCGTCCGAATCGATAAATTGAATACGATTATTTCCGGAATCGACAGCTATAAGCCTGTATGTTTTAAGCTGCGCTTCTCTCTTTTCGGATTTATCCGACTTATCCGGCCTGGCAGTTACCGGCGTCTCTTTGACTTCAACTTCAGTTTCATTAATTAAAACAGCGTCTGAAGCTTCGTGTTTCAATTGTTCTTTAACCGTAAAAGCGTCTTCAATCTTTAATTTAGCTGATTCATGCCGCTCTTCGGCATTCGAAAACGGTTTTTCAAATCCTGATTTTTCTTTGTTAAAGATATTTTCGAGCTTAGGCTTAATATTAGTTTTCTCAGGCGCAATTTCAACCTTAGGTTCCGAGTTTTTCTCTTCCGAAACCGCAGCCGCTTCAGGCGCAATAGCGTTATTTTCAGCCTCGGGGGCCGCCGAATCCGCAGCATCAATTAATACATGTTCATTATTTTTTTCGACAGGTTCCGAGTTTTTATTTTTCTCAATAACCACTGAATTTACATCTTCTATTATGGGTTTTTTCGCTGATGTCTCGCTTTTGGGTTCTTTTTTAGCAGCGCCATGCTTTAATGGAGGCAGGCTCAAGCTTTTATGAGAAGCCGATGAAAGAGCGTCCGGCTCATCCGAAATTTCAGGTTTATTTTCAAATATTTCGGCGGCATCATGCTTTTTTTTCTTGTTTTTAGCTATCAAGTCCTTTAAAAAATCGGGAGTTTCCGATTCGTTAAAAGTGTTAAGTCCCAGCGTTTCATGTGATTTTTCAACAGGAGCCAGGGAATCGTCGGCCCCCGCCCCTATAACTTCTTCCGCTATTTTTAAATAGTCGACAGGTTCGGCGCCTTTTTCTTTCTTAGGTATTGTTATTTCAACATTTTTATAATTATCGACGCTTAATTTAGACGCTTCTTCATTTTTTGCAGCAGTTTCAATATTTTCACGGGCGGCATTTTTTTCGAATTGCCTGCTGGAATTCCTTGAGTAACCGGAATTTTCAGCGGCACTGATATTTTTATTATCAACAACAAGCGAAAGGCTGTCGTTTATCTTTAAGACAACGGGCGTTAACCCCTGCCGCAAAGCATGACCGCATTTTACGCAAAAATTAGCGCCGGCATCATTAATATGCCCGCAATTTTTGCATTCGCCTTTTAAATTAGCGCCGCATTCAGGACAATAATTCCATTCTGGATTAGTGGCGTTACCGCCGCATACCTGACAACTCATAAATGCCCCCCGGAAAACATCAAAATAAAACTACATATTATTTTTTTTCTTTTCTGGCAATTTCATTCAAATATACTTCAAGTTTTTTAAGGCGGTCCTCGAGCTCGTCAAGCTGCTGTTTACGAGCAAATCCAAGTTCCTCGACAATCTTGACGACTTCCTGCTTGAATTTTTTGTTGTATTCGCCCGCATTCGCCTCAAATTTTGTCATAAACTCGTTATAAAGCTTCTGACCTTCTTCTTTCGAGACCTTGCCAGCCTTTACCATTTCGTCAAAAACTTTACCGGCATTGTCTTTAGCCATATTTGCCAGATTAAGGGCACCGTCGATAAATTTTGAAGTGAGATTTTCCATCATAACGATCTCCTCCATTTAATTTTTTTATTACAACCGGGCCGATCAACTCATACATTACAAGAAATTTTATTTTTCTTTCGGCGCTTCTTTAGGCATATCTTTCGGGCGCTGCAGCGGAAACAATATAACGTCTCGAATCGACTGCGAATTTGTAAGGAGCATTACAAGCCTGTCGATACCGACGCCAAGCCCGCCTGTAGGCGGCATAGCATATTCGAGCGCCGTTATGTAATCCTCGTCTATTTCTTTTATGTCCTCGTCGGTGCGGTTTTTCTTATCAACCTGAGCTTTAAAACGTTTGTACTGCTCGCGCGGATCATTCAATTCCGAAAACGCGTTAGCCATTTCACGGCCGTATATGAATAATTCGAACCTTTCGACTTCGCGCTCCTCATTGCCTCTTTTGTTTTTAGCGAGAGGCGATATTTCGATCGGATGGTCTTTAATAAACACAGGCTGAATCAAATGGCTTTCAGCTTTATCTTCAAATATAAGATTTATTATGTCGCCGTATGAAGTGTCTTTATTTACGCCTTCAATATTAAGCTTTTTAGCGATTTCACGCACTTTCTGTTCGTCGTTAAGATCGGCCATAGGGATATTGGCATATTTTTCTATGGCTTCTTTCATCGTAAGACGCGCCCACGGCCTCTTTAAGGAAATTTCGGTATCGTTGTACTTAATCGTTTCAGTGCCGTTAATAGCCATATTGGTTTCATATATGATTTCTTCCGTAATGTCCATCATATCGTTATAGTCGGCATAAGCCATATAAAGCTCAAACAAAGTAAATTCAGGGTTATGTTTTACCGATATGCCTTCGTTCCTGAACACGCGGCCGATTTCATAAACTCTTTCGAATCCGCCGGCTATAAGTCTTTTTAAATATAATTCAGGGGCGATCCTCATATAAAGTTTAAGCTGCAAAGCGTTATGGAACGTTTCAAAAGGTTTCGCCGCAGCGCCGCCGTAAAGTGATTGCAGCATAGGCGTTTCTACCTCGACAAAATCTTTCCTGTTTAAAATTTCCCTTATTTTATTTATTATTTTCGAACGTTTTATAAATACCTGCCTTGATTCGTCGTTTGTCATAAGGTCCAGATAGCGCTGACGATAGCGGGTTTCAACATCGGTAAGGCCGTGCCATTTTTCCGGAAGCGGCCTCTGGATTTTGCTAAGAATTTCAAGGTCTTTAGCTAAAACGGTCAATTCGCCGGTTTTAGTTTTAAATACAGGACCGTTCATGCCTATAAAATCGCCGACTCTTATATATTTAGCGAGGTCAAATTTCTCGTCGCTGACTTCGCCTTTTTTTATATAAAACTGTATTTTCGAGGTATCGTCAGAAATATGGCCGAATATCGATTTACCGTGTTCGCGCCATGACATTACGCGGCCGGCAAGGCTGTAATTAGTGTTTTCAGCCACGGTTCCAACCGCCAATCCATTATGTTCCTCTATTACTTTAATTATCTTGCAGTCCTTCTTAAATGAATAAGGATACGGGTTTATCCCTTTTTCACGAAGCTCTTCGACAAGGCTGCGAAGCGATTTTATTATCTCATTTTCATCTTTCACTTCAACTGCCGGGCCATGGTTTTCTTTTGGATTCACATTTTTTTTAATTTCACTGGACATTTTAAAACTCCTTACTTTCCTGGTTAATAATAAATTAGTATTAGACGGTTTCCAATTTTAAATAATATTTTTATACCGTTTATTTTTTTATTATATCTCTATATATTTTTCTAATTTCAATACACAAGCATTACATTTTTTCATTTTTTATAATGAACATTTCGCCGATAGCCAGAAGGCGCGCCTGAACAAAAGTCGGACGTTCGCTTATAACTTCCTCAAAAGCGTCGGTCGCCTCGTCGACATGCCCGCGCTTAAGGCTTATAAGGCCGCGGTAATAATAAGCCGCCGGATGTTTTGAATCTATTTTAAGGGCCGATTCTATGGATTTTTCAGCTTCATCGAGCTTATCCGCTTTATAATATGCATAACCAAGCATTATAGCCGGGACCGGATTAACAGATGACGCTTTTTGAGCGGCTTTTCGAAGTTTTTCAACGGCTTCGTCATATTTTTTCAATTCCAGATAAGCCTGGCCCAGATTCAATAATACAATTTCATCTTCAGGCGATTTTTCGAGCGCCGCGGTAAGCTCGGAAACAGCCTCGTCATATTTTTTTTCCTCGAGAAGAGAAATTCCCTTATCTTTATGATTGGAGCCGCCAAATAAAGACCTAAAAAATCCAAGCATTTTATTACTCTTCACTTTCGCTGTTAGAATTTCCGGATGGTTTCAAATATTTCAATGGATCGACAGAAGAAGGTTCTGAATTGCCCTTTTCAATGTTTCTTATTTCGAAATACGCTTTTGCATAACCTTCGCCTGATTTTACGCCGCCTACGGCAACTTTCTGGCCTGCCTTTATATTGTCGCCTTTTTTAACTATATTCTTGGCATTAAAGCCATAAATCGAGAACATGCCATCAAGATGATCTAATATTATAAGATTGCCGTACCCCTTCATCTGGCCAGAAAACACTACCTCGCCGGCATTTACGGCTTTCACCGGGGAATTTAGCGCTACTTTCAAGATGATACCTTTTGATTCAGGTGAAAATTTTGAAACTATAGTTCCGTTTATCGGCCAGTCGAATTTTTTAACGGAGGAAGTTTTTTTGGTAACTTGTTCAGTACCGGCTGGTTTTGAAGCTTTTTTAAAATATGTCTCCTTGCGCGCAGTCAAAACATTCGGCGAACCAGGAATGAAAATTTTCTGGCCTTTCTTTAAAGCCGTATTTTCAGAAACATCGTTGTATTTTTTCAGCGCGGGTATTGAAATTCCGTATATTTCTTTGATTTTCCAGAGAGTTTCACCCTGACTGACCGTATGAGTTATGCCGTCGACACCGTCTTTAAATGAAGAACGCTCGACAGGAGCGGGAACGTCACGCGGCTCCACGCGCGACGTCTCGTCACCGCCGCGCCGGCACCCAGACTGCGTCAAGGCCACGAGCACACATATTAATATCAATAATAAATTATTCTTTATTCGTCTCATCTTCACTATTTTCGTCACTTTTAACTGATTCACCGTTTGGTTTCCTCCTCTTAATCGCTTCTATAGCGTCTTCGGCGCTATTTCTAATCAAGGCGTTTCCGTCGCTCAATAATTCGTTAAGCATAGGCAGCGTTGAATCATTGCCTATTTTTGCCAGAAGTTTTGCCGCCGTTACTTTTATGATCCACAATTCATCATTAAGAACTTTAGTGAGCGGAAGCAAGAAACGCCCGTCAACGCTATCTATAATTGAACTTACAACCAGATTAATTAATTTCGAATCATTTTGCTGCCTTAAAAACTTTAGAAGCGGCTCAATGACCTCAGGGCTTCCGATATTTCCAAGCGCCCTGACGCAATCTTCGCGTACTCTTTCTGAATTATCCTCTAACAGCGGCACGATCGATGAAATTACTTCATTAGCCCTGGTTTTGCCGAGAGCTTTTACGGCATTTCCGCGTACGCAGTCTTCCTGATCGTTAAGCGCGCTTGTCAAACTCTTTATTACCTGAAGCGAGCCTATTTCGCCGAGAGCGAAGGCAGCCGACGCTCTCTGCCATTTATCTTTTTCCTTTAAAAGCATATTTTCCAAAACGCCTATCATTCGGATTCCGCCGAATTTCCAGAGCGTTTTGGCGGCATTCGCCTTGACCCTGTTGTTCGAGTCTTCCAAAAGAGGATATATCATTTCGACGATCTCTTCGTCGCCCAAAAGTTCAAGCGCCTCGATCGAATTTGCCCTTACGCGCGAATCAGGGTCTTTAATGGCCAGCGCGACTGTCTTAATATACTTCTTGTTACGGGTTTTACCGAGCACTTCTATTATGGTAGCCCTTACTTTGTTTGAAGATTCGTTGTTATAGCAATCAACGATAGGCTCGATACATGTCGGCACATTCAACATACCTGTAACTTTAATGGAAGCTACCCTTATAGCTTCATCGGAATGCTTGAAATGCCGGACAAGCTTTTCGGCCAGTGACATTAAATTCAATATGCCTATTGTCTGGAGCGCTTCTTCTATTATCCTGTTATCTTCCGCTTCAAGGCATCCGCTTAAAAATGATTCAATGTCATTATCGCTGAATTTCAATTTACCAAACATCTTACATAAAAAAATCTTGATGTTCGGGTCCGGTACTGAAAAATAATTTTTCAAATTAGCTAAATCATTTATCGTTATTAATTTTTCGAGCGACGACATCGCGGCCGAGCGTATTTTTTCCGAAGGAGTCTTTAAAATATTGATAAGCGCGGTAGTCACCCTCGGATCCGGAAACGACGAAAGCGCGCCTATGGCGCTTGCTTTTATATCTTCGTCCGGCAGTTTTATAACCTGAGTTATAGCGCCGAGAGCGCGTTTATCGCCAATTTTACGCAGTGCGTTTATCGCTTCTATCTTTATGTCGCGGTCTGGATCTTTGACCAGAGTATATATTAACGGCTCTACCGTCTGAATCAAACCGAGCGCGCCAAAAATCTGTATAATATTAAGTCTTTTAGGATTATCCTCGGTCTTAATTAAAATATAATTAAGGCGTTTCAATAAATTAACGCCGTCAAGGCGCCACAATATATTTGCGGAAAGCAGGCGCACCTTTTCATCTATGCTGAAAAGCAGCGGATAAACCAGGGCAGTTATTCTTAAATCAGTCTTGTCGGCTATATATTTTAACGCAAGCATCTGCACCGAGGGATTTTTATCCTGGACGCATCCCGGAATAATCTGTGATACGTCATCATAAGTGCCAAATTCCGTTATCAATATAAATACCGCGGATTTAACCTGCTCGTCGCTTTCCACCTTAAAAAGCTGAATAAGGCTGCCGGTGCACTTGGTATCGCCAATTCGCCTTAACGCTTTTACGATTTCAATTTTCACTTTGTTATCCGACTCAAACATCGTAGCGAGCAGATACTTAGTGGCCTTAGCGTTAGCAAGATTACCAAGAGCATGGACTATATCAACCCTTAAATTCAAATCGGGAAGCAAATCGATTAAAGCTTCTACTGAACGTTCCTCGCCGCTCTGTCCCAAAAGCTTTACCGCTTCTCTTTTTTCATTTAAAGATGTATTAGGGCTTTTAACTTTTTCTATGACCTTATCTATGTTTATAAATGACAAAACTCAACCTCGAAACAAATAATCTGCAATATAGATTAGTATTTTGTTTTGACCGCGCAGTAACACTTACTTTATGATCTTATCGGTAAGGTCCTCGCCTTTCACTTTAGAAAGCGTTTCCGCCGGCAGACCAAGCAGCGAGCCAATAGTTTTGGCTATGCATGTAAAACCGTCAATAGTGCCTAAATTTAACGAACTTTTTACCTGCTTGCCATAAATCAAAAGCGGAACGAATTCACGGGTATGATCCGTCGTTTTAATGTAAGCCGGATCGCATCCATGATCGGCCGTTATCATCAGCAGATCGTTATCTTTCATCCTCTTTATTATTTCAGGCAGCTGAGCGTCGAATTCCATAAGCGAATTAGCATAGCCTGGAATATCGCGGCGGTGGCCATAAACCATATCAAAATCGACAAGATTTGTAAAAATAAGTCCGGTATTAAATCTGTCGATATAATCGAGCGTCTTCTTTATGCCATCGGCATTTGAAGTTGTGGTAATATAATCGGTAAGGCCGCGGCACGCGAATATGTCATAAATCTTGCCGACCCCGGCAGTGCGTATCCCGGCGTCTTTAAGGTAGTCGAGCAAATGTAAAGACGGCTCGAGCGAATAGTCATGACGGCGCGGAGTGCGTTTGTATGCGCCTGGCTCTCCCTCAAACGGACGCGCTATAACGCGGCCGACTGCATGCTTGCCCTTCAATAAATTGCGCGCTATTTTACAATATTCATACAATTTCTCGATCGGCACAGTCTTTTCATGAGCCGCGATCTGAAAAACAGAATCGGCCGAAGTATAAACTATTAAAGCGCCAGTTTTTTGATGCTCTTCGCCAAGTCTCTGTATTATCTCAGTTCCGGAAGCTGTGCAATTTCCTATAGCTTTACGGCCGGTCAGACGTTCAAATTCACTCAAAAGGTCCTGAGGGAAACCGTTCGGGTATGTCGGAAATTCCTGCTCCAGGACTATACCCATCATTTCCCAATGGCCGGTAGTGGTATCTTTACCGGGCGAAAGCTCTTTTAACTTCGCGTATGACCCTAAAACATTGGAACATTTAGGAAGCGCATCTATCGTGTCTATATTCGAAACACCAAGCGAAATAAGATTAGGCACTTTAAAATTTTTAGTATTTTTAGCTATATTATTGAAAGTATTCACGCCGTCATCGCCGTATTTTAAAGAATCAGGCATCTGGCCTACTCCCACCGAGTCAAGAACTATTAAAATTACCCTTGAGATGGCATCTTTGTTTGTTTCTGTCATTTCATACCTCGTATATTTTATTGATGATTTTCAAATATTTTTTCGTAATTTTCACTGGACAGCGAAAAAACACTCGCCGTTTTCAAATTTTTTTCTTCATAAAAAATTTCCGGCAATTTTGCTGTTTTCATTGTATGGCCGGTTTTTTCATTGAATTCAAATTCATACTTAATGATCTTTTTTATCAGTCTTGCGAAATCCTGAAAGTTAGCTTTTATATTATACCTTAAAGTTATCAATTTTACAAGTAAATTCCATAAATCTTGATTTTCTAAAAGCGGATATATTGCATTGTGGCATAAACCAAGCATATCCATTAAATAAAAAGCGACCTGCATATTTTTAGAAAGTTCGACCTGTCCCTCCGGTTTATTGCCGGGAACAAACCCGCCGATTTTTTGAACGTTAACCGGCAGCGTATAACCGGCGCTTTTTTCTTCAGCTCCTATCGGCGAGGTAAGATAAGATACGCCGAGGCCCATAGCGGCACGCAGGTCATAAGGCGGAACCGCCTCGTTATTTATGGTAAGCGGAGAGCCGCTTCCTATAGCGAGCGTCACCGCATAAACGCCTTTTATCATAATTTTTCCAAGTATGGTCTGCTTTTCAATCTCCGAAAGGCATAAGGACGCGATTTCCGCCGGAGTTCCTTTAATAATGCCGGTTTTTATCACCTCGGCGATGCCAAGGGCAAGTTCATTGAAATCAAGGCCTTTTTCACGCGAAAATTTTAACGCCTTTGCTATATTTTCGACATTGTAAATTTCAGACATAGAACCCAGCGCGGCAATATGCTCATATTCAAGGTATGGAATTTTTTGCCCTTTTTCGTCGGCGAAAATATTTTTGCACTTAATCGGGCAATTTTGCGCGCAGGATACCCCGAAACTCCCTTTGCGTTTCAAAATAATATCTTTTATCGTTTTAACCGATAATTTTGAAATATTAGCAGATTCGAATTTAGTAAAATTGCATATAGGAAGCACTCCGGCCTCATACATCTGCATAACAAAAGCGAGAGTGCTTTCGGACGGGAGAATTTCGCCGGTAAAACGGTCTTTTTTCAAAGCCTCGCTGAAAGAAGAAACAGTTTTTTCAAAATCGGCCTTTCTTTCAGACGGCATCGCGTCATATTTCTTTTCACATTCCGAATCATCGATAATTACCGCCATGAGCCCGAAATTCCTCATAACCAGGCCCAAGCCCGAGCCGAATTGAACATCAGGCGACATAAATACGTCGTTAGCCGATATAGTAGCTATATGAGCATTAGCTTCCGCCATCGGGCTTTTCAACAAATACGAACAATTTTCGCCATGGATTTCCTTTATTTTTTCGGCCATTTCATAAGTGTTAAGGCCTGACAAATTTTCTCCCGAAAGTATTTCCACGCGGTCTTTGCAAATTTTAAGTACATAACAAAAACCACGGCCGTCACCTTCAAGGATAAGAGCACGCGCGCCTATATTAGCAAACGCTGCGGCAAATAACGAAGGGCGGGTTATGACTTTTATCATTTCAGATTTCGGGCTTTTCGCGCCTATAGAAAGGGAATCGCTTACTGCGCCAGGGCAGCCCGAAAGCGCTCCGGAGGCTATAAATAATTTATTGTAAATACCGCAGGCATCGATATTCGGGTCAATTTCAGAATTTATAAGCGCAGAACACAAAGCCCTTCCATAAAGCCACGAAGTTTCACGTTCTTCATAGCCCTCTATGATTGTGCCAAGTTCCTCAAAATAAGCCTTTCTTTCGGCAAAATTGACTCTTATCACCTTATTAGCCATATCGCCGCCAAACGAGCAGGCCGAAGTAAAACCGTTCAACGAATTCAAGGTCATGACACGGTAGGCGAACTTCTTTTGTTTCAAAAACGTAACGAGAGAATCTTTTTCACGTTCCGTTATAAAAGAATCATTTATCAAAATGCGCACGGCGGCATTTTTCAATTTAGCCGCAGCCGAAAATATGAGCGCTAATTCAGCATCTAGAATTTTAAAATCAAAATCTTTCACCACCATCAAATTCGGGCAGACATCAAATATTACCGCACCCGCTTGATATAAGGCATTTATCTGCGCACATTTTTCCGCAGCCGAAGAAAGGCCGGAAGGAAAATCTATAAATGTCGAAATCTTCACCTTGCTTCCTTTAAGTTTTTCAGCTGCCGCTTTTACCATGAACGAGGGAACGCTCACCTCTAAAAAATTAAAATTTTTAGCATTTTCGATTGCAGTCATTACAGATTCACGGCTGTTTCCTGCGATCTTCAATAAAAGCTCCGAAAAATTCAGAATATCTTCTTTTTTAAAATTCATATATTAACCGCCTGATTTTTGATTTTTTTCACTTACCGCTAAACCGCTTCGTGTGTTTTATTTTTATACCATACCTGCGTATTTTGCGTAAAACAGCGAATTACTCCCGTAATTCAGAATTTATCAATCCAGCTTGGACAAAATAATAAAAAGACGGCGAAAATTATCGTCAGAGTTTTTTGAACCTTTATTCATCCCCGGGCCTTTTTCAATTCAATAAAACAGCTTGACCGATAAATCCGCAATTATGAATATTAGACAAAAAGGGCGTATTCTCTACGCCCTTTTTATATATGCTGATTTATTAATATTGAGCGCTAATCACTGCAATTCAATATTAATAACCTTTTTTATCGGTAGCCATTCCTGAAACTATCGCAACCGAAGCCGAAGCGCCGACTCGTGTCGCGCCTGCGGCAATCATGGTCTGAGCGGTCTGAAGATCGCGGATCCCGCCTGAGGCTTTAACGCCCATATCCGGACCGACAGTTTTTCTCATAAGCGCAATATCATTAGCCGTAGCGCCGCCGCCGCCGAAACCGGTGGACGTTTTCACGAAATGCGCTTTAGCATTTTTCGAAAGCCTGCACGCCGTAACTTTTTCTTCGTCGGTCAAAAGGCTTGTTTCGAGAATTACTTTCACGGTACGGCCGTTAGCCGCTTTTACCACTTCGTGTATATCGTCTTCGACTATTTTTGTATTGCCGGATTTAAGAGCTCCGATATTTATAACCATATCGATTTCATCTGCGCCGTCAGTCACAGCCTGAATGGTTTCGCAAACTTTCGCGCTGGTCGAAGTCGCGCCTAACGGAAAGCCCACAACGGTGCACACCATAACGCCGCTGTTTCTTAATCTGTCCTTGCAAAATTTAACCCATGACGGATTTACGCAAACCGAGGCGAATTTATACTTGCGCGCTTCATCACACAATTTATCGAAATCGCTTTCTTTGGCATCAGGTTTTAAAAGCGTATGATCGATCATAGAGGCAAGCGCCGAATCAAAAGCTCCAGGCGCCGTTCCAACTCCAGGCGCCGCCGATATCCTCGAAGCTCCAGCGTTTTTTATGATATTTACATCGCTTTCCCTGCGAGTAAAGCACTGTCCGCATGAAACGCAATTATGGCTGCTCGCCGAACACGTAGTCAACGAATTCGCATTCGCCGCGCCGCGCTGAGAACCGCTTTCACATTGCGAAACTGCGCCGCCGAATATGTTTGCAAGCGGCATTACGGCCACGCCGAGTTCCGTAATTTTAGCTATTTTTTGGTTGATTTCACGAATAATCGCAGGATTAGCGGAACCCACCTGGTTAAGAAGAGGTTCTGCGCTCACTATAAGCTTTTTATTCCTTATCATATGCCATACGACATAATTGCAAACCATCGAATCGGTATTCAAGCTCGCTATGTGGTCCAGCGCCGATAAAGACATAAACGGCATTATAACCGTATCATATTTTTCTAAAAATGCCGTCCGGTCGCCATAAGTGAAATTTAAATATAATTCTGCGGGCATTAATTTCGATCTTATTTCATTCACATCAAAAGCCGCTCTTGCGCCTTCAGACATCAAAACGTCAAATTTCAAATTCGCGCCTGAAACCATTTTATAAAAATTCTCGCGCATATTCGAAATGCCGGTCAATACAATAAGACTGCGGCCGGCGCATTTAACGTTAGCTGAATTATTTTGATACGAATATGAAGGCACCGTAGAAAATGGAGCCGGCGGGCTAGGAAGTTTTTCGTTAGCCGAATTTTTCATAGTGCTTAATACTTCGCGGGTTATAAGTTCTATTAAATACTTGTTATCCATAAATCAATACCTTCCCCAATTTTAAAGTAATCCTGACGCCTCGCAGGCGCCAAAATCATTCACGTTCCGCTGTCAAAAATTACTCAGCCATAACCGAAGGAAGTATTTTTTCAACGTCATCGTGCGGCGAAGGAATTACATGAACTCCTATAAGTTTGCCGATTTTCGAAGCAGCCTGAGCGCCGGCGTCCGTAGCAGCCTTAACAGCTCCTACATCGCCTCTTACCATGCATGTGACATATCCTGCGCCGATCTGTTTCCAGCCTGTCAATTCAACATTAGCGGCTTTAACCATAGCGTCGCCGGCTTCTATCATTGGTACTAATCCGTATGTTTCAATCATTCCGAGTGCTTTTTTCAATTTAATCATCCTTTCGTTTTCTTAAATTTATTACTGTATTTTCATTAAACTTTAAATGACATAAAATGTCTTTTGCATATCTTACTTTTCAAGGTCCTGCCAATTATCGAGATCGACGGTGTCAACCACTCCGACTATCACAAGGTTGACAGGAATCTTATTTTTTTTTAATAAAAGCCTTGCCGATCCACCTTCTTTAAGCAGCAAAACATTGTCGCCGATCCCGGCTTCGACGGAGTCAATAGCGATCATGGGCTTTCCGTAAGGCGCTAAATTTTTAACATCAACCTGCTTTACGGTCATAAGCTTAGCGCCGTTCAAGTTTTTATCTTTAATAGTGGATACGACGTTTCCTATAACTTTGCCCAAAAACATTCAATTACCTCATTAGTTGCCGGTACTTCAGCAATTACATAATTTTATTCAGCTTATCGCCGGTTTTAAACTCGTCTATAATGCCGACAATCGCCATATCAGTCGGCGTATTCGGATCGTCAAACGGTATTGTCGCCTCGCGGCTTTCGATCACCATGACCACTTCATCATTCCCGGCGCCGACAGTATCGAGTGCAACAAACGGCTGTCCGAGCGGTTTTAAGTTCTCATCAACCGGTTCAACCAGAAGGAGCTTAGACCCGCTTAAAGTTTCCCATTTGCACGTCGAAACCACATTACCGCAAACTCTTCCAAAAATCATTCAAATACCACCGTAATATTTTTGGAACGCGCCATATCCATCGCAAGCGCAGTAACAATTGTACCGTTTTTCACGATCAGTTTCTGCCCGGCGGTACAACTTCTTTTTATATAGTCTTCGGTTATAAGCCTTTCGGTTACCGGCGCGGCAGCCTGAACGCAAACGTTATCAGCTGAAAACCCACCCGATTTTAAAACGGAAATTACTTTAACCACGATATCGCTTATCAAAGCGTCATCCGCACTATTGCCGCAGCAGGGTCCTTTAGGAAAATAACCGGTAATTTTGTCAACGCGTTTTTGATGGCGTCCGCCTTCGAACTTTGTGCCGATAAAAGTATCGACAAGTTTTTTAGCAAGCCCCGGCCCGATAACCTGCGAACCCAGGCACATCACATTGGCATTATTATGTTCGCGAGCGTTTTTTGTGACATATAATTCATTGCATGTTGCCGCCAGAACGCCGGGCACGCGGTTAGCGCACATCGCCGAACCGATTCCGGCGCCGTCAACCATTATTCCAATATTCGCGGTATTATCAGCGACACATTCAGCGACTTTAAAAGCAAAATCAGGATAATCGCAGGCGTCTTTCGAATCGGTGCCCACGTCTATAACGTTATGATTCAAGCTTTTAAGGTATTCGCGCAATATGTTTTTAAGTTCAAATCCGCCGTGATCGGAACCAATAGCTATGTTCATTCTTCTGTTCGCCCCGCTTTTCGATATATTTCACCGGTCTTATTATTTTTCTAATTCCTGTTCAGGAAGCAATTTTTCGGTTTCCGCATGCGGTCTAGGAATAACATGGACATGCAAAAGTTCGCCGGTTCTCTGAGCAGCGGCAGCGCCTGCGTCCGTAGCAGCCTTAACAGCGCCTACATCGCCTCTTACCATTGCAGTGACAAGACCAGCGCCGATATTTACCTGGCCAACAAGCGTAACATTCGCAGCTTTAACCATCGCATCCGCAGCTTCTATCGAGGCGATAAGCCCTTTAGTCTCAACCATTCCTAATGCTTCTTTAACCATTTGTAATACCCCTTTCAATATATGAACTTATTTTGTTTGTAAAGTGGCATTATTATATTATTTATTTACAAAATTGTCAAGTGCCGCCAAACCCAGATAAAAAATTTAATTTTGTTTTATTTTTTTAAAATTATCTAAAAATTTGATTTTTAACAACTATTGATGTATAATTCGTAAGTTAAAAATAAAAGCGGAAAAACATAACAAAAGGATGGAACTATAAAAATGATAAGCAACAAAAGCGATATAAAAAGTATATGGCCTCGTACGGATCCGTTCGCAAAAAAAGAGCCGCCAAAGGAAATACTGAAACCGGCAGCGGAAAAAGCCGTAGAAAAAAACGCAATAAACGACAGTAAAGAAACAGCTGAACAAAATCAGGCCATAGCGCATGAAGAACTCTTGAAAAAAGGCAAATTGCCGACCGTAGTAAAAATAGTCGACGTCAGCGGAAACGCAGACGGCGCCGTATTAAAAGTCACAATTACAGCACGCAATGAAGGCGAAGCGCTGGCGCGCGACATGAAAATAAAATGCATCGGCAACCCGCGCCTCAAGCCTGTTACGTCTCCGATGGCACCGGTAGGCGACGTCGCACCGGGCGCAAGGGCATTATGTATTTTTCAGTACGAAATGCCGGCAAATTTTTGCGAAGAATATGCCAATTTTTCACTTGGCGCTGAATGCGAAAATGCCAAACCATTCAGTCAGCTTTTTACTTTAAAAACAAACAGACGCGCAATGACAGCAACAGAACGCGAAGAAGCGGAAAAAGCAAAAGAAAAAAACAGGGGCGGCGGCAAGCATTAATCTTTGAATCCATATTGAACACTAATACGTTTGGTTGAATTTATAGGTATGCAATAAACTTCTAATTTAGCTGTATCAATTTTATATTTTTGTCCCCACGGATCACGCGGCACTTCGGGAATATATTTTCCGACAAGCGCTTCAATATTAGGCGGGTATTGACCGCCATTTTGTGTTGCATATATTTTTATCGAATTTTTTAACCCTTCGAGATCCTGCATAATTTTTATACGGCGCGCCTCCGCGGTAGTCGAACCGTAATAACTAAGCGCCGCCGTTATTAATATTCCGAGTATTATAATCGTGACCATCAATTCGAGCAAAGAAAAACCTCTTTTAATAAATGTTTTCTCGTTATAAAATCTCAAAACTCCAATCATTCCGAAGCCTCCTGTTAATTGCTTTTACCGTGAACCGAACATTTGATAAAACCATCATTATCCATTTCATAAGCGCCGCCGTCAGGACACTCGGGCTTATCCCGCAAATAGCCGCCCTCTATCATATTTTTTATACTAATTCCGGATTTTAACCCTATCTCTTCAGTCTGCGATATATCGCTTATAAATGCGGCATACTGGATCATCTTACGGTTTTCGCGGCAGATGGAAGCATGATAATTTTGTTTTATTTCTTTAATATTAGGAACTTTCTGAGTGAACAAAAAAAGACTGCCGTGAACCGGGCACACGACATGCGTGACATAATTCGTATAATACTTCCCCGTTTCAGGACATCTTAACTCATTAGCGTTAAAAAAAGTAAAAAAATTATTTTTGCTGAATTCATCGTAGTCGATAATAAATTGATTTGCGGCTATGGATGTTTCAGCTGAATTTTCCTTAAACACAATTTTTTTCAATTCTATATTGAAATTAAGGGCCAATTCAACCAAAAAAGCCTTTAAATTGCATGAAATTTCATTTTCAACTTCAATTCTTTCGAATTTATCATTTTTAGGATTTTTAAGGCTTTTAAATATGTTCAAAAGATAATACGAAGCGTGGTCCTTATCTTCTGCCCTGCAATATATTTTAAAAAGCCGGAAATTAGCCATTAAGTGGTCTTTTTTTATGGAGGTAACCTTCTCGTATTCGGTAATGGCAGCCTTATCCTTATTATTCAGCTCATAAAGCCGGCCGAGGTTAAAAACAGGAGAAATTTTTGTTTTATCAAGAAGGCTCGCTGTTTTAAACTCAATTTCGGCCTCTTTGACAAGGCCCAGAACAGTATAGGCAAGCCCCAATGAATCGTGATAATCAGAGTTCGTTTTTTCGATATCGACCGCTTTTTTTATAAATGAAAGCCCAAGCGACGCGGTCGCCGGATGATCGATATAGATAAGTCCGAGATTATTAAGTGCATCTGGATAACTCGAATTTATCTTGAGGGCGTTTTTTAATTCAAATATCGCCTCGTCCTTCTTCTTTAACTTCATTTTGGCATATCCGAGATTATTATACGCTTCGATAAAATCATAACCCGATTCTATGATCTTCTGAAAAACCGCTTCAGCCGCCTCGTAATTCATATCATTAAGATAATCCACGCCTACTTTATAAAGTTTCCTTATTTCTTCGCGCGTCTCGGCGCCTGCGTGACAGTATAAATTGGCAATTACCAAAACAGCGGCAAAAAATAAAAAAGCACTGTTTAAAGTGCTTTTTAATATTTGAATTGTAATAAATTTATTTTTTAATGACATTTTTTTACCCAAATTACTTAGCTGTATTTTTTTCTATTTTATCGATAGTAGCTTCGGCATACTGTCTTACATCGCCGTTTTCATCGTTAAGCATAAGTATTAAAAGCTTCAGGCACTCGCCGTTGCCTATTTCACCAAGCACAGTTATGATATTAGTCTTAAAGCGGCTGTTAATTCCCTTCGAATTCAAAGCTTTCTCGAGCTCAGGCAATGCCTCTTTCGATTTTTTTACAAGTGCCTTAACCGCATTTTTAACCACGAACCAGCATTCGTCATTTAAAAATTCCATCAAAAGCATGACGCTCTTGTCATAGTCGATAACTCCGAGGACATACGCCGCCGAAGCGCGCATCCAGTCATCCTTGGAAGTCGTCATATTTTGCAGAACTTCGCAAACCTGACTTTCGCCTGTTTTAAAGAGCGCTTTTATCGAATTAGCCTTAACACGGTTATTTTCATCATTCAAAAGCGGCAGCAAATGCTGTTTAATAGTTTTTTCATCAGTGCCGGCGAGATTTTCGACCGCTTCAACCGAATTGGCCCGGACACGGGCATTCTTATCTTTAAGGTAAAGCAGGAGAACCGGCAGCACCTTATCGCCGCCAAGCTCGCCGAGGACTTTTATCAACGTAGCGCGAACCTTATCGCTTTCCTCATTTTCAAGAAATTGCGATAAAA
Source organism: Candidatus Wallbacteria bacterium (assembly GCA_041441465.1). Classification (GTDB taxonomy): domain Bacteria; phylum Muiribacteriota; class UBA9980; order UBA9980; family UBA9980; genus JASDSY01. The sequence continues at coordinate 88,585 of JASDSY010000039.1, forward strand.
GTTCGACATGTTTTTTTTCGCCTATAAGTCCGAGCGCTTCGACAGCGTGCACCCTGACCCATTCCGATGAATCGGCCAGCGCGCGTATCAAGTGCTCCGCATGCCTCTTGTCCGGAATTGCCTTTAGAGCGCTTACCGCGGCTATTCTGACCTGGACATTGTCATCGTCCAGCAGTTCTATAAGTGCATGAGCGGCATTTTTTAATTTTTGGTCACCGGCCGATTTGCATGCAATAAACCTTTTTACCCAATCTTCGCTTTTCAGATTTTTAATTATTTCTTCATTTGATGAAAACATACGCACCTACCGTTTTTATAAAGTCACATTAAAATTCGCTAACGGCGAACCAGCAAAAAAATGAATTAAAATTCATCCAATTTTAGACAATTAAAAACTAAAATTATTTATCGCAATTAATACGTCAGCAATGATGAAATATTTTTCCCTTTGAGAAAATTACGCCCGTTCAAAAATGCAAGTTCGATAACAAAATGTAAAGAATCCACCGCACCGCCGACTTTTTCGATTAATTCGCACGCAGCTTTGGCTGTGCCGCCTGTTGCGAGCAAATCATCGACTAAAACGGCGCGGCTGCCATTTTCAAAAGCGTCATTATGTATTTCCAGAGTATCTTCGCCATATTCAAGGGCATATTTTACCTGCGATGTTTCCCATGGCAATTTGCCGGCTTTTCTTATCGGAACAAAACCTTTTTTTAACTTATATGCGACGGCCGAGGCAAAAATAAAACCGCGCGATTCGATACCGCAAATAATATCAACTTTAGACGGATCTATCTTCTCGCAAATTTTATTTATGACGGTATTAAAACCTTCCGGGTCTTTAAGAAGCGGCGTAATATCTTTGAAGATAATGCCCTGTTTAGGAAAATCCGGAACATTTCTAATTAAATTCTTAACTCTGTCCAAAAAAAATTCACCTCTTTTTGAATTTGCCATAAGTAAGCGTTGAATCATCAAGATTATATATCTTTTCAATCATAAATTGCGATTTTTTTATCAGATCTGTTTCCGCATCGCTGTTGCGCGTCTGTTCGAACATTATAGCCTTCTTGAAATGCTCGACCGCTTTTTCATAATTACCCTGGCATTTAAAAACAAGCCCTATGTTATAATAGATAGTCGGCTGGGTCCTGTCTATTTCAAGCGCCATATTATAGTATTCATAAGCTTTTTCATAGTTTTTTTCCATGAAATACTTATTCCCGGCGTTTTTTAATTCAAATAATTTCGAAGCACCGCCGCCGCTGTTTACATTTGCGATGTTGTCCATACGTGCATTCTGAAATGAACTGCCGGCAGATTGGTTCGCGGCACGGTTCTCGTTGTTAAACTCAAAATTGCTGAACTTATTGAACCTGATATCCTTAAGCTTCATCTGGATTTTTTTCTGACCTTCCCATACGGTAAAATCATCGAGTTCAAACACCACATTAACCGATTGAGCCGGCGATATAATCTTCTCGTCATAATTGCCCATATTAAAGCCGATGCCTTCGACGACATTGCCGGAATGCTTGACTTTTAAAAGAAGGTGCGATGCCACTCCGCCGATTTTCCTATGTTCAGTTACCGAAACATTTTCGACATAAAAGAGCGGTTTGGGATTTTGCTGTCCAAACGGCTTCAACAGCGCAATTTCATTTATCAGCGAATGTGTTATATCCTTTAATTTTATGACTTCGTCGATTTTCAGGGTCGGAATCAGGTCTTCGTTTTTTATAGTTTCCGACGCGATCTGATTTACGCGTTTGCGGAAATCATCTATCTTCGAAAAATCTATCGAAAAGCCTGCTGCAAGCTTATGCCCGCCAAATCTTTTCAATATATCAGAACAGCTATTCAAAGCATCGACGATCGAAAAAGCGTCGACTGAACGCGCCGAGCCGACACAGTTGTTATTTTCTTCGATGGATATGAGAATGGTCGGTTTATAATATTTTTCCTTAATCTTTGAGGCGACTATCCCGATTACGCCTACATGCCACTTATTCGAAGCCAGCATTATAACGTTTTCAGGATGCGCCTGCCGCAGCTGTTCTTCGACATCTTTCAATATACCGTTTTCCAGGGACTGCCTTTTCTGATTCTCGCCGTTTAAAAAGTTTACATAATGAATCGCCACGGCTAATTCATCGGTCAAAAATATTTTAATGGCAATGTTAGGGTCGCCGATCCTGCCTGCGGCATTAATTCTCGGCGCAATTATATAGCCTATGTGCGTCGTATTTATTTCGACATTTTTCAGGTTTAAGACTTCTATTAAAGCCTGTATACCAAGATTTTTAGTAGTTTTAAACATTTCAATGCCGAATTTTGTAAGTATCCTGTTCTCATCGACAAGCGGCGCTATATCGGCGACAGTGCCAAGCGCCACAAGGTCTAGGTATTCGTTAGGAGTGGTTTCGTAATATTTTTCAAGGGCAGCCGCAAGCTTATAAGCGACGCCGACACCAGAAAGCATCTTAAAAGGATAAGGGCAATCGGATTGTTTCGGATTAAGTATTGCGAATGCGGCGGGCAGACGCGGCGGAACTTCATGATGGTCCGTAACTATCGAATCTATTCCGAGCGAATTAGCATATTCGATTTCATCGAAACTTGAAATACCGCAATCGACAGTAATAATTAATGATACACCGTCATTTTTAGCGTTTAATATATCAGTCTGGTTCAGACCGTACCCGCCTTCTATGCGGTTAGGAATGAAATAGCTGACATCCATATTTATTTTTTTGAATACCTTATAAAGAAGAGCGGTGGAGGTAATTCCGTCAACATCATAATCTCCGAATATCCTAACCTTTTCGCCGCGCGAAAGCGCAAGAATTATTCGCTCGCAAGCTTTTTGCATATCCTTCATCAAAAAGGGATCGTAAACGTCCGTAATCTTGCAGTTAAGAAATTTTGACGCGGCCTCAACCGTTTTTATTCCGCGATTTAAGATAAGACGAGCCAAAATACTTGAAATTTTAAGCTCATTTGAAAATTTTGCTATTAAGCTGTCATCCTGACTAAAGAATTCTAATCGTTTTTCAATTGCTCTCATTTTTTCCTTTTTTAAATTTCATAAAAATTTAAAAAATTATATCAAAAAAAAAAGAAATAAACAAGAATTATTTTTTTGTTTACTTCTTTTTTTTATTATTGTTCCCGAAGAGAGAGCTATACCTCAAAATGGCTATTTTATTATACTTTCCTTATTCTCGACCTCATCGTCTGGACCAGGTCCATGAACTTAAATACTGTAACATTTAATGCATAACCCGCAAGAATCGGAATGATAAAAATAACCACAAATAGTCTTAAGATATCAAGAAAAAACAATTTTAATTCACCACTTGCTCTTAAAATTTAATTACACGATAAAGATATCATGCCCTGATACTTTTATCGTCATAAAAAAATGAAAACTTAATGCAAAACAAAAAACTTTACATCAATTAAAAAAATTTTTACAATTTTACCATAAAAAAAAATAATAATCAAGCCGGTCTTAAACGCACCTTACAATGGTTAATTTTATATTTGACATTTTATTTTTTTTCTTTTATATTAACGCCATTCAAAATATGAAAACATAATTTTTTTTGAAATAAAATCCAGGGATTGAATATTATGAGAAGCAACATTTATCCGCTTTTATTTTCCAAACGCATAAAATCAACGGTCTGGGGCGGCTACCGGCTTTACGGCCCGGCGCTCCACGAAGCTTCGCAGCTGCGAGAATCCGTCAACCGTATAGGCGAAATATGGAATCTGTGCGAAGACACACGGGTTATCGTTTTAAACGGACAATATCAGATGATGACGCTCAACGAAGTCATAAAAAGTAATCCTTCAGCCTTCTTCGGTCAAAAATATTTCGACTATTATAACAATATCAGCAGTTTCCCGCTTTTGTTCAAAGTTATAGACGCGTGGGATAAGCTTTCCATACAGGTCCATCCGGACGATAAATTAGCAAAAAGTCTGGAAAATGCTCCATTCGGCAAAACAGAAATGTGGTATGTACTCGACGCTGACGAAAAATCCGAAATAGTATTCGGGTTCTCGCAAAAGACCGATGAAAAAATGTTTAAAACTATCATAGAAAAAAACAAAATTAACGATTATCTCAATAAGACACATGTAAAAAAAGGCGATGTATTTTTTATTCCGGCCGGCAGAATTCACGCTATCGGCGAAAACATCTTAATCGCCGAAATACAGCAAAATTGCGATATAACATACAGAGTTTACGATTACATGCGTCCCGGACTCGACGGGAAACTAAGAGAGCTGCACGTCGATAAAGCTGTAAAATGTATTGATTTCAACGATGTAAAACCTCAAAAAATAACGCCGGTTACCATAAATAAAGACGATGAAGAATCATCGCTCCTGGCGTCCTGTAATTATTTCACCACAATCCGTTATTCAAGTAAAAATAAAATATTTAAATATACAAACAATCTTCCAGTATTTTCAGTTTTTATGAATATCTGCGACGATCTTATTCTTTGTTATAAAGGAAACGAACTTGATTTTGAAAAATATTCCACCATGCTCGTTCCGGCAGGCTGTAAAGAATTCGAATTGAAATCCAAAAATTCCGGCGCCAAAATTGAAATTTTAAATACCTTCTTAATTCCAAATAAAACTGATAATAACGACTATTTAGCCTCCATCTTCGGCCCGGCCATCAGCGAAGTCTCATTTTAAGATTAAAATGCAGTCTCAAACGCCGCAGCGTCTCAATTCGATATCAGGTTGTATCATTTTGAGATTGAAATAAAATTTAATCTAACTATAAAAAAAGGATTTAGGGCTTTTTGAAATACTGTTATATTTTTTTGTTCTGGCATGGTTTTTGTTCATAATGTTTGCACCCAAGCAAAAATTATTAAAAACCGGAGGTACAGTATGAAAGGACTTAACAAAGTATTTTTAGCCGGAACAATCGGAAAAGACCCTGAATTTTCAATAACAAAAAAAGGAACGCCGGTAGCAAGAGTAAGCCTGGCCACAAATGAATTCATAAAATCGGCTGTTCCGGGAGAAGCGCCCAAACAGCTTACGCAATGGCATAAAATAAGCTTCTTCGGCACACTGGCAGAATTTGTCAACGGCTATGTAAAAAAAGGCAGAGATGTTCTGGTAGAAGGCAGCATTAACTATTTTGAAAAGCAGATCGAAAATGCGGCGGAAAAGTTACCTGTAAAAATCGCTTCGATAAAAGCAAAAGGAATAACGCTTCTTGGTAAAGCGGAAAATTATATATCAGGCGGCAATAATCAGACCCCAATAAAATCGAACGATTCAAATAAAAATTCAAAAAAAGGAAGCCAAAAGGCCGAATACTTATATAAATAACGGCATCAAAATATTACTTCATGGACATTAAAATAAAGTTTTTAGGAACGGGAACTTCTCACGGAGTTCCCAAAATAAATTGCAAATGTAAAGTATGCTTATCTGACGATCCAAGAAACAAAAGGCTGCGTTCATCGATTTTGATCGAACACGCCGGCTCGAATATTTTATTTGACACATCGGCAGATTTTAGACAGCAAGCCTTAAAATTTAATTTAGATAAGCTCGATTACATTTTCTTCACTCACGCCCATGCCGACCATATACACGGCATTGACGATATCAGGGCATATCAAAACCCGCAATCGCCGCCTATCGATTGTTATGCTTTGAAAAGCGTTTGCGACGAATTCCGAGAAAGATTCGGATATATTTTTTTAAATAAAATACCGGCAGGCGGAGGCATTCCGCGAATTAACCTCATGCCTTTAAATTTTTTTGAGCCTGTAAATGTTAACGGCATTGACATAACAGCCATTAAAGTAATACACGGCGAAAAAGAAACGGCAGGTTACAAGGTCGGAAATATGGCTTATATTCCCGATGTAAAGCAAATCCCAAAAGAATCTATGAAATTTCTTTATAAACTTGATTGCCTGATAATCGACGCCCTAAGATATCGTCCGCATTCGACGCATATTAATATAGCCGAGGCCATTAAAATTATAGAAGAGCTGAAGCCCAAAATGGCTTATTTGACACACATTGATCATGAAGTTGACCATAAACAAGCTGAAATTGAAATCAGGGACAAAGCCAAAATCGCGTTTGACGGACTTACCATTAAGATTAACTTATGAAATCTTAATATTTCCACCGCAATTAGGACATTTTACAAGATTATCGCGCACGTTAAATTCAGTAGCGCAAAATTCACATTTCCTTTTCACAAAATTGGCGATTCCTGAAATTTTATATATAGTCAGGCCATTATCATAATTTATTGACAAGGCGCTCTGGTTTTCTAATTTTTTTAATGCAAGGTTAAAAATTTCTTCATTAATATTTAATTTTTCCTTTATTTCTTCTTTTGTAAAAACGCCGTTATTTCTATGCGCGATTTTTAAGATATAATTAGCTATGTTATCTGCGTTTGTAAAATTAGCGTAAGAGATACCAGCCAGCGCAAAATATAAAATACCGGCGCCGATGCCGCCAAGCGAAAGCGCGACAATTATATATGACGGCTTTGCCATTGACGATATAAGAAATATTAACGACAGCAATATAAAAAATATTGAAACGACCGCCATTAAATAATAAAATATTTTATTCATTTAACCGCCTCGGGATAAAAATATTTACTCTGAATATTTTTCAATGTAAAACTTAGCATTTATTTTTTTGAAAATCTGTATCGCAATTTTTATTTTTGCCTCACTCGCCTCAACCATACCGTTTAATTTAAAAATTTTACTTTCATCAATAAGGCATAACGCCGTTTCGAGCGGCATATTGATTTTTTCAAAATTTATAAGCGCCTGATTGATAAAGCATGTAGCACGGTGTCCTATGCCGCACAAGCACTCATAAATACACCGTGCCCTTAATATTAAAGACTTGGAAACGATATCGATTTCACGGCTGTCTATTAAAATTAATTCATTTATTATCGATTTACCGGAGTCGATGACTTTATCGAAAGGCAGAGCCTGAATAATTCCGATAGAAGAAAGGATCAAAGGATTTAAGAACTTACTTTTCAAGGCTATTTCATAAGCTTTCCTGTAATATTCAAGCGCAGTTTTAGGCTCTGACTTCATAAAATAGAGATCGCCCGCGTAATTATAAGCATAAGCAAGCCCGAATTTATCGCCTATTTCTTTCAATAAAGCTATATCATCATCCAAAGCATTTGCGGCAGCTGAAAAATCGCCGTGAATCATATAAATCCTGGCAAGATTTCCCTTTAAAATTGCAATGGCTCTCTTATTTGAAGTTAGCTGCGCAAACTCAAGAGTCTTATTAAAATATGTAAGCGCTTCGTCATACCTGGCAAGATTGAAATATGTAACTCCAAGTGATGTCCAGATACGGCTTTGTTCGGATTTATCAAGAAGAGTTTCTAAAACATTAAGGCCTTTAGTATAATTTTCAATAGCGGCATCATACTCACCGCGGTTATGATGGATCATTCCTATATATTGCAACGTATTTGCAAGCATTCTTTGCTGATTAAAATTAATGCAATTTTCTTCGCATTTTTTAAGATAAGCAAATGCCTTGCGAAATTCACCCTGTCTTAAATATATCGATGAAAGGCCGCGGTACGCTGAATCATTATCAAGCCATAAATCCGTTCCATATTTGCTGACTGATAGTGTTTTTATGCTGTCACGATAAAAAATACCCGCTCTTTCAAGATCGCTCTGACGGTAAAAATACATTCCGAATAAATTATTAACATCCACGCGCTGCTTGACGCTCGACATACTTAATGAAAGAGCATGCTGAAGATGTTTCAGGGCAATTCCTTCATTTTTATTGTCAAGAGAAGGCTTTTGTATATAAACAAAGCTCAGCCATTTATATAACTCCAAAAGATATTCGGATTTTGACGCTGCGGATATATTTTTTTCAATAATCGATTCGCATTCATTTATTTCAATCAGCGCCTGCTTATATTTTTTAGCTAATATCATAGTTTTTATTTGCAAAATATAAGTTTGAATTTTTAAGCCGGCCTCTATTTTTTTTATTTTAGGAAAAATTATCAGCCTCAAAAATTTAAAAATTTTAAGCGCTTTATTTGATTGTTTCAATTCACATAAAGCGGCGGCTAATTTCAATGACAATTTACATATAATTTCGTAGTTTTCAGCCATTAAACAATGATATATCAGTTTAGCCAACCCTATATCAGGCAGTTTAATTTTAGAATAATTATCCAGGATTCTATTATTTATTTCAATCAAATAAGGTTTAGCAACCGAATTAAAAAAATATTTTTGTATTTCATCACTTGTAAAACAGTAAAAACCTACGGCGTGCAATTTATAGATGATTCCATGCTCGGCAGCTTTATCCAGAATAGTTTTCACGGTTTCTTCCGGGGCTAAAGACGCCTTTGCAACATCTGACACTCTAAAATAATCTAAAAATATTGAAGCTATAGTTATTACCGATATTTCACTTTCATTAAATAAAGACAATGTTTTTTTAAAATGATCATTACAATTTTTATGTTTCAAAGATAACGGCATTACTTCATTTTCCTGATAGCGTTCGTAATCATAACAAACCGAAGCAAGCGCCCCCGGCATCGACTTGACGGCGCAGCTGAAATCCGTCCCGGCCGGCATCGAAAATATAAAAATTATTTTTGTATTTGAGTTATTATTAAATATAAAGTTAATAAGGTGTGCAGTTTCGATATCAATCCAATTGGAATTTTTTATATGAAAAATTATCGGACAGCCGTTAGAAATAAAATCAATTATATTTTTAAATTCCTGGTAAATATCAAAGCAAGAGCCAGATTCATTCCAGTCGTGTTTAAAGCCATAAAAACTTTTCATCAAGTCGAAAGTAGAATAATCTAAATTTTTCTCTAACGAAATAAGCCCTGAAATTTTAGACAATTTTTCGATCTTATTCGGGTTAATTCCTTTATAATTATCAAAATTCAAAGCATACGAATAAATAAAATGAAAAAACGGCGCGTACGGAATTGAAAAAGGCAGAGATGACTTTGCGTCACAATCAATAAATATAGACCGCGGAATGCTCCGGCTCAAATTAAAAAGAAAATCCGTGATGCAGGTCCCGCAATTATAATCTTTAATCACAATTCCATTTGTGCCGCTGACATTTTGATTGTAGTTATTAATTATTTGCTCTAATAATTGTTGATGTTTTCCTTGTAAAGTTTTCATAGGAAAATATTTTAACATAAAAAACCTTATTTTTAAAGTATTATTTAATTACTTCCGATATGTATATAAAATAACCATGTATAATATAATTCAAAAAGAAAAGTTAACAGAAAATTCAAATAAAGAATTTCACATTATAAAGCAAAAATCCGAAAGCCGCCGTTTCAAAGCGATAAGCAATATTTTGAAACCGCGGAACTTTATAATATTATCATTATGCTTTATAATGGCGGGAGCGATATCGGGCTGCGCGGAAAGCAGAATAAATTCGGTTACAACCGATTCGCCTTACGTATCGAATGACGCTCCAAAATTAGTTTTAAGCGGCGAACATTTCGGCGGCGGTTATACAATAGAAGGCACCGACAAGAGGACATTTTTTACCGGCGGCACCATTACAAATTACGGCAATAAAGCAGCTTACTCGGTAACAATCAGAGTAAGGATTCTTGACTCAACCGGCACCGTGTGTGATGATCATTTTATATACTTAAATGATATATGGCCTTCGAAATCGGCAACATTCGACGAAAAGTACGAAGTAGTCAAAAATTACAAAGGTTTTGAAGCTATATTGACATACCAGACGGAGGATAAAATTCAAACTGTCGTCTTAAAATCAACAACAAGCAATATTAATAACCTCGAAAAAAATACTTATTAAATTTCATAAGATAAATAAAAATTCTTCCGATAAGTTAAACATAACACGCAAGTTAAAGCGAAATGTGAAAAACTAAGAAAAAGGGGCTGATACGAATGACAATCGAAATATTTTTAAAAGAAAATGGCTATTCAGACGTAGAAATTAATCATGAAATAATCGGAGTAAATCTTACAAAGCCCGAAAACTTCGTGCGCGGTATCTTAACGGGATATCTTGGCAAAAATAATATGATTTAAATATTATTTTGTAAAGATTTGTTAAGACATTGTAAAAATCAACCGATATAATAAACAACTAACGACAAAAACACAATAATAAAAAATAAAAGCGGGAATTAGTAATATAGTAGTAAAATTTAGAAATTTTAAGATAAACGGTAAAATTTAGTGAACGTTTCAATGGATATTCAAAGCATTTTCGGAGCAGCGTTAATAGTTTTATTATAATAATCGTGTCATTATTCTAATACCGAACGCAACCGCTCATAAAAATGAAAATCGGCACCGCCGATACAATCAAACATAGCATTTAGTCGCAGCATTAGACGAAGTATTTTAGTTGGCAAAATAGTCGCAGCATTTAACAATGATTCTCGATATTAAAATAATTTTTCGAAACCTGTTAAATTTACATAAAAATACACTTTAAACATTCAATTTCATAAAATCCATTGATTAAAAAACCTGTCAGCGAAAGCTCACAGGTTTTTTTAATTTCAAAAAAAATTAAAATTTTGTTTTACAAATTAAAAAGTTATGTTATTATTAAACTTACGGTCGAAATTTTATATTTTCACTTAAATTTCACATGCAAAATCAGCATTATTACATTAATTCATATTTTTAAACAGCATATTCATGCTTGTTTTTTATATAAGACTAAAAATAAAACTTTATTCATATTTAAAAACCTTATTTTAAGATATTTTTAAGACGCAAAACTCAAGTATACATATTAACTAACCGCAAACTAAGAAAAGGAATGATGTATCTGAAAAATATTGATTTTTCACTAATAAACGAAACTGAAGCATTAAAAAAACTTGAAAATTTAAAAACTATAATTGCAAATTACGATTCCGCGATCATCGCGTTTTCAGGCGGCGTCGATTCCTCGTTTTTAGCGGCTGTAGCCCGGGAAACTCTAGGAGAAAAAGCAGCGCTCGCCACTGCAATTTCCGAAACATTCCCGGCTCATGAACTCGAAGTGTCTAAAAAATTCGCCGAAAAATTAGGAATACGGCAGATATTTATCGAATCATCTGAACTTGACAGCGAAGATTTTCGTAAAAATACAAAAAATCGCTGCTATTTTTGCAAGAAAGAACTTTTTTCTAAATTTCTAAACGAAGCAAAAAAAATGGGATTTAATAAAGTATTTTCGGGCGCCAACTTTGACGACCTTAACGATTTCCGCCCGGGATTAAAAGCTCAAAAGGAATTAGACATCGCATCGCCTCTGATGGAAGCAAAATTAACCAAACTTGAAATAAGATGGTTTTCAAAGAAAATGAACCTTGACTCCTGGGCGCGCCCGCAGATGGCATGCCTTACCTCGAGATTTCCTTACGGCGTCGAGTTCAGCCGTGAAAAATTTACTAAAATAGAAAAATGCGAAGACTTTTTAAGGCAGCTTGGATTTTCGCAATACCGAGTAAGATATCACAACGAACTTGTCAGAATTGAAATCGAACCCGGCGAATTTGAACTCTTGCTTAAAAGTAGGGAAGCAATTGCAACAGAATTCAAAAAATACGGTTTTAAATTTATAACGCTTGACATAGAAGGCTTCAGAACAGGTTCTTTTAATTAAAAATATCACAAATATGAATTTACAGTATATTATAAATTCCAGTGAAATAATTACCAGAGTATGTTAAACAATATTGAAAAGATTTTTTCAGAAATCTACTTTATGGAATATCAGTAAAATTTTAATAGAATGGAAAAATAAATGGGAAATAATTTTTACGAAAAGCTCAAAAACTGCCTTGTTGATTATAAAAATGGCAAAATAACGGAATCTGAAATTTTTAATTTTATAAAAAAAGCTGAATTCGAAGATATCGGGTTCGCTAAAATCGACCATAAAAGGGCTATATTTAAAAATTTTCCGGAAGTGATATTCGGAATAGGTAAATCGGACGGCCAGATAATTGAAATTTTTGAAAAAATGGCCGCGCACGGCGGCAACGTCATGGCCACGCGCGTTTCAACAAACGTTTACAAAGAAGTCAAAAAAATATACCCTGATGTTACCTATATTCCGCACTCAATGCTTTTATTCTTGAGGCAGGGCGAGCAGCCTGTTCCTAAAGGCAAAGTTGTAGTAATGACAGCTGGCACCGCAGATTTAAAAGCTGCCGAAGAAGCCGCAATGGTGGCGGAACTTTCCGGTTCGCATGTCACCCGCGTATATGACGTCGGAGTAGCAGGAATTAAGAGACTTTTCAATAATATTTCACATATATTCGACGCCCGCGTAATAATAGTCGCTGCCGGTATGGAAGGCGCCCTCGCTTCTGTCGTCGGCGGCCTCGCTTCTGTTCCGGTAATTGCGCTGCCGACCTCTGTCGGATACGGTTCCAGTTTCAACGGAATCGCGGCCCTGCTCTCGATGCTGAATTGCTGTTCGCCGGGCGTATCCGTAGTAAATATAGATAACGGCTTCGGAGCCGGCTATCTGGCTTCACAAATCAACCTGCAGGCTGAAAATGCGCTCTTAAAAATTGAAAATGCCGTTAATATTTCACCAAATATATTTAACGATAAGCTTGAAGAAAATCCGAAAAAAATAAAAATTTCTAAAAAAATGCCGGATGCGGCAAATAAATCCTTAAAAACGCGGAGGAAAAAATAAAATGAACGTATTATATTTTGACTGTTTTTCGGGTATATCAGGGGACATGACAATCGGCGCGTTTTTAAGCGCCGGCGTAGAATTTGAATACTTAAAGCAGGAGCTCGCTAAGCTTAATATTTCAGGCTATTCGCTAAAAATGGAAAACACAATGAAAAACGGTCTCGCTTCAGTAAAATTTAATGTATTAGACGAAGCGGGAAATATTTTCGGCCACGCGCCGCTTTTTACACATTGCCATAAAGGCTCTCACGGCCATACACATGACGAGCATGACCATAGCGCTGCTGCACATCATCACCATGCCGACGTCAAAGATGAGCATAGTCATTGCTGCCACGGCCATTCATTAAACAGTATAGATGAAACTCATGAAAATCAGCATCATCACATAACCGAACATGATCAAAGTCATGAACACAGCCGCCATAGCAGCGAGCCACATCATCATGAGCATGAACACAACCATAAGCATTTGCACGGTTATAACGTCAATCATCACGAGCACGAACACGAACATAAGCACAGCCACCCGCATGACGCCGGCACTAATTCCGAACACTCGCATCGCGGCTTAAAAGAAATAAAAGAAATAATCGTTAATTCGGCAATTAACGAACGCGCAAAAAAAATAGCGATTGAAATTTTTGAAAATATAGCGGCAGCTGAATCTAAAATGCATAACATTGTAGTCGATGAGATACACTTTCACGAGGTCGGCGCAATAGATTCGATCATCGACATTGTAGGTACAGCTATTTGTATTGATAAACTTGATATTTCAGAATGTTATGTTTCAAAAATACCGGTTTCATTTGGGTTTCTTAAATTTTCACATGGATTATGGCCTAACCCCGCTCCGGCCGCCCTTGAACTTCTTAAAAATTTCACTCTTTATAAGCTTAAAATAAGTTCCGAGCTGGTAACCCCGACGGGCGCCGCAATATTGAAAACTTTATGCAAAAATTCAACGGAAATGCCTGAATTCGACCTTGAAAAAATTGGTTACGGCGCAGGATATCATGATTTTGAACACCCAAACGTTTTAAGAATCATGATAGGAAAAAAAAAACTCTAATTAATGAAAGCATTGTCAAATCGGACAATAATGTTTTAAATGATATTGCTGTCCAAAATGATTGTTTAACCGACTTCATATTTAATATAGCTGCCAATATCGATGACATGAATCCGGAATTATTCGCTAATCTATTTGAGAAACTTTCCTCGGCCGGCGCTCTGGATGTAAGTATAACTCCAATATTGATGAAAAAGAACAGACCTGCCAACCAGCTTAATGTAATGTGCCGGCAGGAAAATCTTGACGAAATCTGCAGAGTGATTTTTAAAAATTCAACAACGATAGGACTTCGCATAAATAAATCCGACCGATTGATACTTAAACGTGAATTTAAAAAAATTATCATCGACAATATCGAAATAAATTTTAAATTGACTTATCTTAACAACAAGATTTTAAACTATAAACCCGAATATGAAGACGTAAAAAAATATTCCGAACTTAAAAATACTTCCTTAAATTCCGCGCAAAACGAATTGATTAATTACTTCATAACTCATATTTAATTCGTTACAGAATTTTAATTATTTAAAAACATTCAAAGATATTGATTTTCGGCAGTTATATTTTACGATGATTCAATTTTAATTAAATACAATTTTACTTGCTGGATATTTAATATGATTTTATGATAAAAATAAAAAGGAATGAAAATAAATGACCGAAAAAGTTAATGACTCAGAAAAATTCGTATGTGTAAGCTGCGGGTATATTTACGATCCCGCCATTGGAGATTTACAACGCGGAATCAAGGCAGGCACGAATTTTACCGATCTTCCTACAGATTGGACTTGCCCTATGTGTTATTCAGGCAAAGACGGCTTTGACCCTCTTTGAAAATGCCTTTAGTGTTAATATAAATTTATTAAGAAATAATTGACAAAAACCATTTAATCATGATAAAATAACATCCACAAAAACATAAAAATATAGGAGGAGTTTTTTCAATGAAAAAAGTATTCACTACTCTCGCGGTTGTTTTAATGGTATGTTTCACAATGGTTAACGTTGCAAGCGCAGGCTTAATGTTTTCAGACAAAGCTACAGCTGCTTTGTTCATGCAGAAATGCCTTGACAAACTTGAAGTAAAAATGGCTTATTTAGCTGCACACAAATGCGCTGAATGCCCAAAAGCTAAAGAATGCGCTGACAAAGCCGTTGCCGAAAAGAAAGAAGAAGTTAAACCAGCTGAAACAGCAGCAGTCGAAGTTACAAAACCAGTTGAAGTAAAACCAGTTTGCGTATGCGGCAAAGCTGACTGCCAGTGCGGTTGCAAAGACAACAAACCTTGCCTCTGCAAAGAAAATGCTACAGCAGTAAAAGAAGCTAAAGACACAGACAAAAAAGAAGTAAAAAAAGCTAAAAAAGCTAAAAAAGCTAAAAAACACCACAAAAAAGCTAAAAAAGCTGAAAAAGTTGAAGAAACAAAAGAAGTAAAAGCACCTGCTGACACAAAAGAAACAGAAGTTAAAAAATAATTTAATTAATTAAGTTATTTATTATCAAAATAAAAAACCAGTTTTGATTATTTTCAAACCTGGTTTTTTTATTTTTTAAGCCTTTAATGATACATTTTTAATAATGTTTTTGACAGCCTTTGACAAATAATTAAATTTATAAAACCCACTTTCGCGGGAAAAAAATATTAAAAAATAAAAAATGAAAATTTTTCTTAAATTTAATATTTTTTTAATTATCATTTAAAAACTTTCTGTTGGAATTTTTTAAAGTTCTATAATTATTTTTGAGCTAAAAAATTTTTATATATTCTTTCAGCCAGAGTATCGAGATCACGTGCTGCGCTGTAAATTTCATCGCCGCTATTCAGGCCGGCCTCGGTCATTTTTTCCAATAAAAGATAACTAAACGGCATTTTTAAATTAAAATCCGATACATAATTTTTACCTTTTTTAAAAAAATCCGCCGGCCTTCCGAAATATTCGGCATCGCCATTTTTCAAACATATAATCCGGTCGCAAAGCAGAGAATGCTCCATAAAATGAGTGACCAGCACCACTGTTATTTTGAGCTCGCGGTTAATCTTCTGAATTAAATTGATAACAGCCTCGCGCCCTGCAGCATCGAGCATTGCCGTAGGCTCATCGAGAACAAGTATCTCAGGTTTCATTGCCAGCACTCCAGCAATAGCCAGACGTTGTTTCTGTCCGCCGGATAAATTCACCGTCATGGCATTTCTTTTATCTAAAAGCCCCACCGCATCAAGCGCAAACGTAACACGTTCCTCGATTATTTCAGGCGCCAGACCGAGATTTTCAGGCGCGAATGCCACGTCATTTTCAACGATAGTTCCGACAATCTGATTTTCAGGATTCTGAAAAACAAAGCCGACCTTTCTGCGAATTTGCAGCATATTTTCTTCGATCGAGCTGTCAAGGCCGTTAACTATAACCCGTCCCGAAGTCGGAACGAGCAAACAATTAATCATTTTTGCCATCGTCGATTTTCCCGATCCGTTAGCACCCAGCAATCCTATAAATTCGCCGTCGTAAATATCTATATTCAAATTTGATAAAATATAAGGCATCGCTTCATTATGCGAATACCTGAAATTTACATTTTTAAATTCAATCATTTCATTCTGCCCCGATAAAATATTTAATAATAATTTATTTAAGCATCTATTTGGCTAATAATAACATATTTAAAGTAAATTAGATAAATTTAAATAAAAAAATCAATTATATTATTTTTTATTATAAAACTATTAAAAATTGAAAAAATATATATTTAATTCAACTTTTTCAGATCGAATAATCTATAAAATAGTATTTTTTTATTTGAAAGTTGAGTTATTAAATAACAGCCGGATAAAAAGTAACAGGCCACGATTCTATATAAAAAACGTGGCCTGTAATTATATATAAAGATTAGCTTATAAGCTTTAAACGGTAAGTTAATGCAAACTGCAATCTTAACCGTGAATAATTAATCTTTTACGAGTTCAAGCAAAGCCATCGAAGCCGCATCGCCGGCACGACTGCCCAACTTGTATATTCTTGTGTAACCGCCGTTACGTTCTTTATAAAGCGGTCCTATTTCGTTGAAAAGTTTGTCAACCATACCGTTATCGTTCAATATCGAATATGCCTGTCTTTTCAAGTTATAGTTAGCAACGCGGTCTTCCGTTTTGCCTTTAGCTATTGTTATAAGCTTTTCAGCAATTTTACGGGTTTCTTTAGCCTTAGGTTCAGTCGTGACTATCCTCGAATGTTCAAACAGCGAGATAATCTGGTTTCTGAACATAGCTTTTCTGTGTGCTACTCTTCTGCCAAGTTTTTTATTAGCATTTCTATGTCTCACTTTGAATCACCACCCTGGTTTTAAATTTAAAAAGCAACTTTTTCATTGATCTTGCGATTGATTATTTTTCGTTTTCGTTTTCATCTTCGTTGTCGTCAACGTTTTCATCATCGTTAAGATCTTCATCGGCGAAATTAGCGCCGCCCGCACCCATTGTTGCCATTATGTTCGGCGGGTCATCCTTTAATCCAAGTCCATATTGCGAAAGTTTTTCGCGTATCTCGTTAAGCGACTTTTGACCGAAGTTTTTAATTTCAAGAAGTTCGGTAGCGCTCTTTTTAGCAAGTTCCCCGATTGTTTTAATCGTGGTCCTTTTCAGGCAGTTTCTCGAACGAACTGAAAATTCAACATCTTTTATCGGTATATCGACATATTTGTTGACTTTTTCCTTTTCCTCGGAAACCATAACTATGCTGTCCTGCTGTTTATTATCGATATAATCGATGAACAGCGAGAGATGCTCGCGTAAAAGCTTTGAAGCAAGGCATGTTGCTTCGTCAGGTTTAATAGATCCGTCAGTCCAGACTTCTAAGGTTAGTTTGTCATAGTTAATGTCCTGGCCCACGCGAGTGTCTTCGACATTAAAATTTACTTTAACGATAGGCGAAAACATTGAGTCAACCGAAAGAGTATTTAAAGGCTGATTCGGTTTAGCATTCTTTTCCGCCGTAACGTACCCGCGGCCCTTTTCTATAACAAGCTCCATAGACAGCTTGCCTTCTTTGTTTAATGTGGCAATATGCTGTTCCGGATTAATAACTTGAAGCGATCCCACGCACTGGATGTCTCCAGCTTTTACTTCGCCTGGTCCCTGCTTCTCGATTGTGACGGTAACTGAATCTTCATCAGTTAATTTCACTATTATCTGCTTAATGTTAAGAATCAAATCTGTAACGTCTTCTAAAACGCCAGGAATAGTCGAAAATTCATGCAAAACGCCGTCGATACGGATAGCGGTAACAGCTGCGCCCGGAAGTGATCCAAGCAAAACCCTGCGCAACGAGTTGCCGAGAGTAATGCCGTAACCTCTTTCTAAAGGCTCAACCTCAAACCTGCCATATTTATTAGCGTCAAGGTTCGAATCTTTTTTATATACCATCCTGGGTTTCTTAATCTGGATCATTTTTCGAAAATCCTCCTTTTATAAAACCAAATAACAAGGCCCGCATTTAATTATTACCCAGCGCCGAATGAAATTGATTCCACCGCGGCACTTTATAAGGATTAATATCCCGGAGATTATCTCGAGTAGTATTCTATTACGAGCTGTTCGTTTAATTGAGGATCGATGTCGCTTCTTTCAGGTAATCTCTTAACCTGAACTCTGAATTTTTCAGCATTTACGTCAAGCCATTCAGCTGTACCTCTTTTGCCGGCATTTTCAACTGAAGCTTTAATAGGTAATACCTGACGTGATTTTTCAGCAACTTCAATAACATCATTTGGTTTTACAATAACGGAAGCAATGTTAACTTTTTTGCCGTTAACCAAAAAATGACCATGACCGATTAACTGTCTTGCTGCAGAGCGCGAAGGCGCGAAATTAGCTTTAAGAACAACGTTATCCAGTCTTGATTCTAATATTCTCAAAAGGTTTTCGCCTGAAATACCTTTTGCTCTCATGGCGTGATCAATGTATATTCTGAATTGTTTCTCTAATACGCCATAAATTTTTCTAATTCTCTGTTTTTCGCGAAGCTGTTCGCCATAGCCAGAGAGTTTTTTTCTTTTAGCACCGTGCATGCCTGGTGCTGATGAATTACGAAACATCGCGCATTTGTTTTTATCAAAGCAGCGATCGCCTTTTAAAAATAGCTGTTTGCCTTCGGTACGGCACAAACGGCATTTAGGCCCGATATATTTAGCCATTTATACTATCCTCCTTAAGATTAAACTCTTCTTCTTTTACGCGGCCTGCAACCATTATGCGGAACCGGTGTAATATCTTTCAATTTATCAATTTCTAATCCAACAGCTTTAACCGTTCTGATAGCTGTTTCCTTGCCGGCGCCAGGGCCTTTAACAAGTACATCTACTGTCGTCAAGCCAGCGGCGTCCATAGCTTTTTTTATTGCTGTTTCAGTAGCAACCTGCGCTGCGTAAGGTGTTGATTTTCTTGAACCTTTGAACCCGCATGTTCCAGCGGCAGCCCATGAAAGAACATTACCCTGTTTGTCAGTCACGCTAACGATAGTGTTGTTAAATGTCGATTGAATATGAACAACACCGTGAGTTACACGTACAGCGCCTTTTTTTAATTCAGCCATTTCTCTCTCCTTTCAAAATTCACTAGTTTTTTAGAAATAAATCTATATGATTTTATTATCTAAAATTATTTTTTAGTAGCGGTTCTTTTTGCGCCAACCGTTTTGCGTGGACCTTTTCTCGTACGAGCGTTCGTATGAGTTCTCTGACCGCGTACAGGAAGGCTTTTTCTGTGCCTGATGCCGCGATAGCAGTTAATGTCCTGCAATCTTTTAATGTTAGTGATGAGTTCGCGACGCAAATCGCCTTCTACTCTAAGATTCTTTTCAATGTATTCACGAATCTTAACGATTTCCTCTTCTGTAAGATCTTTAACCTTTTTGTTAAAATCGATCGAAAGATCTGTAAGAAGTTTTTGTGATGTGGTTAAACCGATACCATAGATATAGGTCATAGCCACTTCCATTCTTTTGTTTTTTGGTAAATCAACACCAGAGATACGTGCCATTTACTACCTCCTTTCGGATTTTTAAAATTAATTTTTGACTTCTTAATTAACTTACCCGTAAACACGCCGAAAAACCCTCGAACATTAAATAATTTTCTTATCAACGTTCCCGGGCTTTCCACTCGTTTATTATAAATTAATTAACCCTGTCTTTGTTTGTGGCGTACGTTTGTGCAGATCACTCTTATTACGCCTTTTCTTTTGATAACTTTGCATTTATCGCAAATTTTCTTTACGGAAGCACGAACTTTCATTTTATAACCTCCTGTAAGTTTAGTATTAATTAAAATGACATATTATTTTATAATAAAAAACAAAAAAAATCAAGACTTTTTTTATTTTTTTTATTTTTACTTAAAAACCGCTAAAATATTTATATTTTAGTTTTTGCACCTGTATGTTATACGGCCTCTTGAAAGGTCATATGGCGATAATTCAAGCGTCACTTTGTCGCCGGGCAATATCTTAATGAAATTCATCCGCATTTTGCCTGAGATATGGGCCAAAATTTTGTGCCCGTTTTCTAATTCAACACGAAACATCGCGTTCGGCAGCGGTTCGACAACCGTCCCGGTGACCTCAATCATTTCTTCTTTCGCCATTAAACTTCCTCCCTGTTTTTTTAAAAAAAGATTATAACCCTTTTACAATCCTTAAATCATGTTAACGTTGTTAAAGTATAGTTTAGCAAATATGCTAAATTTTTGAAAGTATCCGCGGCCCTTCGTCAGTAATTGCAACCGTATGTTCGTAATGCGCAGAAAGGCTGCCGTCGGTCGTCACGACTGTCCACTGATTGCTAAGGGTTTTTACATCATAACCGCCGGCGTTAATCATCGGCTCTATAGCAAGACACATTCCTGAATCGAGTTTAATGCCTGTGCCGCGTTTACCAAAGTTCGGTATCGCCGGAGCTTCATGCATTTTACGTCCGATTCCGTGTCCCACATATTCCCTGACGACTGAAAATCCCTGCGATTCAGCATGCGCTTGAACCGCGTTTGAGATATCGCCAAGGTAATTGCCGGAGTAAGCATACTTTATACCGGCATAAAAAGATTCTTCGGTTACCCTGATAAGCTTCTTGGCCAGCTCGCTTACTTCGCCTACTGCAACGGTGATCGCGGCGTCGCCGCAAAAATTATTTTTTATGGCGCCGACATCGAGGCTTATGATATCGCCTTCCTTTAAAATACATTTTTTGGAAGGAATACCATGAACCACTTCATCGTTCACAGATGCACAAATGCTTTTCGGATAATTCATATAACCAAGAAAAACCGGATAAGCCCCTTGAGAAAGGATGTATTCATGAGCGATCTTATTCAACTTTTCAGTTGTGACGCCGGGCTTTACATTCTCACGTAAAAGCGCAAGAGTACGTCCGACAATTTGAGAAGCCTCAAACATTAACTCAATTTCATGGGCAGATTTTCTAGTTACCGATTCGCGAACCATTTTTAATGCGCCGCTTTTCCGCTGCGATTATTCAGCAATTTAACTATATTGTCAAAAATTTGATTAATATCGCCAAGACCGTCAACTTTAATTACAAGCTTACGTTTCTCGTAATATTCAAGCAAAGGAAATGTTTCATTCTGATAAACTTTGAGACGGTTAACTACCGTTTCTTCGTAATCATCCTTGCGGTGAACTAAATCGGAATTACATTTATCGCATTTGCCTTCAACTTTTGACTTTTTATTGAAAATATGATAAGGCTCGCCGCAATTTCCGCAAACACGGCGTCCCGATATTCTTTTGACCAGTTCTTCGGACGGAACTTCAACGCACACGCACGCGTCGAGCTTTAACGACATCTCTTTAAGCAGCGCTTCAAGAGCGTCAGCCTGCGCTACGGTACGCGGGAAACCGTCAAGAATAAAACCGTTTGCACAGTCAGGTTTTTTAAACCTTTCTTTTATCATTGAAATTATAACTTCGTCAGGAACCAGTAGGCCTTTTTCCATGTAGCTTTTGGCATTTTTCCCAAGCTCGGTGCCGGTTTTCACATTCTCGCGAAGTATGTCGCCAGTCGAAATCTGAACGATTCCGTATTTATCCATTAAAAGCTTGGCCTGGGTGCCTTTTCCGGCACCAGGAGCGCCGAGTAATATCATTCTCATTTTAATTTAACCTGTCCTTCTAAAATAACCTTAAACTAAAGCATTTCATAACGCAATAATATTACTACTGCGTTATGCCATGCCATAGTTTAGATTTAATTTAGGTTTATTTAAATAATCTGCTCTTTTTCTTCAAGAACCCTTCGTAGTTTCTTGTAACAAGATGCGATTCAAGCTGTTTCATAGTATCGAGGCCGACGCCGACAACGATCAAAAGCGCGGTGCCGCCGAAATAAAACGGCACATGAGCCATTGTCATCAATATATTAGGAATAACGGCGATAATAGCCAAAAACACTGAACCAACAAGAGTTACGCGAACAAGGGTCCTGTCGATAAATTCAGCCGTAGGACGTCCCGATCTTACGCCAGGGATAAAGCCGCCATATTTTTTCATGTTATCCGCAAGGTCTTTCGGATTGAAAGTGATCGCAGTATAAAAGTATGAAAAGAA
The DNA here is from genome assembly GCA_041441465.1 of Candidatus Wallbacteria bacterium. Taxonomy (GTDB): domain Bacteria; phylum Muiribacteriota; class UBA9980; order UBA9980; family UBA9980; genus JASDSY01. Next base: position 111,057 of record JASDSY010000039.1, read on the forward strand.
TATGATCATCAAGCAATAAAGTATGAGGTAAAACCAGTGCGTAGGTGCAAGAATAGTATTTATCCAGCCCACTATCTTACCGAAAACTGAAGTCATCGAAAAATACTGTGCGAAGAAATTTGTCACCATTCCAGGGAAGAGCAAAATCGAGGAAGCGAATATTATCGGAATAACGCCCGCCTGATTAACCCTTAAAGGAATGTAAGTATTCTGGCCGCCATAAACTCTTCTGCCGACGACTCTTTTTGCATACTGGACAGGTATCTTGCGAACGCCGTCCTGTATCCAAACAACAGCCGCGATTACTACAATTATGAAACCAAGGAGTATAATCATCTTAGGCCAGAAAAGCCCCTGATCTTTATACAACCTGTAAGTAGACATAATCGCATCAGGCAGCGAAGCCACTATACCGACGAATATCAAAAGCGATATACCATTACCAAGACCTTTTTCAGTGATTTTTTCACCGAGCCACATTACAAAAGCCGTACCGGCCGTGAGAGTCAATACCGTAAGTATCGAGAACTGCACGAAATGCTGGCTCATATCAGTTGTAAGCACACCCGCGTGCGAAAGCATAAAGCTCATACCAAACGCCTGCAATGCGCCGATTAATATTGTACCGTATCTTGTGTACTGGCTGATCTTCTGTCTGCCTTCGGTTCCTTCTTTAGCAAGTTTTTCTAATGAAGGAATAACGTAGACAAGAAGCTGCATGATAATCGATGCGTTAATGTATGGAGCGACGCCCAGCGCGAAAATCGAGAACCTTTTCAAAAAAGCTCCACCAGAAAACATATCAAGGAATCCAAGCACGCCGCCCTGATGGCTCTGGAAAAATTTTCCGAGAGCTACAGGATCGATACCAGGAGTCGGAACATGCGATCCGAGCCTATAAACCGCTATCATAGCAAGCGTAAACAATATTCTGCTGCGGAGTTCACTAATTCTAAACGTGTCTCTTAATGTGCCTATCAACTATATCACCTCTACAGTACCGCCTGCTGCCTTAATTTTTTCTTCAGCTTTCTTTGAAAATTTATTAGCAACAACAGTAAGTTTTTTGGTTAATTCACCATCAGCCAAAATTTTCAAGCCGCCATTTTCACAACCAGCAACTACGCCTTCATTTATTAAGAACGCGAGGTCAACCTTAGTGCCGTTTTCGAATTTGTTGAGCACTTCGAGGTTAACACAGTCGAATCTAACGCGAAACGCTGCGTTTTTAAAACCGCGTTTAGGGATTCTTCTGATTAAAGGCATCTGACCGCCTTCAAAACCAAATTTAACGTGATTACGCGCTAACTGGCCTTTTTCGCCGCGACCGCTGGTTTTACCAGCGCCCGAAGCTGAACCGCGGCCTCTTCTGAATATTTTCTTGCGCGATTCTCTATTTACTTCAAGTTTATCTAATGTATACAACCTAATCATCCTCCTGCGATAAAAATTTAATTACCGGTATCCGCTTTGTAATTGATATTAAGCTTCAACTTCCTCAACTTTTAAAAGGTGTTTAGCGTGAAATATCATTCCGCGGATTGCAGCGTTGTCAGGATGAATTCTAACATCGCTTGTTTTATGAAGGCCAAGCGAAACTAAAACTTTCTGACATTTAGGAACGCCGCCTATTTTGCTTTTTACTAATGTGACTTTAAGCTTTTTTGCCATTTTAACTGCGCCCTCCTAAAATTAATCCATTGGTTCGTCGTCAGTTTTTTGACGAAGTTTCATATATTCTTCAGGAACTCTGAGGTTTTTCAAAGCTGAAATTGTAGCTTTAGCCACATTAATCGAGTTTGACGAACCCATTGATTTGCTGAGAATATTTTTTACGCCCACAAGTTCTAATATCGCACGAACAGCGCCGCCGGCGATAACGCCTGTACCTTCGGAAGCGGGTTTCAGGAAAACTCTGCCTGCGCCGAATTCGCCTATTATTTCGTGATGTATTGTGTTGCCATTTTTCATTTGTATAGCAAACATAGATTTTTTAGCAGCCTGAATAGCTTTATGCATTGCATCAGGAACTTCGTTAGCTTTGCCAAGACCGATACCAACTCTGCCTTTGCAGTCGCCTATAGCAACAAGCGCTGAAAAGCTGAATCTGCGTCCGCCCTTAACAACCTTCGCCACACGCCTGATTTTAATAATTCTTTCTTTAAATTCGCTTACTTCAGCCGGCGTGTTTCTTCTTTCTCTTTTACCTTCTCTATTGTTCATCCCGGTTTTACCTCCAACTTTCAATAATTAAAAATTGAGTCCAGCTTCACGTGCAGCATCGGCAAGCGCTTTAATACGGCCGGTGTAGCCGTTACCGCCACGGTCAAATGAAACTGTAGCGATATTTTTGCCTTTTGCTCTTTCAGCTATAACTTTACCAACATATTTAGCGCCTTCAACACTGTCTGTGTGTTTTAACGCTTTTCTAGCGTCTTTTTCACATGTCGAAGCTGCTACGATTGTTTTACCATTAACATCATCGATAACCTGAACGGAAATGTGTTTCAAGCTTCTGAAAACTACGAGTCTTGGTCTTTCCGTCGTACCGGTAATCGCTTTTCTGATATGAAAATGGCGAGCTTTTCTCTGCTCTTTACGATTTACTTTATTAAACATTTCTTATGCTCCCCCCAGAATTATTTACCGCGTTTTCCAACTTTACGCTGAACAACTTCGTTTGAGTATTTGATACCTTTACCTTTGTACGGTTCAGGCTCTTTAGCGCCGCGAACATTGGCCGCTGTCTGGCCGACGAGGCCGCGGTCGATGCCCTTTATTTTGATCACAGTTTCTTTCTCAATCTCAAATTTAATGCCCTCTGGAGCAGTAAACTCAACCGGGTGTGTATAACCGACGTTTAAAACAAGTTTTTTACCTTCGAGTTTGCCCTTATAACCAGTACCGCTGATTTCAAGGACTTTTTCAAAGCCTTTTGTAACGCCTGTTATCATATTATTGATAAGAGCGCGTGTAAGACCGTGAAGGCTTCTTTCTGCCGGAGCATCCGAGTGTCTTTTTACAATTACATGATCTTTTTCCATCGCAACATCTATGTGCGGATGAAAATCATTAGCAAGAGTGCCAAGCGGCCCCTTTACAGAAACGTGATGGCCATTTATTTTAACTTCTACGCCTTTAGGAACAACTATCGGCTTTTTTCCTATACGAGACATCTAAAATTTCCTCCTTCTACCATATGTAGCACAAAACTTCTCCGCCCACATTCATTTCGCGCGAGTTTTTATCAGACATAACGCCCTTAGGTGTTGACATTACAGCAACGCCGAGGCCGCCTAATACCTTAGGTATATTGTCTTTGGAAACATATACGCGAAGACCGGGCTTGGAAATTCTTTTGATGCCCGAAATTATTTTATCGCGGGATTTTGTGTATTTCAAAAATATGCGTATTACACCTTTTGAATCTGATTTTAAGTATTTAAAATCTTTAATATAACCTTCATTTTTTAAAACTCTGGTTATTTCTTTTTTTATGTTTGAAGCCGGAACGTCTACAACTTCGTGCATAGCGTTGCTTGCGTTCCTGATTTTGGTAAGCATATCAGCAATTGGATCAGTTAAGCTCATGTTCCTTTAATAACCTCCTTACAGCATTTTCGGTTAATTATTTATGATAATGTTATATTTTATCAAATTATTTTAACCATTGTCAATTCAGATTTTAATTTTTTTCTGAATTTTTATCAAATTTAACTTTTATATTTTTCAAGATTACCACGAAGATTTGATTACGCCCGGGATTTCGCCCTGGTTAGCGTATTTTCTGAAGCAAATACGGCACATTCCGAATTTTCTGATGTATGAGCGCGGACGGCCACAAACTTTGCAACGGTTATAATCTCTTACTTCGTATTTTTTCTTGCGTTCACATTTTACTTTTAACGATGTTTTTGCCATCTTATCCTCCTAACCCTTGCGAAATTAATTGTTTTCTCTCTTAACAAACGGCATGCCGAGTTCTTTTAAAAGCTGGCGTGCTTCGTTGTCAGTTTTTGCCGTTGTTGTGAAACAGATATTCATACCTGTAACTTTTTCAACTTTATCGATGTTGATTTCAGGGAATATTGTCTGTTCTTTCAAGCCTAAGGTATAGTTACCGCGGCCGTCGAAAGACCTGTCCGAAACACCTTTAAAGTCACGAATACGAGGAAGAACGATATTAAAGAATTTATCTAAAAACTTATACATTCTTTCGTTGCGAAGGGTAACCATAACGCCTACAGGTACATTCGCTCTTAATTTGAAGTTTGATATTGACTTTTTAGCTTTTGTAACAACGACTTTCTGACCGACGATCGCTGTAAGTTCGCTAACTGCATTGTCAATTATCTTAGGGTTCTGTGTAGCTGCGCCCAAACCCCAGTTGATAACAACTTTTTCAAGTTTCGGAACCTGCATAAGGTTTTCATATCCGAACTGTTTTTTCAGCGCAGGAATTATTTTTTCTTTATACTGAACTTTTAATCTTGAAACAGCCTCTGCCATTTTCTCCTCCTGGTTAAACTTTTAAGCATTCTTTCGGTGATTTTTTCCAGTTCCACCGAATTACATCTGGTCGATCATTTCATTGCATTTCTTGCAGGCTCTTACTTTTTTCGAGCCTTTCACAAGGTGAGCGATCCTTGTAACTTTTGAGCATTTAGGGCATACGAGCATTGTTTTGCATGCATAGATCGGAGCTTCTTTTTCGATTATGCCGCCTTTCTGCACTTTCTGGTTTGGTCTCTGGTGTCTTTTTATGAGGTTGACGCCTTCGATCAATATCGTTCCTTTAACTCTGTTCACAGAAAGCACTTTGCCCTGCTTGCCTTCGTATTTGCCGTTAATTACGCGAACAAAATCGCCTTTTTTTATTTCTGTTGTAACAGTTCTAACAGATTGCATTTCGACATATCCTCCTTATATAACTTCCGGTGCCAATGATGCTATTTTCAGGAATTCCTTTTCACGGATTTCTCTTGCAATTGGCCCAAATATACGTGTGCCGCGTGGTTCTTTATCTTCTTTGATAATAACTGCGGCGTTATCGTCAAATCTGATTAATGAACCGTCGTTTCTTTTAATTTCCTTGCTTGTCCTGACGATAACTGCGAGGCATACATCGCCTTTTTTTACGATGCCGTTAGGCTGAGCGTCTTTTACGACCACCTTTATTATGTCACCAATAGAAGCGTATCTTCTTTTGGAGCTTCCTCTTACCTGCATACATTCAACGCGCTTTGCGCCTGAATTATCAGCTACATTTAACCTTGATTCAGCTTGAATCATTGTGACTATCCCCCTTAACTTAAACAAATTCGATCATTATAAGCTTATCGCATCTAATCAATCATCAGTATAAACCGAAATCTAGTTAGCGCTTTCTAATATTTCAACAACGCGCCAGCTTTTATCTTTTGATAAAGGCCTTGTTTCGGTGATAAGAACCTTATCGCCTATTTTGCATTTGTTGTTTTCGTCATGCGCTTTTAAGGTTTTTGTCCTTTTGATGATCTTTTTATAAAGAGGGTGTTTTACTTGCTTTTCAATTGCAACAACAACCGTCTTTTGCATTTTATCTGATGTTACTATACCTATTTTAGTTTTTTTGCTAGTTGTGCGTTCTTCAGCCACTTTGCGTTACCTCCCTTAGAGTTCTGCGTTGATTCCGCGTTCTTTTTCAGTTATCACTGTTTTAATCTTCGCGATGTCGCGGCGCACCTGTCTGATTTTTGCAGTGTTTGTCAATTGTCCTACTACCGATTGGAATCTCAAATTAAAAAGTTCCTGCTTGAATTCAGCGAATTTTCTTTTTAATTCTTCTATTGTGAATTTACGGAGTTCTGTTGGTTTCATGCGTTATCACCCTCTAACTGAAGTTTCTGTACAAATGCTGTGCGGATCGGGAGTTTGTGTGAAGCGAGCCTTAATGCTTCTCTTGCAACGCTTTCTTCAACGCCACCGAGTTCGAATAATACTTTACCCGGTTTTACTACAGCTACCCATCCTTCCGGAGCACCTTTACCTTTACCCATACGGGTTTCAGCAGGTTTTGCTGTGATCGACTTGTGAGGGAATATTCTTATCCAGAGTTTTCCGCCACGTTTGATAAAACGGGTCAACGCAACGCGCGCAGCTTCAATCTGTGTGTTTGAAATCCACGCCGGTTCGAGAGCTTTCAAACCGTAATCACCAAAGTCAACAAACATGCCGCCCTTTGTGTTGCCGGTCATACGGCCTCTCTGTTCTTTTCTATATTTTACCTTTTTAGGCATTAACATTTTTTATTGTCCCCCTTCCAGATTGCTTCCAAATATTAGTTATTTTGTGTTGTGCTTTCGTCCGACGAAATTGTATTGCCTTTTAATTTCTGGTTGTATCTTTCCGAATCGCGGTCCGAAAGGACTTCACCGTGGCAAAGCCATACTTTTACGCCTATGCAGCCATATGTCGTGTGCGCAGTAGCGCGTGCAAAGTCGATATTGGCGCGGAGAGTGTGAAGCGGTACTCTGCCTTTCATGTATTTTTCAATACGGGCGATTTCAGCGCCGCCGAGACGGCCGGAGCATGAAACTTTTATACCGTCAACCTTGTGCGCTAAAGATGAGTCAACAGCTTTTTTCATCGCACGGCGGAATGATATACGTTTTTCAATCTGCGAAGCGATGCTGTTTGCTACGAGCTGAGCATCTATATACGGATCTTTGATTTCCTGGATGTAAAGAGAAACTTTACGTTTTGTCATTTTTTCAATGGCATTTTTCATTTCCTGGATCGCCGAACCGCCTCTGCCTATTATAACGCCAGGTTTTGCCGTATTGATGATAACCCTGATTTTCTGAACCGAAGGTCTCTCTATTTCAATCTTGGCAATTTCAGGATCGGTATATTTTTTATCTTTGCTTGCTTTAATAGCCGCAAATATGCCGAATATATATTTTTTTATTTTAAGATCTTCATGGAGGTATTCAAGGTATTCTTTTTCTGCGAACCATTTGGAATCCCATGTTTTGTTTACTCCAAGTCTTAAACCGATTGGATTACTTTTTTGACCCACTGTATTGTCCTCCTTTAACTAAGCGTTCGCCTGTTTGGTTTCAGTTTCTTTTTTTGTTTCAGTTTTGCTCGCTGTCTGAACTTTTTCTTTTAATACGATATATGTCGAGCAAGTTCTCTTTCTGATTCTGCCAACGCGTCCCATTGACATCGGGCGAACTCTTGGAAGTGTCGGTCCCTGTTCAACATAAGCGCGAGCCACAAATAAATTCTCGGCATCTAAATTCTTGCCGTTTTCCGCGTTAGCTTTAGCTGACAAAAGCACTTTTTCGATCAACTTTGCCGCGCGTTTAGGTGTGAATTTAAGTATCGCCAATGCCTGGTTTACTTTCTTGCCGCGGATCAATTGCAATACGCGGTTAACTTTTCTTGTCGTGTTTCTCTGGATGTTCGAGCTAGCTACTACACCCTGGTTTTTCTTCTTTTCTTCGTAGTACATAGCTTTTAATTGTTTTTTAGAAACTGGATTTTTGGTCGAATTTCTCTGGATATTATAAAACTTTTCACGAAGTTTTGCTTCAGAAACTAACATTTACCTCGCACCTCCAATGCTTATTTCAGTGATATCGTTCTTTCAGTATGGCTGCCGTGAGATTTAAAAGTGCGGGTTAACGCAAATTCTCCGAGCTTGTGGCCTACCATATCTTCAGTTATAAATACCGGTATATGTTTTTTGCCGTTGTAAACGGTTATTGTATGCTGGACCATTTCAGGAATGATCGTTGACGATCTTGACCAGGTTTTTATAACCTTTTTCTTGTTTTCCTGATTCATAAGACGAATTTTCTTTAAAAGATCGTCTTTTACATAAGGCCCTTTTTTAAGTGATCTTGACATTATAGCCTCCCTTTGAATAAAAATGTATAATACTATTAAGCATATGATTATAACACAGCTTTAAATATTTTTCAATAGTTTTTTTGAAATAAATACATATTTTTTTGAAATATTTTTATACTTCAAAAACTACATCTTTTTATCTCTTCTGCTGATTATATATTTGCTTGTCTGGTTTTTACGTTTTCTTGTCTTGTAACCTTTTGCAGGTGTACCCCATGGTGACATAGGTGAAGGTCTGCCGACCGGGCATCTGCCTTCGCCGCCGCCGTGCGGGTGATCGCAAGGGTTCATAACCGAGCCGCGAACGTGAGGTTTAATACCCATATGTCTTGAACGGCCTGCTTTACCGATTGAAATATTTTCATTTTCGAGGTTTGATACCTGTCCGATTTGAGCGCGGCATTCAAGGAGTATTTTTCTCATTTCGCCCGAAGGTAAACGCAATATCGCATATTTGCCTTCTTTAGCCATCAAGCGTACTGCAGTACCTGCAGCTCTGGCGATCTGAGCGCCTTTTCCAGGTCTCATTTCGACGTTGTAAATAACTGCGCCTTCAGGAATTTCTGAGAGGGGAAGAGTATTGCCGGCGCTGATTTCAACTTCGTGGCCTGACATTATAACTTTTCCGACTTTCATATCGCTTGAAGCGATTATGTATCTTTTTTCGCCGTCGGCATAATGAACGAGTGCGATGCGGGCAGTTCTGTTAGGATCGTATTCGATCGCTACGACTTTGCCTGGTACGCCGTCTTTTCTTGGTGTAAAGTCAATGATTCTATACATTCTTTTGTGGCCGCCGCCCTGGAAACGTGCGGTAACACGTCCCTGATTATTACGGCCGCCGTGTTTTTTCAATTTTTCAATTAACGATTCTTCCGGAGTAGTTTTAGTGATATCCGAAAAATCGGCAATTGTCATATATCTTCTTGCTGGTGTTATTGGATTAAATGATTTTAAAGCCATTATATGTCGTCCTCCTTACCTTCTCTTACATGCCTTCAAAGAAAGCTATTTTTTCGCCCTGTTTCAAAGTTACTACGGCTTTTTTCCATTCAGAAGTGTAGCCGACGTTAGCGCCAACCCTTTTAATTTTAGGCATGCAACGCATCGTATTAACTTTTTCAACTTTCACTTTGAAAAGTTCTTCAACAGCTTTTCTGATTTCTATTTTATTAGCGTCTTTAATTACTCTGAAAGAGTATTTATTGTATTGTCTGGCAATGATGCTTTTTTCTGAAAGCACCGGGTAAAGTATTATGTCTTGTGCTGTTCTTTCCATCTTACTTTAACACCTCCTGAACTTTTAAAACGGCGTCTTTAGTCATAACAAGCTTTTCAGCCCATACGATAGGATAAACTGAAAGCGAGTTTGAAGGAAGAACATTAACCTTTGGAATGTTCCTCATTGAACGGTAAACTTTCTCGTCTGATTCAACTGTTACAACAAGATTTTTCCTGTCGTTAAGTTTTAAGTTATTGAGAACTTTTGCCATTTCTTTTGTCTTAAATTCTTTAGGATTGATCGCGTCGACTACAACGAGATTGCCTTCGCGGACTTTATCTGACAATACTGAACGCATAGCAAGTCTTTTAACTTTTTTGTTAATTGTGTAGTAATATGAGCGAACTTCAGGGCCGAATGTAACGCCGCCATGTCTCCAGAGCGGTGAACGGGTTGACGCATGTCTTGCGCGACCTGTTCCTTTCTGGCGCCAAGGTTTTTTACCGCTACCTGAAACTTCTGCGCGGTCTTTAGCTTTAGCCGTACCCTGTCTTTTATTTGACTGTTCCTGAATAACACAGTCAGTTATTGCGGTTTTGTTGAGCTCTACGCCGAAAACTGTTTCAGCCAATTCAACTTTACCGATTACTTTTCCGTCTATGTTTAATACATCTACTGTTGGCATTTTAAACTAATCTCCCTTCGATTTCGTTAAGCTAACCCGTTAAGTTTTAAGGCTTACGGATTACGCAAGTATTGCGCGTTTGCAAACTATAAGGCCGCCGTTTACGCCAGGCACTGCGCCGCGAACAAGAAGAAGATTCTTATCTACGTCAACTTTAACAACCTTTAAGTTTTGAACTGTCCTATTAACATTGCCCATATGTCCTGGCATGTGTTTGTTCTTGTGTACGTTTGAAGGATCTGAAGACGCGCCTATTGAACCAGGAGCTCTGTGATGCATTGAACCGTGCGTTGTGTGACCGCCTTTATAATGCCATCTTTTTACGCCGCCTGCAAAACCGCGGCCTTTTGATACACCTGTAACGTCTACGCGTGTATCTGCTTCAAATACGTCCGCGACTTTTAATTCCTGACCGATCTGATATTTTTCAACTTCCATGCCTCTGAACTCAACCATGTGTTTCAAAGGATCGATGTTGGCTTTTTTAAAGTGGCCTGCCATCGGTCTATTTGGAGCAACAAGTTTTCTGACGATCTTGCCGCTAACTTTACGGCGTTCGTATCTTGATTTTGTTTTTTCAAAACCCAGCTGAATTGCATCATATCCGTCTTTAGCAACGGTTTTTTTCTGTGATACATAGCATGGGCCCATGCTTAATACTGTTACAGGAACAGCATTGCCGCTTTCATCAAATATTGTGGTCATACCAATTTTTCTTCCCAAAAGTCCTATGCTTTTCATCTTAACTAAGCACCCCCTGCAATTAAAGTTTTACTTCGATATTTACGCCTGAAGGCAAATCAATTTTCTGCAATGATTCAACCGTATCTGGCGACGGATCGTGAATGTCTATCAATCTTTTGTGTGTTCTCATTTCGAACTGTTCACGTGAATCTTTATTAATGTGCGGTGAACGGAGAACGCAAAATTTGTTTATTTCTGTCGGCAACGGGATAGGACCCGATACTTTAGCGCCGGTTTTTTTAACTGTATTTACTATTTTCTGAACTGACTGATCTAATATCTTGTGATCGTAAGTTTTCAACAAAATTCTGATTTTGTTAGCATTTGTAGCCATTAATTACCCCCCTTAAGCACTTCCTTAAACTTTAAAAAACCTTTAGTCACCAAGCAATTTTACTTAGAGGCCCGGGCGGGAAGAAATTTCCCGCACCGGATTTATAAGTCTGCTATCAATTATTCAATAACGTCTGAAACGATACCTGCGCCAACTGTTCTTCCGCCTTCACGG
>JASDSY010000040.1:0-188769 GCA_041441465.1 Candidatus Wallbacteria bacterium
AATTTGAAATATAAATAACGAATTTACAATAGTTTTGCTATGCGAAACTTAAGTAGTTATAACGTTTATCAGCCTTATTTTGTTTCATTATATTTTTATCGAGAAAAAACGTGAGGTTGAGACCGCCCTTAAAGAAAGCGAAAATATATTTTATTCATTTATGGATAATTTGACGGCGGTGACTTTTATAAAAGACTCAAACAGCAAGGTAATATATTCGAATAAAAGTTTTAAAAATTTATTTGGAAGCAATCTTATAGGAAGCACTCCACAGGAACTTTATATCGATAAAGAATTACTGGAAAAAATGATAAACGATGATCGTGAAACGCTGAGAAAAGGTGTTATGGTAACTACAGAGTTAGTGCCCGATCTTAACAAGAATTTATTGACCTTTCGGACATATAAATTTAAAATCCCCCGGATCAATGATGAGCCGCTTTTAGGCGGAATTGCAGTTGACATAACCGAGAGCGTAAAATTTGAAAATGAGCTGAAATTTTTAAAGGACGCGGCTGAAGCGGCAAATGTGGCTAAAAGTAATTTTTTGGCCAACATAAGCCATGAGATCAGGACGCCGATGAACGGCATAATCGGTTTTACCAATATATTGCTCGGCACGGAGGTAAGCGGCAAACAGAAAGATTACCTTGAGGTTATAAAAAAATCTTCACGCCAGCTGCTTGAAATTATTAATGATATACTTGATTACTCTAAAATCGAGTCTGGGAAAATGAAGCTTGAATATAAGCATTTTAACCTCGCCGAAAGCATAAGGCACGTGGTGGAGTTTTTTGTGGCCAGTTCGCGGAAAGATAATGTCAACATTAAATGTTTCATTCAGCCTGAAATTAATTATATGGTAAACGGCGATGAACTTCGTCTAAATCAGGTTCTGACGAATTTGTTGTCAAATGCTATAAAATTCACCGATAAGGGAACGGTTGAGCTTAAAGCCGAGCAGCTTAATAAGGATGAATCAAAAGTTGAAATAAAATTTACGGTCATCGATACCGGAATTGGAATCTCTTCCGACAGTATTGAAAAAATTTTTGAAAGGTTTTTTCAGCTGGAATCTACTATTACCAAACATTACGCAGGCACGGGCCTGGGCCTTGCGATAGTGCAAAGTCTTCTTAAAATGATGGAGAGTTCTATAACAGTTAAAAGCGAACCCGAAAAGGGAAGTGAATTTTCATTCATATTGAAATTTGAAATCGTTTCTTAACGCTTTTTTAGGCTATTATTTAGTCTGCACTGCACCGGAATAGAAAAATAAAAAATCTTCTTAATGCTCTTAAAAATAAAATCCTTTACATTATGAACAATTTGTGATAAAATTTTGCGATTCACGCTGATACATATTTAGCAGAAAATATAAGCCGGGCGTAATCAAAAGATTTTTTTCACAAATATCTTAAGGAGGATTTTATGCCAAAGACTGGTAATTCAAACTTCAATGGCAAAGTGCCGCAGAAAAAAAGTTTCTGGGCAAAAAACATTTATTACATTATTTTAATAACAACGATTATAGGATTATTTGTAATAGGTAATCCGCAAAGCCAGACAAATGCGCAGGGAACCGCGCCGGTAGCCGTTCAGGCGACGACCGCGCCTGTAGACGTTAACGTTTCTCCGGAAGCTATGAAGGCGGCAGAACAAGCTGTTAATTCAGCTAATCAGCCGGCTATTAAAGCTATTGAGCCGGCGGCCGCTAAAACTGGCGAAAAGAAACACGCTGAATTTAAACTTTTTGAATTTATGTCTTCAGATAAATATTCAAGCGGGGAAAAAATGGCGTTGTGGGTAGTTCTTGGCGTCGCTATTGCCGGATTGCTTTACGCGTGGTTTTTAGTGGGCGAAGTTATGGGCGCCGACAAAGGCACTGAAAAAATGCAGCAGGTTGCCGCCGCTATTCGCGAAGGCGCTGATGCTTACCTTTATAAACAATTCACAAAAATCAGCATAATAATATTGTTTCTCGTAGGACTTCTTTACCTTTCGAGAGCGTTGACTACTAGTTATACCGATATACTCGCATTTGGCCGTGCCATAGCATTTCTTATGGGCGCAGTATTTTCAGGCCTTGTAGGATTTGTAGGTATGAGAATGGCTACCGCCGGCAACCTTCGCGTTGCTGCGGCTTCAAGCCAGAGTTTTGGCCGCGCGCTTCAGCTCGGATATAGAACCGGTACAATCACAGGTATGCTTACTGACGGCCTCGGCCTTCTCGGCGGTACCTTAATATTTATGGCATTCGGCGAACAGGCTTACGAAGTATTGCTCGGCTTCGGCTTCGGCGGTACTTTGCTTGCATTGTTCATGAGGGTCGGCGGCGGTATTTATACTAAAGCTGCTGACGTTGGCGCAGACCTTGTCGGTAAAATAGAAAAAGACATACCTGAAGATGATCCTCGCAATGCCGCTACGATCGCTGATAACGTCGGCGATAACGTCGGCGACTGCGCTGGTATGGCTGCCGATATATTCGAATCATACGAAGTTACTATCGTTGCGGCAATGATATTGGGATGGGCAACATTCGGGCATAAAGGCGTTATATTCCCGATATTGGTCCGCGCAATCGGCGTTTTCGCTTCGATTATCGGTACTTATCTTGTTAAAGCCGGCGATAAAGGTTCAGGCTCTGAAGCTATGAAATCAATTAACGTTGGTTACTGGGTTTCAAGCTTTGTTTCAATCATAGGCTTCCTGATTTTGGGTTTCTTCTATTTGAGATTTGACGCAAATTATTTTGCGCTTTTTAATATAAAAGAATATGTTACGGACCTTCCGTACTGGGCAAACTTCGGAATGAACGGCGCCAACGGCGTATGGCTCGATATGCGTCCGGCATGGACATGCTTGATAGGCATTATCCTTGCAGTGTGCTTGAACCGCTGCACGGAATATTTTACTGGCACTGATTTCTCGCCTGTAAAAGGCCTTGTCAGAAGCTGCGGTACAGGTCATGCCACAAACATCATCGAAGGCCTTGCAATAGGTCTTGAATCATCAGTATGGACCGTTCTTATAATTGCGGCAAGTATTTTTGCTTCGGTTGCGGTTTATGCCGGAACTAATCCTATATTTATCGCATTTGGCGTTGCTATGTGCGGTATAGGCATGCTCACTCTTACAGGTAACACAATATCGATGGACGTTTTTGGGCCTGTTGCCGATAACGCTAACGGTATTGGTGAAATGGGCTTTGAAAAAGATAAAATGGGCGAAGCTACATATAAAAATGCTCGTCAGATATTAGCTGACCTTGACGCTGTCGGCAACACCACGAAAGCTATTACAAAAGGTATTGCTATTGGTTCGGCTGTTATCGCGGCTGTTTCATTGTTCTCAAGTTTTATAACGGTTATCGGAACAGGCGGCGGCGGTGAAAATGAACAGATTTCAATGGTAATGTATCACGCAGTCGCCGGTATGTTATCTATTTCAGATCCGACTCTTCTTATTGGACTTTTATTGGGCGGAGCAATTCCGTTCCTTTTCTCTTCGATGACAATAAGAGCGGTTGGACGCGCTGCATTTTTGATAGTTAACGAATGCCGTATTCAGTTCAAGGACAAAGAAATTTGGGCCGGAACGAAAAAACCTGATTATGCTAAAGTCGTTGCTATATGCACCGAATCAGCTCAGCATGAACTTATCGGACCTGGAATTTTAGCGGTAGCCGCTCCGATTCTTGTAGCGTTTGGTATGGGCCCTCTGGCTCTCGCAGGTTTTCTTGCCGGTTCAATATTGGCAGGCCAGTTACTCGCCGTATTTATGTCAAATGCCGGCGGCGCATGGGATAACTGCAAAAAGTTAGTCGAAGACGAACCTCGCGATCTGTCTAAAAACCTTGGCAAAGGTTCGGAAAGACATAAAGCTTCAGTTACCGGCGATACGGTCGGCGATCCGTTAAAAGATACGTCAGGTCCGGCAGTTAATCCGCTCATTAAAGTTATGAACATGGTTTCATTGCTTGCAGTGCCTTTAGTATTGCCTTTCAACAAACAGGTTGTCGAAGTAGTTAATAAAGCGGCCGGTTCAGAATTAATAAAATACACGCCAACTACTAATATGGTATGGGGCATCTGCGCCGTTTGCTTTGTCGCTCTCGCATGGGCAGTATGGCAGTCAAAAGGCGAAACTGAAATGATGAAAAAAATTGACGATGAAATAAAAAGCGGTAAATAATAAAATTTTATAATGTTTTTCTGATAAAGTGGACATAAATATTGGTTTTTAACGATTAAAATCGGGATAAATCAATATTTATGTTGACACTAAAAGATTAATATGTTATAATCGAATAACATTTTAAAAAATCTCAGGTGAAGCGAGGTGTTAAATTATGCCTTCAGGTAAAAAAAGAAAAAGACATAAAATGGCAGTTCACAAACGCAAAAAGAAAAGAAGAGCAAATCGCCACAAGAAAAAATTGCGTTAGTTTGATATTGATTAAACATAGAATAGTAGGGGTGAGCATTATAAGTTCATCCCTACTATTTTATTAATGCTGAAAAAAATATTAAGTTTTTACAGTGTAAATTAAGGTGGTTCAAATGTCGAATTTTGATGTTGATAAATTTTTAGATAGTTTTCTTGACTTAAATATTTCTCCCGGCCGTGTGATTTTTAAATCAGGCGCATTTAACGAAATTGACGAGCACCTTTCGGCGCTCGGAGATAATTTTGCGGTAATCACCACGCCGTTAATTCTGGAAAATTTTTTAAAATTTTTCAAAAAATCAGTATGTGTCGACCTGGAAAACAGCGTTTTTTTTACAGGCGAGATATGTTGTTACGAAGAAGCTGACAGGTTGTATGAGTTAATTGACAAAAAAGGCGGATTTGACGGAATAATAGCCATAGGCGGCGGTACGGTTATGGATATCGCCAAATTGACCGCTTTTAATATGCGCAAGCCCCTTGTTACAATTCCCTCGTCCTCGGCGACATGCGCCGCTGCGACAGCGCTTGCGGTAATATACTCCAGGGACGGCCGGTTTAAGAAATATGATTACCTGTCTAAAAATTCAGATCTGTGCCTTATCGAGCCTGAGTTTTTGATGACTGCCGGCGCGCGGCTTACTTCCGCCGGCATGGCCGACGCTATTGCAAAATATATAGAAGGCGTATGGTCGTATGACGGAAAAATTCCTGATTATTATTCGGATCTCGGCCTGTATACGGCATATAAGTTATATAACGAAATTTTAGCCAACGGTAAAAAAGCGATTATTGATATTGAAAAAGGTATTTTAAGCCGTGAAGCGTTTGACGTATTTTCTTATAATATCCTCGCGTCGGCTTTGTCTTCGGGTATTGCGGGAATGAAAGTTTATCCGAATATTGCTCACTCGATATCGAACGGCATTACCGCGGTGTTTAACGGCGAAAATTACACCAACATATTTCACGGCGAGGCGATTTCTTTCGGAATGGCTGCCGGAATGATAATAATGGAGCAGGACAAGCCGAAAGTTTTAAAATTTATAAATGGTCTTAAACAGCTGAATCTTCCAGTTTCATTGAGTGAAATTATAAAATTGGGCAATAAAGCTGAAAATTATGTGATTACCGAAGAGTACAGGCGTTCGGTTGCGGCAGCGATTGTAAAAAAAGCCATGGATCCTGTCGAGTCGATTCACGATATCGCTAAAATTAATGACAGTGTACTGAATTCGGCAATTTTAGAAACCGATACGTTTAACTTATAATTTGACTTTTAAGTCTGTATATGATAAAATCTCCTTCGGTTATTTTTGCCATTTTTAATTATTTTTTAAATTAAGTATAATTAATTCAAATATAAATGAAAGGCCGAGCTTTGTAATCTTATGATTGATACTGTAAAAACCAGCTGGTTTCCTGGCCATATGGCCAAAGGGTTTGCCGCTTTTAAAAAAGAGATAAAAAAAGCGCAGGTTGTTATTGAAGTTCTCGACGCTCGAATTCCTATAAGCAGCCGGAATAAAGATATATTTAAACTGACCGAGGGCAAGAAAAAGATCGTTGTTTTAAACAAGCTTGACCTTGTCCCGCGCAAGGCTATAAGGAAATGGGAAGCTATGCTTTCTGAAAGGGAAGGCGCTGTTGTTATTTCGACAAATCTGGCGACTGACGCGTCATCTTCTAAAAAAGTAATGGCCTGCCTCAATTCGATTCAAAAAAATATTACCGAAAGCAAAGCCGGCCGCGGCCTTATGCAGGCTCTTCTTAAGATAGTGATTATCGGCATTCCTAATGTCGGTAAGTCAACTCTGATTAATAGACTGGTTGGAAAAAACAGGGTACGCGTGGGTAAACGCCCTGGAATTACTCTGGGGCCGCAGTGGATTTCATTCGGGAATAATTTCGAGCTGCTTGATATGCCCGGAATACTCGAGCCTAATCTTGAAAATGCCCATATTACAAATAAGCTTTCGATGACTTATGCGGTTTCTGACAGGGCCACCGATCCTGTTGTTATCGCCGGATCGCTTATTGATAACCTGAAGAAAATATACAAGGAAAACGAGCCTGATAATACTTATCCGCTTTTTAAGGAAATTGATAAGCATGCGACCAGCCACGAAACTCTTTCGGCTCTCGCGCTTTTTTTTAATTTTTTGCAAAAGGACGGCTGCGCGGATGTTTACCGTGTCGCTTGCAAGCTTTTGAAAGATTACCGCGACGGCGTCCTGGGTAAATTTATCCTTGATGTAATAAAAAATTAACTTTAATTCATTTGCATTTTACGGTTATATTTAATTTACATGAAAAAAGAAATTATAAAATAGAGAATGATAAAAAATGGGTAATAAGATACTGGACATTATTTCGAATATTCTGACTAAAAAAAACGACAGATTAAATTACATTAAAGGAACGACGAAGCTGCCGGATGCACAGCCGGTTGAAGGCGAGCTGAAATTCAATATCATCCGCGTTATAAAGTGGACGCTTTTCGTTCTGGCGCTTGTTGCGCTCCTGTCATTTCGTTATACCAAGCCTAACATGCTTCCTAAACTGAACGAAGTCGCTAAATATGATATTCTTGCGCCTTATCAGATAAAGATTATCGACGAAAAAGCCACTGATAAGATGAAAGAGGAGATAATAAAAAGCGTTACCGATAAGTATAAATTCGATAAAAATATTTCCAGGGAAATCACCCGTAACATTAATGAATTGTTTGTCTTTATAAAGGAAACCAAAAAAGAGAATGAAAAAAAGGCTTTAACTGATGATATTATCGAAAGGAAAATAAATAATTATAAAATATCGTTTAAATCATTTAAGTACGCTCTGACTCTTTCAAATGAAGTCCTGGATAAGTTAAATCAGGGAATAAACTCTATATTTGAAACCGTGCTTTCGGTAGAAGTGCCTGTCGAAAAAATACATGTAGCCAAAAGCGAAGCGATGCTTAAGCTTAAGGTGCGTGCGTATGACGAGGAAGAGCTTAAGATGATGTATGACATATTCGAGCAATACATCAGGCCGAATTACGTCTACAATAAAGAAGCAACGCAAAAAGAGCGCGACAGGCTCGTAGCTAACGCGGTTCCGATCGAAAGACTTGTCGCTGAAGGCGAAATAATAGTGCGTCACGGTGAAATCGTAAAACAGGAACATATAGATATATTCAAAAAATATAATTTTTACGAAACGAATAACCATCCGACTTTGAATGTGCTGAGTTCATGCCTTATTTCTTTTTTTTCAATAATCGTCGTTATTCTTTATCTGATTCAGAATAAGAACGAAATATTCAAGCAGGAAGCGCTGCTCACCATGCTCGCTATAATCGTTATGTCGATACTGGTGATCGCGCGGATCGTAAATTTCATAAATTTCGAGAAAATGGCGTCGCCTTTTCCGAATTCGACTGAAAATTCTTTCTTTTCGCCTTATATAATTCCGACATCCGCTTCGGCTATTTTAATTGCGCTGCTTATCGACACAAAGCTCGCTTTTATAGTGAATATAATTATAGTCATACTCGTCGACCTCATATTAGGGCATAACAATTCCAATTTTTTGATAGTGAACATATTCAGCGGAATTGTTGCGATATTGAACGTGAAAACAGTGAACCAGCGTTCGGATCTTACCAAAGCAGGTATTATGGTGAGTTTTTCGAATATTTTCCTTATAACTGCATACGCGCTCTGGGAATATAACGTCATAAACATGAATTATTATTCAAATTTGATGCGTGACGCGGTATGGGGATTTTTTAACGGTTTCATTTCGGCAATATTTGCGATAGGAATGCTGCCTTACCTCGAAAGCATATTTAAAGTTTCCACTTCTATGCGGCTTCTGGAATTATCAGATCTGAACCAGTCGCTTTTGAGAAGATTACTGCTCGAGGCGCCCGGGACATATCATCATTCGATGATCGTCGGCAATCTTGCAGAGGCGGCCGCCAAAGACATCGGCGCCGACGCATTGCTTTGCAGGGTAGCCGCTTATTATCATGATATCGGCAAATTGAAAAGGCCTTTATTTTTTGTTGAAAACCAAAACAGCGGTCCTAATGTCCATGACACCATTAAACCTAATTTATCGGCGAAGGTAATAATGTCGCATACTAAAGACGGATATGAAATAGGAATGGAAAACCAGCTGCCGCAGGAAATTTTAAATATTATAATGCAGCATCATGGCACAAATCTTATCAGCTATTTCTATATTAAAGCTATAAATAAGTTTTCGGAACCGTCAAAAGACGAGCACGTAGAGTCGGAATACAGATACAGCGGCCCTAAGCCGCAAAGCCGCGAAGCCGCTATAATACTTTTAGCCGATGCTGTCGAAGCCGCATCTAGGGCGTTATCCAAACCTTCTGCGTCTTCGATCAAATCGCTTGTCAAAAAAATTCAGAATGAACGTTTTACTGACGGGCAATTCGACGAATGCAATATTACTTTGAAAGATCTCGAAACGATTTCAAATACATTTATAAGAATTATAATGGGGATGTACCACTCGAGGATCGAATATCCTGAAAATGAAAAAGCCAATGCAAATAAAGGGCCTAAGCTAAATTTTAATGATGAGCCTGATGCTCAGAATAATTCGGCCCCGGCGACGGAAAATTCTAAGGCCGAAAATAAAGTTTCTGATGCTGCTAATTTGGAAAAGAAAGATAATCGTGAAGTTGCCGAAAATAAGGAACAGCCGGCGGCTTCGAATGAAAAGCAGGCGCAGCTTGAATTACCTGATGAAAAAAATGCAGCGATCGATAATAAATCAGATGATGCCGGAGCGGCATCTAAAAATAATGATTTGGAAAAAATGCCCTCGTCCGTGTTAAATTCAACTGAAGGCGGTTATTTAAAAGATGAAAGTAGAAATAATTAACAGGCTGAAAAAGTTTAAAGTTAGTTCGAAAAAAATAAATGTTTTATTTGACAGGCTTTCTGAATTTTTCAAAATTGAGCCGAGATATTCGATTACTGTAACATTCGCCGGTATTGACACAATGCGTAATTTAAACCGCGATTTTCGCCAGAAAGATCGGCCGACCGATGTGCTTTCCTTTCCATTGTATGATACGGGCACAATAATCATGGCCGGAGATAAAAGAGGCCGCCATGATATAGAGTCGGGCATGCCTTTGATATTAGGAGACATAATATTATGCCCCGATTATATATTAAAAAACAATGTTTTAGAAGCGAATGAAAAATTTCAGTATGAAGTGCTTTACCTTTTAATTCACGGTTTTTTGCATTTGATCGGCCATGACCATGATGAAGATGATTACGAAAACTCAGAAATGAAAAAAGCCGCTGAAAAATTCATAAAAAAATCGATATCCGAAAAAGATTATCAACTACTATTAATAAGGGGTTTGAATTGAACTCTGAACTGATTATCTGGCTGATACAATCTATTTCAATATTGTTTGTCCTATTTTTGCTTTCAGGTTTCTTTTCAGGTTCTGAAGGCGCTATTTTTTCGCTCGGCCATTTAAAGCTCAAAAAAATGCACGATTTGAAATACCGTACGGCGAAATACATATCGGCGCTTTTGAGCGACCCGGAGAAGCTTTTAATTACTATAATATTTGCAAATCTTTTTGTAAATACTCTTATTTCATCGTTGGCTACTATTTATTCAATTAAAATTTCTTCGCTTGTAAATATATCAGAGGAAACAGCGGTGCTGGCAGGTACGCTGATTACTTCTTATTTACTGGTTCTTTTAGGTGAGGTGACTCCTATTAATCTGGCGATTTATTTTGCTGAGCCTTTCGCCGTTATA
This sequence comes from Candidatus Wallbacteria bacterium, assembly GCA_041441465.1. Taxonomy (GTDB): domain Bacteria; phylum Muiribacteriota; class UBA9980; order UBA9980; family UBA9980; genus JASDSY01. Next base: position 10,264 of record JASDSY010000040.1, read on the forward strand.
GCCGCTCTTCCTATATACTTCCTTACTGTTGTATTTTCTAATGTGATACCTATCGTTCCGTTAATAAAAAAGTTTACAAGAATAATAATGCCGTTTTTTGGTATTCAGGACCAGCATGTAATAACTGAAAAGGAATTGAAATCAGCTATTTCTATCGGCGAAAAAGAAGGAATGATTGAACCGCACGAAAAGGTCATGCTTCATAGTATATTTGAATTTGGCGATACCGTTACAAAAGAAGTAATGACTCCGCGGGTTGATATGGTTTGCATGAAATCTGACTGCGATATAAAAAAAGCTTTTAAAGTATTTAAAGAATCGGGGTATTCGAGGATTCCTGTTTACGAAAACTCGCTTGATAATGTTATCGGTATTATACATGCCAAAGATATGCTTTCTTATATGACCGAGCATAAAGATGAAAACGTTACAGTTAAAACTATTCTGAGACAGGCGTACTTTGTTCCGGAAACAAAAAAAATCGAGGCGCTTCTTAAGGAATTACAGCAGAATAAAGTTCAAATCGCCATTGTTGTCGATGAATATGGCGGAACTGAGGGCCTGATCACTATGGAAGATATTCTCGAAGAAATCGTCGGCGAAATTATGGATGAGCATGACGAAGACGAAAAGCTGATCGAGAAGTTAGATATTTATACGTATAAAGTAGATCCTAAAATTCCGGTCTACGAGTTTAATAATTTTATGGGCGCTGAAATACCGGAAGAATTATTCGATACGCTTGGCGGGCTTTTATATGATTTGCTTGGACACGTTCCGCATATCGGCGAGGAAGTGACATTCGAACACCTGCATTTTAAAGTGATACAGATTGACGGCAAAAGGATAAAGAAGGTATTTGTAAAGAAAATGCCGGAATCTGTTGTTTCCAGTGAAGACGGCGATATTTCTGAAAATGAATAATTATTCGGAGTGAATAAAAAAACATGGGAATTTTCTGGATTGTAATAACAGGTATAATTTCGATAGCAATGCTGGCGTTCTTTTCGGGCGCCGAAGTCGCCATGATTTCTATTAATAAAGTCCGCATAAAGCTTCTGGCCGAGGGCGGCGGCGGTATCGAGAATGCCCGTATAATGAACGAACTTTTGAAGGATCACGAAAAGGTTATTTCGGCAATGCTTATTGGAGTCAACATTTCGATTATTCTCGGAACGACTATAATGACATTTATGCTTAATAATCTCGTTAAAGAATCAGCTTCTGTCCTGATAATGACAATAATAATGCCTCCGCTTTATCTGATATTCGGAGAGTTGATTCCTAAAAGAATATGCAGAGGCAATGCCGATATGCTCGCTCTTAAATACGTAAGAGTTATACGTTTTTTTTATAACAAATTTTATTATATCGTAAGTCATTTCACTTTTCTTTTAGATCTTGTGAAACGCCTTTTTAAATCAAAGCAGTCCAATAATCCAACAATGACCAAAGAGGAAATTCAGTATCTGATAAAAATGAGCGAATCCGAAGGCGTGATAAAAAAATCGGAAATGCGCATGATAGATTCTATTTTTGAATTCAACAACAAGCTTTTAAATGACGTTATGACGCCGCGAAACGATATCGTGGCAGTTCAATCCTCGGCTACTCTTGAGGATGTGCTTGCTATAGGCGTTAAAGAAGGATTTTCCAGAATGCCGGTTTACGATAAGAATATCGATAATGTTTCGGGTTTTGTATACATCCTTGACCTTATACAATCAATTGATTTGCAGGGGAAGACTTTAAAGGATTTTATCAGGCCGATACATTTTTCGCCTGAGACAAAAAAAATAAGCGCCATGCTCCATGAAATGCAAAAGACTAAAATTCATATGTCGATTGTTGTTGACGAATACGGCCAGACTGCCGGCCTGTGCACTATAGAAGATATAATTGAGGAGATCGTCGGCGAAATCCGTGATGAATATGATGTCGAAGAGCCTGAAATGATTAAGATAAATGAGAATGCGTATTTGTTTAACGCGATGATGGACCTTTCGGACGTATGCAAAAAACTTGATTTGTCTATTGAAAGCAGTGATTTTGAGGAGCTGGATCTTGGCGATATCAAAACGATAGGCGGCTTTGTAATCAGCCTTATCGGGCGTATCCCGAAGCTTAAGGATGAAATCAGCTACAAGAACATTAAATTTATTGTCGAGAAAATTGACAAGCAGAGAATAAAGCAGGTAAAAGCCATAAAAAAAGCGATACCTGCAGTAGTAAATACGGAGGTTACTGGTGCCTGAAAATAATAATGACGTGAAAAATTTCAAATCCGGGTTTGCCGTTGTACTCGGGCTTTCATCGAGCGGCAAATCTACCCTTATCAATGCGGTAATAGGCGAAAAAGTGGCCATAGTTTCCTCTAAAAAGCAGAGTACGCGTACGCCGCTTCGCGGGATTTATACCGACGATAAGAGCCAGATAATTTTTATCGATACACCCGGTTTTTTCAAGCCTAAAGATAAGCTTGAAGAGTACATGCTTGCGTCTATGATAAACTCTATCGATGCCGCTGATGTTATAGTATTCGTAGCGGACATAACGACTCCGTTAAGCGCCGTTCCTCAGGAATTCATAGATCTTGTTATAAAAGCGAAGCAGCCTAAAATTCTGGCGATTTCAAAAATGGATAAGATCAAGGAATTTAATCTTTCCGAAAATATTGATTATGTTGGTTTTTCAACATATTTTAACGAGACTATAACTGTTTCAGCAGTATCAGGACTGAATTTGAATAAGCTTACTGATTCGATAGCGAATCAATTGCCATACGGCGATATGCTTTATCCGGAAGACGAAATTACCGATGCCAGTTCGCGTTTTATAATCAGCGAAGTAATCCGCGAATCGATATGCGAGATAACCCATGATGAAATACCATATTCGATAGCGGTGATTTGCGACGAATTGACGCAGCGCGAAAATAATGTTTATTATATGGCATGTACGGTATATGTCGAACGCGATTCGCAAAAAGGTATAGTGATAGGCCGTAACGGCACTGTAATAAAAAAAATAGGAACGCGCTCGAGGCAGATAATTGAAAATGTACTGGGTATAAAGGCATATCTCGACGTACGAGTGAAAGTTTCTGAAAAATGGCGGAAAAATGATATGTTTTTAAGGTCGCTCGGCTATTTTGTCTCAAAAAAAAGGTAGAACTGCATGCCTGAAAATTTAACCGGCAAAAATTTGATCCTTCCGACCGATGAATGTGTCGTCCTTAAATCCATGTCTTACCGTGAGGCGGACAGGATTGTCACGGTTTTTTCGAAAAATTTCGGCAAAAAAAATTTGCTCGCCCGGGGCGCCTGCAAGCCTAATTCCAAGCTCGGCGGCTGCACCGACTCGCTTTCGATAATAGAGTACATTCCGAAGCCGACCAGGACTTTTACTTTGATAACAGAACCGCGTATCATCACGCCTTTATTTAAAATCAAGGAATCCGGCGATTCGTTTTTTATGGCCTGTGCAGTCTGCGAAATAATACTGCGCGCTACTGAATTTGACGTTAAAATGTCAGGCTTGTACGATGTTTTTAAAAATACATTGATAATAATGAATTCGATCGAAAAATCAGAAGAACAGCCCAGTCCGGAGCTTTTACTTTTGCTTAAATTCGAGCTTTTTTTTCTGGACCGGGTCGGTTACCAGATTAATATGAACAATTGTTCGTCATGCGGCCGGGTTCTTTCGGCTTACATATATGATCTGTCATCGGGCGGGAACGTTTGCGAGCGCTGCTCGATAGGCAGGACTGCCGCAGTAGCCGCGGATTATGAAATGGCGTTGATAAAAAAATTGGCGGCCGCCGGTAACGTGAGCGAAATGCTGAAATACCGCGAAAGCGAGCCTGTGCTTTTAAAAATACAAAAAATAATAAAATCTCATTTAAAGGCTAACTTGCATGTAACGCTGACTTCGGATTCTTTTTTTTGATATTTGGCGGTGTTAGCTGTTATCAGATATTAAGAAATTAAATTAAGAATTATTTTTAAAAAGGATAATTTATTATGAAAAAATTTAAAGCCATATTAACTGCCGGTCAGACGGTTTTATTTGACGAAAAAATGAGTGAAATTAACGGCGGTGATAAATTAACCAGTGTAATTCAGCAGGACTCTTATTTTCAGAATATCGACATGGAATCGAGCATTTCCAAACAAGCGCTAAGGGTGCGGTATGAAATCAGGAACGGACGCGCCGAATATGGACTTACCTTGAATGTACTGAGCGAAGGCGGCAGCGAGTGGGCCGTTCATTCGGAGATACATTCCGGCACTGATGAGAATATATATAAAATACTTTCAGCTACCGGTTTTAAGCGCCTGGCGACGCTTCAGAAGAAAAGAACTTGCTATTCGGCACCTTTTAAAATGACCAAAGATGAAATATACGGGTTTGGCACGATAATTAAATTGTATTATAATTCAGACGCCGAGAAGGAAAACATTATTTCATTCTTTAATTCGATAGGCGTGACCGCTTTTGAGGAACGTCCTAATTTGCAGATTTTTCTTGATTATTTAAAGCGAAAGACTGCATTAAATAAAGATGCCGGTGTCAGCGAAGTAAAAAACGCTATTTCGGAGCTTCTGGAAAAACAAAAAACTGTCATTATCGGTATAGCCGGCGGATCGGGTTCGGGAAAGACTTTTATCTCAGGTGAGCTGTGTCAGTTTATACCTGATTCAGTTGTTTTTACGCTGGACGATTATTATAAGGACCGGGACTGGATAATCAAGAATTTAAACTCTAATTTTGACGATCCGGAAGCCATAAATATCGATCTGGCAGCCGAGCATATCGGTTTATTGAAATCGTCGGTTACTGTTAACCGCCCGAAACGTTCTCTTGAGTTAGGCCGTGTTGTAGGCAGCGTCGAAGTAAAGCCGGCGAAACTTATAATAGTAGAAGGTATTTATGCTCTTAACGAAAAACTTGCCGGACTTTATGATTATTCGGTGTTTATCGACGCGCGTCTTCACGGAAAGCTGATAAGACGCCTGATACGTGATATCGGAAAGACCGGCCAGGACTTCGAGGGTATTTTGCTGCAATATGTCAGCACGGTTCAGCCTATGTACGAAAAACATATCGAGCCTACGAAAAATGCAGCAAGCCTTATAATTAATAATGAATTTGCGCCGTCGTGCGAAACATACAACAATATTAATAGATTTGAATATAAGATGAGGCGTCCGTTCGCGGTGCCGATTGAAACTTTGAAAAAAGTCGGAGCCGCCGTAGTAAGCGAGAATCACCAGATCGATAAATATTACGTTTCGCCCGGCGTAAATTTTGTCGAAAGCGATGAATTGCTCAGAATACGAGAGGAAAACGGCAGGCTGCTTCTGACATATAAAGGGCCTAAAAAAGGAAATTTCCAGCGCCCGCGAATCGATTTCCCGATAAGCAAAAAATTTTCAGAGGTTCTTTTATATTTAGGCTACTCGAATCCGATAACGACGGAAAAGGTGCGTTATAAGTTTACATCGGCTGATTTTCCGAAGCTCGATATCGTTATTGACGAGGTAAAAAATCTTGGAAATTATATAGAAGTGCGCGTAAATTCATCGGACGGCGAAAAAACGGCCGGCGAATTTTTGAAACTGCTTGGAATAAGCGGTGAAATTAGCAAGAATAAAAGCTATTTCGGTGAAATTATAAAAAAGACGTTTAACATATAAATATACGGTTAAGCCATATCTATTACGGAATTTATAACTTTTATAAGTTCCTGGATTTTATAAGGCTTGTTTATGTAAGTTTTAAACATTGAATTTAATTTTTCGGTCGCCGCAGTGGTGTCGCCGCCGTTAAAATATCCGCTGGCCGCTATAGCTTTTACTTTCGGGTCGAATTCCTTTATTTTGGTAATGGTTTCCATACCGCCCATACCGCCAGGTACTGTCAGATCGACTACGATAACGTCGAATGCCTCATCTGTTGAATGCACTTTTTTATAATGAGTTATCGCTTCATTTCCGTCGGCGGCGAGCATTACATCAAAACCCATGTGCGTCAAAAGCTGTCCTGTGACATTTCGAATCTCGACTTCATCGTCCATTATGAGTACCCTTTTTTTATTTTTTTCGTTAATAATTTCAGGTTGAATTTTATTTTCTTCTATGGTGCTTTTTTCATTAGCAGATATGCCTGATGATGCGGCCGGCAGCATTATCTTTATAGTCGTTCCCTGATCGAGCGCGGAGTTGACAAACAAATAACCGCTATGGTTTTTAATTATCGAATAGGCTGAGGCTAGTCCCAGTCCGTTTCCTTTGCTTTTAGTCGTAAAATACGGATCGAAAATTTTATTCATATTTTCAGCAGAAATACCTATTCCATTATCTTTTATAGATATTTGAACATAATTCCCGGGTTCGCATCCGGTCAGGCTTCCTGATTCATCAATAAAAACATTTTCGGCGCTTATTAAAATTTTTCCGCCGTCCGGCATGGCCTGAACTGCATTGATAATTATGTTAGTTATTACCTGATTAAGCTGGCCTTCGTCGGCTTCTATATTGTTTAAATTTTCAGCTATTTTAAATTCGCATATTACATTCGAACCGTGGATTGTAAAATTTACTGAATTTTTAATTATATCTGATATGACTATATTTTTTTTGATTTGCAGCCCGCCTTTAGAAAATGCCAGAAGCTGCGAAGTGAGGTTTTTCGCCTGCATAGTTATATATTCAGCTTTATTTAAAGGTTCTAAAAGCGATATGTCAGTTTCAGCGTTGATTTTTGCCATTGAAATGTTGCCTATTATGCCGGTTAAGAAATTATTGAAATCATGCGCAATGCCGCCGGCGAGAACGCTTAAAGACTCTAATTTGGAATTTTTTAATAATTCCTCCTCGGCTGTTTTACGGTTAGTTATATCTCGTGTGACAATAACCGCGCGATGCTGGCCGTCGGCTGTTTTATAAATTTTTCCGACGCTTTCGCACCATATATATGTTCCATTTTTACGTTTGTATCTGAATGACAGTACTTTTGAAGTTTTTGTAGTGTCGCTTAATTTAATTATGCGGTTAAATTCTTTTCTGCATTGCTCTATATCTTCGGGATGTATGAAATCGAAAAAATATCTTCCCTGCAGCTCGCTTATGTCATAGCCCAGCCCGTCCTTATTGTTTGGACTTAAGTAAATATAACGTCCGGATAGGTCGGTTTCGCATATCATATCCGAAATATTTTCCGCCAGCGCGCGGTATTTTTCTTCCCTTTCCCTGAGTATTTCCTGTATTTTTTCGCGCCTTTCGATTTCCTTTACGAGCGATTCGTTAGTCGTTTTAATCTGCTGGGTGCGTTTTTCCACCATTATTTCAAGGTTTTTCTTGATTTTTTCCTCTATTTTCTTGATTTCGGTGATATCGGTTATGAAAGAGATTTTATCTATAGTGCCGTCATCGTTAAATATCGGTGAACTGGAAATCCTGTATGTACGTGAATCATCGTCCGATTGCGTTTCATATTGTACCGAACGTCCGTTCATTACATCCTCGAGCGGGCATTTAGCGCATACCGTATCGGATTTATAAAGTGATTTGTGGCAAATCTGGCCGGTGAAATCCGCGTTATAAAAGTTGATCATCGATTGGTTCATATATTTTATTATCCGGTCTTTGCCCAGTATATATACCATATCGCTTATGGATTCCATCATTGTGCGGTATTTTTCTTCGCTTTCTCTCAGGGCTTTTTCAGCTTTTTTCTGCTCCGTGATGTCGTTTCCTATAAGCTGCATATCCGAATGGTCGCCTTTTTTGTCGATGATCGTGCGGCAGGTCCAGTGCAGCCATTTGATGTGGTTATCGATCAAAACGCGGTGCTCGAACGTTAAGATCTTCGAATCGGTCTTCAGGTTGTTGAGCTTGCTTTTGACAAAATCGATATCACGTTCTATTATGAACGAAAAAAAATTGCAATTTTTAATGTCGCTCTTGTTTATTGAGAAGAATCTGCAATACGCTTCGTTAGCGAAATTTACCGATCCGTTTTTTGATATTCTGCATATTAATTCAGTCTGGTCCTCGACTATGGCGTAATATCGCGCCTCGCTTATTTCAAGCTCTTTTTTTCTCGAAGTTTTTAGTTCCAGCAGGAGCCGATGGCGCTCTGTAGAATATTTGATTGATTTCGTAAGTATTTTCAGGTCGAAATCGCCTTTTACAAGATAATCTTGCGCTCCGAGCTTGATGGAATCGATGCCCGTTTTATCATTGTCATTTCCTGTAAGTACGATAATGGGAATTTCATTAGCGGTAAAATTAAGTACTTTAAGCAGTGTTTCGAGACCGTGGCAGTCTGGAAGCGACAGGTCGAGCAGTATAAGGTCGAATTTTTCCTTTGAAATGATTTCAAAAGCAGAAGTAAGGTCGCCGGCTGAAGTTAATTTATTATTTAAATGAGTTGCGGAACTTTCTAAAATTTCTTTGATTAAGAAAATATCGCCGGAATTATCGTCTATTATTAAAATTTTATAATCTTGGTTTATTTTTTTCATAAATAATTATTCATTTCCCGGATTAAAAAAGTATAACTAATAATTGATTTTATATAGCAATAGTGGAATTTTTTAAAGTAATCTGTCAATCGCTTTTTTTATATCGTCTTCCTGATACGGCTTAGCGAGGATTCCTTTAAATCCGAATTTTTCGTAGTCGGACATCACCGGATCATTCGAATAACCGCTTGAAACTATCGCTTTTGCTTCGGGTTCTAGCGTTAAAAGCTTTCCGATAGTTTCTTTGCCGCCCGGTCCGCCGCATACAATAAGGTCCATAATAAAAATATCTATTTTTTTATTATCAGCTTTTTTCTTATTGTATATATCTATCAATTCATTACCGTCATGCGCTGAAATGACATTGTATCCCATATCGTTGAGCATACTTGAAACCGGTGTTAATACCATTTCGTCGTCATCCATTATAGCGATTGTCTTACGCTTGGTATCGAATGCCTGGGCTGCCGTATAATGCTCTTTTTCAGGTTCTGCCGCCTTGAAATAAGCCGGCAGATAAATTTCAAATGTCGTGCCGTGGTCGATTTCAGACTCGACGAGTATAGCGCCGCCGTGATTTTTGATTATCGAATATGCCGTTGTCAGGCCTAACCCGCTGCTTTCAGGTTTGGTGGTGAAATACGGATCGAATATCTTGTTGATGTTGTCCTTGGAAATACCGCTGCCGTTATCGATAATTGAAATTTTTACGTACATACCCTCCGTGATGCCGATACGTTCATTGTTTTCAATTTTTGCGTTTTCAGCTTTAACTTCGACTATTCCATTTTGCGCCGGCACTGATTGTTTTGAGTTAATGATTAAGTTGGTTATTACCTGTGAAATCTGGTTAGCGTCAACTTCCGCCATCCATAAATTTTCGGCAATGCTTATATTGCAAAGTATGTTCGAGCCGGTAAGGGCAAATTTAGTTGAATTAGTTATTATTTCATTTAGAACGGCCGGTGTTTTTATCGGCAGGCCGCCTTTGGAAAATGTTATTAATTGCTCGGTGAGCGTTTTGGCTTTGAATGAAACTTTTTCGATGCGCTGCAAAAGCTCGAATACTTTATCTTTATCGTTGATTCGTTTTTTGGCTACAGCGACGTTTCCGACTATGGCCATTAAAATATTGTTGAAATCGTGCGCAAATCCGCCTGCTAAAATTCCAAGTGATTCAAGCTTAGAAGATTTTTGCATTTCCTCTTCCATTTTACGGCGTATAGTTATATCGCGTGAAATAATTACGACGCTTAATTCGCCGGATGAATTCATATAACTTTTGCCTGTGCTTTCAACCCAGATATATTTTTCAGTTTTGTGTTTCAGCCGGTAAACTGATCCGTTGAACTTTATCTCATTACTGTCAGGCTTTATTATTTCATTTAATACGTCGTTATCTTCCGGGTTTATAAATTCACGATAGGTTTTGCCGAGAAGTTCTTCAGCGTCATACCCGGTCGATTCCTTTACATTCGGGCTTAAGTAAAGGAATAAGCCGTCAGAGGCGCGTATTTCTGAAATGATATCGTAAGTGTTTTCGGCAAGAGTGCGATAACGCTGCTGGCTTATTTGCAGTTCTTTCTTTTTCGCCTTTTCAAGTTCCATTAAGAGGTGATGACGTTCGGTGGCGTAACGTATCGAACGCGCCAGAAATTTAACGTCAAGAAAGCCTTTTACAAAATAATCCTGGGCTCCGGATTTAATCGATAATATGCCGAGCCGTTCATCGTTCATTCCGGTCAGCACTATTATCGGAATATCGTGCGTTGAAGCGCGCAGCTTTAAAAGAGTATCGATTCCGTTACAATCCGGCAGCGATAAGTCCAGGAGGATTATTTCGTAATTTGTATTTTTTAGGGATTCGCAGGCATCTTTTAATTTTTCGACATGCGTTATATGAAAAGTGTTTTCGCTTTCAGCGTCATTGAGTATTTCTTTTAATAGATAGGCGTCAGCTGGATTATCTTCAACTAATAATATTTTTATTTTGTTGTTTATATCCATTTCTTAGCCCCTCTAAATTAATTTGTAACTCAAAAAACAAAAAAATTAATAATAATGATATTTAATTTTATCATATTTTTAATATTTTATCAATGGAGTTAATAAAAGTTTTAGACTTATTTGTCATATTTTTATATTGTTTTTTACGGTTTAGAAGTATTGACACATTTTTAAGATTTTGCTAAAATTATCATATAAGCAAATTATTCTTATTTGCTTTTTGAAAGAGAGATGATATTTAATGAAAAAGAAGTTATTTTTAGCCGCAGCATTTTTTGCAGTTTCGTCATTGATTTCAAGTAATTCTTACGCAGCATCAAATCAGGTTGATTTGCAAAAGAGCGCTTTTTTGCCTATGCTTTCGCTCGAAGCGCGCGCACAGACCGGTACCAGCAGTGAAGATAGTGATACTGACGCAGTTTTAATGATGGACGGGAAAAAATTCGAAGACTTAATGAAGAAGTCACAATTTTTAATAGATACAAACAGGGCCGGCGAAGCTTATAAATTAATTAAACCTTATGAGCTTTATAAATTCGGAAGCGTGGCACACTGGCCAAATAAAGCTTTATATAACTGGCATATGGCTCAGATATACGAAGCAAACAGAAAATATACCGATATGATAAAATATTTGAACTACATAATTGATTCCCAGGAAAAACCAAAACCGGAAAAGGACTTTCATCAGTACATAAAATACGTTTTTACCGATAACACTCCGGCGAAATATTATTACGGCTCCGCGCTTTATGCTTCCTCGAATGTGTATAATGCGGCCAAATCAAAGATGCAGGAGCTTGAAAATGCGGCTAATAGGTTAAAAGCAAGAATAGATCCGCGCATGAAATATGAAAACTATCCAAGGATGCCGAGACGAACATCTAATTAATTTAACTTAGCATATTTTAGAAAATTAAATTCTAAGGTTAATAAACAAGAGCTGTTACTAAAATTATATTAGAAACAGCCCTTATTATTTTTTTAAAATTTGAATATTTCAGCGCATTGTCGGTAATACAAAAAATAACCAAATTAATAAATTATTATATATTAAAGTGTATAAATTTGTAGAAAAAAGTCAATTATCAGAAAGAAGATCATCAGGATCCGTTAATTGATAAGAAGCTTTACGAGAGTGCCGCCAGCCGCTTGTTAAGAATTATTTTATCGGATTGATTGAAAAATTCTTCTTATTGTGGCAGGCCGGCATCAGGGAAATTTTTAAATATTATAGTTTAGTGAAAATGAATTGCGAAATTTCAAATTAAGCGGATCGTTTTTGGTAAATGACCCGCTTAAGTATTTGTTAGGATTTAGTCGATTCTGATTGCGGCGGTTTTGGAGGTGTCGTTTCGTTGCCGGAATCTGTTTTATTTTCGATAGGTTCCGAATTTGCATCTTTTTTATCACCTATGCTGGTTGCGTTATTTCGTCTAAGCATTTTTACAAATACGTCGGCTAGATGCGGGTCAAACTGCGTACCGGCGCATCTTATAAATTCGTTATAAACTTTTTCCATACCCATGGCGTCGCGATACGGCCTGTTTGATGTCATGGCGTCGTAAGAATCCGCTATCGCTATAATTCTTGCGGTAAGAGGTATTTGCTCGCCGGCGAGTCCGTCAGGATAGCCGCGGCCGTCCCATTTTTCATGATGATTCCTTATGCCTGCCCTTACCTGCGGCGGTATTGCCATCGGTTCCACTATCGAATCGCCGATCGAAGGATGAAGTTTAATTGTAGCGAATTCTTCATCGGTCAGCCTGCCTTTTTTAGTCAGTATTGTTTCGGATATGCCTATTTTTCCGATGTCATGTAATATTGCGGCTTGCCTTATAAGTTCGATTTCATCATACGGCAGGTTAAGTTCCTGGGCAAGCGCTACGGCGTATTCGGTTACCCGTTCAGAATGGCCGGACGTATATGCGTCCTTGAATTCAAGGGCGTTTGTCGCGACGCGAATTGTCGAGATGAACTGCGTTTTTATGCTTTCGTAAAGTTTGGCGTTTTCGATGACTATCGCTGCCTGCGTCGATAATGCTGTAAGTATATTTAGATCGTTCGCGCTGAAATCGTTTTGTGAAACGTCCGATAAAATTACCATTATGCCTGTCAATTTCTGCTTGGTATGAAGCGGAACGCATATTATCTGTTTGATCCTGAATTTCAAATAATTAGTTAAATCTGCGAAATCTATATTTTCATCTATGTTCTGAAATAACGACGCGCTTAAGCTCTTTGTTAAAATTTCACATACTTCAGAATTTTTATCGAGCCTGAACTCGTAAGCGCAGCGTGTATCTATCATGCCGTGGTATGTTTTTATTTCATATTGAAGCGAGTCCTCATTTAAAAGCATTATCATTCCAGCTTTTGCTGAAACTATATGGACGCATGTTTCAAGGACCTGTTTTAAGAGCATGCCGACATCGAGTATCGAGCTTATTACTTTTGTCGCATTGAATATTGTTTCGAGCTCTTCTACTTTTTTTTCTGCTTGCTCGTATAGCTTTGAATTCTCGATCGAAATCGCGGCCTGGTTGGCAAAAATCGTTGCCAACTCGAGATCTTCGCCGTCGAATGCGCTTCCTGTCTGTTTGTCGTTTATGCTTAATACGCCGATTACCTTGTTTCCTAGTTTTACCGGAACGCATATAAAAGACTTATTTTCGAATCTTGGATTATTTGACGATTTTTTGAACCGCGGGTCATTTTCAATGTCAGTCGATAGGTAAGGTTTCCCTTCGTATGCGACGGTGCCGGCAATGCCGTGGCCGACTTTGATTCTGATTTTATTAATTAACTCATCCGAAAGGCCGTTAGATACTTTTATTAATAATTCATTCGTTTCTTCGGTTATTAACATCAGCGAAGAATATTTCGCTTCCAGAATTTTGGTGGCAAGGTCGATTATCAATCTCAAAACTTCATTCAAATCACGGCGCGCTATCATAGCCGATGATATTTCGTTTATTGTTTTGAGAACGTTTATCTTATTTACATTAACTTTATGGCTGATGTCCTTTATTTTATTCATTATGCTTAATGTGCCGTTACATAATTCGTAAATTTCAGTATTTTCTGCCATGTCGATTTTGTCTGGAATGGAATTATTATTTTGAGCTTCGTTCATTATTTGTGAAATTTTTTCAATTGGAATACTTATGTATTTTTGTATTATTTTTAAAAATTGAAAAGTTACGAATGAAAAAGCTAAAAATACGACAAGAATTTTTACCAAACTTGAGTCGACAAGGCGGCATATGCCAAAAGCCGATATTGTAGCAATGGCTGCTGTTATTACTATATGATAATAAATTTTACTGCCTAATTTAGTTAGTTTCATAATACACCCATTCTATATAGCTTACACGCACTTTCTATTATTATAACATATTTTATAGTTGCTTGACAAGATAATAACAAATTGATATACTCGATAAAAATTATGAATCAAATTAAATCTTATACGACAAGACTTTTAATTTTACTTTTTTTATCAGGCTTTCTAATATATTTAGGGCTCATTTTTACGTTCCATTATGTGAATGATAATTTCAAAGAAAACCGTAACGAATCTATTCAATTTATTGCTAATGAAGTGCACGATAAGGTAATCGAGCTTAACTTGATGGCGAATATAATAAAATTACAGCAGTTTTTAACAGAATATTCGGCCTCTAACGAAGTTAATATTTATAAAATTCATGTTTTAAATAAAAATTACGCAGTTATAGCTTCAACGGACATACATTACATTCAAAAAAATCTTTATGACGAAAATTATCGGCAGGCTAAGGAACGTTCCCGCTCTTATATTATCGAAAAAAAAGTCAATAACGAGCAGATTATTGAATGCGCCTATCCGATAAAAAATTCGCGTTTTTTGACTCCGGCCACGTTTAACGAAAGCGGCAATACCGATGAGGAGGTGCTGGGAATTATTTTAATCTGGCGCCAGCTTCCTCCGTTTTCAGATATCATTTATTCCGAATATCCTAACTGGCTTGTGAGTTTTATACTGCTTCTCATACTCTTTATAATAATATTCATAGGTATTTACACGAACCGTTTTTTCGCCCGGCTTGGAAATATCGCGGGTACGGCCCAGAAAATAGCTTTAGGCGATTATAAGGAACGTTTCAGGCCTGATGATACTTCTGAAATAACCCTTCTCGCGGAATCATTTAACCAGATAGCGGACAACCTCGAATCACGAATTAAAGAAACGAGCGATATCAATAAAAAACTTGAGGAATCAAATAAAGAAAAGGAAAAACAGGTTAATATCCTTTCTCAAATGGCCGGCGGCGTGGCTCATGAAGTGCGGAATCCGCTCGGCGGAATAAGAGGGTTCGCTGAACTTTTAAAAGCTGAAATACCGCCCGACGATAAAACTAAATTAAAATATATTGACTATATCCTGAATGAAGTCAAGTCTCTTGAAGTACTCGTGCAAAACGTACTTGACTTTGCGCGTCCGCGAAAACCTAATATTTCTAAAATTTATTTTGAGCTTATAATCGATACGGTTATTAATATACTTCAACCGCGTATAGATGAAATTGAAAAAACTTCCGGCTTGAAAATTAACTTTAATTATAAAATAAGCGATAACGCGGCTTATGCTTTTTGTGATTTTAACCAGATGCGCCAGGTAATATTAAATTTAGCTTTAAATGCTTGCGATGCTTTAAGCGAAACTGGCGGAAGCCTTAACATATTTTTCGAGAAAATAGAAAACGAATCGTTGAAAAATGATTATCAGATTGAAAATGTTGATTTTGATGAATATATTAAAATATCGATATGTGATACCGGCCATGGAATGACGTCCGAAACGTTGGAGAACTTATTCGCTCCGTTTTTTACAACTAAAGCTTCAGGTACAGGGCTCGGCCTTTCAATTTGTAAAAAAATTATAGAAAACCACAAAGGCTGTATAAAAATAAAAAGCGAAATTAACAAAGGTACTTCATTTTTTATATTTTTGCCATTGATTAGTGAAAATTGTAACTAATTTATGAATTGTTATAAATATGTAAAAAAGCAAATATAATTTATGATTTTTGATTGACTCAGTGTTAATTATGTTTTATAATTAAAGTAGAAAGTATAATTTTCTATATAATGAAGAAGGTGTTTTTGGTGTTTAGAGGTTTTTTTAAAAAAATCATCGTTTTTAATTTATTGTTTTTAAGTTTGTTGTTATTTCAAACTTCCAGGGCGGCTGATAATCAAAATGCCGGAATCGAAAATGTTGTTGGAACTATCGATATGCTTGCCGTTTACGCTTACCACCCTTCGATGCAGTATTATGATTATGAAAAAAAACTTTTTATAAGGCCGTTTAAGGCTAATATGGCCGTTGCCGAATTTAATGCTTCGGTAAAGTCGCGTTTTGACGAGCAGGAAAAGATAAAAAGCCAATACCGTAACGATTTCCAAAAATTTAATAACGAAATTGAAGGACTTTCGAAGCGCATTAATGATATTGATGCCAGAAAGGCCGGCGAGATATATCAGGTTAATCAGAGCGGAAGCGCCGAAATGGCGAAAATGAAAGAAGCCGGCGAGCGTGATAAGAAAGTTAAGGCTATTCAGGAAGATATAGGAAAAATAGAGGCTAAATATTTAAAAGAAAAACAGGATTTAACGGCTAAATTAGAAAAAACTGCGGCCGATCGCGAAGAATTAAGAATGAACGTATTAAAGGTTCATTATATGACTCAGGTCGAGACTGAAAAGGAATTTGAAAAAATTAACAAGCAAATTGACGATGCAATAAAATATGCTATGGGAAAAAAAGGAGTAAAAATCCTTTTAAACGTGAGCCAGCCTTTTAATTCAAAAACAAACGAAAATATATCTGAAACTAATAAGCTTCAGACTGGCGTTTCGCAGGTTTCGATCGATACCGCCATGGCGCCTTCTTATACTGCAATTTCAGAGTTTTTTCATTCTCTCGAAGCGCCTGCCGGCGATTTGAAAAATATCGAAGCCCAAAAAAAAGCTAAAAAAGAACTGTATTCAAAGGTTTTTAATGAAAGAAATAAATTGATTAATATAGGCTCAAAATACATTAATAATAAAACCCTTGTATCAGGCGGGACAGATTTGACTCTTATGGTTATTTTTTACAACCTCAAGGATGTCATAAATCGTGAAAAGGCCGAATATATCCAGCAGGTTTTACAGGAATTAGGGTTCATTAATCAGTAAAAAATAAAAAATAGTCTAAAAATTTATTTTTTGTTTTTATTTATTTATGTTTTATGAAGGGAGTGAATTTTATGGGCAGGAAACGTCTATTATTTTTATTATTATTTATTTCTGCTTTTATTTGGTTGTTTAGTGATTATTGTATCGCGGCCGATGGAATTTACGAAAGAAACGGTGAAGTTTTCGTAATGATAGGCTCCGGTTCATATATGGGTGTTTATGCGAATGAAAGCGTCGATCACGCTACCGGGTCTCATGTTAAAATACCTGATACGGACGCAAGGCCGAAGCTTTTTCCGGCTACGCTTTCGAATATGGTGGATTACAGAGCGCTGGCTATAGATCAATTCAGAAATATGTATGTGCTTTCCGCTTTTATTGATCCCGGTTTGATAGATATTCCGGCTAACAACTATACCCCTATCGATCCGCCTTTGCTTGAAGGTATAATAGGTATTGGCGCCGATTCGAGCGGCGTTCCTTATTACGATATATGCAATTATCTCGCCGGCAGCAATAATCCCGGCGATAATCACGGTACTGAACATATAGTCAGCATGGCGAATCATTATAGCGGCGGCGGCGAGGGCCTTCATTATATGGATACTAATGCAAGCCGCGGGCCGGCAGGCGCGCCGACAGGCGTTGACGGTTCATCGCCGGCTAAAGGTTCGGTTGCCTATTACCGGGCTAAGCCTGCTCTTGCTTCGACTCCTGAAGCGAGATTCAGGAGAATAAAAAAGTTATCTGCCGGATTTCCATGGTATATCGGTTATACCGATGACGCTGCATCTGGTGCGAGCGCCGACGGCAAGTATATAAATCTTCAGCGACGCTGGGATTTCCAGATTCAGCGCGTACATCTCTGGACAGATTATTGGGTTGACTGGGTGCCTGCAGGAATTCCCGGACTTCCAAATAATTATCCTATCGCGAAGCCGGACCCTAAAAAACTTGAAAACGTTTTCGATACGACAAATTTAAAATTTACGGCTCAGTTTACCAATCCGTGCGGCGACGCTCACGGCTGTAACCCTGTACCAAAAGATACCTCTATTTCGACCGATGCCAGACTTTCGTTTTCGTGTACCGGCGGCGGCCGCAGATACGGTTATGCGTCATTGCCGCATCCTACGATAAAAAAAGGGTCAATGACATTTTTAGGCAGCCCTATTGTATTCGGCTATCCTAATGCTGACTCTGAAGCTAACGTTTATGTTACCACCGATCCTAATCCGGCCTTTTCAGGCTCCAGATGGAACAGCCCTGTCCCGTCTGTACCCGGCTCTGGTTTTCAAAAACCTCCGCGCCGAATTGATAATCCAATAGATGATAAAACACTTTCGATAGGTGCAGCTACTATGAACCAGGACTATGATTGGCTTTACGCCGCGCCTGAAGTTAATTCCGATCCAGACGGAAAATTAATAAGTTTTTGCGCTTCTGACCAGTGGGATGGAAACGGCGGTGTAATTTACAAATTGCTCCAGCCTAAGGGTGATGAAAAAAAGGTAAATAAAATAATAAAATGGCAAAAGTATAAAGGTTATGAAAAAGATACTGACGATCCTGACGGAATAAAGACCGGTTCCATTTCAGTCGCACCTGACGTAGTTTGTATAGCTCCGAATGGAAATGGAAACGTTTATTGGCTGACTAAACCGCGCGCTTTATTTGATAACCGCGCGATCGCTACCGGTAAAATCCTTCATCCTACATCCGATGCGGTTGTCGCAGCTCCGGTGCCTACCGGCTCAGTAGAAAACGGCGTGCCGATTGCCGCTTGGCGTAAATTTTATAATGCGCGCGCTGTTACTGAACTTTATGAATATGATTATTCAAGTAAAACAATTGGAAAAACTCCTATTAATACATTTACTGTCGCTAACGCTGAAATTTATGTGGTCGAATATTTTAACGCTTCGACAGGCGCTTTTATCAGACGTTTCAATCCTGCGCTTGTCACTAATGTCGGCGACATAAGACTCGGATTAGCCACAATTAACCTTGCGGGCCCGCCGCGCGGAAGCAACGAAAGAAACTGCGTTGATATATACAGCCCTAATGTTCCGGCCGGTACTGTTCCTGCCAAGGGTATTACTATCAATGAGCTTGATCCTTCGAATAAGCTTGTTACAAGAAAAATAGTTCCCGAAATGGTTGATGAAGTTACCGAAGATGAAGAATATGTGGCAGCAATGGAAAACCCGCCTGAATTTCTTCACGATGTCGTCGGCAAAAATAAGATATCCGGAAGTATGCTTTTAAACCGTGATTTTAACGGTAACGGCATTATAGGCGGTTTCTCTTATGCAGTACAGCAGCAGACCGCAAGTTATTTCTGGCGTGTTGAAATGATTGAGCCTATAAGAAAGGTAATTACTTCTGATATTAATATGGCGTATCCTTCTTCGGTTGTCGCTGGCGCACCCAATTTTAAATCGGTAAGCGCACAGCCTGACGGCTGGCCTGCTTCAGTTCCGTTTGTATCCGGCACATGGGTTCAGTCGATTCCTTTTGATTCAGGCGCTAATAAATGCGAAGCTGTCGCTAAATTCGCCTATACGCCAAAAGAACCTGGCGTTTATAAAATCAGTTTGATGGCAAGCGCTAAATTCTGGCAGTACGAAAATATGGGTTATCCTTCATATTTATATCAGCGTGCCGATAAAGCTGCTCCGGCGAAAACACCGCAATTTTTGTATTTTGATAACGGCGCAGTCAGGAACGGCGGCGAAAAGCCTGACGCCGACGAAGGTTACATCGCTGAAAGATACCTTGTCGTCGCCGCTAAACAGCCTAAGCCTAACGATTACATAACAGGTATTAAAATTACTGTCGATAATTCTTCATTTAATGAAAATACGATTAAAACATTTACAGCGAGCGCAAAACTTAAATTTGTGCGTTCTTACAGGCATAACGTAAGCAAAAAAGACCAGCCCGATAAACATTTTATGGAAACATGTAACGGCATAGGCTGCTGGGATTATCCTGATACGATGGAAAACGGTGTCGGCAGCTGGAATTTACCGGCCGATAACAGCGCAAGTGAAAACTATACTAAAGGCGGCCCGGCGCATCCTACAAATTATAAGGCAGGCGGCGATAATAAAGAAATACAGCTTCGAAATTATGGCGAAAAGCCCGATCCGGGAGTAAATATAAGCTCTCTGCCGGCTAAATTGGCGCCTTATTTCTCGCTCGGTGGTAAAAACCCTGTAATGTGGGGCGAATCCCAGACCGGCGGTCCGGTATGGATCGAAGGTGTCGGAACCCAGAGCAATCCTAAATTGCCTATTACCATGGCAGATAAAGCTTCAATTGGTTATGAATGGTATATCGTGGCCGAAAATAAGCAGATTGACAAAAATAACTCTTCCTCCGGCTCTCAATATATCGGTATTAACGGTTCCGGAAAAAATGCTTTCGAGCCGAAATCGGAATTTTGTATAGCGCGCGGCCGCCTTTCAGACGGCGATGCTAACGCGTTATTAGGAACCACAGGTAAATTCAAAGATAACGCGACTTCGGTAGTTGAATGGCCTAATGGACTCGTTTCGCCAAATCCTGACGAAACAAGAGAAATTGCCGTTAATGTCAAATTGCGTTATGCTTTTAATATGCCGCTTGACCCAGGCAAATATTATGTATACATTAAATTTACATATCCTAAGGTTAAGTGGGAAGGGCGTTCGCCTAAATTAAAATCTGACGGCACTATTGAAAAAGACAGCGAAGGCAATCCTAAATACGCGTATTATGACCTTTGCGATGACGGTGTAGACACTACCGGCTATAATTCAGTAAACTGGGATTCCAGCGCCGATAGTTATCACATCGACTCGAAACCTTATGGTCTTGCCGTAACTGTCGAAGATAAACAGGCGCCTATGGCTTATTTTGAAAGCCAGGTCAATCCGGGTGATCCGACTTCCGGAGCGTCATCATCGGGTTCGCATTTTATAGGCGGCAGCACCGGCGATTCTTACCCGAGTTCAATAACTTTTTCGGTATGGGATAACAATCCGAACAAAGTATTTGGAAATTGCTCCCTGAGAGGCCTTACCGGGGCCAATCGTGACGAGGTCGCTAAAAAGACTGTATTTGATACGATAACTGCCGGAAAGGAAACTGACGAAGTTTTATATTTCAATGAAAACACTGTTAAAGCGGTTTTAAATTCGACAATTACTCCGTTCGCAAAATGGGGTATTCCTCAGGAAGTATGCGATCCTAAAACATCTCAGCCTTCAGGAGCGGCAGACGGCAGTATGCTTCAGGGTTCGGCCTTCAATCACGATAACTACTACCCAGGCTATAAGGACGGCGTAGCGCCATGCAGACATGCGGTTTTTGTTGCCAAAGCGCAAATTCCGGAATTGGTAGCTGAAAGGATTCCTTACGATATGGCTGGAAGCCTTCCTCTTTATGTCGACGGCGTTGACGGATCTAATAATATAGTTTATGACGCTAACGGCGATGGAGTTATAATTGCTAATAACGGTAACGGCGGAGAAATAAATTTAGGCGTAAGCGCAAGCAGCTCTTATCCTTCCACAAGCAAGCTTGAATATAATAATGCTCCGGCTTATATTGAAATTCGCGATAATGATGCTCCAACTCTCCGTTTCAAAGTTTTACAGACCCATCAGAATGCATATCGCGAATATGATATAACTAACGGCGACAGCAAGGCATTTCATGAATCATATAAAGATACCACCCTATTTGATCAGGATTCTTTAAAGTTGAGCCTTGCTCCGGCTACAAGCGGAAAATCCGATTTAAGGATTACGAGAATTTCCGCTGCAAAGGAAAAGACAAGTGTTCTTACTTCTCCTAAATTAAGCATGCTCGGCAAAACCAAGGATGAATTGACCGCGGCGGATTGCGTCAAATTTGTAGATAACGCCGTAGCCCCGGCGAAAAACGGATACTATATTACATTCAATAAGCCGGCGGCTAAAGATGCAGTATACTTTACAAGTTTCGCGAATGATTACTGCCAGAATGGTGTTTATTATTATGACTTTGATGAAATTCTGACGTCTTCGACAGCTGCCGCTATGCCGGCTCCGGCAGTCGGCCAGGAAGCTGAAACGCTTGAAATTACTGAAGACTCCAGAACCAGATTTGAAATAACGGCGTATGATAATGTCGAAGGCGCGCTGCCATTAAATATCGGCCCTAATGGGAACTCATACATAGACTTGACTTCTAATTTTTCAGATGAGCCGAATGAAGTTACGCAGTTTTTGGATTTCACGAAATGGCTTCCTTTAAACGGCAATCCGCGTGTGGTTTACAGCATATTCAGAAAGCCTTCGAATATCGCCGAAAAACCTTATATCTTCCTTGCAGTTAAGGATACGAGCGGCAACGCAGTATTAATGAAAGTTAAAATTGCCGTGCTTCATACGTATTTCTTGAAAAATACTCTTAATATAGAAAACAGAAGAACTGCTGAATAATTGAAAACATAAAAATAAATTGGCTAAAATAAAAAAATGTCATAAGGGCGGGTTTTACCCGCCCTGTTTTTTAAAATTTTATACGAGGAATAGTATGTTAAAAATAACTGGTTTTAAATATTTTCCGGTTGACAAAATAAACTTCATATATGCCGCAGCCATTTTATGCGCTTTTTTTATGGCAATAGCGGCGCCTTGCCCTTGTAATGCATGTGATTTAACTTTATATAATTTTGTTAATCTATTTGAAAATATTTCAGTGAAGGAAGTTTCGTATTTTAACGCGTTCAGCGATTCAATCGGAAAATTTTGCACTCAAACCGCTCCGATGATGTATCAAACATATAGAAACATTCTTAAACAGACCGATGAAATAAAACTTATCATAGATACTCCTGTTTTATTCATTTCTTCAACCATGACTTTAGAAAATGAAATCAAAAAAATTATCGCAGATTCTATCGAGGCTGAACTTAAAATTACTTATAAGACAAATAATGTTAAGATTTGTGATTCGGCAGAATTGAATTTAATATTTAAAGAGTTTTCTAAAACTTCGACCGGCGAAATAAAAAGCGTTTCGAATTTAACCGCCGAGCAGGTGAAAAAGCTTTATTTCGAACATAAAATTTATGCGATACTGTCGGTTGCGGTCGATGACATAAAGACGTATTACAATATAGCTTATAACATAAATAAAAGCGTTGAAGACAGGCGCGACGCTACTATAAATTACAATTCGAACGTAGATATAAGTTATAAGATTACTCAATGCTATGATAATGAAATTATATGGATAGATAAAATCGGCGGGCATTTTGAAGATATTTACTATTATTCTTTCTTTGAAAATGCGGTGCCGTTTTATTTAAAAAAGGAATGCACAAAATATTCAGTGATAGGTTCGTCAAGCTGTACAAATTAAAAAACGGCCTTGATATTTTTCAGAAACGGCAATAACTCATTGTTAAAATCTATTTCAATTATTTCAGCACGGCCAATTTTAGTTATGAATGGAATTTTTATTTTCACATGATTTTCAGCTGTACTGTGTACGGCTGTATTTTTAGCAGCCGAAATGCTTGTTCCGGCTTTCTTGTCGTTAATTATATATTTTTCCAATTTACTTGTCTTAATGAGGTTTTGCCATTTTTGAATAAGTCCCGCGTTTCCGCTTTTTTCAAAAAAAGAAATTAAATTCGATATTATCTCTGAAATATTATGCTTATCCTGGATAATGCCTAATTCCCGGCCGATCGTAGTTTCGAAATACAAGCCCAGGCCGACTGCCGCGCCGTGGCTTATTTTATTGTTTGAAACGCTTTCGATGGCGTGGCCGAAGGTATGACCGGCGTTTAAAAGCATTCTGCATCCTTTATCGAGGTAATCGGCATTTACTATTTCCTGTTTAAACTGCACGCATTGCTTTATGATTCTTATTAATTCGCTTTTTGATTTTAAATTGTAATTTGTGAAATTGAAATTTTTTTGGTTGATGGCCGTGACCAGTGATTTTGAAAATAATAAGCCGTATTTTAACGCTTCAAACATTCCATTTGCCATTTCATTCGCCGGAAGTGATTTTAATAAGTCCGGTATTATAAATATTTTTTCGGGATTATAAAAAGTTCCGGCAGCGTTTTTTGTCCGGCTTATGTTTACGGCGTTTTTTCCGCCTATAGAGGCGTCTATCATGCAAAGAAGCGTTGTAGGTATAAAGGCGAGCCTCATGCCGCGCTTATAAATTGACGCGCTAAATCCCGAAAGGTCTGTTATAGTCCCGCCGCCGATTCCTATTAAAATATCATTTTTCCCGAAGCCCATGTCAGTAAGTTTTTTTAATACCAAATTTACGTTTGAGAATG
This sequence comes from Candidatus Wallbacteria bacterium, assembly GCA_041441465.1. Classification (GTDB taxonomy): domain Bacteria; phylum Muiribacteriota; class UBA9980; order UBA9980; family UBA9980; genus JASDSY01. The sequence goes on from JASDSY010000040.1 coordinate 34,368, forward strand.
ACTTGCATTTTTCACCGTCAGTTTTTAATATGTGAATAAAACATTTTCCGCTTTTTTCTAGTTCCTTTAACGTCTCGCTCAGGCCTGTTATTTCAAGTATTTTACCGGTTGATACGACAAAAAGCCTGCCGGTGTCTGAAAGCAGGCTTAATTGCGCTTTTATGAACTCAAATGGTTCGCTGTCTGTGAATAATATGTTATGGCGTTTATTTTGCGTCATCAAATTCTCTTTTTTATCGTAGGTTAAGATTTTTTAGGGCGAAAAATCTACATTATAAAGCCCAGTCGCGCGGATAGTTAAAACTCTGGTTTATCGTCCTGAACGATATCAGTGCAATAAGCGGCATCTGGCGCTTAAACTGCATCGATGTTATTTTCTTCATGCAGAATTCTATTAATTTCTGGCTGCATTCGCCCGATTCTATAAGCAGTTTCGGGTTCTCGCGGCAGTCGACTAATTTATAAAGCGCGTAATCCATCTCGGAATATGAAAAGCCGAGGTCGCCTTCATCGGTCTGGCCTGGAAAAAGATCAGCCGAAGGTTTTTTATTTATTACGCTTTCAGGTACGCCGATATATTTGCTTAACTGCCGCACCTGGTATTTATAAAGGTCGCCTATGGGATTGATGCCGTAGGCCAGGTCGCCCCATAAAGTGCCGTAACCGATTAGCATTTCAGTCTTGTTCGAGGTGCCGACGACCATGGCATTTGTTACGGCTGAAAGATGGTAAAGTGAAATCATGCGCGCGCGCGCCATAATGTTGCCGCGGCTTGTCGGTGTAAGCGTATTTTCTATTTTTATTCCGGCGTCTTCTTTATTTTTGCCTGATAATAATTCAGCGTTGAAAAATTCAGCAGGCATGGTATCTAATGCGAGTTGGGTATTTATAAATCCATCCGCAGTGGCTGTTATATCGAAGGTGGTAAATTCGATTCCGGCTTTTTCGGCGACTTCATAAGCGTGGTCGAGGCTTTCCTGCGAGGAAGTTTTATAGGGCATTCTTACGCCCAAGACATTTTTTGCGCCGATTGCCTCTTTGCATAAAAACGCCACAAGCGCAGAGTCGATGCCGCCTGATAAGCCCAGGATTGCTTTTTTCATGCCCGTTTTTTGAATTTGATTTCTTATAAAACTGGCTAAAAGTTCTGTCACAAGCTTGCAATCCAGGTCAAGTATGCTTAAGTCATGTTTTTTCATTATTTAAAATTCTCCCTTCTGAATTCGAGCGCGCGCTGCAGTTCGCGCATTGTTAAAAACGGGTCGTCTTCTTTTAAATAACAGTTTTGCGCTTTTTCGAGCCTTGCCTTCTTTATGTCTATCTCGATCACTTTTTCATCGTATTTAAACGGTTCCAGCATCTCTATGATTTCGCCGAGCGGGCTTACCACGCATGAATAACCCGAAAAATGAATGCCGTCTTCGATTCCGGCGCGGTTTACATAAACTATATAAAGTCCGTACAAATGAGCGTAGGAACATATTAATTTCTGCCACAGTTTAACGTTCCACGGCGTGCCTTCAGAATTTTTAAAAAGCCCGCGCACCGGCGAAGCCGCGCATATTACTAAAAGGTCTATGCCGTACATCGAGTAAATATACGGAAGCGCCTGATGCCATGCGTCTTCACAGTTTAATGTGCCTATCGAAATGTTATTTTTCAATAAAAATGGATCTATCTTCTCGCCGCATGAAAAATATCTGTATTCATCAAAAATTCCATAAGTCGGCGGGTAAATTTTTCGATGCGAATAAGAAAGATCGCCGCTTCCGACAAATAATGAGTTATATATAAGACCGTTGGCGCGTTCGGAAAAACCGGCGATAATCGACATGGATTTTTGTTTGTACGATGTTTTTTTATTCAGCTCCTCGGAAAATTCATCGCGCGTCATTGCCAGGTCATACGCGAGGTCTTTAACGAAATATCCCGTTGTCGATAATTCCGGAAAGCATATAAGATCGCAATCTTTATGTGAATTTATAAAATTGCTGTGTTCGGCTATGTTATGTGAAAAATTGCCCAGTTTTGGAAAAGCCTGGCATATCGCGATTTTTAATTTCATGTTTGTCTCCTTCTAAAACAGCGGAATGTTATATATTTTTGAAATGTAATATGAAGAGCCGGCGAAGAATAATAAGTAAATTATTATCATGAACCAGGAAATAAATCCTTTGATTAATGAAATCTTGAAAATTTTACTTATTGCCGTAGTAAGCAGCGTCAAATATGAAATAACTACAATAACTCTTGTTATAATAGAAAACCAGTATTCGTAAGAATCCGGAATTAAGAACATGTTTAATAAATGCGTAGGCAGCGTCAAATAAATAAAAATCGATAAAAAAGTATAGAGATTAGCGTAAAATATTGAACTTACCGGTGCTTCGCCTTTTAATATCCTGGCATTTAAATACACTATAAGCGAAATAAACCAGAAAAAAAATAAAACAGCCGCGCCGCCGGCGACTGAAAAGGTCAAATATTGATAAAACTTGCTGAGGTCGTTTTCAAAATTTAGATATGAAAATGAATATGCTGAAATGCCGACCCATATAACCAGATAAAGCATGAAAGTCTGAAAGCGCGGAACGGCCGAATAAAACCTTTGATAGGTTTCAGCTGGTTTTTTTAATATCATTAATGCTATTTCGAAAGGCTCGGTAATTATCATTTTATTCTTTCGTTTCTAGTTTAATATTTATATTTAGTATAGCATAATTACATGAAAAATAACAATTGAAAAAATTAAATACGCACTATGACATAAAAATCCTTTTGGATTTTATAATCAACTGATATTTTTATAAATTTAACTGTTGCATATGTTTAAATAAAGTTTGCGCCCGGCGGTAAGCAGGCTTATTTAATAAACGGAGCATGTTCAGGGTCGATTTCAAGTATTTTATCAAAACACGCCAGAGCTTCATCGGTGCGGTGAAGTCTTATAAGGCAGGAACTTTTACCGTGCCACGCGTCTGCAAAATTAGGATTTATCGCCAATACTTTTTCGTATGTTTCGAGCGCCTGTTCTATCATGTTGAGTTTTAACAGTGAATTAGCCTTATAATACCACAAAATAGGATTGCTTTTGTCAATTGACGCGGCTTTGTCATAGGCTGCCAGCGCCTCTTCGAAAAGTCCGAGCTCATAAAGCGCGTTTCCTTCATTAAAATAGATTTCGGCTTTATTTTGTTCTCCAGGTTCGTTTGCTGCCGATTCTGTTTCGTCAAGCCGCTCGATGATTTTATTGCGGATGGCCGCTGCATTAGGAAATTTCGGGCTCATTTTCAGCAGCTTATTAAAATTTATGAGCGCTTTTTGTAATTCTCCGGATTTTATGAGAATAAGACCCTGATTATAAATAGCTAAAATTTCTTCTTCTGTTTCGGGGTTAGTCGCTGCAAAGGCATTGGTTATAATGTAATCAGAAAGCGATTTCAAAACAGCCTTCGAGCTTCTAAAAAATAATTGCTTGGAATGAGCCGCCGGATTAAATATTTTTAGAATGTTTACAGCTTTTTTTATAAATGAATTTTTCAATTGCATATTTTTATTTCCTGCCTGATTTTATTGCGTTTATAACTTTTCTTAATTGCGCGCCGGAGTCTACTTTTTTGTTTATGTAGTTAATGGCCATTTTAAAATCGTCATAAAGTTCCATGTCTGAACTGATTGGTGCAGAGCCGGCTTCATGATTTTTATCTGCGCCCGGTGCAGCTACATTATTTTTACTTGCCGTTGCATGATGATTGCTTTCACCGCCGTCGTTCTTATCTGATTCAGTGTTCTGGCTTATGACTTTCAGGTCGAGCTTGTTTAAAATTTCGGCCGCGGCATTCTTTATGAACATATCCTTGTGGTTTAAAAATTTTTTTATGAATTCATATTCCGATTGATTGCCGATGGTGCTGATTATTTTTAAATATGTTATGGTTAATGCTCTGTTATTTTCACGGCCCAGATTATCTTTTAAGATATTTATTATTTCAGCGGTGGAGTTTTTAGAAAAACTTTCGATAGCTGAAATTTTACTTCTGACATCCTCAAGAACCATATATTTTAATATTTTTTCCATTTCATCGGTGCGTCTGCCGACTTTTGAAAGTATATTGTCGATAGTTTCGTATTCGTTTACCAGTCCGTCAAATACCATTGATTTTATAAGTATCTGCGATACGCATTCCGAGATTTTTTCTATAAATAGATGTTCATTTTGGGTAAATGTCCTCGGCGCTTCTGTGCTGTCGAAATAAATTGCACCGAGCGTGCGGTCGTCTTTTTTTAACGGGGCGCATATTACCGCTTTTATATGACCGCTTCTTATGCTTTCTGATTTTCCTGCAAATCTTTCATCGAGCGCCGGATCTGAGACTACTATAATGGAATTAGATGTTATGCAGTATTTAGCCAGCAGCAGCGACGGCATTCCTTCATTTATTTCGTTACTGTTTATTTTTGTTACCAGCTGATGAATAGTTCCTTCGATCGGATCTTTTACGACTATAAAGCCGCGGTTTAAATTCATTATTTTCATGGCTACCGAAAGTATGAAATAGCAATTTTTTTTGTAATCATCGACTTGATCAGAAACCATTCTGATATCCGCGAGGGCGCCTTCGTAAATTTCATGGTCTATTCTGGAATTATTCTGTATTTGAACCGGTGCCTGATTAATTTGCGGTTTTTCTGCCGGCTGCGCCATAATTTTTTCAGGCGCCGGCGGTTTAATTTCTGCCGGTGATACGGCATTGGCTTTATTTTCGCCGACTTTGAGATTGCCCAGGCCCGCCGCGTTAATTATTGCCTGTAAATCGCCGGCGATAGAAAGCAGTGATTGCTTTAAAATATTGTTAGCCAGATTCGCTTCAGGTACTTTTGAATTTAATACTTCTACTTTGCTTAAAATTTGCTTTATCTGCGTTATTATTTCGTCAGGTTTTTTTTCATGCTTGACCGCTTTGCTGTGGAATGTGCCGGCCACATTTTGTTCGGCGTATTCTAAAAGAGCGTATTCTTCGTCTACAAATTTTAAACTGGCCTGGCCGATCGTAATTGAATTGCCATGAATAAGATATGCCGGCTTTGTTATTTTCTGGTTGTTGACGTATGTGCCATTTGTCGAATTCAAGTCTTCGATTAAAAAACAAAAAGGGCCGTCGGAGTAAATTCTTGCGTGTTTTCTTGAAACTGCCGCGGAATTTAAAGTTATGCCGCAGTCTTCGTTTCTTCCTATTACGACTTCGCCTTCTGAAAGGTTATACCTGGATTGTTTGTCCTGGTCCGAAATTAAAAGATAGTACATGAAGCACGCTCCCAATTTTCTTGAATTTATTATAATCTATTTAATCAATTTGATTATTAACGCCAGCAGAATTAAAGCCGTAATTGCAGATACGGCGAAAAACACATAATTTTTATTTATACCGCTTAATGAAATCTTTTTTTCAAAAGAATTTTTACCGGATGCCGGTTCGGCCGTTTGGACTTTGGTTTCGGCGATGTCAACTGCCGCAGTGTTAAGTTTTTCTAAAATGATTACGGCTGCTTTTTTTATGTCCTTCAGATTTGCGCATTCCGCTAATATGCCGTGATATGAATTTTCAAATTCTCTTTCTCGGCAGGTACACTCGTAATATTTTCTTATTGCGCCGCCGTAGATAAGCTCATTGAATGTCGTTATTTCAGTATCGGTTGCTGTATTTTTTAAAATTTTAAAGGCTGTTTCTTTTAAAAATCCTTCGTCTATTCTGCTGCCCATATAATAAAAATCGACTTCCGGGTTAATTGCGCATATTATTTCAAGCAAGACGCAGCTATCGTATGAATTTGCATTCTTGCCTATTTGTTTTAATAATACTTTTATTCCAGGGTCCGTTGCCGATAATTCAAGCCTGCTTTTCAAATTTTCATTGTTAAGGCAATTTATTGCGTATTGCCAATTTTGGGACATATCTATCGAAAGTTCCGCTAACGAAATATAATTTTTACCGTTAAAATTAACAGGCTTTGAAAGATCTTTCGGATTTTCCAATTCAGAATTCTCTTTGATATTTTCAGTCTTGTTTGTATTATTTTTTTCGTTTTTCATAAAATCGGAAATGAACTTAGATTCATAATAAACAGGGATGTTTTTCATTCCGTCGAGCCAATTTTTGATTTCCTTATATTGCCACCTGTATTTATCGTTTTGAGTTAAGAGCCCTTTTACGAGAGGTTCAAATTCGTTGTTGACTGAATCGATTCCGGGAATATTATGAGTCGTAAGGAAATACATTATCATATTGGCGTCGAGTCCTTCGAACGGATGGCAATTATTAAGCAATTCAAGCGTGATTATACCGAGCGACCAATAGTCGGACGCGGTCGATATAACGCCGGTCATGGCTTCGGGCGCTGAATATGAAATGGTCCTGTTATAATTTGTCTGGTGGATCGCTTCTTCTGAAATTGAGGCAATGCCGAAGTCGGTAAGCACAAGTGAAAACGGCGAAAAACTTCTGATCAGTATATTGGCAGGTTTAATATCACGGTGGATTATATTTTTTGAATGTATTTCATTGATACAGACAGCGATTTCGTTTATAATAAGTTTGATTTCGTCATGCGGGATGCCGCTGTTATTTTTCATGAACTGGTCCAGCGAGCCGCCTTCAGCATATTCCTGCAATTCATAGAAATGGCTGTCGTCAATTTGGCCGAAATCGATAATCTTGATAACGCGTTCTAAGTTTATTGCTTTTAATTTTTCAATTATTTCAATCTTCGGTTCTATATCTTGACGATAATATTTGAAGATAAATTTTTGGCCGGATTCATCAGTTACTATGTATAAATCGGCCTCGCCGGAAGAGACCTTTAAGGCTGATTCGACTTTAAAAGTTTTGCCGCGCAGTGAAAACGAGCTGGCGACATTTGAAAAACCCGAAGAATTGGTATTAATGTCAACAGGTTTTTCATATTTTTGAGTAGAATTATTTTCAAGCGGCTTTGCCGTGTTTTTTAACCCGGTATTGCCAAAAGTATTTTGAACCAAATTATTATCACTGCCTAGATAATGTAATGTGTAAAGAAAAAACTTCAGCAATGATAATAACATTTTTTAAAAATTATTTCAATCAGTTTGCTAAATTTTCGACTTTTTTCATTTAATTTTTTGCATATAAATTTTTTAATGTTGACTTAAAAAAAAAAAAAATGTATTATAAAAAACCATTATGAGTATAAACATCAACTACAAAACCCTGAAGAAAATATTGACGACATTTTTTATATCATTTATAGTCTTTTTGATAGTCTGCTTTTTACATAACGGCAAATATCTTAACTGGCTTGAAAATAAGATTGACGATTATAGAATTAAATACAGGCCGCGCGATTATATGCCGATTTTAAGCGATCCTGTGCTTATCGGCATCGATGACGAATCGCTTGCGCATGTCGGACGCTGGCCCTGGAATAGGGCTGTTTTTGCCGAATTTCTTAAATTCATAAAACGCGCCAATCCGCGTGCGGTGCTTTTCGATATCGAATTTCTCGAAAAATTTCCAGGTAATTCCATCGCAAGCCGCTACCAGCTGTTCGATACGCTTGAGGTTTGGTACGAAGGAATGCCTGACGATTTAAAAATTATGTTCAATTCGGAATCGGAGGAAGCTATAATAAAACTTACCGACGATTACCTCAATTATAAGCTCAATCCGCGGCCGTTTGCCAAGAACGTGGACGACGATTATTATTTTGCCAAAAGTTTAAAACTTCTGGATAAAGCATACCTGGCCATGCATTTTGCCGAGGAATTGACACTGCCCTTAAGAAAACTTGCCAAACTCGATCCTGAAGAATATAACCGTGTAATGTCTAAAGTGCCTTTGGAAAGCCGCGAACTTTTAAATTACGACGTTAAAATTTATAAGGAACTTATTAAAAACGTAGCTTCACAGCCTTCGGCAATAAGCTTAGCTACCGGTATTGACGAAAATTATATAAAAGGAAAAATATTCGATCTGCGTAAACAGCTGGTTGAAAATTACGTTTATGATAATTACAGCGAGGCGGTTAAGATAACGTCCGAAGTCAGCTTTAATGATATCAGGACAAAGGTGTTTAAAAATTTAAATATAACTTCTGAGATCGATCTTATAAAAGATAACATATTTATGGGAATGGACGAAATAATAGCCAAACGCATAAAATTTTTAGATAACCTTTCTTATACACATAACCGCGATTATTATAATGTCTCAGACAGCGTTCATAATGCCCTTACGCGCGCCGAACGCGGCACTGAACTTAATATTCCGATAGAAGAATTATTTAAAAACGCTCATAAACTTGGTTTCTCAAACAGCGAACCTGACGATGACGGTATTTTCAGAAGACATCCTGTTTTGATCGAAAGCGAAGGAAAATTCATACCTTCGCTTGCCCTTCAGGCGGCTAACGATATTATGGGATTTGACCTTAAAAATGCGTCTTTTACTAAAGACGGACTTCTTGTCATACCTTTTAAAAATGAAAAAATCCAAAAAAATATGGGGCGTAACAGCGTTCAAATACCGATTGATTTGATCACTAAAACTGCATTTTTTAACTGGGCCGCCGATTATGAGGAAAATAACGCTTTTACAAGGCTTTCATTTTATACCCATTTTTATAACTTAATGGAAATTGAAAACCAGGCATATAAATTCATTTCTGAAAATTTAATCGCTTCCGCTAATATGAAGATGCTTGGCGAGTTTTTAAGAATTTATGCCAATATCCGTGAAAACGGCCTTAACGAAGAAAATATTTCGAAATTAACTCCTATTATTGACAGTATAATCACCGATCTTAATGATAAGCAGGCTGCTATCGATAAGGCATACGCGCGGCCGAATCTCAGGCCGGAACAGATTGACAGGCTGAAAAAACGCGCTAATGATATATATATGACGCTTTTTGGACTAAACTCATTTAAAAAGAATGTAATCGGAAAAGATAATCTTATAGACAGCCTTAAAAATAAATTCCTGATAGTCGGCCTTTCGGCTAACGCTACTTCGGATATTAAAGCGACGCCTGTGTCGCCTAAAACACCGATGTTTTTCGGACATGCCAATATAATAAACGCGATTTTACAGAATAAGTTCATAAGAAGGACAGAAAATCATCATAATATAATAATATTATCGGCCGGCGGTATGCTTTCATTCGCTATCCTTTCATCGCTTAACCCGGTTTCAGCCTTTATTATGATAACGACTTCCGTTGTCGGATTTTTCTATTTGACCGCGCTGCTTTTCTTTAAAACAGGCATTTTGATAGCGTTTATGCCGTTTATGATAATGCTTGCATTAAACTTTGCAGTCGTTACTATCTTTTTCTACTTATATGAGTCGCGCGAGAAATCATTTTTGCGCCACGCGTTTTCACATTACTTAAGCCAGAGCATTATCGAAGAGATAGTTAACGATCCGAACAGCCTCAAGCTCAAAGGCGAAAAAAGAACGCTGACAGTCCTTTTTTCAGATATAAGAAGTTTTACGACATTTTCCGAAAACCACACTCCTGAAGAAGTCGTAAATATGCTTAATGAATATCTTGACTACATGACCGAAATTATATTCAAATATAACGGTACGCTTGATAAATATGTCGGCGACGAAATAATGGCCGTTTACGGAGCGCCGTCGCGTGTAATACAGGAAGATCATGCGGCCCGTGCGCTTTTTACCAGCCTTGAAATGATGGAAGTGCTCGTCGAACTCCAGAAAAAATGGATTATGGAAGGCAATCAGCCGGTCGATATAGGCATCGGTTTTAACTCAGGCGAAATGATCGTCGGCAATATGGGATCGCGAAAACATTTCGACTATACGGTTATCGGCGATAATGTCAACCTCGGAGCGCGTGTCGAAGCCGCGACAAGGCAATATACGAATCATATAATATTTACCGAATTTTCGCTTGAATACATAAAGGACCTTTGTGAGTATAGATATCTTGACAGCGTTAAGGTTAAGGGAAAAAATAAGCCGGTATGCATTTATGAGCCGATTAAGCTTACTCCTAAGGGGATTGAAGTGCGTTCAAAATTTACAAGACAAATCGTTATCGATCCAATTAAAAAGGCCGCTAAACCATATATGCTCAAAGGCAACGAAGGCATAGTGAAACCGGACCTTCTGAAACCGGCTTATGACGCTTTTGAAAATGTTAAAATAGATGAAAAAACATTGGATGTAATCAATTTAAAGGACAAACCAAAGCCTAAGCATGAAGAAGAGCCGGAAGCGGGGCATGAGCCGAAGGCTGAAAAAAAGACTGAAACGCCGCCTGCTGAACCGAAAAAAGAAGCTGCGCCCGAACAAAAAATTGAAGTTAAATCATAATTTAACGGTTTATATATTTTTATAACGTGTCATAATGATTTGTAAACTATTGGTACCGTAACATTTATAATTTTTGCGCGCGGGGGACACAAAGGGTTGATAACCCTTTGATTTCCCCCGCGCCCCCTTTTTAATCCCTGCTATATCTACCGTTGTTTTGTGTTCTTAGTTTCATCGAATGCTGCGCATTCGATGAAACACGGTAATCGGCCGCGCGAATTTTATCATATTTTTATATAATATAGTTTGCGGCCGAAGGTGAAGAACTATGAATGGCGCGAACAACGCGAATAAGTGTTATTAAGGTGTGGTAATGACATTATCTGGTAGTTTAATGTGTAAGCGCTAATGTTGCCATATATGTTTTCTTACGGCACGTGAAACGTGCTGACACGGACTTCAAAGTGGTTTATTGTCAAAATTTTGAGTACGATATTTCAGATTATAAAAACTAACGTTGTTTAATTTGTGATCGAGAGTTGGACTGGGCGCCGAAGACTAAGTGAAAGATAAAAAAGGTTTTTATTCCTTAGGCGGCCTTCTTTAGCCCAAAAATAACTATCATTAATTATTAAACAAAAAAATGCTGCCCAAGTTAATCTTGACAGCATTTTTTTATGTATTTAATTTTATTAAATATGATTAAAACTAAATTTTAATGTTAATTACGCTTCGGTTGTCGACTTGATTGTTGACATATTCTCGAGCACCCTGCTTTGGATTTCTTTTACGATAGTATCTTCATGTTTCAAGTTATCGTTAAATCCATCCATTATCATTTTTATATCGAGCTTATTGGTGCAAAGTTCTTCTATTGCGATATCAATTGAATTCGTGTAAGTGCATTCGATGCCGACTTTTTTTTCAGCACCCTGCTCAAGCTGCTTTGCGCGCGCAGCAATTACCATTGTCAATAAAAACTTATTAGGGATTACATTTAACAGTTCATCAAAGGACCTTGGATTCACTTAATATTCCCCTTTCGATATCTACATTAAAATTTAAGTTATTTTAATACATTAATTATGATTTGTCAACAAAAATATTAAAATTTATTGATAATTTAATAAAATTGTCAGTTGTTATATAGATAAAAAAATACTTAATTCGAAAATTCCTTTACTTTTTTTTAATTTTGTGATAAAAAAATAGCGTGATTTTTCACGTTTTTTAACTTATACTCTGGTTTAGCGCCTGTGCAGCCGCTGATTTACTGCGGTATTCAGGCTTATTTTTGTGTCGGGAGGCTTTATATGTTTATTTACTCGCTGATTTTGCTTGTATTTTTATTTTTTGTAATTATGACAGTATTTGAACAGGATGTCATGAAAGCTTCAATGTATTTTGCGCTTTCAAGCGTTATGCTTTCGGTAATTTTTTATTTTAAGTATTCTGCTACGTATGCGGCTGCTTTTCAGCTCAGCATTTGCGCCGGGTTGATTACGGTTCTTTTTATGGCCGGGGTTACGCTTGTTACAATCCAGCCGAAGGAGGATAAATAATGCTTCGTTTTAGGAATATATTGCTTTCGTTAGGGATAGCTTCGCTTGTTGCCGGGATGTTTATGCTCGGCGGGGAGCTTCTCAAAGAAGCATTTTGCGTCAGCGCTTTAACTTGCGCGCCTGCAAGGACAGTTGGGGAAATATTGTGGAATGATAGGGCTTTAGATGTAATATGTCAGGGCCTTATTGTTTTTACGGGGGCTTTTGGCGTGTTTATGCTGGCGGCTCATTTGAAGGACGATCAGGTGCCTCAGCCGGCTGTAGCTCGCGAGACGGAGGTGAATGAGTAATGATAGAAAATATCATCGCGTTAATTGTTTTTGCGTTGGGGCTTTTATGCCTTTTGACCGGCCGTAATATGCTTAAAATGATAATAGGAATCGAAATATTGACACAGGCAATTACGCTTTCGTTCGTTAACGGCGGTTTTTTATCAGGCAACCTTGCTTTCGGCCAGTCGCTTGCTATAATCGTAATATCTGTTGACGTAATATTGGTTGCTATCGCCATTTCGCTTGTGGTTTATACTCATAGAATTTATAATTCGACTGATATTGAAACAATATCTAAATTAAGATTTTAAATTAATTGTTTTTACTATTTTTTTGATGTTTTAAATTTTTTTATATAAGATCTTTCAAAGACGGCGTTTCAGGCTTTGCTTGACAAGTAAAATGCCGGTATGAAGTTAAAAAGTATAAGTTATTTTGTTAAGAAATTACATAAAAAATAAAATATTATTCATATTTTTTATTAATTAATCAATAATTCGCGATTGCGGATTTAATTTTTTTAGAATTATAAGTAATTAAGTATTTTTATAAATTGTTACTTTTAGTCTGGAGGAAAATTTAATGCTCACTACAATAGTGATGTTAATTTTATGTGTACCTTTTGTAGTAGCTATTTTGATACCGTTATTAGAAAAGCTGGGTTTATCGTTTTTACGTGAAGGTATCTCAGTTTTTACGGGATTTTTAATAGCAGTTTTATCCTTAATGCTCATAACGCATGTCAAATCAAATCCTGAACCGGTCGTTATTTATAATTGGATGCCCGGCGTGGTAAGTTTTTCAGTGATGATAGATTCACTTGCTGTTATGCTTGCCGGAATTGCCGGTGTCATCGGTTCGCTTATCGTGTTTTATTCCATGGAGTATATGAAGGGTGAAGAAGGCTTGTCGCGTTATTATTCGCTTGTACTCTTCTTTATTGCTTCAATGACCGGTCTTGTTTTATCGGATAATTTGATATTTTTGTACATATTCTGGGAAATGATAGGAATTGCGTCATATCTTTTGATAGGCTTTTTCTACAAGCAGTCCAAAGCGGCCAATGCAGGTTTTAAAGCGTTTTTGACTACCAAAATAGGCGATTGCGGTTTGCTTTGCGGCATACTGACTTTATATGCGGCAACCGGCACCCTTAATATTTCTGAGCTTGTTAAGCTGTCAGCTGCCGGCGCGATACCTTCGAATATTTTGTTTTATTCGGCTGTGTTTTTTATAGCAGGCGCGGTTGGAAAATCAGCGCAAGTGCCTTTACATGTATGGCTTCCGGACGCAATGGAAGCGCCGACGACAATATCCGCGCTCATCCATGCCGCAACGCTTGTTAATTCAGGTATTTACCTTATCGCCAGGATGTATCCGGTGTTCTTAAATACTGATATTTATTTCTGGCTTGCCCTGAATATAGGTATGGTTACGGCTTTGCTGGTGGCAGCGCTCGCGCTTTTCGAAGCGGACTTGAAAAAAGTCCTGGCATATTCGACTGTCAGCCAGCTGGGCTTTATGATGTACGCTCTCGGCGTTCACGGCTATTTCGCGGCGCAGTTTCACCTTTTTTCACACGCTATTTTTAAGGCGCTCCTTTTCCTTTGCGCTGGAGCGCTTATTCATTATACCGGCACCCGCAATATGCACGAGATGACCGGACGCGGCAAAGACCTGCCCGCACTTAAATGGTGTATGGCCATAGGCTTTATGGCACTGGCCGGCATTCCTATTTTCAATGGTTTCTGGTCAAAGGATTTGATAATTTCAACAGGCTATAAATATGACCCGCTTTCGGCTTCGCTTATGCTTCTTGCGGCTTTATTTACGGCTGGTTATTCGTTTAAGGCTTTTTATATATTGTTTATGAAAAGTCCTGAACTTGAAAGCAGTCCGAAACATTCTGAACATCATTCACATGCGCCTGGCTTTATAATAATGACGCCTCTTATGATTTTAGCTTTATTTACGATCGTTTCATGGCTTTTAATCGGAAATATAGCCGACATGGCTTTCAACTCACTGGCCTTAAGCCAGAAATCAGCCGAAATGCAATTTATAGCAGGGGAAATGACTCTTTCGAAAATGATACATCACACCGTTTCTTCGCCGATCACTTATGCGGCTTTGATCGTTATAGCGCTCGGCGTATTGCTCTACTATAAGAAAGGAATATTCTCGAAGATTTTGAACGAACGTTCAATACGTTATGCCTTTTCACAGGGGCTTTATTTTGACTGGCTTTATTTAAAATTCCTGTCCTTAATGGTATTTATAGGCCGGCTTTTAATAGACCTTTTCGACCGTTATATTTTTGATAATATCAACTATGCTGCCGGAGCCTGCGCGGTTCAATTTTCAACACGCTTCAGAAAGACGCATAGCGGTAATTTAAGCGCTCACCTGGCAGGAATTATGATTGCCCTGGCTGCGATATTTTTTATTGTTAAGTTATTCTAAATATTAAAATGGTTATAAAGGCAATTTAGAATTAAGTAATAGGGATTAAATAATTGTCAGAAAAATGAAAGGATGAATAAAATTGGAAGAATATAAACAGGCGATTTTAGCCTTTACGGCTTTAAAGAATCTGATAGTCCTGATTCCGGCATTTCCGATCCTTGCCGGATTGTTTCTGCTTTTCTCCGGACGCCGAAATTCTAAAATGGTTCCGCAGACGGCTTTTTTTATAACTTTATTAACGGCTGTATTTACTTTTTTCGTTTCATATAAATGTTATGACCCCGGACTTGTTTACGGTTTCAAATGGCATTGGTTCGAAAGTATTAATTTCGGTTATAAAATTGACGGCATGGCCGCCGTTATGCTTATGACGATAAATCTTGCGGCGTTGATTGCCGCGTTTATCGGCCAGGATTACTTCAAAAAACAGGAGGGGAATATAGGTTTTATATTTTCAAATATGCTGATATTCCTCGGCGGTATGAATGGTGTTATTTTATCTGTAGATACGATACAATTCTACTTTTTTTATGAGATGATGTTGATACCTTCATATTTTCTTATAGCATTTTACGGCGAATCTGAAAATTGTCAGAAAACCGGTTTGAAATATTTTATATTTACGCATGTCGGCGCTGTGTTTCTGCTGCTTGCGTTCCTCTTTATATATTCAAAATACGGAGTAACCGATATCGATTCAATGCGTTCGATCTTATCGGCGCTTTCGCTTGCCGAATCGAAGTTTTTATTTTTAGCGGTATTTATCGGTTTCGCTTTTAAGCTGGCGATATTTCCGTTCCATACATGGCTGCCCGATTCGTATAACGACGCTCCGCTGCCTGTAACTATAATGCTGGCGGCCGGAATGATAAATACCGGTATTTATGGTATGGCCCGCTTCCTGTTCTTATTTTCGAACGAAACGCTTCTTTATTTTTCATATCCGCTTATTGTTATGGCTGTAATAACTCAGTTTTACGGTGGTTTTATGGCACTGGCGGAAAATCGCATAAAAAAAATCATCGCGTATTCGAGTATAAGCCAGATGGGCTATGTTCTTGTGGGATTCGCGTCATTGGCTTCGAACGGTATTACCGGTTCCGTGATGCACGCTTTGAATCACGGCCTTGCTAAAGCCTTATTTTTTATGGTCGCCGGGACAGTCGTTCTTGTTACCGGTAAACAGCTCATAACTGAGGTTTCAGGGCTTGGTTCGAAATATAAGGATCTCGGATTTTATGCGACAATCGCCGGGCTTGCGCTTTTAGGCGCTCCGCCTTTATGCGGTTTTACCTCTGAATGGCTTATTTTTGCCGGCGGCTTTTCCACTCATTTCAAGTCGATGATCGTTCTTTCAGTTCTTGCTACCGCGCTGACTACAGGTTACAGCTTATACTTCGTTAAGAGAATATTCTACGGCGAATGTCCGGCCGGGCTGCAGACCGTTGAAATACCGGTCAAAATGCGTGTAGCTATGGGCTTATTAACTGTATTGATATTTGCGGCTGGTATATATCCGGCATTTATAATGCAATTAGCGCGTGGTGCCGTCTCTTTGCTGTCCAGGATTTAAGGGGGATTTAAAGTGATAAATAATTTTTTGATTTCAAATTCTTTATTTATGCCGATAGGCCTGCTTTTTTTCGGCGCGATATTTAATTTTATGATAGGCAGTTTTTATAAGCGCGGCAGCAATAAAAATCAGGCATTATTTTGCGGAGTAATTGCTTCTATGGTTCTTATTGCGGCAATGGCTAATTTTTATAAATTATCGGTCGGCGTTATCGCTACCGGTAAGGGCATATTTTCGGGTAATTTTATGGCCTACTACCCTGCTTTTTATTCTAGTTCGTCAGTAGCCTTGCAGCTTGACCCGATAGGCGTATTATTCGGCGGCATTATTCTTGTCCTTGGTTTCCTAGTTACTGTTTATTCGGCGAAATATATGCAGGATGATAACCGCGCGAAGAGATATTTTACGCTGCTGCTTTTAATGATTGCCGGTATGCTGGGCGTCGCTCTTTCGGCTGATATGTTTAATATGTATGTATTTTTCGAATTAATGTCGATCGCTTCGTATATTTTAATTGCGTATAATCGTAACGCGGAAGCGGTTGAGGCCAGCTTTAAATATCTGGTTTACGGCTCGGTCGGCACTATGATAGCTCTTTTTGGAATGTCGATACTGTTCCAGGTTACCGGGACTCTTAATTTCGAGCAAATTTATAACAAAATGCACACGCTTCCTTCGAACGTAGTTTTAATAGCCGCGGTTTTGATAATAACAGGATTCGGAGTGAAATCGGCTATGGTGCCTTTATGGTTTCCTGATGCGCATACGACCGCGCCGGCAGGTATTGCGGCTCTTCTTTCAGGGGCGTTATTAAAAGTCGGCGTTCTTGCTATTATTAAATCGCTTCTGGTTCTTCCGGCGGCAAGTGCCGGGCTCGCTCTTGCTATAATGGCGGCTATCGCAATGACCATAGGCAACTTTATGGCCCTGACCCAGTCAGAGCTTAACAGAATGCTTGCTTATTCATCGGTAGCGCAGCTTGGTTACATAATTCTCGGTATCGGACTTGGAATGAAATACGGCTTATTGACCGGAATTGAAGGCGGGCTTTTTCATATATTGACACATTCGTTTATGAAAGGCGCGGCTTTTTTAATAGCCGGCGCGTTCATATACCGTGCGGCTACAGGTAAAATAAGCGACCTCAGGGGCATATCAGAAAAAATGCCTCTCATGTCGATTTGTTTCGCGATTGCCTGCCTCGCTCTTGCCGGAATTCCTCCATTTTCAGGTTTCATGAGCAAGCTTTTGATATATAAGACAGGTATCGAGCTCAATTGCGGACTCGGCCTGTTCTTTACATGTATCGCCATATTTAACAGCATATTATCATGCGGTTATTATTTGCCGCTTATTAATACCATATATTCTAGAAAGCAGTCAGAGATTGTCGCGTCCTCAAAATCTATAATAGAAGCGCCGTTTTTAATAACCGTGCCGGTTTTGGTAATGACGACTTTGACGATTGTCATGGGGGTTTATCCTGAATTCGGCCTTAATTTCGTAAAACCGGCCGCTAATGCTATATTAGTAACACTTGGCGGATTTAAACTATAGTAAAAAAATTAATTATTAGATTAATTTGAAAAGGAGCTTATCATGGAAATATTTTTATCGATGCCGGTAATGTTTATTATATTTTTAATGCTCGGCATGCTTTTATATAAAATGGGCGAAGCCCTCGCTCCGCCGCTTACCGATGTAGGACGCAAGCTTCAGTCATATGCCTGCGGCGAGTCGGAACGTTTTCCGGATATGAAAAAAATCGAATCGAATTTTCATATATTCGATATAGCCGTGTTTTTTACGATTCTGCACCTTACGGTTATGATGATTTTTACGATATCGCAGTTATCGAATTTCAGTGTTATCGGCGTTTATTTTTTCATAATAGTGTTGATAGTGCTGGCTTTATTTGACCGTTAAGCCGGCGGCTGAAAAGCTTAATTATCTTATTGAGATGTGTTTTTCGTTAATTGTGAAGCGTGTTTTTTAATTTTAAAGAATTGTATATTTGAGTTATTTTTTAAGGAGAAATATATGCCAGTAAAAAGTTTAGTCTCGAAAATCCTCACATGGGCAAGGACGTCTTCGCCGTGGCTGCTGCATTTTAACAGCGGCTCGTGCAACGGCTGCGATATCGAGGTAATTGACGCCCTCACTCCGCGTTTTGATGTTGAGCGGTTCGGCGTTTTATTAAAAGGCACCCCGCGCCATGCTGATGTATTGGTTTGTACCGGCCCGGTAACCCGTAAGCAGGCCGACAGATTAAAAACTATTTATGAGCAGATGCCTGAGCCGAAATTTGTAATGGCTGTCGGCAGCTGCGCTTGCTCCGGCGGCGCTTTCAAAAACTGCTACAATCTAATGGGCGGTATTGATAAAGTAATTCCTGTCGATGTTTATGTTCCGGGCTGCGCTGTAAGACCGGACGCTTTAATCGACGCCACCGTCAAATTGATTAAAAAAATCGAATCAGGCAAATAAAATTGGGGGTAGTATATAATGGCTAAAAGAGATGAAGAGGTATTAAAATCTTTGACCGATAAATTTAAGGATAAAATTATCGATCCTAAAAATCCTCGCGACAGAAGATTATTTTTTAAAATAGCTAAAGAAGATAACTTTGAAATTGTCAAATTTTTAAAGGAAAAAATGGGATTTGTCCATTGCGCTACGATTACCGGCTGTGACAGCAAAACGCATTTTGAGATAATGTATCATCTTTTTGACAATCAAAATACTATATGCACCGTAAAAGCTCAGGTGCCTAAAGAAGATCCTTTTCTCGAATCGATTACTCCGCTTATCGCAGGAGCTAATTTATACGAACGCGAGCTTTTTGACATATTAGGCGTTACGACAAAGAATCATCCTAATTTAAAAAGATTGGTATTGCCGGAAGATTATCCTGTCGATGCGCATCCTATGTTAAAAGACTGGGACCCGTCTACGATCGAAAATGTTATTAAATAAATCAGTTTACGTTTTTAACGTCGGGTATAAGAATAAATAATTCAAATTATCCGTTTTTGAAGAAGTTAATTTATAAATTAAATACATTTTATTATTTTGAAAGGAAGTGAGTTTTATGGCGGAAATCAGCATTCCTATGGGGCCGCAGCATCCCGGCCTTAAGGAACCGGCGAGTTTTACTTTGAAAGTTGACCATGAAACCGTTGTTGATATCGATTTAAATATAGGCTATAACCACCGCGGCATTGAAAAGGCTTGCGAAAAGCAGAACTTTATACAAACTCTTTATTTATTGGAACGGGTTTGCGGAATCTGTTCAATGGCGCACGCTACCTGTCTTGCGCTGGGAGTCGAAGAATTAATGGGGATTAAGGCCCCTCGTAAAGCCCAGTTCATAAGGACAATAGTCGCCGAACTTGAAAGGCTGCACAGCCATTTTTTATGGCTCGGAGTTGCCGGTCATGAAATCGGGTTTGAAACGCTTTTCATGCTTTCGTGGCGCGACCGTGAAAAGGTCCAGGATATGCTTGAAAATATATGCGGAAACCGTGTTAATTATGGTATTAACACAATCGGCGGCGTCCGGCAGGATATAACAAAAGATAAATTGGATATAATTAAAAGCAATCTTGTTAAATTAGAAGAACAGACAAAATATTATATTGATATTGCGACAAGCGAACCTACGCTTGCTGGCCGTACTAAGGGAGTGGCTGTGCTTCCGACGAAAACCGCCCTGGATCTTTGCGCGGTGGGGCCGCTTGCGCGCGCTTCGAATATTCCGCGCGATGTCCGCAAAGACGATCCTTATCTTATTTATGACGAAGTGCCGTTCAACGTAATTTCGCATAATAGCTGCGATATTTTCGGCCGTGTCGTTGTGCGCTGCCTCGAAGTTTTAGAGAGTATCAAAATAATCAAATGGTGCATTGAAAATATGCCTGACGGCGACCTGGCGGTAAAAGCTCCGCGTAAAATCCCTGAAGGCGAAGTGCTGATACGTTATGAAGCGCCGCGCGGCGAAGATGTTCATTATTACCGTTCGAACGGTACCGAGTTTTTAGACAGGGCCAAGGTAAGGGCGCCTACTATGGCGAACTGGCTTTCATGTATGGAAATGTGCAAAGGCCAGAAGCTCGCAGATATTTCAATCGCCATAGCTTCGATCGATCCGTGTTATTCATGTACAGACAGGCTTATTGAAATCGAGGACGTAAATAACGGCAGAATAACTTCTCATACATGGGAAGATCTCCGCCAGCTCGGAATAGGATGGTACAAATAATGACAATTAGTGCTTTATTATTTACTTTATTTATTTTTCCAGGTTTTTTATTTCTTTCGACTTATGGAACGGTCTGCGAATATCTTGACCGGCACTGGTATGCTAAACTGCAAAACCGTGTCGGCCCGAGGTTTTATCAGCCCGTCGCCGATATCATAAAGCTTTTTGCTAAAGAAGATATTACGCCTAAAACTGCTGAGCCGGCCATATTTAATTTCGTGCCGCTTATCGCGTTCGCGGCCGTATGCACTACATTTTTGTATATACCGATATATAAAAGCGAAATATTGAGTCAGATTTATTTTGAATTCGATCTTGTTGCGGTTCTCTATTTATTAATGATGCCGTCAGTTATGCTTTTTATGGCGGGTTATTTTTCAGTGAGTCTATACAGCACGATAGGCGCAGTAAGGACTATGGCGCAGTTGTTCTCATATGAAGTGCCGCTTTTTACGGCTTTCATATCGCCGGCTATAATTGCGGGCAGCTGGAAAATTGCCGATATTACAGCATATTATGAAGCCAATCCCGGCCATTGCCTTTTTAATGTTATCGGCCTTATAGTAGCTATAATCGCTCTGCAGGGCAAGCTAGAAAGGACGCCTTTCGATATGCCCGAGGCCGAAACTGAAATTGTAGGCGGCCCGCTTACCGAATATTCAGGAAAGAAATTGGCGATGTTTAAACTTATGTCTGATATGGAACTTGTAGTCGGGCTTGGCTTGATTTCAGCCATATTTCTCGGCGGATTCGGCTATACGAAATACCTTCCGATTTTTTCGTTCCTGATTTTTATAGCTAAAACTTTAGTGCTGTTATTTATATCGTCTGTTATAAAAGCGGCGTTCGCGCGTATCAGAATAGACCAGATGGTCAGATTATGCTGGTATTATCTTGTTCCGCTTGTGCTTGTTCAATTATTGGCCGCTATAATAGTTAAAGGCTGGTGGATATAATGGGAATGCTTGGAGCAATAATTCCGGAGGCTTTGAAAAATCTTTTCAAGAAGCCCGCAACTACCGGTTATCCTGCTGAAAGGCCTGTGCTTGCGTCTAATTTCCGCGGTAAAATCAAATATATACAATCGCTTTGTATCGGCTGCCGCCTTTGCATTAAAGACTGCCCGGCCGGCGCGATTGAAATAGTGAAAGTAGTCGACCGTAAATTCAAAATGATCTATCATATAGATAGATGTATTTATTGCGGCCAGTGTGTACTTTCATGCCCTAAAAAGGCGATTTACCTGACCGATGAATTCGAGCTGGCCAGCTGCGACAAAAACAGTCTCGTCGAGGAACAGGGCGATTCCATAATACCGGAAACACCGGCTCAGCCCGCCGCTAATTCTCAACCGGCCCAGCCGGCTTCAGAGCAGGTTGCAAAACCGGCGGAAAATAACGCGGCCGTTGATAACAAAACGGAAAAGCCTTCCGAACCGGCTAAATAACTTTTAAATTTTGTTTTTTTATATCGAAGGCATAATTAATATTTAAAATTAGTTATGCCTTCCGTTAAAATTTTAACCACTCCTGATTTACTTAAAGAATTTCTAAATTTTTAAAATTTAAGGAATTATCCGGCGTATTTTTTACGGAACGGATTCCTTTCTGACGTGTCAAAATGGCAAAAGAAATATTATATAAAAATGATATATATACGTTTAATAATCTCCCCGCGCGGAAAATTATCGTCGTAAGCGTCGGCAATATTTATGAATTCAGCGACGCTATGGGGATATATCTTTTAAAAAATTCCGAAAGCGCGTTGAGAAAAGAATATGCCGAAAAAATAATGTTTTTGGACGCAGGCGTAAGTCCGGAAAGCCTTACTTCGAAAATAAAAAAAGAGGCCCCGACTCAAATTTTTATACTCGATTCGGCTAATTTTAAAGGCGAGCCTCTTGATATAAAACTCATTCCATCTGAAAAAATAATAGGCCTTAAATTTTCAGGGCATAATCTTCCGCTTTCGATGATATATAAGTATTTAAAAATCGAAACGGGCGCCGATATTCATATCATAGGTATCCAGGCGCCATTGAAAGGATGTGATCAGGCTGGCATTTTAAAATCTATAGGAATTGAAGCGTTTGAATTTAATGAATTTCTTTATAAAATATTTGCTTGAAAACATGTAAGCGTTTCATAGTTAAATTTACCTGAGGGTATTTAAAAACCGGATTTTTTGCTAAAAATATGGCGGCATTATCCGGCATTCGCGGACAGGGTATTTATGCAAATAAAAAGACGGTTGATAACGATGTATCGGCTGCCTTATAAAAATTAATTTGACATAAAAACTTAATTTAGGTATAATATTATCGATTATTTTTATAAAATTGTGATTATGCTATATTTTGGTTTGCTTGAACGACACAAAATCAAATAACTGAAGGGCAGGTAAAAGAAGAATGGCAGAGAGAGACATGAACACTCTCCTAAAAGAGTTACAGCAAAGAAAAGAAGTAATTATTGACGCGGACGGCAAGAGGGCCGAGAAGCAGCATGCCAAAGGAAAATTGGGTGCTCGTGAAAGAATTGAGCTTTTGTTGGATAAAGGCTCATTCGTCGAAACCGATATGTTTGTCCGTCATAGATGCGACAATTTCGGCATGGAAAAGCAGGAAATTCCGGCTGAAGGCGTTGTAACGGGTTACGGCCACGTTAATGGCCGTCTGATATATGTGTATTCGCAGGACTTTACGGCATTCGGCGGATCGCTCGGTGAAATGCACGCTATGAAGATTGTAAAACTTCAGGATATGGCCTTAAAAATGGGCGCGCCGATCATAGGTATCAACGATTCAGGCGGCGCTAGAATCCAGGAAGGCGTCGATTCGCTCCATGGTTACGGCCAGATATTTTTCAGAAATACACGCTCGTCAGGCGTTATACCTCAGATTTCAGTAATACTCGGACCTTGCGCCGGCGGCGCCGTTTATTCGCCGGCTATAACTGACTTTGTTTTCATGGTTGATAAAGTAAGCCAGATGTATATTACCGGTCCTTCGGTAATCAAAGCTGTTACGGCGGAAGACGTGAGCGCGGAAGAAATCGGCGGCGCATACACTCATAACGCTATTTCCGGAAACGGCCATTTTATCTGCGCTAACGAACAGGACTGCTTCCAGCAGATAAGGCAGCTCCTTTCTTATATTCCGTCGAATAATCTCGATGATCCGCCGTCGCTTGACACTAATGACGATCCTAACAGGCGCAGCGAAGAACTTAACTCGATAGTTCCGACTAATTCAAAAATGCCTTATGATGTCCGCGAAGTAATAAGAAGAATCGTCGATGACGGCGGTTTCTTTGAATATATGCCTGTATACGCCCAGAATATGGTAACGGGTTTTGCACGCATCGGCGGCAACTCGATAGGTATAATCGGGAACCAGCCTAATGTTCTGGCCGGCTGTCTCGATATAAACTCGTCCGATAAAGCTGCAAGATTTATACGTTTCTGTGACTGCTTCAATATTCCACTGTTAAGCCTTGTCGATACTCCGGGATTTTTGCCTGGAAAGAATCAGGAATTTGGCGGTATTATAAGGCATGGCGCGAAACTTTTATACGCTTATTCCGAAGCTACCGTACCGAAAGTTACGCTCACGCTCAGAAAATCATATGGCGGCGCTTCAGTCGGCATGTGCAACAAGGATCTTGGCGCGGATTACGTAATCGCATGGCCGCAGGCTGAAATCGCGGTAATGGGCGCTGACGGCGCGGTGCCGTTCATATTTAAAAAAGAAATCGAAGGCGCGGCTAATCCTGCCGAAAAACGCAAAGAGCTTATCGAACAATACGAAAAAGTAGTCTGCAATCCGTACGAAGCGGCTAAAAAAGGCCTTTGCGATATAATTATCGCTCCTGAAAACACCAGGCCGTTTCTTGCTTCGATATTCAGTACGTTAAGAACTAAGAGGGAATCGCTGCCTACTAAAAAGCACGGTAATATTCCTCTTTAATAGATATGTGATTTATCCGGGCCTACATTTACGATAGTTCCGGGTAAATTCATGAAATTTTGGTTAAACGGCTTAAAAAAATGATGAATATGAATAAATAACGGAGTGTTATAAAATGACAGGTAAAATAGATACAAGCGCAGTAAAAGGCAAAGTTTCGGCAAAGACCGTAGCAGTCGTTTCAGCTGCGCTCATGATGCATCTTCAAAAAGAGAAATCAGATTACCGCATATTAAGCATTAAACCGGTCCATTCGAGCGATGTAAACCTCTGGGGTTTATACGGCCGAATGACTAATATGGGGCATTTGCGGAAACACAGCTGGTAAGTGGAAATGTGCGGGCTTATCATAAAGACTGATTTTAAAAAATATAATTACTTTATGAAAGACGCATGTATATTGTTTTCCTAATAATATTGATCGAATAAAATAAATTTTACGAATATAAAGGAAAGGTAGATATGATTAGAAAATATTTAGTAAAAGTTGGCAATGAATCATTTGAAGTGGAAGTTGATGAAATACAAAAACAGGTACAGCCGACTTCGTATTCAAATATCATAATGCCGCAGGTAATTACTTCGCCGCTTCCGACGGTAAAGCCTAAAGTTGACAGCGGCGTTATACGACAGAAATCGCAGACAGGCGGAAAGACGATTAACGCGATGATGAGCGGCAGCATTATAGGCATTCTTGTAAAAGAAGGCGATTCGGTAAAAGAAGGCGACGCTGTTATTAAATTAGAAGCCATGAAAATGGAAACAGTCGTAAATTCGCCTTTTACCGGTATAGTGAAAGAAGTTTGCGTAAAACAGGGTCAGGCAGTCAGCGCCGGCGAAATGCTCGTCGTTATTGAACCGTAATTCATAATGCGGCTTTGATTTTCAAAAATGCTGTAAATAATGTTGTTTAATTTCAAAATAACCGCATTATTTATTGACATAAATTTTTTTGCCAGGCTTATTGCAGCTTCTATGAAAGGCTGAATACCAGTATGCCTTATGATGTTAAGAATTTAAGAATTTATGATAAATTGAAATTTAAAAATAAAAGGGGAATGGTAAATGCCAAAAATAACAGAAACCATATTCAGGGACGCTCACCAGTCTTTGATTGCAACCCGTATGAAAACAGCTGATATGCTTCCGATACTTGAAAAAATCGATGAAATAGGCTATTGGTCGCTTGAAATGTGGGGCGGCGCCACTTACGATACATGCCTCAGATTTTTGAATGAAAACCCGTGGGAACGTCTTCGCGCATTTAAAAAAGTAGTCAAGAAAACAAAATTGCAGATGCTTTTAAGAGGCCAGAATCTTGTAGGTTACAGGCATTATGCTGATGATATAGCTGAAAAATTTATCGCCAAGGCAAAAGAGAACGGAATCGATGTATTCAGGATATTCGACGCATTAAACGATATCAGGAATATGGAATATTCCATTAAAATGGCCAAGAAATACGGCGCTATCGTTCAGGGTGTCGTTAATTATACAATAAGTCCAGTACACAATATGGATTCGTTCATAAAAGTCGCTAAAGAACTCAAGGACTGCGGCGCGGATATAATTTATGTCAAAGATATGGCCGGCCTCATTTCGCCTAAAATTGCCGGCGAATTGATAAGCAGCCTTAAAAAGGCCACAAACCTTCCTGTCGGACTCCACACACACTGCACGACAGGCATGGGGCCTACAAGCTATTTTAAAGCGGCAGAAGTCGGAGTCGATCACTTAGATACTGCGCTTTCGCCGTTTTCATCAGGCACTTCGCAGCCTACGACCGAGGCGCTCGTTTATATGATGGATGAAGCTGGATTAAAAACCGGCGTTAATCAATCGCTGTTCCCTGATGTAACCAAATATTTCGAATCTTTGAAGGAAAAATATCAATATTTGATATCGCCGCTTGCCGAAAAAATCGACGTTCGCGCGCTTACATATCAGGTTCCCGGCGGTATGTTTACAAACCTCGTTTCACAGCTTGAAAAACAGAACGCTATGGATAAATTCGAGGATGTTCTTGCTGAAATTCCTAGAGTCCGTGAAGACCTCGGCTGGATTCCGCTCGTTACACCTACAAGCCAGATTGTCGGAACTCAGGCTACATTTAACGTTATCCTCGGCAAACGTTATAAAATGATAATACAGGAAGTAAAAGACCTTTGCAAAGGCCTTTACGGAAGAACACCTGCACCTATCAAACCTGATATAATAAAACTCGCTATCGGCGATGCTCAGAGAATTACTGGCCGTCCTGCCGACACCCTCGCTCCTGAATGGGAAAAATGCAAAGAAGCTATGAAGCCTTATTCGGATAAAGATGAGGATATTCTTTGTTATGCTTTATTTCCGCAGGTTGCACAGGCTTATTTCGAAGGATTGAAAAATCCTATGAAAAAGGAAGTAGAGGCGGCTTCGGTAAAAAAAGAAAGCGCAGCTTCGATGCATAATGAAAGATTATTCAAACTTAAAGTTAACGAAGAGGAATTCGACGTTAAAATCGCCGAAGTAACTGAAAAAATCCTTAAAAGCCCTGAATGCTAATTTAAAATATTGAAAATTAACTGAAATGTTATATTAATATTTGATTAAAGAGAGGCTTGTTTTAAGCCTCTCTTTTTTTAAAAATGTGAATAATTCAAATGAATTATTAATCGAATGAAAACTTTATTTGATATTCTTAGTAAAATATATACTTTTTTGCGCGGCAGGTTCTATAATTTAAAATTCTTAATAATTTGCTTATAATGCAATGAGTCTTAATAAAAAGGCCGGATTTTAAAATAAATTCAAATTTGTAAAATAATTCATTATTTAGCCGATAATCAAATATGAATTATAATGTCAGGTTTAGTTGAATTGCACTTATGAAATTTATTATACTGAATGTAATATAGTTTTATAGTCTTAATTTGTCTGAAATATGAAATTAGCCGGCTTGAATAATATTTGAATATTATGAGTTTATAAAATGTTAATGAAAACATCGAAAATATTTTTTAAATATGATAAAAAAGGTTTTTCACTGCTTGAAGTGCTTCTTACTATGATTCTTATTTCGATAGCGGCATCGGTTGTTTTGCCTGTCGGGAAAGTAATGATAGTTCAAAATAAAGAAGAAGAGTTAAAAGATACTTTAAAAGACGTTCGTAACGCGCTTGAAAAATATAAAACCGAAAAGGGAAGTTATCCGGTATCACTTGATACTTTACTTCAAAATCGCTATTTAAGAAGACTTGATAATGAACCATTCGGCGGCACATGGCAGTATAATCCTGCTACCGGTACACATACCTGGCTTAATTTTGTAACTTCATATACGGACGCGGTTTATTTTGTAAATCATATTTCTTATGTTGCAAATGGGACGGACGAAATTTATGATATCAGGAGTTCTACTGAATTTACAGGTCTTAATGGTACGGTTTATACAAGCTGGTAAAAAAATAAGATGTCAATTGTGTTAACAAATTGTTGTGGTAAAAAATGAGTAAAAAAATGTCTCCATATTTAAATAATCGGAATAGTAAATTAGAAAAAGGCTTTTCCTTGCTTGAACTTGTTATGAGTATTTCACTTGCTACCATTTTTATAGGAACTGCTGCGTATTTTTATTCGGATGCTATAAATACAGCTAAAGGCTCTTCGTTAAAACAAACATTGATTGAAACAAGAAAGGCTATAGATTTATTTTATAAGGCTACCGGGCGCTATCCTAACACGTTTGATGAACTCACTTCCGGCGCTAACGGGGCGGTTTATCTGAGGAACAAGCCTTATGATCCGATATCACAGACATATGATTGGGTAATTGTAATGGAAAGCGGTGAAACTAAACTTTCAACGCTGCCGCATACTGGAGTTTATGACATACGTTCGACCAGCCCCCTTTATTATTATTATTAATTAGTTTAAATTTTAGATGAATAAAAATTATTAAAAAACTTTAATTTGGGAACTTTTATTAATTTAGAAGGTAATTAATCGATGAATGACGGAAAAATAACATTCCAGCCCAAGAAGCTCGAAGAAATAATCGTAGCTATGGGTTTATTAAAAAAAGAGGATGCTGACGCGCTTACTAAGGAGTGTCAGAGCCTTCATAAATCGCTTCTTGAAGTTATGCTTGAAAAAGGAATTGTCGATGAGGCTAATGCTTATAAGGCATTGGCGGCACAGCATAATTACGATTTTTTTGACTTGAAAAATTACGATATAGTCTCGGAATTAAAGACTCTTTTACCCAAAAATCTAGTTAAAATGCAGAATTTGATACCTGTAAAACGCGAAGGCAGCCTATTGACGATTGCTACTTTCGATCCGGCCAGTTTCTTTTCCGTACAGAGCATTAGAATGATAACTGGCCTTAACGTAAAACTGGTGGTATCGCAAAAGAGCGAAATATTAAGGATAAAAACTAACATACTGGAAAACCGCGAAACAGTCAAACAGCCCGAACAAACCGGCGGCAGTCTAGCCAGACGTTTTTTCGGGATAGGCTCAAAACCGGAACCGGTGAAATCCAGTACGGTAAAAGCGGTTAATATAAGCGAAGTAATCGATGACATAAATGTCGAGTTCGTATCATCGCCGGATGAATCAGCCAATTTCGAGGATATATCCATTGAATCGAAAAAACAGCCGATTATAACATTTACCAATAAAATGATACTTGAAGCCGTTAAAAAGCAGGCATCGGATATACATATTGAAAAAAACGAGAATAATTGCCTTGTGCGGTTCAGAATCGACGGCGATCTTTATGATCAGTATTCCATTGAAAAAGAGGCTCACGACTCGGTAATTTCGCGTATAAAGGTTATGTCCGGCCTTGATATTACTGAAAAGTCTCTGCCTCAGGACGGCAGTTTCAAGTTACGAATCGAAGGCTCGCAGGTTGACTTTCGTGTATCTATATTTCCAAGCGTATTCGGCCAGAACATAGTAATACGTGTCTTGAACAGGCGCGTTGTCCCGCTCGATGTTGCAAAACTTGGGTTTTCGAAGCAGGAACTGGATCTTTACCAGAATAATATCTCAAGGCCTTATGGTATGATACTTGTCACCGGGCCGACAGGTTCAGGAAAGACGACAACTCTTTATTCATCTTTATTAAGCGTCAACGACGGCAAAAAGAAAATCATTACAGTCGAGGACCCGGTAGAATTTCAGATCGAAGGCGTACATCAGACCCAGGTTTTCATAAATAAAAACGATCCCTCGAAATCTTTGACATTCGCTCAGGGGTTGCGTTCAATATTGAGACAGGACCCTGACGTGATAATGATAGGTGAAATACGTGACGCAGAATCGGCTGAAATCGCAGTTAATGCTTCGATGACAGGGCATCTTGTGTTTTCCACCGTTCACGCTAACCATTCTGTTGAGGTAATTTCACGTATCAAATCGCTCGGCATAGACATTAATTTTTTTATGGACTCGGTAAATATGGTAATTGCGCAAAGGCTGGTAAGAAAAATTTGCCCCGCGTGCAGAATTTTAGTAGATGACTTGCAAAAAGAATTCGAATTGTATAAAATGAAACCTATAGATTTCGGCGGAGCTCGCATATATAAAGGTGCAGGATGCCAGGCTTGCGGGTATACTGGATATGCAGGCCGCAGCGGCATATTCGAGATGTTCAACCTTAGTGATAATATTAAAGAAAATATTTCTCAGAATCAGTCAATATTTAAGATAAAAAAACTGGCTATCAGCGAAGGCCTTGTGACATTAAGGGACTGCTGTATAGAAAAAGTTAAACTTGGTGAAACTACGATAGAAGAGCTTAAAAGTATATCGATGGAGGATTAGCCTTTGGGTATCGGCGGTTTTATAGATAGTATAAGCAGTTTATTTAAAGGAAATACCCAGCAGGAAAACGAATTTAAATCCGGCAATGTGCCTGAAAATAATTCGAAAATTCTTGCCGCCGATTTTGGTTCCTCATCTTTTAAGCTGCTTAACGGATATAAAAAGAACGGTGAGATTAAAATAAGCGGATTAAATACCGTACCGTCTGACAGTGCAATGAGCAGGATATCTTATTTTGAAAATGTTTCGGCCGAAATCGAGGCATTTAAGACAAAAATTGAAATTCTGACGGCCAATTTTTCCGCAGAAGCTGATAATTTGATTGTTTCGCTGCCTGATAATTTTTCCTTTATAAATTTGATTTCATTAGATAAAGTTCCGTCGGAAGAGGCTTTTAACGAAGTTATAAAATCTTGCCTTGAGCCTGACCTGCCGCATTCCTATAATTTATGGCAGGTGGCGAGCCAGGTTATAGATAAAACTGCAAAAAGCTGCAATGTAATTACACTTTCAACTTTGAAGAAAAATTACGATACTATAGTTAAAGTTATGAATTCAGTAATTGCGGAGCCGGATTATATTTCCGCGTCGGCATTTTTAGCGCATGAGGCGGTTTATCCGTACCTTGAAAAAAACGCCGAAAAGAACATCGCGGTAATCGGCCTGGGGAATGTTACTACGATGGTTTCGATATTCAAGGGACAGAACCTCAGGTTTATGCAGAATGTATATATCGGCGGCTATAATTTTACGCTCGATATAGCGAACAGTCATCATATTGCAACGCTCGAAGCTGAATCGCTAAAGCGCAATGAGCTGTTTTTTCTACCTGAATATGCGCCGCAGCAGGAAAAAATACAGAATTTCACATTGATCAAGGCTTCATTTATGGAACTTATGAGAGGAATTTTTTGCTTTTTTGAAAGTTATTTGAATAAATATTTTGAGCCGAAAATCGATGAGATTATTATATACGGCGGCGGCGCGAATTTTAAAAATATCGATGTTATGATGAACGGGCTTTTAAATATGCCGGTAAGGAAAAGTTCTTCGATTGTGAAGGCGGATTTTGTGAACGGCCAGCCGCTGGACGAAGACAGCGTTAATCTTTATTTGCCGTTAATTGGAGCGGTCCGTGGAGGCGTAAGCAATGAAGGTAAAGCTTAATATAAAAAGGGAAGAGAAACCGTTATCGAATATAAACTGGAAAATGACGGCTGTATTCGGAGTAGTTTTCCTTTTTTCGATGTATTGGATAAAAGGGTCTTATAACAATGCATACGACAGCATTGAAAAGATAAAAAAAATTGAAGGCCAAATTAAGATGTTTAAAGAAAATACATTGAAAACTGTCGCCATTCAAAAAAATTCAATTGACAAGCAGTATATTGACTCTGGCGCGCTGAATTCAATAAATGAAAAAATACGTTTGTTCGAAAAATTATCTTCGAGAAAAAATAAGTTATATGATTTTTTTAACGGCCTCGAGGCTAGCGTTACAGGCGAGATATTTATAACGAAGTTAATACCTTCAGGCGATAAAAATTATTCATTAGAAGGTTCGAGTAATAATGCCGATAATATAACTAAATTCATAGATAACTTAAAAAAGGTAAATTATTTCGATAAAATTGAGTTAAAACAAATTTCAGGTGACAATACTGGAGCGCAAAAAAATTTAAAATTTAAGGTTGCTTTTTCATATGAATGCGATTCGAATATTATAGTTGAAGATGTGCCGGCGCCCGCCGAAAATAAAAAATAATAATGCTTGATTAGTTATAAAAAGGTGATTTATTTGCTGAATAAGGAAAAAATTTTAGAATTTATCCAGAAAAAAGGGATTCCCTTTTTAATGATTTTTTTTGTCATGACAGCCTTCTTTTATTATTGTTACGTAAAGGCTTATTACGGCATTAAGGTAAGCCGTGCCGAAAGCGAGCTTGAAACCATATCCAAGGAATCTTTAAAAGCTCAGGAAACTAAAATTATCGTTAATAAATTCGAAGAAACCGGAAAATATAAAGAATTAACGGCAAAATTAAAAAATTTCGAGGATGAGATTAAAAATGTTTTGCCTAAGACTGACGAAGTAAGCAAAATTGCCGAGAGCCTTCAAAAATATGCAGCTGAATGCGATGTTGAAATAATCAACTTGAATATTTTAAATCCATCAGTTAAAGCTAATTTTGATTTTTGCCAGGTAAAAATTAATATTGAATGCAAAGGAACTTATAAAGCTTTTAAGAAGTTTTTATGGAGCATTGAAAATTGTGCAGGATTTATATTTATTGAAAAGCTTTTGTTTAAATCTTTGTTATCGGATGAAAAAATAAAATTTGCGCTTGCGCTCGAGAGTTTTGTCAGGAATTAAATTGAAAGTGAGGGGCGTTAATGTTTCGAAATAAGCTTCTGCTGTTTGGTTTTGGCTTTTTTATATTTATGCTGTATATGCAGTATGGTTCTAAAATAAATGAAATAGCTAAATCGGCGTATGAGAAATTGCCCAAAAGTAATGTTCCTGTGAGCGCGCCGGCGAATTTTATAAACCAGTCAAGTAATATTCCGCCAGCGGCCGCCGTAACTCCAGGATTAAAACTTTTCGATGAAAAGGATTACCAGGAAATAATCGGCCGTATTGGAGCTATCGATATGACGGCCCTTAAACAGCAAAAAACGATTAACGATTATAAAAACCATACCATAAATATTTTTGTGCCTAAAATTACTTCATCGCATGAGGAAGATATGAAGTCCGCTCCTGAAAAACCGCAGACGATGTTTAATGTTATGATAAATCTTGCCGATATTAGTTATGTGGGTTATTACGATACTCCTGCTGGAATGGCGGCAATTTTAAAATCAAAAGCTTCATCGGATATTAATGTTTTAAAAACCGGAGATACGCTGCCAAATTCAAATTTAAAGCTGAAATTTGCTAACGAACGTTTCGTAATACTTCAAAATCTGTCCGATCAGACAGATGTCCGCGTTTATCTGACGTCGAGGTGAATTTAAAGTGAAACGGTTTTATGAGATCACGGAGTTACTGAAGTCAAATGATTATTATGTCAAAGAATACGCGCTGGACGCCATGAGAAAACATGGCGTTTTTTTGCCTTCGACTGTCGCAGTTATCTGCGAGTTTTTGAAAAACGAGAAGGACCTTGCTTTGCGTTCAGCGGCGATAAAACTTCTTATCGAAAAGAAACAAAATTCAGCGCTCGATTTCTTTTTCGAGATGGTAAGCCGAGAAAACAGCGACGACGTAAAAATATTAATATACGAGGCTATCGAAAAACTTGCGCCTGATTATCTCGCCGAAAAGCTTAATTACGCATCCGGCTTACAGACGGCCGAATTTGAGAAAAAACGCGACCTGCTAATCGATAATTTAATAAATAATTTTAAGGACGAACGGAATTTAAAGATACGTTCGAAAGTAATAAGAGCGCTTTCTAAAATATGCCAGAACGTAAAGAATTTGAAAATTGAACGAGAATTCATATTCGACCTTCTGACCGATCCGGACCCGCGAATCAGGGCAAATGCCTGTGAGATACCGGCTGATATTTACGACAATATTACCAAAGCTGAATATAAAAGACTGCTTTCGGACAGCGTTCCGCGGGTTATGGCTCAGGCCGGGATTTCTTTGTACAAGTCAGGTGAATTATGGATAATTGATCATTTTGAAAAACTGCTTGCCGGCGAAACCAGCGGCGCTAAAATCGCCTCGCTTGTTTACGCATTAGGCTGCATGCCGAGCCGGCGTTCATTCGAGCTTTTGATCGACCAGATAGGGAGCGCACATTCGAACGTAAGAAAGATCGCAGTGGAATCGCTCTCTAAAACTAATGATATCGGCGCTATAAAACCGCTGATCAACTTATATATGAATGAATTTTCAGGGTGCCGCGAAAACCTTTCAAAAATAATAAATACCCTCAGGCATATAAGCTGCGACCAGGCGTCGCTGAATATAATATCAGAACTCGTTAAATGCCATGACGACAAAAGAAAAGTCGCCACGCTTGTAAAGCTGCTTTCGCATTTCGCCGATCAGGCGCTTGCCAATAATTTTATCAAATATTTGAGCGACGAAGACGCGCGCGTGCGTGCCAATACTATCGAAGCGCTTATGAATTTGAAAGAGCGCGGAATCGTCGATCACGAGTTTATGGCTAAAAATACTTTGTTACTGATATGCGACAAAAATTCGAGGGTAATGGCTAATGCCGCGCGCGCTCTATACGGCTGCGGTATCGTGAACGTAGCGTCAGTGCTTCGTGAAATGCTGGGATCGAACGTAATGTCGGTTCAGAAATCTGCGCAATATACCATTTCGAAAATGCCTCAGGAACTTTTCCCGATAGCGGGCTGAATTGCCCTGAGCTGATATTCATTTTTTTAGAATGCAAAATTTATGTAACCGAATATAATAATTACTATTATGATATCGCCGTCCAGCCGGAACATCCGTTTGGCGGCGAATTTATTTTTGCCTGCGCGCCGGGAAGAATGATAATATTTTTATATTATTAACCTTTTTCTTCCTTGCCTTTGAATATCAGGTAACCGGCTGTTAAAAACAGTGCGGAATATATAAGATTGGCCCACAGCAGGTCAAAAGCTATCGGTAATTCCAGTTTTTGCGGATTATTTATGAATTCCATGATTTTTTGGGATTTTATGACTTCGCATGTTTTAAGATACGCGTATTGATCGAAAAAATCAGCTATATAAAGCGGAATTATCTGGAATTTTCCGAAAAGCATTATCGTTCCGTCTATGGCTTTAAGCGCGAATGTTGAAAATATTGTGAATGCCATCGTGGTTTCAGCCGATCTGGCAAAAAGCGATATTAAAAAAACCAGAGCTATGTAGGAAAAATTTATAGTGAAATAAGCGCCGCATATTTTTGCCATGAGCGGATAGTCTATAGCGTTAAAGACCATGAGGCCGAACATTTTCTGGAACAAGATACCGATCAGGCCGCATAAGGCTATATACACGAGCATATTGAACATGAAAAACAATATCGTAGTCATCATTTTGCTGAGATATATCGTGAGGCGTGTGTACGGCATAAGAAGCATAAGTTTTATTGATTTGTTTTCAAATTCCTTTGAAATCAACTCGCCGACAAGCACGGTCTGGAAAAACCAGGCCGACCATGAAAAGAAGTTTAAAAGTATTATTATTCCGCCCATAATTCCCGTGCCGAACTCTTTTTCGAACATCTGCTGCGTGAACCCTAAAAAGCCGTAAAGAAGCCCTTTTAAAATGAATATGCCCAGTATGGTAAGGACCATTAAAGGCAGGAAATTAATTCCAAAAACGCAAAAGTACGCTTTTTTTAATCTCATTATTTTAAAAAATTCATATTTTATAAGCCCGATCATTTTTTGCCACTTCCTTGAAAAATGCGAAAATATATTTTAATATTTTGAGATGATCCTGTCATTTGTCCTGAAATCAGAATAGTTGCTTTATAATGCCGTTTTATCTATCAAACGTGATACTTGAAAGATTAAATATTTTTCAGGATTTAATTAAACAAACGCTTTCAAACGGTCAGCCTGGTGTTTTATTGTTTTGGACCGATGTCGTTATTATCTCCGTTAGCGGCGGAGTCTGTCACGTTAAGGAAAAATTCTTCGAGACTTTTTTTTACGCGAGTGAAGTTAAATACCTCGAAACCGTTTTCAATAATGCTTTTCAGTACCTTTGACGAATTTTTATCCTTTATTTTTAAAAATATCAAAGGCTCGTTGCCGCGTAAAATTTCTTCGGCGCCTGCGATATACGGGCTGGCACTCAGCCTGGCCAGGCATTCTTTTATGGCGTCTTGCCGTATTTCGAGCTCGTAAGTTTCGTATTCGGTCGCGAGAAGTTCTGAAACTCTGCCGCACGCTACGACTTCGCCCGATTGTATTATGACTACATGGTCGCAAACCTGCTCTATTTCATATAGAAGGTGCGACGATATTAAAACCGTGGTATCGTTATTTTGAGTCAAATTTTTCAGAAGCTCGCGCATTTCCGCCTGGCCTTTCGGGTCCATACCCGATGTCGGTTCATCAAGTATTATGATTTCTGGATTCATTAGAAGTATTTTGGCCACGTAAAGCTTCTGGCGCATGCCGGTTGAATACTGGCTGACCTTTTTGGATTTGTGTTCGTAAAGTCCGACTTTTTTTAAAGCCTCATTAATGCTTTCCGGCGTTATATGCGTGAAAATATGCGAGGTTATAAGGAGATTGTCGTAACCGCTCATATATTCGTAAAATACAGGCAGCTCTACAAGTGCGCCGGTGCTTTTCAGCGCTTCGTCATATTTATAAGCTGTATCGAATCCAAGAATGAAACATTTGCCGGCGTCTTTTTTTATCAGATTGAGAATAACTTTAAGCGTTGTCGATTTGCCGGCTCCGTTCGGGCCTAAAAAACCCACGGCGGAACCGCGCGGTACGGTGAAACTCAAGTCTTTTAACACTTCTTTTCTTTTATACCGGCCGCTTAAACGTGCAATGATTTCCAGAGGAAACTTCAGCAGCCTTTTAAATGAAAACGGCTCACCGAAACTTTTACGAAGGTTTTGAGTTTCTATGGCTGTTTCTCGTATTTCTGAATTATTATTCATATTTTCTCCAATATGCCATTGATTTAAGCATAGATAATTTGAGCGCGGCTTATTTCCGAATGCCGATTTTTTGCGGTCGCCTATAGTTTGACTTTTTCAAATGAAACCGGCAGTTTTCCCTGAGCCGCTATTTTGCCGGCTATCAGTTCGAAAAGCGCTGTCATATTGTTCTTTCTGAATCCGAACGTGGCGATCCTGGCGGCATTTTCATTGATAAGCGCCAGGTCGTAAGGATTTCTTACGGCAGCAGCTATTAAATTGCCGGTAAGGTTGTATATTTTGTTGCCAAGTTCGATCTGTTTCCTGAAAAGGTGGCCGTTATAAGTTAGAATTATGTTGACTGAGTTTTTGAAATCGGTTTCTGACAAAATTTTCGAGATTTCATCGTCGGTGATTTTTACGTTGTAAATTATGTGGTTGACAGTGTTTCCGTTATTTTTTAATTCATCGCTGAGAAGCGTGAAAAACGGTGATTTTTCTTCGATATCCTCTACCTGCGTTATCGCCGAAAATTTAGGCTCGAATATATTTATAATTCCGTTTTTTAAGGAAGCGGCAGTTTTTAAAACCTGATTTTTATCGGATACCAGTGTAATTGATTTTTCAGCCGCAATCATTGAATAATTTTCATGCTTTTTAAAATCTATCGTTTCGGAAGCTGCGGATTTATGGTTTTCAAATCGCGCTTTAAGATTTAAAATTCTTGTCAATGCGTCGTTTAAGCGTTCCAGCGGAAGTTCGCCGGTTCTTAATTTTTCCTTGAAAAGATTTATTGTCTTTACCTGCAGCTCTTTTGTATGGCATATCAATATGATATCGGCGCCTGCCATAAACGATTTGAAACATGCTTCGTCCTGCGGATAATATTTTGCTATGGCGCCCATTTCCATATCATCGGTTATAAGCGCTCCTTTAAAACCGAGTTTTTCTTTGAGCAGGCCGGTCAATATTCCATGTGAAAGGGTCGCCGGCAGGTTTTCGCCTGGAATTCCAGAAAATACAACATGCGCGGTCATTACGGCGTCGACCCCTGAATTTATGGCATTTTTAAACGGTATAAGTTCGAAATTTTCCATTTCCTGAAGCGTCGAAGGTATTGACGGCAAATCAAGGTGCGCGTCGACTGCGGCGTTGCCTTTGCCCGGGAAATGTTTCGCGCAGGCTGAAAGGCCGTTTTTCTGTACTGATTTTATTAATGCGGTGCCTAATTTTGAACAGATTTCAGGCGAATCGGAAAATGAACGCGCTCCGATGCCCGGATTTTGAGGGTTGCAGTTTATATCAAGGACCGGCGCAAGGTTTAATGTAAAGCCAAGGTTTCTTAATTCCTTTGCCGTTATTTCACCCCACATGCCGCACATATTATCGCTTTGATCGTCAGGGCACGCTGCAAGCGCCATGTTGCCCGGCATTACCGTAGCACCGGTCGTCAGCCTCAAGACAAGCCCGCCTTCCTGATCTATCGAAACGGCGGGCGGAAATTTTGCATGCGATTTGATTTCTCTTATCATTTTCGCGATCTGTTCGCCGCCTGTTATATTGCGCGCGAACAGGATAATTCCGCCGATATTGTAATTTTTTATCAGATCTATTGCGGAGGCGGCGCTTTCAGAATTATCCGAAAGCGTCGTTCCGTGTATTCCGAGCATAAATAACTGCCCTATTTTTTCGTCATCAGTCATTTGCGCTATCATTTTTTTTACGTCAATCATTTTGAATTCCCCTTTGTATTTTTTTGTAGGGGGGAAGATGATATTTTATGTTTTCCGGGGGCAACAAAGGGTCGCTCGGATTGTCCTCCTTGACAACTCGCGACATTAGCGCATCCGTGCGCGTCAGGCATCCCCCTTTGAATGTCCCCCGGCCCCCCCTTTTTAATCCCGGCTGTTTTTTTGCAGCCATTAACCGCCTATTATGGTATATTTTGGTTTTTAATGTCCGCAAAGCGCGGATTACATCCGCTTGCTTTGCGGACCTCCGGTAATCGGCCGTGCATGGTTGCTAAATTTATTATTATATCGTTTACGGCCGAATATGAAATGTGAAAAAATCCATCAAAGCTTTTTTTATTTTACTTTTGAATTTCCGACGTTTCACTGCTTTTTTCTTCATTTGTTTTTATTTCCGAGTCTTTTAATTCAGTTATCTCATTATTTGTAGTTTCGTTTTTTAATGGCTCGATATTTATCTGTTCATTTTTTACTATTTCAGTATTTTTTAGTTTGATATCGGCGGGGCCGTTATTTATTGAACTATTATTCATTTTTTTCGTGAATAAATTGCCCCTTAATTTTTTTACGCGATTGATTACTTTATCTTCGATATTTGTTATTTTTTCCATGCCGCTGTTAAAATAATCGTAAATCAGGGCATAGTTGAATGTTGTGAGCGCGAAGCCGCGCGCGTGAGTCAAAAGGCGCACTACATTTTTAAACGGCTTGCTTTCAGGCTCTTCAACGTATTTAAAAAGATATGAGCCGGTGAGTCTTAATAATACTGATATCAAGAATATGAACTGGAGATTTGCGATCTGAAATGTAAAGCCATAACCGGCGTTTTCGGGTGAAAGCAGGTAGCTGAAATTTAATGTCAGCTTTTCGCTTTTTAATCTGTATGCCATATAACCGCCCAATATAGGGCCTAACGATGACAGTATACCGTTTAATGCTGAATTAAATGACAGGTAGATAGAGCCGTGTTCGGACGGCGCCAGTTTCATAAAAATATTCGAAGTAGCCAGGTTGATTCCGCTCCAGACAAGTCCGGTAGTTAGTTCGAACAGCGGAATCAGAAGCCATGCGTTTTCTTTTGTTGCAAATACCATAATTATCGGAAGAGCCGCGCCGAAAAACGTAGTTATCAATAAAATCGGCTTATTGCCTAGCCGGTCGATCAGCCGGCCCCAGACGGAAAATGTTGAGATGTTTGCCATCAGATTTATCACATCGTATATCGCCATCATTGTAAATGACACTTCGAGTTCCCTTAAAATGTACAAGTTAAAAAACGGCGAGGCGATATTGCATGCGAAAGTGAACGCGGCGTTTATAAGCATGGCGTTTCTGAATTGACGGTTTTTAAAGGGCAGTATAAGCATTTTTATGAAGGCCCAGAGACCAGGCTTTTCATTTCCGGCAGGTATGAGATATTCCGGTTCTTCGACTTTTTTCAAATAAATGGTTGAAAGCGCGCCGCAGATAAAAGCCGACAAAAAGAGCGTGAAGTATGCCATAAGATAATATGTCGTGCCGAAATTTTTCATCGCGTCCAGAAAGCGGCCGAATAAAAAGCCTACAACCAGGCCTGAAATTGAAGTGACAGTCGAGCGTAGCCCGAAATACTTGCCGCGCTGACCGGCCGGGACAAGGTCTTTCATCCAGGAAACCCATGATATGCCGGCGAACGCCGCTGCCAGTGCGTTGAGCGCATAAACGCCGATAGCGGCCCATAAAATTTCTTCTTTAAGTTCAGGCCTGTATATATATAATATTGGCAGAAGAGCGAAAATAAACCACATCGAGCGAGCGACCATACAAGCAGTAACGCATATTTTTTTACGCGCGCCGGAGCGTTCTATCAAATATGAGGCGACAAGCTGGAATAAATTTGAGAAAAGCGGTATTGACGAAGCGACGCCTATGTGATAGCTGTTGCCGCCGATTGCCATTACGAAGCCGGTTAAAAACAAACCGCCCGTGAGCGTACTCATAGATTGGGCGAACGAACCGTCTATTATTGAATTTTTGAGCGATTGCTGAAGGTCATTTACCACGTTTGAACACCCTGCTCATTTTATACATAAACCCTGGCGGATGATTATTTCGCCTGATAATTATCCGCGGTATTTCTAATAGATTGTCTTTTGTCGTGTCGAATGCCCTGTTATCGGTAGTTACGGCGCATTTTATTTCGCATTTTCTTAAAATATCAAGTGTTTCAGAATTATATTCACCGTACGGCGCAGCAAATGATTCGCATTTTTGGCCTGTAATTCCGCTTATGGTTTTAAGCGAACCGTTGATTTCTTCGTACGCTTGCTCATAATTAAGTTTTGGAAGCTTTTTATGATTTTTTGTATGCGGCGCGATTTCAATAAGTGGATTTTTCAAAAGCTCTGCTAATTCATCGTTATTCATAAGCCTGTCAGTGCCGGTAAGATGAATATCTTCCCAATCGGCAGTTTTTCCGATCTGGTCAGAAACCATGAAAACGGTTGCCGGCAGCTTATATTTTTCCAGGATGGGTGCTGCGTTATTGTAAAAATCGCAAAAACCGTCGTCGAATGTAAGCGCTACCGTGTATGGCGGCAATTTTTTACCCGACGCAACCATTCCGCGTAATTCAGATAACGGTATTACATTAAATCCGGAAGTTTTCAGATACCACATCTGAAATGTGAAATTCAGGCGCGAAACGTAAAGCGCCCATAGCTTGACGCCGGGCGGCGGATCGCCTATATGATGATACATTAATATGGCAGCGTAATTGTTATTATCCATAGTATTTTTGTTTAATTCCGTATATTGTTATTTATTTTATATATTAGTACTGTTTATATTACAAATTTTGAAAAAAGTTTTTACGAGCGAATGCTCCCGCAGACGCACTTGTGGTCGAAGGTTGGGCTCAGCGTCGAGGACCGAGTGAGCGAGAAAAAACTTTTTTTACTTTTAATTTTCTTCGCCCTGATTGCCGTATAAATAAAGGAGCATTAAATGAGCCCTGTCGCGCCATGCGCCTTCGGTGTGCGGCATATCTTTAAATTCGATATATTTGTAATTTTCCGAACCCTTAAAAATTTTCCGAAGCTCGTTATCGAGTTTCCTCGTCTGTACAAGATATTCTTCGCCTTCGTCTGTGCCGATGTCCATCCAAATTTTAGTTTTTTCAGGGTCTATATTTTGTGAAAGCGACCATTGTATTATTTTTGCGTCAGCCCACCATAGTGCCGGTGAAACGACAAGCAATCCATGAAAAACTTCCGGGTGCCTGAGTCCGATATAAAGCGATATGAGCCCGCCGAGCGACGAACCGCCGATTGATGTATTTTGTGCATCCGGGAGCGTTTTGTAATGTTTGTCTATATAAGGTTTAAGTTCTTCGATCATGAATTTTTCGTAGTTATTGCCTTTACCGCCGAATTTATGAGCTTTATCATACCACGGCGTATATTCGTCCATTCTTGCCGCGGTATTAAATATGCCGACTACTATTATTTCGTGCATTCTGCCTTCTTTTGTGAGCCTGTCGACCGCTTCATCGATTCCCCAGTCGGTTCCGGCGAATGAAAGGCGCGGCTCGAAAAGATTGTTGCCGTCATGCATATAAAGCACAGGATAGCGTTTGGCGCTGTTATTTTTGTCGTAATTTTCCGGCAGCAGTACTATTACATGTCTTTTATATTTAAGGTGTTTCGATTTGAAATCTTTTATAAGTTCGTACTTTCCTTTTATATCAAGCTTGTTCATAGCTTCCTGCGCTTCGAGCGGCAGTAAATCAGCCCAGCATGATATGTCGCACATGATTTTATTAACCTGTTCAGGGTTAACCAGTATCGTGCGGTTAGTGACTTCGAAGCCGTCATTGCTCTTTTCGACATTGGAAAAATCGCCGCGGGTGAATTTAAATTCTAATTTTTTTGTTTCAGGCACGAAATATCTGAATTCATAAGTATTTTTATTTACTCTTTTCATTTCGGCGATATCCGCCTTCCATTCGCCGAGGAACGGTTCGTTTCCGGTTATAAAGACTCTGGCGTCAGCCGGCGTAGTGTCGGGAACTCTGGCCGTTATTATAAGGTTTTCTTCGGTGCCCGCATAGGCGCATGAAATATAAAGGCATGTGTTTGAAAGAATAATTGCTAAGGCTAATAAAAATAAAAACTTCATTGAATGGCCTCCGATAGTTTTGTGAAATGTGCTGTATAAAAAGCACTAATTTTTAAAAGCTAATATTACCACAGATTTTATAAAAAGTTAATAACTAAAATCAAATATTTAAAATAAATTTGATTTTTATTAAAGTATAGAAAATAACAACATTTTCTATTAAATGAAATTATTTTAATAAATTGATTTTTGTGATATACTACTTAAAATATCCGTTGAGAAATTACAGAAAAAATAAAGTTGTATTAGATAATAAAAAAATCTGTCGATAAAGGAACCTGTGGTGTAGTTTAAATCCGAATATTAAATTATTTAAAAACCACGAAAACATAAACTTATAATATGTTTAGCTTTTTATGAGGAAAGGAAATTATAATCTGAATGAACTTATT
The DNA here is from genome assembly GCA_041441465.1 of Candidatus Wallbacteria bacterium. GTDB lineage: Bacteria > Muiribacteriota > UBA9980 > UBA9980 > UBA9980 > JASDSY01. The sequence continues at coordinate 77,528 of JASDSY010000040.1, forward strand.
TAAAAAAAATAATTTGCTGGCATTAGCCGGAATCATAATATTAATAAGCACAATAATTTTTTCATGCGATGTCAATTACGCGTATGCCGATTATAAAACAGGTAAATATGAGGCGTCAACCTGCGTTAAATTTGACGACTGCGGCGGCTCAGGAGAATACCCGTATAATTTCAGGGTAATCGACGAAAAGCTTTTTGCCGGCGGAAATTTATTCGGTCCGCTTGCCAAGAAGAAAAATTCGACAGAAAAAGTCGATGAATATATCGAATTTTTAAACTCACTCGGCGTTAAGTCCATAATCGCTTTGAATGTGCCGGCTGGAAACACTGCTGAACTTGACTATATAGGCAAAAAATGCGAAGAAAAAGGCATGAAATTATATAGATTCAGAATGACATCGGAAGAAGTTCCGAACTCTGAGCAGACAAAAAAAATAATGGAGCTTATCGAAAATAAGGCTTATGTCCACTGCAATTGGGGCTGCGACAGGACCGGCACTATTATCGCCAAATATCTTATATTGAAAAAAGGTTACAGCGGTGAAAAAGCTTTGCGCGCAGTTATTAACGGCGGAAGCCACAGCGGCAGGCTCGGCGGATTTAAACAAATGCCGCAATACCGGAAACTGCTCCTTTATTTCTGGCCTGACGCGGTTTCTGAAAAATCACAAATTGCAAAGAAATTTTTTTAATCAACAAATAAAATAGATTTTTAATTGATGATTAAAAAAACTGCCATATATTTTATGGAAATAAAAAAGAGGCTATCCAATTTTGTTATTGGAAAAGCCTCTTTTTTGCTGTTAAAATTTTTATAGCATGACTTTTATCTGACAAAATATATTTAAAACCAATTAGATTAATGATTTTTTATAAGCAAATTACTAAATTTATATATAATTTTTGATATATTTACATAAAAATTTTTAATTTAACCTAAAATGATATATTTTAACAAATTTAAAAGCCGGATTAATTATCGAAATAAATAAAAAAATACCTGTTTTATCATATATGATTTTACTTTGCGGCGGGTACATTTGCTTTTAACATTTTAAACTGCTGATTAAAAGCAGCCGCAGCGAATGGCGGTTCTTTTTTGGAATTGACATCTTCGTTTGTCAAAAACGAAATGCTGTATACTTTTACTATTTCTTTGTCTTTTGCGTTATCATCCGAAACTGCGACAAAGAATGTGAGTGCGTACTGAACCGGCTGGTTGAAAATATTGCGTTTAAAAACATACCAGTTATCTTCGGCTATGCATGCGGCGAGCGCGTGTTCATTCGACTGGCAGGTACGGCTGAAATATTCTATGGCTGCTTTGCAGAGTTCATCAGGATCGCCGGGACCGGCAAAATTTTTGACGTTGCCGGGCCACTTCTGGTCTTTAATTTTTTGCTGTGTGTCGGCACTGTCTTTTGCTGAAATCTCATCTATCGATGCCATAAACTTTTGAAGATCGCCGTTTTTAGGGTCGCATTTAAGTCCAAGCGCTATCCTGTTTTTTATTTCTTCATATTTTTTTGGCCTGCTGTCTTCATTTATATTGTTAATGATTTCAAGCGATGATTTGACTTCGCCGCTTATAGTTTCAGCCATGTCTTTTCTTGCTTTGCCTATATTTTCAATGCCTTTTGAGAATTCCTGGTAAAGATATCCCGGATCCATAATATTTTCTGGTTTGTCGTTATCGAATAATTCGTTTATTTTATTGTTAAGATCGTTTTCATTCGTGCCGTAATTGGCCGAAAATTTTTCAAGTTTTTCGCGAAGCCCGGCCAGTTCTTTCTTTTCGAAATCCTCAATTTCGCCGATTAATTTTTCTATGCCGTCAGGATGAATATTGTTTGACGAATCGACTTTATTAAAAAACTCTACCATGCGTTCACGCTCTTTATGAAGCGCAATCCATTGCTCGCGAGCTGAATTTTTGGCTTTTAAAAGATCGTTAAGACAGCCTTCGCAATCTTTTAAATATTTATCAATTTCAATTTTTGCCCTTGTAAAACCAGGATGTTTAGCAAGACCGACAGTTGCGTTCGTGCTGGACGAAGGGTCCTTTTCTTTAGCGTCGCTGTATTTTAAATATCTTTCGAGGTCCTGCGCGATAGATTCTTTTGTTTCTTTGATCATTTTGATGTCGCCCTTATTTTTGGCAAGTTCGCTTATCATATGTGCCTTGAATGCTAATCTGTCAAGTTCAGCCCATTCGTTCATAACCTGATCTTCAAGATTTAAGCAGGTTTTAAAACCGCATTTTTCAAATTTGGTAATAATTTCTTCAATTTTAGTCCTGATTGTTTTCATTTCGGGATCGGAATGCTTCCAGCCGTCGCTTAAAGCCGATTGATAATAATCGGCGATATTTCTTACGACATTTGTCATGCGGCATAATAAATCAAACCATTTGAAGTCTTCAAGATGATTGCCGCCAAGTAATTTTCCTTCAGTTTTGTTTTTTTCAAATTCTGCTATAAGTTCGGCAACTTTCGTTTCTGATTTTTTTAATTCGTTAATAGCGCCGTTAGTGTTGTAATCGCTTGGCTTAGCTTCAGCGATGGCTGCGTAATCCGTATAATTAAGAGATTGTGAAGTTCCGTACATGACTAATGATGCCGCCATGGCTGCGCAGCAAGTTGTTTTTACTAAAGGACCTAGATACTTTTTCATAAGATACCCTCCAATTTTATTGTTAAAGAACTATATTTTTTATTACGGATACTAAAAATCATATTAACTTATTTATAACCAGCCGTTAATAATATTATAATATTTTACATTTTATCCTTATGAAATGTCAAATATAAAATGGTTAATTTAAAATTAATATTACAAATTTAATCAGATATTGTTTTTACGAAATCATTAAGCACGCAATAAGATGTTAAAAATTCAAGCTTCTTTTTTCGGCGGGCGATTATTTTTTATATGGTTAAAGCGTAATGAATTTTGCCCTGCTTTCGCCGTTATTTATGACGCTCACTTCAAGCCTGGCGTCGATACGTTCACGCAATTCAGGTACATGCGATATAATAGCCACAAGCCTTCCGCCTTTGAAAAGCTCCGTTAAAACATTTATTGCAAGGTCCAGTGATTCCGGATCGAGACTGCCGAATCCCTCGTCTATGAAAATTGTGTCTAATTTAATTCCGCCTGAATAATTTTGTACCGTATCGGCAAGTCCGAGTGCCAACGAAAGCGAGGCCATAAATGTTTCGCCGCCGGACAGGGTCGATACAGCTCTTGCAATTCCGGTATAATTATCGAGCACTTCAAGTTCAAGGCCTCCGCTTGAGCGCATATCGGTCACTCCGGCCGAGCGGTTCAGATGATAACGCCCGCGGCTCATTATTTTTAGCCTGTGTGTGGCAGCGGTTAGAACTTCTTCAAGGAATGCGCCCTGGACAAAGCGCTGGAAGGTCATGTTATAACGGTTAACGCCGCCCGCAGTTTCAGAAAGCGCGGCTGCCAGCTGGTACCGTTTATTTAATTCTTCGGTGGCCGCGCTAATTTCATTTATTTTTTTTATGCTCGAACTTATGTTCTGGAGCCGTGAATTTAATAATGTCGCTTCTTTCACTGCGGCGTATAGGTTATTTTTTATTTCCTCGGCCTGTTTTTTTAAAACGGCCAGATCCGGCTTTACGGCATCTTTAAGTTCGGCTTCAAGGGTATTTTTGGACGAGCAGGCAATGTTTTGTTCATTGTTAAAGTTTTTTATATCTGCTTCGAAAGAGTTAATTTGCGGAATGTATCGTTTATAGCCGTCGTAATCCTCACGCGAGCCGAAACCGTTTTCTATAATGGCTTTATTCAGTTTTTCAAAATGAAAATTTTTGTCTTTTTGAGCGATTTCCAGGTTTGCCGCTGCGTTTTTCAAATCAGCCGATAACTTGATATTTTCGGCGTTCGTTTGATTGTATTTTTCTTCGGCCGTTTTAAATTCGTTATCTATTGAGGCCGCCTCGGCTTTAAGCCCGTTGATTGCTTCGCTGAGCGCTTTTTGGTCCTGAAATTCAGCTGGTACCTTGTTTTTTAATTCTTCAATTACCGCTCCGCTTCCGAAAAGCTCAGAATCTATAGATGCTATTTCTTCGCGTTTTTTTTCTATTAATTCAGCATCGGCCGTTTTTTTTGCGTTTAACGAATTCAAACTCGATTCAAGCGCTTTAACGTTTTTATTTGCGGCTTCGGCGTCCTTTAAAAGCTGCTTTTCCCTGTCGCAAGCCGCTTTTAAAACTATCATATCCAGCCCCGCCGATTCTTTTAATGATTCGCTAAGATTTGCGGCCGCCGCCTCAATTTCGACTTTTTTTATTTCAGCCGCATTTTTTTTGTTTCGCGCCTCGTCTAACTTCGCTTCACATTCGGTAATGAATTTTTTTTGCTTATCGATCGCTTTTTTGTCGATTCCGTCATTTTTCCGTGAAGCCGGCCGCGGATGATCGAGCGAGCCGCATACCGGGCATGGAGTTCCGCTTTTGAGTGTTTCAGCTATTGCCGCGGCCTGATTTTCGTTAAATGTTTTTTCAAGCTCGTTAAGCTTCGCTCTGGCGTCATTTAATGCTTTCAGGGCATCATTTTCCGTGTCCGCTTCTTCTGAATATATTCGGAAGCGCTCCAGCGCCTCTTTTTTCAACTCGTTAAGTTTTAAGACATCTTTGTAAACGTGTTCTGCGTTTTGATATGATTTTTCAAAAGCCGGCAATAGGGCGGTTTTGTTTTGGGCATCGGAAAGCGCCCTTACCGTTTCGTCAATAGACTTTTGAGCGGTTTCTAAACGCCCTGAAATACTTGCCAGTTCAGCCTTTAATGAGCTTGATTTAATTTCCAGTTCTTTTTTTTTCGCCGAGATTTTTAAAAGCCGATCAAGGTCGGTAAGATTATTTTGCAATCCGTTAATTTTAATTTCAAGGCCGCTTTTACCGCTGAGTTTTAATCTGGCTGAATTGTAATTCTGAAACGCATTTTCCAGGTTAATTTTTGAAAGTTCCAATTTTTTTTGAAAAACTGCCATAGTGCTTGAAATTTCTTTTTCCCTTTTTAAATATGTTTCGAATGTCTCTTCTATGTGTAAGATAGGTTCTGCTTTTTTAGCCATATCGAGCAGGCGCTTCAATTCGTTGATTTCACTTTCACGAGATTTTAATTTATTGAGAGTTTCATTGATTTCTGTAAGTTTATCGAATTTAGAACATAAAATTTCAGCATTTTTAACTGTATTTGAAATTTGCAAATCAGCGGTTTTCAGTTCGGCCATTTTGGCGGATGCCGTTTCAGATTCGGCTGCAAGCTTATTCATCATATCGCAAAGTTCGTTAAAATTTGAAACATTAAAATTATTGAGTATGAAATTGATTTCGGCCCTCTCGTCCGATATTTTGCTTTGTATCTCGGCGGTTTCTTCTTTTAAGGCCGTTTCGATCTGTTTATAATAATTAGTCTGAAATAAGACCTCGAGTATCGCCTCGCGCTCTTTTGATGACGCTGCCAGGAATTGCTGAAACTTTCCCTGCGGAAGCATTACAACCTGCCTGAACTGCTCGTACTTGAATCCGATTATATCTTCTATTATTTCGTTGGCTTTTTCAGTTTTTTCGGCGATAACGGTTCCGGCATCGCCGATGTTATCGATATTATGACCGCCGGTTATATCCATAAGCAAGGCTTGCGGATTTTGTGTTTTGAGCTTACTTCCGCGTTTAGCCGTGATTTCTTGTTTTGGCATTCGCGTTATGCGGTATATTTTATCGCCTGTTTTGAAGTCGAGCGTAACGGATGTAGGAACATCAGGCTGAGCTTTGGATGATCGCATTTTTGCGCCGTCGCGCTCGTCGCCGCTTGTTTTTCCGTATAATGCGTAACATATAGCGTCTAATATCGTCGTTTTTCCGGAACCTGTCGGGCCGTGTATCAAAAAGAAATTCCGTCCTTTCAATTCCGAAAAATCAATGACCTGCTTTTTTAAATACGGGCCGAATGCTTCAATTGTGAGTTTTAAAGGACGCATTTTTACTTTGCCTCCCTTATCTTATCGTTTAGCGCGTTGATAATTCTGTTAAATTCGCCGCGCAATCCGTCGTCAAATTCGCAGCCTGAACAATGTTCATAAAACGTTTTAAATAATTCGCTTTCATTCAGTTTCCTGTACTCGGAAGCTGAAAAGTTATTTGATGCGTTTAAAATTTCACTTTCCGGCCTTTCGACCGAAAGCACGTTAGGATAAACTTTCCGCAGTTCAGTGATGGCGTCAAATATAGGTCCCCTGTCAAGCAGGCGGACATTCAAGTAATCGTCGAATTTGCCGGCAGCGTTATGGATTGGATTTTTTATCAATTCGTTAAATTCACCCTGGATTACCTGCAAGTCACGATTTGGCGTAAGCGAAAGTTTTTCGATATTAACCTCGCCCTTATTTTTTATTTCAACATAGTTGATTGATTTTTTATGCCTGCATTCTGAAAAGGAATATTTCATGATAGAACCGGAATATTGAATGTTCGGATTTGTGACTTTTTGCGGGCCGTGAAGGTGCCCGAGCGCAGTATAATCAAATTCATTGAATAATTCAGCGTCGACGCTTTCGCTGCCGCCGATTGAAAGCGGCCTTTCTGATTCGCTGGCCGAGCCGCCGTTTATAAAAGCATGTGCCGCAATTATGCGCCGCCTGTTTTTTTCACAGCTGCCGTTAATCTTATTTATAATTGCCGCCATCGCGCTGTTATGGTCTGTTATGTTTTCATCTCTGAAAAGTTCGCGTGCTGAGAGCGGTTCCAGATAAGGTATTGGATAAATGTCAAATTCGCCGTATTCATCGCGCATTGTAATCCGGTTCATAGTTTGGTCAATTCCGCCGAAAACATGCAGGCCGCTTTCTGCTAATATAGGCGCTCCGAATGAAAGCCGGTCGGGACTGTCATGATTGCCGGCTATTATTATCACTTTGATTTTTAGCCTTAATACCAGTTCGGAAAGAAACCAGCTCAAAAGCTCAACAGCTTCGGCCGGCGGTACCGCACGGTCATAAATGTCGCCGGCGATTACCAAAAAATCGGGCCGTAATTTTTCAGCGTAGCGAATTACCTGTTTTAATATGAATTTTTGCTCATCGGTAAGGCGGACGTTATAAAACACACGCCCTATATGAAGATCTGCCGTGTGGATAAATTTCATCGCAACCCTCTAAAATATAATTTGCAAATAACGCTGAATATTTAATACGGATCTTGCTGCCGTAACACGCATGTTATTTACACAATAGTTAATTCTATTATACTTTTGATTATTACTAAATTGATTGTGCATTTTTGGATGTTTTAAAATTAATGTCTCAAACAATTTTTAATAATATGCGGACTTAAATATCCGATTATTGTTAATTTACCGATATTACATCGATATATTTCGAGTTCGGCATAACAAAAGTTAAACTTAGCAGGTTTTTAATTTGCGGTTAATCGGCGAATAATTTTTTACCGGCGAATGTTTTAAGAAAAAAATAACTTGCAAAAAATATTACAACAGCGGCGGCCTGTGTGGTTACCATAAGATTGAAATCAAGATAATATTTGACCGCCATATTCATATCCGGAACTATATATGTCATTTTTATTCCATAAAGCACTATGTAATAAAGGCATTGACAGACGAGAGTAAAAACAAGGTAAATGTTGAATTTTATGAAAACCGGGTAGAAAACGTAATTTTGCCATGTTTTAAGGCTTTTTTGAATTAAAAAATAATTTGACATAATCGGAATGAAAGAAAGCAGGTATGCTATTATGATTTCAATTCTTCTAGCGGCAATAAACGGACCTAAATTTTCGGCAAAATTAAAATCTGACAGCGAGAATGAGAAACCGTGGTAAAAATAAATGCTGTAATAAAGCAGATAAAATAAGAATACCTGCATTATTGCGTTGAATATATAAAATGTCCGCCCCGAAATATAAATAAGGTAGATAAAAAGGAGCGCGATAAGCGGCGCGGCAATAAAAAGCCGGTACAGACGGTCGGCTGATACTATGCTGTCTTTTATATTGATAAACTCCAGGTCCAGCCTGCTTTCGTATGTTTTTAATGCTGCCAGTATTTCAGAGCTGTCACGGCTTTCGCCCGGAAACTTATTTATGTCTTCGATTATCGCTTTGTAATTAAAAAGTTTGATATCCTTAAAGCCGGCGTAAAAATTATACTTTGCATAAAATAAGGATTTTTGCTCTATTAATTTTTCCATTATTTCAATTTTTCGCGCAATATCTATTTTAAATAATTCAGTGATAAATGTTCCGTGATTAAACAGCGGGAATGGAATTCCAAGGACTGCCGATATAAGCGGAGCGATATCTTTATGATTGACTTTATAATTTCTCAAACTGTTTTTATTTACGTTTTTATCAATGACATAAATCGGCACAGTTCTTACTTCGGGCTCGCTTCCGCCATGACCGCCCGTTTGGATATGGCCGTGATCGGCTGCCAGGAAAACGCAGCTATTATCAATTATCCCTGATTTGAAAAAACTTTCGAGCATGGCGCTTATTTTTTCGGTATGCATTTTAAATTCTGCAGAACCGCGTCCGAAAAGATGGGAGGTTTTATCAAGCCCCGGCAGGTGGATTATTGAAAGATTCGGCTTATTATTAAGCAGGCATTCATAGGCAGCTGCAAGAACGTTTTCGTCTATTTTCATTATGTTTGAATTACTGATAAGGAAATCTTCGAAGTATTTGAAATCGGCAAATGAGCCGGCAAGGTTTTCCCAGTATTTATGGCCGAATATAGCCGTTTTTAAGCCGCATTTAGATGCGATTGAGATTATATTGCTAAAAAGCCCCACTTTCATTTCGGTCAGAGCTTTTGGAAAAAATATTCCCTGTTCATCGGCTGATGAGCCGGTCAGGAAAATTGACCATGAACACAGCGATAATGTCGGGCTTTGAGCTTCGAAACTGGAAAATGCCGCAGTATTTTTTAGATTTTTAAGGAATTCAAGTTTTTCAGCGTCGAAGTTGCTCAGTCCGTCTATTATGATAAGCACTACATTTGGAGTTATAGGCTTTAACTGCGCGATTGGCTGAGTTATAGACTGGCCGGCGCTGTCTATATCTTTTAATATGATATTTTTATAGCCTGAAAGCGAAGCTTTGCCTATAAACACAATAATTGCAAAGCATATTATAATCGGAACTGCAAAAAGCAAATAAGCAAAAAGACTATTTTTATTTTTGGAAGTTAATAAATCAAACATTTTTATTCAAAAAACATTTTAACACAGGCAATTTTATATTGTCAAGAAAAAGTGGGTTTAAAAAAGTTAAATTAATGAAAAAATGTTCCGATATTTTATAACATCGAATGCAAAACTTTTAAATAAAATCAAAAAAATATATAACTAAGGAGTGAGGCCATAATGGTATTACCAACAGCTAATTATAATCATTATTTTAACGTAAAAGGTGATTCTGAACTTAAAAACAGATTAAAATTGTGGATTCGCGAGCATTATTCAACTGTATTGGGCCCTGAAATAAATCTTCTTGACCAGCCTAACGGTTTTGAATTGATCGAAAGCAAATTAAAAACGATTATGGCTAAAAAAGGAATGGCGGTTCCGGCTGTTCCAAAACGCGAAGTGGCAGCATAACATAAGGGTTAAAGTTTAATAATACTGAAAGCAGGTTCAGGCCTGCTTTTTTTATTTTTGGCCATATTTTATTGCAAACAAAAAAAAATATGTTATAATCATGATGTTTTTGACGTTATTAAAATAAAAAACGGTTTTAGTTTAATCGGCCGTAAAAAAAATATATATTTTTTTAAAATATAACCGATTATAAAAGTACGAATTGCTTTATTTGTAATTTTTGCATTTATTCATTTGCCGATTTTTATTATTTAGTTAATAAACAAACGGCACATAAAAAAGATGGGGAGACCGATGGCAAGACCCGTAGCGTGCATAGACATAGGTTCTAAATATATAAAGGCGGCAGTTTTAAAGGAACGCCAGAATGACGATAAAAAGATTTTATTGTCGAAATTCGGCGTTGTTGAAATGCCTGAAAAATCTATGGCGAATATTTTTTCGGATAAGCCGATTTTAAAGCCTAAAGAAGTTACCCAGAAATTAAAGGAACTCGTGTCGAAAACTGGAATTAAAGGCCATGATATTATATTGACGATACCGGATTATATGGTTGTAATAAACTGGCTGAATATGCCTGTAAAGGCAAAAGACGCCGTTGAAAAGGCGATTCCTACTACTCTTGGGCCGCTTTTGCCGCTTGAACTCGATAAATGGTTTTATTCATATCAGATTGTCGAAGATTCTAAAAAGCAAACTATCGTGGTAGCCGAGGCTATTATTAAGCAAAATCTCTTTGATTTCGGCGCGATATTCGAAGCGGCCGGCCTTAATCTCGCCGCCATCGATACGACGTTTTTTAACTTGATAAATTTATTGCACCCTTATATTAATGATCCGGAAGTGCAAAAAAAGAATATCGCCGTGATTTATCTTGGAAGTGAAGCCACTACTATAGCATTTTTAAAGGAAGGCACAATAAAAAGCTCGCGCTCGATACCTATCGGCGGCGGGCCGTTTACAAGGCTCATAATGGATGCCAAAAGAGTGGATGAAAGCTCGGCCGAGAAAATAAAAAAAGAAGAGGAAATATTTTTAAAAGATAATCCCGACAAGCAAAATAAAGTTGAATTATATAACATCATAAAGCCTTCGTTCGGCGAACTGATAAAAGGCATTTATAACTCGATCGACCAGTATCTGGCGCGTTTCAGGGAATTTAAAATACATGAAATAGTGCTTTGCGGCGGAACGTCCGGCTTTAAGAATATCAGTAACGCAATGCAGCTTCACCTGAATACTAAAACGGTTATGCTTTCGGAAATAGTGGAAATCGATTCCGGCGTCAAATTACAGATGACGGCCGATGAAAAAAACTCATTGCAGTGCGCGGTAGGCGCGCTATTAAGACATTAAAGAAGGCCTGAATTCATGAAATTAGTAATGGACCTCCAGCCAAAAGAATATAAATGTATTCCTCGAAATTATAAAGCTATAGCGGCTTTGGTAGTTTTGTTACTGGTCATTCCTGGAATGTGGTTCGGACTTAAATATTTTTATCAGAAACAAATTCAGAATATGGAACAGGTCAGTGAAGACGAAATAAATTCCGTTAATGAAAATATCAGCCGGCTTAAATCGGAAATTGCCAACCTCGAAGACCAGCTGAAAAAAGCAATAATATCGCCTGATAAAATATTTGAAATAAATAAAAAAGTTGATTTTTTCAACAGGATTTATCAGAAGTCATTTTCATGGTTTGATTTTTTTGATAAAATTGAAAAACTTACGCCGCAGGATGTCTGGGTCAAAAAAATCAATATAAAGGGCGATGACCTCGAAAATCAGGAATTTGAAATAATATGCGAAGCCAAAGAACAGTATCACGCTCCGGAATTTTTGAAAAATCTCATGAAATATAAGGAATTTGTGCCGCTCAAAGACCAGAATTCGATCGCTATTTCGCAGGTTGCAATAACTCAGACATTTGGTTATGAGTTTGCCTTGAAATTTAGATTTTACCCTTTTAAAAGGATAACGGTTGATCCGGAATTTTTGAAATTTAAAGTCAATGAATCAAAAGAAATTAAAGTTTATATTTTAAATATCATAGAGCAGAAAAAGCAGCTTGATAACGATGATTATATTTATGAAATGGTGAATCCGGACGGCGCGGTTTTATTTGAGGACAAAATCGGCGTGCTTAAAGGAGTTAAACCGGGAAAAGGTTTCTTAAAAATCAGCACTCCTGATAAAAAATATTCGTCGATATTAAATTTTGAAGTTACGAATTAATCTGTAAGATATTGCGATAAAAAAAGGAAAAAGGTTTTAATGCGGACAAGAAAAGCCTCATTAATGGAATTAAGCTTAATATACGCTGGGATAGTGATTTGTATAGCGGTGAATGCCGGCATCTATTTCAAACAGCATTCAGATTACGTTACCAAACGTGAGGAAACGCAGCAAAAGATCGACGCAGCGCGTGAATTGCTCGAAAAAGCACAGGTCGAGCAGAATAACCTTGGCAACCAGAAAAACGAATTAAAAAGAAGAGTCGAGATAAAGAAAAAAGAAGATGAGAAAAGGCAGAAAGAATCCGAGCAAACCATTGAAATATTGAATAAGACGCTTGTAAATCTTCCGCCGATAGATGTATGGCCGGAATTGATAAAGAAAATCGAAATACTGGCTACTGATTTGAAGATAAAAATAGCTAATTTTACGATTATTGAAAAAAAAGATCTCGAGGGAAAGCTCAAGCAGGATTTTACGGAATTTTATTTTACGTTAGATATCGAGGGTGAATATTCAAAGATATTGGAATACTTATGGAATCTTGAAAATGCAATTCAGCTGAGACGTGACGATAACGCGTCAATCACCTGGAAAGCCATAATTAAAATCGAGGACGGCGGTTTTGTAATAAAGGATTTGATGACGCCGGACGATACGATGAAATTGCAATTAACTTTAACCACCTTTTTTAGAGGTAGCCAGTAATGAAAAAAAAGATAACTTATCTTTTACTTTTAATATTTTTTTCATGCAGCGTTTTAATTGAAGGCTGCGGCTGCGGCAAAAAAACTGACGGCGAAAACGCTGACGGCGAACAGCCGGCTGCGGAAAATGCCGAAGGCGGCGAGACCCCGCCTCAGGAAGTCGCCAGGACAAATACTCCTGCGCCGGCAGCTCCTGCAGCCGCACCGGCCGCTCCGCCGCGCCCGAATACTCCGGCCGGCAAACAGCCGCAGGCTGCCGATAAGGGGCCTAAAATAAAAACGAAACCTATACCTAAAGACAGATTTTTGCAAATTGAATTTGACACCAAAGAGGCCGGCTTGATACCGGTTATGCAGACATATATGGCGCGTGTAAGACGTAATATTTTCAGGGATATTAAATCGTCGGTCAATTTGCGCAAACTGGCAGAAGAAGCTATAAGTACTGCAAAAAAAGAAATACAGCTGGTAAAAAAGCTTCCGGCCGGTACGATTTCCGAACCATTAATCAAGCAGGCCGAGGAAAATTTGAAACAGGCAGAAGAAGCCTTTAAATCGCAAAACTATTTAAAAGCGAGAGCTGTGGCTGAAAAATCGACCGAACTTGCCGCTAACGCAAGGCCTAAGGCTGAAAATCAGACTGTAAGCCGCGGCATGGATTATTTTTATAAGGGATTTTATCAGATGGGCGAACAAAAAACAGGAATGCTAACCCGCAGAAACCTCGAGGATGATTCTGAATCATTGCTGATGGTAACTGTCGGACAGAAGATCGAAGAGAAACTTTCTGGCCCGCTTACAATTGAAAATCCTGACGGCTCACAGCAAAAGGTCTATAAGCGCGAGTACTTGATAGAAGAAATAACCGAAGATAATATTTTGATGACAAACCTTACCGAACCGAAGAAGCCGCCTGTAAAAATACCTGTAACACGCGGCGAAACGGCTTCCGCATCAAAGGACAGTAAAGACTCTAAAGATAACAAGAGCAAGGATAATAAAGGCAATACTGATGTTTCTAAACAGCAGACCCAGGGTAGTAAGGATCAGCCGAAATCTTCGGGAACTCAACAATCAGGCGGCGGGACAAGCGCAAGTTATAATTCAAATGCCACCAAAAAATAAAAAGTAAACTTTAAATGTCCGGTTAATAAAATAAATAAAAATACTTTAAAAAAAATTATTATTGTGATATAATCCACACAATAATAATTTTTTTTATCTGGTGATATGTAATGGCTGAATTTATATATACTGCGATGAACGCGTCGGGCACTGAGGTAAAAGGCACTATCGACGCGAATAATGAATCGTCAGCGCGTGAAAAATTAATAGCGCAAAATCTTTCCGTCACTTCTATTAGAAAAGAAGCTGAAATGACGTGGGAAGAATATTTTTCAAAGAACAACCGTTCTATTAACCAGCGCGATATCATGATGTTTACGAAATATTTCGCGGTATTGACCAAAGCCGGTATTCCTATTATCAAATCTCTCGTAATTCTTGAAAAACAGGTTGATAACCTGCGTTTAAAGAAAAAGGTAAAAAAAATACGTGTCGGCGTCGAAGCCGGTTCGAACCTTTTCGAACAATTTTCCCATCATCCGGAGACTTTTCCGCCGATGTACCTGAGTCTTTTAAAAATAGGCGAAGAATCAGGTATGTTGTATGACATGCTCGATAAATTGAATATGTTTTTGAAAAAATCCGCGGCGTTAAAGGGAAAGGTTAAGTCGGCGATGATTTACCCGGTTGTTATTATGTGCGTCGCCGGATTGGTCGTCATATTTTTGATGGCGTTCGTTATACCCCGATTTTCAGCTATGTTCAAGAGCTTTAAATCTACATTGCCGCTGCCGACCCAGATAGTCATAGCAATATCAAATTTTGTTCAAAATTATATAATATACGAAGTATTGGGCGCGGTTGCTATCGGATGGGCGATTAAAGCATTTTATGCCTGGCCGGTAGGACGTCAGATATGGGATAAAGTTTCATTGAAAATACCGCTTGTCGGCGCATTGACCGTTAAATATTCGATTAATGCCTTCTGTTCTAACCTTGCGGTGCTTTTGAAATCCGGCGTTTCAATATCCAAGGCGCTTGAAATTACAAATGATTCGATAGATAATTTAATATTGAAATCCGAATTTTCCCAGATGCGAGTTAACGTTGAAGCAGGCATGAGCATAGGCGATGCTGTGGCGAAATCGCCGTCAATGCCTGACATGGTCGGACAGATGATATCGATAGGCGATCAGACTGGTACTCTTGAAAACATGCTCGAAAACATATCATCTTTTTACGAGGAGGAAGTCGACCAGCTTGTCGATGCGTTGACCTCCCTTATTGAACCGTTGTTTATAGTTTTTCTCGGCGGCGTCGTCGGAAGTATAGTTATAGCTATGTTTTTGCCGATATTGCAGATGAGCAAGGCGGTTCAGCATTAATCGCGGTGTTGCTTGTTAAGTTGTTTTATTTTGCATGGGTGATAAAATGAAAATATGATAATTTTTATTGTCAATATGCCAAAAGATATTCGGAGTTAAGTTTTTTACTTTAAAAATAAAATGCGGCGTGTTTTTTCGGTATTTAATTACATTAATTTTTAAGTTGAATTTTATAGTGATAAAGAGCGGTGATATGATGTCGGAGATAAATAATAAAAACAAAGGAAAAGATAATTTTGGCGGCGAAAATCATAGTAACGGCAACGCCGGTAACAATAATGACGCGGCTATCAAATTTCTTAAGATGCAGGAAATGCTTTTTGACTCGAATACTAAGCTGCCGACTTTGACTTACGTGCTCGATGAAGTGAAAACACTTTCATACAAACAATCAGTGGCTATCATTTCAGTGAAGATAAATAATTCTATTGTCAACCTCGAGGAAATATATAGCCACAAAAAATATGATGAATTTATAAAATATGTTTCTGAGTTGATTATTGAAATGAAAGGCAAGATATTAAGAAATGAAGATCAGCTCGTGGTTTTATTTCCTAAATCAGATCATTTTTTGATATTTTTGGCCTCGCCGCGCAATGAATCACGTTTATCTATAGCCAGCCTTGAAATCATAGCCAACCGCGTTAAGGAAAAATTAATAACCGAGTCTAAAAATAGAACTATAATTCCGGCCGAATACATAAAATTCAACATAGGCTATTCAATTATTAACGATAATCCTGTATATTGCCTTGAAAGATCTTTGTTTTCAGCGATTCATGAAGCGGAAATGGCCGGTATCGACCGTGAATTGCAGGAACGGCAGAAATCTAAAGACGATCTGAGGCAGATAATAAATAACGAAGAAATCAGGACGGTGTTTCAACCGATTGTAAGAATTTCAGATTTTAAAATAGTCGCTTATGAAGCGCTTGCGCGCGGGCCTAAAATGACTAAATTCGAAATGCCGCATATACTTTTTTCGCTTGCGGCCAGTTATAATTTTTCAGACGATCTCGAATGGATCTGCATTTTAAAGTCGATAATTAATTTTAATTTAAACCTGAACTTATACAGGGAAATCCATTCAAACACTAATAATTATTCGGAAGACTTGAAGCTTTTTTTGAATGTCGATCCAAAAACGTTGAAAGACTCTAATTTTACGATAAAAAAATTCGCGGGTATCCTTAATAAATATTCCATAGACCCTAAGCGCATAGTTCTTGAAATCACGGAACGAAGCGCCATAGAGGATTTTTCGCAATTTAAGCAGATAGTCGATGAATTGAAAAAAGTAGGATTTAATATAGCTATCGATGATGCAGGCGCCGGGTATTCAAGTTTGCAGGCGATAGCGGAACTGCATCCTAAATTCTTGAAATTTGATCTGATATTAGTCCGCGATATCGACAAAGACTTTATAAAACAGGAACTGTTAAGGACTTTGCTTGATTTCGCCAATAAGACAAACTCGATAGTAATCGCCGAAGGCATTGAAACCGAGGCTGAGTATAATACGATAAAAGCCCTCGGCGCACACCTCGGGCAGGGATATTATTTTGCGCGCCCGAATCCGCAATTTATTGATAATGTTCATGTTTAATTCGCATTATGCAGGATAAAAAACAGGAATCAAATAATACAAATAATAATATATCCGATGAACTGCTGTTTATGCTTTCATCAACCGATGTCAATTGCCAGATACAGGCTGTCAATGAGCTGGCAAAAATTGCGGGCATTGAAAGCTATGAAATTTTAAAAAAGCTTTTAAAAAAAAAGAATCCAGTCTTAAAAACTTATATCAAGCAGGCGCTGGCGCAGCTTGAGAACGTCTTTAAATCAACCGATGAAAAATTATATAATCAGCTTATGGAGCAAAAAGAGGCAGAAGCTGCCCTGAAAAAATCTAAAAAATCAGGCGGCCCTGCTGCGGCATCTCAAAATCAAGGACAGCAGTCTGGAGCCGGCGAGGATACCTCCGGCGGTAAAGAAGGGCCTGACGCTAAATTCGAGTTGACGGATGAACGTCTGGTTATTTTAAAAAGCAGCATTGCCGACGAGGACTTAAAAAAACGAATACTTGCGGCTAAAGTATGCCCTAAGTTCGGCAGAAATGCCGAAATCGAAAAGCTGCTTATCGAACGCCTCGAAATTGAACAAAATAATTTTGTTATTGCCACTTTGTTGATCGCTCTTGGGAAGTGTTCGGTAAATTCAACTAAAAACATAATCGCTGATTTTTTGACTAACGCCGATGAACGCGTGCGCGCGAATGCCGTAGAAGGACTTGAATTTCTTGAGGATTCCGGTGTTATAAGTCTTTTAATGCCGTTTGCAAATGACAGCAGCGTTAGAGTGCGCACTAATATCGCAAGATTTTTATGTAAATACGACCAGGCGGCAGTAAGAAATATTCTGGTGGATATGATAAATTCAAACGACGAGGAACAGGTTGACGCGGCTAAATACGTGATTGCCGCGGCTAAGTTCGATCTTGAGTCGCCGGCGGCCTCAGAAAAAAGCGCGGAACAAAAGGAAAAGGCAAAAAAAAGTGCGGTATTGAATGAAAAAAAAGCTCAGGCCCCTAAATCTTCGCCTGTCTCAATAATTTTGGCGTTAATATTATTCTTTTCTACCATAATTTTCGCTTATTATTATTTTAAGGACGTAAATACCGGTTCTGATAGTCTTAAGATTGGTTCGGAAGACGGTGTGATGAACAAAAATTCATCTAAAGAGATCGAGCTGCGCCTTGCCGGCGAACTTGCCGGCGAGATCGAGGCTAAAATCGCAGAAAGAAAATTTTTTGAGGCAAGGTATGCGCTGAACAAACTAAACAAAATAAAACGCGACGATATGAATTATATTTTCGAGGCTGAGATTAAAATAGGAGAAGGTGATTTTCACGAGGCCTTCAAATCTTTAAAAAATATAAATAAATTGAAATTAGCTGATAAATTACGTGCGCGGTTTTATTTTAATTTAGGCATTTGTTATCATAATTTTAAAAATTACGAACAGGCTGCTGAATTTTATAAAATAGCCAAAAATTCTTCCGGG
The DNA here is from genome assembly GCA_041441465.1 of Candidatus Wallbacteria bacterium. Taxonomy (GTDB): domain Bacteria; phylum Muiribacteriota; class UBA9980; order UBA9980; family UBA9980; genus JASDSY01. Next base: position 95,634 of record JASDSY010000040.1, read on the forward strand.
TCTGAAAATCCTTATAAATCTAAAGCTGAAAGCCTCGAAGTCGAAGTTATAAAGCAAATCGCCGCTGTAAAAGAGTGTGCGCAAAAGCTTGCATCCGACTTTTTTAAAACATGCGAAATAGCCCTAAATAACGAAGGCCCTAAAGCTTTAAAAATTTTTCTGACCGGCCAGAACGTATATGACGATTTTGAAAAAAAATGGCGGGCGAATTGCAGCGATATTAAAAATTGGTACATAAAGTTTAACTCTCTTACAAATGAAATATCGCTGCGTCCGGGCGGAAAAGTCGAAATTATTTCAAAAGTGTTGCAGGAATGGCATTTGTTAAGCTTTGGCGGTTATAGCTGCATTTATTACTATTACACTGATTTTGAATTTTCCGAAGCGGCGGATATAATGTCGGGAAAAAATCAATATTTAACGCTGAAAAACATAAAAAAAATAAAATTTGATCACGGCCAGCCGGCTGATTACGAGAAAAATGCCGTCGCCTTTTTAAGCATGGCTCAGGCCGCCGATTCGGGAAAAACGGATGAGATTAAGCTGGCAAGGTCAGCGTTTGATCAAAATTCCGGTAATGTTATCGCGGCGATGGAATTGATAAGTAATTCAGAGGGCCAGACGACGGCGGAAATCGAAACCTTATGCGACGCGGCAAAGAAAATAAAACCGGAAAATTATGTCAATTATTTTAAATTTGGCCCAAATTGTTTAAGAGCGTCATTACTGGATTTGATCGCTAATTTTTATCTGAACGCCGGCAAGTCCGAAAAATTTTTGGAAACTATAAATCTATTGATTTCTGAAAAATCCGATTATGCTCAGGCCTATCTGGAACTTGCTATTTATTATTCGAAACTCGGCGACCTGAAAAAAGCGAATGAATTTTATGGAAAAGCTTTCAAGAATGAACCTGATTTTCCGGCTCTTGAAATTTATTACCATAACGACGCATTCACCGAAAATTTTTCGCTTATGAAAAAAATCGACGAGGTGCCTGATCTCAATCCTAACGATTTATTGGATGAATTTGACATATTGATAAGGACTTATCCTTCTTATTGGCGCACTTATTATAACGCCGGTCGATTTTTGATGCTGAAGGAAGATTATGAAAGTGCGTCTTTGTTTTTTAATAAGGCGCTTGAAATTACGCCTGATAATTTTACCGCGGTGTCGCGGCTTGCATTTTGCTATTACAGAATGAATAAGCCTGATCTGGCCAGAAAAGCGATTGATAAGGCCGAAAAATTACTGCCTGATAATTTTTACATAAAAAAAATAAAAAAAGGGCTGACAAATTAAAAGGGCCGTTTAAAAATTAATATTTTTAGACAGCCTTTTTTTATTTTAGAACGATATTTTATTTTTGTGTTATTTGAAATTAGAGGTAACTTAAGCCTTTTATATGATCGATGATTTTTTTTAACCAGTATTTTTGCATCGAACCGTCGACTGAGTTATTGTAATATTTTTCGAAAAATTCAGCTTTTTTGTTTGAACCTTCGGTTAATATCTTGGCGATCCAGTAGTTGTCGGTATCTGATGAATCGTCAATCACTTTTATCAATTTTTCGATCATTTTATCGTTTATCAGATTTTTGATATTTTCGATTATGCAGATTTTCCCCTCTTCGTCCTCTTCTATGAACTGCTTTATAAGCGATTCAGTCACTTCTTCTGAGCCGAATTTACTCAGCGCCTTCGTGGCCTCGTAACGTACGCTTTTATCCTTGTCGGACAATAAGATTAAAAGAGGATGTATGAATGAGGAATCTTTTATTTCAGAAAAGATTTTACATATCCATATACGTTTTTCAGGGTTTTTATCGTCAAGGCTCGTATAAAGAATATTCCTTAAATGCTTCGGCATTGATTTTAAAATCTGCGCTATCCAGAAACAAATACCCGGGTCTTCGTTATCGAGCTTTTTTATCAGGTTCTTTATGAAATTTTCGTTGTTTATGTTTCCGATCGACGAGATTAATACCTCTTTATGCATCATTTTCTTATTTTTTAACGAGTTTATTATGAAGTCGACGGCTTTCTGGCTGCCGATAATTGCAAGTAAATTGTATATTTTCTTGAATTTTAAAGAATCTTCGTCGTTGTCGTCGTTATAGTTTTGAATGGTATGGCTCATTTCGATCAATATTTCAACGGCCGCCTCTTCAAACGTAAGGCAAATTTTTTGAACCCAGTAACTCATATCCGGCGATTCATTATAGTTGACATTAGTGATAATATAAGGCACTACTATGTCGGCGCCGAATTCAATAAGCGTTTGTGCGGATTCGCGCCTTATTATCCATTTTTCGTCGCTGAGAAGTTTAAATAAATATTTTAATGCCGTTTTATTTTTTGTCTCACGGAGGGTCTGGACTATAAATACTTTTTCTTTGCCGTTCGGGTCTTCGAGGACGTCTAATAGTTTCTGAAAATTATTATCGTCGGCTTTCGAAATTATCTGGACCGCCCAGTAACGTATATTTTCATTGGCATTTTCATTTAAAAGATCTGCAAGATAATTGGTCGCCTTATGTCCGAATTTTTCGATCGTAGCGGCCGCGTATTTTCTTACAAGCCATGACGGGTCCTCGAATAGTTTCACAAATATCGGCGCTGCATTTTTAAAGCTCATCTGCGATAATGCGTCAATAACCCAGAATTTTATTTCAGTGTCGTCTGTTTCCAATATTTTTTTTAAATATTCAAGCGCTTCGTCTTTCTGGATCTTGGCAATGACTTTTATCGACCAGTACTTGACATCGGAATTGCCGTTCGGGTATGCGGCCTTGAGATGTTTTATTATTGATTTACCTTTTTGTTCCAGTATTTCAGCGGCCTGCGCCCTTACAAGCCATGATTCGTCACCGAGAGCTTTTATGATGGTTTCCAGAGAATCGTCGCTTTTTAACTCGCCAAGCGCTGTTACAGCATAATATCTCAAATCTTTTTTATCTGATTTCAATAATTTTTTAAATGATTCGCATGCTTCGTTTCCTAATAATTGGCTTAAAATTTTTACGGTCCAGTATCTTATGTCTTTATTGCCTGATGAAAACGCCTCTTTGAGAGCCGGCACGGAGGTGCGGCCTGTGGATGTCAGCGCGGCAGCGGCCTCTTTGCGTATAAGCCAGTTCGGATTGCCGAGAAGTTCTATAAGAGGAGCTATAGCACGCGGTGTTTTGATGTCGCCGAGAGCTCTTATTATGAAAATAAGCTGATTATTATTGAATTCGGAATTTCTTATCAGTTCCAGAAGCTTTTCCGCGGCGCTGTCGGTGGCGATTTTAGCGAATGTCTTTATGCCCCAATAAAGGGTGTCGTCGTCTATGGCATTATTATTTAATTTTTCGAAAAGCAAATTTACGATTTGATTTCCTAATTTAGCCGTATATTCTGAAGCAGTTTTACGCATCAACCAATCGCTGTGTGAAAAAAAAGTCACCAGTTTTCTGAAATTTTCGGGAAATTCGAGATTGTATGCGTTAGCGATTTCTTCCATGATATGCTTGGGAACAGGATTTGCGTAAAAATTCATTGCCATGAAAAAGCCTCCAGAATTGAGTGGCGTTTATCTTTCGTTTGAATTAATTATGTCGGATAAAATAAAATGCCATATTTTTTATCGGTAATATTTTAAAATAATAAATGACCGGCAAAACAATATTTTTTATAAATTAATTAATAAGTTTCTTGAAAAATATCCAAAAATATGGTAAATTCTTTCTGATTAATTATGGCTTCACCAAAAAATAATATTAAAATAAAAAAAGATGATGAAATAAATAAAATATGTATCGACTGCAGGCAGGATTGCAAGCAAAGTCCGGCCATTGCGATACTTTCATGTCCTCAAAAAATTCAAATCGACGAGCAATTAACTCTTTTTGATAATACGGGAAAACCGAAAAAATTCAAAGTCAGCAAAACTCCCGTGGCGAAAGCCACAAAAATAAGGCGAAAAAAAATCTGCTGATAATTTTATTATTATAAGCGTTTTTTATCAGCGCTGGCTGTTTTTTTGTCAACCTATGGAAGAAGTAAAAAAATTCATAAAGATATTATTTTTAAATTATTTGGAGGAATGTAAAATTGGACGAGATTAAGTTAGAAAAAGGATATAATCACAAAAATATCGAAGACAGGCTTTATAACGAATGGTGTGAAAAAGGGTATTTTACGGCCGCTACCGGCGCGGAACATACCAACGCTGATGCGTTTACTATAGTTATCCCGCCGCCTAACGTTACCGGAATACTTCATATGGGCCATGCTTTGAACTCGACAATGCAGGATATCGTGATAAGATATCAGAAAATGAAAGGCATGAACACTTTATGGCTGCCCGGCACAGATCATGCCGGTATTGCGACACAGAACGTAGTCGAAAAAATGTTGGCTAAAGAAAAACTTCGCCGTCAGGATCTCGGACGTGAGAAATTCGTAGAACGTGTCTGGGAATGGAAGAAGAAAACCGGCTCGACTATTATCAACCAGCTTAAAAAAATGGGAGCGGCCTGCGATTGGAGCCGCGAGCGTTTTACTATGGACGAAGGGCTTTCAAAGGCTGTACGCAAGGTTTTCGTATCGCTATATAACGAAGGACTCATATACCGCGGCAACAGAATTATTAACTGGTGCCCCCGCTGTACTACCGCGCTTTCGAATGACGAGGTTGAATTTCATGATCTCGCCGGAAAATTATGGCATATCAAATATAAAGTCGTAAAGGATCAGTCCAGGACCGATCTGCCTGATTATCTTATTGTCGCTACTACTCGCCCCGAGACGATGCTTGGCGATACCGGTATCGCGGTTTCTCCGAAGGACGACCGCTACAAAAACTTGATAGGCCTGAAAGTTATTCTGCCGCTTATGAACCGTGAGATACCGGTTGTAGGCGACGAATATGTCGATGTCGCTTTCGGCACCGGCGCCGTTAAAGTTACGCCCGCGCATGATCCTAACGACTTCGAGATGGGCCGGCGCCATAATCTCGATACGATAATAGTTATGGATACCGCCGGAAAAATGAACGAAAATTCAGGCGTATATCAGGGGCTTTCACGCTTCGACGCGCGTAAGAAAATCATCGAGGATTTAACTGAACAGGGCTTACTGGTTAAAATAGAGGACCATAATCATGCGGTAGGACATTGCTACCGTTGCGATACGGTTATCGAACCGTACCTTTCGCTTCAGTGGTTCGTGAATATGAAACCGCTCGCCGAGCTTGCCATTAAAGCGGTAAAAGACGGCGATACGGAATTTATGCCTAAACGCTGGGAAAAAACTTATTTTCACTGGCTCGAAAATATAAGGGATTGGTGTATTTCAAGGCAGTTGTGGTGGGGGCACAGGATTCCTGTATGGTATTGCGAAGATTGCGGCGCCGTTAACGTTTCAGAGAATGAGGTTATGAAATGCGAAAAATGCTCGTCAAATAAACTTCGCCAGGAAGAAGACGTGCTTGACACATGGTTTTCATCTGCCCTCTGGCCGTTCTCGACGCTTGGCTGGCCTGAAAAAACAGTTGATTTAAATACTTTTTATCCGACATCGGTTCTGGTTACGGCTTTTGATATCATATATCTCTGGGTTGCGCGCATGATTATGATGGGCGTTAAGTTCATGGGAAAGGTTCCATTTAAAAAGGTATATTTTACAACGCTCGTTCGTGATGAGCACGGCGAAAAAATGAGTAAATCCAGAGGTAACGCAATTGATCCGTTGTCTGTTATTGAAAATTACGGCACTGACGCTTTAAGATTTACATTGGCTGCGCTTGCCAGCACGACTTCCGATATGAGCCTTTCCTATAACGCAATCGAAGGTTACAGAAATTTTGCGAATAAGATATGGAACGCTTCGCGTTTTGCGCTTATGAACATGGCGGATTTCGATGCTAAGGCTGTAGAATCGGTTAAAAAATTGTCTGATTTGGCGCTTGAATTGCCGGATAAATATATGCTCATGAAACTTGACGACCTTATAAAAAATACGCGCCGTTATCTCGATGAATATGATTTCGCGCACGCGGCCGGCGGTGTTTATGAATTTATATGGTCGGAATTATGCGACTGGTATATTGAAATAATAAAACCGCGTCTTTATTCGAAAGCCGAAAACGACAAATCGCGTTTTGCCGCGCAGGCAGTTTTAAATTATATATTTATTGAAACGTTAAAAGTGCTGCATCCTTTCATGCCTTTTATCTCAGAGGAGATTTATAAAAATTTCCCGAAAAGCGCCATTGAAAAAGAATCCTTGATGATTTCCGAATTCCCTTCGGCCGAAAGTTTTAAAAATAAAACAGGATTTGATTTTAATACGGCAGAAAAGGGTAAATTATATTCCGAATTCAAGCTTTTGCAGGAAATAATAATCGCTTCCCGTCAGATAAGGGCGGAATTGCAGGTATCGCCGGGCATTCAGATAAAACCGGTTCTCGTAAACCAGTCTGACGATATTTCAAGGCTTTTGCTGGCGAATTCGATATGGATGAAATCGCTCATGCGTGCCGAAAGTTTCGAATTCTCGAAATATATGGCCGAAAAACCTAAAGGCGCGGCGACCGCGTCGGTGGTATGCGATATACCTGGAATTTCAGATGAGAACAGGCGCGTTGACATATACATTCCGCTTCTTGAATTTATAGATGTCGAGAAAGAGCGCGAAAGAATAAACAAGGAAATCGCTAAAATGGACGAAGAGCTGGCGTTCGTCACAAAAAAACTCGAGAACAAGAATTTTATCGAACGCGCCAAGCCCGATGTTATCGAAAAAGAGCGCGCCAAACTTGACAAGTACAAACAACTAAAAGACAAGCTTATAGCCACTTTGAAATCATACGAATAATTCAGGGGGCAGGCCAGGTTAAAAATAAATATCGAATATTGAATATTCGCTGTGGCATATCCAATATTCGATATTTTTAATATTGTTCCATATAAATATTACAATAAAGGAATATGCAATAATGATATTTAAGGGATACTCGAAGGCGAAATATAGCAGCTGGTTATACTATTCGCCGTATCATACGCTGTTTGACGCCGGCGAGGGCATTAACACTATTTTGGAAGAGAAAATAGTGGCTATTAATAACATACTTTTATCGCACGGCCATACCGATCATTATACCGGACTTATAAACATACTCATGACTAAATTCGGCCATTATTATTCGACGGGCGAATTTGCCGATCTTTATATTTATTATCCGAAAGAAGACAAAGCTCTTATTTTTTTCATTGATTATATAAAGAAATTTTATGATTTGAGCAAATTGACTCAATTTAATATAAACTGGATCCCGGTTGAGCACGGCTGTAAATACCAGTTCCATACCCGTTTAAATACGTATCTCGAAACATTCAGCGTGGAGCATACGAAAGATGTCGTAAGCATGGGTTATAATATAGTTGAGCGCCGCAATAAGTTGCGGCCGGAATTCAGTCATTTGAAGCCGGAAGAGGTCAAAGGTAAAATTGACGAATTGGGCCGCGAGGCTGTTTTATTTGTCGATGATAAGAGGACAATAACATATTGCGGCGATTCGATAAATTCTCCTTCCTGTTATTTTGACAATACAGATGTCTTAATACATGAGGCGACCTTTTTAAAAGACGAGGACAGGTGCGGGCAATTGCATTCGACACTGCGCGAGGCAGTTGAGAAAGCCCTGGCCGCAAAAGCAAAAAAGGTTATTCTATTTCATATATCGACACGTTATAAAATCGATGACATAAAAAGCGAGCTGGCGAAAATCGAAAAAAACGGCAAATTGCCGCTTGAAATATATTATATTGCGCCTGGCAGAATTTTTGAAATTTAGATATTTTTAGTTTTGGTAAGTGTTATTGCCTTGAAATTTTAGCTAATCGCTTGATTATTCTATTAAATGATATATAAACTAAGAAAAATAAAGAAAAAAGAAGAAAAAAAAAGAATTTTCAAGCATTTGCCTGAAAACATTTTTATTTTAGAGTTGAGTAATTTTAACTTTAAATATAGAATTTGCCGCAAATATTAGATATATGATAAATAAAATTAAAAAATAAAATATTTGTTATTTACAGGGAGGTGCAGTTTTTTATTCGGGAATATTTGAAGCATATTTCTGGATAGTTTTATTATTTTCATTTTGAATTATTAGCCGTTAAGCGGCAAAATAAAAAAAGGAGTTTATTAAAGAACATGAAAAAAGTTTTCAGTTTATCAGTAATTATTGCATTTTTAGCAATGTCATTAAGTTTTAACCTTAACTCGTCTTACGCTGCTGCGGAAGAAAAACCTGCTGCCGTAGAAGCTGCCGCCGCTGCGCCTGAAGCAGAAGCTGCCGCCGCCGATACGACCGCTAAAAAAACAACGAAAAAAGCCGCAAAAAAAGCTACAAAAAAATCAACTGCCGCAAAGAAAGTCGCTAAAGGCGAAACACTTTCAAATTTGGTAAAAGCTTTTAACGCTGTTCACCCTGATGTCGTATTTGCCGCTAAGTATGTAAACTCGAAAAGCGAAGATTTCGACAAAGCAATGGCTAAAGCACTCGCTAACGACCTGTTAAAATGGAAAAAACTTAAAATCCAGATCAAAAATTTGAAAAAATCAAAATCAGCCGATCTTGACGCTAAGAATGAAGAATTAAAGGAATTAGAAGGAAGCATTATCGCTAAATACACAGAAGGCGCCGCGCCAGCAGAAGGCGCAGCCGATGAGAATTCATTAGAACCTAAAACAGAAAAAGGCAAAGAAATACTTGAAAAATTAAGACAGAAAAAAGCCGGCGAAGAAGGCGCGGCACCTGCTGAAGAAGAGAAAAAAGCGGAAGAGCCGAAACCGGCAGTTGCAAAAACTCCTTCCAACGTTAGAGTTGAGCCGAAACGCGCATGCTACAACAATATCGAACCTAACGGCGAATCAACGACAAGAGTTACATTTGTAAACAAAGGCAAATCAGTTTTCGAAGGAACAGTTGTACCTATAGAAAATTGGATCAGCGTTAATCCTACTACAGTTACAATTGAACCTGGTTCAAAAATAGACGTTGATGTTACAATTAAAGCTCAGGAATCTTCAAAAACACGTTTCGAAGGCTCGATCGAATTAAGAACAGAAGGCGAATCGTCAAGAAGAATTCCGGTCGTAGTAAGAACGAAATAATAATATTTTTAAACTCTAATATATATTCAAAAATTTAAGTCCTAAAAAAATGGATGCCGGTTGGTTTAATGCCGGTGTCCATTTTTATTATAAAAAATATTTTTTATTAATTTGTTAATTGGAATGCCAAAACTCACTTAAAAATAAAAATTTAAATTGTTAGTTTATAAACAATAAAAAAAGAGCTGTCAAAAAAAATTTTAAAACAGCTCTTTTTTATTTAGCTATATTTTAAATAGCGGTTATTATTTTTTTTGCTCTTTTTCCATGAGCGCAAACAGGATTTTTTCCGGTGTCAGCGGCAGATCTTTTATTCTTATGCCGCATGCGTCAAAAACTGCGTTTGCCACTGCAGGAGCCGGGCCGTCAAGCGGAATTTCCGCCACCGATTTAGCGCCGAACGGGCCTGTCGGTTCGTATGTTTCAATAAGATGTGTCGTCATTTCAGGCATATCGAGTGTTGAGAATATTTTGTAATCGAGAAAATTCGGGTTCAATGTTACACCCTTGGAATCGAATTTCATTTCTTCGGTAAGCGCATATCCAAGACCCATGTGAACGCCGCCTTCGATCTGGCCTTCGGCCATGACGGGATTGATCGGCATGCCGCAGTCTACGGCCGACGAGAATTTTGTAACGCGCACTTTTCCTGTCTGTGTATCGACTTCGACTTCGCAGCCCTGGACCGCGAACGGCGGCGGCGAGTCATAAGAAATATATGAACCTGTGCCTATTATCTGGAACTGGTCTTCCTTATACAGCGTATAAAGCGCGATGTCTTGATATGACATTTTATTCTGGGTTTTATTCGAATAAACCATTGAATCCTGGCAATATAAATTTTCGGCAGGTTCCTTTAATAATTTTGCCGCGACTTCTATGATTTGTTTTTTGCATTCAAGGGCCGCTCTGGAAACAGCCGTTCCAGAGATATATGTGGTGGAAGACGCGTAAGCTCCTACATCGAACGGCGTCATGTCCGTATCGGATGAATAAACGATCATTTTTGACGTAGGTATGCATAAAACTTCGGCCGCCATCTGTGCGAGTATAGTGTCAGAACCCGTGCCGAGGTCGGTAGCGCCGCACAGAAGGTTGAATGATCCGTCATCGTTCATTTTTATAGAAGCCGAACCCATGTCGACTCCAGGAATAGCCGTGCCGTGCATCAGCATTGCGAGGCCGACACCTTTTTTTATGTGGCTTTTTTTGTTTTCTTCGGCATATTGTTTCTTTTTATTGTGCCAGTCGAGGTCTCTGGTAACCTTGTCCAGACACTGCTGCATGCCACATGTGCGGATTATCTGTTCGAAACCTTCGCGGCCTTCGCCGAGCGCCTTTGAAAGCAGAAGAACGTCGCCGACTTTTACCTGGTTTTTGCGGCGCAGCTCGAGAGTGTCAATACCCATTTTTACAGCGCATTCGTCGAAGTGCGAATCCAGGGCGAAATAACCCTGCGGTCCGCCGTATCCGCGGAACGCGCCTGCGACAGGCAGGTTAGTGTAAACTATTGTAGCCTCGAAGTATGTATTTGCGCAATTATATAATGAAAGCGCTTTGGAGCCGGTATTGCACTGCACCGTTAAAGCGTGTGCGCCGTATGCCCCTGTATTGGCCAGAACTTTTAATGAAAGACCGGTCATTGTGCCGTCTTTTTTGAAGCCGGTTTTTACTTTTATTATCTGAGGATGCCTTGTTCTCGATGAAACAAATTCCTCGTGGCGTGTATATTCGATTCTTACGGCTTTTTTTGTTAGAAATGTCAGCATTGCGCACATATCTTCGGTAATTATTTCCTGTTTAACGCCGAAAGAGCCGCCGGTTCTTGGTTTAATGAGCCTGATTTTCTGGACAGGCACACCGAGGACCTTTGCCACTATGCGGCGTGAATGGAAAGGTACCTGCGTGGAGGTATAAATTACGATTCTTTCGTCTTCATCGATATATGTTATGGAAACATGAGGTTCGAGCGGTACATGCTGCACATATTGAACCGAATATTCATTTTCAAAAACATGGTCGGATTCTTTAAACGCTTTTTCGACATCGCCGACTTCGGCTTTGACGTGAGCCGCAAGGTTTTTGTTTTTATCCGTGATGCCTGTAGCGTCGAGTTCGTCGTGAATTACTACCGCGCCGGGCTTCATTGAATCGCGAGGGTCCAAAATCGCCGGGAGAAGCTGGTATTCGACTTTAATCGAGTCGATGGCGGCCTGGGCTATTTCGGGAGTTTCAGCCACTACGGCGCATACTTTATCGCCTGCATAGCGTACTTTGGTGTCGAATAAAACGGTATCGTAAGGTGACGGTTCAGGATAATTCTGACCTGCTGTCGTGTATGGCACGCGCGGCACGTTTTCATGTGAAAATACGCCTATTACGCCCGGCATTTTAAGTGCAGCAGAGGCGTCAATTTTTTTGATTATTGCGTGTGCGTGAGGCGAGTGCATTATTTTGGCGTGATACAGTTTATCGATCGGAAGCTTTGCATCGTCGACATAAACGGCTTTGCCGCGTGCCATTTTGTCGCCGTCGACTTTCCTTTTATTCTGTCCGACTTCTTTTAAATTTTTACGTAATTTTTCGTTATCAACAATAAATTCTTTGTTCATTATTTCTTAACACCACCCATTTCAGAAGCTGCCGCCATAATGGCGTCGATAGGTTTTTTATAACCGGTGCATCTGCAAAAATTGCCTGAGATTGCATCTTTTACGTCGTCAAGCGACGGTTTAGGGTTTTTAAGAAGCAGGGCGTAAGCGGAAAGCAGCATGCCGGGAGTGCAATAACCGCATTGAATTGCGCCCATCTGTATGAATTTTTCTTGAAGTGTGCTTAATTTTCCGTTTTTTTCGAGGCCTTCGCATGTGATTATACTTGCGTCCTCGGCTTTTATAGCTGGGTATATGCATGTATTAACGGTATTACCGTTTAATACGACTGTGCACGCTCCGCATTCGCCGGTTTCGCAGCCATGTTTTACCGAAGTGTACCCGTTTTTTCTTAAAACGTCCATTAATGAATCTTTAATGTCTATTTCAAATATTTTCTTTTCGTCGTTAACAGTAACGTTTAATTTCATTATAACTTTCCTCCCGCGTTATTGTATGCTTCGGTGATAAGGCGCGCAGCCAGAACTTTAGCGATTGTTCCCCGGTATTTTGCGCTTGCGCGGACATCGGATTTCGGGTCGATTGATTTTGAAACGTGTTCGCACGCGGCTTTTATTATTTCAGCGCTTAATGCCTTTCCTGTGAGTTCGTTTTCAACTTCAGCGCAGCGTATGACTTTGTCTGAAACCGATCCTAAAGCGAGTCTTACTGATTTTACATGCTGTTTTTCATCTAATTCAAGTGCGCATGCGCCGTTTACGACTGCTATATCGGTTTCGGTGCGGCCGAATTTTAAAAACGAGAAGCCGATTTTTTGTTCAGGCGCAGGAACCGGGATTTCAATTTCGGTCAGCATTTCATTGGAACCGAGGAGGGTTTTGCCTTTTGAAATTACAAAGGAATCAGCCAGGAATTCTTTCTTGTCCTTGCCGAGCGCGTGAAATTTAGCGTTAAGTACCATTAAAACCGGCATTAAATCGGAGGACGGCCATCCGGAAGCGATGTTGCCGCCGATTGTTGCCACGTTTCTGATTTGAACTGAAACGAATTTTTGGGCTGCTTTTGTGAGAACCGAATTAGCGAAATCCATGATCGTTGGATTGTGCTGGATTTCTGAAATTGTAGAAGTCGAGCCTATTTTTATGCTTTTTTTCTCTTTTTTTATGTATGAAAGCCCGGCTCTGGTTATATCGACCAGATTTGTCATTGAATTCGTGTACCTTTTCGATACTATCAATTCAGTACCGCCGGCTATCAATATTGATCCGGGTTCTTGAGAAATCATCCGCACCGCGTCTTCCGGATTATGCGCGAGATGATATTTTTTTAATTCTCTAATGTACTGCACACCATACCTCCATTATTATTTTGCCTATTTTTAAGCTTTAAGTCAGCCTTAAATTATAGCAAAATTAAATTATTAAATCAATTAAAATTTATTATTATTGCCACAAAAATTTAACTTTCAAGTTTATTATTAAAAATCGAAATATTTTAAAGCGGCAATTTTTTAGATTGACGAATTTTATCATATTGTTTATAATAAAACTCAATTAAAAATTATTGCATGAGGCGTGTTTTACTTAAAATGAACGACAACTTAAATAACTCTGTTTCGGACGGCGCCGAAAGTAAAAAAAATAGGGCGGTTTTATTTTTAGCGGCCGTAATTTTGTTTTTTTTCCTTTTACCGGCCCTGAAAATCAATGTTACCGCCGAAAATATAAAATCATTCATAATCGGGCAGGGCGCCGCTGCTCCGTTTTTATATGTCGCTGTGCTCATATTTCTTCCGTTGTTCGGCGTTCCGCGAATTATTCTTGCGTCAGCCGGCGGAGCGTTGTTCGGAATTTTCGCTGGCGGTTTTTATGCTGTATGCGGTTCGTCGCTTGCGGCTGTTTTGGCGTATTATCTGGCGTCGCTTTCGACGTCTGGATATGTATGTGAATTGGTAAAAAAACGTGAAAATATAATATCGGCTTTGGATTTTTCAAATAAAAACAAATTCTGGCTGATAATTTTTGCGAGGATTTGCCCTGCAGTTAATTGCGAGCTTGTCAATTATACGTGCGGTGCGCTTAAGATTCCATTTGGTCTTTTTATTTCAGCTACGATAATCGGTACCATCCCGGGTTCGATCGTTTATGTCCTGCTCGGCGATTCCTTTATGCGGGTTAGTATCAAAACCGGAACATGGACTGCTTTTATGAATATTATAGCTGGCGGAAACTTGGACTTAATCTTTCAGGATAAAGACATGACTTTATTTTTTATTGCAGTTTTGACGCTCGCCTTATTTTTCTTATTTACCATGGCCGGATTTTATATATTGTTAAAAAAGAAGAAGAACGATGCACAAGTGAATTTTAATTCATAAAATTTAAAATGATGAATTTATCGATGAATTGTTTGTGTTCTTCAAGATTTTCCTCGACTGATTTTAGATCTTTTATGTGCGTTAATGTCACTATGAACACTAAAATTACCTCCTGAAAACGTGAAAAAGCATAACTTGAATTTTATTATTTTAATTTTTACCAAAAATGAATCAAAAAGTAAAATTTCGAGTTAAGGTGATTTTTTGTCAAATATTTTTTAGTGTAAAATTTAATGCATTAATTAGTTGAAAAAAAGATTACTTAAATGTTATACTACTTTTAAGTAAATAAGAAAAATTAAAATAGAATTTGGAGGCGGTTATGGAAGCGTTGGAGGCTATATTTACAAGAAAGAGCATAAGGAAATACACTGAGGAAAAAATTTCGGAAGAATTAATGAAAAAAATTCTCGGTGCCGCTATGTGCGCCCCGTCTGCCGGCAATGAGCAGCCATGGCATTTTGTGGTCGTAGATAATCATGAACTTTTGGTTAAAATTACTAAAGTGCATCCTTTTTCTCATATGCTGAAAAACGCTCCTGCCGCGATTTTAGTGTGCGGCGACAAAGCGCTTGAAAAATATGAGGGATTCTGGATACAGGATTGCTCTGCGGCGGCTCAAAACATTCTTATAGCAGCGCATGCTGCGGGTCTTGGCGCGGTTTGGCTTGGCGTTTATCCGGTGGAGGACAGAGTGAAAAATTTGCGCAAGCTTTTTAATATGCCTGAAAATATAACTCCAATGGCTTTAATATCATTGGGGCATCCAGCCGAAGCAAGGCCGGTTGAGTCAAGGTTCAATGAAGAACGCATTCACAAAAATTCATGGCAGTCTTAAATTTTTATGTTTAATTATTTGTTTGTGCTGAAAATATTACCATGTTAAGAAGTATCGCCGTGAGTGACTAGCAGGTTGAACTTCGATTTCTGGCTGAAAAAGCCCTGAATTATGTAAAAAGTGTTATATGCTTTTGTAATTTTTTATTATATTATGAAGTATTTCATCTGTCTTAATTTATTAGTTAATGACTAAATAATCCCCGCTGTTTGGAAAATAATTCTTGCGGCAGCGCGGCCAGAGGTTTATTTATTATGAATGATATGAATGCGCTTTTAAATTCAATAAAAGAATCCGACAGAAAAAAAGCTATAATCTCGCTCGTAAAGCATCCTACTGCTGAAAATATTACTATATTAAGAAGTATCGCCGAGAGTGACGAGTCGGTTGAACTTCGATTTCTGGCTAAAAAAGCCCTGAATTATGTAAAAAGTGTCATAAAGCCGCAGGTTGCTGACGAAAAAAGCGTACGTGCCGCCCGTATAAACATAATAAATCTAAAAAAATACCTTGAGGGAAATGAAAAAAGCGTTTCAGAAAAAATAGCTATAATTCAATACCTTATAAACAATAATATTTCAGAGTCATTGTCTACGCTTGTCGACTATCTTCAGATAGAAAATGACCCAATGATCATTTCTGCGGTCGTGAAGGCGGTCGGCAAATTTGGAAATGAACCTGAAATCAGGGTTCTTGTCAGGTATCTTGAGCATGAGAATGCCAGGGTCAGGGCTAATACCATCGAGGCTCTTGAATATATAGACAGTCCTAAAATTTATCCGTATATAATAAAAAAGATCGATGACGGCGATAACCGCGTAAAAGCTAACGCAATTAAAGTAGTGCAAAAGCTGAACACGATCGATATCATAAAAATTTTAAAGGCGATGCTTTTTTCGTCTTCGCAAAGCATGCAGGAATCAGCTATATTTGTTATGGGTTATTTCCCGTCTGAGGAAAATGCGCTGCTTCTGGAAAATTTCATTCAGTCATCCAATGCGGCGGTCAGCGAGAAAGCGGTTAATACCCTTGAAAAATATTCACAAAAAGAAATAAAAAAAGCTTCGGAAATTTTAAAGAAAGTGAAAAAATCCGAAAATATTATTGACGAGTTCGAATCGGCGCTTACTTTATTTGAGAAAAGAACGCCGATCGAGTCGGCCGTCGATGATTTAAAGATAAGTTTAAGCAGCTATGACGCTGATTTGAAAGTAAATTTTATAAACAATGCAGTAAATAATAATCTTCCGGAGACCGGGAAAATAATTCTTGAACATTTGCCGAATGAAAAAGATGTAAAAGTGATAGCAACGATTTTAATAAACTTAGGGCGTCTGCAATATAAACCGGCTGTCAAGCATTTGATTTCGGCGCTTGAAATGAAAAATCCGCGCTGCCGTGCCAATGCAGTTGAATCATTAAGGCTGATAGGCGATAAGTCATCTTTTAAACATATAAAACCGATGCTTGAAGACGAAAACAATAGAGTTAAAGCGAATGCTATAATAGCATTGAAAGATGAACCGGATATCGATTTAATAAAACCGCTTGCGGAGATGGTAAATTCCAAAAACGAACTTATGCAAAAATCGGCTTTGTACAGTATTTCAGAAATAGACACACCTCCGTTCAGGGCTTTTCTGCTGGATTTAAAAGTTTCAGAGTTTAAGGATGTGGCATCGCAAACTCTTGAATATATACAAAAGCTTGAAAATAAAGGCGTAAAATTATTATACGACAGTGTGCCGGAATCTAAAAGCGGTATTAGTGCCGAAAATGAATCCGGAGAGAATCAGGTGGATAGTGAACCGCTTGAAGTAAATGAAATAATATCGGAATTAAAAAAAGATTTCGCATCGCCGGATATTAATGTCAGGATTAATGCCATTAATAAATCTGCTGCCGGATGCCATCCTGAAGTGGCGAAGATTTTAATGAGGCAGCTCGGCAAGGAAAAAGATATGAAGGTTCTAGCTTCGCTTATTATAAGTATAGGCCGGATGCAGTATAAAGAAGCGCAGCCGATGCTTATAGAGTATCTTAATATCAAGGACAACCGCTGCCGTGCAAACGCTATCGAAGCATTAACTTTTTCAGGACATGCCGGCGATTACATGGAATATGTTAAACCGCTGTTGAAGGATAAAAACAACCGTGTGAAAGCTAACGCAATAATAGCCCTGAAAGGTGAATGTGAAGCCGAAATAAACGAAGCGCTCAAAGAAATGATTGATTCGAATGTCAAGCTTATGCAAAAATCGGCTGTTTATGCTATCGTTCATTCAGAAAACGAAAAATTTTATCATTATCTTTTAAATGTGGCAAAATCAACTTACGAAGATATCTCTGTTTACGCTGTTAATCAGATAAAAAAACTTGAAAGCCGCGGCCTGCTTATTGAAAAACATAAAAATGAGCGCAGCGAGATGATTTCGAATTCTATTGAGCATGATAGTGAAAACAAAAAGAGCGAGATGTCTGTAAATAATGAATCGGCAAATTCGGCCGATGAAAATTTAATTTTGGTACGGAAGAAAAAGGACCGTTATTACTGCTATGTTGATTTGAAGGATAATATTGTTATTACAGGACAGTATCTGGCTGCCGGCGTATTCAGCGAAGGTCTGGCGCCGGTGAAAATCGATAAGAAATACGGTTATATAAATAAATCAGGCAAATTAGTCATATCACCGAACTATAATAATGCATTCGGTTTCAGCCAGGGCATGGCGGCGGTTGAAGTTGATGGAAAATTTGGTTATATTGATAAGTACGGCAAACTTATCGTAAACAATATTTTTAATGAATGCGGAGAGTTTGCTGAGGAATTGTCCTGCGTTAAAATAGGAAAAAAGTATGATTTCATTGATAAAACCGGGAAAAGACTTTTAAATTCGGTAATTGACGGAGCTTCTAAATTTTCGGAAGGCCGGGCGCGTATTAAAATTGGCGATAAATGGGGATTTATTGATAAGACCGGTCAAAAAGTCATAAAAAACCAATTTGACGATGCGTTTGATTTTTCAGACGGCCGGGCCTGCGTATGTCTTAACAAAAAATGGACTTACATTGACAGAGCAGGGAAATTAGTAATTCCGGCTAAATATGATTTCGCTAAAAGTTTTTCGCAGGGCCTGGCTGCGGTTGAAGTTTCAGGCTGGTTTAATAAGAAATGGGGTTTCATAGATAAAACCGGCAAGCTGGTAATTCCGGCAAATTATGATGAGGCAGGCGCATTTTCAGATACCGGGCTTGCGTATGTCAAAATGAATAAAAAATGCGGATATATAGATAAAAGCGGCTGCATCGTTATTAAATGCCAATTCGACGACGCTAGAGATTTTATTGGAAATATGGCTTATGTAAAAAGCGACGATAATGCGGTCATGATAGATACCGAAGGTAATAAAATCCTCGAATTAGGCAAATGGAGCGATTATTTTTAATATGGCAGTTTTGTATTCTTGCTAAATTGAAAGTTAAATTTTAGATTTATTAAAATATATTTTATAATTTTTTTCGAAAAACTGCTATAGAGATGCCTTAAATAAAGTTTTATACGGCGATTGGAAAATTCCGCCGAATTAATAAACATCCCAAACATATTATGTAATAGCTGCAATTTTTTCTTACTTAATGGTGCCGTATAAAAATTATTATAATGCAAAATAAAAAAGACTGTTTCAAAATTTTATTCTGAAACAGTCTTTTTACTAAAAATTAATATCTATTTATTAAATATTATTTGTTAGCCTGATAGCAGTCACGGCAGTAAACTGGTTTGCCCTGAACTGGTTTGAAAGGAACCTGTGTTTCTTTGCCGCAAGCTGAGCAGTTAACTGTTGAAAGCTGCTGTGTACGGCCGCCACGTGCGCCGCCGCCATTGCGGTTAGCTTTGTGTTTGCTACGGCATTCAGGGCATCTTTTAGGTTCGTTAACGAAACCTTTGCTCTGATAAAATTCCTGTTCTGAAGCTGAGAATGTGAAGTCTGCTCCACAATCAACGCATTTTAAAGTCTTGTCTTGTAATTCCATAAGACACTCTCCTGTAAATATATTAATTAAAGATCCCTACCACCTGAATCGAACACGGATTTTCAATGAAACTATTTACAATGAAAATGGTCTTACAGATGTACAATGGGTTAATCTTGTTTTTATTATATCACAACACATTACTAAATGCAAGTGTTTTTTTTTATTTTTTTTATTTTTTTTGAAAAACAGCACAGAGAGTGTAATTTAGACAAAATAATACTTAAAATAATGTGTTGAAAATAAAAAAAATTATCAGGCCGGTTTAAAATTATTGATGAATAAATAACGATAAATTTTTAACTTTAGATAAAAACCTGCTGGTTTAGCCGAAACGAGAAATTTCAATAAAATTTTTAGATTATTGTCTTAAAATGACACGTATAAGAATTTATTTAATAAAGGCATTTTTAGGATTAAAATAAAAAATGGCTGTTCAAAAAATTGAACAGCCATTTTTACAAAAGACTAATAATTTATATTAAATATTATTTGTTAGCTTTGTAGCAGTCGCGGCAATAAACTGGTTTGCCCTGGACTGGTTTGAAAGGAACCTGTGTTTCTTTACCGCAAGCTGAGCAGTTAACCGTTGAAAGCTGCTGTGTACGGCCGCCACGTGCGCCGCCGCCATTGCGGTTAGCTTTGTGTTTGCTGCGGCATTCCGGGCATCTTTTAGGTTCGTTAACGAAGCCTTTGCTCTGATAAAATTCCTGTTCTGATGCTGAGAATACGAAATCTGCTCCACAATCAACACATTTTAAAGTTTTGTCTTGTAATTCCATAAGACACTCTCCTGTAAATATATTATATAAAGATCCCTACCACCTGAATCGAACCCGGATTTTCAATGAAACTATTTACAATGAAAATGGTCTTACAGATGTATTGCGGGTTAATCTCGAAAATAATTTTAGCATACCGTTTTTCTTTTGTCAAGGGTTTATTGAAAAAAATTAAAACTGTATTTTTTGCAGTTCTTTCAAGCGGTCTTCGGTTGCAGGATGGGTCGAGAACAAAGAAAATAATGCCCGGCCTGAGAATGGATTAACTATGCACATCGAAGATGTCGCCGGAGTAGAGAAATTATGGTTCAAGCGGTTGCCCTGCTCGAGTTTTATCAGCGCGGACATAAGACCGGCATTGTCGCCTGCCAATTTGGCGCCGTAGTAGTCGGCTTTGTATTCGCGTGAACGCGAGATAGCCATTTGAAGGATCATCGCGATTAAAGGAGCTACTATTATTACGAATAAATATCCAAGCGCCGACGAACCGCTGTCGCCGTTTTCATCGTCGCGGCTTGAGCCGCCGAATATCATTGCCCATCTCAGCATGTCGGCCATATAGTAAATGGCCCCAACGAAACTTGATACTACAGTGGAAATTAGAGTATCGCGGTTGATTACGTGCGCAAGTTCGTGAGCCAGCACGCCTTCTATTTCATGAAGATTCAAAATGTTAAGCAGCCCGGTCGTAACAGCGACTGCGGCATTTTGCGGGTTGCGTCCGGTAGCGAAAGCGTTCGGAACGCCGCTGTTTACTATATAAACTTTAGGAACCGGAATTCTCGCTCTGTCCGCGAGTTTTTCAATTATTTCATGTATTTGCGGCGCCGTGTCGCGTGGAAGCGGCTGCGCGCCGTATGCCATCAAAACTATCTTATCCGAAAACCAGTATGAAAAGAAATTCATTCCGAGCGATATAAAAAGCGCTATCATCATTCCGTTATGGCCGCCAAGCATTTTGCCTATTGTCATAAAAAGCACTATCAGGGCTGTCATAAATGCGGTCAATTTTAAACTGTTCATATGTACTCTCCTCCATTTTTTTATTTAAAAACTAAAAATGCAAAAAACATGCCATATTAAAAAAGGAAAATTTTACTCAAATATAGAATCGACATTAATGTTTTGCGACGGGTCTGAACCGCTTGGATTTTCATTTGAACCGCCCTTATTTTCCATTTTATTTTTCATTTTTTCAATTATTTTCCTGACTGCCGGATCGTTCATTAATTCCTGGATTTTTGGATTATTTGAGATCGCGTTTTTATTTCCTGACAGTAAAGTATCCATAATAGAAGGATCTTTGGCGATTTCCATAAGTTTGGGATTTGTGGCTAGTTCCAAAACGTCCGGGTCGTTCATCATCTGATTCATTATATTTAATAGCGCGCTCGGGTCTACGTTCATATTGCCGCTGGAAGCTCCAGCGTTAGAACCGCTCAGTGCGGATATCATCGAAGCAATGTCAGGCGAACCGTTTGACGTATTTGCGGCAGTCGAACCAGTGCTTGAATTTTGCGGTTTGGAATGAGAATACGCCGAAGAATTGTTTGGTGTAGAAAAGTTTGGTGCGACTGTATTTGATGTTTCGGCCGCCCTTTGGGCCGGAACTAATTCTTTTATTTTTAACTTTGAATTTAAAACTGCTATAATTATTCTTCCGCGAATTAAATCTGATACGCCGCTGGGATTTTTATATTCGAATGTAAATGCCGCTGAATAATCTGAAGATGCAGTTGATTTTATGTTTAATATTTTTATATTGGCCGGCGCCATAAAGCTCTCACGCCAATTTTCCAATTTAGCTATTGCGGATTCGGCTTTTGACTGATCGGCCATCATTGAAACTGCACGTTCATAATCTTTTTCGAATATAGCGTTTAAATATTCCTTTATACAGCCGGCGATTTTTTCATCGGCGATAATTTCAGCACCGGGTAATTTCGTAACAGAAGAAGGTTTCTCGATTTTTACTTCTGCGGTTTTTGCTAAAAAATTTTTACCGCCGCCTTCAAGTGTATTTTGAGCGGACGCCGCCTTCAGATTGACTGATAATAAAAAAACAAAACAAATTATAATAATATTAACCGATTTTGTTAACGAATTTTTTAACATAAATATTGCCTCCTTTGGCTTTGCATTAATTTTATATGATTACGTTTAATTATGTTATATAACTTGAAAAAAGCTGTTCGGGAGTTATTAACGGTAAAATTACAATAACGCTCTGGTTAATTAAATTGTTTAACTAATAGTACTGCCGGGAAGCAGATAGCGCAATATTTTGAAAATTTTAATAATTTTATTACATTCAGTTTTTTTAGTTACTGAAAGCGATTAAGTTGCAGTTGTCTTGAGTAAAAAAACGGACGTAAACTGGTTGTTTTTATATGATTTTTGTGTTTTTATCGTGAAAAATTTGCCGGCATAATCTATCTTTAAATGCATTTTGTACTGAGAATATGCTGGTTATAAATAAAGTTTATCGGGTTTTGAAAAAATTGAATGAACGCCGAATATTAAAATTGCCCCTGTTATTAATGACAGTAGCGCCGAACCGGATTTCATTAAAATTATATACGCGGCCACGCTTGAAAAAATGGTTACGGTAACATGCAATACTTGCGTTTTGACGTGATATGCCGGAGTTATTTTGCACGCGGCGGCCGTCATTACGCTTTTATCTGAAAACGGGACAAGATGGGCTCCTGAAATGGCGCCGGATATTATTGCTCCTGAAAGCACGGGAATTAATTCAGGAACTTTCATGACAAATGCCATTTGAAATGCGACCGGCATCATTATCGCCATCGAGCTCCAGCTGATGCCGACAGCTATTGTTATTGCCATAGATACGATAAATATGAGCGCCGGCATTATTGTGACTGAAATCATGCCGGTTATGCCGTTTGTTATGAAGTCGCCGGTTCCGAGGTTGCCTGATATCTTGGCGAGGCCGTTTGAGAGCATTATTATTAACGCAGCCGGAAACATAGAAATCATGCCGTGAAAATAAATTTTTGAAAAGTCCCAGTGGTGCAGCACCTGGTCTTTTTTCATTATTAAAACGCATATTATTGATGCGATAACCGATGAAACGAGGAGTACCTCGATAGTCGGCGCGCAGGATAAAATTTTAAAAATACCATATTCCGAAGCGTTGTTCATTTTTAATTTCACGCTGCCGGCGATGAATATGCCTGAAAAAGAGCAAAATATTAATGTGAATATTGGGATAAGGACGTGTTTTAACCTTACGTTGCCGTCGATTACCATTTTTTTGTCGCTTTTGTCTTCGATTTTTTGCGTGTCAAGACATGCGCCGAGCCATTTTCCGGAATAAGCGGCTAAAAAAGCGAAAAATATTCCGAGAAATGTATAAAAATGATACGGCAGTGAATTGATTAAAAGTTCGATCGCTGATTTTTGGTTGCCGAATTTCGAGTAGGCGTCAAAAATTACCGAACTTTCGTATGCTGCCCATGTTGAAATAAGCGCGATGGAGGCGACTTCGGAAACTATATCGACTATATAAGCGCTTAATGCCGGCGATACTTTTTGCATTGCGTTTATTTTTTTCATGGATGAACCTGCGATTAATACGTTAGCGTAATCGTCGAAAAACATCATCACGCCGATAAGCCATGTCGCAACTCTTGAACGGCGAGCAGTGTTTAAAAATTTCGAAACGGTTTCCGCCAGCGTATAATATGCGCCGCTTACAGATATAAGCTCGAGAAGGCCGCCGACAAACATTATGAATAAGGAAATTTCAATTCTCTCAAGGTCTTTGAACGTTATTATCATATAAGATATGAAATTATTCGGAAGTTCCGCAAAATTACCGCTTGAAATTATGACAACGCCGGAGGTTATGCCTAAAAACAGCGACAATGCCACCCTGTGTGTTATCATTGAAAATATTATTGTTACTAACGCCGGTACGAGTGAATACCATTCGTAATTATGCATTTTAACACCTTATTTCAGTATGCGGTTAACATTAAAAATATACCCTGACATTTATTGCGGTTTATGCATTATGCCAGGGAGTGTTTTATTTTTTTGTAAGACTTAAAATTGCGCCTGTTCAGGCAATTAATATTTTTTATAAAGAGATAATTTTAACTGTATTTATAATAAGCCGGCTAAAATCCTTAAATTAATTCATTTTATATTTGAGTTTTAGCCCGGATCTTATATTTAATAATACTTAACAGCTTATCAGCGAAGTCGTCGGCTCAACTAAAACATCGTAATATCGGTAACGCCCAGTCCTTTATTTTTTAATTCTTCCTCTTCGGCAGCTGTTATGACGCTTATTTCGCTTCCGCTCAGTCCGTGTATTTCAACGCCGTAATCCTTATAAATTTCAAGCGTATTTACTATTTCTTCCGTTATGAGCTGACCCGGAACCAATAATGGAATTCCTGGCGGATAAGGCACGATCATTGCCGTTGAAATGCGGTTTTTAGCTTCTTTTAAAAGAACCTTTTCGCCCTGGCAATAGAAGGCGTCGCGCGGCCTGAATTTCATTTCAGAAAGAGTCATTTTGAATTCGCTTAATATTTTATCTTTATGTAATGTAACATTTCCAGAGCTTTTTTCGATGCTTTCAAGCGCCAGGAAGAGCCTGTTTATTTTTGAGTTGGTTGCGCCGATCGTCATTAGAATCGAGATTGTGTTGAACGTGGTTTTTTCTATCTGGATGTTATGTTTTGTCGCCAGTATGTGTTCGATATCTTTACCCTGCAATCCCGTGCCTGAAACGTCGATCGTGAGTTTTGTCTTGTCGAGCCTTATTCCGTCGTGCTTTATTTCTTCGGAAATAAGGTCATTTAATTCCAATACCTTAAATTTTTTAAGCGAATTTATAGCTTTTCTTAAAAAATTCGACATTTCGAGCGTTTGAGAAAGTAGTGAGTATCCTTCCATAACCATTTGCTTGCGTGCGACGTCGAGAGAAGCTATCATAGGGTATTGCGGCGAAGTGGATGTGTGCATATTGAAATTTTCAAGGAAGAAATCCTGTATATTTTCAAAATCTGGATCTTTTATGTGAATCATCGAAGCCTGGCTGAATGCGCTCATTGTTTTATGAGTTGATTGTGTCGAATAGTCGGCGCCGGCTTCCATTGCGCACGGATAGAATTCATGATGAAATCTTGCGTAACCAAACCATGCTTCGTCGACTACGACCTTTATATTGCGGTTATGCGCTTCTTTCACGATATCGGCTATATCGTATATAAGACCGTCATAAGTGCAGTTGGTCAAAAACAAAACTTTGACTTTTTTTCCGGCGTTAATTGCGCGGTCCATAGTCTCTATGATTTTTACTTTCGGTACGGGTCCGAATATGCCGTAATTGTTGTTTACCGAAGGCATGAGATAGATAGGTTCGGCGCCGGATATTATTATGCCGTAATGTACGGACTTATGGCAGTTACGGTCTAAAATGACAGCTTCGCCGGGTCTTACCAGAGTCTGGAGTAATACCTTATTTGAAGTCGAAGTTCCGTTTGTCGAGAAGAAGGTATATCTTGCGCTGAATGCGCGTGCCGCCAGTTCCTGAGCTTCTTTGATAACGCCGCCCGGATGCAGGAGCGAATCTAGTGTCGGCACTGAAACCGAGAGGTCCGAACAAAAAAGGTTAGGACCGAAAAATTCATAGTAATCGCGTACCCACGGCGAGTTTTTAACTGAATAACCGGCAGCGTGGCCTGGAGTGTGCCAGCCGTCATTTGCGCGTTTGGAATATTCGACAAGTTTTTCAAAAAAAGGCGCTCGGTTTTTTGAAGAAATAACTTCGGCTTTAATTTTTACGGCGATATCGTCAAAGTCTTTGTCGCCCTTATAGAAATATCCGTTCAATTTGCCGCCTGTAAAGACATTTTTAGGATTTCTGTCAGTCGTATAGAGGAAAATATTAACGTCGTACCTGATCTTTAAAAATTCAGAAAACATTTCAATGCCGTTGACTGTTTCTCTGGATTTATCGGTTACCGGCACTTCCCATTCGGTTAGTATGCTGTGTATCGATCCGTCTTCTCTGAGTTTTAAAATAGCGTCATCGAAATTCGTGCATTGAATTATTTTCAGTTCTCTTTTGGAAAGTTCGACAGCCTCTTCGACTATTGTAGATATATCAGGGTTGATCAGTAGTACCTTATACATTTTATTTTTTTCCTCCATACCGGGTTTTTAATATATTTTTTATGGATTATATAAAAATTAAGATATTTTGTCAATAAAAATAAAAGGCCCGTCAGCGTTAAAAACTGACAGGCCTTTATAAAATTGTTTTTTATTTTTTTTATCTATATGTTTAGGGATATTTATTTAGCGGAGAATGCGTATGTAATTCCAATGAAATGCTGTTTATCTAAAGGAGTTACGCCATCATATAATTTTTTGTCTTTCGGTGAGTAATAGGAATAAAACCATGTAATTTTCTGATTGATCGGCTGATAAAAACCGATGCCGTAAGTTGCCTGCGGGCCGCCGACATAATCAAGCATAAGAGTTATAGGATTTTTAGGGTGTTTGTATATAACGGCATCTAATCCTGCTACCACGCCGTTGTTTTTTCTGTTTTCAGGTCCTACTTCTTTGTAACCGAATATATTTCCCTGATAGCCTAAATGCAGCCTGATATCTTTGAATGTCTTCGAGGCCACGATGTATGGCGACGGTTTATAGTATTGATTGTTGTAAGATTTTGCTCCTATATAATAGCTTCCGACCGCGAGTGATATTTCATCGGAACCTTCAGTCATTATACGCCATTTAAAATTGCCGGCCGTTCTTCCTGCATAGTATCCGTTATCGGTAAATGACTTGCTGCCTATAAAATCAACGCCGAGTTCCAACTTTTTGTAACCGTATTCGAGCCCGAATACGGTTGACTTGTCGCTGACGCCGGCCGGCGGAGTGGTAGTGGAATTATACTTATAATAACTTATCAACAGTGAAAAATTATCGTGCGCGATAGTATCGGTTGTCGGAACGTTATGAAGCATTGACGGCATTGCTGAGACAGACGCTGTAACGGCCATGTTAAATATTATTACCAATAAAAAAAGTTTTATGAATTTCATGATGTTAAAAAAACCTCCGTTTTTTATTTTATTAAAAAATTTAACTTAACTAAATGTTAGTTCAAAATTAAGCATTTACAAAATAAAATAGATAATTAAAATTTTTTGCACTGAAGAACCTTTGAGTGCTTATTTTTTTGTATAATGGTTTTAAATGTTGATAATAAGGATTTTTTGCGAGTTATTATTCTGGCACTCCCTCCTTGCTTAATAATTTTTAATTATTATAATTTTAACAAATAAAGTTTATAAATGCAATCAAAATATCTGCGTAAAATAGCGAATAAAATGCTTAAGTAAAAATTAAGTGTAAAAATAAAAAAAAGGCCCAATGTTTTTTATGACATAAACATTAGGCCAGGGGTAGCTCTAAAGGCAGGTTACCTGAGAGCAAAAAAAATTGATTTTTTAAGGTGCAATTATCATGCCGAAGTTAAAAATGATAAATTAGAGAAGAAATAAAATTTTATGGCCGTGAAGTAAAGAATATTAATTTTTTATTATTTTGTGTAGTGTTTGAATTTATTTTTATTTTTTTGAAACTGAAAAAATTGAAATAAATTTTAAATTATGATTTTTATAATTTTTGTAAATATATGTAACTTAAAATAACTTTTATAACGTTATGTAACTTTAAGTTGTGTTTTGGGATAAAAAATAAAAAGATCGTTAAAATATGTTCTTGAATGTAATAATTAATTATGGTATAATTCATCTCCATAATGCTAAATAACTTAAAGAAACTGCCACAACGCAGGGAGGGAATTTAATTGTCAGAAATTTTAATTAAAGACCTGGCCAAATATGACGGGCAGCAAGTAACCATTAAAGGCTGGCTTTACAGCAAGACACATAAAGGCAAATTAGTGTTTTTAATGGTTCGTGATGGATCGCAGATTTGTCAGGCTACTGTTTTTAAAGGCGATGTTTCTGAGGAAGTTTTCGAGATATGTTCTCAAAAATTGACCCAGGAGTCATCAATAATTGTCACAGGAATAGTTAAACCAGATAAAAGAGCGGCGCTTGGTTTTGAAATAGGTGTTAAAGACGTTAAAGTTTGTCAGATCGCCGAAGAATATCCTATCCAATTAAAAGAGCACGGCGTTGATTTTCTGATGAAAAAACGTCATTTATGGCTTCGTTCGAAACAACAGTGGGCAATGATGATGATCCGCAATGAGCTTCTTAAAGCCACACGTGATTTTTATTATGATAACGGTTTTACATGCATAGACGCTCCGATATTTACTCCGTCTGCGTGTGAAGGCACCACGAACTTATTTGAAGTCACTTATTTTGATGATAAAGCTTATCTTTCGCAATCCGGCCAGCTATACATGGAAGCGGCGGCTATGGCTTTTGGAAAGGTATATTGTCTTGGGCCGACATTTCGTTCTGAAAAGTCTAAAACCAGAAGGCATTTGACGGAATTTTGGATGATCGAGCCGGAAATGGCATATGCTACGCTTGATGATATGATGGTTTTGGCTGAAAATTATGTTTCTTATATAGTCGGCCGTGTCGTTGAAAACTGCCGTCCATTTCTTGAAATTCTTGAACGTGATATTACAAAGCTTGAAAATATTAAGGCGCCGTTTTATAGATTATCGTATGACGAAGCTTATGAATTACTTAAGAGTAAAGGCATTAATTTCGAATACGGCAATGATCTTGGCGCGCCGGATGAAACTGCAATATCTGAATGTTACGATAAGCCGGTTTTCATTCACAGGTATCCGAAAACAGTTAAGCCGTTTTATATGAAACCGGATCCTGAAAAGCCTTCTTGCGTTTTGTGCGCTGATTTGATTGCGCCTGAAGGATACGGCGAAATAATCGGCGGCAGCCAGCGTGAAGATGACATTACGGCTTTGAAAAAGAGGATCGAGGAAGAAAAACTGCCTATGGAAGTTTTTGACTGGTACCTTGACCTCAGAAAATATGGATCAGTGCCTCATTCAGGTTTTGGACTTGGCATTGAAAGAACGCTTTCCTGGATCTGCAAGACTCCGCATGTTCGCGAATGCATTCCATTCCCGAGATTGATGGAAAGAATTTACCCTTAAGCCGTAATAAAATCAGGATTAATATAAAATGCCGCGCTGTGCATTTAACGGCGCGGCGCATAATTTTTCTATGGAGGGAGAATAAAATGAAAATTGACTTCAATAAGATATTTCAAATATTGGTATTGGTAGCTTTGTTTTATGTGATATTAATACTTAATTCGATGTATTGCGCTAAGCCTCTCAGCGCGCAGACCGGCGGCAGCAATGTCGTGCCTGATACAGCCGCTTTTCCCATTAAAATAGCGAATATCGATCAGTTAAGCTCAAAAGATGTCGCGGCTTTTCCGGTTAATAAGGAAAATCAGTTCGTTATAGTCGATACTCAGAACAGAAGCATTATGTTTTATGAAATAATATGGAATGGCCCTACCGCTTCTATTCAGGTAAAAACACATACAAGTTTTTAATAAAATAAAGTGATTTTGAAATAATGATAAAATTTAATTTAAACTTAAAAAGTTTAATAATGAAAACAACGCCAGTTATATTACATTACGCAGTAATAATTGCAGCGTTCATAATTTTAATCGATGCCGGCGCTTATTCTTTCGCTGCCGCTGACATTAATAATTTTAAATTTGAAGTCTATACTCAGGATAACGGACTGCCTGCTGATTTTGTCACCTCCATCGAAAGATCCGACGAGTCCGATTCAGTATATATAGGTACATGGGGCGGGCTTGTAAAATTTGACGGCAGCATTATTTCTAATATTACCAAAACTGGACGTGCCGAAGGGATAATACCTAAAAATATAACGTGCCTTCATATGGATAAAACTGGAGTTTTGTGGGTCGGCACTATTTTTTATGAAAACGCCGGCCTTTACCGCTACCAAAACGGCATTTTCGTCAGATATTCAACTCTGGACGGGCTGCCGACGAATAACATCAGCGCGATTACATCGTCCGCTAACGGCACGATATATATAGGCACATGGGGCGGCGGGCTGGTTTCTTTTGACGGCAATAAGTTCAGCGTAAAAAATAAGTCCAACGGCCTTTCCGATAATTACATAAGCACTCTTGAATATAACGGCCAGACAGATGCATTATGGGTCGGCACTAAATTTAACGGCGCGAATTTAATAAAAAAAGACGGCTCTATCGAGGTATATGACGATCACACTTCGTCGCTGGTGAATAACAATGTTCATAAGATAGCTATTGACGAGTCGCAAAATATCGCATGGTTTGGAACTTCCGGCGGAATATCCAAATTCAACGGCGCCGCATGGCAAAATATTATTACCGGGCCGCAAAGCATAAGCAATAATTTCGTTAAATCCATGTTTATAAATAATTCGACGGTTTATATCGTTACTAATGACGGTTTTTCAATATTTGCAAATGAACGTTGGGAAAATTACGGCTTTTCGGAAAAAAATAATTTTTTCGAGTCGCAAATAAATTCCATATATAGTTTAAATGATACAATTTACCTAGCTACTGACAGGGGGTTATATAAAATTGGCAGAAGAAATTAGAAATATTGCCCGGTCGGGCAATGTAATGAAAAAAAACAAGGAAACGCTTGGTGTCGTTATAATAACGCAGATGCATAAAATTATGGGCGATGTGCATTTAATTGAAAATACTCGCCTGTCGGATATGCTGAATGTCGATACAAGCAAGAAAGATTTTATTCCTGTAACTAATGCCCGCGTTTATTCAGTAAATGATGAAAAACCTTTATATACTAAAGATTTTCTCCTGGTTAACCGCCAGTATATCCTGACGGTTTTCGTCGAAGAAAGCTCGTTAAAGCAGGTTAAAGAAATTGTAAAATCAGGCCATGTTTTGCTTACTAAAAAACAATATGATGACGCTATTATTGAGGCTAAGCGTGCAATTTCAATAAACAGCAGCGATCCTGAAGCGCATTTTTTGCTGGGCGTAGCCTATGCCAAAAAGAATATGCTCTCTGAAGCGTATGAAGAATTTAAGCTGTCGTCGGCGTTCGCGCCTAAAAACTCGGAAATAGAAAATATGGCGCTTGAAATGATGTCGAGAATTAAACTTTAATAAATGCTAATATACTTAACTCCTTTGTGAATCAGGCGGATGGCGTACATAATCTTAAACTTATTAAGTTTAAGATTATGTAATATCACAAAAAAAGAATAAACCTGAAAGCGTATATAAAAAAGATTGACGCGGGGGCATTCAAACGGAATTTATCTGTTTGGCCCCCGTTTTTTATGCGATGATTTAATTTTAAAATAATCATTTTTTCAGTGAATTGTTGTATTTTTTGATTTTATTTGATAAAATCTATATAGGCATTATTTTTTATGAAATTATGTCATTTAATTTTTTTATGAAAGGGGAAATTTATTTGAACCTTAATTTAAATAGAAAGCTGATATTTTTATTTGTTTTGATAATATCATTTACATCTATAGAATATGTTCATTCCAAGAAAGCCTCGGCTCAGTATTCCGTTGAGCAGGAATCCGCTTTTATCGGGGCAGTCGATCTTTCTTTGGTATATCAGTTTCATCCGCTTATGCAATATTATGACCCGAATCTTAAATTATTCATAAGGCCTTTTAAGGTAAATGGCAGCGACCAGCTGAATATAGCCATTAATGAACGCGGCCTCGAGTTTAAAACGGCCGAAGAAAAATATATGCCCGAGATAAAAAAAACAGGCCTTGAAATTTCAAATATCCAGGCACAGATAAAGGAAATCGAAAATAAAAGGGACAACGAAGTTTCACAGTTGAACGAAAAATATAAGGCTTTGATAAATGATTCTGGAACCGCAGCCGAAAAATCCAAAAAGCAGTCCGAAAGAATGGAGAAGATAACGGCAATACAGCAAAAATATACCGCTTCGATTGATTCGTTAAATGCGAAACAAAAACCGCTTCAGGATAATTGCAATAAGCTTATCGCCAATATAAAAAGCGTTTATTATTTGAATTCTTCCGAAAGCCGCGAACTTATAAGAAAAATTAATCAGGAAGTCGTTGAATCGATAAAGTATGTAGCCGGCAAGCAGGGAGTTAAAGCCGTAATAAACATAAGCAATAAGGCATATTATAACGCTAAATTGATAGAGAAAAATTTTATGGACGGATATGGTATGAATTCAAATTCAGGCACGGCATCGAATGATTTCAATAATATAGTGCCAAGGCCTGATTATGCAAAATTACTTACGCTTTATGAGCCGTTGAAAGAAAATAATAATGAAATCCATGGCATAAATATTTCCAGGACAGATAAAGAAGTTAAGCTTAAACAATTAAAATCTGCATGGAATGAAACAAACAGAAATTTTGAGGGGCTTTTTATAGATGATGCCTTGCTTTATGGCGGCATCGATATTACATCTTCGGTTATTTCATATATTTACCTTAAGCACGGCGTGCCTAAAGATACCGCTCTTGTCATTGAAGAAATTTTTAATGACGGCGGGCATTTGAAATAAGAAAGGGGGAATTTGCATGAATGGTGATTTTAATTTATCATTATCGGCTAAGTTCAAAAATTATTATTATATTTATGTTATTATATTTACGTTTTTATTGTTTAGTTCATTTTATATCCAGCCTGCTGCCGCGGAGGATTCAGATTCCATTTATAGCAGAAACGGCGAAGTTTATGTTATGGTCGGCGACAGCGAAAGCATGTACCGCGGAGTTTATGCCTGCCAGTATATAAAGGACGGCAAACGTGAGGTGTATCCTGAGGGTCGTAAGCTTTTTGGCGGAGATACCAAATATTATTACTCTATCTCGGTTGATCAATTCCGTAACCTTTACGTCCTTTCAGCGAATTGTGAAACGAAATTAAGGCTTCCTTCGGCGAATGAGTATTTTCCGATCGATCCTCCTACCGGCGAAGGAATTGTCGGGATCGGCGCCGATAATGAAGGTAAATTATATTACGATGTGTTAAATTACGTATATGGCCAGACATGCACTATTCACGGTGAAATGAATTTTGATTTTCCGCAAACTATGGGGTCAAGGCTTAAATTGCCATATACGACTAATGTTCCGATGTTCTGGGGAACAGAGAGCGATGTTAATTCGGCTGATAAAATTGTCGGACCGGCCGATGCTCCGCCGCAGCTTGACGAATATATAAAAAAATACGATAAGCCTACGCAGGAAGGCGTTCCGGTTGGAAGAGCGCCTGAATCCAATAAAAAGGTTAAATTGACATTTCCGTCAGGCGAAATAATGGAAGATGTTATTCCTGGAAGCCCTATTAATTCTAAGTGGGGGATGACGCACTGGGGGACTTATGCGGGGTCGGAACTCGGCTGCTGCGGAATTCCGTATATCGGCATCGGATATTTTCCGTCGCTTGACGCAAACCAGATCAGAAGGATAGGAAGCAAGAAGGCCGGGGGCGTTACTGCCGACTCGGCATGCTGGTACATGGGATATTATCCGAAATGGTATTATCACGGCAACAGCCATAATCACAGCTGGGGTAAAAAAGTCGGTACTAATGTTCAGGCGCGCGCAAACTGGCAGCGCCGTTTTGATTTTGGCATTCAGCCTATCAAACTCTGGATTACCGAGTGGGTTGAAGATATACCTGACGGCGTAGTCGGAGTGCCTAAGGACCAGAGCCTTGAAAAGACTGAAATAGACCTTGAGACGGCATTTAATACTACCAATATAAAATACAAAAGCGATTACGCAAGCGCCTGCGGCGAACCGCATGCCGATACAAAAGGCGGCGTAGACACCGTTATTGAAACTAAGGCAAAATTGAGCCTCGCGACTACCGGTTCAGGTAATCGTTATACTTTTGCGTCATTACCGTCGCCTAAAGTAAAAAAGGCCGGAATTGATTTTTTGAAAAATGGCGGTAAAATAGAATATGGTGTTCCACAAAAAACTTCCGGAGATTATAAATACAGCGATCAAGACGGAAAACTTCCGGTGCTTACGACTAAAACTTGCGGTATAGGCGTTGCCACTAAAAATAAAGACGAGGATTGGGTATATGCGGCCCCTGAAAAAGTCGGGGATTGGGATGTAATAGATTTTTGCGTTGCCGATCAGTGGGACGGCAAGGGCGGCGTAGTTTATATGCTGCTGCAGCGCGGAGAAAGCAAGAAAATAACATGGCAGAAATATGACGGCTATAATAAGGCGCCTAAAAAACTCGGCATTGAATCAGGTGAAAAGGATGTCAGAAAGGACATTATCGCAATCGCTCCAGACGGCGCCGGCGGAGTTTATTACCTGACAAACGCCCGCCCTATTTATACTGATAACACGAAAAAAGCCGTAGGATACTATGATCCTATCGACTGGAAAAAAGAGATTAAAGCACCTGCCAAACTTGTTCCAATATGGAGCGATGAAAATAAAAGGAATTATTACGAATGGGTTGCGCATTATAAAGTTCGCGCGGCCACTGAAGTATATTATGTAAGTTATTACGATAACGATAAGATTAAAGAAGGCGCCGAGCAGAAGTTAAGCGATGTTACAGTCGGGTTCGAAGAGGTGAAAGTCCTTGAAATGTACGACGATCCTGACGGCAAGACGCTTATAAGCCGCGGTCCTGAAGAAATTATAGGAAAAGAGGTTGAATTTACAAGGCTGGATATAGCCACAATCAATCTCGCGGGGCCGCCTGTCGGCAATAAGGAAAAATCATGCTGCGACATAGGTCCTGACCCTGATAAATTGCCGCCGGCTTATGTTACCGGCGCGACTAATGCCACTATTCATAATTTAAAAGACGGCAAAATGACTGAAAAAGTTATAGACGCCAAATTTGTCGATCAAATCGAAGAAGATAAGACTTATTCGGCGGCCGCTGAAAATCCGCCTGAATTTGTCGGCGATTTTGTGAATATAAATAAAAATTCAGGTATGGAACTCGAGAAATCAGCGAAAGATTCGAATAAAAATGGCATTATAGGCGGCTTTTTATATTCTATTCTTCCGCAGACAGTTCATTATTATTGGAAAATCGAAATGCTTGAGCCGATGCGTAAGTCGATAAAACCGTCATTTCCTAGTAAATCCGCAACCGCTCCGGCTAACTGGCCGCCGGATGACAGGAAGGCTGTCGTTGATGCGCCTTCTATAAACTGGAATGAATGGTACGTATCAGCTCCTAACGGCAGCGAAGCTAAACCTAATTTTGAATTCGTACCGACCGAACCCGGCGTTTATAAATTAAGTATGATTGCTTCTTATAAACGTTATCTTTATGAAAAGATGGATTATCCGTCATATATCTCTGAAAGGGACAACTATA
The DNA here is from genome assembly GCA_041441465.1 of Candidatus Wallbacteria bacterium. Classification (GTDB taxonomy): domain Bacteria; phylum Muiribacteriota; class UBA9980; order UBA9980; family UBA9980; genus JASDSY01. The sequence continues at coordinate 130,860 of JASDSY010000040.1, forward strand.
AGTCAGATAAAAATGAGTTTTTATTTTTTGATGACGGCGCCGGCGGCGGTACTGCCAATAACGGTGTGCGGGACGGGATGGAGGATTATCTTGTCGAAAGATATATTGTTGTAACGGCAAAAAAAGCCGAACCGGCCGATGATGGTATAACTAATATTCAATTTACGAGCAATTCGCCGACTAATGTTAACGAAAATGAGGTTAATACATGGTCGGTTACGGCTAATGTTAAATTCATACGTTCAATTCAGCACGAAGTGGGTTCGCCTTCTAAACAAATAAGAATGGAAACTTTTAACGGTATAGGCTGCTGGGATTATGATGACGATATAGTCAGCAAATTCGGGCTGCCTGATTATAAAAAAGCTTCGGGTGTTTATGCCGGAATCGAGGATTATGAAAAAGGCGCGCTGATGCATCCTTCTAATTATAATAAAAACACTAAGGCGATGGATCAAAATCTCAGGAATTTCGGCGAGGGCGCAAAAACAGTAGATAAGGATTTTGCTATAAATAAAGATGGCAACAGACTTTATGGCACCGATAAATATCCGCTGATGCCTCCCGAAATATTCACTCCACCGGTAGCCGCATCAGGAACCAGTTTCTATGGTACCGGCACGGCTGATAATGTAAAAAAAGTATTATGGATTTGCGGAGCCGGCACTCAAACAAATCCTGATTTGCCTTTAAGCCCTGCGGATCTTGGTTGTATTGAATACGAGTGGTATGCCGCGGCTCAGAATGAAAATGATGAATATGTCAAACTTACGGATAAAAAAGAGCCGGCTATCATGATAGCTAAGGGCAGGTTGTCTGATTTGCCTGAGTTTAAAACATTTAACGACGGTAAAGAGGTCGTCAGCTTTGAACCTAAAAACCTTATAAGCGGAGGCGCTTCCAGTGCCGCTCCGCGTGAATTTAAGGTTACCGTAAATTTGAAGTACGCTTTTGACGTGCCGCTTGGCGATAAAAGTTATGTGTTATATATCAAATTCAAATATCCGAAATTGAAATGGGTGGGACGTTCTTACAGCGCTAAATCGGATGAGTATGCTTATTATGATCTTGTTTCGGACGCTTTAAATATAGAAACGACTCCTGAAAGCTGGGCCGGCGATATAAAAAACGGCGCCGATAACGTTGTGGGCCTGAAAATAAAAGTTAAGGATACGCAAAAGCCGCATGCTTATTTTAATAATAAAAAATCTGCTTCAGATAATGAGTTAGACGGTCAGTTTGACACTTTGAGCGCATCGCTTCCGGCCGGTAATATCGAATTCAAGGGAGCAACCACGGCCGATCCGTACCCATATCCTGTGACATATATTGTCTGTGACAATAACCCTAACGATAAGGCAATTACATCAAATATCAAAGGCTTATTCGGTAAATCTATAAAAGATATCAATGTTAAAAATGTGATCACAAAAAGTGTGGCCGAAAAATCAAACAGCGCGGTTGGATTCACAGAAGAGAAAGTAAGGCTGGCATTACAGCGCACTTTAACACCGCGTGTTGACGCTAAAAAGACTGAAATTCAAAATGTAGTTGACAGCAAGACATTTGACGCGTTCGAGGCAGGATACGGTCAGGTGCCTTATAGAAAGTTAAAATTTTTGGCCAAAGAATATGAGACTTTCACATCGTCTGATATTCCTTATGATTACACAGGATTACTGCCTTTCTGGGCTGCCGGAAAGGATGGTACCGGAAATATTATTGATGAGCCTACTTCCAATGCAAAATTCGGCGAGAGTAAAAAATATGAGGAATCGCCTGCGCACATAACTATAGAAGATAATGATCCGCCGCTTGTTTATTTTACTGTATTCAGGCCTAATGACCTGACATCTAAAAAATATTCAATACACACCGTACCGGGTACTGACGGTTTAACAAGCGCTTATGTCGACAGAATGGCGCCTTCTGATCCGCGTGATTACAATTCGCTTTTGCGGTTTGACGCTTACGGCTCCAGTAATATCGGAATTGCTGAATTCACCGGGAAAAGGTTCGCGGATAAACCTGAAGATTGGAAAGTTAATGTCAGTTCGGCGCTCGTAGGAAAACAGTATAGCGGCGGTGCCGGCGATGCGGAAATTAAGACTTCCATGATAAGCGGAAAACAATGTTTTGTTTTTGACAGCGGAAGCAAGCAGACACAAATATGTGACACTTATTATGATATAAGGCCTTCAGCTGTGAACGCTTTTGATTTTTATGAGATGCTCGGCAATGATCCGGCAAAAGTCTTTAATTTATTAGAAGATACAAGGAGCGAGTTCAGGATAAAAGTTTATGATAACGTCGACGGCGATATATCTCCTTCGATTACGGGCAGTTCAGAAGTGAAAATGGCTGAAGGAAGTATGTTTATCGGAGCAAAAAATTTCATAAACGCAAACTCGGTCGAGGATACGGCTACGCTTGATAAGATTTTAAGCGAAGCTTGGAACCTTTCAAAAAGCTCTAATGAATTAATAACTACATTTTTATTACGCGAGCCTTCGCCGGATCCTGACAATATGTCGTTTATTTTCACTATCGTTAAAGATAAATCTAATAATGCTGCAATAGCGAAAATTCCAATAAAAATACTCAAGACATATTTCAAGCGTGATACGATTAATATCGAATCGAGAAGATCAGACGTAAATAACGAATGATTCCGATAATTAAAATTAAAAATTAATAACATTAGTTTTTCGAGTTATTTAAGGGCTGTTCGAAATATAAATTTTGAATGGCCCTTTTTTTAATATACTTATTTTTGTTGAATTATGAGTTTATATTTGTTATAATAAAATTCGTTTTAAATGTGTAAAAACAGTTGATATTTTAGGATAATATATGTTCTGCAACTGGTGATTATATTGTTTTTAACTTAATTTTAACGGAGGATTTGTAAAATGAACATTGTTCAGAAAAATAATGATAAGGCTGCGATCGTTGTATTGTCAGGACGTATTGACTCCGTTACTTCGACGGAGTTTGACAAATTTATAACTAATATTATCGAGGAAAATAGTTTTAATAATATTATTTTAAATTTAGCTGAAGTTGATTATTTGAGCAGTGCCGGCCTCAGGGTTATACTTTTAGGCGCGAAAAAAATTAAGGAAAAAAACGGCAAGCTGATTATTTGCTGTCTGAGCGGCAACGCGGAAGAGGTTTTTAATCTCACTGGATTCAGCGGCATATTTCCGATATTTAAAACCGAAGAGGAAGCGGCCGGGAGTTTATAAAATTAAAGCAGGTGTATGGTATTATGGATTTTTGTAATTTTTTTGAGGTATTTAAGAATCATGCCAGAAGTATCGGTGCTAAAACGGCTTTTAAGGTTACAGGAACCGGCCGGACCGAGGCATGGACATACGATAAATTTTTTGAAGATATTGTAAAAATAGCTTTATATTTAAAAAAATCAGGCGTTTCGAATGCCGATAATATTGCATTATTTTCTGAAAACTCTCCTGAATGGGCGCTTTCTTATTTTGGAATACACCTTTCCTCTGCGGCGGTTACGCCTTTTGACGCGCAATTTACCGAAAGGGAATTGAATAATCTTATAAAATTCGCTGGAATTGAGATAATTTTTACGACAGCCGAACTTTTTAAAAGGGTTATCACAAAGCTTTCAGATGATATAAAATTAAAAACCATAATAATAATTGACCGTGATGAAAATTCAGAGGCTGATAAAATCCTGGATACTTTCATGATCGGCGGAAGATATAAAACAGCCGAACTGATTTATTTTAAAAAAATAACAGGTTCGGTTGAAGAAGAATTCATAAAATTCAAATCAAACGGTTTTTCAGGCCTGCCGCAAAGACGCTATGACGATACAATGAGCCTTATTTTTACTTCCGGCACGACCGGCGATCCTAAAGGCGTAATGCTTACGGATAAAAATTTCGCCGCTAACGCCGAGGCAATAGTGAAATTAAATGTGTTAAACTCCAAAGACGTCGTACTTTTGCTTTTGCCGCTGCATCATTGCTTTTCTTTCACTGCTACGCTGCTTGCGCCTTTATGCGCAGGCGCTGAAATAGTATTTCAATTATCTTTAAAGGGGCCTGACATATTAGAGGCGATGAATGTTAACGGCGTTACTAAAATGGCCGGCGTGCCGCAGCTTTATTCGATATTCGATAAGAACATAATGGCTAAGACCCAAAAAATAGGCATATTCGGGCGTATCGCTTTCAACATACTTTATAAATTATCCGGATTCATTTATGACAAAACCGGGCTGATAGCCGGCAAGCTGTTTTTCAGGAAAATAAAGGCCGCATTCGGCGGTAAATTCCAATATTTCGTATCAGGCGGCGCTAAATTGGATCCGGATGTTTCGCGAAGAATGATATTATTGGGGCTTGAAATAATAGAAGGATACGGTTTGACTGAGACCGCGCCTGTGCTTTCACTAAATCCTTACGGCGCGATAAAAATCGGTTCCTGCGGAAAGCCTTTTCCGGAAGTTGAAATTAAAATAGATAACCCTGATAAGGATAATATCGGTGAAATAATAGCTCGCGGGCCTAATATAATGAAAGGTTATTATAAACACGAAGACGCCACTCGCGAAGTTATAAAAGAAGGCTGGTTCCACACGGGCGATCTCGGCTATCTTGATAAAGACGGTTATCTTTTTATTACCGGCCGCGCTAAAGACGTTATTGTCATGGCCTCCGGAAAGAACGTATATCCGGAGGAAGTCGAGAAGCATTATTTGCAGTGTCCTTATGTCAGCGAAATGTGCGTAATGGGAGCAAATTCCGATTCGATTGACGGAAAAATCGAAAAATTAAGAGCGATAGTCGTTCCGAATTATAAACTTCTCAGGGAGCAAAATATTACCAATTGCAGCCATCAGATAAAGTGCGCATTCGAAGAATTGGCGTTGAAAGTTCCGACTTATATGAGAATTAACGATTTTAAAATAATATCAGAGGAGCTTCCAAGGACTCGGCTCGGAAAATTAAAACGAAACGAGATCCAGAAGCGTGGTTTATTTGAGCGCGAGAGTGACGATATTGTTAAAAAGCCGATAATGACTCCGGAAGAAATCGTTATGATGAGCCACCCGTTCGCCGAGAAATTAGTAACCCGCCTTAAGCTGCTGACAGGTAAAAAGGAAATGTATCCGAAAGATAATCTAGAACTCGATTTGGGTATCGATTCGCTTACACGGCTCGAACTTATGGTTATACTTGATTCCGAGTTCGGGCTCAAAATAAATGTGAATGAAGCGGCCGACCTTATTTGTTTAAGGGACGTCATAAGCAAAGTAATTGCCGAGGGCAGTGAAAAAACAGGCCAGACAAGCGACATGCTTCTGGAGATATTGAAAAAAGAACCGGGAATTCCTTTCGAGAAAAAGTATAGTTTGCGATACGGTATTATAGGTACGTTTTTTAAATATATTTTGAGCGTTATTTTATATGTATTTTTAAAAATAACTTGCAGACTCGAGGTCGAGGGGGTCGAAAAGATCGATGAGAAAAAAGGTTTTTTAATATGCCCGAACCATTCGAGTTATATAGACCCTGTTCTCATATTTACTGTAATTCCGGAATATTACAGGCGCAGGATATTTTTCATAGCGCTCGAGGAAATGTTCGGCGGCGGCGTCTGGGGCTGGTTCCGCCGTTTATTCAGGGTTATTACAACCGGAACGGAGGCTACGACAACAACTTCATTACAATATTCATCGGCAGCGCTTTCTAAAGGTTATCCGATTTGCATTTTTCCGGAAGGCCAGAGAAATATTGACGGCAGCGTATTAAGGCCGAAAAAAGGATTCGCGGTTTTAGCGTGCAAGCATCAGATTCCAATTTATCCAGTTTACCTCAAGGGAACGATTAACCTGCTTTCGAAGCCTAATCCAGATTTTAAGCGGACTAATTTAAAGCTTACTGTTTGCGATCCGATTTATCCGCCGGCCAAAGAAGCTTTCAATGAGGCGGATTATGATGAAATAATTAAAAAATGGCATCTTTTGATGATTCAGATGGAGCATAAAGGTTGATCTCTAAAATAAGAACATAAGGGAAGTTTTATGGAAAAAAATACGGCCATTTTTGAGCGTGGCTCGGTTAATTCCGGGAATTTCTGGGCGCTTATAGTCACTCAATTTTTGAATGCCTTTAATGATAACGCTTTCAAGACATTGATTTCGTTGTTTTTAATAGCAAAATTGATGTCTTCCGGCGGCGGCGCGGGTTACGTGGCGCTCGGAACCGCGGTATTCGTAGTGCCCTTCATTATTTTTTCAACTCACTGCGGATATTTTTGCGATAAATATTCCAAGCGTTCAATAATGATCATTGTAAAAATATTTGAAATATTTTTAATGGCATTCGGATTGGCGGCTTTTTATTATGAAAATTTGTTCATGATATTCACTTCGCTTTTTTTTATGGGAGTTCATTCGACGCTTTTTTCGCCTGCAAAATACGGAATATTGCCTGAAATACTAAAGGACGAGGAGATATCTTCAGGCAACGGCATAATCGAGCTTACCACTTTCGTGGCAATAATTTTCGGAACCATTGCGGCTCCTATACTTTTCACTTCATTTCACCAGAGTTTATTTTTTTTGCAGCCGGCGTTTCCGCCCGGAAATTTTATTATATTTAGTTTTGATGATTTTTCACGAATATATATGTCGTCGTTTTTCTTTCTGGCTATTTCGATTTTTGGTTTTTTTACGTCGTTATTTGTGGCTAAAGTTCCGCCGGCCGGCGTCAGATCGGCTTTTAAATTAAATTTTCTTTCGGATGTTTACGGCGAATTAAAAATTATAAAAACGAATACCGCTCTTATTTTGACGCTTATAGCGATAAGTTATTTCTGGTTCCTCGGTACGGCCGCGCAGAATAACATATTGATATACTCGAAAGAGATGATGGGAGTTTCTGAAAATACGGTCGGCCTGCTGCTTACCGTGTTGGCTTTCGGGATCGGAGTTGGTTCCGGCTTCGCCGGCAGGATTTCAGGCGAGGTTATTGAATTCGGACTCGTGCCGCTCGGCGCTTGCGGCATGACCATATTTTTCGCGGATCTTTATTTTTCTTATCATTCGATCGTCAGGACCTCGGCAGATCTTTTTTTAATAGGTTTTTCCGGCGGCCTGTTCATAGTGCCGCTGAACGCGTATCTTCAAATATGCGCGCCGAACGGTGAAACAGGCAGAATTGTAGGGCTTACTAATTTTACGGCGAATATTTTCATGGTCATTTCTGCTGCCATGATTTTTACGCTGCATGACTATTTTAAATTCTCATCGGCCGCTATATTTATGATTATATCCGCGGCGACGGTATTTACGACTGGCCTTATTATTAAAATACTTCCTGATTTTTTGGTCAGATTCATATTTTTTATGGTTACGAATTTATTTTATAAAATAAAAATTACAGGCGCGCGCAGGCTGCCTCATAAGGGAGCGGCCGTTATAGTCGCAAATCATTCGGCTTTGATAGACGGCTTTATAATAAACGCCACGACGCACCGGCATGTTATATTTTTAATACATAGCAGCTATTATGAGTATTTATGGTTGAGATGGTTTTTGAAACTTATAAAAGCCGTAAAAATCGAAAGCCATGATTTGAATGAAAGCGAGACTGCCGCCGTAAAAATGAATCTAGATTCAGGAAGGCTTGTCTGCGTATTTCCTGAGTTTGAAATTTCGCCGGACGGCGCTGTCAATGATTTTAAAATCGATATGTCGAAGTTTTCATGTTCTTCAGGAAAGCTCGAATTCATACCTGCTTTTGTCGACGGTACGTTCGGATCTATTTTCAGCCGCGCCGGTGGGCGATGGAAATTATCGATACCTTTTATTATGCCGCGCAAAGTAACTTTAAAATTCGGTGAAAGCATATTTTTTGAAGGATCAGACAGGCCTGATTCGGATAAGATAAAAAAAGCTATTATTGATTTAAAACTTGAAACAGATAACGGAAAAAAATAAATTTAATTATTATTATGAATGAGGTGAAGCTATTATGCTGGAATTAATATTTTTGATATTCAAGCTGATTTTTTATGTTGTGATTATAATATGTTTTATCGGGATCGGCGATTTTTTCAATGATATAGTGCTCGGGCGCCTTCGTGAAAAAGCGAAATTAACGCCGTGGGAAGGCGACGACCTGATTGTGCGGGGAATCGACGGAGTCGGGCCTCTCTGGGGCGGCATAATCGGATTTTATATTTTTACCCATAATGTATTCGTTAATCAGGAAGTTGTAAACTTCATAGATTGCGGCATTATAATTACTTTCATTCTTTCGTTTACTTTTATATTGTCGCGTATTTGCGTTGATTTTACGAATTTATATTCGCAAAAAGCCAGGCTGCTCGAATCTTCGATAACGCTTCTGGAAAATTGCATTCAAATTTTGATATTTTTTATAGGAATTTTAGTAATACTTCAAACGATCGGGATTGCGATATGGCCTCTTCTTACGGCATTAGGCGTCGGCGGCGTTACTTTCGCGCTTGGAATACGCGATTCGGTTTCCAGCTTATTCGTCGGGATAAATATTCTTGTCTCGAGCGGACTGAAGCCGGGTCATTATATAAAACTCGAGACCGGCGAGGAAGGTTACGTCGAAGATATTAAATGGCGTTATACAACGATAAAAACAATTTCCGATACGCTAGTTATAATTCCAAATTCGAGGCTTTCAAATGTTATCATAAAAAATTACAGCCTGCCTGACAAGGAAATGTTAGCGGTTACTTCAATAAAAATATCTAATAATAACGATTTTGTTAAAGTTGAAAAGATTATATTGTCTGCGGCCGATGAGATAATAAATAAATTTCCCGGCTGCATTCGCGATACGCAGCCGAGAATTCAATTTGAAAATATTGGTTTTCTGGGGACCGAAGTTAAGATCTGCATAAAAATAACTGATTTTAGTTACTTATATAAGCTTAAAAACGAGCTTTTGAAAAAAATAAAAGCCGAATTCGAGAGAGAAGGAATATTACTTCCGGCCGAAAATTGCGGAGGCATTAAGCAAAATCACGCCTGATCCTGCTTCTTATGGTTCTTATATCGTAAGCCATGCCGTTTATTTCTTTCTGCAGTATTTCGAAATTTTCGATAATCTTATCTATTTTATTAAGCCTGTCTTTGAAATTTTCGATAATTTTGTCGTTATCCGGATTTTCGATTATATAACACGCAAATGCCCTTGCCAATAATTTAAATGCCGGAGATTCAGCCATATTCGGTCCGGTATGCGGAACCGCGGCGGGCTGAACCTGCTGTGGATTATCTGTTTTATTAATGTTTCCCGGACTTGTTTCGATAGGATTCGCGGTTGGCGATCCGGCGCCTTCCCCGCTCAGCTCTTCTAGCAGGTCTTCTATTATAGGCTTTTTGGCCGTTTGTATACATGAATTTTCAAGCATTTTAAATAACTTGTCGAGCTTTAAATTTATTTGTTTGAGTTCTTCGTTCATTAAGGGCGCTTTTTCCTTTCAAAATTTCGTGTAATTTTTATTATATTATCGTGCCTGTTTTTATAAATTTGAACATAATTTTTAATATTCGGTCAAATTAAAAAGGGCGTTGGTCGAAGCGTTTGACGGCACCCAGATTTTAGGCGTTTCAATGGTTTTATGACCCGGGAACATTATCTGGTATGTCCATGTGCCGGCCGGCGCGTTATCGACGATATATTTATAAAAATGCCTCGGCGATTCCCCGGTAAAGCGCGCGAATACCGCCATGCCCTGAACCGTGATAACCGCGTTTTGAGCTAATACCAATAATGACGCGTCATCCTCCGAAAGCTTATTAGCGCCGTGATATAAAGTGAGGTTGACAGTGCCTCTATTGGCTGCCATCGTAATGCCTGATAAATTGACTGTCTGGCCTGAACCGTAAATTTTGAAACTTGATGGCGTTCCGAGCGAAACTGAATATAAATTTTCGGAAATAACGCTTATCGTATATGAATCGCTGGAGCCCTGTATGATTTGAGGTATGCCGTCTATTTGAAATTGGTAAATAGATCTTGTGCCGTCGGTGTTTAATATTGTGCTTTTACTGAATGTGCCGTTTCTGTTTGTAACGGTGATTATAATCTGTTCCTGCGCTATCAGCTGACCGTTTTGATTCCTTATGTAACCTGATACCGAACCGCCGGATGTGCCGATGTCCTGCCTGAATATAGTTTTGCCGGCGGAAGGAGATGTGGTATTTATTGAATTGCCTGTTGTAGTCGTAATAGTGTTTACTGGTGATATCGTGTTTATACCGGTGGAAGCTGCGGTAGTTTTGGTAGGAATGACAATGCCGCCGTTTGTGTATGTATTTGAATAATTATTTGAGTTTGTTTGTGATTGGCCGAATCTGTCGTTATTATAATATGAATATGTATTGTTAGCGGCTGTAGTAGTGCTTGATTGAGTGCCGTTATTCGACGTTACTGTATTGACAATCGAATTGTATTTATTATTTTGCGATGAAAAGCCGTTGTAATTGAAATTATTGGGGTTATATGAAGTTTTAGAGCTTGATATCGTCGAATTCGCAGCGCTCGTCCTGGAACGTTCGGAGTACGATAAATTGCCGCTTGTATTTGCATGGGTCGAAGCGGCGGTTGAAGTAACGCTTGGACGTGCTGAAAATCTTGATTTTAAGTATATTACAATTACTGAATATGAAGGCGCCGAAAGGCTGCCGTTTAAAATATTTAAGTTTTCTGGGCCGGTCTTGGTTTCGTCGATTGCGTAAAAGCTTGATGTGAATGAATATGATGATTTTTGAGGCATGTCTAAAGAAAGATTGTCGCTGAAGTAAAAGTTACCGCCGTAAGCCGGTATGGCTTTAAAAAGCGAGTTGTTCAAGTTTTTTATAAGGTTGATCCCTGATGTCACTATTTTGCCGTTTTCGTCAATAAATCTAAATGTCGCGGCATTTGATATGCCGGCTGATAATAATAAAAAAAACAAAAAAACATAAATGAATAAAAAAGTTTTAAAATAAATAAAAAAATAATGATTTGAAAGTGTTTTTTTCATTTTTAACTTCCTCCTTTATTTTTTTGTTTATAGATATTTCAGAAAACATATTCTATATTAATTATATCATAATTATATTGTGAATACAAAAAAAGACACGTAATAAAATTCATAATGTTTAATTGAATTGACAATGTAAATTTAGTATGTTAATATTATTTTATAACATGATAATTTAAGTAAAATAGGAAAGTTATGTTTAAGCCAATTTTTCATAAATTTCAACAAATGATAAAATATATTTTTATTTTGAGTTGCATTTTAATTTTTAATTTGCCGGCAAATTTTGTGTATTGCGGTCAAATTTCCGGTAATGCAGAAGCTTTGGGCAATGAAAGATTTTATTACGTTTTGGCCGGCCATTTATTTATTATATTTCTTATTTCGGTTTTTATGGTGATAATTTTTAAAAAAATAATAAAGCGCAGGGAATTTGAGTTTGCTGAAAAGTATGAAGCGGTTAGTGAAAAGGAGGCTTGTTATTCGCTGCTGAATGAAACTACGTCAAGCTTTTTTTGCAGGCTGGATAAGGACGGCAGGTTTATATACGTTAACCAGAGTTTTGAAACACTTGCCGGCTACGGTAAAGATGAGATTTTGGGTCATTATATTTATGAATATTTAATGCCGGAAGAGCATGATGTTATTAAAGGTAAACTTTTGGAAGCATTCGAGAATAAAATTGCGGTTCGCAATTACGTCTATCAATTCAAATTTAAAAATGGAAATTACGCCTGGTTTGAAATGACGGGGAATTTATTTGAAAAAAGTGGCGCAGAAAATTATTTTGTGGCGATAGCCCGCGACATAACAAGTTCTATAGAAACTGAAAAAGCCCTTAAAATAAGCGAGAATAAATACCGTAATCTTTACGAAAATATGATTGACGGGTTTGTTTTTGTAGATAACAGCGGGAAAATAATCGAATTTAATCTGCCGTATCAGAATATGCTTGGCTATACCGCAGAAGAGCTGCATAATATGACTTTTTTAGATGTCACTCCGCCGAAATGGCATGAATTTCAATTGGGCCTTGTAAAAAATCAGGTGCGGGTGAACGGCTATTCAGACGTATTTGAAAAAGAATATTTAAGGAAAGACGGCACTGTTTTTCCGGCCGAAATAAGGATGTACGCCGTAAGAGAAAACGGGAAAGACGTTGGCTTATGGGGCTTTGTCAGGAATATTTCGGAACGTAAGAAGAGCGAGGTAATTATAAAACAGGCGCAAAACGAACTCGAGAAAAAAGTATGCGAACTTCAAAGGGCAAATACTGAGCTTGAGCAATTCGCGTACGTATCGTCGCATGATTTGAAAGAGCCTTTAAGAATGATCGGCAGCTTCTCGCAGCTTCTCGCCGATAAATACCGTGGGAAGCTCGATGAAAAAGCGGATAAGTATATTAATTACATCGTTGACGGCGTAGTGCGTATGCAAAACCTTATAAACGATCTTTTGAGTTATTCGAGAGTGCAGTCGAAACAAAAAGAATTTTCAAATAACTCGAGCGAAGATATAGTAAAAAAAGTTATCAATAATTTAAAAATATTAATTGAAGAAAATAACGCGGCGGTTTCATATTCTAATTTGCCTGAAATATATTGTGACGCTACTTTAATGGGTCAGCTTTTTCAGAATCTGATTCAAAATGCGATAAAATTTCACGGACCTGACCGGCCTGAAATAAAGATAAGCGCCGAAGTAAATGGCCCCAACATAAAATTTGCCGTAAGTGACAATGGAATTGGCATTAGTTCAGAATATTTTGAGAGGATTTTTATCGTTTTTCAAAGGCTCCATACTCGCGAGCAATATCCGGGCAATGGAATCGGGCTTTCGATATGCAAAAAAATAGTTGAACGGCACGGCGGTGAAATTTGGGTTGAGTCAGTTCTTGATAAGGGTACGACATTTTATTTTACTATTCCTTCGAAATTATAAGAATCTATTCCAATAAATTTATGGGAGGTATTGAAATGGCAAAAATCACAATCGAGTATTGCGGAATGTGAAACTATTATCCGCAGGCTGCCGGTCTGGCAGCAAAAATTAAAGCCGAAAAAGGGATTGAATGCGAACTCATAAAATCCAGAGGCGGCGTATTTGAAGTTACATGCGACGGGAAAATGCTTTTCAGCAAAGTTGAAGAGGGCCGTTTTCCTAAAGATGATGAAATACTTAACCAGATATAATTAAATAAAAAAAGACTGTTAAAAAGATTATTTAACAGTCTTTTTTATTTTTTTCATAATAATTTAAAACTTCATTCTATTAAGAACTCTGATAGTTTTATTAGTCCGCGGGATATTTTTAATTTTTCCTTCGCGGTTAAATTTTTTTAGTTAAAAAGCCCGGTATTATGCGATATTCGCAATGTTTAATATTGTTTTTACGGCAAATTCCATGGTGCGGATGGACGCCCATTCATTTTTGCTGTGGCAGTTGAACATGCCTGAAAACAGGTTTAATGTCGGCATTCCCATAAAAGTGAGACGCGCCCCGTCGGTGCCGCCGCGGATGGCTTTGTAAAATGGCTTTAGACCTGCCATTTCAGTGGCTTTTTCAGCAAGCTCCATTATTTTAGGGTTCTTTTTTATTATAACGCCCATGTTCTGGTACTGGTCTTTTATGTGAAGGTCGATTTTAACGCCTTTATATTTTGACTGTGTTTTAGCGACTATTTCTTTCAATTTAGCGCATTTAGCGTCCATTTTCGAAGTGTCGAAATCACGGATTATCATTTTTATTTTTGAGTGCTCGACCGTGCCGTCTACATCGAGCGGATGAAAAAATCCTTTCCTGTCTTTTGTTGTCTCGGGTTTCATGCTTTTAGGAATTTGCCTTAAAAGGTCGGCCAGCGGATAAAGGGTGTTCTGCATTCTTTCATAAGCTGTGCCGGGATGGGTATTTACTCCGAAAAATTCGATAGTTGCGCCGCGCGCGTTGAATGTTTCGCAATTAAGTTCGCCTGCGTCTTCTCCGTCCAGCGTGAATCCGTATTTGGCTTTGCATAACTTAAAGTCAAAATGAGCTGTGCCGTTGCCGACTTCTTCATCAGGAGTAAACACTACGTAAATGTCGCAATGTTCGATTTTATTGTCAGAAGCGGTTAAAACCTTCAGAGCTGTCATGATTTCGGCAACGCCGGCCTTATCGTCGGCGCCGAGTAGCGTCGTGCCGTCGGTTGTTATAATATCATGGCCGATTTCATCTTTTAACTGCGGCGATTCCTTGATACTTAATGTGAGATTTTTATTGCCCTCGAATTTTATTATTTTACCGTCATAATTTTTTCTTATGACAGGCTTAACTCCGCTGCCTGGAGATTCAGGAGATGTGTCCATGTGCGCTATGAACGCTACTGAATTTTTACGGTTTTTCGAGTTGGAAGGAATGTGAGCGTAAATATAACAATGTTTTTTATCGTAAGTGACGTTTTTTATGCCCATTTCTTTTAACTCGTCATATAGAACTTTTGCGAGATCATGCTGGCATGACGTCGATGGAACTATCTCGAGGCCTTCCTCTGACTGCGTATTTATTTTTACATATCTTAAGAAACGTTCGATCAGATCTTTAGTTAATTCTTTTTTTAAGTTAATTTTTGACATTTGTGCCTCCACGATTATTTGATTAACAGATAATTTATATTTTGAGCCGGAATAAGAGCGGCTATTAATTATTATTACTGATCTTGTTTTTTTAGAGCCTCATCCAGAAGTTTCGAATTGTTATCGTAAAGCATTTTATATTTATTAAGTTCTATCTCTGCTTCGTTCCTTTTTTTCTTGTCATTTTTTAGTCCCGCTATTTTTTGCTCGAATTCCCTGATTTTTTCGCCGTACCATGTGACATTTTTTTTCAATTCATCAATTTGGGCGACCTTTCTTATGTTTTTTTGTTCCTTTTCGCGTCTTATCTGCGGGTATATTTCCTCGAAAAGCTGGTCGCGAAGTTTCAGGCCGTCTTCATAATCAGGTTTAATTTCAAGCGCCGATTGAATTTTTTTCAGCGCTTCCTTTTTCTGGTTTTTGACTGCAAGCGATTGGGCTAGATAATACATGCATTTATAATGGCGCGGATTGATTTTGAGCGCGCGTTCGAAGCATTCATCTGCTTTGTCGGCAATTCCCGTCTCGTAATAAAGCAGGCCGAGGAAATATATGGCGTCGTCGTCGAGCGGATAGGCGTTTACCACTTTGATCATTTCCTCTATGGCGTTGCGCTTTTCGCCGTCTTTATATAATTTTTCGGCCTTGATGCGCGCGTCTTCGACTTCTTTTTTTTTGGCCTTGCTGTAGTCATCTTCGATTTTTTTGGCCGGGAATGACAATACGTATGATTTTTTCGTAAGCCTGTCGCGAAGTTCGACCGACTCGTTTTCTATTTTATAGACTTCGAGATTGCCTATATAATCGCCTGCCATATATTCGAATTGCCTGCCGGTATGCTCGTTTCTTATCATAGTTAAAAAAGGCTTACCGTCAGATTTTTCAATTGTAATTAATTTCAAGTCGGAAGGCTCGAAATCGTTTTTGTCGTCAAAATTGCGATTAATCAGGTGGTCATAGGCGAAAGCGCCGCCGATAAAAAACGAGGCGCCGCCGGCGGTGAATGCCGTCAGGCACAAGCAGAAGCACAGCGCCCTTAATTTTTTTAACTTGCTGTTTTTAACAATCATAAACGTGAACCAACTTTACTATAAAATAAGCGTTATTAACACTTATACGGAACGTAAGTAAAGCTCGCGTTCCGTATAATGCAATGAATTTTAATTCATTATTTAATGGATTGGCCTGATTTATTTCAGGTTATATTTTTTCGATGATATATGGCGCAAATTTATCGGTCGATTCTTTTTTTACTTTTATTGAGATGCCGGTAAATTTATCTTCGTTTTCTTTTTTGAATTCTTCGAGTATCTTAGCTACCGAAAGTGCCTGTATGTAGAATATGTATTTAACGTTGTCCGCTAAATTTTCTACGTCGACGACCGGTGCGTAGCCTCTGGCCGTTAAAACGACATAAGGCTCTGATACTATTTTTAAAGTGACGAAATCCGTTGTGCATTTAAAGGTTTGTAATTTTTCAGTTGCCATTTTTTACCTCCGCTAATTTTTATTTTTGGTTTGTTATATGTTGATTAAATTTAATATTCTTAAAAATGTCCTGTTTTACATTATTTTTTCAAGCTCGTCGACTTTTGAAGCTATGAAGTTAAAGCCTTTTTGCCAGAATTCCGCTTTTTTGATGTCAATTCCGACTTTCAAGAGCATTTCGACCGGATCTTTCGAGCCGCCTGAAGCCAGCAACTCGAAGAAGCCCGGCTTAAAGTTTTGGCCCTCTTCGCAGTATTTCTGGTAAAGAGCAAGCACGAGCAGCAAGCCGAAGTTATAGCTGTAACAATAGAACGGCAGATGGAAAATGTGCGGGATAACTGACCATTCAACATGATAACATTTGTTTATGTTTATCGAATCGCCGAACATTACTTTAAGTTCCGATTTATATATCTCAGTAAGCTCGTCTGCGGATACGACGTTTGCCGAAGCTTTTTTGTGCGCCTGCCTTTCGAAACGTGTAAACATGTTCTGCCTGAACGATGTGGCGAAGAAATCTTCGAGAGTGCCTGTTAATAAAGCTATTTTTTCGTTCTTATCGGTGAGTTTCTTGTATAAATTATCGCTTACGATCCTTTCAGAGAATACCGAAGCGGTTTCGGCAAGCGGCAATATCGAATGATAGTTCATAAAAGTATTGCGGCTTGAGAATACGGCGTGCAGGGCGTGGCCGAGTTCATGAGCAAGCGTCATTACGTCGCGCATGTTGCCTGTATAATTCATGAATACAAAAGGGTGGAGCTGCGGATCGGATGACGAGCAATAAGCTCCGGAACGTTTTCCGGGCGCTATTTTGGCGTCGATCCAGCCGTTATCAAAAAATCTTTTGGCTTCGTCGTGGAATTTTTTGTCGAATCTTTCGAAACTATCGAGGACTATGTTTTTAGCTTCGTTCCATTCGAATTTTTTTACGCTTTTGGCTACCGGCGCATAAATATCGCAAAGATTAAGTTTATCGGTATTTAAAAGTTTGGCTTTCAGCCTGTAGTATCTTTGAACTATAGGTGTATTTTTGGTGGCTGTTTCGATAAGCGTATCTATTACTTCGTTTGGAAGCTCGTTGGCTACGTTTTGCGGCTCTTCCGCGCTCTTGAATCCGCGGAGTTTGATCTCGACTGCGTGGTCGCGGATTATCATATTATAAAGATTTGATATCGTAAGAAGATTGTCATCATATTTTTTAAAATATACTTCCGATGATTTTTTTCTTATTTCGCCGGACTGGTGATAACGTAAATTGCGTATCTGGCTGTCCGTCATTAACTGCAGTTTGCCGTCTTCGAGCTTCATTTTATACTTGAAGGATGACGTTAATTCGTCGTAAAGCTTTGTAACCGCGTTTTTGCCGTTTAAGTTTTTGAGATTTATTATTTGTTCTTCTTTTTCGCTTAACTGATATTTTTTTGTAGCGAGCGTGACTTTCAAGAAATGATGATAATTTGAAAGTTCTGGTGATGACATAAGTTTCATCATTAACTCTTCAGGCGCCTGGCAGATTTCAATCCTGAAAAACAGCGTATTATTTTCTATTTCTGCCATTTTGTCTTCGACTTTGCCGAGAAGCGCTTTACCGTCAGTATTTAAAGTGTTTAATGAAAAATTTAAAAAAGCGTATTGTGATATTTTTGAAGAATCGGCGGAAAGTTTTTCGTATTCTTTGAGGGCCTTTTCCAAAAATTGGACTGTAAGATTATTTACAGCGATTTTCCCGCAGTAGTCATTTTTAAATTTGACTGAGGAGTCGACGACTTTTTTTAGTTCCTCATCTATTTTAGGGTCTTTAGGAGAATTATAAAATTCATTCAGGTTCCAGACAATGTTTTCAGCGGTTTTTTCATAAAATTGCTGATTCTTTTCAACCATTTTCATACCACCTTTGCTAATCGTGATGATAGTTGTTTTCCAACTACCACTATATATATGTTTATTTAATATACCATAAGTTTATGAGTTTGTAAATAACTAAATATAATAATAGAACTGAACGAAATAAAAGCGCCGATTAATTTATGCGGTTTAATTAGCTGCTTTGGTTATTAAGCGGTCTGGTTAAAAAAACATGGAATAATGGTCATTGAATTTAAGCTTATAAAAAATCAGCTTCTTTTTTTTAGAAATGTTATCTCGGTGCCGTCAGCGTTAAATTTAACGAAATTCATGACTGTTTTAAGCATAAAAATGCCGCGGCCGCTGATTTCGTATCCTGTGAAATCCGACTTAGACTTATTTTTTTCAGCCATACGCCAATCAAAGCCCTGGCCTTGATCTTTTATTTTTATTTCAATAAAATTTTTTGAAAACTTATAATTAATGAATACTTTTTTGCATTTTTCATATTTGTTTCCGTGCTTTATGGCATTTGAAATCGTTTCGTCGAGCGCTATCAGCATTTCATTTTGAGCGTTCTTGCTGAATCCGTATAAAGCCATCGCAAGGGTTATTTCTTTACGAACAGCCGGAACCTTATCCATTGCCGAATGTATGACAAGTATTTTATTTTTCGTTATTTTATTGTTCAGTCGTTTTGATCTTAATGTCATATTGCTTCATTATAATATAAACAGTATTTAAAAATCAACGATTTTTAGTTTTTTTTAAGAAATTGCATTTTTTTTAAACATCGGATTGTTTTAAATATATTCAATGAAGAATGAAAAATGATCAAAAGTGAAACAATCACTTGATAAAAAGTCGAACAAAAAATATTTTTTGAAAATTTATAATAAATTAAAATAAATTGGTGTCGATATTTAGAGGATTTTGAGAGATTGAAAAATATGGCACGTAATTTGCTTTCAGTTTCTAATCATCAAAAAGAAGGCTTAATTTTAAATTTAAAACTTAGTAAATAAAGATAATATCTAGAAGGAGATCAAAAAAAATGAAAAACGTACTTTTAAAAATCGCTATCGCATTTATGGTTACATTAATTAATTTCGCGCCTGCGTTTGCAGACGTTAATGACACCAACAACTCACCTGATAAATGGTCGAACGGCATTACCGATTCGGCTTTGCAATCATTACCGGACGCTGATAATCCGTATGTTCTTGAATGCGGCCCTTTCAAAAACCGCGACGCCGCTAAACCGGTTATTTATAAACTCGCTTCTGAAGCCGGTATGCCTGGCTATCTGCACTTTTTAAGGGGCGCTAACGTGTCGCCTAAAGACAATACAATAATGGTCAGGGTAGGCACTTTCGCTACACTCGAAGAGGCGCAGGCAAAACTTAAAACGATAAAAGGCAAATATCTTAATCTTTCGGCTGTTAAAGCTTATGAAGCCACCGATGAAATTGCTGATGTAGTGCTGCTCGACGCTATATACGAAGAATTCGACCAGGGCTCAAATTTCGTCGGCCGTTTTTTAATATCATGCACTCCGCAGGTGCCTGAATCAGTTCAGCGTTTTGTAAAGATTTCAGACGACAAAAAAGAAATTAGCTTCCCTATAAACTTATCAAGAATTTCATCGAACGCGAACGAAGCGCTCAAAAGAATAAAATACCGCGAGTCACAGCTTCTCAAAGAAGCCACAATCGCTTTCGACGAACAGTTCAACTGCTATATGATAACAATCAAAACTAAAAAACCTGTCGAGCTTTCGCACGTAAAACAATACGCTCCGGTCCTTGTTATCGACCTCGAAAAATGCAACTAATCGCAGTTGAAAATAATTCTGAATTCGTAAAACCGAAATAAAAAAATAATCTTCGCGATAATAAAAAAATAAAATAAAAAAGGCCTGAACAAAGATAATTTGTCGGGCCTTTTTTATTTGGTAACCGGATGATATTTGTCGGCAATTTGTTGACATTTGCTTTAATAATTGCTATAATGAAAAACATGAAAGTTCTTTTATAAAACTCATTTGGTAATAACAGGAGGTATAGCAATGAACAAATTGTTACATATTATAGCTTCCCCGCGCGGCGCGGCGTCGCGCACATTAGGACTCGCCTCGGTCTTTATTGAAACTGCAAAAAAACAATATCCTCAGGTTGTTATTGATGAACTGAATCTTTTTACCGAAAAGCTTCCAGACCTTTTCGCTGAAACCATTAAGGGGAAATATTTGTTAATGGGCGGCGCCGATTCTTTACCCGATGAACTTAAGCCGTTATGGCGCGATATCGAAAACCATATCAACCGCTTTCTCGCGGCGGACACGATATTAATTTCAGTTCCGATGTGGAATTTCGGCATTCCTTATATTTTAAAACATTATATTGACGTTATCTTCCAGCCGCGTTACCTTTTTAAATATACGGCGGACGGTCCCGTCGGTCTTGCCGCGGGCAGAAAAATGTTTGTAATTACCACGCGCGGCGGCGATTACGGCCCGCAGAGCCCTTTCCATTCATATGATCTTCAGGAACCATACATTCGGAACGCTTTCGGATTTGTCGGTATCAGCGATATAAAATTCATAAACGCCCAGCCTATGGACGCCGGCGGACCGGATGTCATGAAACAAAAATTCGCGGAAATATCAGATGAAATAAGGGCGCTGAAATTATAAAACTTTTACGTAAGAATTAAATCTATTAACTGCTTAAAATGAGCGAAGCTTGAATATTGACGTTATTTAAATGAATAATCATTCAAAAAAGATTATTAAAAATTTAGTATTTAAAAATGAAATAAAAAAGAGCTGTACAAATAATAAAATTTTGTCAGCTCTTTTTTTATGAATTTATATTCAAATGAAGATAAGTACTAAAAGCATATTCCTTATTTTATAGTTTGAACCGTATTAAAAAATGTTAAATTTATGGCAGTTATAATTTATTTTTTATAAAATTGAAATTTAATAACCTGACTTTATCGGACCGGAATAGATTGAAAAATCAATAATATTAGTTTTTATAATAATAAGCGGTTTAATTAATTATTATTTTAAAAATATGCTTAAAATTTTATTCTAATTTTTTTATGACTTTGCATGGATTGCCGAACGCCAGGACATTCGCCGGAATGTCTTTGGTGACAAGTGAATTAGCGCCTATTGTGGTGTTTTCTCCGATCGTAACGCCCGGCATTATTACGCAGTTTCCGCCGATCCAGCAGTTGTCGCCTATTTTAACAGGAAGCGCGCGTGTGCGGTAAATCGGCTCCTTTTGCGCGTCCCAGTTCGATTTAATTCTCTCGCTGCTTTTTACCGGATGGAAAGCTGTATATATCTGGACAGAAGGCGCGATCAGGACATTATCGCCGATCGTTATTTTGTTGCTGTCAAGAAATACGCAGTTAAAATTTATGAATGAATTATCGCCGATCGATATATGTTTGCCATAATCGCAGCAAAATGGAGCTTCTACCCATACGCCTTCGCCGACTGAGCCGAATATCTCTTTTAATAAGTCATTTTTTTTCTTGTAGTCGTCAGACTGGCAATTTCTAAAAGAGGCGAGCAGTCTTTGAGTCCTGTGATACATTTCGATTAATTCGCCGTCGCGGGTGTTATATAATTCGCCTGCGAACATTTTTTCTTTTTCTGAGCTAAATTTATTCATGATTTTGCCTTTCGCTGAAAAGTAGAATCAGCCGTCAATTTTTATGGTTATGATTTTTTTAGATTTGCTTTTTGATGAAATTGCTAAAATGTATTTTATATATTTTTTTACCTAAGTCAAGAGTTATTTTAGACTAAAGTTTTATCTTATAGTTTATTTAAAAATATTTATCGCAATTTTTCAAAAATAAATTTTTTGAAAAATTTTCGTATTATTTTTTTTAGTTTTTATCGAAGCGTAGGCGCCTATTTTTTATTTATGCTGATAAATATTATTGGCTGCTGGTGATGTGCCGCTTATAATTTAATAAGTTTGAAAATTCATTAAAAATATTTATGTAAGATGGCATAGCATGACTTAAATTATACCGTATTTTATAAAAAATATTGATTTTTGAATGATTCTAAAATATAATACCGTTTGTTTTAAAATTACTGCGGAGGTATAAAAAATGAAATTCCATACCGAGTATTTATGGTTTAACACAAAAAATAAAATCGAATTTATAAATATAACAGGCGAGGTAGAAAAAGCGCTTTCGAAGTCCGGTATCCAGGAAGGCATGGCGCTTGTTTCCGCCATGCATATAACGGCATCTGTTTTTGTTAATGACGCGGAATCAGGACTTTTGGAAGATATAAAAGAATGGGCTGAAAAATTGGCGCCGTTTAATATTAATTACCGCCATCACAGGACCGGCGAAACTAACGGCGATGCGCACCTTAAGAATTTACTGGTAGGTCATGAAGTGGTAATTCCGGTCACCGGCGGCAAACTTGATTTCGGTCCGTGGCAGGAAGTTTACTACGGAGAGTTTGACGGTATGCGTAAAAAACGCCTTATTATAAAAATAATGGGAGAATAAACTTTTATTTACAATATGCCGGGTGTTTAAAGGGATAACTTTATTTATGAAAAATCAAATATATTAAAAAAATCATTAATATTAATAGCTTCTTAATTAAAAAAATTACAAAAATCAGTTGGAGTTAAAATTAAATTGGCCTCTGATTTGTCATTTAAATAGCTTTTAAATAAAGACTATTAATAAATGTAAAAAATGTAAAATTTGAATAAGTAAAAAATAAAATGGAGTTGTTAGTTTATGGAATTAAAGCCTTTATTGTCCACAAATGTTTTTATTTTCATGGCTGCGCTGTTTATTATCTTATTTTCGTGCCACTATGCTATGGCGGGTGAACAGATTATGAACACACATTCTGAACCGACGGTTGTTAAGATTCATTATCACAGATTCGACGGCCAATATGACGGCTGGAATTTATGGACATGGAATATCGCACATGACGGTCACAGCGTTAATATTGAACTGAAACCGGCCGGTAATGACGAATTCGGGCCTTTTTTTCTGATGGACCTGAAAAAATATCCGGATGTCACCGGATATGGAATATTGCCGAGACTTGGCGACTGGAAGAAAAAAGACGATCCTAACCGTATATTGAATAAGGCTGATTTGAAGTCAAATGAAATTTATATTATTTCCGGCAAGAAAGAATTATTTTTCAAAAAGCCCGATATTACACCATTTATAAAGTCGGCATTTTTGGATTCTTCGCGTGAAGTTGTGATATCGTTTCCGGCGCCTCTTAATTTAAAAACGGCAAGTCATTTAAAAGCTGAATTTTGTGATGTGACAAATTCTAAAAATTATGAAATCAAGGAAATTAAGCCTTTTATTATTGAAAGTGAATTGACGCATTCTGTAAGAGTATTAAAGTTTATTCTTAATGAGCCGGTTAAAATTTCAGGCGATAAGGTAATTCCGGATTTTGAGGTTAAGGTAACTGGTTATCAAAAATGCGGAGTAAGGCCGCGTGAAATTTTAAATACAAAAGAATTTTATTATGACGGCGAACTTGGCTGCATTCTTTCTTATAATAAAACTATGTTCAGAGTATTTTCGCCGCTCGCAAAAAAAATGAACGTTATTATATATAAAACTCATGACGGTAAAGATTATGACGAGTATGAAATGGATTTAATCGGCTCCGGAGTATGGGAAACATCGGTAAATGAAAATCTTTCGGGCAGTTATTATAACATAAAAGCACTTGTCGAAGGCTCCGAAAATATCGTAATCGATCCTTACGCTTTATGTAATACGGCGCATAACGGCCGTTCATTGATTATCGATAGAAACGATCGGGCCGAAATCTGCAATTCGCCTGTTTTTGATATAAATAAGGCCGTGATATACGAAATGCACGTTCGCGATTTTACGATCGATAATCGTACTAATATAGTTCATAAAGGCAAATATGCAGGTGTTATAGAAGAAAACCGCACTTATAATTACGGCAACAGCATTGTCAGTGTCGGGATGGACCACCTTAAGGAGCTTGGAATTAATACTGTTCAGATAATGCCGGTGCAGGATTTTGAAAATAACGAAAACTCCGGTGAATATAATTGGGGATACATGCCTGTTCATTATAACTCGCCTGACGGCTGGTACGCGTCGAACACAAACGATGCTTCGAGAGTTGACGAGTTAAGGAGAATGGTCGACGGATTTCATAAAAACGGAATAAAGGTTATAATGGATGTGGTTTATAATCACACCGCCGAGACGTCTGAAAGCACCAAATATAGCTTTAACGGTCTCGTTCCGGGATACTATTACAGGACGCATGTTGACGGAGAGTATTATAACGGGTCAGGGTGCGGAAATGAATTTAAATCTGACTCTTTAATGGGCCGCAAGTTTATTATCGATTCATTGAAATACTGGATCAGCGATTATAAAATAGACGGGTACAGGTTTGATTTGATGGGACTTATCGATGCGGAAACAATGAAATTAGCCGCAATCGAACTGAGAAAAATCAAGCCGGATGTATTTATTTACGGCGAGCCGTGGACTGCCGGCGCCTGCGGAATCGAGCCGTTCATAAAGGGTTGCCAGAAAGGTCTTGGAATAAGCGTATTTAATGATATATTCCGCGACGCCATAAAGGGGTCGGTCTGGAATAATGACGGCGGTTATGTTCAGGGTACGACTGGCGCGGAGGTCGTGGCGCGCGGCTTGATAGGCAGCATCGATGATTTCGCGGCGTGTTCTTCGGAGTCGCTTAATTATTGCGAAGCGCACGATAACAGGACTCTTTACGATATGCTTATCGAAACTACTAAATACGATAAGACCATGACTCTCGATAGGATTAAAAAGATGCATATGCTTTCGACGCTTCTGGTGTTTACAGCGCAGGGCGTTCCGTTTATCCACTCGGGCCAGGAATTTATGAGGACTAAAAACGGCGAAGATAACAGCTACAACAAGCCTGATTCGATTAATAAAATCGACTGGGAGCGTAAAATCGAGTATAACGACGTTTATAAATTCAACCGTGAAATGATAAAGATGAGAAAAGAGCATGAATTATTTCATATGAATAATCCGGCTTTGATTCGCGCATCCGTTAAAATCTGGGGCCGTGACTGCAAACGCCACGTGCCTGAAAAATGTCTCGCTTTCGAGATTAAGAGCGGCGCTTTAAAGGATGAATGGAAAAAGGCTGTGGTAATAGTTAATCCGAATCATAAGCCTGAGAAGTTCAGTCTGCCTCATGAAAAATACGAGGTATTCATGTATGATTTCAAATTAGGCGAGGATATCGCAGCAAACGAGCGGGAGTCTATTTTTCATGATATTAATAAGCATGAACTGAATTTGCCCGAAATATCGGCGGCAATTTTATACATAAAAAAATAATTTAAAATTTGTCGACGCCGGGCATGTAATTATGTTTGAATAGTTAACGCTAAATTTAGGAAGGTCGTTATAAATGGCTTTAGATATGGATGTTATAAAGAAATTTTTACTGGATATGATTTTTTATATTTCAGTTTTTTTTATGACGATTTTCCCTTCTTTATTTTCGCGTTATTCATATTTGCATTCAGATGCGCCTAAAGAATTCGCGCTGATTATGTTTTCGGCAATAGGCGGATTTTTGCTGTGCTTTTATATTATCTCCGATTTCTTTTCGAATAAAAAATCAAAATCAAATTCATTAAAACCGACGACACACTATATAGCGTTCTTTTTTTATTTGTTCATGCTCAGCTTAATTCCGTCATATATTTCGTCATTTATACCTGAAATATCAGGATATGAAATAATTTTGCAATTATCGGCAGGCGTGTGGTTTCTTATTTTATATTTCGGATTATACGATAATATCGGCCGTGTCGAGATATTGCTGAAAGCGGTTTTGATATCGGGCATATTTCCGGCCGTACTTATGATTATGGAACTTTTCGGCGCGAGTGTAAATATCTGGCAGACAGCGGAATTAACAGGCGGCCATTCGGCGACTCATTTCATATCGACATTCGGCTCAATTGATTATTCAGCGCCGTTTTTTGGATTTTTATCGCTTCTTAACGCTCGTTTTATACTTTATTCCGATGAAAAATACGGCAAAACACCTTATTGGATTTTGCAGTCTATTTATTTTTTAGCTTTTTTGGGGCCGCTCGGCCGTTCATCTTTGATTGCGCTTCTGGTGGCGGGGCTATTTTATTTCGTATTCGTCAATAAAATTTCCAGCAATAAAACTTCAGATATTATTAATATTTTAACACTGGCGGCGGCGGTGTTTTTTGCAGTACAGCTCAAAGACATGTTTTTTATGAAGGACGAAACGCTTATTTCACGCTTAAAAGCGTTAATTTTTAACACGGATAATATTTATGAACGTTTTTATATGCTTAAAGTCGGCGCGGCGATAATTTACGATAATATCTGGTTGGGAGCAGGACCTGGTACGCTTTTAATGGCTTTTCCGCTTTACGCCAGAAATATTGCCGAATTTTCGCCTTTTATAAATTCGATTTCTCCGTCATTTAACGCATGGCACCTGCATAATGAATTTTTCAACATTGCGGTTGAATATGGAGTTATTTCACTGAGTTTTTATATTTTGACGATTACGTCGGCAATTTATTTTCTGATGAAGCCGGTATTAAAAAAAGGCGTCAAAGGCGAATTAAATTTGCTTATAACGTCATTAATTTTATTTTTAATTGTGGATTCTCTTTTTAATGTGACAATGGCCTGCGCCGCGCTTAAGTTCATGCTTGCCGCGCTGCTCGCTTTCGCAGCCGCCATTTCGCTTAACGACGATGTAATTCACGCTTTTAAATTCAAATTTTCAGGGAAATTTATCAGCCCTATGATTTGTATAATGCTGTTTTCGTTCTGTGTTTTGAGCGAAATTACCGGCATGAAATATTTTTTGGCCGACTGGTATCTCATGCAGGGAAAAATTTTGGAGCAGATGAAACATGATGACCGCGCGGTTGAATGTTATTCGAACTCTATAGTGCTATTTTCAGGCCGTTCGGAGCCGTTTTATTACCGCTCGATTTTGAATGAAAAAAAAGGCGACTTTGAAAACGCGGTCAATGATTTGAAGGCGGCTTCGAATTTGAATCTTTCTTTGCCAGTCGCTTATAAACTGTCGCAAATGGCAGTAAATTATCTCGATATGAACAGCCAGCTGCGCTATATATTATTTTTGACCAGGGCGTATCCGCGGTTTGATGAAGCGCATTATATGCTCGGGATGCGTTATCTCAAGGAATCGACGGTGAAGCCGGAAATGCTTGAAAATGCCTTGAAATCATTCGAAAAAACCATTTCGATAAACGCTAAACATGTACCGGCTATAATTAAGTCGGCTGAAATATGTTATGAAACCCGTAATTTTTATAAATGCAACGAATTTTTAAATACGGCACTCGAGATAAACCCTAAAGATGAACGCGCGTTATATTTAAAAAAACTATGCCGCGGCTTTTTTTATTAATAAGTAACTGTTTCCGCTCAAGTGTGAGTTTATTGCATTAATAACGAAACATAAATTAATTTGCGTGATTCAAAAAGTGGCCGAAGTATAGTGTTAGAAAAATATAATATGTTTAAAAGTAGTATTTTAAAATAAAATTGTAATCCATGTAAAATAAAAATATGAGACTAAAAAGATATAATTTAAAAATTACATTTTAGGATAGTACCAAAAAAAACACTGTATTGATATGGATATAAAATAAAAGGCGGTAATGGTTATGGCTCGATTAAAAATAAATAATGTGGTAAGTTACATTTTAGTTGTAATGGCGGTACTTTTTTGTTCACATGTTGAGGCTTTGTACGCATTTGATATAAAAGAACTGCCGGCTAATACTAATGAAGTAATATTGCCTAAAAATCTTGATATATGTTTAAACGATAATTTAAGGACGGCTGAAATTAAAGTAAATTCAAAGTTCTCATTAAATATTTATAAAAACGGCCTGGCTGAGCCTGAAAAAGTATCGGGGCGTTTGCTGGAATTAAAAATTAATGACGTTAAGGACAGTAAGCCAGCAAAGGTCAACTATTATTGTGTTTTGAAAACCTTTCCTTATTCATATATTTTGAGGGATGATAAAAAAAACGAGATATTTAAACAGCTAAACGATTTCGAGGGCAAGGTCGGAAAGCTTGTATTTTTCACATATGGCGCTGTTTTAAAATCGGCCGATAAAAAGGAAAATATCGATATTAGAAGTTTATTCGCGGCTTACGGCCCGTTTACGAGCGAAGAAGAAACCAAGGATTTCTGCGATAATCTGTTCGAGAAATTTGGAATAAAGGCATTTTGCCATCCTGTAAGGATTCAAAAGCCTTCGAATAAAATTGAATTGGAAATTTCCTATGCCGCTGAAATTCCTGAAACCAGAGGCGCCCATGGCAGTCAAAAAAAAGCTGATTTCAAATCAGGAGCGGAATTGAAAAAAACTACTGGGAATGCGGATAAAATTAAATTAAATATACCTGATGTCAGTTTAATAGAAATTTTTTCGGCCGGTACCTGCGAAATAAAAAATATGGAGTTCGGGCGCGGCGAAAAATGGCATAACTATAAAAATGCGTTTTATTCTGGAAAAATCACTATTAACGCTGATAACACAGGGTTATGCCAGATCATAAATAACGTAAGCCTCGATGAACTTTTAAAAACTGTCGTGCCGTCGGAGATCGAGCCGAAATCGCCTTATCAGGCGATATGCGCTCAGGCCGTGGCCGCTCGCACCGAAATTCTGGCTAAATTCGAAACGCGCCATACTGATACGGACTATGACTTCTGCGCCGGCGTTCACTGCCAGGCCTATGGCGGACTTTTAAATCGCCGCAAGGAATCGGACAGGTCGGTCGAGGAAACATCAGGCTATATAATCACTTCTGGCGGCCATATTATTGACGCGGTTTATCACGCAAACTGCGGCGGCGTTACCGAAGACTCGAACAAAATATGGAGCGCGCCTTATGACCCGTCGCTTATAAGCGTTTCGGACGAAATTCGTGAAGCAGCTGCAGTAAAAAACGCTAAAACTAATCCAGGCCGGAACATAAAAGCTCAAAGCGGCGGCAAAATGAATATAGATTCATTAAATGACGCGGCTAAAATAAAGTCTGCTAATAAAAATATCTCGAACGGACCTGATTATTCGACAAACGAGGCGGCGCTGGAGAAATTTATAAAAAATTCTCCGCAATCATATTGCTCGGTTAAAGGTGCATGTGATAATCCAGAAAAATACCGTTGGGAAAAAGTATTCAGCGAGAAAGAACTTACGGAATTAGTTAAAAAACAGTTGAAAGACATAAATAAAATAAATGAAATTAAGGTACTGGGCCGCGGCAAATCCGGTCGCATGACAGGTATCGAGGTAGTAAGCGATAAAGGTTCCGAAAAAATATATAAGGAACTGAATATACGTAAATTATTCGGAATGCTCCGTTCAGGATTATTCATAATCGAGCGGTTTGAAAAGAACGGCATTTCATATTATAAATTCAGCGGCGCCGGCTGGGGGCATGGAGTTGGAATGTGCCAGGACGGCGCTAAGGGAATGGCTCTATGCGGCAAAAATTTTATAGAGATTTTGATGCATTATTTTTCTAATTCCAGGCTGTTAAAATTCAATTAATAATGTCTTAAGATAAATATATTTAACTGCCGTAAACAAAAAAAAGCTGTTTGAAAGTTTATTTTCTTACAGCTTTTTTTTGTTATATTTTGTTTTGGGCAATCAAAAAATTAGTTTATCTGCGGTATTTATTATTAATTTAAGTTTTGCGTTTGATTAAAAATCTTGATTTAAAAGCAGTTTAAATGAAAAATCAGAGGCGGATTTTATTATAATTTTAAATTATTTTGGTAATTTTTTTCAATTAAGAAACGTTAATATTACTGATTTTTCAATATATTGGTTTCTGTGAAAGTTGAGTTATTAAAATAGACTTTAAAAATAATTATAAGGCTGACTATTTTAAAATTTATGTTATAGCGTTTTTTATACTTTTCTTAAAACTCTTGATATCGGAGCAAAATAAACATTGCAGCGGCTGGGCATTCTTCTACTTGAAGAGTTTGCGATGCATGTTGTTCCGTTTTCGATGATACCGACATGCGTATCCGCATCTTTACGGCCGTCATGGTTTCTGTCATAAGTTTTCCATGTGATAACATCGCCTGGATGGAATGGCGGAGCAGAAACTTCTTTCCAGCCTTTATTATGAAGAAGATTTATTACGCCATGGACATTTAATACTACGCTCGAAACCGCCCCGGCATTTTTTAAGATGGTTGACGCTACTTTGGCGCAGGCCAGATTTCCGCCGGCTACGTCTGAGTCTCTAAAATTGGTTGAGCCGACAAGGTTCTTAGCCGCGTTTACGATGCTTTTTTGCAATGATCCGCCTTTTGAAGAAGAATTAGACGAATTGTCGCGTGAAGGCGACGGTGAACCGTGGGCCTGGCCTGATCCGCCTTTATTTATGTAATCGGAGTGGACATAAGCGGTCTTGCCGTTGTATTTTATTTTGTACCAGTCGCCTGATTTTCCTATAATATTGACTGATGCGCAGTGATCAAGTTTGCCGATTACGCTGCCCCACGGGCCGCTTCTTACATTTAACCTTGGTTGCGCTGTAACTGTGCCGTCTTCGTTAGAATCACTGTCTGAACTTTTCGAGCCGATGCTTATGTAATTATCGGATACATAAGCGGTTCCGCCGTTATATTTTATCTTGTACCAGCCGTTGACGTTTTCAATTATCGTGACATTATCGCCGCTTGATAATCCGCCGATTATTGGATAATTAGTGCCGGGGCCCGACCTTACGTTTAATGAATGGCATGTGACATGGCCGCTTTTATGGTTTGAGGAAGGCGAAGCGGATGCCGCTATCTGCTGATTTTTTAAACTGCCGGCCGCGCCGCTTATGCCGCTGTATGAGTATGCGTTGCCAAATGTCAAAGCCGTTGAAATAAAAGAACTTAGAACAATGGCAGATAATAATTTAAAATGATTAAATTTGGGACGAGGCGGGAGAAACATAGAAATCACTCGCTTCCTTTTTTATTATATTTTTATATTTAAGCGCAAATTGTTATGCTGTTATTGCAATTATTGTTATATTTCAGTAAATGGCCTACGACTTAGCAATATTCGTTTTCTGTGGATTATGATTATAGTTATTGACTTGTTAGAATTATCCTTATTACTTTGAAAATATAGGGTTTGGCTGCTAAAATTTTTGTTTTTTTTAGTAATTTATTATATTATACATGAAAATAATTTTTTTTGTTTCAATGTTATAAAATAAATTATCGTATTTTTTTTAATAATTTTTGAAAAATTAAGTCCCATTTAAGCTTTTATAGCTTTTCTACATTGACAAACGCCATTTCATCGATTATAATTGATAAAACACTTTTTAAATTGCCAAATTTTAGCGGTTTGGGGGATTATCGATTATGCCTGAATTATTTCATAATAAAAGCCTTAAATTTAATTTAAGAAATAAGCTTATTTTTACGCTTGTTTTGCTGGCGGTTCTGATTTTTTTATGCCGCGGCGATAAAGCTTATGCGTTTACTATTAATACTACAGATGATGACGCGGATGACGTTTCGGCGCCTGTTTCAAGAAGCGCCGCGACTGAGCCGCTGCAGCCGATTGACGGCACTCATTTTTTCGACGATTTCCAGAAAGACGCCGCTAACAGGTTAAAAAAAGAGCCGGTTACAAAAGCGGAGCTGACTCGTCGTGGAATAAGCTTTAATATAGGCGGCGCGGTGCCGGTAAGGGAAAACGTTCCTGCAGTATTTAACGTAAGGAATATAGCGGCGAACCAGAACGAGCAAGTTGCCGCTTCATGCGTAAGAATCGGCAAGAACTGCTATATATTTCTTGAAAACGGTCTTTCATTTCCGGACTCTTATTTAGACAGGCTGGTTTCTGAATTTGACAATAAAATTTACCCTAATGATACAGCTACGTTCGGCTCCGAATGGAAACCCGGCATCGATAATGATAACAGGATAACGATACTTTTGATGGACATAAAAGACGGAATGGAAAATTCAGGCGCTTATGTCGCTGGTTACTTTTTTGCCGGCGACGAATATTCGAAATCGCAGTATCAATTTTCTAATGAACGCGAAATGATGTATATGGATATTGTTCAAGGCGGATTCTCTGATGATAAAGGGTTTATACGTTTTTGCGGCACCATAGCGCATGAGTTTCAGCATATGATTCACTGGAACCGCGATGCCAAGGAACAAAACTGGCTCAATGAGGCTATGTCGCAATATGCCTCGTTTATAAATGGATACGGCCATCCGGGCCAGATCAAACCTTATTTTAAGAGGCCCGATACTTCGCTGACTGCATGGCGCCAGGACAGGGCTTTGCAAAATTACGGCGCAATATATATGTTCGCTTATTATATGATACGAATAGTAGCCGGCGTTAACGGCACCGATTGGCAGAGGCAGCTTGATTTTACCAAAACGCTCATAAGCGACGTTAATCACGGAATTCCAAGCGTTAATGCGACTTTGGCAAAATTCGGAATCAATAAGACATTTAATCAAATATATCTTGACTGGCTGACCGCGAATGCGATAAATAATCCAAGAGTGGCTAAACGTTTCGGTTACGATTCTAATTTTCCCGATTATCTGCCGTTATTTCGCGATGTAAACGGGAAAATACCTGTGGAAAATGTCCGCGGCACGCTCGATGCATTCGGCGGACTTTACATAGTGTTCTCGGTGGACCCTGAATATTTAAGGATGGCCAGCAACGGTGCGGTAACTGCTCCGGCGGGAATTCAATTCGGCGGATATGTTTTTAAGATCGCGGCTTCAAAAACCAATGAACTTGGTGGTAACCAGCTTATCGGCAGGCTTTTAAAAGTGAAAATCGACGGAACGTATAGCGGCGACGATTTTATTATCGGGCCTGACAATAATTATACATTTACGGTTCCGGGATTCCCGGCTGAATATAAGACGCTGATTTTCATATTCGGGATTACGGCGTCGGAAGAATTAGCGGCGAAAATACCGACTTATAATTATTCATATAGTTTCGTGCCGCTTTCGACAAATGTACGCTATATGGTTGACGCATATCAAAAGGTGCAGTCTGACCCGTCGCTTAGCGTCGAATCCAAGAGTGCTATATCAAATCAGCTTGCCGGAGATATGGTGAATGCCGGTTCACGCCCCGAGAACGCTCAGATTATGATGCGCGAGCTGCAAAGTGAAAAACACTCCAAAAATCCTTTTTTTCAGAATATAATTAAGCAGATAAAGAAAAAATTGGATTTCGATAAATTCCAGAAATGAAAATGAACAATTAAAATATATGTCGGAAAAATATTTATTAATATTGTTAAAATATTAAATCTAATCAAGCGTCGATATATTGAATTAAAAAAAATCTTATGGTATAATTAATTAATTTTTTATAAAGTTGTAACGCGGCTTAAAAAATTGCATGCAACGAGACGGGCTTAAATATATTGTTTTTTAAGCTAAAATTTTAAAAATTATATAATAGTTGAGGGGGAAGCCAATGAAGGTATTTCAGACAGAAAAAATCAGAAATCTCTGTACATTAGGTCACTCAGGCTCAGGTAAGACTACTTTAACCGATGCGATGCTTTTTACGTCAGGCGCGATCGACAGAATGGGAAAAGCGGATGCCGGAACTCTTACGTGCGATTTTGATCCCGAAGAAGCCAAACGCAAGGCTTCTATATCCGTCGCCACAGCGCCGCTGGAATGGAAAGACGTAAAGATCAATATAATCGATGCCCCCGGATACGATGAATACGTAGGCGAAGCGATAAAGGCCACTAAAGCCGCCGATGCGGCTTTAATAACGGTTTCGGCAGACGCCGGAGTCGAAGTTGGCACTGAAAAAGCTTATGACTACGCTGAAAATGAGCAGCTCCCCAGGGTTTTCTTCGTCAATAAAATGGACAAGGAAAACGCCGATTTCGATAAAACATTCGAAGCCATATCTGAAAAACTCACCAAAAAAATAGTCGCAGTTACCGTGCCGATTGGCAAAGCCGCTAATTTTAAAGGCGTCGTCGATCTCATAAAAATGAAAGCAATAATGTTTTCCGCGGACGGTAAAACCGCCAAAGAGGAAGCTATTCCTGCCAATATGGCGGATATCGCTAAAAATTACCGTGAAAAAATGATCGAGGTCGCCGCCGATGCGGACGAGGACCTTGCCGTTAAATACCTCGAAGGCCAGGAAATTACCGATAACGAAATGCAGAAAGCGATTGTAACTGGAATAAAAAAAGGCGTCGTTTACCCTGTTTTGGCAGGCTGTGCAACTACAAACTTAGGCATTCAGCCGCTCCTCGATTTTATTATTAACGATATGCCTACTCCTGCAGAACATTCGGCTATAGAATGCAAAAATTTGAAAACCGATACCGTTGAAAAACGCATGTATAAAGATTCCGAACATGTCGCTATATACATATTCAAAGTTTTCAGCGAAGCCGGCATGGGCGAAATAAGTTATTTCAAGGTAATGTCGGGTGTTCTTAAAGCCGGCATGGATCTTCATAATTCACATTCTAACAATGTGGAAAGAATCGGAACGATTTATACGCTCCGCGGCAGCAAGCGAATCGAGCTTCCCGAAATCCACGCAGGCGATATCGGCGTTCTCGTAAAATTAAAAGCTACCAAAACATCCGATACTCTTTCGGATGTGAACTTTAAAGTTGAATTTCCTAGAATGCAATTTCCTAATCCGCTTTATAGTCTCGCAATTGTTCCTAAAACAAAAGACGACCAGCAGAAACTTTCGACGGCTCTCGCGAAATTTTCTGAAGAAGACCCTACTTTTAAGGTTAAAACTACTGAAGAATTCGGCCAGACGGTTATTTCAGGCATGGGTGAAATCCATGTCGAAATGGTGCTAGAGAAAATTCGACGCAAATATAATGTCGGCTGCGGCATTGAGCCTGTAAGAATACCTTACCGCGAAACTATCAGAAAGACGGCTAAGGCACAGGGAAAATTCAAAAGGCAGTCAGGCGGCCGCGGGCAATACGGCGATTGTCATCTCGAATTAAAACATATTCCAGGCGGCGGTTTTGAGTTCCACGATAAAATAGTCGGCGGAGCTATTCCAAAACAGTTTATCGGGCCTATCGAAAAAGGCGTAGTTGGAAAAATGAAAGAAGGCGTTATTGCTGGTTATCCGGTTATTGATATAGCGGTAACCGTTTATGACGGTTCTTATCATGATGTCGACTCGTCGGCGCAGGCTTTTGAAGTGGCCGGCTCGATGGGTTTTAAAAATGCCTTTGAACTTGCGGACCCATATATTCTTGAACCGATCTATATGATCGAGGTAATTGTTCCTGAAGCTTACATGGGTGATATAATGGGCGATTTAAACTCCAGACGCGGAAAGATTATGGGAATGGAAGCAAGAGGCAAACATCAGGTTATTAAAGCTACAGTGCCTCTTTCGGAATTGCAGACATACGTTACGAACCTGCGTTCTATAACTCAGGGCCGCGGTGTTTTTACGATGACAATGGACCATTACGAAGAAGCGCCGGGGAATGTTGCGCAGCACCTGAAAGAAGAATACGCTAAAGCCCGTGAAGCGGGCGCATCTGCGCATTAAAATTAATGGGAATTTATCTAATATAATTAATTGATAATCACGGCGGGGGCGGGAATTAAAACCGTATCCCCGCTGTTTTGCTATTTTTGAATGATAGTTGAATTTAAAAATTAACTGTCATTTTATATGGATTGGAAATAAAATTCGATTATATTTGCTTCTGATTTTTCATAAAAAAATAATACCGTATAAAAAACATAACAAAAAGGGAACATTTTTTATTTTATGTAGTATAATAATATCTGAAAAAATACTTGTTGTCGGCTATAGATATGATTTTACTTTTTATTTAATTTTTAAAAGAGTTTTATTAGCAGTTTTGAATATGAGTGAATATAATTAAGGTTTTCATTCTAAATGTATTCAATTGGTTTTATAAATATGGCAATATTTAATTAATAAAGAAAGATGGTATTTTTATGTTATCATTTGAATTTTTAAACGGCGCGAAATGCCGTAATAAACTTAAAATAATGTCGCTGGCACTTATATTTTCGCTGTTTTTTTCGCTTGCGAATATAGGCGGAATAAGCATTATATCTGAATCTAATGCCCAGACACAGAGTGTTAATAATGGTTCTCAGAATTCGGGCGGTTCGTCCGCTGATTCCGAGGCGGCGAAAGCGCTTTACACGAAGCTGCAATCTGCTTATAAGATATATACTGATCTTTTGACAGCCGGCAAAGATAATACTTCCGAAGGTATGAACGCCTTCAACGAATATGTTAAAATTAAAGTCGAATATCAAAAATTAACCGGCCTGACCGATACTGAGATTAAACCTTCGTCCGAATTTCAGGATAAAACGGCTGTCGAACAAAAATCAGACGAATCGGCCCAAAAAAACAAAAGAACGCCTATTTTCAATAAAGAATTTAATGACTTGACGATTGGCCAGAAATTAAAGGTTCTTGGAAAGGCTATATGGCAGAAATTCACTAAAGATTTTACAACGAATGTCTTGCCGAACGGCCAGCAGAAAAAAATGTCGGTGCTTGAAAGCATAGCGTGGAAAATCGGTAAAGCCGTAATTCCGTCGGCTGCTGTTCTGGCGTTCGCCTCGATAGCGGCTCTCCCGCTTGGCGCGGTTGTCGTCGGAACTATCGCTATAGGCGCTATCACTTCCGGCGCACTGACATACTTTTATGAAAAACGAGCGAACACTTTCAGAACAGATAAAAAGTCAAGCATGGAAATATTGCGCGATGTTACAGTTTCAGCTGTTTTTGACGGCATACTGGCGCCGTTTACTATGGCTACCGGCGGACTTGCCTCTACCATTGGCAAGTCAAGCGCAAAAGTCGTTATAAAAAATGCCGCTAAAAGCGCGGCGCTCCACCTGGCCGGCCAGACTATGGCATCCGGCGCGAGCGGCGCGGTAAAACACTTATGGGCTGAAAAATATTTTCATTATGACGACCAGATAAAAAAATTAAAACAGGAAGCTGACACAATACTTGATAAACACGCTGGAAATGACGCTCAGCCTTTTACAGATGAGGAAAAAAAGCGCCTTAGCGAAATATCAAGCGAAATCAATAAAATGGAAGACAATGACTACGGCCTTAAAGATTTTAAACGTGACTTTGAAAATGCAGCGCTCTCAGCAGTAATATCGGGAGTTGTCGGTAACTCCGTAACTAACCTCGCTTCAAATTCGAAATACGCGAAGTTAGCGTCTGTTAAATTTTTTGGCGATACGAGCAAGGCGGGGGCGATATCTAATTTTGTCGTTTCTAATCCTGTAGCGTTTCTAAATGGCAGCACAAGAGCGGTGGCGCAAAAGCTTTATATGAACGAGGACATAAGCGAAGCGAAAGCGCTGCGTGACAAATATCAGAAAGGCACCGTAATATATGAATATTATGACCAGCAGGTACAGAATTTAATAAAAACCCAGAAAGCTATAAATCCAGCCGGCGCGGGGCTTAATTCGATGCTGAATAACCTCGCGATACAGGGTGTTTCGATGGCTACAATCGTCGCGAAGGACCGCATTATCGATAAACCTCGCAAAGAAGCCGATGCTGTTAACGAACGGTATCAGAAGCAGTCTAAAGACTGGAAAGATGTTGAGGCTATCCAGCAGAAGGCAAGCGACTATAAGCAGAAAAATGAGCCGAAGGCCGAAAATTACGCTGATAAAAGCGATTATTTGAAGGCCAAAATCGAGTATAAAACAGAACTTTTGAAATATGAAGCGCAGGAAATGAACGCGAAAATAAAGGCGTTTGAGGCGCAGAAAACTCCGGAAAATAAGGCTGTGATAGAAAGCTTGAAAAAGGAATACAGAAGCGAGCAGGAATTGAACCGCAATATCGAGTACTCGCGTATTCTTGGAAAAGATAATTACCTTGAGCTTTTTAAAGCGAAGATGAAAACGCAGGATGCCAAATATTCTAAAATGACGGACACTGAGCTGACGGCGGCCGCGCAGAAAGAAATATCGGATCAGAATAAGATAGCTTATGAAAAGGCAAAAAAATCGCTGGATGAAACCGATTCAAAAATCCAGGAATTCGATCAGGTGCGCCGGATAAAAAAAGGCGGAACCGACATGGATAAGGCTATTTCCGAAGTCGCTGCCGGCAAACGTAATTTTACAGGCGACGAAATCCGTGAAATTGAAGTTAACGCTGCTAAAATTGCGCCGTCGACCTATAAGGCAAGATACGTTAACGCCAAGGTCGCCGAAATGAGAATGAACGGCGCTTCGGAAAAAGAAATATTAAAGGCGTCTGACGGCATATACCGGGAAGCGGACAGGGCAATTGTAGATAAATACGGAGATAATTGGATAAAAGTCGTTTACTATGAACTCGCCGCAAAGCAGATATCAAAAATAAAATATGATGATGACGGCAAAGTAAATCTTCTTTCTGAACTCGCTAAAACATTGGGCAACGAAGCTTTGTCAAAAACGCAGAATGAGCTTTTTTCACATTATCAGAGCGAGGTCAATAAGGAAATCAATTCTTTGATAATGCCTAAAGTCAATCAGGTAAAAAACGAATTCATACAGAGCGTTAATGATATCGCTATAAACACTAAGGCATCGCAGTTATTTAAATAAAAAATATCGGCGCTCACGATAAAAAAACTCTGAATTACGAGAAATGAAAAAATCGTATTTAAAAGAGCGGCAGCGGATTATTCCATTGCCGCTTTCTTATTTGCACGCGCCCTTTATAATTTATACTTCCCTAAATTCATTGTTAACCAAAAAAATCTTAATTTTATTGGTTAATTATGTGAATAAACGCAAAAAATCATTGAAAAAAAAGTTGCTTTTAGGTATAATAATAAGATAAATTTTAATATTTGTAAAAAATATTCGGAGGAATGTTCTCTGAAAATTGAAACTATTAATTCTTCTTCAATAAAAAACATAAAATTATTTGACGGAATTCCTGAAAATGATCTTGAAAAGTTTTTAAGCTACTGCAAAGCCGAAACGTATGAAAAATCCGAGATTATTTTTTCTGAGGAAGATTCCGGCCCGAAATTATACGCTATTTTATCTGGAACCGTAAAAATATACAGGAACATGGCTGACGGTTCAAATTATGAGATAGCGCTTTTTCGTGATCACGATATATTCGGCGAGCTTTCGTTTCTGGATAATTCGTCAAGAAGCGCCAACGCCATAGCGGTTGAAAAAACCGTCTTAATCGGAATTACAACAGATAATTACCAGGCGTTTTCTAAAAAAAATTCAGATGCGGCCTTTGTTTTGTTAAAAAATATAATGCTTGAAACGCAGCACAGGATCAGGCGCACGAATGACCGTTACTCGTACCACCTGGTATGGGGAAATGCCATGAAAGACGCGCTTGCAAAAAATTATGACGAATTGCTGCGCTCGAATGTCGAGCTTTCGATGAGCCGTAATTTTTTGTATAACGTGATCGGAAATTCATCTGAAATTATAATAGTCCTTGACCGTTATGAAAACGTGATGATTTTTAACTCTGGCGCGGAATCTAATTTGAAAACGTCGGCGCAGTCGATGTCAGGATCTAAAATCCGCGATTTTTTCGATGACGATGAATATGAATCACTGTTTGGCCGTATGCGTGCGGACGGCGAGATAAAAAATATCGAAGTCGTTTTAAAAACATTCGATAATAAAAAAATTATAACCATATTTTCGGGGTTTTTGCTGCGCGATATCGAAAATAACGATGTTATAAACGGTATAGTCATAATAGCCAGAAATGTCACATCGCAAAAAATGCTTGAGAAACAGATGTTTCAAAACGAAAAAATGATAATTCTCGGCAAGACCGCCTCTGAAATAGTGCATGATATAAAAAACCCGATGACTATTATACAGCTCGCGTCTGACTGCCTTAAAATGCAGATTGACGATGCATTGACCGGGCATTTGAACGTTAAAGAGGCATATGGCTGTCTCGATAAAATTCAGGAATCAGTAGGCAGAATACAAAAAATTATAAGCAATACACTTGATTTTGCTAAGGTAGTTCCTGCCGAACATGAAATAGTCAATATTTATGATGTCGTTGAAAAATCAATAGCGTTATGTAAGGTTCATAAGAAGAGTAAAAATATAGATTTTATTTTTACACATCAGATGCAAAATTTGCCTGTAACAGGAAATTATTCCCAGCTTGAACAGGTGTTTGTGAATTTGATAACGAATTCGATACAGGCCATTTCAGATAAAATAAGGGGAATAGTCGAGGTAAAGATTTTAAAAAAACTTGAAAGCGGCTGTGAAATAACTTTGAGTGATAACGGCTGCGGCATCAGCGCGGAAAATTTAAATTCGATATTCGATCCTTTCTTTACAACTAAAGGCGCTAACGAAGGGACCGGCCTTGGGCTTTCGATCTGTCAGGCCATAATCTTACAGCATAATGGTACGATATTATGCGAAAGCGAAGTTGGCAAGGGTACTAAGTTTATTATAAATTTACCATGTATGGAGGAATAAGTATGAAAAAGCTAATGAATTGCTTACTTGTGTTTGCTTTAATATTTAATCTTTTTACCATTCCGGCGTTTGCCGAGGAAAGCGGGCTGCCGGTTTCTGCGGCGTCTGAGTCTTTGGGGGCTTTTAATTGCTATGATGAACTGTCTTCTGAATTTACCGCGCACGAGGCGAAGGTGCGCCTTATAACGAATAATGTCGAAGCGTGGTACGCGCGGTGGTATATGATTTCAAGCGCTAAACGCACTATCGACACGACATACTTTATAGTTGATAAAGACATATTCGGCATGTCATTTCTTGGGCTTTTAATGAAAAAAGCGAAAGAAGGCGTCAAGGTAAGGCTTATGATGGATGCTCGCGGCAGTATGGATCTTACTAAGGTTATGACCGGCATGGATTACCTGCAGGAACTTGTCGAAAATCCTAACGTTGAAATTAAAGTATATAACCCGCTCGCTTCGAATCTTGTAAAAGTTTTTGGCAATATTCGGAATATAATAAGTTCAAACCATGATAAAATAATAATTGTGGATGATGAGCTTTGCATAACCGGCGGCAGAAACATTGAAATGAATTATTTTGTTTCGCCCAAGGATGTCGCTAAAGTTTACCGCGATACCGATGTTTTAATTCAGAATGAAGGCATAGCCGCTCAGATGAAAACTGCTTTTAACGATGAATTTAATTCGCACGCGGCTTATAATGTAAAAAAAGAAATATTCGGCAACTGGGTTTCGCGTGAAAAAGAGCTTGATCTCGCAAGACGCGCTATGCAGAATTTCATGAACGGTATGGGATTAATGAATCCGGAGCAGCTGACTTCTGATAAAGAGGCGCTGGTTAAATACAACGAAGAACTTGCTAAATACCCTTCGATGCAGTCGTATTCAGCATATATACCGTTTACAGGCGACCATATATATCCTTCTATGATACTGGATAAACATTCATTTAAAGGCACATTGAATAATATCACGCCTTCAATTATTAAATTAATAGATAACGCTAAATCTGAAATAATCATACAAAATCCATATTTGGTTATTACTGATGACGTATTTGCGGCTCTGCAGCGCGCTAATGACCGCGGCGTTAAGATAAATGTTCATACGAACAGTCCGGGAAGTACCGACAGCGCTATTACACAGGCATTTTTCCTCTATGACTGGAAAAGCATTATGGCCAAAATGAGAAATTTAAGGATGTTTGGTTTTAAGGGTGAAACACAGCTTCACTCTAAAGTTTTTGTTTTTGACCGCGAGGTTACTATAGTCGGCACTTATAATATGGATCCGATGAGCGAACAAATCAATTCCGAAAATGTTCTTGTTATAAAATCGAAACCGTTCGCGGTGAGAACTGCGCTCAGAATTGCCGAGGACGAGAAGAATTCAATTGAATATAAAGTTAATGTCGATAAAAACGGCAATGTAGAATCATATTTCGGACCGGATTCACATTCAGATCCGGAAAAATTAAAAAAACTTAATTTTTTACATAAATTCGGATTTTTGAGGCCGTTAATATAATTAAAAATTCAGCCGCTTCGGGAGTTTTATTTAATTTTAAACGTTAAGTAAAATTCTCGGAGCTTGCGGATAGAAAAATATAACGTAATAAATAATAATAAAAACAATAAAAGTTAATGGAAGGCATTTTATGTTAAAAGGTTTTACTTTAAAAACGAACCGCCGGGTTGAGTTTGTCAATATAACCGACAATCTTGACGCAATTGTTCGAGAAAGCGGTATTCAGAGCGGCATTATGACTATTTTTGTGCCGCATACCACCGCCGGCGTGACTATTAATGAAAATGCCGATCCGGACGTAGTTTATGATATAACGACGTTTATCAATAAAGCCATACCTTTTTCAAATAATTATGAGCATAATGAAGGGAATTCGGCTGCGCATATTAAGTCTTCGCTTTTTGGACCTTCATTGACAATTATTATCGACGAAGGTGAGATGGTGCTTGGCACATGGCAGGGTATATACTTTTGCGAATTCGACGGGCCGCGCACCCGCGAATATTATGTAAAAGTGATCGCCGGTTAGTTTGGGCCGGCCTTTTATTTATAACGTTGGAAGTTAAAAATATGCGGTTCAGTATTTTTTTAACTAAAATTCTCGGGCAATTATTTAATAATATAATTTTTTAGCCGAATTTATTTTTATAGGTATATAATATTAAAACATAAAAAAATACGGCCGGATAAATTTTAAAATTAGCGTTTCTATTCGGCCGTTGAGATATTTCATTGAATTTTTTATCGAGCTATCGGGGAGTGACTGATGAGGTTTTTTAGGTTTTCATTCATTTGTGGTTTAGTTAGCATTGTTTGTATTTTAAGTATGTTGATTGACGCAGGCAACTTAAAGGCGGCGCAGTCGAAAGTAAAGTTTGAAAAAGATTATGACAATTGGTTTCAAAACGGTATGATGCATTACGAAAAGAATGAATACGCCAAAGCATTGATGTGTTTTTTCAAAGCTAATGCGATAAGTTCAAATTCCGAAACCCGCGGCATGATCGATACTTTAAAGAAAAAAATACAGACGCAGCATAATTCGTCAATCGAACCTTTAAAACCTATACCGGTCGGCCCTGAAAGAAATGTAATGCCTGTAAAAAATAATAAAGCCAAAAATGAAAAAAATGTTACCAGAATAAAGTTTTTTAGAAAAAATTACGGTTTTTTTATTTTTCCGGCTGAAACGATAAGTTTAGCTGAAGGCGATTATTTTGATATGCCGGATAATCAGCCTGTAGATATCCAGACCGGTTCTGAAGAGGAAAAAGTAAGTTTAAAGGAACGAGTAGCTAAGCTTGAAAGCAAACTTTCGGCCAATAACAAGAAAAACGCTAAAGACGGCATGGAAAACAGCAGTGAAAACGATGATAACCAGACCGGCGACCAGGTAAAAGACGAAAGCAAGGAAATAAAAGAATACTTCGTCAATATCGAAGATGTGCCTGAGGTATTCTCTCCGCAAAAAGGGCAGATCATATTCAGGCGCGGCAAACGTCACGGTAAGCTTATAGCTCTTACATTCGATGACGGCCCGCATCCGACATATACTCCTAAACTGTTGAAAATATTAAAGGATAATGATGTTAAGGCGACATTTTTCATGATTGGAAACAGAGTCAATGAATATAAGAACATAGTCGCTGCCGTTCAGAAAGACGGCCATGAAATAGGCAACCACAGCTATACGCATCCGTTTTATAAAAAAATAAGCCATGAAAAACTTGATAATGAAATAAAAAAGTCTAATGATGCGATAAAAAAAGCCACCGGCGGGGCTAAGTCGGAAGTTAAATTTTACAGGCCGCCTTATGGGTCGCTGCCGCAGTACTTTATAAAAAAAGCCGAGAGCGAAGGATTTTATATCGTTATGTGGTCGCTCGACTCGAAGGATTACCAGGGCCATTCGGCCGACAACATGCTCGATAAGATACTGAA
The DNA here is from genome assembly GCA_041441465.1 of Candidatus Wallbacteria bacterium. Classification (GTDB taxonomy): domain Bacteria; phylum Muiribacteriota; class UBA9980; order UBA9980; family UBA9980; genus JASDSY01. Next base: position 175,028 of record JASDSY010000040.1, read on the forward strand.
GAACATACGCGGCGGCGACGTAATGCTCTTCCATGACATTCATCCTAATACCATTAAACTGATGGGCGAAATGATACCGATATTGAAAAAGGCCGGATTTACGTTTACCACTTTAACCGATATATACGGTATCGGCGAAGAGGAGAAAAAAGAGGAAAAGAAGGAAGAAAAAAACATAGCTTCTAATAACAGTACGCCGGCCAATGTAAAAGCTAAGGATTCATTGACAGAGCAGGCAGTTTTAAATAAAATCGACAAAAACAAAAAAAATGAAAAACTTGATTTGAAGGTTAAATAAAATTATATGATAGAAAGGGCATAAATTTGTGTCAAAAAAGTTAAAATGTATTCATGATGCGGATGTAAAAATTATTCTTGCCTCAAAATCGCCGAGGCGTCAGGCTTTATTAAAGAAATTAAACCTGGATTTCGAGATAATGGTTTCGGAATTTGACGAAAGCAAAGTTGAAAAAAAGGGTAAAAAGCCATGTGAATATGCGATGAATCTCGCTTCGCAAAAAGCTTTGACCGTGGCGAACTTAATAACCGAAAAAATAAAAAACTCGAAGTGTGCCGGCGAAAAGAAACATGAATATATGGTTATCGGTGCGGATACAATAGTCGTTTTAAATGATCATATTCTCGGCCAGCCGGCCGACGAGGCAGATGCGCGCCGTATGCTCAAAGATCTATCCGGCGTGAATAACGAGGTTATAACAGGCATATCGATAATCAGGCTGAAAGACGGAAAAATAACGCAGTCTAGCGACTACGAAAGCACTTTCGTGCAGTTTAAAAACCTCAGCGATTATGAGATTGACAGATATATAAAAACCGGGGAGCCGATGGATAAGGCAGGCGCCTACGGCATTCAGGGTGTAGCTTCCATATTTGTCGAAAAAATTAACGGATGCTATTTTAATGTTGTCGGACTTCCGCTTATGAAGCTTTCCAAGCTTTTTGAAAAAAATGACTATATTTTGATTTAGGAGGGTTTGATGTTTTTTACGCTTTCCAAAAAAAAGGTTTTAATTGTTGCTGCCCTGGCTGTTACTACATTGGCTGCGGGGTATAAAATTTCCGCTGCCGCTGATAACGCGGGCGATAAATCAGATGCCACTCCGGAAATTGGCCAGCCCAAAATTTATTCGGATGCCGAAATTGCTGCCATGCCGATAGCTGATTTAAAACTTCTTTCGATGCAGGGCTCGATCGAGCAGAAATCTCCTCTTGCATTTTATTATCTTGGAATGAAGCAAAAAAACGCAAACGATAATTTATCGGCCGTTACGGCTTTTCGTGAGCTTTCCGAAAAATATCAGGGCCATTACCTCGCGCCTAAAGCTTTGCTTGAGCTTGCTGATATTTACCATAACGCCAATGAACAGTCGAATGAAGTCAATATATTGAAAAAATTGACTGACGAATATCCTAAATATCAGGAAGGCGTTTCGGGATATTACAGGCTTGTTAATTTATACAAGGAGAACAAGCGATTCGATGAATTAAGACAAACTCTCGACACAATGGAAACCGTTTTTGAAAATGATAAAAATTTGATTCCAGCTTTGTTTTTATCGGCAAATCAATATTTAAAAAACTACAATTCGAAGATGGCGCTTTCTAAATTTGATAAAATTCTTGCGAATAAGGATGTTACTTTATTTCAGAAATCGCAGGCTCTGCTTGGCAAAGCCGCTGCGTTTGAGTATAACGGGCAGCCTAAAGAAGCCGAAAATATTTATGACGAAATCACAAAACTTCAGGGTGTTGAAAAAAGCATAATCGATTCAGCCGAGAAGTCAAAAAAACTGCTTGAAAAGGCTCCGAAAGAAGCGCTTGTAAAAATTGAAGCTCCGGCGCTTAATGACAAAAAAATTCCTTCGACATCTGAAATCGAAATAAAAAAAGAAGCGTCTCCTGCTAAAATTACGGAAGGAAATGACGGCGTGAAGACAACCGGCGAAGTTACGGCGCCTAAAATAAGGATCAATGATTAAATTATAAAATGAAAATTCATTAATAAGCTTGAATTAAGAATGAATTTAGTAAATGAAAAATTATGAAGAGCTGTTCAGAAATAAATTCGAACAGCTCTTTTTTTGTTTATTATTATTTAAATCATTCAAGAATTCTTGCCGAAGCGGTGCAAAAGTCACGTGAAGTTTTGGCTGCGAGTTCCTCGATGGCGCTTGATATGTCAAATATTTCAGGCGCTTGGCTGAAACTTTTCCACTTTAACAAAAGCAATCTCGAAAAATGAAACTTATTTGAATCGTCGGCGCCCTGGCATGAAACTATTAACATTTGCGGTCCGACCCATTCCATATACGAATGTGAAACTTTGGAAACCTGATTATAACGTTTATCGTATTTGACATAGTCGGAAGCTTTTGTCGGCAACGGCGCGTCAACCGGGTTAGACCATTTTCCATCGTCGAAGGTTATGAAAGCAAGATTTCCGTTTTTTGAGCTGCTGCACGCTATTATTTTGCCGTTCGGATGAACTGCGGCATGTCCGAAACCAAGCGGCGGAGTTATTTTCTGCGCTGAGCCGGTGCCGTCGAAATTGGATATGACAATGCCGGCGCCGCCTTTTTTTGCTTTTCTATGGTATGCCGCCCATTTACAATCGCCTGAAACCGAAGGATCTTCAATAGTTTCATCTTCAGGTCCTTTTTCAGCAATTATTTTCATATTGCCAGGAGTTACTTTTTTTCCAGCTAGAGCTAATGGAACTGCTGCTATCATTTGAGTTTTTGGTGCGTAATGAGAGAATACGATATTTTGGGAGTCGTTTGTTATATATGGAAATCTGGATGCTCTGCAGAATTCAGAATCTGTGAATGTATTCATGTCGATGATCCTGATTTCATTACCGAGCGGTCCGCGGATTGATGAATTGGTTAAATTATAAGCCGTAAATTTACCGTCAGGTGAAAGCGACGGAAACCATTCCGCTGAGGCGGTTTGAGATGTAAGACGCTTGAGATCTGATGCTTTTCCCGTTGATATGTCATAAACTGCCTTATAAAGATCGGCGCCTGAATTATCTTCACGATAGCAGCCTCCGGTGCTTTCGAGATTCGATGCGAATACTATCTCGATTTTTTTAGGGTTATGTGAAGTAACAGGCTTTTCTTTAGCTTCTGGCGAGTTCGCTTTGCGTGCGGTATTTTCGGTATTGGGGCCGCCTTCTTTCACGGCGCCGTCAGAAGCTTTATTCTTTGATTTTTCAGATTTTAACTTTGCCGGTTTAACTGTCCACAACTGGCCTTTTGTATAGCAAAGCGGTTGAGCGGCCTTGGGTTTAAAAAGAATATCAAGCGCGTCGGCGTATGGCGGAAAAATATTTGAAGGCGGAATAGTTATCGTTTCAGCGGCGCCTCCGGTTAATGCTTGATAAGCTGACGCCATTGAATAAAGCATTTCGGCGCAATTAAGTTTTACGCTGCCGGCTTCAGATTCCGCAGGTATAAATAGGTCGCCGCTTTGTGAATCCCATTTAGAACATATATTGTTTGCGGCTGAAATGATATCTTTGATATTTATTTTTACGTCAGATTTTAATAAAGCCGCGCCGCTTTCGGAAACAGGGCCGTACATTTGCGATAATTTAACTCTTTCCGGAAGCTTCTTTTCACGGGAATAATATGCCAATGCTCTTGCGAGCGCCTCGTAAGCGTCAGACAGTGAATAAGTTTTCGAATCGGTTTCAATCATGTCGGCAGGCCTTTTAGCCCAATTTTTAATGATCGACGAGGCTATTAACGAAATATCCGCTGCGGTAGCAGGAATTTCTTTTTCGCCTTCGAAATTTTCCGCAAGCGTTTCGCCGCTTACCCATTTACTGCCGGGGTTTTTAGGGAAAAATTTATCATTCATATATTTTACGACTTCTGCTGCGTCGTTTTCTTCGAATTTGCTGAAGCCCATTACTAAAAGACGCGGCTGCGAGCGGTCCAAGTTGTTTAATTTTTTTAAATAAACCGGCATCCAAGTAGCTTCACCCATTTCGTCACCCTTGCATGTCAGCCGTCCCATAAACCAGAAGATGCTTACGTTTTTCCCGGCTATTGCCATGATTCTATCGGCGGCTGAACTTACCTTAAAAATTTTAAGCGCATGGAGCGCGGTTGGAACCGCCGGCTGGTCGAACCCAAATGAACTCATTTTTCTAAATGCGTATCCTTCTGGAGCGCTTTCAAGAGCGTGGCTTGGCATCATTGCTATATCGCGCCCGAAGACTTGTTGGACGAGCTTTAAGCCGCCGATGCGGGAGTTATCAGTTTTTGATGGATTTGTTCTGTCCAACATCCCGGTTTTTTCATCGATGATGTAGGGCCGTGTATATGAATAACGTTCGGTAACTGCCTTGACTGCCTCATCCCAGAATAGGCCTGTTGTTATAGACCATTGGCCTTTATAATCGCCGGCTTCTTTAAGCTGGTAAACCTCTGCGCATAAATCGGACGCTACAGGATAAGGTCCGTGAGTTTCTTCGCCGTGGTAGCCGAGCGGCAGTTTATAAGAATTTATAAGTTCGAAAATTCCAGGGTCTTCTTTTTTTAATATATCGACAAGTATGCCGTCGAAAAAAAGAGTTCCAGGCAGGTTATATTTATGAAAAAATTCTGCAATTTTTCTGACTTCGGAAGGTTTAGCGTAATACCCGCCCGGGCCTTCGTAGTGATGAGTAAAAGGCATTACAAATATTGGTGTTTCACCGCCGGCCGGCTCGGGAAAATCGATCTGTCTTTTATTTGGAGGCCCGTTATATCGGCGCATCGCATTCGTGCGCCGTGCGTCCGGACCGGTCATTGTTGCGCCCGGCCGGTTTGTGAATTTATGTTCATTATTGTCAGGTATTCCCGTGTTATTATTACTTAAGTTGTCTTGAGGAAGGTGATTTGCCCCGTTTGTATATATACTGCGGCTTGAATCTGAAGATTGGCTTCGTAATAATTTTATTGCGTCATCGAGAAATTTCGAGGCTGCTTTGGGATTGCCATTTTTTGCAGCCTCTCTCGATTTTGCGTCAAGCGCTTCTGCGCTCGTTGTATCAAGGCCTTTGCTTTTTTGTTCCGTAAGTAGTTTTTGATAAATTTTTAATTTTTGTATCGCGTCTTCACTGCCGGGAGGTGCGGCATGGGCTGTCACTGTTAAATTTAAAGCCGTAAAAGATAAAATAGAAAAAAATAAAATAAAATAAAATTTTAAAATCCGCATTTAAAAATTCCTCCTTATATTAAAGAACAAAAAAATATAGTATTTTTATGAATTATTATTATTATTTAGCTTTTTAATTTCATATGTTTGTTGAATATCTCTATCAATTCTTTTTTTCGGTATGGTTTGCGTAAACTATCTGTAAATCCATATAATTCCGGGTTAGATATTATCGGATCTTCCGAATAGCCGCTTGATGCTAAAACTGGAATATCTGGAAAATACTTGGATATTATATTTACTGCGTCTTTGCCGCCGATTCCGCCGGGAATTGTTAGGTCGAGTATTGCGGCGTCTATTTTTTGATTTGATTTAAAAAGTTTTTCACAAATAATTCCGACTTCTTTGCCGTTTTTTGCTGTTAATACTTCGTAACCCATATTTTTAAGCATTTCACTGGTAAGTTCAATAATAAACTCTTCGTCATCCATTATTAGTATTTGGCCGTTTCCATTATGAATTTGTATGTTTTCGATATCTATTTTTAGTTCGTTTTGCTGCGAAGCCGGCAAATATATATGAAAGGTACTGCCTTTCCCGACTTCTGAGTTTACGTCTATATAACCGTCATGTTTTTGAAGTATAGAATAGCAGGTCGCCAGACCGAGGCCGTTGCCTTTGGGCTTGGTAGTGAAAAAAGGATCAAAAATACGGTTTATAAATTCACTTGGAATTCCCGGGCCGTTGTCGGATATTGATATATGAACATAATAACCAGGTTTCAGTTCAAAATTATTTTTAGTGTTCGTAACGAAATTATCTGCCGATATTATTATTTTTCCGCCTGATATCATGGCCTGCTTAGCATTTATTATTATGTTATCTATTACCTGGCTTATTTGATTTGTGTCGAAATCGCAAAGCCACAAATTTTCTATTATATCGTACTGGCAAACGACGTTAGAACCCGATAGAATAAATGAAACATTTTCTTTTATAACATTTTCAATTTTCCCTGTTTTTTTGACAGGGGCGCCGCCTTTGGAGAATGTAAGAAGTTGTTGCGTAAGGTCGCGGGCCCTGCCGTATACTGAAATTGACTTGTCTAAAAATTTCATTGTTTTGCTTTCAGGTTCGGAAGATTCACGTGCCATATCAAGGTACCCGAACAACCCGCTCAGCAAATTATTGAAATCATGAGCTATTCCTCCGGCCATAACTCCCAGTGAATTGAGTTTATCGGTTCTTATTATTTGATCTAAAAATTTTCTTTTTTCGGTTATGTCACTGATTACTATAACGGTGCCTATCGTTTCGCTTGCCGAATTTTTTATTGGCGCTCCGCTGCCTGAAATTAATATTTCTTTGCCTGATTTTGATATCAATATCATGTCGTTTGGGATATTTATTATATCGCCGGTTGAGATAATTTGAGAAATTATATTAACTATCGGCAAACGATTTTTTTGGTTAAAAACTTTGAATATTGAAAGAAGAGGCACATTTTTACATTCTTTTTGAGTCCAGCCTGTAAGCTCTTCAGCTACTTTATTCATAATAACTATATTTCCGCTTATATCTGTCGTTATAACGCCCTCGCCCATGCAGCGCAGCGTTACCGCAAGTCGTTCTTTTTCGGCTGCGATTTTTTCATCGGCAAGTTTGCGTTCCGTGATGTTTTGCGCAAAAACAAGCGCTCCGTTGCTGCCCTGATAATTAAAAGGTATTGCGGAAAACTCAGCGTCTATATAGGTGCCGTCGACTTTCATTATTTTTTCTTCCAAAGTTGGGACATTCTGAAAATTTTCATTTAGTGTTTTGATTCGTTGAAGAACTATTTCACGGTAATCGGGATGAAAGAAATCTATTACTTTTTTTCCTAAAATTTGATTTGCGTTTGCCGCTCCGAAAAGTTCAAGAGCGGATTTATTTAGATACCTGAATTCGCCGCGAGTTTGTATGAATAAAGCTCCCGGCATTTTTTCGACAAGCGCTCTGAAATATTCTTCGCTCTCGCGTAATTTGGTTTCGGCATCTTTACGTATCTTATTCAAATCAAGGTTGTATAGCGCGAACGAAATATTTTCTATTATTTCTTCGAATAATTCTTTCTCTTCTATTTTAAATGAAAAATCATTATTGACAGTAATAGTAAGTAAACCATAAATTTTTTCGTCATATTTTAAAACACTGCTCACTCGTAAATAATTTGGCAAGCGCATAGCCATCGGACAATCTCCGCATTCCAAGACTGCATTATTAATTATTTCTATTTTTTGTGAATCAAGAGTTTTTTTTACGCAACATGGAAATTTATTTTTTTTTAATGATTCGCATAAAGCGTCGAATTCTTTGCTTGTATTAGATGACGATATTTTTATTACGTTCATGTTGTCGTCAAAAAGGGTAATCCAGCAATTAAGGTATCCAAGTATGGAGGCAAGGTTGCTGCATATTTTATCTATAAGGCTTTGTTCATTATTTTCTTTGGTTATAAGCTCATTTACATTGCGGATTGCCGATAGAATTTTCTTTATATTTCTTTCGCGTTCTTGAAAAATTTTATGCTCTGTAATATCCTGGCTGATTCCCATTATTATTTTATTATCGCAATTAGAATCCTGAACCATTTTGCCGTATGAACTTATCCACATGATATTTTTATCATGCAGCACAACACGGTAAATGCAGCCGAAATCGACTCCAGTTTTTTTTGTTATATTAATTTTTTTTATGAATTTTTCTCTGTCTTCGATATGGATGATGGACAGCACATCTTTAAGATTATAAATTAGTTTATTTTTGGGAATATCGGCGAAAATTTTACTTGGAGCTGTAAATGTCATTTTTTCGGTAATGAGGTCTAAACGCCACATTTCAATCTGCGAAGATTGAAGAGCGAGATCTATATGCTCATTAAGACGAGTTTTATTATCAAATTTATTTCTCAAAAATATATTTTTTCTTTTAAATCTATTATTTTTCATAAATATTTTTTAATTATTAAAATCCAAAAATTGTAAATGCGTTTTTGTATGAAATACATTTTAAAATTTAACAATATTTTTAATTATACAACATTTTTGATAAAAATATAATATCATTATAAAAAAATATGAAAAAATCTTAATAATAATTCTTAAATAAAATTATTTTTGATAAAAATAGTCTTGTAAAAAAATGGTTATAAATCTTTAATTAAATAAAAATGTTGTTTTAATAATTATTTGAAGTGTTTAAAGTGGATTTTTTTAATCTTTTAATGTTGACTTTTAAATAAAATATGTTATAATTTTTTGTTGTTTTTTTCGAAAATAACAATTTATATGTTTCTTTTAATAAAAGAAATCGATATATTTTTATTTATTTAATGTTAATATCTGGAAAAAGAATTAAGGCTTTCTTTATGGCTGCCGGAAAGCATATACGCATTTTTAGTTTTTGGGTTCATATTGAAATTTGATTTGAGGTAGAAAATGTACGAATGCAGGACCCTTGAAAATATTGAATTTGAAGTATTACACGGTGCTTTTTTAAGGGCATTTTCAGATTATACTATTAAAATCGATATGCCGTTTGAAAAATTTAAAAATATGCTTATAAGGCGCGGATATTTTCCTGAGTTTTCTGTTGGTACTTTTGTGAATGGTGATCTTATAGGATTTATTTTTAATGGTTATCGTAACTGGCGTGGAATGCCGTCATTATATGATGTAGGCACAGGCGTTGTTCCAGAATACAGGCAAAAAGGAATAACGGGGAAAGCGTTTGAACGTATCGCGGGAATAGTAAAAGAAAAAAATATCAGTCAGTATGTGCTCGAGGTAATACAAACAAATTCAGCAGCCGTTGAGTTATATAAAAAGCAGGGTTTTGAAGTTACTCGAAATTTTGATTGCTTCCAGTTGAAAAAAAATGATTTTAATTATAATTTTGTAAGCCGCGGCAGCGCATTTCCGAATGAATTGGTATTGAAGAAGAATTTTATTATCAGATTTCCCGCGCGGCTTTCAACTGAGGAATTTGAGCGTTTTTCTATATTTACAGATGATATGCCCTCTTGGCAGAATTCTTTTGAATCAATACATTCGACTCTAGATAATTTTATTTATGTAGTTGTCGAAGGTACAGATGAAACGGCCGGCTATGGAATAATAGAAAAAATGACCGGCGATATACCGCAGCTGGCGGTTAATAAAAAATATAGAGGCCATGGCGTCGGCGCAGCTATTTTGACAGCGCTCATAAATAAGACGGAATCCGAAAAAATTACTGTTATCAATGTTAATTCCGAAAATAAAACATTGCGTGAGTTTTTAAAAAAGAACGGTTTTAATTGTTTTTGCTCGCAGTATGAAATGCAGTTGAAATTTTAAAAAAGTTATAATTTTAATTTTTTTATTTCTTGAGTTAACATGTCTATTTCATATTTAAGTTTTTCAAACAAATTTAATGCGCCTTCTGTTATTCCATTTTTTCCCATTATTTCAAGTTCAGATAAAATATTTACGGCTTGCGCTGCGCCGAGCACAAGTACCGCTCCTTTGAATTTGTGCGCTGAAAATCTGAGCTTTTGGGCGTCACGCATATTAATAGCCGCAGATATTTCATGGATATTATTTTTATAGTCGGCGTTGAATGTTGAAATGTAAATTTTCATAAGTTCATTCTGGCCGTCCGTATATTTTTTAAATTTTTCGACATCGAATATATCGCGGTTTATCATGCTGCCGTTTTTTATGGATGAAGCCATGGGGTTATTATTTTCAAGATGTTCATTAAATAAAATATATTTTTTCAATATTATTTTTAATGATTCAAATTCTATAGGTTTGGACAGGTAATCGTCCATGCCTGCCGCAAGGCATTTTTCCCTTTCGCCTTTAATTACTCCAGCCGTTAAAGCGATGATGGGAACATGCCCGCCGGCTTCGTTTTCTATTGCTCTGATTTTAGCGGTTGCCGTATATCCGTCCATTTCAGGCATCTGTATGTCCATGAAAATAATGTCAGGCCTGTATTTTTGGAATTTATCGACAGCTTCCAGTCCTGTTGCGGCTTCTATTAACTGCGCATTAGAGATATTTTTAACGATAACAGCCTTGGTAAGGTTCATATTCATTGCTACGTCATCGACTATTAAAATTTTTTTACCGCTTTCGAGGCCGGCATACAATTCTGCCGGGGCAATAGATATATTGTTGCGAATTTCATCTGATGTTTTTAAAGGTTCCTTTACTGTGCAAAGAGTTTTATAGAGATCGATTGTTTTAACAGGTTTAACAAGTTTAAAACGAACTCCAAGACTGACGCACTCATCGTGGATAGCGGCCGCGTCATTTGAGCTGTATATTAATATTTCAGGAGTTTTTTCTTCCGCCGGCTGATAGTTTTTTCTTATCATTCTTATTGTTTCTATTCCATTCATGTACGGCATATTATAATCGATGATAATTATATCAAAAGATTCTGATTTCGCGATTTTTTCAAGCGCTTCAAATCCGGTGGAGGCGCATTGTGCCTCGATATGCCAATTAGTAAACATTTGTAACAAAATCGTCCGGTTATTTTCATTGTCGTCGACTATCAATGCGCGTCTTATGTCTTTAATTTTTCCGGTCGGAAGCGGTTCTGTATTTTCGAATGTTGTTATGATTGAGAAGTAAAATTTGCTTCCTTTGCCGGTATCGCTTTCAAGTTGTATAGGGCCTCCGAGCTTTTCTGAAAGCATATTTGAAATGACCAGGCCGAGTCCGCTTCCGCCGAATTTACGCGTAGTGGAAGGATCCGCCTGTGAAAAAGCTTTAAATAATCTGCTTTGATTGGATTTTGAGATTCCGATGCCGGTATCGCGCACCGAGAAAATGAATTTGCCGGTATTGACATTTGTATTTTGGCACGGCTCGAATTTAACTGAGATTTCGATTTCGCCTTTTTCAGTGAATTTGACGGCATTGCTCGCTAAATTGACAAGTATTTGCCTGAGTCTTACAGGATCAGTTATGATATAACGCGGTGTGTCGGCCGGTATGTTTAAGAGCAGTTCGAGTCCTTTTTGAGTTGCCCCGAATTTTATGACATCGATAGTTTGCTCAAGAAGCTCGATAACATCTGTATTTATCATTTCCAATTCCAGTTTTCCGGCTTCGATTTTTGAAAAGTCCAGAATGTCGTTTATTATCCCGAGCAGGGTATGCGCTGAGGTATTGGCATTTTGCGCATATTGTTTCTGAACAGGGTTTAGTTTTGTTTCTATAAGTAATCCCGTAAATCCTATGACTCCGTTCAAGGGTGTCCTTATTTCATGGCTCATATTGGCGAGAAATTCAGATTTTGATATATTCGCGTTTTGGGCTTCCGCTTCGGCTTTTTTTATATCGGTTATATCCCAGTTTGTTCCTATTATTCGTGCAGGCGACCCGGTTTCGTCATTTAAAACCAATCCTAATGCTCTGATATTTCGTATGGTGCCGTCAGGCCTGATAATTCGGAATTCGGTGTCGAATTCTTTTTCGCCGCGTATCGCCTGTTTGCATTCAGTATCGCAGCGTGTCAGATCGTCCGGATGGATTCCGGCCAGCCAGCTTTTATAGATATTATCGAATTTTTCTTTCGAAATTCCGTAAAGCGAGAACATTTGATCGTCCCATGATAATTTATCATTTTTTATATCTAATTCCCAGATTCCTATTTTACCGGCTTTTAAAGCTAACGCCAGCCTGTTTGTTAATTGCGCTAATTTTTCTTCAGTGCGCTTACGCTCTGTGATGTCTATAAACGTTACCACTGCCCCGACGATTTTGCCTTCCTGGAAAAGAGGATATGACCAATATTCAGCCGGAAATGAAGTGCCGTCCGACCGCCACAGTACTTCGTCGTCGACATGCGTTCCTATGCCTTCACGAAAAGCTTTGAAAATTCTGCATGTTTCAATTAAAAATGGACTGCCGTCAGCGTGTTTTGAATGTATTTGCATGTGCATATTCCGGCCTATTAATTCTTCTTGATTTGAGTAACCGAGCAGCCTGATGCATGTATTATTGCAAAAAGTGCACTTGCCGTTCATATCGATTCCATATACGGCTTCCGCCATCGAATCAAGCAGGAGTCTCTGCATGCCTTCGCTGTTTTTCAGTTCTTCTGTAAGCTGCGCCGCTATTTTTCTTGCATTTTTTTGCGTATTAAATAATGAAAATGCCAGGCCGAACAGCAGAAAACTTATTGCAAGGCCGCCTGACAATACGAACCAGACCTGGCTGTATTTGGCAGTTGAAGCGAGTCCGCCGAGCTGTGTGATGAGCAGCGTCCAGCGCCTTCCGGCGAAATCTATTGGAATTATTCGGCTGACGTTTTTGGCTGCCGTCAAAGTTTTATCTTCGGTGCTCTGGCTGTTATACAGCAAATTTTCACCAGATAATGTGCTGCCGTCATAAATTTGCAAATAAATATGCCGGTCGGACTGCTTGACATCCCAGCCGCGCAGTGTGCTGCGCATGAGGTCGGTCATCCTGTAAGGTGTGTAAACCCAGCCGTAAATTGCATTGCGTCGTTGTTCGACAGTATCGATAGTCATTCCATGCCGGTACAGCGGAAAGTACATTAGTGCTCCTGCCTGGATATCTTTGTCCGTTTCCTGCACTAAAGTCACTTTTCCAGTCATGGCGATCGTATTTTCATCGCGCGCGCGTTCCATCGCCTTCCGGCGGACTGATTCCGTAAACATGTCATAGCCGAAAGCGCGTAAGTTTCTGTCTTTAAAAGGTTCGATATATTTTATGGCTGTATAAAATTCTCTTTCGCCAGCCGGTTTAACCTGATAATCAGGAAAACCTTCGCTTTGGATTTCCTGTATGTGCTGATTCAGTTGTGATTTGGGGATTAAAGCGGTAAAGCCGATGCCTTGAATTCCAGGCAGTTTTTTTTCGATCTGCAGACGGTCGATGAAGCCATGCCATTCTTTACGCGTAACAATTTCCGAATTATCAAAAAATCCGGCGCCGCTTCGCAATATAAGTTCGCAGGCGTTCAGGCGGTCTATAATATTATTATGTATTTCATTGCAGGTAAAATCAAATTCGTGCTGTTCGGTAAGTTCGACGTCTTCTTTGATATGAAACGTGGCAGCGATGGTTATGGCCAGGCTTATTGCCAGAAGTGCGAACACTCCGGACAGATTGATCGGCAGCCTGCGCATTGCGAGTTTATACCATGATTCTGATTCGGCAAATGTGTTTATTGGCGTGATGTTATTTTCTCGCTTATTTGATGTCATTGAAACCTCGTATAATAACTTGATATTGCTGCTAAAAATATTATAACCAGGCGGCCATTGCTATTTACTGTAGTGATTGAAATTTTTCAATTTATCGGTTCACTAAAAAAATCTTTAAAGCAGATACTGCTTATAATGCTTTTAGATAATGTTCATAAACCTATATTTTAAAAATTATAAAGAACATATATTTTTATTTGCTTTATTACAGTCATTACTTATAAAGAATATATAATTAAATTAACATATATTTGCAGTTTCGTCAACTTAAAAAATAATTCGAAAAATAGTATTCGAAAAA
>JASDSY010000040.1:188869-243978 GCA_041441465.1 Candidatus Wallbacteria bacterium
ATTCGAAAAATAGTATTCGAAAAAAGAATCTATTTACAGAAGCGCTTATTTATGTTTTTTTTTGTTTTAATTAGAAAAAAATTATTTATTTGTAAATATCAAATGCCGTTTCATTATGAACATCGAAATTGAGAAATTTTATTTGTTCATTGAAACGGCATTATTTGTTTAATTTATATATTAAGTCATAAATTTTCTAAGATAGTTTTTTAATTAATGAACTTAAATTCATTATCTGTATTCCAGATTTATTTTGTTGCGTTTAGGTATTTGCTGGAATTTATATTTAGGATATCCGATCATCATAGAGCCAAGATAAGCCTGGCCTTTCGGCAGTTTTAAAAATTCAGTCAGAGGCGGCCAGTATGCGGCTGCAAACGATATGAACCCGCCCCAGCAGCAGCCGAGGCCGAGCGTCGGCGCGGCGAGCTCGAGATAAGAAAGCGCGATTGCAGCGTCAGTCTGGCAGATCGGTATTCCGGCCGGGCCGTATGTGATGGCGACATGAGGGGCCGAACGGCAAATTACGTCGATATTGGATTCATGAGCTGTAATATTGTATTCGAATCCCATTTCTTCGGCGAACGGGAATTTTTGATTTACACAGTCTTTCATCCAATCGATTACGATGGAAGCCAATTTTTTAACTTCTTCCGTATCGTATAATATCAGCCAGTTTATTTGTTGTCTGTTTACGCCGGTCGGCGCGTATCTTACCGTATCAAAAAGTTTGTTTAATTTTTCTTTCTCGACTGGTTTATCCAGGTAGTGCCTTATTGAGCGGCGCATTTTCATGTGGTATGATAACGAAGAGAAAACCAGGGGCATTTCAGGTGTAAGCCGCGGCACCTCGACAAGAAGCGGCCCTTCGACGCGTACGGCGTTATTAGGGCAGACGCTTTCACAATGGCCGCACTGGATACATGATTCGAGATTTTCTTTTGAAACTTCCGGCGGAGTGTTTTTATCTTTGATTTCGATTATTTCCATCGGGCAAATGCGTTTGCATAAACCGCATTTAACGCATTTGGCATGATTAAATATTACCTGTTTCTGTTCCATCTTAATTGCTCCTTTTATTTTTTTAATTTATTCCAATTTTCCAGGCGTTGCCCGCGAATTTTCCGACGCTGAAATATCGGTTATCCGGCATTGAAAGGGTAAAAGGGTTTATTTTATTTATATCAGGTTTCCCATTAGTTATAAAGGCATCTTCGGCGTATGCGTTAATGATTTCGCCGACAAAAAAGTGGTTTGTCGGCAGTTCCATGATATTGGTCAATTTGCATTCCATCGTAACTGCGCAATTTTTTATCATCGGCGCGTTTTTCAATTCGCCGTAAAAAGCCTCGAAAATTTTTGATTTGTCTGTTTTTTCGCCTGAAACTAACCCGCAGTAATCTGTTTCTTTTATGATTTCGGTTTCGGGAACACTGATGCTGAATTCTTTATTTTCATGTATTAAACGGCATGTCAGGTGGCTTTTGCCAATCGCTACACCGATTAACGGCGGCGTGAAATTAACTCTGCTCACCCAGGCTGCGGCCATATAATTTTCAATGTTTCCATTTTTTGTGCCGACTATGACCATCGGCATAGGATATGGGAACGCGTTATTTGATATTTTTATTTTGCTCATTGATCTCTCCTTATTTTAATAAATTTTTGCCCAGTTCGTAAGCCTGTTTCATTAATTCAGGCCTTTCATTTGCCGGAGATTTTGAGCCGGTGGCAAGATTTACCCCGAGCACTTCGCCCTTGAATTCATAACCGACCAGGCCGATGGCATGTTCGAAATCCTTCATATGCGTTACAAATAAATCTGCATTTGGCTGATTTTGTGTAAAAATAAAACCTGCTTTTTTCCCTTTGGGCAATTTTGAATTTAATTTGATATCTATGAATGGAAAAAGCCTGTCCGCCCACATACGCGTCTGTGATGTCATATCGCAAAAATATATCGGCGAGGCGACTATTATTCCGTCAGCGGCTTTCATCGCTTCGTGTATTGCGGCCATATCGTCTTTCAGGCAGCATGTGTCGGTGTCGTTTTTTTTGCAATAATAGCAGGCCTGGCAGCCTTTCGCTTTAATGTCATTCAAATAAAAAATTTCGCTTTCCGCTCCGTTGTCTTTTAAGCCTTTTTGCGCTTCACGGACAAGCGACATTGTGTTGCCGTTTTTTCGCGGACTTCCGAAAATTATGACTGCTTTTTTCATCTTAACCCTCCAGAATTCGCACATAGTGCGTTAAAATATTTATCGATAGTGTTTTTTTTATTTTATACTTAACTTTTATCATCATGAATGATTATGCAGTTAATATATCATTATTAAAAATATATTTCAAGTACGCACAAATTTGAAATATAGTGTAAAATATGATACTATATTGTAATCATTGAGAAATGGATATAAAAATAAAATTTAAAGGGAGTTTTTATATTGGCCAAGATAAAAGATGTTATGCCTGAATGCCCTATGACGCTTGTTATAGACATTTTAAGCGGGAAGTGGAAACTTGCAATTATATGGCAGCTGACACATGGAATTGTTAGGTTTAACGAGTTTTTACGAATACTTAAAGTCTCTCAAAAAACCTTAACTTTACAGCTGCGGGAGCTGGAAAAAGACGGTATAATTTTCAGGAAAGTTTATCCGGAAATCCCGCCAAAAGTCGAATATGGATTGACCGAACTCGGCGAAAGCCTGAGACCGGTTTTAGATACTATGTGCCGGTGGGGAATTGAATATAAATCAATACGTGCGGGCGCCGCTAAAAATAATGTCGGACATGAAATTATGATCGGCTGTGCACCAAAAAGCAATCGTGCAGTGGCTTGAATTTTAAATTAAATATGTTTTTTAGAAATATCTGATATATTTATCATTAGTTCATTAAACGATTTTAATAACTGGTTGAATTGAAAAACGGGCTTAAAAAGTTTTTAATTATTATATATTATTCAATGTTTTGTATTTACGATTTCGTTAAATTTGAGAAACTTTTATACGAATTAAACATATTATATTAAGTAAGGAGATATAAACAATTGACTAAGAACAAAAATTTTAATTCTAATAAAATGACGGAAATAAGTTTGTTGATTATTGAAAATGAGCGCACAATGAAACAGGCGAATGCTGATTATTATAAGTTTATAAATCATTGCGGACGCCTGATAAGAAAATTATTTTTGCTTGAAGCGGAGATAAAAGATGAATATTTCGAGAAAAAAAGCTTTGAAACGCTGTTAATACAGAATAATGATTTGTACTGTGAGCTTTATGGTGAAAATTATTTGAAAAGCTACGCTAATCCGGCATATTGTGTTAAAATATTCGGCGAAAATTACGGCCAGGCCGTTTCATTTTTTTATACTTATGTAAGATCGCTTATAAGATGCGTATTTTTAGGAAGAAAAGACGATATGAACGAAGTGGCCGGCATATTAATAGAATTTTTTGAGTATATTAAAAAGAATATAAAAAAATTAGAATATTCTAAAATTCAAAAAATATTCGTGAAACTTGCCTTTGAAAAAGCTTGTGCTAAGAAACTGCGTGATTTTTCGGAAAGATTCGATCCGGATTATAAGTTTTATAAGAATGTTATAATTCCAGCTATGGAAAATGTGATAAAAAAGAATTTCAGGCCTGATTTCGAGGTAGAGTTCAAAGATGACGCTAAGTGTGACCTGCGCTATTTGTTCAGGTACGGATGCCATATAAGCATGAACGAGATAAAAATGGCGAATTTCATAAACGCTATGCCTGAAGATAAGGTGAGAAAACTTGCGGAACATATAGTGAAAGCTTATCTTGACGGGTTTGAAACGGAGAATAAAGACCGTTCGGGCCGGAATAACGTAAGGCTGATATATTGCGCCGGCTATGAAAAAATAGTTTATTATGTCGTTAAAGAGTTGAAAAACAGGAAAATGACAGCGCTTATTAACCTTGTTACTACGACGCCGGCCAGCAGGCAATATGAATACGATCACAGATTCGACGAAAAATTATTTTTAAGCCAGGATTATATAAAAGATAATATGCAGGCTTGTGAAAAGGCTTTCGTGAAATTAAAAAATTCGGTTTCTAAATATAACGGCCAGATAAGGATTGGAAAATTCGGCGAAGAGCCGTTTTCACCTGAAAACAAGAAAGAATGCCTTAAGCTTAATAAAAAAGAGCAGGAGCTTTCAAAAAAATATGACCAGGAATTCATGAAGATTTATTCTAAAAATGTTCCTGACAAAAATACGAGTTTTTCATTGATTTCCTTTCCTTCGCCTGAGATCGGACCGGATTACGAGGAAATATTCGCTGAAATTTTGAAGATAAATACACTTGACACTGAAAATTACTTGAAAATTCAGCAAAAAATAATAGATGCGCTCGATCGCGCTGATTATGTCAGAGTAAAAGGCGCGGCCGGCAATAAAACCGATATTTCCGTTAAATTGCATAAGTTGGCCGATCCGAAAAAACAGACCAATTTTTATAACTGCGGTGCCGATGTTAATATCCCGGTCGGCGAGGTTTTCACTTCTCCTTTATTGAAAGGCACAAACGGCACGCTTCATATTAACGAGACTTATCTTGACGGATTTAAATATATCGACCTTGTTTTAAAATTCAAAGACGGCGTAATAAGCGATTATTCATGTAAAAATTTTAACGTGGAAGAAGAAAATCGCAAGTATATCGAGGAAAACTTGTTTTCGATGCAAACCGGCCTGCCGCTTGGAGAATTCGCGATAGGAACGAATACTTTCGCTTATGTCGTGGCGCAGAAATATGACATTTTGAAAAAACTTCCGGTATTGATAGGCGAAAAAATGGGTCCGCATTTCGCAATAGGCGATACATGTTATATGTTTGTGGAAGATATCCCGATATATAATCCGCTTAACAAAAAAGAAATCACCGCCCGTGAAAATGAGCGCACTGCGCTTCGCAAAAAAAACATCGATAAGGCCTATACCAATGTTCATGTGGACATAACCCTTCCTTATGAGTCGATAGGCGTTATCGAGGCATGCGCGGCCGGCGCCGTGCCTGTCAAAATAATCGAAAACGGTCGGTTCATATTGAAAGGCACCGAAAAATTGAACGAGCCTTTTAACATATAATTCTTAAGAAACATTGCGGCGGCCGAATTTAAACGCATCGCTTGTGATGCCGGTACTTTTTTATTCTTGACTTTTTACGTTTGTTAATGTAAGATGCGCGAACTGAAAAATTAACATTTTAGTTTTTTATGTTATAAAAATAATTTTAAAATTAAAAATATTTTATGGAGGAAAAAATGCTGAAAAAATTTTTATTGTCGGTTGCGGTATTGCTAATTTTTTCTGAAGTTTGTACGGCTGGCAATCTCGATGGAGCTAAATTTCTGGCCGGCAAAGGATTCAGACTTATCGAAAATGAAAACTTGTTCATTATAAAAAACAGGAACGATATTTTTCATCCGTTCTTAAAAATCGAGTGCCTTCCGGCTCATTTTGACATTACCGACGAAGTTAAGAATGAATGCTTGAAAAAACTTGTCGAGCTTCGTAAAATGCTGGCTAAATGCGGCAAAGATTCAAATAAGCTGGATAACTTTTTTAGCAGAATGGAAAATTCGCTCGTGACCCAGAAGCAGCGCGCTTATAAATTTGACATAGATGTCAATTACGATGGGGTTGCTGATGCTTATATATGCCCTGGTTACGAATTTTTGAAATTTACCGAAGATTGGAAAAGTTATGGTTATAGAAAGTTTTATTCAGTTCTTGATAACTCGATACCGGTTAAAATTCCGATTAAGCAAAAATATGTTTTAGAAATCGGAGATTCGCCGTTAATGCCTTTATTTGCTGAAACCGAATATAACGTTTATGACTGTTACAAAGCTCCGGAAAAATCAGTCAGATCCTCATTAACGCTGGAAACTTATCCGCGTGTGAGGGAAGCTTTATTCGTTCCGACTAAAGTAAGACTTTATTCCAATGAAGATGGTAATTTAAAGGTAATTTTAGCGGATGAAAAGAATAAGATCGATGGCCAGCCGCAGGAAGTTTCTTTTCAGACTAACTTTAAGTGGGAAGAATAGTATTGGCGCGGTTGAAATCTTCATCATGGTTTAATTTTTATTTGCCAAATTAAATACTTTGATAAATAATTAGGTCAATAATATTCTTTATTCTTTTACGCCGTTTTTTCAGCATTTGTAATATCCGCTTGGAAACGGCGTTTTTTTATTATCTGTGTAATGTTTAATATTGTCAATGATTTTTTCAGGCTTGAAATTACGTAATTATATTAATAAAAGCCATTTTTTTATTGACATTAGCTATATTTTATGATAAAATTAAGTCAGGTCATCAATTTTAAAAACTTAAATATGAAGTTATTTTGATAAATATCTTTATATGATTAATTTATTTAATCTAAAAAAAACCCAATAATTGCGTTTAAACCTGTAATGCGTCTTTACCTTACTTCGGTTTCGAAAGCATTTTAATTCTTCTAAGATTCGTGTTTTCTGCGGTTAAATCGGGTTATGAAATCGAATATCTCTCCGTTGATATGAACGGGTTCTCGCGCTGACAAGCCTTGATATCCTTCCGTTATTTCAGTAAATATTGGCCTCGCCGGCCTTCATGGGCGGCGGTTATAAAATTCATGAAACACCTGTGGTTTTTAACGGAGACCGCCGGTGAAGTATTTATTATATTAAGGTGAAAAACTATGAAAAAAAACACATTCGAAGAACTTAATTTGTCGGCGAATATTCAAAAAGCGATAAAGGAAATGGGATTTTCTCAGCCTACTCCGATACAGGCGGCAGCTGTACCTGCTTTAATGAGCAACATGGATATAATAGCTCAGGCGCATACCGGAAGCGGAAAAACGGCCGCATTCGCTATTCCGATAATAGAAAATATCGATGTATCAAGTAAAAATCTTCAGGCGCTTATTGTCTGCCCTACCCGAGAACTCGCGGTGCAGGTAAGCGAAGAATTCCGCAAAATTTTCAAATATTATCGCGGGCTTTCGGTCGTAACTCTTTACGGCGGTCAGGATATGAATCTCCAGTTGAGAATACTTTCGAATAAGCCGCAAATAGTGGTTGGAACTCCCGGCCGGCTTATGGACCACATGTGGCGCGGTACTATCAAGCTCGACGCGGTCAGATTCGCGGTGCTCGACGAGGCCGATAAAATGCTTGATATGGGTTTCCGCAAAGATATCGAGACTATTTTCAGTTATATTCCCGAAAAACGTCAGACCGCTATGTTTTCGGCTACCATGACTCCCGATATAATGACTCTTATGAGAACTTATCAAAATAATCCTTTGCATATAGATACAACCGATCATAAATTGGAAGTTCCTAAAATCGATCAGTCGTATTGCGCTCTTCATGAATCGCAAAAACACGAAATGCTCAGAAATCTTATAGATAATTATGACATAAAAGTTGCGCTCGTTTTTGCCAATACAAAATCACGCGTTGACCGCATTGTCAGGAAGCTTAACGACGACGGCTATCGCGCCGAAGGAATACACGGCGGCTATGAGCAGAACAGGCGCGAGAGGATAATGGACTCCTTCAGGCGCGGTTCGGTTAAAATACTTGTAGCAACGGACGTTATGGGACGCGGCCTCGATATCAACAATATCGACGCAGTCATAAATTACGATTTCCCCAGAGATATCGAGGATTATACTCACCGTGTCGGAAGGACGGGTCGCGCCGGAAAAGCAGGATGCGCTTTTACGTTTGTGGTCGGCGAAGAAATAGATGAACTTATGCGCATTAAGAAAAACGACAATCTTGTTATAAAATGTATCGATGTTCCGGGCGGCATTAAATGCCCGTTACAGAGCACGATGCCGGCGAGAGATACCGCGGCGCGCGGCCAGAAATTTCACCGCGTAAGACCTGCGTCAGGTAATGCGAATGAAAAAAGGTCAGGTTATCAGGCTTCGCGCGGTAATGACCGCGGCAGCCGGCGCCAGAACGCTGAAAATATTAAGCAGCAGCCTAAAAAAGTCTTGAATTTATTGCCTGACGAGGGCTGGATAACCGATCCGAGCGGGTTCCGCTACAGGGAAATAGAGTAATCCGGTTAAAAACTTAAAATAGTTTAGTTTAACTATAAAACATATCCTAAAGTAAAAACCTTTCATAAGATATTATGAAAGGTTTTTGTTATTTATGCAAAAAAAATTATAAATGCATTGAAAATGATATAAAATCAAAAGCAAACAATATTTATAATGAATATTTAAATATAAATGAACTGTTCTTAAGGGACATTCATAAAAAATACAATTTACATTAAATAAAAAAACAGTAAAGTCAAAATCTTTTTGAGCGAACGATTCCGCAGGCGCCTGGCGCCGAGGACCAGTGAGCGAAAAACGATTTTGACTTATTTTACCTTATAATGTCTCTTCTGTCGAAATGCCATTGAACTGTTTCTCTGACTGCGTTTTCGTATGGAGTGAACGGAAATTTAGTTTTGCCGAGCGTCGCTTTCATTTTCGAGCAGTCGAAGTCGAGATCGCCTGTATCGTAAGGGAATGCCGCGTCGGGTGACATTTTTTCGAATTCTCCGGCGCTTACATATTTAATATTAACTTCTTTTGAAAGCGCCTTTCCGGTTAAGTTCAATAATTCGCTGAATTTTATCGATTCTCCGGCCGCCGCGTTAAAAGCTTCGCCGTAAAACGAACTATTAAAAAGCCCGAGTCTGATTTGTTTGGCAAGATCGTTAACGTAGACGGCGTTGAATATAAAGTCGCGTTCGGCCGGTATTAATACAGGAGAACCTTTGTGGATTTTATCGATGAAATAAAAAAACCTCATTGTGTAATCATTTGGGCCGTATATGTAAGTCGGCCTGAAAATTGTCACGTTAAAGTCGCCGTTTTTATGTGCTTTTAAAAGCTCATTTTCACACTCGATTTTGTCGCGACCGTATTGGCAGTTTTGTTCTGTGTTATCGAGCGGATGAAGCTCGGAAGCGGGGAGTTGTTTCAGATTGCCGTAAACTGAACCCGTAGAGATGAAAATATAATGCTTTATTTTTTTTGAAAACGCTTTTATAGCAGGAATTATTTGTTCTTTAGTGTATCCTGAAAAATCTATTACTGCGTCTATATTGTCTGCGGCGATTTTGTTTACTTTTTCGCTGAATGCGTTTATGATTTTACGGTCGACCGCATGTTTTACTATTTTTCCGGGCCATTGACCGAAATCGATCGCATCTTTTGATACGCCGCGATTTAAAATATGAATCGTATCGATAGGATAGTTTTGAAATAATTCGTTGATTAATGCCGCGCCTGTGAATCGGCTGCCCCCGAAAACTGCTATTTTCATTGTTTTAATCCTTTAAATTTTTATTACTTTTCTTTATATTGTTCATTATTATTTCATATAAAAGTTTATCGTTCACGATAGGTTTAGTTATATAGTCATCCATTCCGCATGAAATGAACTTTTCGCGGTCGCCTTCGAGCGCATAAGCAGTGAAGGCGATGATTGGCGTATATGTGCCGGCGCTCCTCTCGGATTCCCTGATAAGCTTTGTCGCGTCAAAACCATTCATCTCAGGCATCTGGCCGTCCATGAGAATCAGGTCGAATTTTTGTTTCTTATGAATTTCGACGGCGGCAAGACCGTTATTTACTATTGTCGTATTCCAATTGAATTTTTCGGAAATCTCTTTTATGAGGTAACAGTTGATTTCGTCATCGTCAACAAGCAATAAATTTACTTTCGGTTCTGTTTTTGGCTGCTGCGGTTCAGGCGATGAAACTGCCGGTGTATTATCGGCTTCCTGAGTTATTTCAAACGGGATTGCAAATGCGAATTTGCTGCCTTTGCCGGGTTCGCTTTCGACTGTTATGCTGCCGTTCATCATTTGCAAAAGTTCCTTGACTATTGTAAGGCCCAGGCCGATTCCTCCGAAACGGCGGGTATAGGTTTCTTCCAGCTGGTAAAAAGAATTAAATATTTCACTTAATTTCTCGCGCGGAATCCCTATGCCGCTGTCTGAAATTTCGATTTTGAGTGTCGCTACATTATTTGATTTAGAAATTTCTTTTAAATTTATGTCAATATTGCCGGAAGTCGTGAATTTTATTGCGTTGCTTAAAAGGTTCATCATAATTTGCTTGAACCTTAACTGATCGCCGTTTACATTATAATTAATATTTTCATTGTTTTGAAAATTTATCTTGATGCTACCGTTTTCTAATTGTCCTGAACTTAGATTTATTGATTCTTCGATAGAATTGACAATATTGAAAGGTTTCTTTACAAGTTTAAGCTTTTGCGTTTCGATTTTCGCGAAGTCAAGAATATCATTGATAATGTTAAAAAGATGCTCGGCTGATATTTTTACCATTTCGTTATATTCTTTTTGCATTGAATTTAATCCGCTCTGGCTGAGTATGCTTGAAAACCCCATAATGCCGTTTAACGGCGTGCGAAGTTCGTGGCTCATATTAGCCAGAAAACTGCTTTTGGCTTTGTTCGCCGATTCTGCCTGCTCTTTGGCTAAAATCAGCGCATCATAATTTTTTTTGCTTTCGGTAATATTTTCTATCATTCCCAATTTTTTAAGCGCCGCGCCGTTGCCGCCGACAAAAAAACCGCGGTCGCGTACCCATATATATTCATCTTTATATTTTATACGATATTCATAATCGAGATATGAACATTCCTTTCTGGCTTTATCTGCTAATTCAAGAACTTTCAGCCGGTCATCAGGATGAAGCAAAGTATGAAGGTCGTCGAGTTGCATTTTTAATTCGCTGAATCCAAAGACTTTTTTTATTGTATTGCAAAATATTACTTCGCCGGATTCGTAATTATATTCATAAGCGGCCTGGCCTGACGCTTCTACTATAAGGTCATATCGTTTCATCCAGTCGTTAAGTTTTTCTTCAACCGCTTTTCTTTCTATAAGTTCATGTTTTAAAAGCTCATTTGAAATTCTTAATTCTTCGGTGCGTGTCGCGACCATTTCTTCCAGATTTGTTTGCAGCCTGCTTAATTGCAAATGCGTTTTGACGCGTGCGAGAAGTTCATCGCGCTGGAACGGCTTTGTTATGAAGTCCACAGCTCCGCACGAGAAGCCTTTTATGCGTTCTTCGAGCTCAGGAGCGGCGCTGAGGAATAAAATCGGTATGTCGCTGCTTTCTTTTTGCGATTTGATGCGGCGGCATACGTCAAAACCGTCCATGTCGGGCATCTTAACGTCGAGCAGAATAATTTCAGGCAATTCTATCGCTAAAGATGCTAACGCGCTTTCGCCGTTAGAAGCCGGCCTTACGTGATAACCTTCGGCCGTTAAAATATCGGCTAAAAGTTTTAATGCAGCAAGAGTATCATCGACTATTAAAATTCCTTTTCGCTCATTCATAATTTTTCCTCGCTGATTTTTTTCAATATGTTTAGTATCGGCGTGTAGTTAAATTTATTTGTATAAGCTGATAAAATACTTCCTAATGCAGTATTTTGCTCATTTATAACCGAAATTATTCTTTCGATTTCCTTCATATTCAGCCTTATTAAAGCCTCGGTAAGTTCATTTTTTAACCCTTCCGGTAATTTTTTTAACATTTCTATCGTCTGTTCGCTTGTTATGTTTAACTCGTCTTTTGTCTTTTCATTCATGTTATCACGGACAATAGTTATTTTAAGATATTTTTCAAGAACATTAAAAATTTCATCTTCCATAAATGGTTTGGCTATGAATGTATCGCAGCCTGCATCGAGCATTTCCTGCCGGTCTTCCTTGAATGCCTGCGCCGTAACTGCTATGATGGCCGTATCTTTAGATTCCTGCCGGGCTCGTATCTGATTTGCCGCGGAACAGCCGTCGCATAAAGGCATGCGCCTGTCCATGAATATGACATGCGGCTGCCAGGTTTTGAACATTTCAATGCATTCCTCGCCGTTAATGGCTTCTTTGAGCTGGAACCCGAAAGGCGTGAGCAGATTTTTCAAGAGTAATCGGTTTTCGGGCTGGTCTTCTGCAATTAATATGCGGTAGTTATCTGCGTTTTCTATGGAAATTACGCGCCCTTGGGTAACTTGATTTTTTTGGATATCCGAAGGATTTGCCGGAATGTATTCTATCGAAAATGCGAATTTTGAACCGGCTCCTGGTTTGCTTGTCACGTTTATTGTGCCGCCAAGAAGTTTTATGTATTGTTGGGTTATCGGCAGGCCGAGGCCGGTGCCTTCGTGCTGGCCTATTTGTACGAACGGTATGAAAATTTTTTCAATGTCCTGCGGTTTGATGCCGATTCCGGTATCTTCGATTTCAAAAGAAAGATATTGCTTGTTGTCCGGAGCAGACATCAAATATAGCTTCATCGTAATTTGCCCTTTATTTGTGTACTTAATGGCGTTGCCTACAAGATTAATTATAATCTGTCTGAGTTTTGCCTGATCGGTTCTGACGTATTTCGGGAACGACGACGATTGGTCCATTATAAGTTTAAGCCCTTTGAATTCGGCGCGCACGCGAAGCATGGTCAGCAAATCATTTGTAAGCTGCTCGAGGTCGAAATCCGAGAATTCAGCTTCAATTTTGCCGGCTTCGATTTTTGCGATATCAAGAATATCGTTGATTATTTTTAAAAGATGCTCGCCTGATTTTAATATAATTTCAAGGTTTTCTTTTTGGATTTGCGTTATGGCCGAATCATGTGCCATTATATGTGCAAATCCAAGGATTGCGTTCATCGGCGTCCTTAATTCGTGCGACATGTTAGATAAAAATAAAGATTTGGCGCGGTTAGCCGTTTCGGCGCGATCTTTGGCTATCGCAAGTTCGTTTGTACGGTTATTGACTAATTCTTCGAGATGTTCGCGGTGTTTATGCAGTTCGGCTTCGGTATTTTTCTTGTCGGTGATATCGTTAGAAAAACCGCAAAGCGCATAAGGTTCGCCCGTGGCGGCATCGCGTAACGCCACTTTGATGCTGTGATAATAATGGATTGTGTTTTCAACCAGCGCCTGTTCCTCGAGCTCGATAGCTGAATTGCTTTCAAAAACGCGGCGGTCGTTATCCATAAATTGTTTTCCTATATCGTTCTTGAAAATTTCGATGTCATTTTTGCCTTTTATCTTCTCGTTTGTAGTATGAAAAAGGTCGGTCCATTGGCGGTTGACGAAAATATAACGGCCGTTTTTGTCTTTCATGTAAATTAAGGCCGGCGAATTATCAAGTATCCCCTGAAGCTGATTGGCGAGCATTTTAACGCCGCTGCCGAAATAGCGGCTCAAGATGAAAACTATTATTATGGCCAGTATTGTTAAAAATGTTATCAGAAAAAGCAGTTTTATCATATTTGCGCTCTGGACTTTACGCGCCTCTTCGACATTGACTCCGACCCTTACGACTCCTAGAATTTCGGCATCCAGCCCGCCGTGGTACGGTACTAAAACTTCTTTTACGGTCTTTTGAGCGCTGCTTTCTGATATGATAAGGCTGTTTTTTTCAAGGCATTTCTTATTGGCTTGAAGCTCGGTTATTGATACGAAGGTGTCGTTTTTTGAAGGATTACTGTGCGCTATTATCAATCCTTCCGGAGTCTCGACTGAAATGAAGGCCAATTCGGAAACCTGTAAAATCATTTCCTCGACAAGCAGGCGCGCGTGATATTTGCCGGAAAAGCTCACGCGGCTTATTGATTTTCCGAGTATGGAAGCCAGGGCGCCAGAAAGTCTGTCTTCTTCTTTAACTTGAAGGTCGGCATAAAGCAGGCTTGCGATGCCGACTGAAGTCAGCATCAGCAGGAGCACTACGGCGCCGAAACTGAGCGCTAATTTTCTGTCAACATGTCCGAATAATGGCGGGTCTTTTATTACCATTTAATTCTCCTTAACAAATTAAGGCTTGATAATTCTAAGGCTGCCGTTCCAATTAGGCGATACGCTTTTCCATGTTTTTTTAAATTCAGCCGGAATCGGGCCGTGCCAGCCCGGGTACATTTTTAACGTTTCGAGAGTGACCGGGAATGTTGGTACTACGGCATGAAATGCTGTTTTTTCCCCTGTTAAAATCGAATATGCGGCTTTCATTGCTTCGGCGCCGAGCGGACCGCAAAATTGAGCCGAATCGATTACAGTCAGTATTCCGTTTTTTATGTTTTCAATCGATTGCGGGTCGCCGTCAAATGTTGCGATTTTTATTTCGTTTCTGCCGGCTTCATTCAGCTGCCGGGCCACCGCAAGGCCGCCGCCGTCGTTAACCGTGAATATTACATCGATGGAACCGCGTTCCGGAAAGTCTTTCAGAATGCCGAGCGCCGCTTTTTTTCCGCTGACCGGCTCTACGGCCAAGTAAGATTTTAATACTTTATATGAAATTTTACTCTGTGAAAGGCCGTCCAAAAAGCCGTTAACGCGTTCTACCGTCGAAGAGACATGCGGGTATTCGACAAGCACGAGGTTGATTGTTTTTTTACCGGCGAATTTAGATGCTATATATTCGCCGGCTATATAGCCGCCCTGATAATTATCGGATGTCCTGTAAGCAGCAAGAGTTCCGCCGCTTATATATTGGTCATAGGCGACAACCGGTATTTTTAATTTATTGGCAAGTTTTAAAGGCTCTGCGAGCGCTGCGTTATCGGTCGGCTGAACTATTATAATATCTACGCCGCTCGAAATAAGGTCATACATTTGTTTTACCTGATTTTCAATGCCGCGCTGGCCGTCGCCTGCGACTTTGATTTCGAGTTTGACGGCGGGTTTTCCGCGCAATGCGGCTTCTTTATTTATTTTTGCCGCTTCGTCTTCCAGGCCTTTACTCATTGCAACCTGGCCTTCGATATTTTGCGACCAATATAAAACGCCGGCCCGAAACTCTTTTGAATATGCATGGCCTGAGGCAGATGTGATTATAACTAAAATTAACGCTAAAATGTATATTATATTTCGCATGTCATTCCTCCGCTCTTGTTGTTCGAATCTTCAGTTTTTTTAATTTTTTAAAATATTGTTTTTCGGCTGGTTCGTATTAAAAACCCGGCCGCGAAGCTTCTTGAAAAACTTATGCTATATATATAAAAAAACGCATAAGCATTAATACCGATGATTATTAAATAACGATATTACTATCTGCTTACGCGCCGTTATCAGCTTGCTTTGTATTTTAAAATGCTTTATTAAATCAAACAGCAATAAATTCTAAAAATAACGCCGCTAAACTTTGGATAATTTTTATCATCTTTAACGTTAGTTCACTATATATAAATTTACCAGATAAATTAATAAAAATCAATCTAAAAATTGGACTGAACTTTTGAAATTAATGATTTTTTAAGATTTTAAATAATTTATAATTTGAGCAATTGAACAAGTTATTGAATAAAAATGAAAAATAGGCTATAATTAAGATTAATTTTTATTAAGAAAGGTAATTATTATGACATTAAAAAAAATTATATTAACAGCGGCAGTTTTTTTATTTTTTTCAGTTCAGGCTTACGGCGCGCCTTTTAAACTTGATAAAACAAAGGTCGATCCTCGTGTTGAAATAAGCAGGATTAATGATAATATATGGGTACATACCGGCCGTTATAAATTAGGCGGCGCGTATGTGGCGGCGAACGGAATCATCGCCGTGACGAAAAACCATGCTGTGCTTATTGATACACAATGGGATGACTCTCAGACTGCAAGTGTTCTTAAACAAATTAAACATAAATTCGGCAGGAAAGTTGAACTTGCGGTCATAACTCATGCGCACGCGGATAAAATCGGCGGTATAGATACGCTGTTAAAAAACGGTATAAAGGTTATAAGTACGCTTGATACATCGGATTTTGCCGCTAAAAATAATTATACAAGGCCCGCCGCTGAAATAACAAAAAATCCTGAATTTATTTGTGTTGACGGATTGAATATGGAATTTTATTATCCAGGACCGGCTCACACAAATGATAATATCGTAGTTTATTTCCCTGATTATAAAACTTTGTTTACCGGGTGCATTATAAAAGGAATAAACGATGATAATCTTGGTAATACTGAAGACGGCGATATTTTGAAATATCCGGCTACGGTTAGAAATTTAATGGATAGATACAGTATGGCGGAAACTATTATCATAAGTCATGGAAAGGAAGGCGGCTTTGAACTTTTAAGACATACTTACCTGGTCGCGCTCCTGAAAAAAATAGAGTATGAAAAATCTCGTGTTAAAAATTGACAATATCTTCATTTTTGTGATACAATGAAATTATTAAAAGCTGGATACGGTTGTTTTACAGATAAATAAATATTAAAAGGTGTTGCGATGTTTAAAATAATTTTAAAAATGCCTTATTTTTATGATGTTATTAAATATTTCAATGCCGTGTTAAATTGTGAATTCGACGAATATATATGCTCAGGAAATGACGGGTTGGCCATTAAATTTTAAGGGCCGGTTCCGTCATTTTTTGTTTTACGGCGTGTTTGGGTTTTTAATTATTTTAGACGTAATTTTAACATTTAAGCCTTTACCTGAAATAATAAAAAACTTGAAAATTATATTGAATTAAAAATTGGAGTAACTTGAAAATTATTTTTTTATTACACGAACTTTAAAGTTTGAAGTTTAAAGCGAGGAAATAATGCATGGCATAATCGATTCTTCAAATTACGGGATCGTTACGTCCATATGCGGCAGTGTTATAAACGTTCGTTTTGAAAAATCTCTGCCGCCGGTTTATTCGCTGCTTCGAGCCGGTAAAAACGGCTCGATCGCTATTGAAGTGCTTGCGCAGCTCGGCGAAAACCTTGTGCGCGGTATTGCGCTGACTCCGAATCAGGGACTTGCCAGAGGGATGAAAGTTGAATATACTGGCGGTCCGATTAAAGTTCCGGTAGGCCGGAACGTTTTATCGCGGATGTTCAATGTATTCGGCGAGGCTATTGACGGCGGCGCGGCGCCTTCAAACGTCGAATTGCGCCCGATTCATCAGCCGCCGCCTTCATTGTTGCACAGGTCTACAAAATCAGAAGTTTTCGAGACGGGTATCAAGGTTATCGATATCTTAATGCCGCTCGAGCGCGGCGGCAAAGCCGGACTGTTCGGGGGTGCCGGCGTTGGAAAAACAGTTTTGCTTACTGAAATGATCCATAATATGGTAACCCGTCATGAAGGGGTCAGTATATTTTGCGGTATCGGCGAACGCTGCCGTGAAGGTGAAGAATTATACCGAGATATGAGAGATGCCGGTGTTTTGGCTAATATGGCAATGATTTTCGGGCAGATGAACGAACTGCCGGGCAGCCGTTTCAGAGTCGGCCATGCGGCCCTTACGATGGCAGAGTATTTTCGCGATGACGAACGCCGTGATGTTTTATTATTGATCGATAATATTTTTCGATTTATTCAGGCCGGTTCGGAGGTTTCCGGATTGCTGGGGCAGATGCCGTCCCGGCTCGGTTACCAGCCGACTATGGGAACTGACCTCGCCAAGCTCGAAGAGCGCATTTCAAATACAGAAACCGGCGCGATTACATCGATACAGGCGGTTTATGTGCCGGCTGACGATTTTACCGACCCGGCGGCCGTCCATACTTTTTCTCACCTTTCGGCGTCCATTGTGCTTTCGCGTAAACGTGCCAGCGAAGGGCTTTATCCGGCTATCGATCCGCTGCAGTCTAATTCTAAAATGGCGACGCCGGGCATTATCGGCGAAAGGCATTATAAAATCGCCCAGGAGATCAGGCGCACGCTCGCACAATATGAGGAACTGAAAGATATCATAGCTATGCTCGGTCTTGAACAATTGTCTCCTGAAGATCGTAACATTGTTTTTCGCGCTCGCCAGCTCGAGCGTTTCCTTACCCAGCCTTTTTTCACTACCGAACAGTTCAGCGGAATTTCAGGCAAAGCTGTATGCCTTGACGATACACTTGACGGCTGCGAACGGATACTGAACGATGAATTTAAAGGTTGGCCTGAATCGGCGCTTTATATGATCGGAAATATCGAGGAAGCGAAGGCAAAATTTAAAAGTTGAAACGGCCGTGTTATAGTTAATGAAAAACATAAGGGATTAGTTAATAATCGAAAATTCCGTTAAATTGATTTTTAACCGCTGTTAGAGTTATTAAATTTAAGTAATTTAGCATATTATAATTTTCTAATTTGTATTTTGTTGTAAGAATTTCGTGACGGATTTGTAAGCGTTTTTTTGGCGGACTTAAATTGTGATCCGGGAGGTTGCAAATGAACGGCGAATTGATGAACCTTAAAATATTATTGCCGTTTAGGATATTCTGCGCTGTAAAAAACGTGAAGCGGATCATATCCGAAACGCGCGCAGGTTCATTCGGGTTGCTTCCGCACAGGCTTGACTTTACCGCAGCGCTTATTCCGGGAATTTTAATTTATGAAACAGAAGAAGAAGGCAAAGTTTTTGTAGCAATAGACGAGGGGATAATTATAAAAACCGGCATGGAAGTAATGATTTCGGTACGCAATGCAATCGGCGGCACCGCTCCCGGGAAGCTTCGCGACGCTGTTAAAAAAGAATTTATCAATATAAGCGATCAGGAGCGGAACGTACGCGAAATTCTGGCTAAACTGGAAAGCGGTTTTATAAAGCGTTTTATGGAGTTGCATCATGAATGAGGCAAACAGAAAAAAAATTGAGCGGCAGCAGGAAGAATTCACGAGGACGATCGGTGAAAAAGAGGAACGCAAGGTTAAAGCCCGCGCTGAAAAGCCTCAAAGTATATGGTTTGGAGTCGGAATGGCCGGCGTTATCGGCTGGTCGGTAAGCGTGCCGATATTAATCGGCGTGGCAGCCGGCCTCTGGCTTGATAATAATTATCCGATGAAGCACTCATGGACGCTTTCATTGATATCGCTCGGAGTATTCGTGGGCTGCTTGAATGCCTGGCAATGGGTTGAGCGCGAGGGCGAAAGAATAAAAAAAGAACGTCAAAAAAAAGAAGACGATAATGAGGATAATAAAAATGAATGAGACAATACCATGTATAGTATCAGCTTTCATAGGCATGCTGGCCGGCGCGTTTTTTTTCGGCGGACTCTGGTGGACTGTAAAAAAGGGAGTTACGTCAAAAAATCCTGTATTGCTCTTTGCCGGAAGTTTGATAATTCGCGTCGGCGTTATTATTACGATTTTTTACTTTGCGGCTAAAGGCCGTCCGGAATTGTTGATTGCCTGCCTTTGCGGTTTTTTTATCGTGAATATGATGGTGAAATTAATAATATGTCCGGAATTATACACGAAAAAGGCGGATGAAAAGGAGAAGCCTCATGAGAATCAGTCCTGACGAGATAATATTATTAAAAACAGGCTTTTTTAACCTTAATTTTACAGTTGTCACAACCTGGGGCCTGATGATATTATTGGCGGTCGGCGCTAAAATCATCACGCGCCGCGTTGAAACCGGCATTCATGTTTCGCGCTGGCAGACTTGCCTCGAAATTATAGTCACAGGCTTAAAAAAAATGATAGAAGATACCGGCCTTCGCCGTCCTGAAAAATATATAGGTTTTATCGGCACCTTATTTTTATTTATTGCAACGTCAAATTTGCTTATAATACTGCCTTTTTATGAACCGCCGACAGGGTCGTATTCGACTACCGCGGCGCTCAGCCTTTGCGTGTTTATGGCGGTGCCGATTTTCGGAATAGAAAATCTCGGCTTTACCGGTTATCTTAAAACTTACCTGAAGCCCACTTTCTTGATGCTGCCGTTTCATATAATAAGCGAAGTCACAAGGACATTGGCATTAGCGACCCGCCTTTTCGGAAATATTATGAGCGGAAGCATGATACTTGCCCTGCTTTTATCGCTTGCGCCGCTTGTATTTCCGATCGCGATAATAGCGCTGGGCCTTCTTACCGGACTTGTTCAGGCTTATATATTCACCACGCTTGCCACTGTTTATATAGCCGCGGCAATGCACGAGGAACATTAAATTTTAAATTTAATGTTCAAGGCATAAGATTATGCGGAAGTTTAAATATTATTAATGAAAGGAGATTTTATGGATAATGTCACTATCGTTGCTGTAACATCCATTATAACATCGGGAGTTACGATTGTAGTCGGGTGTTTTGTTCCGGCTGTCGCCGAAGGAAAGGCGATAGTCACCGCTCTTACGTCAATGGCGCAGCAGCCCGATGCCACGCCTGCGATAACGCGTTCATTATTCGTCGGCCTCGCGATGATTGAGTCTATGGCTATTTACTGCTTTGTGGTAGCTATTATATTAATTTTCGCTAATCCGTTCTGGAACCATATAATCGCTAAACCGTAGGAGGCGCCGATATGTTTGTTGACTGGTTTACAGTTATAGCGCAAATAGTTAATTTTATTATTTTAATATGGCTGCTTAAACGGTTTCTTTACGAACCGATTCTTCAGGCGGTTGACGATCGTGAAAAGAAGATTTCAAGCCGGCTTGCTGACGCCGAATTGAAAATCAGCGAGGCGCAGATTGAAAAAGACGAATTTAATCGAAAAAATGAGGATATCGAACTGCGCCGGCAGGAATTATTAAAAAAGGCGGAATCAGAGTCGGAGGCTGAAAAACAGAGGCTTTTAAATGAAATTCGTTCCGAAGCTGAAGCAATGCGAGTTAAACTAAATGAAGAGTTAAAAAAAGAAAAAGATGAGTTGAAAAATGAAATTGTCAGGCGTATCAACGAAGAAGTATTATCAACGGCGAAAAAAGCGCTGTCAGATCTTGCCGGCCGCGGACTTAATGAATATATATTCATTGAATTTATCAGACAATTTCGCGATATGGATGCCGGATGTAAAAATTCGATAATCGGATCCGGATGTGAAAATTCCATGCCAAGAGCATTTATAAACAGCGCTTTTGAACTTGACGCAAAATGCAGGGCCGAAATTCAAAATGCGGCCGACGAGCTTTTCGGTGCCGGTAAAGTCGAACTCCAATTTAAGTTGATTCCTGATTTGGTATGCGGTATCGAGTTTACTGCCGGAGGTTACAAGCTGGCATGGAATATTTCTGATTATACGTCCAGGCTCGGAAAAGACGTTGGTTTGTTTTTGGAAAATAACTTAAATTTAAAACAGGGAATGGATTAATATGCCAAACGATGAATTGAAAAAAGCCATAGATAATTCATTTCAGCAAATTGCTCGGGCGCGTGTTAATTTTAATTATGATATGCAGCCGCGTGAGGTAGGCAATATAATATCGATCGCGTCCGGTATTGCAAGAGTTTCAGGCCTGCCCGGCGCCGGATTCGAGGAATTGATAAAATTTCCGGGCGGCTTATACGGAATAGCTTTTAATATTGACGAAGACGAAATAGGCGTTATTCTTCTCGGCAATTACAGCCATGTGCGTGCCGGCGACGAAGTTGAGCGCACCGGCCGCGTAATGGATGTGCCGGTCGGAAACAGCCTTATCGGCAGGGTAATTAATCCGCTCGGCGAGCCGCTCGACGGTAAAGGTCCGGTCAGCTTTAATAAACGTCTGCCGATCGAGCGCGAGGCACCCCGCATAACCGACCGCCTGCCGGTTAACGTTCCGCTTCAAACGGGAATAAAGGCTATTGACGCGCTTATACCGATAGGACGGGGCCAGCGTGAACTTATATTAGGCGACAGGCAGACAGGTAAGACTACAATCGCGCTTGATACTATTTTAAACCAGCGCGGTCAGGATGTAATATGCGTTTATTGCGCAGTCGGCCAGCGTACGGCCTCGGTTGCCCAATTCATAGCGCGGCTCCGGGAAAATGACGCGCTTGATTATACCGTAGTGGTAGTGACTGAAGGAAATGATCCGCCCGGGCTGCAATATATTACACCTTACGCCGCTACGAGCATTGCTGAATATTTTATGGAAGCCGGCCGTGATGTGCTGATTATTTATGATGATCTTACCCATCACGCGCGCGCTTACCGTGAATTATGCCTTTTATTCAGGCGCCCGCCGGGCCGCGAGGCATTTCCCGGCGATATTTTTTATATACATTCAAGGCTTTTGGAGCGTTCGACTCATTTATGCGCCAGACTTGGCGGCGGCTCGCTTACTGCTCTTCCTATAATTGAAACTGAAGCGCAGAATATTTCGGCATATATTCCGACAAATCTTATTTCGATAACTGACGGTCAGATTTATTTATCTCCAAAATTATTCGAGCTTGGAGTGCTGCCTGCGATTGATGTCGGGAAGTCGGTTTCGCGTGTAGGCGGCAAAGCGCAATGGGCCCCCTACCGCGCGATAACTGGCGACCTGAAATTGGCCTATGCGCAGTTCGAGGAACTCGAGGCGTTTGCCAGATTCGGTGCGCGCCTTGACGAAAATACCCGTAAAATTATAGAGCACGGGCGGCGCATAAGAGCGTGCCTCAAACAACCTGAATTTGAGCACGCTGCAGTATATGAGCAGATTGCGGTTTTGCTGGCGCTAAACAATAAATTTTTTGACGGCGTGCCGCTTGATAAAATGCGCGAGGCTGAACGCGTTCTCTGCGGCGCGGCGTCAAAGCTTCCCGCTGAAATGCGTTCACGTTTAGCTTCAACCGAAAAATTAAGGGATGACGACCGCGCCGTGTTGATTGACATGGCGAATAAAGCGCTTGAGCCGTTTTGGGGGAATTTATGAGCGACACTCTTGAAAGCTTGAGACGAAAAATTACCGGGGCGAAAGATCTCGAATCCGTCGTCCGCACAATGAAAGTACTTGCCGCTTCTACTATAGGCCAGTATGAACGCGCGCTCAGGTCGCTCGATGATTATTACCGTACAATCGAAATTGGATTGACCGCTTATTTTTACGGCAATGAAAAAAATATGCGCGCTTTAAAAGAAAATTCCGCGCCGGAAAAAATAACCGCCGTTGTATTTGGCTCGGACCAGGGATTGGTGGGCCAATTTAATGAATCATTAACTGAATTTGCGCTCAAAAAACTTAATTTTCATAAGTGCCCTAAAAAAATATGGGCTGTCGGCGACCGCGTTTATTCCCGCCTTCAGGATGCCGGCGCTGCGCCGTCCGATATTTTGTCCGTGCCTGATTCGGTTAACTCAATAACTGCGTTTGTGAGCGATGTACTTATTGAATTTGAGGCGGATTATAAAACTGATGAAAATATAGGATTATATATTTTTCATAACAAACCTTCGTACGGGGCGATTTACGATCAGATCGAAACTCGGCTTCTGCCGCTCGATGGGGATTGGCTGAATAAATTATGCTTAAAAAAATGGCCGACAAAATATATTCCGGAAGTAATGAATAACAGGGCCGGCACTTTGCTTGCCCTTATACGCGAATATTTGTTCGTTTCAATATTTCGGGCGGCCGCCGAGTCGCTGGCAAGTGAAAACGCCAGCCGCCTCGCAGCGATGCAGCGCGCTGAGAAAAACATCGGCGAGCTCCTCGAAGAATTGAACCGCTCGTTCAACCGCCTGCGCCAGAACTCCATCGACGAAGAATTGTTCGATGTAATATCTGGATTTGAGGCCATTACCGGCCGTCGTTAACTCCATTACAAACGATGAATATTTTAAAGTGAAAAAATAAATAATCAGAACGCCCTAAAATTTCTTGAATTTTAGGGCGTTTTATGTTAATATAAAAAAAATGGAACAGAGTTATAAACCTTTAATATTAGATAATGTCACGAAAATTTATTCTGAAAATTCTATAAGCGAATTTAAGGCGCTTTCAGGCGTAAGTTTTTGCATTGAAAAAAAAGGCGTCTATGGCCTGATCGGCCCTAACGGCGCAGGCAAGACAACTCTTTTAAGAATCATTTCAAATGTCATAAAACCGACGTCGGGCATTGTTTCAGTCTGCGGCTTTAATCCTATCGAAGATCCTATTGCGGCTAAAAAGAAAATAGGATTTCTTTCGGTTTCTACAGGGCTTTATGAAAGAATAACGCCGCGCGAGACATTGAGCTATTTTGGGACCTTGTTCGATCTAGAGCGAAGCCAGCTTGACTCTAGAATAGATGAACTCGTCGAGCTTCTCGAAATGCAGGATTTTGTAGATAAAAAAAACGAAATACTTTCACTTGGCCAGAAACAGCGGGTCAATATAGCGCGCTGCCTTATTCATAATCCGGAAATCTTCGTTTTTGACGAAATAACCGAAGGTCTTGATGTTTTAACTTCACGCATAATAATAAAATTCATAAAATTTCTTGAAAGTGCCGGAAAAACAGTGATTTTATCCACGCACGATATGCACATGGCTGAAAAATTATGCCATAACATAATAATGCTCTATAACGGAAGCATTATAGAATCCGGCCGGATTTACGATCTTAAAATCAGGTATAAATCCAAATTTAAACATCTCGACGAATTATTTCTTGAAATTTTAAAGGTTAACGGCCACCTTTCAAGGCATGAAACTCTTACCGAAGAAATGCGCAGAGACTACGGCGAAAACGTCAACTGTGAAAATAAATTGTAAAATCGATATATTAACTGCTGTTTAGAGTAAAAAATATATGAATTATAAAAAGATATTAACTATATTTAAACATGAAATTTTTTATATCCTTCGTGACAAATCAACATTAATTGTCATGGTGCTTTTGCCTTTTTTAATTTATCCTCTTTTAAGCGTCGTTTCGGCATATATGCTGATGGAATCTTATTCTGTTATTCAAAAATCAGTTACTAAAATAGCGGTTTCAGTCAAAAATGACGAAATCGAAAAAACCATTATCGAATATTATAACGGTAGGAAAATGAGCTGTACGATCGAAGTGGGCGTGCTTTCGACAAACGAGGTATATTCGCGCATAAACAGTAATAAAATATCTGCATACATAAATATTCCCGACGATTTTAATGCGAAACTCGCGGTGTTTGAAACTACGAGCGTTTCTATAAAATATGACCTTTCGAACGAGAAATCAAAAATGGCGATTAACGATATCGAAAATGCGCTTTATTCTTATAAAGAAAAGTCACTGAAAAATTCGCTTATAAAACTTAATTTGAACCCAAATATGGCGTCAGGCTTTCTCATAAAATCGCAGAATATCGCAACGCCTAAGCAGATGGGAAATTCGCTGCTGGCCCAAATTCTGCCGGCAATAATAATAATGCTGGCAACGATAAGCGCTTTTTATCCGGCTATTGACGTTACGGCCATGGAAAAGCAGCGCGGCACTATCGAAACGCTTTTACTCGCTCCGGTTAAATCTATTGAAATCATGTTCGGTAAATTTCTCGCCGTGTTTTCGATAGCCGTGTTTTCAATACTTCTTAATCTTTTAAGCATGGGTATCACGGCGACACACGGTTTCGCCCTCATCAAGAATATGGCGTCATCGCCTAAAATGCTTAGTTTTATGAATATTTCCATCTCGATATATTCTATATTTGTTATATTTATTTTTTTGATTCCGGCCGCCTGCATAATGACTGCCATAATGATGCAGATTGCGATATTTGCGCGTAATTTTAAGGAAGCTCAGGATTATTCGACGCCGGTGCTGCTGTTTTTTATGCTGCCGCCGCTGGTTTCGATACTGCCGGGTTATGAGCTGACATTCAAATTGAGTTTCGTGCCGGTAATAAATCTGGCGCTTTTATTTAAAGGCATGCTTTCCGGTAATTATGTTTTTAGCCACGCCGTCATAACTTTCGTTGTCAATCTTTTCCTTTCGGTTGTGGTAATTTATACGGCCGCCCGCGTGTTCGCCTCTGAAAATGTAATGTTCAGGGCGTCAGAAGACATAACGAGCCTTTTTTTCTGGCGCTATAAATCGTTGAAGTTAAATCAGGAAACTGCGCTTTTGACGCTGTTTTTCTTTTTTCAGCTGCTGTTTTTTTACTTCGCCGGCTCGTATCTGCAGTTTATACTTCCTTTTACGCTTGGAATCATGGCTTCAGAAATAATAGTAATACTGGCGCCTTCACTGATATTCGCCCAGGCTTTATATAATAACGCGCTTAAATATATCGAGTTTAAAATGCCGACATTCCGGCAATTATCTTACTCATCGCTTGTCGGCGTTTCGGGATTCTGTTTTACGATCGTGATAACTCTCCTGATAGGGATAGTTTTCAGGCCGCCTGATGATTATATGCAGGAATTGCAAAAATATATTATCGCGAAAAACGGAATGGAGTTTTTCGTAATAAGCGTTGTTACTGCTTTGCTTCCGGCTGTTTGCGAGGAGACGATGTTTCGCGGCGTCATTTTGCCGGTGCTTTATAAAAAATACGGGAAGATGGCGGGGGTTTTATTTTGCGGTGCGCTTTTCGGGATGTTTCATTTCTCGATTTACCGTTTCATACCGACTGCTGTCATAGGAGTTTATCTGAGCCTTTTAAAAATACACACCGGCTCGATTATTCCGTCGATGCTTTGCCATTTCATAAATAATTTCGTTATAGTCGCCTCGACTAATCTGACAGCCGGAATTAATCTGTCATCCGCGCCTTCAGCCGGCAGTCAAACATTGCTTGCCGCTATGTCGCTTGCTGTTTTTGCGTTTTTTATATTATTCCCTTTTATCTTATGGCCGATGGTTAAATCCGAAAAAAACAAGTAATAATGGCGGTTTTAAGTCATATTTCTGCCGGGGCGTGATCGCAGATACTTTTAGAAATCGATAATTTATATCTGATTTTTCATTTGAACAGCTTTTAAACAAAGACTTTTAATCAGGCCCGAATCTTGATTATAACCTTATCTTGAAATAAATATAATCGTCATAAGTACTTGTGCATTTTCCGTCGATCTGGTCCGGGCCGATCGAATATAAAGTTATTATATTTGTTTTGGGTTCGTATTTATAAATACACTTATCGCCATTTGGAGAATATATATCGACCGGAATTTTTTCGCCGCACATTTTTTCGAATTCTTCGGCTGTCGCCGGTATTTTTCGGTTTTTCTCACGCGCTATAATAAATTTAAGCAGAAGCAGAACGCCTTTTTCCCTTATTGCCATTTCGTAATTCATGTTATTAAGCCTTCCTAAATTAGGAAACGCTATCATAGTAAGCCAGCTCGCACAATATGATTCGGGGTTTTTAAAATCCAGCACCGGATCATGCAGTCTTTCGTTCATGACATTAAACATATAATCGTCAAGCGTTTTGGAAAATTCTACCGGCGTCGATGAGGCCGAATAGATTGAGCATGTGCGGTCGTAATTTTCCGCTAACTCCTTTAGTATGGTCTTTTTATAATACCCGGCTACCTTGAATTCTTTATTTAAAATATTTATGACATAGTTTTTTTCCTGATTTATTAAAGTAAGCAAATCTATTTTTTTTGAAATTAACTTCTCGAATTCCGCTTCAAATTGTTTGTAATAGCTTATATCCAGACCTGATTCAAGAAGGAGATGCCAGAAAAATTCCGACAGCAATTTCTTTTTTAACGCTATTGCGCAAATGTTATACTGCAAGTCTGTCTCGTTAAAATCGCCGCTGTATATTATCGCGGCGAACCTATACATCGCCAGCATTAAATTCAGCGCGCTTTCATGATCGTTTTTACAGTATTTATAATACGCTATATTGATCATGCAATTCATTAATGCGCGCGCATTATTGATGTTAACGCCCATTTTTTTTGCGCCGTCCAATGACATTTCCTGCCATTTATCGCTATATGAATAGGTGTTTATGAAAATTTCAATTGTATCTTTATTTTTTGAATATAATTTTTCAACATTATTTAAAAGGTTATTATTGGCTGTCATAAATTCTTTAGATATGTAGTTTTTGTTAGGGCGGTAAAAATTCTTTTTTATTTCTTCGAATTCGTATGAATAGTCCTTTGATATATCGATGTTTTTTAATTTGTTTATAAAACAGTTGTAGCCTTTTTGTGATTCGTATTTCGAATCGATTATAGTGAAAATGGATTTCAAAAAGTGGAAAGTGGAATAATTAAGATAAAATAAAATAACGAGCTTGAATATTATAATCGAAAAAATAACGGCAGCGCATCCGCTTATAATTTTAAAGCGATTGCCCTGCCGCGGTCCTAAAAATCTTTCGAAGAATGCTATATCGACATATTTAAAAATATTCATTTATTTTTCCTGAATCATAGCTGAATCAACATAACAATGCAATTACATTAATATGCTCTATTTTTCAAAAATATCGTTATTCCGGCAAGTTAATTTTTTGAAAATTGAAGCCTTAATTTTTTCCGGCGCTTATGTTATTATAAATACATAACGACGCCGGAATCAGCATAGGTATTAATCAAATTGCCTTAATTTATCATTTACATATACCGTTGAATTTTTCAGCCAGGTTTTTATTTTGTCTTTATTTACGAATTTAACGTCATCGATATTTTGTTTTACTATCGCCGGAATTGACGTTATTTCAATTTTTTCGTTAAAATAAGTAATTGTCGCCGTAAACTTTTCTATTCCGTCATTATCCTCGAAAAGCTTGGTGGCAATGATCATTATAGTTCCTATCTCCTGGAATACATCGCCAAGATTATTCAAATTGGTTTTGTAACGCATCGAAAGCTGGTTCGGGGTAAGCGATGAAATTTCACAGTTAATTTTTACGCCGGCTATTTTTTCGGAGATCGATTGCAAAAGTTTGATTTTTTCTTTCGGGTCTCTCTTATCATAAGCGGTATCAAGTTCGACAGGCTGTTTTATCAGGCTGCCGTTATCAAGATAGGTTATCGCGTTACGCTGCGGCGCCCACATTAAATGCGATTTAGGAGTTGTCGTGTTGGTGACCTGTTTAACTTCGCGGCTTGTTATTTTCATTATGTAAATATTATCAGCTCCGCTTTTATTTGAAACATAGGCGAGCTTGTCGGACGCTGCCGAGAATGCCGGGAAATCATTAAAAGAGCCGTCAGAGGCAAGCGCTATAGTTTCACCGCGCGTTTTTAAATTATAAAGCATTATGTCCGATTTTTTTCCGTCGTTTACCACATAGGCAAGATACAGGCCGTTAGGCGATACCGCCGGATTTCTGAGCGGGCCGGGTAATATCTTTTCTGGCTGGGAGTTTTCTTTAACATTTTCGTCGTGCGCGAAAATTTCAACTTTTTCTATCCTCAAACGGTCCAGTACCATGTCCTTTATGTCGCCTTTTTGAAGCATTGAACGATGCACCGAATCATAAAATTCATCGGTCGATATTTTTTCGATATTTATATTCGGCTGAATAAAGGCGTTTACAAGCGAAACTACTGAAAGCTGGTTCAGATTATAAAAAATATAAGAACAAATCATCAGCGTAAAAATTATGCCGGTGAATGAATAAAATAATTTTCTGAACGAAAAGTCAAAAAGATCGGAGAGAAACTCGAACGCGAAAGTTATAAGGCAGAGCGGCATGAAAATATTGGCGCCGAAATAAAACGGTTTTAAATATGGAATCGGGAACGGAAATTTTTCGCCGATGCCGCCTCTTTCAAGAAATATTTCTTTGATTCCGGCTGTTGATATGAAGTTTTCAGCAAGCGTTACAGACGAATAAACGCCTAGAATAAATAAAAATATTCTGTAACCTGTGCCTATATGATCGTCAGCGAGAAAAAATATTATAGTGAATATGAAAGACAAGAGAAGCGATGATTTTACAATAAACTCATTAACGTTAAATTTATCCGGGAAAAGGTTAAAACTTTTAAGTTTTTCAGTAATCTGGAAATCGACGTTGAATCCTGAGGTAAATGTCATGAAGAAAACGAGGCCGATCAAGCTTATAAGGGCGAGTCTTATTTTTGAAGCCGAGCTTATATAACTTATCGGAAAAAACAAAAACAGCAGATACACGCCGCCTAATCCCATCGCAGCTTTGCCGGCCGAAGTATTTTGCATTATCTGCGGATAAGCCAGGCCGAGGAATAAAGCAAATATTATTATAGAAACAAGCGTCAAAAAGAATTTTTTGATTCGAGTTTCTTCACTGGCGAACACTACGAGCATTTGGGGTTTTGGTTTAGCTTTATATGATGCTGCCGTTTTTTCTTTGGCCGAAGGAGTTTTTGGAGGCGCCTCGCTTTCGTCCGATACTTCAAGATCGGACGAAAGATTGGCTTTTGGATTTTCGAAAGCTTCGCTTATAGGCTGCTTAAATTTTGGTGCTTCTTGATTTTTAAGCGGTATTTTCGACATAATGTCGGCTGAAGTATTGACCAGCGTATCGCTTGCATGCTGTTTCAGCTGTTTAGCTAATGACTGGTCAGACGCGCCCGCGGACGGCTTATTTTTTTTGTCGCCGTTAGACGCCGGCGTATCATCGCTGGCAACAAGCTCGGCTGATAATGACGCGAAGTCCATAGGATTATTTTTCATGACTCCGGTAAGAATTTCCTTTACTTTCGCATGAGCCAGTTCGACGTGAGTTCTTACGTCAGCGCGGGGATAATTAATGTTTTCATTCAAAATCTCAAACAGCTGCATAATTTCGGATGACGAATATTCATTCCAGTTAGTTATTCCTTCGACCGCCTTTAAGCCCTCTATTTTGATCTTGGCGGAACTATCCGAAATTAGTCCTATAAGCTTTTGCATATCCATATTGATTAAAAACTCCTAATCATTATTTTAGCTTGAATATAGCTTCGATTTCGCAGGCCGCTCCGAGAGGAAGCGCCGATACACCCAATGCGGCACGAGCATGAGCACCGTTATCGCCCATTACTTTTTTGAAAAATTCAGATGCGCCGTTTATCACTTTAGGATGATCGGTAAATTCATGTGTCGATGCGCAAAATCCAGTTATTTTAACGAGCCTTT
Organism: Candidatus Wallbacteria bacterium; assembly: GCA_041441465.1. Classification (GTDB taxonomy): domain Bacteria; phylum Muiribacteriota; class UBA9980; order UBA9980; family UBA9980; genus JASDSY01. The sequence continues at coordinate 219,628 of JASDSY010000040.1, forward strand.
CGATCTTTGAAAGGTCGCCGTCTAAAGCCATATTCATGGCAGCCAGTATATTTATGGCACAAAGTTCTGCCGCTTTCTGCCCTTTATCTATATCGACATTTATTCCAAAAGTTCCAGTGCATGTAACCTTGCCTTCTGAAACCGGAAGCTGGCCCGATACATAAGCGAACCCGCCGGAAATTACGACCGGAACATAAGCCGCAAGCGGAGCGGCAGGTTTTGGAAGAGTAATACCTAATTCTTTTAATTTTTCAATGATATTCATTTTTCATACCTCCGTTAAAATTGCCGGCATATGCCGGTCTTTTATTTTATTATAAAAAACTAAATTATTTGTGTTTCTTTGCCGCGTGCCGTTGTCTTAATTATGTGCAAGCATCACCTTGACGGACATATATAAATTGATGTTTAAAAAGTTACTTTACTTATTCTAAATGATGTTTATGACCGCTTATATCTTTTTATTTATTTTAAACTCAACCGGGTAAAGGCTTAATTAGCTAAAAACAGGCACGGTATATAAAACCGAACCTGTTTTTTTATTTTTATTAGTTATTTATTTTTATAAAGTTTTAAACTCTGCGAGCGCTTCATAATCAGTCTGGTCATATTTAAGCGGCGTTATTGAAACAAACCCATTTTTTACGGCTATATCATCTGTAAAATCATCGACATCCGCCTGGATTTTCTCGCATGTCAGCCAATAATGCGTGCGGTCGACAGGATCGAAAATTTCTTTGTAAAAATCACGGTACTTCGAACTGTTGAGCCGCGTGATCCTGGTTCCTTTGATTTGTTCATAATCCGCAGACGGCGCGTTAATATTTAAAACGCATTTATTTTTCAATGCGATGCACTTTTCATGAAGTTTTTCAATATTATCTCTGATAAAGTTAACGGCCGCTGAGAACTTCGGCACATGGCCCGGCTCGTTAAAAGGTATGGCCGATGAAACCGCGATTGCCGGAAATCCGGCGAAAGCCCCTTCGAAAGCAGCCGCTACCGTACCTGAATATCTCACGTCAATACCGATATTCGGGCCGTGATTTATTCCGGATATAACCATATCGGGCTGGTTTTCGCCGGTAAAAACCACTTTTAAAGCTATTTTTACGCAATCGGCCGGCGTGCCGTTCACGTGATAATATTTTTTTACGTTTGTCATTTTATACGGCTTGTGCTCTTTGATTCTCAGCGGATACTGAAGCGTTATTGCCGCACTCGTAGCTGATTTTTCGATATCCGGCGCCACCACGTAAACGTTATGCTTTGCAGCGAGGCATTCTGCTAATTCGTTGATGCCGGTAGCGTGAATCCCGTCGTCATTAGTAATTAAAAGATTCAATCTATCCTCCGTTAATGTTTATACTGCTATTTGAGTTTTATGTGCGAGTTTTCAAAAATTTGATCATTTTTAACTACCAAAATATTGTTTTCGCGTAACAGCCAGCCGAGGGCCATATTAAACTGAATTTCGCTGAATTTGTGTTCAGTCATAAAATCCTGTTTCAACTTCAAATACAGCGTTTCGCCGTTTTTGTCGAGATAATTCCAGATGATTCCGGCGATTTCGCCAATTTCATTTTTTACCATACCAGCCCCCTGCAAAAAATATTTCTATATAAAAGGGCAGTTTTATTAATTTCTAATAAAACTGCCTATTCTAATCAAATTACGTCTTACATTTTATTACATTGCCCTTGTTTTGTCAACATTTTTTTTGGGGCCGTAAAATATTCAAGTTATTATTTCAAATCTTTTTCAAGTAATTCTATTGATTTTTTCATATATAATCCGGCTTTGTCAAGATTGCCTTTCGCTTTATAAAGCTGTGCGAGCCTGTTGTATATTGAAATGCTCATTTCGATATCATTTGCCGCTAATGCCATAAGCTTTTCCGCTTCGGCGACAGCAAGATCGTCTTTACCCGCTTTTACATATAATTCGACTATCCTCATCGAGAATATTTTCTTTCTTTCGTTAAATTCATCCTTCGGAAAATAAGTTGGCACTTTCATGTTGATTATTTTGTTTATGTACGCCACGGCTTCGTTTACGTCATTTTTTTGAGAGCATAAAGTCGCCATGTCGTTATATGATTTTGTCAGCATCATTAATTTTCGGGCTTCATTGCGCTGTTCAGCCGTAAGTTTCTTCAAAAATTCCGCCGGATTAACTTTACCGTATTTGCCGTTTTGATCGCCATGTTTACCCATGTGCATCATGGTATTGTCACCCATAGGGCCGCCCATAGGACCTCCCATCGGTCCGCCGTCAGGCATATCGCCGCGAGGCATCGAATCCGCCGGATTGGTTTTTCCATCTTTGCCGTGCATCATGCCGCCGTCCATCGGACCGCCGTCGGGCATAGGCATCATTGGAGGCAATTCTCCTCCAGGTATAGCGGTTTCGGAAGTGGCGTCAGGCTGCTTGGCATTATCGGCAGCTGAAATTGGACTTGAAATTATAAAATTTAAAATCATAAAAATAGCGGCTAAATAAATAATACTTTTTTTTGACATAGTAATTCACTCCTTTGTCCGGTTAAATGCTATAAAATCAGCATTAACCAATACGATAACTATATTTAATTTAAAATTACCTTACATTTTTAGTTTCATAAAAGTTATTTTCGTCGGTAAATATGTCGGTTGTTTCAAAACTATCTTCTGCCAGTAAAATGCTGTTATTTTTATTTTCGCTTAGCAATTGATCGTATTTATTAAAGTAATTTTCGGCGTATGTTAACTCTGTCGAGTCGTTCAATGTGTAATTATCCGTTTTTATAGTTGCGCCTGTGATTATAGCAGGCTCCGATGCCGTATCGCTGCTTTCGCCGGCCGCTTGCGTGGCGGATTCGAAACTGAAAAAAAGCTCGTTTTCATAAGTTTCTTTTTTATAATTACTATCGGTTTCTAAGATAAAACTTTTTTCTAATTTAGAAATGTAACTGTCATAATTATCAGCGAATTGCTCCGAAGTTTTTTCGTTTATCATTTTTATATTTTTTTCGATGTTTTTGTCAAAATCTATGGTTTTAGCCGTAAAGTCTTTGCTTATGTTAAGGTAATAATAATTCAGTGAAAAGTAAATTAATAATGAAACCGTCGTAATTATTAAAATAGAAGTTGCCATTAAATAAGAATACTGGTAGCTATCACGTTTTTTATTTATGGATTTGAGGTTATATTTTAACGAAGCAGCGGTAATTGTTTTTGCGGCCGAAGTTTTTATATCATTCTCGATTTTTTCATAAACCGGCGCGCATTGCTGACAACTTTTTAAATGATCGATTTCAATTTCGGTTAACTCTTCAAGATTTTTAATTTTCAATTTGATGTTGTCGCAATTAATGTCACTGCCGTTCATAATGTTCACCTTCTTTATGCGCAGTTGCGCGGTTTATATTCATAAAGGAATTTTGCCAGATGCATGTTGCCGTTAAAAATACGCGACTTGACAGTGCCTTCATTCAGATCGAGTATCCTGGCTATTTCACTTATCTCAAGTTCCGCAATGTGTTTTAAAATTAATGTCTCTTTATAAGTTTCAGGTATCCTGGAGATCGCCGCGTCAAAATCCGTCTTTATTTCAGCTTCCTCAAATTTATTTCCGGCGCTGATGCTTGATTCAAAAAAATAAATCATGTTGTCTATTAATTTTCGTAAATGACCTTTTCTGTTGTGGTTTTGAATAAGATTACGCGCTATTTGAAATAAGTATGAAACGGCTTTTTTTTCATTCTCGAAGCTGATATTTTGTACTTTTTTATAAAATATCATAAAAGCGTCCTGCGAAATATTGGTCGCATCATCAAAACTGTCAGGAATATTTTTATTTATGAAGTACGCAAGACGGCTGAAATACTTTCCAAATAAAAAATCGAAATTTGCGTATGCATTATATGATTGCATATTATCGCTTTTTTCATTTAAACCCGAGTAGATATTGCTGACAATATCATTATTATTGTTTTTTTCCTGTTCAGGATTATTAAGTTGTCTGCCGGAGTCTGAATTCATTTCACATACCGTCTTCATATTAAGATAATTTTATAAGCTGGTAAAAAAGTTCAAAAATTTTTATGAAACTTATTTTATTATTTTTAGTAATTACTGTAAATTAATTTTTCCCTAAAATAAATAAACAAAAAATAATCTTTATTTAGTTTGAATTTTTTGATATAATGGCCTCATATAATTAATGTTAACTAAAAAGGTTATTAATAAAAATGAACGAGGGCCTTCATATTTGCTTTATTATACATCATTTAAATTAATAATTCTATAACTTTATTGTAATATTTTGTGTTTTTTTTGTTTTGTTTATATTTTTTTTGTAATGTTTTATTAAGGAATTTCTAGAATGAAAAAAATAATATATTTTTTAGTTTTTGCATGCGCTTTTGTTTTAGCCATAAGCGGCGAGGCATTCGCTCAAATAGCCCCTGACGATCCTATGGTTAAAATAACGAGCCTTCCTCTTGGTTTAAACGTGAATGAAATTATGCCTAAAATAAGCGATGACGTAGCTAAAGCCACGGGCATCACCAAGACGAATATCACTTATTATTGGCAAACATTCGATGCTGTTTATTGTCCGAGTTCGAAAGACCCGGCCAAGGCCAATATCATTTTTGTCGATTTATATGTTCCCTGTTTTTTTACCGAAAAAGAGATCGCTTCGATGCTTACAAGCCTGGCCGATTCGATAGAAAAGCATACGAAAATATCGAAAGAATTCTTATTTATCCAAACTCATTTTCCTAAAGAAGGCCATGTTTATATATCTGGAAAAGTAGCGAAGTGGAATACCTCTACATCCGGTGCGGCTAATAAGCCGGACTTAAAAAAATAATCGAATTTTTATTTGAATTTGGAGGTAATTATGCTTTTTTATAAAGATTTCAATTTGAAAAAGCATTGCGGTATATCAATAATCGAACTTTTAGTGGCAGTTGTTATTTTAGGATTGACGCTGGCTTATGCCTATTCTATAATTTCAAGCGAATTAAAAGGTATCGGAAAAACAAGAAATTACTCCGCGGCAGTGCTCGCGGCGCAGCAGACGATCGAAGAACTGAGATATTACCCGTTCGATAAAGTCGAGGAGATTACATCCGCTGCTGAATATCCCAAGACTCTCAAAATAGGCGATATGAATTTTTCGAGAAAAATAAAAATCGAAAAAGCTGTCGACGCGGCTAACGGCACTATTGACTTGAAAGTGGTGAATATAGAAATAACATGGACCGGCGAAGACGGCGCTAATGTTACCTATAAAATGACCACCTGCGTACATAAGAACAGCTGATATTCTTGATCATTCTTTAATGAAAAAATTACCGTTCATTTTATATACAAACATGGCATTTTATATTTTTTACCAGTAATATATCGAGGTGTAGTAAAATATGTTAATAAACGCTTTAGTCACTTTCATTATTAACAGAATGAAAAAGTATAAAATTATCGGCAGTAAAGGCATGTCAATGCCAGAAATTCTGGTTGTAATAGTAGGAATTGCCGTTGTGAGCGGCGGCGCCTATACGCTGTTCAGCGGCACCATAAAAACCTCCGGACAGGGCACTAAAATGATGGAAAGCCAGCAGAACGCTCAAAAGATAATCATGCGCATAACCCGCGACCTGAAAGATGCCAATTATATCGAGGCCGATGCGCCTAAATTTATAAATGCCGATGAAACCGCCACAGTCGAACTGCCGTCAGGCAAAAATTTCAATGAAGAACCCTTCAAAAATCTCGTAATAGTAAAACAAACACCTAATTTTACCGACAAGCCCTCCGGCGCTGATAAAAATAAGCATATCCTGTGGACACCCGAAACGATTACATACTCGCTTAAGCCAATGCCGGCTCCTGATGACAAAAAATTTAACCTTACCAGAAAACTCACAAGTTCTGACAGCTCAAAAAATTCCGAGGAAATAGTCGGAAGCAATATATCGGTCCTGAGATTTTATAGAATAATGCCGTCTGCCGTGTCTTCCAGCGATCCGTCTAAAAATGTTTACGGCGCCGGCGCTCAAACCGTATATATTTACCTGAAATTATTGACGGCGCCTTTAAGCGGAGAAGCCGCAGCAGGCGCTCCGGATAAAGGATTTGCGATGGAAATCAGAACGGCGGTTTCCGCACGTGGCGTTAAATTAAATTAGAATTTTATTTTATTATAAAGAAGGTGCGTGACATGATAAGAAAAACTAAAAGTTACTCGCTGAAAAAACGAGGCATGATGATTCCGCTTATAATTCTCGGCATAATAGTCATTGTCGGATTTGCCTATGCTTTTCATCAATTCAGGATGGCGCAGATTTTTATGACAGATGAAACTGCCCGTTTTTACGCTGCGACCTGTGTCGCTGAAGCTGGAATCTCATGCGCTGTAAACGAACTCGGCGGAAATGTGACGCCTTGGTATACACACACCACGAAAAAAAATACGGCTACAAAATCGATCGATTGGGATACCGCCCATTCACCGAATAACAGCAGCATAAAAAAATCGCCTTCGCTGCTTGCCAGTTTCGGCAATGTTTCCGGTTCTGGCGGCACCGTAAAGGGCGTTTTTGCTGGAAATCTCGGTGAATTTAAATTAAGATGCGGCAAGGCCGCCGTCGATGATAACGATAACACAAAATCATCCGACGAAAGCAAGATGTACTATAAAATCGAATCGATCGGCAAATATCTTAATACTTATGTGAAAATTTCGGCTGTCGCGGAAGCACGCGACCTTTCTGAATATCTCGTGTTTGATAATGATTTTCTCGATATGACCCTCGGCCTTCCCGGAACCTATTACCCGAGCGCTAAAAACTTTTTCAATATAGGCACATTTTATGGTAAAAATTTCATATTCCTGGGTATTACGCCTGGCGGCCCGTCACTTGAAATGGACAACATGAGCGATATAATTACCGGCAGCACCGGTGAAATATACGTACTTGACTCGTCTTCGTCATTAAACGGAACTCCGCTTTCCAGAAATACAAATTCCTCAAAGAACCTTATTGCGCCGGCTCCAGGCAGTTACGTTCCAAGCGTTGCCGCTTTAAAGCGCGATCCGAACTGGAGCGCTTCCTTTGATAACGTCAACGGCGTTTTAAAAGACGGCGGCCCCGGCCCGAAACACGGCGGCGGTAAAGATATGCCTATAATGAGCTCGGCTAAATTCAAAGATAAATACAAAAAATTAGCGCTGGCCGCTGGAATATACATAACCGCTTCAGGCAGCTCGGCCAGCGGCGCTACAGTCGTTTCATGCTCAAACCTCGGCCAGCCTAACGATAACACAAACTGGTTCGAATTTAAAAATCCTTATAAAGAAAGAGACGGCGAACCGGTCGATCTTAAAGACTTAAGATACGTCGATTTCGGCGCGTCCATTAACCACGAAACAAAAGATAAAAACGATACCTCAAAACCGGAACACGACCTGCAATATTTTGCCGGTATGGAACGCGACAGCAATATAAAAGACTCGACAATACTTAATAAGCTTAAAGATAAAAATTTTAACGGTGTCCTTTATTCGGAAGTGCCGCTTCGTATACGCGGAAATCCGCCGCGCGACCTCGTTATCGCCTGCGACAAAGATATATATATATGCGGCGATTTTAATCAGTCGACCGATATAATGCAAAATTACGCGGATAATAAATTCTTAGAGTACAGGAAAAACCCTTTTACCGGAAAAGAATACTTTTTGGACGAAGATAAAAACTACCGCAATAATAATATGAGCGAGAATAAAGGATTATACAGGCACCGTGCCACTATTTTTTCATGCGCTAAAATATGGTATGATTACACAAGGCCCGATATGGCATTTGAAAACGAGCTGAAGCCTTTTATCGAATGGTACCTTACAACGGCGCTTACATGTAAACCTGCAAACGTGAACACGGCATCCGGCGACCTTAATTCAGCCGATATGAATAAGATCTACAACAAAATAATGAAACTTAAAGGCAGCGGCGGCAACCTGTCCGCTATTAAAGTCGACGATTATACCCTTGACATAACCGCTGACGCGGATCCGACATCGGTACTCGGAATTGCTAAAACCACGCCGTTTAATGATTCCGGCTCGGCCGGCGTTACCGCCTTTACTGCCGACCCTAAGGCCGCGCATATCATTAAATTCCTTTCACATAATTACTTCGGCGGCGATGACGCTAAAGCGAAACAATTTATCATCGACACCGATTCCTCAAATAAGCTTAAAATAAAAAATACGTCTTCGCCTTCAACCGCTCCGCAGGAAGTTAACTTTGTCAAAGCGATAAACGACTGCGCTTCGAGCGGCAAATTGCCGGTTAACGTAAGAACCGCAATGGTTGACGCTTTGTTTAACGAAATCAATAAAACCAAGCCTAAATCGTTATGGGGTTCCGGCGGAGCACCGGGGGCAGGCAAATCATTGGTTTTTAAACTGTTTGAAAAAGTCGGCTATGACGCAACCCGCAACCCGCAGCCGCTTAACCAGTTCAAGGACCCGGCTAATCCTGTTTATGACAGGCTGTTTTTGCCTGAAATTTCCGTTAACGCCCGTCTTATAAGCTCCGATGCGCGCAACCACATAAAAGGCACGAGCTACTGGCATATTGGCCACTCCGTGGTTGCTATTTACAACGAACTCGGGAATCGCGATGTCGCCGCCGCTGATTACTACGAATACATGCCGTCGACAACCGCTATACTGCGCTTGATGGGCGCTGAAATATTCCTGCGCGAAACGGTTTTCCCGCCGTTTATGAAAGGCGGCGTCTATAACCCTAACCTCAGAAAGAAAATGTACGATATCGCTCTTACTAACTTCGAAGACCCGCAAGGCCTCACAAATTATGGCATAATTTCATGGCATACCGAAAAAACGACTGAGAGCGAGTATAACTCCTATTAGGGTAGCAATAAAAATTGTTTTTCGGGCCCGCGTCATGAAAGCCATCGTGGCTTTCATGCGCTTATTCTCGGCGGCTCCTGCCCTCCCGGCTCCGCCGCCTGCGAAATGACCCTCCAAACAATTTTTATTGCCGTGTATTTGTGATAAAGTAGATGCTTAAGTGATTTTGTGGCTTGTTTATCGTTTCAAGTATTTTTCAATTAAATGTCAATGTTTTTTTCGGGCCCGCGTCATGAAAGCCATCGTGGCTTTCACGCGCTTATTCTCGGCGGCTTCCGCCCTCCCGGCTCCGCCGCCTGCGAAATGACCCTCCAAACAATTTTTATTGCCGTGTATTTGTGATAAAGTAGATGCTTAAGTGATTTTGTGGCTTGTTTATCATTTCAAGCGACCGTAAATAAGATAAGGGGGCGGCTAAGGAATTATTCCTTACCGCCCCCTTTATAATCCCCCACCCATTCTGTTGTTTTTTTATTTAATGAAATGGAAGTCCTTAAAGATAAAGGTATAAATAATACATGAAATCATTCTTACGCTTAATGATTGTAAATTATATGGTCTCTTTTATTTAATCTAATTTTCAATTTTTAGTGCAAATTATGTAAATTTATGTTATTAAAGTCATTACACTGTATAGTAATTACTTAAAATTATTGTTGAACTTTGAATCTGGTCAGGCAGGACTTTTTTTATATTCCATTTATGGCAAAAATAGAAGATAACTCTTGACAAAATTTCTTAATTTTGATAGCATTTAAAGGTTTTTAATCGGCAGGAAGATATGAGTTACGATAACGCTAAAAAAGAAGCATTAATAAAAAGTTTGTATTCGACGGACAATGTTATTAAGCATAATGCTATAATGGCGATAGCCGACTATGCCGATGAAAGCATTATGCCGCACCTCGAAAAACTCGCAAACGACCCCGATCCGGCTATAAGATACTTCGCGAAGAAGATAATAAAAAAAATCAAAGACAGCTCTTTAAAACAGGAAGTTAAGCCGGCTGAAGAAAAAATAGAAGAAGTTCTGAATCTTGATCACTTTAAGAATGCGCTCGCTAATTCCGATTCCGAAGTAAGACTTAAAGTCTTAAAGACGCTTTTTTTTAAACCAATTCCAGGAGTATTGCCGCTCCTTTTAGAACAATTGAAAATAGAAAAAGATTATTACGTAATAGCGACGCTGGTCAAGCTTGCCGGAAAATTCGGCGGCGATGAGCAAATCGAGGTAATCGCGTCTTTCCTTTCACACGAGGATATGCGTATTCGCGCCAATGCGATCGAAGGTCTTGAATTTATAGGAACTGATAAGATCATACCGTATCTGGTAAAATATACCAACGACCTTGATAATCGTATAAAAGCCAATGCAGTCAAGGCGCTCGCGAAATTCAGCAGCAGCGAAATGCTTAAAAATCTCGCTATTATGATAAAATCAGAGCAGGTGTGGATGCGCGATTCAGCCATATTCGCGCTTGGACAAATCAATAACGAAGCGGCTGTTCAGATTCTGAATGAGGCTTTGTACGATAAGGAAAAGACTATATCCAACCATGCGATGCAGGCGCTCATAAAAATAGCATTGCCTTCAGCGCTGGGATTTGTCGATAAATATCGTGAAAAAATGAAGTCGATAAAACCGTCATCGGTTAAAACAGTTTTAACTTCCAGCTTGAAAGATAAAAATGCGGCGCGCGACGTCAGCGAATCGGACGAAATAAAAGAACGAAAACCTGACGCGGTTATAAAAAAACAGGAAGAAATTAAACCTGAACCTGTTTCGAAAATAGTTGAAAAAGAAGTTGTAAATACACCGCCAGGCGTCTTAAAAAATGATGAAAAACCTGCTGAGCCCGAAATAAAAACGATCGATAAGCAGGCTAATGAAACTGCGGGTAAACCGCCGGTTGACGAATTAGCCATTGATCTTAATTCGCCTGTGGATACGGCGGCTTTTGATAAATTAAAAAGCAGCGTCAAAAAAGAAGGCGACTTGATTTTTATTATTAAAGATGAAGACAGCGTTATGGGCAGCTCATTTAAAATTAATCTCGATGACGACTTTAAATCATACGCTAATGAAATAAAATATGTGGCGCTTCAAACTGCAACAGCGTCTGGAGTTTCTAAAAAAATCGGGTCCCTGTCTGAAAAAAAATCGGCTAATATCGATCTGGCGGATAACAGCGACGTAATGCCGCCTGCGCGGAATGTAAAAAGCGAAAATGCCCAGCGCCTTAAAGATTACGAAAAACAGTCGCTGCTTGATTCCTTGAATAAAGGACCTAAGGATAAGCATGATCCGAAGTTGACAAATAAACCTAAGAAATAAAAAAAATAATTAACCAAAATAAAAACATAAAAATAATGGAGGGGTTTTTTAAAATGATAATCGATGCTTCACAATTAAGGAAAGGTACAATTTTTAAGTACAATAATGACCTTTATGTCGTTGTGGCATTTCAGCACTTAACGCCTGGTAACTGGCGCGCTTATATGCAGACAAAAAACAAAAACTTAAGGACTGGTTCAATCTCTGAAGTAAGATTCAGAGCGCATGATAAAATCGAAACAGTCGATCTTGAACATAAAACAATGGAATATCTCTATCACTCAGATGGAGAATACCACTTTATGGACACTTCAACCTATGACCAGGTTGTATTGACCGATAAAGACCTCGGTGACGCTATGCTTTATATGATTTCAAATTCGCAGTGCCAGATACAGTATTATGAAAATAACCCGGTAGGCGTTATCCTTCCGATAACAGTCGACCTTAAAGTCGAATATACCGAACCTGGCATGAAAGGCAATACAGTTTCCGGCGCTACTAAAATGGCTAAAATGGAAACCGGCCTTGAAATACAGGTGCCTCTCTTTATAAACATCGGCGAATGCCTTAGAGTTGATACCAGAACCGGCGAATATATCGAAAGAGTTAACTAATTTTAATTTCTTAATAAATCATAATAAAAAAATGAGGGTTGGGCTTTATTGTTAAAGAAAAACGCTTTAACTTTCAGGCACGGCCCTTAAGTTTTATTATCATGGCAGGTGTTTAAGTAAATTATGGATTTCGCTAAAATTGAGTTTTTATTTTTGTTTTTATGCTTGCCCATCTTATTGTATTATTCAAGATTGATACTAAAACTTCAACGTATAAGGCGGCAGAAAATTTTTTCCGACCGTAATTATACGTCCCTTTCTAATTTTACTGATTATCCTTTCTTTACTATTAAATTGGCGATTTTCTTCGCCGTAATTTCATTTTTGATATTTAGCGCGGCAAGACCGCAGGGCGTCGAGAAGCTCGAGGAATATAAATCACAGTCGATAGACGTATGCTTTATGGTTGACGTATCCGATTCGATGCGCGCTATGGATCTTGGAAATGCTTCGCGTCTTGAAGTTACTAAGTACGTGATAAGCGATCTTATGACGCAGCTTAAAAGCGATAGAGTAGGTATAATCGCATTTTCAGGAGACGCTTCGTGTATATGCCCGCTGACTTTAGACCATAACGCCGCCAAAACACTGCTTGCGCGCATCGATTTCAATATAATTGAAAAAAGCGGCACACGCATAGATTACGCTATTGAAATGGCTAAAGGCCGATTCAATAAAGAAGACGAGTCGGCTAAAGTCATAATATTATTTACCGACGGCGAAGACCAGGAAGGCGAGCCGCTTGCCGCCGCGCAGAGAGCTTATAAAGACGGAATCAGAATTTATACAATCGGCATCGGCTCCAGCGAAGGCGTGCCGATACCTATCAGCCAGAACGTTTGGGGCGATATCGAATATAAACGCTATAAAGGAAAAACCGTCACTACAAAACTCAATGACGATATATTGAAAAAAATAGCGGCTAAAACAGAGGGAAAATATTTTAATGTCAAAGATAAACAAAGCCTGATGACAATGCTTGCCGAATTGAAAAAAATAGATAAACGCGCTCTGCGCAGCACGAGTTTTGCCAAACATGAAGAATTGTATCCGATTTTTGCATGGATCGCCTTTTTTTTGATAATACTCGATATTATACTGCCGGCACGAATGAGAATTGATTCAGTAACTAAAAAAATAATAATGCCGGTTCTGATATTTTTTACGGTTTGCGCCGTTATACAAGGCAATTTAAGCCTGGCATCGGCCGGAACGGACCATAATAACTTTATAACGCCTTCGAAAATAAAGAGCGAATTTAATTCGAACGTGAAAAAAGCCGAAAGCCATATTAAAGAAGGCCAGACGGCTTATATTGATAAAAATTATAAAAAGGCGGCCGCGGATTTCGAAAGCGCCAAAATACTTAATCCAGGCGATATTACCGCTAATTATAATTCGGGCTGCGCTGTTTATAAAAATAAGGATTATGACACGGCGATATCGGCATTTACTCGCGCAATCGAAAGCGACAGCGGCGCATCGCAGTTTGAACCGCGATATAACAGAGGCAACGCTTATTTTAAAAAAGAGGAATATGAACAGGCCATAAAAGATTATGAAGATGCGCTTAAAATAAAGCCTGATGACGAAGATACGTTGTTTAATCTCGAACTGGCCAAAAAAATGCTCGAAAAGAAAATGCAAAAACAGCAGCAAGCGCAAAACGGCCAGGACCGGAAGGATAAAAATTCCGAGCAGAATAAAGATGGCAAGGATCAGAAAAACGGCGGGAACGGCGGCGAAAATCAGAAACAAAATGCGCAGCAAAATAACGGCCAGGACAATAAAGACGGAAAAGATAAGCAGCAGGCGGCCGAATCCGGCCAGGATAAAAATGGCGGTAAAGAAGGCCAGCAGGGCGCTTCGGAAAATTCCGGAACTAATCTGGTCGATAAAAATAAAATCGAGAAGTATAAAAATTATAAGATCAATAAAGACGAAATAAACGCATACCTAAAAAGGCTTGAAGAAGACGAGGAACGCATAAGCCGCGCTTATACTCAAAATCAGAAAAATAACATGAGGCGCGACGATGATGATATGGATATGTTCGACATGACGCCGGAGCAGATGATGCGGCAGATGGAAAAACGCCAGCGTCGCTTAAACGGCGAAGAAACGGACGAGGACAGGAAAAAGGCCGAAAAGAAAGACTGGTAGAAATAAATTAACCACAAAAACGAAAAACGGAGTGAAAAAAATGAACAGTAATTCAAGCAAAAAAAACACGGCCGCGTTGGTCCGGATATCTGCCGTATTTTTTATATTAATTATTTTATTCTGCGGACGCTCTGCGGCGAACGCTTCTTTAAAGGATGGTAAGGAAATGGATTCTGCTGAAATCATATTGAAACAGGGCGTTATCTTATTTGAGTCGCGCGATATCGACGGCGCGATGAAAAAATACGAGGAAGCTTTAAAATTAAGGCCGGAATATGAAGATGCTATATATAACATGGCTTTATGCTACCAGCACAAGAAAGATAACGCCAAGGCGATCGAGCTTTATGAAAAGATTATAGCCAAAAACCAGAAACATTACGCCGCTTTTTTAAATATAGGCATTTCTTATGAGGACAGCGGCAACTCCGAGAAGGCGCTTAGTTATTTACAAAAAGCCATGGAAATTGATCCGCGCAGGTTCGAAACCTACTATAATCTTTCGAATATATACCTCGAGATGAAAAAATACGATAACGCCGTCGAAGTTTGTAAAATAGGCGCGGCGCTTAATCCGTCGCACGACAGAATACATAATAATATGGGCTACGCTTATTTTTTCAGCGGCAAAAAAAACGAGGGAATAAAATGCGCCGAAATAGCCGTAGGGCTTAACCCTAAAAACGAGGTCGCGCACTTTAACCTCGCGACTTACCTTGACGACGCCGGAGACATAAAAAAAGCTTATGAACATTACATGGCGGCACTTCAATTAAAGCCGGATTACCCGGACGCGCTTTTGAATGCAGGCATTATAGAAGCGCAAAACGGCGATTACGTTAAGGCGGAAACGCATTTTATGAAAGCCAAACAACTGAATTCCAAAGACGCGCGCGCATATCAAAATCTCGGGATATTATACGATATGAAAAATGAATATAATAAAGCGCTCGCTGAATATCAGAAAGCAGTTTCGCTCGACTCAACCCTTATGAGAGAGCTCGGCGCGAGAATCGGCGAATTATCGAAAATGTAGATATGGTAATATATTATAAGGAACCTTTATGAAAATTTTAAAACTCGAAGCGGCAAAAAATCAGTTGGAAACGGCCATTAAATTATATTTTCAAGATGCCGACCCTATTTCAATTCATACTTTAGCGGATTTTTGGGAGATAAAACGCAATATTATTCAGTTATGAAAAAAAGTTTATGCTTAAATTCTATTTTATTTGATAATATTTATTAAGTAATCATGATGGCGGTGAGTTGTATGAATAATAGTTCATACTATGATTTAAAAATACCTGTTCTATCAGTGCTGTTGTTTCAGCGTTTAAAATTTATAGTTGTGTTTGTAATTTTTGTCTATGTGTTTTTTAATTTTGCTCCTAAAGTATTTGCTGCGCCCGACCCGCTTACCCTCGGCATGCAGCTTATGAACCAGAAAAAATTTAGCGAGGCGCGCCAGGTTTTAAAAAACGCCATACAGAGCGACCCGTATAATGAGCTTTTATGGACGGCATTCGAAAGCTGCGTGCGCAGCGACGCCTATAATTCTATCGGAAACGCGAAAGAAGATAATGAACCGGCCGCTAAAAAACAAGCAGCCGAAAAAACTCAACTGCCTGAAAATTCGGCTAAATTTGATATCGACGAAAATGACACCGTCGCCGTTATGTTCAAAAACTTGCAGGCCGCCTCTGAGTTAAACGGAAACCGGACGGACGCGCCAAACGTTCAAGATCAGCAAAGCGCTCGAGATAATATCGACGGCCAGGAAAATTTTACTCTTGAAAGCGACTTTTCAGGCGGCACCGTCAAAGGCGCATTAGGCTGCATATTAACCGAATCTTTTAAATTTGTCAAAGTAGATAACGTAAGTTTTCTGGCTTTAAAAAGTGGTATAGTTACTGCCTCTATGACATTTTCGTTCCAGATAAAAAAGACATTTCCGAGAAAAATCATGCTCGGCCTTTCGCACCGCGTTTTGAAGCGCGATAAATATAAGACAAGCGCTAAATTTACACTGAACGTTAATGATAACAAAATCAATTACGACGATATTAAGCTCGGCAATACGGTTGAAAATATAGAATTTGACGTCACTAATTTCTGCAAAAACGGCGGAAACATAATAAATATTACCGTGGATAAAAGCGCCGCGCCGTATCTTCTTAAAAGCGTGAAATTGACACAACTGAATAAATTATAGTAAAATACTCACCGTAATGGGCCGGTCTGATAAACATTATAAAAATATATTCATTTGCTTATATCAGAAAATTATAATATGCTGAATTTATTAAATTCTATGATTTTAATTTGCTTGAAAATTAATTTAACTCGAATTATTTTAATTATTTGACCTGCTCTAATAATGCAGAAGTATGCTTACCGGTTCGCCTTCTGATTTTATATTGGAATACACAAAAAATAATGTTTTGCTCGATATTTGGTATTCCGATAATTTATATAAAATCTTATTTTCCTGTTCCGCTAATGCGCACAAATTACCGCTGTCTGAAAAGATAAGGAAACAATCCTTGCCGCCGCCGGCAGTTTCATTTTTCACATTTTTTTCTGCGGTCTGATTTATTCCGTCAATTCTTGCGGCATTTCTGTTTATAAATGTTTTTATATCATCTATTTTTTCAAAATCATTGATGTCGCCGAAAAATTTTTGGGCGTTTTTCAGTAATTCATCTTCAAAAACGCTTTCGCCTGTTACAAAGTAATAAAAATCAGCGCTGGATTCAATCTGCCTTGAAAGCGCCAGCAGCTGGATATATATGTCGAGAATATGGCCGCGGCATTTTGAAAGTATTTCTTTCTCGCGCAAAGGCACATATTTTAAAGGCGAATTTTTCAGCTTTTGAATTTGTTTCGACAACGCAAACCGTTCATCGAGTTTTTTTATTAAAACTTCGTCGATTTCATCTATTTTTGAACGCAATCCGTTAATTGAATTTTCCTGCATGTTAATTTTCCTTTATAATTTTATATCTACTTAATTATCTTATAACGATTTTTTTTTGTCAAGTTTTTATTTTGTTAATTTATGGTTAAAATTATTGACAAATCTAGGGTTTTTATTTATAATAAATAAAAATTTAACGAATGAACGTTCAAAATAATCGGATGACAGGTGAACATAATATGAATTTCAGGAAAAACAGCGGGATTACTCTGGTATTTTCAATTATTGTAATTATTTTAACAGGTTTAATTGTTTCTTATGATTACGCGTATGCTAAAAATATAGATGATTTTTTAACATTGGCTCTTACGAGTTCGCGCGAAGTCAAAAAGATGAAAATCGAACTTCAAAATAACAATAATTCCAACCTTATAGAAGAAATCTCATATAATCCTAATTTTACTGTAACGCTTGATAACAACCACAATTACACTTACACGTTAAATAAAAAAGTTGCAGACCTTGTCAATTTATCGGTTACAAGAGGCGACAGCTATGATAACGCCGATAAAGGCACGACGACTTATTCGTTGTCGCTTGATTTAAGAAGGCTTGATAATTCCGATTTATTATCTGTTAAATATTCCTATAACCTCGACCTTTTAAACTACGTAACGCAGCGCGAAAAATTGAAACTCAGAATTATAAGGGATTTTTACGATCTGATATCGCAGATTGAGGAATATAAAGTCCTTGAAAGTTCATGCGAACGCTGGAAAGATATGCTTAATTACTCGAAATCACGATATGAACTCGGGCTTGCCAATAAAATAGACTACTTAAACGCTGAGGTAAATCTCGGCCAGGCGCAAAATAACCTGCTGCGCCAGAGCCAGTCGATTGAAACCGCTAAAGAGCAGTTTCTGGACTTAATCGGATACGATGTCAAAAAAGGCGATGTCGCTAAAATTGATTTCGGTTATGATATAAAATTCGAGCCTATGAATACCGCTTCAATCATGCTTATAAAAACCTCGCCTTCTAAAGAATATGTGCGCGAAGATTACGAGGCTGAAAAAGTAAGGCTGAAAATCGCCGAAATCAAATATAATAAGATAAAAAAACAGGCTCTTCCGAAACTTAAATTAAATTTAAGCCGTACCGAATATGAAAATAAATCGCTGTCTAATAATTTCAGCTCGATGGTAACCTACGATTTTAACCTTGGCCCGCAAAGTAATAAAATAAGCGAATGGATCGAAAAAAATAATTACGAGCTTCGTAATATATCACTTAGCGAACTTGACAGCTCGATATTGATAGAGCAGCGCGATATTGTCAGGAAAATCGATTACCTTGAAAAAGCTTATGAAATTGCGGCGAAAAACCTGACACAGGCCGAGGAAAATTATGAATTCTCAAAATTAAGCTTTCAAAAAGGTATGATATCAAATATCGACCTTCGCGATGCCCAGGAAAAGCTGACTTCGGCCAAAAGAAATGTCATATCGCTTATCATTCAGCATAAAGTGGCAAAATACCAATTTTATTACGCTATGGGGAAAGACTTATAATTTAATATGAAACAATTTGCGTTAAAAAACTTAAAACTTATAATAATTTCAGCACTTCTGATAATCGCCGGCTGCGGCGTTACCGGAACCTTTTCCGTTACCGGCGGAATATTTTCGAAAGACTCGTCAGCTAAGGCATTCGGCGAGTTTTTAAAATATACGCCACAATGCGGAACATTTGAGATAAAAATTAAATCGAACGGAAAAATAGAGTGTATCAAAGAATATAATATCACTGTGCCTGACCGTATATGGGATTCACGTATCGAGAAGCTCGCGGCCGAGGGCGCCGAAATTAAATCAGGCGAAGTGATATGCAAATTAAACACAAGAAATTTTGAGGAAAGCGTCACACGCGCCGAAGGGCAGGTCGCTAATTCGGAAAATGAGCTCGAAGAGCTCAAGAAAAACAACGATCTTGAGGAATATTCAAAAAATAATGAAATTGAAAAGAAAAATCTGCAGTACGAAGTGAATCTGTTTAAGTTAAATGAAACAAAAAAGGGCGCGGATACCATCGATGTCGAGATCAGTTCGATAAATATCGATAAGAATTCATCTAATATCGATAATTTCAAAAATAAACTCAAGTCTCAGGAAGAGTTAAAAAAACGCGGATTTCTCAGCAGTTTTCAATATGCAGATATGGAGCTGGAATATCAAAATAACCAGCTTGAATTGGAAAAAAATAAAAACAAATTGGAATCATTGCGGAACGAACCTGACATAAACGAAATAAAAAAATATGAGATGAATGTAGCTAAATATTCACTTGACCTTGAGCTGGCCCGGAAAGAAATAGAGGCATTTAAAATTGTAAATAAAATTGAGGAAGACAAAAAACTTCTTGATATTAAACATAAAAATAAGCGCCTTGAAATGGAAAAAAAGGTCATCGTGAATGCCGAAATGAAAGCGCCCATAGACGGCACTTTGCTTTATCAAAATACATGGATGGGCAAGACAAGAATTGGCATGAACGTCTGGCAGGGTCTTGGAATACTCAAAATCGTTGATTTTTCGGCAATGAAAATTACTGTCAGCGTTAATGAAAAATATATCGACCGTTTTAAGGAAGGCGCCGACGCACGGATAATTGTAAGCGCGCTTCCCGGAAAATTATTTAACGGCTATGTAAAATCAGTGTCAAATCTTGCCAAGCTCCGCGATGAAACCGATCCTAAAGGCCCTAAAGATTTTGATGTCACAATATACTTCAAAGATACCTTTGAGGTTAAGCTTTTGCCGAATATGTCCGCCGATGTCGATATAATATGCAAAAAAATTGAAAATGCCGTAAAAATACCTAAAGACATGGTTAATTCCGAAAATAAAATAAGTTTTATAAGGCCTTATAAAAAAGAATTAGTCGTATTTAAGCAGACAATTAGCGAGCCGGCCGCCAGCGAAAAGAACTTGATTGCCAAAACGGACAATAATAACGCCGGAGCTACTGCCGAAAACCGCGTCGGAACGCCCCAAAAAAATGAAAACCAGGTTCGGGAAATCGCGGGAGTGCGCGACACCGATAAACTAAATGACGGCGCCGGGTTGACTCCCGCGGCTGAAGATAAAGATTATTATTATTTTAATGCGGCATCCAATGATATTTTAAAAAATTCAGTTATTGAAATGCCATTCGAAAATTTTGAAACGGAAAGTGTGAATGGAACCGAACAAAAATAAAATAAACGATATTACAATTTTATCTCTGGCCCATACTTTTGCGGTTTATTTTAATACCCGCTCAAAATCATGGAAATTAACCTTCATGTCAATTTTTTCTATATTATTGGTTGCGATAGTTTATGTATTTTTTTCAGGCGATGATAATGCGCCTAAAATAACATATTGCAATGTTAAAAGAGCTGATTTGAAAGTAACTCTTCCGATGCACGGCATAATAGAGGCTAAGGAAAAAGTTGATATCGCGGCTTTATTTGACGGAATTATAGAATATCTTCGCCCTGAGGGTGATTTTGTAAAAAAAGGCGAAGTTATCGCGCGGCTCCAGACTGAAGACATAAAAAGCGATCTTGAAAGCTCCCAGCTTTCGAAGCGGCAGGTTGAAATCGATTATAAAATAAGCCAGATTGACGATGAATTAAAACTTTTTGAAAAGACAAACAGGCGCTTTTACGCGTACAGGACCATGAAAAAAGACGAGATCCAATATAATCAGATGAAATACGGCCTGGATTACACAAAGAAAATCGAATACGAATACCAGATAAATAACGCTGAAATCGATATAAATAACCTTGAAAACGAAATCAAGGAAAAAGAAGTACTTAAAAATAAAGGGTTTGTGTCGGCCGAAGAGATTAACGATTTGAAAGCGCAGTTATACGCGAAACGAAAAACTCGCGAAATTACTAAACTGAACCTTGAAAAGCTCCTGAAAGGCATTGATATTAAGCAGCTGGCCGATAAGGAAACTGAGATTTCGACGGATAAATTGGACCTTAACTACGCCAAACAGGCTTACGAGGTCTTTCTTACAGGAAAAAAAGTCACCAAACGCGGTATATTAAGGCGGCTTGATAATTTTTCCAAGGAAGTGTCGTATAAGCAGCAAATGCTAGATGACGCCGAAATCAAAGCGCCGATGGACGGTATTGTCATTTACGGCAAGACGTGGATAACCGAAGGGCAGCAGGAGAAAGTCAAAGAAGGCATAAATGTTTTCGAAGGCTGGCCTTTTATGAGCGTTTCATCTGTAAATGAAATGAACATAGTATTTAAGGTTAACGAAGTGGATGTCGCTAAATTGAAAAATGGCATGGCAGTTGATTTTACGCTTTCAGCTGATCCGGCGGTTAAACATAGCGGTGAAATTATCGGAATTGATAATGTCGCTAAAACCTCAAAAAAAGACGCTAATTCAATCTCCAATATAAAAGTCAAGGCGCGTATTAAAGATAAAATTCCCGAAGTTAAACCGGGTATGACCGTTAACGCTGAAATAATACTCGGCGAGTCCAAAAATACTCTGGTTGTTCCGAGACAAGCCGTAATCGACGGCTGCTTAAGAATGAAAAACGGCGAAAAAGTTAAAGTCGAAACAGGCCTTGTCAGTATTGCGATGGTTGAAATTAAATCAGGCGCGAATGAAAATGATATAGTTATTGACTCTATAATAGAACCGGGTGCCGCTTCCGGAATAAAAAGCGCGGCCGCCGCTCAAAAATCCTCTGAATATAAGGTTAAAAAGGGAGACATGGCTGATTTCATAAAGGACATCGGCGAGCTGGCCCCTTTAAATAAAGCTAACGTTTCGGTTCCTTTTTCCGGAAAAATCAATAAAATAGCCGACGAGGGAACTTTTGTCGAAAAAGATTACGAAATCGCCATAATCGATGTTAAAGAACGTGAGGATAAACTGGCTGAGACCGAATTGAAACTTAAAGTTCTCGAAAAGGATAAAAAATTAATAAAGGAAAAAGCGCAGTCCGAAATAAAAAATCTTGAAAATTCGATCGAAGTCAAAAAAATGGATAAGAATATAGCGCTTATTGAATATGAAATATTGATCATGCCTATGAAAAAATACGACCGCAAGGATTTTGAAATCGCCATTAAATTAGCCCAAAATGCCCTTAAGGGAATCGAGAATGAGTATAAATCGAAAGAGGAAATGGCGAAGAAAGGTTATGTATCGCAAAATGAGCTCAGTAAAATAAAATTACGGCTTAATAACGCGCAAGCCGATCTCGCGGTGGCAAAATATAAATATGATTATCAAAAGTCTCTGCCGACTAATAACAATGTTGAAAAAGCCAAAATTGAAATCGAGACTAAAAATCTCGATTACGATCTTACCGTTTCTAAGCTTGAAAATCGCAAAAATAAATTGAAATGCGAGATTGAAAAAAACGACATAGAGCAGAAATTCAATAATACTCAGATAACTAAAATAAAAAAAATAATAAATCAGGCCAACGTTAAAGCGCCGGCTTCCGGGACCATAATTTATGTAAGCCGCTGGTCTAACGAGGGGATGAAGAAAATAAAAGAAGGCGATAAAACTCACGGTAATATGACATTTATGGAAGTCGCGAACCTTGATAAGTTTTATATTAAAGGCAGTATCGCCGAGGAACAGTTCCGGCAGATAAAAAAAAGCCAGCCAGTCGAGTTTTACCTGCCGGCGATGCCTGAAAAACGCTATAAGGGCAAAATAAAAAATATCAGCTTGTTCGCGCGTGAAAAAGAAGAGGCAAATTTTTCATTCGCGTCTGACCCGGAAGCTGCCGAACTTGTCGAATCACTCAGATATTTTGACATAGAAATCGAAACGGACGAGAAAAATCCGCGGTTCCAGCCTGGAATTTCAGTTATTTTCGAAATAGTCCTCGATACCAAGAAAAATGTCCTTAAAATTCCTCGCAAATATCTGCTTAAGGATGAAAATACCGGCGAAAACTATGTAACTATGAGCGGCGGCGCGAGAAGGACCGTAAAAACCGGTATTTTAAATGTTGACGAAGTCGAGATTTGCGAAGGGCTGAACGAAGGTGATTCGATTGTTGTTTACTGAGCTTTTGATAGACGGTATTTTAAATTTCTGGCATAATAAACTGCGCACTTTGCTTACAATGCTCGGCATAATATTCGGCGTCGCCGCGGTGATAGCGATGCTCGCTATCGGTAACGGCGCTAAACTTGAAACTGTTAAACAGATTGAGTTATTCGGCGCGACAAATATTATCGTGAGAGCTGTCGAGCAGAGCAGCGAAAAGCAGGATGTCGCGATACGCAACCTTTCAGAGGGTCTTTCCCTCGAAGATGCTGAATACATAAAAGACATTGCGCCTTTTGTAGTCGGTGTCGCTCCGCAGATCGAGCTTAAAGATTCGAAAGTGAAATATCACACATTCGAGCCTAAATCGAATTTGATCGGTGTTACGGACAGCTTCGCGAAAGTTATGAACATAAAAATCGCGGCAGGGCGCTTTATCGATAATGATGATTTAAAGGGACATTCACGTGTCTGCGTAATCGGGCCGGCCGTTAAAAGAGAGATGTTTTTCAGCGAGGAAGCTGTTAATGCCGTAATTACAATAAATAACCAGCAATTTAAAGTGGTCGGCGTCGTTGCCGGGAAACAGGCTGAAAAACAATCGGCTGCCGAAAAAAAAGTTCAGATTAAGACGCGTAACAGCGAGTATGACGTTTATATTCCAATAACGGTAGCGCAGAAAAAATTCCCGCGTATTTTAAAATCAGGCGAAACTATATCACGCGCCTTATATAACAAAGTCGGCGAAATGGCCGTGGAAGTGCAGTCGGTCGATTGCCTGCCGCTCGCGAAAAACCTCATAACTAAGATCTTGAAAAGACGCCACGCCGGCGCTGACGATTTCGAGGTTATCGTTCCGCTCGAGGTTTTGGAACAGAGTAAAAAAGCCGTCGAGATTTTTAACCTTGTAATGGTATTGATAGCAAGCCTCTCGCTTATTGTCGGCGGTATAGGCATTATGAATATTATGCTCGCGACCGTGACTGAACGTACACGTGAAATCGGCCTTCGCAGAGCAATAGGCGCGACGCAGCGCCTTATTCTGATGCAGTTTGTTTCTGAGGCCACGATTATTTCGGTAATCGGCGGCATAATCGGTATATTTATCGGACTTGTCATAAGTTACGGCGTTTCGGCTTACACCGGCTGGAGCACTTCGACGACGATGAGCTCGATTTTTATATCTTTCTCATTTTCAGTCTTTACCGGCATATTCTTCGGGTATTATCCGGCCTACCTTGCGGCACATAAAAATATTATCGACGCTTTGAGATATGAATAATTGTTTATTT